>JAEUUF010000001.1 GCA_016787645.1 Cyclobacteriaceae bacterium | reverse complement strand
TGAGTTTACTAAAATCAAATCTATTATCTTCGTTTTAAAGAGTTGTGTAGATTGACGAGGCGGGTTCCGCGGTGCCTCGCCCCGGTTGCACCGGGAAATCTCGGCACCGCCCACCCAGCCACGCAGCATACACTCTCGTTGTGGGTCATGCCAATGAATCTTAGAACTAAATCTTTATTACTCTTTTTGTCTTTCGCTACTTCATGTGGCAATTTCGAGACCATCAAGGTATCAACCTGGAAGGGCATCGATTTTAAGCTCAAAATGGATGGCGGTAACGCAACAACTTCATTCTACTGGAAACTTTACTCCCAAGAAAAGGGAGAGTTAAGTGAACATCTAGTTTTCGAGTCATATTCGACTCCCTATGTGGATGGAATAGATATCAAAGGGGACACTCTGACAATTCTTTGTTATCGAGATAGAGATTCACAAGAGGCGATCATCATTAATCTCAATGACTTGGAATACTACATTGATGAACCCGTTAGGTATCAAAGATGTATCATCCTCAATACAAATAGTGCCTATAAGGAACCAAACTGGATAGTGGAGGAAAGAAATGAGATGAAGAAGTACAATCTAAACTAGGGAAAGGCACGCCCCACAACATCGTGTATGCAATCATGCCGGGCGTTCGCACTTGAAATAAATAGTTAACTTCGTTTCGACTCGGTGTCCAGTGGGGGAGTAGCAACTGGTCGGGACTTGCCGGCCTTGTTCCGGCGGCCTTGGCAAGCCCTCCTACATCCCGGCACGCTGCATACACTGAGCGTTGTGCACAATAGCCTCTGACAATTAACACACCAGGACGTTTGTGAATAAGGAGAATCTTTTTCTATACTCTTTCGCCCTTATTGTCGTAATCAAAGTTGGACTGTTCTTTCCGACAAGAGAAACATCTAGGCAAGTAATTGGGATGACCGAGGAATACAAGGATATCCTAAATGAAATTAACAAAGTGAAAACCTTTGACGACTCATTGTTCTCAGAAAACCCCGATTTTAGACAACGTCTTTTGGACACAATCTCAACAGTTGCTGAATTCCAGCAATTGCAAGAGAATCAAAGAAACGAATTGACAAAAAGAATTAAAGAATATGGGATTCAATATCCAGATCCCAAGAAGGTGATAAGAACATTTGAAATATTAGACGCATTAAATATTCTTTTAAGTGCAATTATCGCTTGTATGGCCCTTTTAATAATTATCAATGCATTCAGGCGACGGTGAAGGCTACTGTGCACAACATCGTGTATGCAATCATGCCGGGAATTCGCACTTGAAATAAATAGTTAACTTCGTTTCGACTCAGTGTCCAGTGGGGAAGTAGCAACTGGTCGGTCTTGCCGCCTTGTACCGGCGGCCTTGGCAAGCCCTCCTTCTGCCCGCAACTGCAAATAGCCAAACGTTGTAGGCCATGCGCAAGTAAGAACGAAATGAATATAAGAACAATTGGTTTTTTGTTGATCCTCCTTGGCTGCTCATCAAAGGCAACTCTCACACAATCTGGACCAAATAGTTTTGAGATAATTAACTACCAAAGTCAATTTCAACTAATGGTCGATAAGTTCATTAAAAACGACGCAGTGTGTTTTACCCATGGAATTCCTTACGCCTTGGTGATTGGAAAACCAAGGAAGCAAGAACTTCCAAATCGAATTTCAGTTTTACTATGGTGTGATAATAATACATACCATCCTGGACAAGAGTTGAATATCCAACCAATAACGGATCCGACAAAGGAAACGTCTCTCAATCCCATTTACTTCGTTAAAGACACCTTGATCAATGGTCAAAAGACCAGATTTATAATCGGGTCTGAATACCCAAGCATATGGGGAAAGGTTATAAAGGACAACTGAAACTGTAAATCGCGCACGGCCTACAACACCAGCTATTTGCAATTGCGGGCGTTCGCAGTAAATTGAGGTGTAGATTTCAAACGCAGTTTCGGTTCGTTGGACGTTCACAGCTGGTCGATCTTGCAACAATCGGGACGCCTTTAGCAAGCCCTCCAACAACCCGCGACTGCAAATAGCCAAACGTTTGCCGGCTGGCAGAAAAATCAAAGAGAGATGATTAAAGGAATATTTAAGACGGTTATCTATTATGTGATTGGCCTAGGACTAGCAGGAATAAGTTATCTCATCACTGGAGAAGTTTATGTACATGGTCCAGGACTACATCATGCTCTAATCATTTTCACATTTATTGGTGGACTTCTTTGGTTATTGGGATCGGTTCTCAAATACTTCACACCCGAGAGGAGTGACGGACTGAAGGGAATAATATTAACTAATCTAATAATGATTCTGGCTTTTGTTGCATTTATGACCTATATAATAAGGAGCGAGACCAGTGACAACTTTGCCGACACAGAGACAGATAAATTAATCATTAAGGAAAGTGGTGATACGACGACAGTTTATTATCATAAGAACATAGTCTATTACAAGATTGGAGACAGTGTAAAACTTAATTTTATTGACTCAGTGAAATTAGGATTAAAAGAGGAGTAGCGAGACTTTCTATAAAGGACGAGGACTCGTTGGTTGACAAAGATTTGACAGGCGACGAAGGACTTACGGATTTATGACGATCAACAGAAACCGCCCGGCACACAACAAAGGCTATTTCAAATTGCAGGCTTTTGCAGTAAATTGAAGAGTGGACTTCAAACGCTTTAACAAGCCCTGGTACGACCGGCGACTGCACATAGCCAAACGGTGACGGCAATTTTAGAACAATGAAGCCCCATTATCCAGTTATCTGCATTCTTACCCTTTTGAGCAGTTGTGATAACTCGAAAAAGGTAAATGACAAGCCGTATCAGTTCAAGGAAAGTGATCTTTCAGCTATTGAACCCACGGATGACTCAGTTCGAATAGTAGCTAAGAAGATAATAAAAGGAGAGTCGATTTGGGGTAGCAATGAGGATTACCTTTTCTCAATCTTTGACAGTCTAAGAAGCTCTAATCCAGAAACTAGATTGATTTGTTTTCTGGCGTTTGCCGAAATTTGCGAGCAAGCCGATGGATATGTGGGCGAAGCCATTGGAGGTTATGTCCTTAAATATTTTGAATATGATCCCATTGAGTTCATGCGTAATTCAAAACGTATTTCAGATTCCACTTTTCAAGACATGGGATACAGTGCTGGATGGGAGATATTTATGAGTAATGACTCTAATCCGGACAGCGCCTTGGATATTTTTATTTCAACAGCAAGAAGAAACACCCATGAGTTAGATACGACTGATCAGAAGCGGCTGAAATCATTTTTCTCAAGAATGAAGGAAGGTTTAGATTCAAACAGTGAAAACTGAACCTGCAGCCATCACCAGCTATTTGCAATTGCGGGCGTTCGCAGCATCTTGAAGATAAGATTTCAAACGCAGTCTCGGTTCCTGGAACTGGCGCAGCTGGTCGGGCTTGTCAGTCCCGATAGTAATCGGGACCGGCGGCTTTAACAAGCCCCTCCTACGACCCGGAACTGCAAATAGCCAATCGTTGTGCCCAAGGCGAGCCTCATGAAAAACCTGTTAATTATTCTAATGGTTATTAGCATTCGGGCATCAGCTCAATGTGAAAACTGTGAGGTGGGGCAAACGGGCTCTCGGTATTGTTATAATGGTGCTGATAAAGCTGAGACTCAATCTCATATGATGGGATTCATGGACTATTGCCACGTGGATGCCAGAAGGGATGCTTTAGTCGAGCTGAATTGGTTGTTGGATAAAACTCCTTGTTACAACATTTGTCTTTACGTCGGAGCTGAAAAGTACTTAAGAAAAGTGCTTGATTCACCTGGCGACAGGGGCATTCGGAAAGACTATAAGAAAATGCTCAAGCATCTGTTAGAATTAAGGAAAAAGCACTTTGGCAATGAGGTTGCCTCAGTTCCATGTTGGGCACCATAATTCGCGTCGGTCTCGCCGAGCACGCAACACAAGCTATTTGCAATTGCGGGCGTTCGCAGTAAATTGAAGAGGGTAGCGGTTCATTCGACGCTCGCAGCTGGTCGGTCTTGCCAGCCTTGTTCCCCGTCGCTGAAGCTTACGTGGGCAAGCCGGCGGCCTTGGCGCGTTGGGTGCAATTGGGTAATGCACCTCGTGGACAGATGGACTACAAATGTTCGACAATTAAACTTTCTGACGCTATGAGACAACTTATCACTTTTGGACTTTTAATAGTGAGTCTGTTGATTGGACATGCGCAAGTAATTGACGTTCATTTACACAGTTACTCAAATGAGGACTATCAACGTATTGGCGGAGCTCCTCACATGGGAATTGAATCTCCTAAAAATGGTGACTTACATTTAAAACAAACCATTCAGGAGATGGATAAAAATAATATTCAATTTGCGGTGATTAGCGGTTGGGATTTTAAAAGCGTAGAGAAATATGTAAAAGCAGATCCTAGATTTATCCCTGGGTATATGGACGGGCAAACCATAATGCCATTGAGCGAATTTGAGCAACTGGTTATGACTGGCAAAATAAAGGTCTTTGGAGAAGTCTCTGCTCAGTATTTCGGACGAACCCTAAATGACTCCATATATGCACCATACTTAAAGATTTGCGAAAAATATGATATTCCTGTTGGTGTTCATACCGGTGCAGGCTCTCCTATGCGGCCGTTCATGAAGTGTTGTTCGAACTTTAGAATCTCGTTAGGTGACCCTTACTTGATTGAAGATGTGCTTGTTCGTTATCCTAAGCTAAGGGTGTACCTAATGCATGGTGGTGAAGTACACTTTGAACATACAATTAGAATGATGACCATGTACACAAACTTGTATATTGACATTTCAGCATTACTCTGGGTAGAACCGTTTGTTCTTGACTATGGAGTTCGACTCCTCAAATTAGCCAAGCAGCATAGTGAAATTGATAGGGTCATGTTTGGATCAGACCAGATGGCATGGCCAGGCGCTATTTCAAAGTCTATTGAAGTACTGAATTCTCAATCATTTCTAACTGACACTGACAAAAAGATGATTTTGTACGACAACGCAAGGACGTTTTTTAAATTGAAGTGAATCGCGGACACCGTAAGAACTAAATCAATTGCAATAATTACCAAGTGACTACACAAGAAAAGGTAAAGGCCGACTTTGCAAAAAAATACCCAACATATGAACTTATTTACTCCGGGGTTGGGGAAGGAAATTTAGTGGTTGTGGAGGTTCACATTGAATTCAAAAAGGAAACCAGCGATAGTATTTACAAAGAAATGTGACCATACTGGAAGACTGATGATGGCTGGATCAACAGCGTTGAACAGGAACAACGAATCAAGGCCAAATCTAAATAGTCGGGCCAGTCGCCAACAGTGTGTATGACATCATGCCGGGAATCCGCTCTTGAAATCTGAGTCCTCATTTATGAGAAAATATCTAATAATTCTTCTGTCGATTATTCTGGTTGCATGCAATAAGGAGCAGCAATTGTCTAAAGCCCAAAAACTCCATTTAACGGCCAAAGTATGGGGATTTCTTAAGTACTATCATCCAATAGTAAATGAGGGTAAAATCAATTGGGACCAACAACTCGTTGACATTATTGCAAGACTGGAGGATGTAAAGACAAAGCATGACCTATCAGAAACATACATTAAATGGATTGAGTCCTTGGGTGAGATGCAGCCATGTGGTAATTGTGAGACAAATACAGAAACCGAATATTTTGATAAAAACTTTGATTTATCCTGGCTAGAAGATCGAATATTCACGTCTGCACTCATAGAAAAATTAGTATACATAAAACAAAATCGGACACAGCGGCAGCATTTTATTAGTCTTGATGGAGCTACCCAGATGTTTAACAACGAACCACCATACACAGCCGCACAATGGAATGACCAAAATGTTCGATTGATTACCCTGTTCAAGTATTGGAATGTGATAGAATACTTTTATCCGTATAAATATATGATGGATCAGAACTGGGATGAGGTGTTATTGGAAATGATCCCCAGATTTCAAGAGGTCAGGTCGGAACAGGAATATCATCTATTGTTGCATGAACTTTCTGTCAGACTCTGTGATTCGCACAGCTTTTTTGTTACCGACCTGGTACGGTCTTTCGCGGGCACAAAATATATAGCGGCGAGATTTAAAATCCTAGGAGACAAAGCGGTGTTCACCGAATTCTATAATGACTCCCTTGCCAAACGGGATGATCTGCAGAGGGGTGACGCGGTGTTGAAAGTGGACGATGTTCCGGTGCTTGAGAAATTTCTTCGGAATGAGAGATACATTAACGGTTCCAATGAAGCAGTAAAAAAGATGGGATATTCATTTCGCTGGATATTCAATGGAAACACCGATAGCGTAAAAATAGCCTTCGACAGGGCGGGGGAAGTAAAAACAAAAAGCATAAGGCGATATGAACGTTCAGCAATGAAGACGAAAGAAGCCCCGGCAAAGAAATGGGAAATTTTGGAGAGCAATATTGGCTATGTGAACATGGAAGAGGATGTGGTAATGGAGGAGGACTTGCCTGCCATGATGAAAGAACTCAGCACTACAAGTGCAATCATTTTTGATTTGCGTAATTACCCGGAGTTTATTTGGAATGAGTTGGTGGGCTATTTAAACAGGGAGAAAAAGGTGTTCGCAACCTACACCCAACCCGATCTGACTTATCCCGGGCGGTTTATCAAAACTAATTCAGATTCGATCGGCAGAAGAAACCCTTCTCCTTACAAGGGCAAGGTGGTAATACTGATGGATGAGGGAACGCAAAGCCGGGCTGAGTCTTTTGTGATGGCATTGCAGACAATTGATGGGGCCATCACCGTGGGCAGACAGACCTCGGGCGCCGATGGAAACGTAGCAGACTTTACTTTCTTTGATGATAAAACTACCTGGATAACGGGCCTGGGGGTTTTCTATCCGGATGGAAGGGAGACTCAAAGAATTGGGATCGTCCCTGATGTTAATGTACCATTGACTATGGAAGATATACGAATGGGACGTGACGCCATTCTTGAAAAGGCCATCGAACGCATAAAGGAAAAGTAGTTGGAAAGCCAGCCCGTACCCATTCCGTGGGCTACTCTGTCCGCAAGGTCTCCGCAGGATTGGCAAGCGCTGCTTTTGTGGATTGATACGCGACCGTGACCGCGGCCAATAGCAGAACGCATGTCCCGGTGAGGGTGAAGCTCCATACACGCAGTTCCGTATGGAATTGGTATTGACTCAAGAATTGTCCCATCAGGTACCAGGCGGCGGGTAAACCCAATAGCAACGAGAATATAACGGGCCGCGCAAAGTCTTTGCACAGCAGAAGTACAAGGCTTCGCGCCGAGGCGCCCAGCACCTTGCGCACTCCGATTTCCCTGGTTCGCCTTTCTGTAGTGTAGAGGGTAAGTCCGAACAATCCGAGACATGAAATGAAAATGATAATCATCATGAAACAAAGAGAAAGCCGGCCTGTCATCATCTCCCGGCGATACCTTATCGCAAGATCTTGATCAATGAACCTCGTTTCCAGCGGAAAGACAGGTTCAAATTTGGCATAGACCTTTTCAAGGTGGTCTACCGCGTTCATGATCTCGCCATGGCGAAACCGGACGAAGATGGACATTTGATTTTGATCCGGTTTGCCCAGTACAAAAGCCAGGGGGTCTATGGTGGAATAGAAATCGTTATGGTGAAAGTCACTGACCACACCAATCACTTTTCCTTCAGTCTGGTAAATCTTAAGCCGTTGGCCAATGGGGTTTTCAAATCCCATTTGCCGGGCACAGGTCTCATTGACAATGAAAGACGCTGAATCGGAAGCCAAGTCGCGTGAAAAATGACGCCCTTTCAAAAGGGTAAAGCCCAGGGTTTTCAGGTAATCGGGATCAACCACGGTGGTCTGCAGCGTTACCGTTTCAGTGGCCGGGATGCCGTCCCATTGCGCCACATCGTTGTTGTAGATGTTCAGCGGGTTGTCGTATGCCTGGCCCACAGACTCGATCAAGGGATTCTGAAGCAGCTCGCTCTTAAAGGCGTCTATGTCCTTCAGGCTCCCGGGTTGTGGGTCGAAATAGAGGACATCCTCCTTGTTGAAGCCAAGGTCCTTCTTGAGCATGTACCGCACCTGGTCATTGACCACATACGCGCCGACAATGAGCACGACCGACAGGGTAAATTGGAAAAGGACCAGTCCCTTACGGAGATTTATGCCTCGCTGAAATGAAAATGGATTTCCTTTAAGCACCGAAGCCGGGCGGAAGGAGGAAAGAAAGAAGGCCGGGTAGCTTCCGGCCAGAAAGCCTGTAACCAGGGTTATGAGCAGCAGTGCGCCGAGCAGGTAAGGATCAGTATAGTCGAGGTGAAGTTCTTTGCCGGAAAGCTCGTTAAAAAGGGGAGTGAGTAAACGTACAGCCAGGAGAGAAACAGCAAGCGAAATGAAAGACAGGATTAGCGATTCGGTCAGGAACTGCAGAATAAGTACGCTTCTCGTGGCACCCGCCACTTTACGTACGCCCACCTCCTTGGCCCTGCGCGTGGCACGGGCCGTAGCCAGGTTCATGAAATTCACGCATGCCGCAAGCAAAATGAAGAAGGCGGCTATGCTGAAGATGACGACATAAAAAATCCGCCCACCGCCCGTAAGTGCTCCGTTCTTGAACTGCCAGAACAGCCGCCAATCTTTTAAGGCGAACAGGAACGTATCAACAGCTTCGTTTTCTGCGTGCGTTGCCTTCTGCACGTTCTTGATTTTAGCGTTAAACGCATTTGCATCAACGCCCTCGCGAAGTTTCAGGTAAGTGTAGGTGACATGTTTTGTCCAATCTAGAATAGGCCCGGAACGCTTTTGATAAAGTTCAAACGGCATGACAAAGTCAAACCAGATGGAGGAATTGTAGGGAATGTCCAACACACCGGTAACCCTTACGTCCAACTCGTTATTGATGCGGATAACCTTGCCAAGCGCGTTTTCTCCCGGAAAATACTTTTCGGCAAATCTCTTCGTGACGACTATCGAATTCAGGTCCTTGAGCAACTGACCCGGGTGGCCTTCGAGGATTGGAAAGCTAAATACCCTGAAGAAGGAACTATCGGCATAATAGCCGTCCTGGTAAATGGATTTGTTGCCGGAAGAAAGAAGCAGTCGTTGTTCCCAGCTGTAATGGGTAGCTTCTTCCACTTCCGCGAACTCAGTTTGCAATTTCTCCGCCAGCGGGGAGGGAAGTGCCTCGTAGGTGTAGATCTCCCCATTGGAATAGTTGAAATTTTCCATTACCCTGAAGATCCGGTCGGCATCCCTATGGAACCGATCGAAGCGAACCTCGTCATTGACCCAGAGGAAAATGAAGATGCAGCACATCAAGGCTACGGCAAGGCCCGACACATTAATAACTGCGTAAATCTGTTCGCGTTTGAAGTTTCGGAGTGCAATGAGCAGGAAGTTGCGAAGCATAATTTCGGAAGTTGGAATAGCTTTTAAGTTACTAATTTATTCCTGTGGTACATACCGTAGCCACACAGATCCACCTCGACACCAAAGCTATGGCAAGAGCCAATCCCTACCCATAATCAAGTTCGGCAGTAACTCTCTATACAGGAACTGCTTGACACTGTTAACCCGGGAACGCAACTGGTTATCGATCACCTAATCCATGTTATTTTTAAACAAAACTTAAGAGATCATCAGCCAAAAGTTGAGTTACTGCGTATAGTAAAAGTCGAACCACTCATAATCACGTTATGAAAACCAAAATATCCCTCCTCTTTTTGCTTGTCAGCCTCTCAGTCATTGCCCAAAGTGAAAATATTGAGGAACTGAAAGAAAAGGTAGAGGAACACCCTGATAGCAAAGAAGCTCTTTTTCAATATGCTGCCGCATTAAAAAACGCAAAGCAGTATGAGGAATCTGAAAAAGTGTTTGGTGAGTTACTGAAGCTTGAGCCCGACCAGGTAAATGCTTTAATCTACCGCTACCTGATCCTGCAGATACTTGGCCGGCCGAAAGAAGCAGAACCTCTCTTGGCAAGAGCTGAAAAAACTGGGCGTATGGATAAATTTACTTACCTCGGCATGGGTAATACCATGTATTCGATAGGCAAGTATGAAGAGGGCGTACAATTTTTTGAAAAGGTAATAGCGGCGGACCCAACCGGTGTGAATCTTTATAACCTTGCCTGCGGTTACGCAAAACTCGGCAATAAAGATGAGGCATTTGAAAATCTCAATAAAGCAATTGACAATGGATTCAATTCAAAGCAGCAATTTGAAAATGATGCTGATCTTGAGTCACTCAAAGAAGATAGTAGATTCGTGGGGCTGCTGAAAAAATTAAAGTAGAGTTCCAACGTTTCGCAACAAATAAATAATTAAGCGTCTCGCCTGGATCTTGAATGGTATTGCCTGTACACGCTGACAATTTCGGTTAGGTGGCACGACTCACCACAAGGTGTTTATGCCAGTTTGGGGCTTCGCGCAAGTACCAAAATCATTTTCTTAATTTAGCGCGGTAAGGCAGGGCGATTTCGGCTGGTCAGCTTTGGCATCCAACATTTATCAAAGCTTCCTATTCGTTTAGGAGAACGCCCATTATCTTAAACACCACATACAACCAGTTATGATTTACTCGATTGATCAATGGCGTAAGAAAGGTAAATGGCTTACGTACAATGGTCATCAAATATTTTATGTGGTGGAAGGGACTGGCGAGCCTCTTGTTTTACTTCATGGTTTTCCTACATCCTCCTGGGACTGGCACAAATTATGGGATACACTCAGTCAAACATATCGAGTGATTACATTAGACTTCATTGGATTTGGCTTTTCGGCAAAGCCGAAGGAATATAATTATTCGATAAAGGATCAAGCCAGCCTTGTGGAACAGCTGCTTTTCGATTTGCGAATAGATCATTATCATCTACTTGCTCATGATTTTGGAGATACAGTGGCTCAGGAGCTTCTAGCGAGACAATTGGACAGACATGAAAATAAAATTAAATCTTGCTGTCTCCTTAACGGAGGTTTATTTCCGGAAACACACAGAGCAACCCGTACCCAGAAATTGCTGCTTGGTTGGTTTGGTTCAATAGTGGCAAGGATGTCTACTTATGAACGATTTGTCAATTCGTTTACGATTCTTTTCCCCAACCAAACGAGACCTTCAGATGATGAACTGCGCATGCATTATGAATTAATCAAACACAATAATGGACATAAAATCACGCATTTGTTGATAAGGTATATTATTGAACGACAACAGAATAGGGACCGTTGGGTAACTGCTTTGCAAAAAGCAAAGATCCCTCTGAGGCTTCTTGATGGATTGGATGATCCTGTTTCCGGAGCGCATATGGTAGCGAGATATAAAGAACTAATTCCGGATGCAGATGTTACTGAAATTTCCGGGTGTGGGCATTATCCCCAAATGGAGGTGCCTGAAATCATTCTTAAAAATTACGCTGAGTTCAGGAGCGAATTTCGTTTTTCAATCAATATTGATAATGATAAATTGAAGCTGTAATCTGTGTGTATAACGACACAAGCCCACAACATCGTGTATGACATCATGCCGGGGATTCGTTTTTGAGACAAATAGTTAATTCATTTGAACGCAATGCCAGTGGGAGAGTGGCTCGCTGGTCGGGACTTGCCGGCCTTTTTTCCTCCTTCGCTGAAGCTTCGACGAGCAAGCCAGCGGCCCCTTCGGCAAGGCTAACGATATCCTTGGCAGGCCCTCCTCCAGCCCGGCATGTCGCATACGTTAGTCGTTGTCTGCAATAATTGGACTGGTGGAGCGTTACCGACAAAATATAATTATGAAAACAAAGCTATTGCTAGCGACTATTTTTACTACCGCAACGCTCTTGTCGGGCTGCAACAAAGACGACTTAAACATAAAAGATGGAACATATAAGGGTACGTTTACTGTAACTTACAGTTCTGGGACACAAACTGGACTGACAACCTTGGAATTGAAGAACGGTAGATATACTTGTTCTGGTAATTCAAATCGAATTCCTGCTGGAGGTTCAGGGACTTTTTCTTCTGACAACACCAAAATGAACTTTAATGATGAAAATGTTTGGACTGCTGACTTCGACTGGAACCTAATACTTGACGGGATGTATGACTGTTCATTTGACGGAAAAAGACTAATACTAACTGCCAGCAAGAATGGCGCAGGAACCTACAAGTATGACCTTGAAAGACAATAATTACTGCAAGAAGGCCGGTTTAAAATCACGGGTGTTTGATCCGTTAATAAATACTTAACTTGGTTTCTTCTGGCATACCGCCTGTAGGCGGCAATGTCGATGATTCGGGTATGACCGGTACTGAATTGCATCAACATAGCACAAGGCGCTCGCTGGCCGCTATCATGTTCACCGATATCGTTGGCTTCACGTCATTGATGGGCGAGAGTGAGGAAAAGGCCTTGCGGATCCGGAGAATTAACCGGGAAATCCACCGGCAAAGAATTGAGGCCCATGGAGGAAGTTGGCTAAAAGAGATGGGGGATGGTACCCTCGCCAGTTTTTCCAGTATTACCGAGGCGATCCAGACTACCATCGAAATCCGGCAAATAGCCAAGCAACAAATGGGTGTTGACCTGAAAGTCGGCATCCACTTCGGGGAAGTTACCAGCGAAGACAACGATGTGTTTGGTGATGGGGTAAACATCGCCTCCCGCATTGAAGGGCTGGCTGTTGGAGGCGGGATACTCATCTCGGAATCTGTTTACAAGGACATCCGGAACAAGGCTGATTTCAGAACAGCATTCCTCGGCGAGGTCATTTTAAAGAATGTGGAAGGCCGGCATAAGATTTATCAGGTGCTGGACGGTGATCTGGTGAAGCCCACCGTTAGCATAAAATCAAGTCAGCGGCGTACCGTACTCGCGGGTGTGGCGGCGTTGTTGCTGGCCCTGGGGGCAACAGCGTATTTTGTGCTCTGGCCAGGTTTATTCGCTGGCAACAACAAGAGTACTTCCATTGCCGTGTTGCCCTTTCGCAACGTGTCTGCAGACATAAGCCAGGCTAATTATGGGGTAGGGCTGGCGACCGAAATTCGTTCGAGGTTGTCGCAGAGCAAGCAGTTTGCGTTTATCAGTTCCATGCAGGCGACGATGGCCTACGGTGTGGCCGATTCCCCGGCCAAGATTGGCGATGAATTGGAGGTCAACTTTTTGCTGAGCGGGGCCTACCAGATTGCGGGTGACCGGATCAAAATAGACATCGAACTGGTGGATGCAAAATCAGGAGGCGTGGTCTGGAACCTGTCATTCAACGAGTTGTTTTCTGACATCTTTGATCTCCAATCCAGGATTGCCACCAGAGTGTTTCGTGAGTTTTCCATGGCGGAAGGCCAGCGTGACGCTTCTTCCACGCAAAATATGGAAGCCTACGCGCATTATCTGAAAGGGCTGGAGTTGGAAACAGTCAAAAATGAATTTGAGCGAAGGCTGGAAGCGGAGGAGCAACTGGCACTCGCTATTCAAAAAGATTCATCATTCATTGACGCCTACGTTTCTTTGATCCGGGTGAAAGCCTATTGGATAGCGCGGCACGCGAGACTGAAAGGAAAAGAAGAATACGAGAGTGTCCTTAAGGAGGTCAGGAGTTTAAAGGATTACGCGACAGCACACTTTTCAGACTCACCGAAATACACCTTGATCCTTGGATTCATAGCTTACCTTATTGAAAAGAACTATGATGCAGGACAAAAGTATTTCGAAGAGGTCTTGATTCATGATCCGGAAAACTATGAGGCCAACAATTGGATAGGGGCGATTTACAAGCGGAAATTAATGCACAGGGAAGCCATTTATCACCTTTCAAAGGCAAGAAAATTGGATCCCAGCAATGCTGCCACATGGGTAGAATTGATGATTGTTTTTGCCAATATGGGCGATTATGCCTCTGCGGAGAAAGCTTATTATAATGGTGTTATACTTGGTGCACCTAAACAATCTCTTGTGTGGATCTTTGAAGAGCAAGGCAAGATGGCGCCTGGGTTGGAGGAAGCTGACCCCTTCTTGTATCAGTTGGACAAGCGGTTGATTGAAAGGGATTTTAGGGGAGTCATTGACTTGCTGGACACAGCAAGAACGGTTGATCCCATGACCATTGCTTATTGGAAGACACACGCCTTTTATTGGTTGGGAATTCAAGACTCGGTCAAACATTATGGTCAAGTTGTTTTGAACCAAGAAAATGGCTCAAATGCATTCATACTCGCTATTCTTGGGAACAAGGAGAAAGCCATCGGAATTCTTCACGAAGGAATAAAGACCATGGCTCCTTCAGAAAAAATGTTTTACTGTCATTTCAGAAGAGATGAGATCATCCTATTATCTATACTTGGCGAATACGAGGAAGCTACCCAGTTATTGAAAGAGCTCAATCGGGAGTATCCCAGCTACGGCCGATATGGCGACCTCCATCATGATCCACGCATGGACAAGATTAAACGGGAATCTCCGAAGTTTGTCGAAGCGCTGAAGGCCCTGAAGCTTCCCCAAAGGCTTGATTTGAATGGCCTGATCACGTTATAACCCTAAAGGCTCGGTTTCCGACTTGCACGAAAAGTCGACTACACCAAGCCGGACGACCTTGAATGCAGTCGCATAGGAAGCTGGTTCTCCGGATGAATCGGAATACAAGAAAATAGATTTTCCAAGAAGTAGTCAGGCTCCTTGACCGCAGTCACAACTGGGTATTCGTCCATACAGCGTATCCAGCGGACTGTGCCCCGGTAGTGGCCTGAGCCTGGCAATGTGGAGATAGGTGATCGTGTTTTGAATGTCGGAGTGCCCGAGAAGCCTCTGGATAGAGTAAATATCCACACCATCTTCAAGCAAATGTGTGGCGTAGCTGTGTCGCAGGGTGTGCATAGAGACTTTCTTGACGATGTTGGTCTTGGCAAGCGCCTGTGCGATGATATACGCAATGCTTCGCCTGCCCATGGGTTGTCCCGGGGTTTTGCCTTCAAACAAGTAGGTCTGGATCTGAAATTCCCGGTGGTAAAGTGGCAGCTTGTCGGCGATGATCCTCGAGAGCGGAACATAACGGTCTCGGTTGCATTTGCCCATCCTCACGTGGATCTGCATCCGATCGACGTCTACATCGGCACATTTTAACATACGTAGTTCGTTCATACGAAGGCCGGAGCTGTAGCCAAAAGCCAGCAGGAATCTGTGCTTGAGTAAAGGCGGAGCTTTAAAAAGAGCACGACATTCCTGCCTGGAGAGTACTGCGGGCAGCGATTTCTTTTTGCGGATGGGCGGAAGCTGTATAGCGTTGGCCTCCTGGTCGAATAACCTGTACCAATAGCGAAGCCCATAAACCGTTTGCCTGAAGTACCCCTCTGACTTTCTTTCATGAACAGCCTTATTGTACAAATAGGTCTTGATATCCTCGATCTCAACGTGGTGGGGCACCTTGCCAAAGTGAAGAGCGATTTGGGCGATGTTGCGTCCATAGTTCATGGCCAAAGACTCACTTCGCTGAAAAAGGATGGTATGTTTAATGAATTTCTGCCAGGCAGACCTAAATCCAGGGACCTGTTCAATTGCCCGTTGGGCCGTCGTGTAATAATCGGATTGCTTGAAGCTCATAAAAAGTTGGTTTGGTTTTGAGCTTCAAAGGTGGGCCTTGTGCGCCGAAGTGTAGCGCACTAAGAGTTTATCATTTCGACCTGATTGGAATGAAAATGCAGGAAGCGGCAACGCGACTACATCAGTCGCTTTACCGCCAACTCAGACACCGTCTTCCCAATCGATAACGACGAGGTCGCCGCAGGGGAGGGGGCATTACATACGTTGATGGCCTGCTTCGATTCCAGGATCATGAAGTCATCAACGAGCCCGCCGTCACGGTCGCAGGCCTGGGCTCGAACACCAGCACCGCCGTCCACCAGGTCGCCCGACTGGATTTCGGGTATAAGTTTCTGCAGCGCACGGGTGAAGGCTGCCTTGGAAAAGGAGCGATACATTTCGCCCATCCCGGTGCGCCAGTACTTGCGGGCCACTTTCTGAAAGCCGGGCCACGCAAGGGACTCCGCCAACTCACCGAGTCGGATATCTGATTTCCGGTATCCCTCGCGGCTGAACGCGAGCACGGCATTGGGACCCGCCTCCACACCACCTTTGGCCATCCGGGTAAAGTGCACGCCAAGGAATGGAAAATTCGGATCAGGAACGGGATAAATGAGATTACGAACGAGGTTCTCCTTTTCAGCTCGCAACTTGTAGTACTCGCCGCGAAAAGGAATGATCCGTACGTTGAGCCCCGGAACGGTGAATGAAGCGACTTTATCAGAGTACAACCCTGCGCAGTTGATCACGAGTTTCGTGGAATAGCTAGCCTTGTCTGTGATCACTTCCTGGTCTTTCACCCCCATGACCCGTTCGCCCAGGTGGATTTCCGTGCCTGCGGCTCTCAACAACTCGGCAAACTTCTGGGTCACCAAGGTATAGTTCACAATGCCGGTTTGCGGCACAAAAATGCCGGCGAGGCCTGTGACGTGGGGCTCGTATTCTTTCAGTTCCTCGGCCCGTAGTTTCTTCATCCCGGTGAGTCCATTTTGCACACCGCGCTCGTATAATTGCTCCAATCGCGGCAACTCAAAGTCTTCCGTGGCCACGATGATTTTTCCGCAAAGGTCAAACGGAATATTCTGCTCCCGGCAGAATTGGATCAATTGGTGATAGCCATTGATGCAGTTGGTGGCTTTGAGACTGCCGGGTTTGTAATAGATCCCGGAGTGAATGACCCCGCTGTTATTGCCTGTCTGGTGACGGGCAACCCGGTCCTCTTTTTCCAATACCAGGATATGGGTTTGGGGACGAGTGCGCTGCAACTGCAGGGCCGTGGCCAGTCCAACTATGCCACCGCCGACGATAACGGCATCAAACTGACTCATGAAGAACCTTAGGCTTTGATGGGCCTGACCCGAACGTTCAGGTTTTGTTCCACCATCACGAGGTGGTTGTTGGGAATGAGTGTCCACTCGGGTCCATCCGAAAGCTTTTCGGACACGACGAGTACAGCATGATCATCGTCCTCGGGAGCTTCCAGCCTGGTAACGCCGTCTTCCACGACATAGCGACTTCCTTCGGAATGGTACATGGTAAGTGCCTCTTCCTTTGGATCACTGACCCAGCGGGTGGCTACTATAAACAAACCATTGGTCACCACCATGTTCAGGTAAGCGGGTTCGGTAATGCCAGCATCGCTCATCAGTTTCTTGACGTCAGTAAACGTGTGTTCAAAAGCGTTGGCCACTTCGTCGGTGCCGATAGTCTTGTGATTTTTAAGGAGGTAGTTGAGCAGGTAGGCGAAGATATGTTCCGAATCGGTTTGACCCTTGATCCAATTGTAAAGTTCATTGGACAGCGGCTCGCGGATCTTTCGCTTCACCTTGCCAAATTCTTCGATGCCTCCATTGTGCGCCATGAGGAGGTTGTTGTATTGAAAAGGATGGCAGTTGGATTCAGATACTTCCCCGACACTCGCGGCCCGAACGTGGGCCACCATGCAGTCGGTCTTGATCTTGGTCGCCATGCTCCGGAGATTCCGGTTGCTCCACGCCGGGTTAACCGAAACGAAGTTGATCGGCTCCACATTAACCTCGGGCACATACCAACCCACACCAAAGCCATCACCGTTGAGGGGTTCCTCAATCTCCCGCGCATGCAGGCTCTGGTTGACCAGTGAGTTCTTGGGTTTGTAGAGAAGGTTGTCGATCAGGATGGGTGTTCCCTTATAGGCGAGCAGGCGGCACATAGCTTTTTGATGACAAGTTACAAAAATGGAGTTCTCCCACGAGCAGCTCTGGAATTGGGCATTTCTTGGCCCCTGACCCCTAACCCTGATCTCTCTACTTCCCTTTTTGGAACTTCAGCGATACAGAGTTCATGCAGTACCGCAAGCCTGTCGGATCAGGACCATCATCGAAAACATGGCCGAGATGGCCCCCACACCGGCTGCAAACCACTTCCTCGCGAACCATGCCATAGCTGAGGTCCTTATTGACCATAACCGCTTCAGGAGAGATGGGCTGGTAGAAGCTGGGCCAGCCGGTGCCCGACTCAAACTTGGTATCGGAGGTAAATAAGGGAAGCCCGCATCCTGCGCAAACGTATTGTCCTTTTTCGTGATGATCCCAGTATTCCCCGGTGAAAGCCCGCTCGGTTCCTTTCTTCCGCAGCACATTGAATTGCATCGGTGTCAACTCACTCTTCCATTCTTCCTCCGTCTTCCTGGCGTAGGGATTATCCGCCGTTTTCTTCGCGGAAGTTTGACCGCAGGCGGTAAGTCCTGAAATAAGAACGAGTAGGAGTGTGTTGGAAAAGGGAAAGCGCATGGAATACTGGTTTAAGTGCTAACTACCTTGCTTCAAAGTTGAAAAGTAATGATTACTGTGACTGGTAAACAACGAGTACTGGCCAAGGGTTCATTGCGTCAGCGCAAAAGCAGGTTACCCCTAAAACCAAGATACCCCGGCCGCCTGCCAGGGTATCTTGTACCTAAACCTAAACCTATGAGAGTGTTACTCTACAGGGATTCTTAACGATAGAACGTCGCTTAGGTTTCAGGTTGTATGTCAAAGTTCGCAAAAAAATGACCCAGCCTGAAAAGGGCTATTTTAGCTTGTTTTGAAACTGTTTTCTGAACTTCTCCACTTTCGGACGGATCACGTATTGGCAGTATCCCTGGTTGGGATTCAAGGCGTAGTAGTTCTGGTGATAGTCTTCTGCCGGGTAATAGTTGATCAGCGGGCTGATCTCGGTAACAATCCTGTTCTTGTAGACCTTGGAGGCCTCGAGTTGGGCCTTGTACTGCTCTGCAATCTTCTTTTGCTCGTCATTATGATAGAACACGACGGACCGGTATTGCGGGCCCTCATCCGCGCCCTGGCGGTTCAGCGTGGTCGGATCGTGGGTATTCCAGAAGATTTCCAGTAAGTCCTCGTACGACACCAGTTGCGGATCAAACGTGATGCGGGTCACTTCCGCGTGACCCGTAAGCCCGCTGCTTACTTCCCGGTAGGTGGGATTCTTGACCGAGCCGCCGGAATACCCGGACTCTACTTTGGTGACGCCTTTAACGTCCAGGAAAACAGCCTCGGTGCACCAGAAGCATCCCCCGCCAAAGGTCGCCTCCTGAAGGGTTGTTGAATTCATACTCTTGGATGATTTGCCCTGCCCATGTGCCAATGCGATTGAGGCCAAAAGGCAAAGTGTGAATAAGATTCGAGTCATGGGCTTATAACTGTTATTTGACCCAAATTGTTCGGCGATTTTCCGAACAAGGCGGCTGTAGAACTAATACCGATTATAGAAGCCCCGCAAGGCCTGCTCCAGGTTGCTCTCCAGGTTCCTCATGGCCTGGTTGTACAAATCCTTGTCATTGGGTGATGACTCCCGTTGTTTGCATAAGTTTTGCTGGCTCCCGGAAAGTGCCCGGATATCCCCGGTGTACGTGGCCCAATCTTGTTGCCAGTTGGATCGACCTTCTATCGTTTCGCTTTTCAGTACAGCCTGGCTTGAAGCATCCGTGATCGTCAGCATCGAAGCGCTTCGGGCCGATTTTACTTTACGATAGTAGGTGATTTTAGCGGTGACGGTGGTCATCACATCAACGGTCTTACCGTCGGCTCCTTTTTTCTCGCCCGTCTTTACTTCCCGCGACAGGTTTTCGGTACTTGAAGTGATGCGGGCTGCGCCGTCTTCACGATAACCGTTGAATACCAGGCGAAGGTATTGATGCGGGGGAACCGTGTCGCGCTGGGATACCGGATGGAAAGAGAGAAACTGTCGCTTCATCGAGTTAATGATGGGTTGCAGGCTGCCGTAGTTGAGATTGGACGCGTTGATTTCTTCGTAAGCGACCCGAAGGGTAGCATTGAACTCCGCCTGGTTCATCATCTCAATCGATTCGCGATAGCCCGCTTCGAAGTCATTGGACGCTTTGAAGAGGAAGTATGCACGCTTCGAGTCATCACGCGTGTTCTTCATCATGGCCGTTATGCCCTCGCCATAGCATTCTTCAGCGGCCTTGGGGCGGAC
Organism: Cyclobacteriaceae bacterium; assembly: GCA_016787645.1. Classification (GTDB taxonomy): domain Bacteria; phylum Bacteroidota; class Bacteroidia; order Cytophagales; family Cyclobacteriaceae; genus ELB16-189. The sequence continues at coordinate 52,710 of JAEUUF010000001.1, read as the reverse complement.
TTCCTTGAGTTCGGCGTATCGTGTGGCAGGCTGAGTGATGATGCGCATGGCGCCCAGGGAGGTCTTGATCTGGTCGTTCATGTAATTTATCTGCTCATACCCCTTCACCGCATTGCGCCATTTGTTGGGATCATCGGAAGCAATGCCATTCTTGATGCCCGTTTCAATGTACTCCACTGCCAATGGATAGCCCTGTTGAAGGACCGCCTTGGCTTTCTTGTTATCCGGGCTGCTCCTCAGTCGGTTCACTGACTCCAGCACGGCTTCATAATAGTTGCCATGGGAGAGTGCTGCTTTGCCAGAACTGCAGGCTTGAAGAAGGGTGAGCAGAAACAGGAGCGGGTAGAGTTTCTTCATGTGTAGATCAAAGGCAATATTAGTGCCTCAAATTAGCGAGTAGACGGGAATGTGGCAACGAGAGCGGTCATTTATCGGGCACCGTAGAGCCCGATGAGGATATCGTCAAGCAGGTTTTTCCAGTTTCCCCAGGAATGCCCTTCAGGAGTCTCCAGGTAGGTACAGCGGATGCCCTGCTTGTCCACTAGGGATTTCATTTTGGCCGCTTCGGTTGAAGTATCGTAAACGGTGCCTGCCGTCATGGAAATCTCAAGTGACTTGTTGCTAACCTGCTCAGCCATCGTAAAGATCTGGGGCTTGTACCAGAAAGCAGGTGACTGAATGCCAATGCGATTGAACAGGTCTGGTCGCTGGAATCCAAAGTAGGCCGAAGTAAGTCCACCGAGTGAAGTGCCGAGGATGCCACGACTCCCGGAAAGGGAGGAGGCCGAGGTGCCTTCTACTGCGGGGATGAGTTCATCGCTGAAGAAAGCGAGGTACTTTTCATTCAGGCTCATTTCTTCCATTCTCCGATTGACCGATAGGTTGGAAGGGTCACGCGCATCTACAAATACTACACGAAGGGCAACGATACGTTTGTCGGCCAGTAAATTATCCAACACGCGAGTCATGTTCCCGAGTCGCGGGTCCAGGTATTCACTGCCATCCGTGACGTACAGCACAGGAAGCACTGTGCCAGGTGATGAGGCGGCAGGCTGGTAGGTTTTATAACTCACTTCATACCCCAGGATCTTACTGTTGATGCGAGACTCGGTCAGTGTGCCGCTGGTAACGTTCTTACGCACACGCAGCGCCGGATCTATTCGCCAGGCGGGCATGTGTAATTCTGAGTTGGGCGAGCCTCCGCCTACGCCGCTATACTGCTGGTTGGGATTGTCCGGATCAAGGATCCAATCTTTGCCGTTGAGGATGATCTTGTAATCAAGGCGGGCAGCTGACGGAAAAAGGCATGGCAGTATCCAGATGTCGGTGTTCCTAACCCTCACACCTTTGTTGTTGAAAGGCTTGGATCCCCACCCGTTAAAATCGCCGGCCCACGAAACGGACGTTGCTTTGCCCCGGTATAAGAAAACGGCTGAATCCTGGGAGGTAAGCGGTACCTGGTAGTTACGCTTACGTTCGTTCCACCACTTGTCGACAGCGCCCTGGATACCGACTGAGTCACTGCTTGCAAACGCCCTTAACTGACGCATAGCCTTCGCAAATTCCTTCTTGTTCTGGGCGAAAACGGGTTGAACTAACAGGATGACAAAAAGAAGCAGAGCCGGCGTGCGGAATCTCATCATGCTTTCGGAACACTGTGCAGGGCTATGCGGTTTCCTTCGGTGTCGATGAACATGGCCATGAACCCATATTCCTTGGAAATTTCCGTTTTGGGTACGAGGATTTTACCGCCCGCCGCTTCAATCTTGTTCAGTACAATTTGAACATCGGGGTTAGCATTCAGGTATACCAGCGGACCATCGCTGGAGGATGATTTATAAAATTGGTCGTTGTGCACGAGGGCACCGCCAACTCCCATGGGGTCCTCCAACGGAAACATGCGCATCTTGATTTGGGCCAGGTCGAGGGCCATCATTTTGATGTCGAATATCTTCTCGTAAAAGGCCTGGGCGCGGTTCAAATCCTTGGTAGGAATTTCGAACCAGCTGATTGCATTTTTGAATACCATGGTAGTTGAAATTTAGTGGTTGAATAGTTCTTGCTAACGATCGCAAATTGGGTTCGGTTGCGCAATCTATGTTGATCCCTTCATTTCCCTTTAATCTCAACTTCCTCCTGGTCAGAAACGCGAAGTGAAAGTAACCCGGCGATCAGTATGGAAACGCCACCGGTCACGATGATGAAGATGGATTGATGGCTGAACACGTGGACGAGGAGAAAGCCGAGTACCGTTCCTGCAATAATCTGTGGAATGACGATGAAGAAATTGAAGACTCCCATGTAGTAGCCCATTTTCTGCGGAGGCAGGGAACCGGAGAGCATGGCGTAGGGAACCGACAAAATGCTGGCCCACGCAATACCCACACCGATCATGGAGAACCAAAGCCAGAAAGGATCGGAGACGAAGTAGAAGGAGATCAAACCAATTCCTCCACAGGTTAGTGCGATGAAATGCGTCACGCGCCGGCTGGTTTTCCGGGCAAGCATGGGCAGAAACAGGGCGGCAAGTGCGGCGATTCCATTATACACCCCGAAGAGGTTGCTCACCAGGTCGGCGCCGTCGTTATAGGCGGTGGTCGTGGGATCTGAAGAATGGAAGATATGGCTGGTCACCGCGGGCGTGGTGTAAATCCACATCGCGAACAGGGCGAACCAGGAAAAGAACTGTACGTAAGCGAGCTGCACCATGGTCCTGGGCATGGTGATGAAATCTTTCGTGATGTGAACAAACCCGAGGTAAGACCTTCCTTGGCGGATGAACTGGGCGGCGATCAGGAAAACTGTGCCAAAAACCACGAGACCCAGCCCGAGAACAAGCAATTCTTTTTCCAGCTCTTGATAGAATATGAGGGCAGTGAGCACACTTCCCAAAATCCATAAGCGGAGGCTGATCCGGACAAAGCGGTTTCGATAGAACTCTTCATCTTCAATTTTTCTCTTCTCCCGGTTGCGCAGGTCAGATTGTTCACCGGGTGGTGGTGGATACTCCTTCGTGCTGAATACGGTCCACATCACCGTGACAAACAGCATAAATGCGCCGACGTAAAAAGAATACTTGACAGAGTCGGGAATCTCGCCCGGGTTCTCGGCCACGTTGGAGATGCCAAACCAATTCTTGAATACCCAGGGCAGGAAAGAAGCGACAATCGCACCTATGCCAATGAAGAAACTCTGCATGGCAAAGCCCGCGGTCCGTTGTGCCGGGGGTAGCATGTCGCCGACAAAAGCGCGGAAGGGTTCCATGCTGATGTTGATGGAGGCATCCATGATCCACAAGATGCCTACCGCCATCCACAGGGCCGACGAGTTGGGCATCAGGCAGAGTGCAAAGGAGGCAAGTAATGCTCCTACGGCAAAGTAGGGACGTCGCCTTCCCCAGGCAGGATGCCATGTCCGGTCGCTGTAGAATCCGATGATGGGTTGAATAAGCAAACCCGTGACGGGAGCGGCCAGCCAGAACAGGGCGAGACTGCTGGTCTCCGCGCCGAGCGTTTCAAATATTCTGCTGGTGTTTGCGTTCTGTAATGCAAAGCCGAATTGAATCCCGAGGAATCCGAAACTCATGTTCCAGATTTGCCAAAAGGAGAGGTGCGGTTTAGGTTGACTCATCGGTCAAGTTAGTGATTGGAAGAAGGGACCGGCGCCTGGAAGTTTTTGGCAACAGCATCCTCCTTGACGAATGTCCATAAAATCGCGGAGATCGCCAACGAGCCCGCACTGATGATGAAGATGATAGATTTGTTCTCGGCTGCCTGGATGATCCCGCCAAGCACGAGGCTCACCAGCAATTGAGGCAATACGACTGACAAGTTGAAGATCCCCATGAAGAGGCCCATTTTGGCCTTGTCCACTTTCTCGGTCATGATGGCGAATGGAAGACTGACGGTAGCTGCCCAGCCGATGCCGGCAATGGCCATGAACACATAGACCCACATGGGGCTTTTGCCAAACAATACGATCAGCAAATACCCGGCGGCCATACATGCCATGCACAAGGTGTGTACACGCACACGACCAATGCGTTTGGCCATGGGTTCAAGTATCGATGCCGGAAGAATAAACCCGACAACGCTAAGGACTAGGAAGGAAAGCGATACTACTTGTCCGGAAGACTCATCGGTGGTAATTCCCATGTTGCCCTTCACGTAAAAGATCATGTAAACAAACATCGTCTGCACGCCGATCCAGCAGAATCCATGCGCGGCATAGATGCGATAAAGGTCGGCATAGCTGGATGTTTTTGAGGCTTGCTGTTCCTGCGCGGTAGATTCGAGAACTTTTGGTTCTTCGATAATCAATGGGGGCAGGACGGAGAAAACCAGCACAAGAAACACGCTGAAATAAATGAGTGTGTAGTTGCCACTCGTTGCTCCGATGGCATAAGCCAGCACACCGAACGCGCCGGAGATGGTCTGCATCCAGGTATAGCCTTGTGTACGTTTCTCACCTTCCGGCGTTACATCGGCAATGATGGAACGTGTCGGGTTGAAGCTGATGTTGATCGACAAGTCGAGCAGAAGGGCAACGGGTAAAGCCACAGTCAAAATGGACAAACCGGTTTCCGCACTGATTAAACCCAGGTTGGGCAAGGCCAGCAGGCTAAGCGAGGCCAGCACACCACCGATCCAGATAAACGGGCGACGGCGGCCACCCCAGAACCAGGTTTTGTCGCTGATTACACCGATCACCACTTGCCCGACAATCCCCGCGATGGGTCCTGCCGCCCACACAATGCCCACTTCGTGAATGTCCAGTTTGTATTGCGTGGACAGGATCCAGCTCAAGGCAGCGATTTGCACGGAGAGGGCAAAACCCATGGCCGTGGAGGGCAGGCTGAGGAGGGCGAGAAAAGTTTTGGAGAGACGTTGTTGGATTGGTTGCATCACCAGCGAATTTCAATGGTTTCTTGGGAATAAGGAAAGGTCACTTCAACGACGGGCTCGTCACCCATGCTGTCAGGATCAGTGATCGGGTCGTATTTCTCCAACGGGAGGAAAAAAGCATGATGAACAGAGCGGGCAGCTTCCTTCTTGCCATTCACCTTGAAGTCGGAAGGAGCAGGTTCACCATGAAGGATGAGGCGAATGGTTTCCCAGGGACATGCGTAAGTTCCTTTCTGTTTTCCGATCGTCAATTTCTTTTCACCGCCCTGGTAGCGAAGCAAGCGACGGCAGAATACCCCTTGCTCGTGACGGAAAGAGGAGCCGTCGTCTTCATAGTAATCAAAGGTGGTTTCAATCATCCCGCTGTAAATATGGAGGATCAGTTCGGTCACTTTCTCACGGGTATGCATTACCGGCCGCTGCATGGGAAGGATGGCTCCCGCCTGCACATAGACGGGTAATTTGTGAATGGGGCTTTCTACGATCGCTTCCTGGTTGCCGGCGATCTTCTTTCCATCATAGAGATAATACCATTGCCCTTCGGGAAAGAAAACCTTGGTATACTCCTGGTGGCTCACGACAGGCACGATGAGAAGGAAAGGTCCGAAAAAATACTGGTGCTGAAACTGGGGCTCATACACCCTGGCATCGTGGGTATGGGTGATCGCCATAGACCGTTGCACCGGCATGCCGCTTCGTGCCGCCTCTTCAAAAAGCGAATACAGGTAGGGCATCAACTGGTAGCGCAAGCGGATGAAGTTGCGGGAGATATTCTCTACTTCTTCGCCGAAGGCCCAGGGTTCCGCATCGGGAGTATTCACCATGGTATGTCCGCGAAAGAAAGGAGAGAAGGCGCCGATGGTAACCCATCGAGCGAACAACTTCACGCCGGCTTCGCCGGTAAATCCTCCAACGTCATAACCTACAAATGGAATCCCGGTCATACCCATGCTGTTGACCATCCGGACACCCAACATCATGTGTTTATCGTAGGATTCATTGTCGCCGGTCCATACGGCAGAATAACGTTGTATCCCGGAATAAGCTGATCGGGTCAGGTTAAATGGGCGCTTTCCCCCCAATAACTCCTTGGCAGCTTCATAGGTGCTGCGGGCCATCTGAAAGCCGTAGACATTTCGAGCCTTCCTTGAGGTAGCACGCTCTCCGTCGTGATCAAACTCGACATTCTCTGGTAGCATGTGCCCCCAGCTGGCGATCTCGTTCATGTCGTTCCAAAATCCTTCAACCCCGAGTGAGCTGTAGGACTTGAGCTTTTCCTTCCACCACTTCCGCGTCTTTGGGTTTGTATAATCCGGGAAATGACACCAGCCGGGCCATACCTGGCCGGTGTAATTCTCGCCGTCTGGATATTTTAGAAATACATCTCGTTTTAGCCCATCATCGTACGGCTCATAGCCTTCTTCCACTTTGATGCCGGGGTCGCACATCAGTACTACCTCGAAGTTCTTTGATTTCAGTTCGTCGATAAGTCCCTTTGGGTCTGGAAAACGTTCCTGGTCCCAGGTAAAGATCTTGTACTTGTCCATGTAATGAATGTCCAGGACAATGGCATCGGCCGGAATATTCTTGGCGCGGAAGGTGTCCGCCAACGAACGGACTTCAAAATCAGGATAGTAACTGTAACGACACTGCTGGTAGCCAATGCTCCATTTCGGCGGGAGCGGCATGAACCCGGTGAGAAACGAATAGCCATAGATGATTTCCGCTACTGAATCACCGGCGATGAAATAATAATTCATTCCACCGGTATCCGAGGAGAAACTTGAGAACCGATTGTTGGAAGCGCCAAAGTTGAAGAAACTCTTATGAGTATTGTCAGCGAATATTCCATACTGCAATCCGTGGTGCAGGCCCATATAAAAAGGCGTAGAGCAATACAGTGGGTCTTCAATGAGTGAGTAGGAAAATGCGTCCGTATTCCAGTTCTGATAACCGGCGCCGCGGCGGTCAAGTGGACCGGTTTTTTCACCCAGCCCGATGAACCGTTCATTCTCTTGCATGGTACGATAACTGGTCACCTCATCACCGATCCAGGAAGTGCCCAGGCTGGCTACCTCTTCATTCAATACCCGACCCTCGGCATCTTTAAATGAAAACGAAACTGGATCCTTGTACACAACAACGGTGAGTCGTGATGTCTTGAGTTCTATGAATTTCCGTTGGTCTTGCATTTGAAACTCCACCCCGGAGGGCTCTGCCTGCACGGCATAGGGATAGTTCTCGAAATGCCCGGTGTGGGTGAGTGATACGCGGGCGATGGTGTCTGAATAGAACTGGACTTTGAACGCTCCTTCCGGAGTTTTGGCATGAATGCCGTGTTGCGTTCTTTCCAGGGAAGTAATTTTTCCCAACCGTTGACTGAGGCGTGAGGGCATTCGAGAGGCTTAGAACGGGTGAAGTAAAGTCAAAGAAACCGGTACGCCAAAATAGCGAGACCTTAATTGTTCCTACAACGATTGCGTCACCTTTTGGAAGGACTGTTGCGCAAAGACGAGTCTCTGACGATCAGGCGTGTCTTTAGTACACGGGTTTCGGGGGCAAGGTCCTCCTGGTTCTTGTCGGCAAGTTCAATCTGCCGTATCAGTAGACGAGCGGCCTCCTGACCCATTTCAAAACCGGGTTGATCCACCGTGGTGAGGGATGGATCCAAAAGCGAACCATACGACCAGTTGCTGAAGCCGACAATGCCAACATCTTGTGGAATGCGAAGCCCCTTTTCCTTGACACTCTGCATGGCCCCGGTGGCCATGGGGTCGTTCGCCGCAAAGATGGCGTCAGGAGGAGTGGGCATCGACAACAGTTTTTTGGTGGCGCGCTTTCCTTCTTCCTGGCTTCCCGTGAGGCACTCCTGGATGTATGCCTCCTTGATTTCAAGTCCAGCTTCACGCAAAGCGTCCATGTAGCCACGCTTGCGGTCGGCGGTGATCACCAGGCCGGGCGAACCTTCCAGGAAAGCAATCTTCTTGTAGCCCTGCTCGATCAAATGATTGACCGCCTCTTTGGCTCCCACGTAGTCGTCAACGACCACATTGCTGCAGACTGCTCCATCGTAGGTTCGATCATAAAACACAACAGGCACTCCTTTGGCGATTACCGATTCGATATGATCAAAATTCTTCGTCTCGCGGGAAATGGACATCAATAAACCATCCACCCGGCTATTGAACAATGCCTTAATGTCGGTCTTCTCCCGTTCATAGGATTCATTGGATTGGGCCAGCAAGACGCTGTACCCGGCCTGGTAAGCCACATCCTCAATCCCGGAAATCACTGTGGAGAAGAAGAAGTGAACTAACTCCGGGATAATGACCCCGATTGTGAATGTCTTCTTTTGACGGAGGTTCAGCGCTACAATATTCGGCTGGTAATTGAGCTTATCGGCCAGCGCATGAACGGCTTCCTTGGTTTTAGAACTGATGTCTGGGTGATCCTTCAGGGCACGAGAAACCGTGGAAGGAGAAATGCCTAATTCCCGGGCAATATCCTTGATCGTTACTTGACTGAATTTCATACCGGTAGAAGCGATTTGGTCGGCCTATCCTCCAACTTTCTCAGCGGACAGACTCCCTTCAATCCCTTTAATGTCTTATTTTGATGCGGACTTACCAAACCCGAAAGTACAGTTTTGGTTTGTCATTAACCTAAAATTATCCTGCCGGGCCCAAATCGGCCGGAAGACTTAACTAACCCCTTGTCATGAATACATATTCTGCGGAGTTTTTTGGAACCCTGTTGCTTATTCTTCTTGGCGATGGGGTAGTGGCCGGAGCAATTCTCAAAGGTCCCAAAAGTGAGAATGCCGGCTGGTTGACCATTGTTATCGGGTGGGGTATTGCCGTAACACTCTCTATCTACGCCGTCGGCAAGGTCAGCGGTGCCCACTTGAACCCGGCCATTACACTGGCTCTGGCGGTAAAAGGTGACTTCCTGTGGTCGGACGTCCCCGGTTATATCCTGGCTCAATTCGCCGGCGCTTTTACGGGTTCGGTTCTCGTTTGGCTCCACTATGGTCCGCATTGGAAAGTAACCCAGGATGCGGATACGAAACGTTCGGTTTTCTGCACCAGCCCGGCAATTCGTCAAACAGGATCAAATCTCTTCAGTGAAGTATTGGGCACTACGGTCCTGGTTTTAGTTATCCTGCTCATCGGCCAAAATGAATTTACCCAGGGGCTTAACCCGATTGCTGTAGGTATGTTGATCATCGCTATTGGTCTCAGCCTGGGTGGCACTACGGGTTTCGCGATCAACCCCGCTCGAGACCTTGGGCCGCGGATCGCGCACTTCGTGTTGCCTATCCACGGCAAGGGTTCATCCGATTGGGGTTATGCGTGGATTCCTGTTGTGGGCCCTTTGGTTGGCGGTTTGATCGCCGTCTTCATTCACGGTGCATTTTTCTAAAGCGATCATTGGGTTATGAGTGAACAGAAATACATCATTGCCCTCGACCAGGGAACGACCAGTTCAAGGGCGGTACTGGTCAACAAGCAGGGCGAAATAAAAGGGATTGCCCAGCAGGAATTTCGACAGATCTTCCCCCAGTCGGGATGGGTGGAACATGACCCGATGGAAATTTGGAAGACGCAACTGGGTGTCCTTCAAAAAGTGATTGCTGACAACCAGGTTTCTCCCGAATCCATCGCGGCCATTGGGATCACTAATCAACGGGAGACCACCGTAGTGTGGGATCGCTCGACAGGAGAACCGGTATATAATGCGATCGTCTGGCAGGACAAACGGACTGCTCCCATTTGTGAGCAGTTGAAGGCAAAAGGCTTGACCGACTACGTTCGCAAAGCTACTGGCCTCGTTATTGACTCCTATTTCTCTGCTACGAAGCTTCGTTGGATCCTCGATAACGTACCAGGTGTCGCCAGTCGCGCGGCGAAAGGTGAATTGGCGTTCGGCACCATTGATACCTGGTTGATTTGGAAACTGACTAATGGAGCTTCACACGTAACGGATTATTCCAACGCGTCGCGCACTATGTTGTACAACATCCGCGATCTGAAGTGGGATGACCGGATGCTACAAGAACTGAATATCCCGGCTTCATTGCTACCCACGGTGAAACCATCCTCAGGTAATTTTGGAACCTGGTTGTTTGAAGGTTCGAACATTCCTATCGCAGGAGTAGCGGGGGATCAGCAAGCCGCGCTGTTCGGGCAGGCGTGCTTTGAACCGGGCATGGCCAAGAACACCTATGGAACCGGTTGCTTCATGTTGATGAACACGGGCTCCAGGCTCCAGTATTCCTCCAATGGCCTCATCACCACAATCGCCTGGGGGCTCGATGGAAAAGTGGAATATGCCCTGGAAGGAAGTGTTTTTATTGCTGGCGCGGCTGTTCAGTGGTTGCGCGACAGCCTGCATTTGATTGATCAGTCCAAGGACTCTGAATATTTCGCTACGAAGGCATTGGGCTCCAACGAAGTGTATGTCGTTCCCGCATTTGCTGGTCTTGGTGCACCTTATTGGGATATGTATGCACGCGGAGCCATATTCGGACTTACGCGTGATACCGGCAAAGATCATATCATCAAAGCCACACTTGAATCACTGGCTTATCAGACCAAAGACATCATTCACGCCATGGAGGCGGATTCAGGCATTCACCTTTCGAGTTTGAAAGTGGATGGAGGAGCCAGTGCGAATTCCATTTTGATGCAGTTCCAGGCAGATATTCTGGGCTGCGAAGTGGAGCGGCCGGAAGTAATTGAGTCGACCGCGATGGGAGCGGTTTGCCTGGCGGGGATCCAGATCGGGTGGTGGACGAAGAAAGACATCATCAACTACCGGAAAATTCAACAGCGATTCGCTCCGCAAATGGATGCCAAGAACCGACAGCGCCTCTATGCGGGTTGGTTGAAAGCGGTTGAACGGACAAAAGGTTGGATCGACAATTGATAATTTCTCAAAAGCATGTCTTTCTCGAGCTTTGACAGGCAAGACCAACTTGAAAGCCTTTCAGCTGAGCGTTTCGACGTGCTCATTATCGGTGGGGGTATTACCGGTGCCGGTATTGCCCTGGATGCCGCTTCACGCGGATTGAAGACAGCCCTCATCGAGCAAGCCGACTTTGCCTTTGGTACCAGCAGTCGCTCCACCAAACTGATTCACGGTGGTCTTCGATACCTCAAGCAGTTGGAATTTGCGCTTGTCAAAGAAGTGGGAAGTGAGCGAGCCATCGTTCATCGGCTTGCTCCCCACCTGGTGGTACCCGAAAAAATGCTGCTCCCTTTGTATGAGCAACGGGGACTTGGCTATTGGTTGACTTCCGTTGGTTTGAAGATCTACGACTGGCTGGCCGGCGTAAAATCCGAAGACCAGCGCCGTATGCTAACGAAATATCAAACATTGGCTTATGAGCCGCTGCTCAAACACGACGATATCAAAGGCGGAGCGATTTATGCCGAGTATCGTACCGATGATGCGCGGCTAACCATTGAAATCGCCAAGCGCGCGGCTGAGGCGGGGGCTTCCCTGGTAAATTATGTTCAAGCGACCAGTTTTGTTTATGAAGGGGAGGTTGTATGTGGCGTGAATGCGGTGGATACACTCCAGGGAAAATCGTTGACCATTCGCGCAAAGGTTGTGGTTAATGCAGCGGGCCCCTGGGTGGACGTGTTGAGAAAAAAGAACAACTCGCTGGAAGGCAAGTTTCTGCACCTTACGAAAGGCGTGCATATCGTGGTGCCCTATCACCGGTTGCCCGTGCGGCAAGCCATATACTTCGATGTGCCGGATGGCCGGATGATCTTCGCCATACCCAGGGGAAGAATTACATACATCGGAACCACGGATACGGATTATGCCGGCAGCAAGGAAGACATTCGTGTATCCGCAGAAGATGTCCGCTACCTGATTCATGCTGTAAACGAAACATTTCCTTCGGTGCACCTCACGGTGGCAGATGTTGAATCGAGTTGGGCGGGATTGCGACCGCTCATTCATGAAGAAGGAAAGTCCGCTTCGGAGTTGTCGCGCAAAGACGAAATTTTTGAATCCAGCAGCGGGCTGATATCGATCGCGGGAGGAAAACTTACGGGCTACCGCAAAATGGCTGAGCGGGTGGTAGACAAGATTATCGAGAACACTTTTTCCAATCTGGATCTCCAGCCATGTTCTACCGATTCCATGGTGTTGACCGGGAAAGGATTCAGGGATATCAAAGAACTCCACGAGTATTCGAACAAGGTCGCCCAGCGGATCGAGAAGTTGGGATTAAAGGGAGCAGCCGGGTCTTACCTGGTTCATCTTTACGGCCGTCAGTCGGATACGATCCTGGATACAGCGGAGGCCAATCCACAGCAGGATCCCGAATTAGGACTTACGTTAGCTGAGCTCGACTTTGCGCTGAAGCATGAACGGGTTGTTCGCGCCGATGACTTTCTCGTAAGGCGTACCGGTTTTCTTTACTTTGATTATCACCGGCTGGTGCGGGTGAAGCAAGGCGTGTTGAAGGCAATGTCCGAAGCACTTCATTGGGATTCAAGGAGGCTGGAAACTGAAGGGGCACGAATCGATGAATTAATGCGTGCCGCTACTACCTTTAAGGATTGATATGAACATGCCGCACACCATTTGGGGAATTGACCTCGGGGGAACCAAAGCGGAAGGAATTATCCTCGGCCCAAAAGGAGTGGAGGATGTGCATTTCCGGGACAGGGTCTCAACCGGGGCCGACCAGGGTTATGAGCACGTACTCTCGAGGCTGGAGGAGTTGGTAAACAAGATGGAAAGTTCGGCAGGCTTCCGGGCGAAAAAAGTCGGCATTGGTACTCCAGGTACATTGGACCCGGAAACCCTGACCATGCATGGCTGCAACTCTGAGTGTCTCAATGGACAGCGACTCAAGGATGACCTTACCCGGCGCCTGGGCATGGAAGTGGTCATTGCCAATGATGCCAACTGCTTTGCCCTCGCAGAGACACGCCTGGGTGCGGTAAAGAAACAATTTCCAGAGGCAAAGGTGGTGTTTGGTGTGATTATGGGGACTGGAGTGGGAGGAGGACTTGTGGTTAATGGAGAAGTGATCAATGGCCATCATGGAATCGGTGGAGAATGGGGACACAACTTCCTGGATGAATCCGGCGGACCGTGTTATTGCGGAAAAAGCGGGTGTGTGGAGAAGATCATTTCCGGTCCTTCCCTGGAGAGCTATTATTACTCACTCACCAACCAGCGCATAAAGCTTCATGAGGTACGCGTACGGTATCTTAAGGGTGAAGCAGCGGCCACCCAAACCATCGAACGACTGATCCACTTTTTTGGGAAGGCGATCAGCGTGATCATCAACATCATTGATCCGGATGTGATTGTTATTGGGGGAGGAGTGAGCCGTATCCCGGAAATCTATACCGCGGGTCTTGAAGCAATTCGTCCCTACATATTCAACAACGGCCATGTGTCAACGCCAATTGTTCAGCCCTTACTCGGCGATAGTGCTGGCGTTTTTGGCGCTGCCTACCTTACTGCAACCGACGCATTTTGATGCCAAAGCGCTTCATACTGGTCATTCTGTTTCTCGGCGTATTGCTGGTGGGGGCACTTCAGCTTTTTATTTGGCTGAATCGCTCCACGTCAGCCGACGAACTCAGGGTGAGGGCAAGGCAGTTGCCAGACCTGGAGCTGACAGACCTGCAAGGCAACCGGGTCAGCCTGGAGACAGGCACACCACTGGTGCTTATCTATTTCAACTCAGAATGTGATCATTGTCAACGGGAGATCGAGGCGTTGAAGAAAGACATACAATTGTTCAGGCGTTGCAGCCTTGTGCTCATGTCCAGTCAGCCGTTGCCGGAGATCATCTCTTTTGTGGCTGCTTCAGGGTTCAAGCCCGCCGACAGCGTGGCTGTAGTTCATGTATCGTATGAGTCCATCGCCACCTCGTTTGGGCAACTGACTTTGCCCCAGATATTTGTCTATTCCAGGGAGGGTAAGTTGGTTGGGTTGTTCTCGGGCGAAACGAACCCGGCACAGATTGCAGAAGTGATTCCTGAATAGTTATTTCTTTTCTCCTGATCCTTCAAGTTTCTTCTTGGCATAGTCGGCCAGGAAAGGAAAAGAGAAGCTGAATACAAACCGGTAACGATCCCATTTCAATTCACTGGTGGCAGTGGTGTCAAAGATGTTGCCTCCACCGCCCGACTCGGGAAAATTAATGAGTCGGGGTATGGTTTGCCGGGCACCGGTGTGGGTAACTCCCAGGGTGATATCAGCTCCCTTGAAATCGAGGACAACACCACCCCCGATGTTGTAAAAGTCCGCTTTCCAGGAGGTGTTGCTCGATTCGGATTGGCGTTGAATAAAACGGGTGATGTCGTTGGGCACAGAGGAGTAATCTGTACTGAAACTGGCAAACCCGGATACATGTTCGCTTATGTACAACTCCGCTCCAATGCCTGCGTTCCAGACACTCTTGATCTCGTCGCTAACAAAAAACCCTAACGTGGTGGCAGAATTGCTCTGACTGGTATGATCGCTGGCCTTCATGAGTGTATACCTGGGTACACCTGAATACCATTCGGTACTGAAGTGAATCTTGTTCTTGCCGATGGGTCGTGTGATACCCATGCCAATAGCCCACGGACTCTTGGATTTCGCATCCAACCCGGTCTGGTTGCTGGTTGTGTACACCGGGTTTTGGTTCTTCAATCCAGGGATGGGACTATAGTACTCTTCGTAAGCATAGTCCCCGGTCCCAGTTAAGCGTACCATGGGCGTCTTTATTGTCAGGCCCAACATCCAATTTCCAAATTGTGTAGCTAATCCAATCTTCCAGAGGAAACCCGTTTCAGTATAGTTGTAGTTGCGGCTGTAATGGTAAGCAGCCACCAGTGTGTCGGAGAAAGCAAATGACAGAGCGCGCAAGTCGATGTTGGACCCCTTGGTCTGACTGTTTGATACAAAGTTGGTGGTTACCCCAATGCTGACTTTTTTGCTTAGTGGGTGAGACCACGTAATGCCGATCCATTGCTCATTGGCTTTGCTGGTAAATCCCATAGCGCCATTAAACCATTCGTCCCCGGGCAAAGCCGTTGTATCAAACACATCTTTATGTACTTCATTGGCATAATTGAAGCCCATGTCGGTAAGTTGACGGTTCATGATCGCATAGGCGAAGAAGTGATTGGGTAGGAATTTCAATTTGAAAGTACCCGCGGCCAGGGTGGGTACGCCTTTGACTTCCGCACGGGAAACATTTTGTTTGGAGCCCAGGGCATCGGTGGCTGACAATGAGTTGTATTCGTAAACACTGGCACTCAAAAGGAAGGCGGGATTTTTGATAAGTGCCAGTCGTCCCGGATTATAATAGACAGTTCCCAAGTCTTCCACCCCACCAATGACGGACCCGCTAAGCAGCATGGATTTGGTGCCATATTGTTGTGTCCAGTAATGGCCATCCTGTCCAAAGGATGGAATGCACAACGCGAAGATCGAAAGCAGAATCAATTGCTTCATTGGAGGGTGATTTTCGTAGGATTCAAATATGGATAACCGCGGGCAATCGCACTATGATAATTATCAATGTATTCTTGAGCGGTTTCTCACGGCGATGTTCACGGCAACAAAAATTACCACCAGGATTGCGGGGAGCAAAGTCATAAACTTCAATGTCGCCTGCGGGCCTGCATTATCGATGGAGCGTCCCATGATGGGGAGTACCATAGAGGTAGCCACCATTCCGGCTCCACCCATCACCGATAGCCCCAGTGCTCCGCTTCCAGGAAGGTATTCCGATACAAATCCGAGCATCGTTGGCCAGAAGTAACAAACCCCGATCGCAAACACAATAGCACCACCCAGCGTCATCGCTGCCCCGCTTGATTCACTCAGCCAATAAAGACCCGCTACCGAAAGGACTGCAGACCCTAGCAAAACTCCACCCGGATTCAGGCGGTGGATCAATGGGCCGGCGAAGTATCTTCCAACCGCCATGATGCCAGTCACCACCACGAGTATGATCATCGGGTCGATCCCGGCTCCTTCGAGCAGCGCATTGATCCATTGGTTCGTTCCCAATTCGGTCGAAGCGGTAAGGAACATGGCCAACAGCATTAAAGGAAACAGCAGGCTGGTCTTGTTGATGAATTTTCCCTCGATCACAACGGCAACTACCACAATCCCCAGGAGAATGTAGGGGAGGTTTGAACTGAAATCGGGTTGAAGGGATGGCACGGATGCGGCGAGAATCATCAGGCTGATCAAGACAAGAATGGTCGCCGGCGCAGCAATGTTCCTGAACATGTCGCGATAGGTAACTCCGCTCGACACGCGCTCAGTCTCGGGAATGGGTTGTCCAAAAAATAAGTATCCGTACAAAGCGAGTGGAATGAACAGTAATGAAGTAAGCACCTGCCACGAAAGACCAGCCTGACTCATCAACAACCAGGCAAGCAATCCACCGATGACAATGCCCCCCGGGAACCACACGTGGAACCGGTTGAGCATCCTGGACTTGTCGTTAGGGTAAAGTGTGGCCACCAACGGGTTGCAGGCGGCTTCCACGCTGCCGTTGCCGAACCCAATGATCAGGTTGGCAACAAATAACATCACTTTGTCCTGGGCGATCAGCAAAACCGATAAACCGATAAGGTGAGAAGCGAAAGCGAGCCAAATGATCCGGTGTGTCTTTATGACGTCAATGATCACGCCACCGAGAAAGGTAGCCAGCGTGAATCCCCAAAAGGCGGGCCCGAAAGCCCAACCAATTTCCTCGGCCGTGAGATGATAATCAGCACTGAATACGCCCTCGATCTTTGCCCGGATGGCGAAGGTGAGCGATGTAACCAGCAAGGCCAGGCAACTGGCGATGAAGAGACGGGAGGTGTTTACCGGAGTAGTCATCGGTTGGGGGATTGACCATGAATATGGCGGCTTATTTGCGACCATCCAAATAATTCGCCTGTTGAACTGATTGGATTTCCATCTCCATCAAAAAGAGGCATCCTGTGTGTTTTATTATTCCTAAAATTTGATGATTTTTCCCCTTGGGCGAGTGATGAGTTTAATCCTATGAAAAGAAAATTACGGATGGGAATGATTGGTGGCGGGATCGATGCCTTCATCGGCGCAGTTCATCGCAAAGCTGCCAGTATGGACGGTGAAATCGAATTGGTTTGTGGCGCATTTAGCAGTAGCCCGGCCAAGTCACAAGCCAGCGGTGAAGCGCTTGGCATTCCCCCGGACAGGGTTTATGGCTCCTATACTGAGATGATCCAGAAAGAGAAGAAGCTCCCGGCTGGCAAGCGAATGGATTTTGTTTCGATCGTAACTCCCAACCATGTTCATTTTGATCCGGCCAAACAAGCATTGGAAAGTGGCTTTCATGTGGTGCTCGACAAACCGATGACGCTCACGCTGGAGGAAGCGATTGATCTTTCCCGTGTGGTTAAGAAAACAAAGGGAATATTAGCGCTGACACATACTTACACCGGCTATCCCATGATCAAGGAGGCCAGGAACCTGGTCGCCTCCGGTAGTTTGGGTGCCATCAGAAAGGTGTACGCCGAATATACCCAGGGTTGGCTGTCCACGCCACTGGAACGCACCGGCCAAAAACAGGCTGGGTGGCGAACGGACCCCAAGCGATCGGGTGCTGGCGGTGCTACGGGCGACATCGGAACGCATGCGGCTAACCTGGCGGAGTATGTTACAGGCTTACGCATTACTTCCTTGTGCGCACAACTCAACAAGGTGGTAAAAGGCAGAAAGCTGGACGATGACGCGTCAATGCTCCTTGCCTTTGATAAGCAGGCTACCGGTGTTCTTGTCGCCACGCAAGTGGCTGCAGGCGAAGAAAACAACCTGACGCTCCGGGTCTATGGAGAACGAGGTGGTTTGGAGTGGCACCAGGAAGAACCCAATACGCTTGTTGTGAAATGGCTTGATCGCCCTCGTGAGTACCACCGCACAGGAACCGGTTATCTCTCAACAGCTGCCAAGTCGGTAACCCGAACACCCAGTGGGCACCCCGAAGGATACCTCGAAGCATTTGCGAACATCTATGCAAACTTTGCCAAAGCGGTTCGCGCCAACAAACCAGGCAAAAATCCTGGAAAAGAATTTGACTTTCCGACGGTGGAGGAGGGCATAAGAGGCATGGCTTTCATTGAAGCCGCCGTTCTGTCATCCCGAGAGAAACAAAAATGGATACCCATACCTAAATCATGAAAACCATTAAAGGCCCTGCCATCTTCCTCGCCCAGTTTATGGGACCGAAGCGCCCGTTCAATACGCTGGAAAGTATATGCAAGTGGGCTGCCTCACTGGGATACAAAGGCGTCCAGATTCCTACCTGGGATGCGAACTACTTTGACCTCGCCCAGGCCGCGAAGAGTAAAGACTATTGTGATGAGATCCGCGGAATGATTGAGGCGCATGGCTTGGCGATCACGGAGTTGTCCACGCACTTGCAGGGACAACTGGTGGCGGTTCATCCGGCCTACGGTGACCTCTTTGATTCGTTTGCTCCCCGGCAGGTGAGGGGAAAATCCGGAGCGCGAACGCAGTGGGCGATCAGTCAGCTCAACCAGGCGGCCAAGGCCAGCAAAAACCTCGGGCTGAAGTCACATGCTACTTTTTCCGGGGCACTGCTCTGGCATACCATGTATCCATGGCCGCAGCGACCCTCCGGCTTGGTGGAAGATGGTTTTAAAGAGCTTGCCCGTCGATGGAAGCCCATCCTAGATGTGTTTGACAAACAAGGTGTCAATGTCTGCTATGAACTTCATCCCGGGGAGGACCTCCATGATGGAATTACCTTTGAGCGATTCTTGAAGGAGACGGGCAATCATCCACGTTGCTGCATTCTGTACGATCCCAGTCATTTTGTTCTCCAGCAACTGGACTATCTGCAATTCATTGACTTTTACCATCCTCATATCAAGATGATGCATGTGAAGGACGCGGAATTCAATCCCACAGGAAAGAGCGGCGTCTATGGCGGGTACCAAGGGTGGATTGACCGCCCAGGGAGATTCCGTTCCCTGGGAGATGGTCAAATCAACTTTGGAGCGATCTTTTCAAAACTGACCAAGTACGATTTTGAGGGTTGGGCTGTAATGGAGTGGGAGTGCTGTCTTAAACATCCCGAGCAGGGCGCCGCGGAAGGGGCTCCTTTCATCGCTCATCACATAATTCGCGCAGCTGATAAGGCATTTGACGACTTTGCGGCAACTTCAAAAAATCAGAAACTAAATAAGAAGGTACTTGGACTCTAATAATGGAAATTAAGATGAAATTAAAGCTACAGGTGATGGCAGGCTTGGTTATCCTTTCCGCATGCTCAGGGAAGACGGAAACCAGGAATGCGGAGGAGTATGTGGCCAACGATGCCGGCATAGAGGCGAAAGGAACTGCTGCAGATCCTATTGCGGTGGGCGAGGCACTGGTCAAGAGCAATGATTGCAATACCTGTCATCATAAGACCAACACCGTGATTGGCCCGGCCCACCTTAAAGTAGCTGAGAAATATGAGTTCACGGAAGCTAATGTGAAGCTGCTGGCGGCGAAAATTATGAAAGGTGGCTCAGGCGTATGGGGTCAGATCCCCATGGCCGCACACGTGGATCTTACCGAAGAAGAAGCAGAGTCCATGGCACGGTATGTGCTTTCCCTGGATGGCGAAAAGGAACATTGACCATCCAGCTAGTAGAATGAAAAAGATTATCACTTTTTTGCTGTGCCTCATTAGCCTGACCTCGTTGGCTCAACCGCACAATACCCTCAGCCCCCAGGAGAAGAAGCAGGGTTGGAAGTTGTTGTTCGATGGAAAATCAACCAGGGGCTGGCACGAATATGGCCAGAAGACTATTGGCAACTTCTGGAAAGCCTCCAATGGGGAGTTGTGGCTGGATCCTCATACAGGGGTGAAAGACATTGTCACCGAAGGAGAATTTGAAAACTTCGAACTGAAGTTGGAGTGGAAGATTGATTCGTGCGGCAATAGCGGCATCATGTTTAACGTGGTGGAATCGGCAGCCTATGAATTTGGTTACTACACCGGTCCGGAAATGCAAATTTTGCATAACGACTGCCACCCGGATGGCAAGATTGTCAAACACAGGGCCGGGAACCTCTATGACCTGATTGCCAGTCCGGTTGAATCCGCCAAAGCACCGAAGAAATGGAATTCAGTGAGGATCGTGAGCAATAAGGGCCACCTGGAATTTTGGCTCAATGAAGTGAAACAGGTAGAAACCACCATGTATACCCCAGAATGGGAGGCCATGTTGAAGAACAGTAAGTTTGTCAAGTATCCAGATTTTGGCAAAGCGCGCAAAGGTCATATCCTCCTGCAGGAACATGGCAGTCGCGTGTGGTTCAGGAACATCAAAATTCGGGAACTGTAACGGGTTTCTTTCCGTTAACGTGAAGTATAGAGAGGTGGGCTAGCGCTATGATCATTGGAATTTTTGAAAACGAGTTTGTTCGGTGTGAGTTGGATGACGACGTTCCCGTACTGAGGCACCGCTGGCTCCAACCGCCGCCGGGGGAGGAATTTAAAATCAACCTGCTCCGGATTCTTGAGGAATACATTGAACTGAAAAAGACATACACCAACCTGGCCTGGTTGGCCAATACGGAATTATTGGGCGAACTAGACCTGGATATCGAACAATGGCTGGTCGACGAATGGGAAGGATTGCTGTTTGATAAGGCCGGCGTCCAGGTTCACGCCGTTATCCTCGGCGCCAGCATATTTGCTGACTATCCAATGGAGCGTTTCAAACTTGATGCGGAAGAAAAATACCGGTCCCGGAACCTCAGCCTGGGTGTCTTCTCCAATGAATCGGAAGCCTACGCCTGGATCAAGGCGCATCAGCCCGCCTAAACAGCCGGCTCTTGCTGGCTCAGGCAGTGAAAGCTGCCCAATCCCCAAATGATATCAGTTGAATCAATCCCTACGACTTCCCGCCCGGGCATATGACGCTGAAGAATTTCCAAGGCCACGTGATCGTTCTTACATCGGAAGGTCGGCACAATAACATATCGGTTACATATATAGAAGTTGCCATAAGAGGCAGGTAGCCGTTGATCTTCGTAAACCACCGGATCAGGCATTGGTAGCTCGATGATTTCAAGTGGCTTGCCATCCGGCAAACGCATCGATCGCAATAGTTTCAGGTTTTCCTGCAACAGCGCGTAGTTCTCATCTGATTTGGATGACTCAACCACCGTCACCACGGTATGAGTGCCTATGAAGCGGGTGATGTCATCTATGTGACCATCGGTATCGTCTCCCACAATACCATCTCCAAGCCACAACACTTGTTCTTGCCCGTAGTAATCGAGGAGGTACTTTTCAATTTGCTCCCTGGTCAAAGTTGGGTTGCGGTTCTTGTTCAGCAGGCAGGATGTTGTGGTGAGGATTGTGCCTTTCCCGTTGAAATCCACTGAACCACCTTCCATGATGATTCCAGGGTTGAAGACAGGTAAACTCAATGTTTTTCCAATCCGTGTGGGTATGATGTCATCCAGATCATGCGGAGGATATTTTCCACCCCAGGCATTGTAATCCCAATCGACGATAGCCTTCTTCTTCTCCTGGTCATGAATAAGAAAAGCAGGGCCATGGTCGCGGCACCAGGCGTCGTTGGTGGGGTTGAAGTGGAAAGTAACCCTGGTGAGATCAGTGCCCACCTTGTCGAGTTGCGCTTGCGCGAATGCTTTCATCGCATCGTCCACCACATTGATGTTCACCTTCTCGGACTGGGCCAGCAATTTCACGAAGAAGGAATAGGCCGGATAGATTGTTTCTATTTTTCCTGGCCACGACGCTTCTTTGTGGGGCCAGCTCAGCCAAGTGGATTCGTGCTTCTCAAACTCGGCCGGAAATCGATAGCCAAGTTCGCGCGGGGTTTGTTTCATGATGCTCTTAAATCAGGACTCGTCGAGGTAGCGCTGGGTGATGGGCTGGTACGAGTCAATTCGACGATCGCGAAGGAACGGCCAGTGGGTACGGTATCGGTCGCTTTTGTCCATGTCCAGTTCTTCAACATGAGTTTCCTCTTTGTCATGCGAGGCTTTGTACATCACTTTGCCGAACGGATTGGAAATAAATGAACCGCCCCAGAACTTCATGTTTCCTTCCATCCCCACACGGTTCACAGAAACTACATAGACTCCATTGGCTACGGCATGTGAGCATTGAATGGTTTGCCATGCCTGGTATTGTTCGTCGTTCGTTTCAGCGTCCTGGCTGGTAGCCCATCCAATCGCCGTCGGGTAAAAGAGAATTTCGGCACCCAGGAGCGAAGTGATTCGCGCGGCTTCCGGGTACCATTGATCCCAGCAAATCAACACACCAATGGTGGCAAATTTTGTCTTGAAAACTTTGTAGCCAAGATCACCGGGTGTGAAGTAGAACTTCTCATAATACCCGGGATCGTCGGGGATGTGCATCTTCCTGTATTTACCCAGGTATTGGCCATCGGCATCAATCACCGCGGTGGTGTTATGGTACAGGCCTTCGGCTCTTTTTTCGAAGAGGGAGGCGATGATGACTACGTTGTGCTGCTTGGCAAGCGGGGCAAGGAAGTCCGTGGAAGGTCCGGGAATGCGCTCGGCCAGCTTGAAGTTATCGTGGTCTTCCACGTCGCAGAAATAGAGGGAGGTAAACAGCTCCTGCAGGCAGATGATCTGGGCGCCCTGGGAAGCCAACGCAGCGATCTTCGGTTTTACCTTTTCCAGGTTCTCCCGGGGTACGGCTGAACAGGACATTTGCACCAGCCCGATGTTAACTTTTCGGTTCACGTGGTTGAATTTGTGCAAATATATGGCCTTCTGGGACATCTGCGACCACTATTTGAAGGCTGATACATGAGCCAATCTGCTATGACTTAGATCATTTCCATTTGAGGGCATGGTTCCTTATTTTGCATCAAACACCAAGTTTATGAGCGCTACCGCCACCCTTTCGAAACCTACTTACAAAGTGGCCCACACCGAGTTATTGGAGTGGGTTAATCAACTCAAGTCCCAATTCAGCCCCGAAGATGTTTACTGGTGCGATGGCTCTAAGGAGGAGTATGATCGCCTATGCCAGATGCTGGTGGATAAAGGGACGTTTATCAAACTGAATCCCGAAAAGAGGCCTAATAGCTTTGCCTGTTTCTCTGACCCGAGCGACGTGGCTCGTGTAGAGGACCGAACCTACATCTGCAGCCGCAAGAAGGATGATGCGGGACCTACCAATAACTGGGTAGATCCAAAAGAGATGAAGCAGACCCTGAAGAAGCTGATGAATGGCTGTATGAAGGGACGTACCATGTATGTGATTCCTTTCTGCATGGGTCCCTTGGGCTCTGAGATTTCCCAGATTGGAGTCGAGATCACTGACTCGGAGTATGTGGTGGTAAATATGCACATCATGACCCGGGTGGGAAAGAAGGTGGTGGAGCAACTGGGTGAAGACAATGATTATGTGAAGTGCGTCCACACGGTGGGAGCACCCCTTGTGCCAGGACAAGAGGATGTGAAATGGCCCTGCAATCCGACTGTGAAGTATATCGTGCATTATCCGGAAGAACGTTCCATTGTATCTTACGGATCAGGGTATGGAGGCAACGCCCTTCTTGGAAAGAAGTGTTTTGCGCTTCGCATTGCATCGGTAATGGCACGTGACCAGGGCTGGCTGGCCGAGCATATGCTCATCCTGGGCGTTGAAGATCCGAAGGGAGAAAAAACCTATGTCGCAGCCGCTTTCCCCAGTGCTTGTGGTAAGACCAATTTTGCCATGCTCATTCCACCCAAATCGCTGGATGGATGGAAGATCACTACCGTGGGAGATGACATCGCGTGGATCAAACCGAACAAGGAAGGTAAGTTATATGCCATCAACCCGGAGGCTGGATACTTCGGCGTGGCACCGGGTACCAACATGAAGTCGAACCCGAACGCAATGAAGAGCGTCGAGAGGAATACGATTTTCACAAACGTTGGTGTGACCCCCGACGGCGATATATGGTGGGAGGGGATGACGAAGGAAGTGCCCAAGGATATCATCGACTGGCACGGCAAGAAATGGGATCCCGCCTCCGGCAAACCGGTGGCTCACCCCAACGCCCGGTTTACTGCTCCCGCCTCCCAGAACCCTGTGCTTGACTCCGAGTGGGAAAATCCGGATGGTGTTCCGATAAGCGCGATCATTTTCGGCGGACGCCGGAGCACCACCATTCCTTTGGTGTACCAGGCGCACAACTGGGCGTTCGGTGTTTACCTCGCCGCCACGATGGGCTCAGAGACGACTGCGGCTGCCTTTGGTGAAATTGGAAAAGTACGCCGCGATCCGTTTGCCATGCTGCCGTTCTGTGGTTATCATATGGCTGACTACTTCAACCACTGGCTGCAATTCGGACGCAGCATCCCGAACCCGCCGCGCATCTTTGGGGTTAACTGGTTCCGCAAAGACGAAAAAGGCAATTTCCTGTGGCCCGGCTTTGGCGAAAATATGCGCGTGTTGAAATGGATCATTCAGAAGATCAAAGGAAAATCCAACGCGGTAGAGAGTCCGATCGGTTGGATGCCGCACTACAGTGACATTGACTGGACGGGAGTTGATTTCTCCGTTCAGCAGTTTGATAACATCATGTCCATCGAACGCGAGCAATGGAAAGCTGAGTTGCTGGCTCATGCCGAACTGTTTGAACGCATGTATGATCATCTCCCTAAGGAATTCATCTTCATGCGCGAGTTGTTGCTCAGTAACCTGTGGCGTTCCCCCGAAAAGTGGAGCCTTGAGCCTGAGCTCTACGAGAACTAGACTTGAAAAACCCCGACCTTCATCGGGGTTTTTTCTTGGGTGGTTGGGAAAACTGACAACGATCGGCTACTTTAACAACACCTAAACCTGATCTCATGACTGTAGCGGAGCGCTGGCACGAAATCCGAACGGGATTTCATCCCATATTTTGGGTCGCCAACACCCTCGAGCTTTTTGAACGACTGGCCTACTACGGTTCAAAGGCAGTGCTTACCGTGTTCCTGGCCAACAAGGTGGGACTCAATGAAGAAGCAGGTTTCCTGGCCGGGCTTTTCAACGCCGTACTTTACTCGTTACCCATTGTGGCCGGTGTACTGGTCGACAAGTATGGCTTTCGCCGTACGTTGATGGCGTGCTTTGCCATTTTCTGCATTGGTTATTTCCTGATCGGCCTTGCCGGGATGGAATATGGGCAGTGGATAACCGAAGCAGTGGGCAAGCGTAACTATGTACTGATTGTGTTGATCCTGACCGCTATTGGAGGATCATTGATCAAACCCTGCGTAGTGGGCACCGTGGCAAAAACTTCCAAGCCGACAACCCAGGCGCTGGGATTTTCAATCTATTACACGTTGGTGAATCTCGGAGGGGCCATTGGACCAATGATCGCCTATCGCGTTCGCGCAGATCTTGGCATTGAGTATGTGTTGGTGATGTCTTCGCTCACTTCACTGATGCTTTTCTTTGGTGCGTGGATATTTTTTAAGGAACCGGAGGGCGATACAACCGAGCGAAAGACTTTTGGAAAGGTATTCAGGGACATGCTCCTGGTATTTACCAACATCAAGTTCATGAGCTTCCTGCTGATCTTCTCGGGGTTCTGGATGATGTTCTGGCAGATCTTCTATTCCTTCCCATTCTACATTACCAACGTGCTCAAATACGAAGCATTTGAGTTCCTCGAGACGGTCGATGCCTTCACATTGATTGTGATTACTATACCGGTAACCGCACTGGTTAGCCGTTTGAAGCCCGTGCTAGCCATTATTCTGGGATTCAGCATTGCCAGCCTTTCGTGGATCATTATCGGCGCCGGTGGTACCATCCTGGCAGCCATTATTGGTGTGGCTACGTTCGCCCTTGGTGAAGCTACACAGGCTCCTCGCTTTTATGAATACGTGAGTTCATTGGCCCCGAAGGACCAGGTGGGTACTTTCATGGGGTTTGCGTTCCTGCCGGTAGCCATCGGTTCATTCTCCGCAGGCATGATTGGCGATTACTTGAGACTTACTTACCTGGAGACTGACCCGGCGATGATTTGGTACATCCTCTCCGCCATCGGCATCACTTCAACCTTGCTGATGATTGTATACAATCAGATTGTCACCAATGTATCGACGACGCCCAAATAACTATTCCCCTTCATTAGGTATCCAACATTCAGCCGCCATTAACCATCACCCAACCCTCTTACCATGGATAAGAACTTCAAGCCTTACATCGCACCAGAACAAAACATTGCTGAGTTCACTGTAAAATCAGTGGGCTTCGGTGTTTTGTTTGGTATTCTCTTTGGCTGTTCAACGGTTTACCTGGCACTGAAAGCCGGGTTGACGGTATCCGCCTCGATTCCCATCGCGGTCATAGCGATTACGTTGGGCCGAAAGTTTCTGAAGACGACCATCCTTGAAAACAATATCATACAGACAACCGGGTCGGCCGGCGAGTCCATCGCAGCTGGCGTAGTATTCACCTTGCCGGGATTCTTGTTCTTATCACCCGGTGAGAATGGGGTGAGTGTAGGCGAGAGCTATTTCAACTACTTGACCATTCTTATCCTGGCGGCCTTTGGCGGTATGTTGGGCACGTTGATGATGATCCCGTTGCGGCGCTCTCTTATTGTGAAAGAGCACGGCACACTCCCGTACCCGGAAGGTACAGCATGTGGTTCTGTCTTGCAGGCGGGGGAAAAGGGAGGAGAGTTTGCGCGGACGGCCTTCATCGGGATGGGCGTGGCCTTTGGTTATGCAGTATTACAGAAAGTAGTGCACCTTATCGCGGAGACTCCGGCCTACATGACCAGCCAGGTGAACAAGTTTTGGCCATCGGCTGCGACACGAGGAGAAATCACGCCGGAGTATTTGGGTGTAGGCTATATCATCGGTCCAAAGATTGCCGGCGTGCTGGTAGCCGGTTCCGTGCTGGCCTGGTGGGCCATGATACCCTTGTTGGCGACCCTCGTGCCAGCCGATACAATTGCCATGCAACTGGTGAAATTGGGATACCTCACCGACCTGAATGCATCCGGAGGACCAGGGTCCTGGGATCCTGCCACGCATTCCTTTGGCAGTTACGCCGATGCAATCTACCGCGCTTACATTCGTCAGATAGGCGCCGGCGCGGTGGCCGCCGGTGGATTTATTACGCTGATGAAAACCATTCCCACCATCGTAAGCTCGTTCAGGGAAAGCATGGGATCATTGAAAGAGGGGAGCGAGAAAAGTATTTTGCGCACTGACCGCGATCTCTCCTTCAAGGTAGTCATCATTGGAAGTATCATCCTCATCGCGGTACTCACCATCATGCCCAATATTCCAGGCGACGGCCTAATCCAAAAGCTGTTGATCGGAGTACTCATTATTGTCTTCGGTTTCTTTTTCGTCACCGTGGCCAGTCGCATCGTGGGCCTTGTAGGGTCAAGTAACAGCCCGATTTCAGGGATGACTATTGCTACACTCATGGGCACCTGCCTCATCTTCACCGCGGTGGGCTGGAGCGGCAAGTTGTACGAGCCGCTGGCTCTGGTGGTAGGCGGCATGATCTGTATCGCGGCGGCCAATGCCGGTGCAACTTCACAAGATCTCAAAACCGGCTATATCGTGGGTGCGACACCCCGGTTCCAGCAGATTGCGCTGTTCATCGGGGCCATTGTATCCTCAATCGCTATCGGTCTCGTGGTAAAGATATTGGACACACCCACCCAGGAGATGATGGCGCAAGGCATCACCCACGCCGTGGGCAGTGATCGTTATCCCGCTCCTCAGGCCACCCTGATGGCCACGCTGGCTCGTGGGATTTTGTCATTCAATCTTGATTGGCAGTTCGTTATGGTGGGCGTTTTCCTGGCCGTCATGATCGAACTCTGCGGCATCAAAGCACTGGCCTTCGCGATTGGGCTTTATCTTCCTTTGGCCACGACGCTGCCCATTTTCATTGGTGGTGCCATGAAAGGATACATTGACTACCGTGCCGAAAAAATGAACAAGGCGAAAGAGGAGGAGGATTTGGGGAAAGGCAGCCTGTTTGCAACCGGTCTCATCGCCGGTGGGGCGCTTACGGGAGTATTTGCTGCAATTCTTACGGTGACCAATGAGTCGTTCATGAAGACTCTCAATATTGAGCACGGCATGTTGAGCGCGCTGGGAACGAGCGGGTATCACCTGCTGGGTGTCGCCTTCTTTATTACCATGTGCGGGATCCTGTACCGGAATGCGGTAAAGTAAGGTGCTGATTGGAGCGGCGGGTTAGCCTCGTTTTACTCCGCGTGAATATTGGCCATCACCCTGTCCCTTGCCCATCCGGCTTGCTGATGGAGTAGTGCCAAAGTGTTTGCGATAGGAAGTCGTGAAATGTTCAAGGCTTTGGAAGCCGCTTTGAAAGGCCACCTCGGTTACCCGTGCATCGGTGGAATCCATCAATAGCCGGGCGTGATGCAGTCTAAGCGCCAGCAGATACTGGTGAGGAGTGGTTTTGAGAACTGATCGGAAGATTCGGCTGAAATGAAAAAGGCTGACGCAACAATGATCTGCCAACTGCTGTAAGCTAACCTCCTGGTGGAAGTTGCGAATAAGGTAGTCTTTCGCTTTTTCTGCAGTTTGAAGGTGATGACGCTTCAGGTTTTCTGGTAGTGCAGCGGGAACCGGTGAGTTTCCCATGATGCGCATCACCGCATCGACCAACCTGACTACCAGATCGTCTACTTCAAGTTTGACACCTCCACTCACCGCCGCAAGAATCTGTTGATGCAGGTACTCCGCCTCGGGCGGGGAAGTGAGCAACAAGGACTGCAAATCGGGGTTGCGGAAGAACCAACTCAATTCTCCGGAAAGGTATTCTTGCAGGTGCAGATAAAACGCATCCGAGAAATTGATGGAGGTACAAAGATCTGGCTGATTGTCGATATGCCGGATGACGTACTCAATTCCAGGCTTAGTGACCAGCACTCTTCCCACGTGCATTTCCTGCTGTTGCCGGAAAACATGTTGTTCGTAGTATCCCTTGCGAACGAAGCAAATGGAGAAACGCTCGCATTGTTCTAGTTTGGAGGTGGAACATTCTACACAGGCACACCTGAAGTCCCTGATCTGGTAGAAGTCTGACTGGTGGATCAAATGCACTTCGGCCTGCATAATCAAAGGTAACGCGCTTTTCTTTCCAAGGTTTGGCACAGGTCAGAATAGCAAGAATTCTAAGGTTTTTTGATGTCTGGGTAGATACGTTTGCCATCAAATCGATAGACTCATGAACATATCCACTGAATGGATTAAGCGACTGGACAGGATTTACCAGGGTGAACCATGGTTTGGTGAATCCTTTCAGGCTAAATTAAAAAATGTGTCGGAAGCACAAGCTTTCCAACGTCCGGCAGCCAATGCACATTCTATAGCAGAAATCGTCGCACACATGACATTCCGGAGAAAAGCTATTATCGCGCAGCTGGTGGGAGACGGACAGGAGGAATTCACTTCAACCCACCCCGATAACTGGCCTGCCCTCGAGACGCTAAAGAGTAAAGGGTGGAAACATGTTCTACAATCTTTTGCGGTAACCCAGGAGGCGCTCGCTTCAGCCCTCATGAACCAGTCTTCGCTTACCCCAGACCTGGCGGAAGCGCTGAATGGAACAATGGAGCACGACATCTACCACCTGGGACAGATTGGCTTCGTGAAAAAGTTGCTCGCCTAATTCCTAAACCCTTAATCCTCCACTTTATGAAACTCTTTCTCAGCCTTTTCATTTGTGTATTCCTGGGTGTTTCGTGTGCTGCCCAGCAAACTGAACTTGAGCAATTGAAGGAGATCAATGCCCGATTCATTCACAATTTTGTTACGAACGATGTTGTTTCGCACGCCAAACTCATCCATCCGGGCTTCATATGCATCACCAGCCAGGGTGCATGGGTGGGCCGGGAGGAGTACCTGAAAGCGTGGGTAAATGGGTTTGATCCGGAAGTCATTGTTTATTGGGACTACCGGGATGAAAAGATCACTATCATTGGCAACACCGCCCTGGTGCGGTCGGTCAATAAATACACTATCATTAAAAACGGCGAGGAAATTACAGGGATGTCGCAGTACACCGACACCTACGTAAAGGAGGATGGAAACTGGAAGTGCATCCAGGCCCAGATTACGCCTGTAGCAACGGCAAACTATCCCCCTGATCAAACAATTGTGAAGAAGTATGTTAAGGGAAAGAGGATGTAAGACCGACTAAGAAACCAGGGTTCCGCCAGCGGATTGCTCCAGGGCCATACGGATCGATCGCAGGGTAGCCATTTCTTCTTCATGTACACGGCCGTCGGAGTTGATGATGTTGTAAAGACTTCGGATGAGTTCCATGCGATCATTAAAGGAGGTGGAACCTATCAGTGACTCATTGGCATTGAGGACATCCTGGATTTTGACCAGGGGATTGGCATCACAGCATTTGGATGCACGGAGTATCTCCGCATCGGGTTCGCCTGAGAAATAACCCAAATGGTCCCGCAGTGTTGACTCTTCGAGATAATGCACCTGGCCGTCGGCCCGGGCGATGTAAACCATCAGGTAAGCGGCCAGTTCGGTAAAGGATTTGAAGAGGAGCATAAATTATTACCCTAATCTACGGCTTGGAAGACAAAGAAAAAACCCGTCCGGCACGAGCCGAACGGGTTTAACCGTAACCTAAACCAAATGAATTACATCATTCCGCCCATGCCACCGCCCGGAGGCATGGCAGGAGCTTCTTTCTCTTCGGGTATATCCGATACCACGGCTTCCGTAGTCAGGAGGAGACCAGCGATAGACGCGGCGTTCTCCAGGGCCAGACGGCTTACTTTGGTAGGGTCAATGATACCTGCCGCAAAGAACTCTTCGTACTTGTTCTCACGGGCGTTATATCCAAAGTCCTTCTTTCCATCACGGACTTTGTTGACCACAACAGAACCTTCCTGTCCGGCATTCTCCGAAATGGTGCGAAGGGGAGACTCGAGGGCCAGGCGGATGATGTTAATCCCCGTTGTCTGGTCTTCGTTGTCACCGGTAACGCCTTTCAATGCCTCAATGGCACGGATGTAGGCCACACCACCACCCGGGATAATGCCTTCCTGAACAGCGGCGCGCGTAGCGTGCAGGGCATCGTCAACGCGGTCTTTCTTCTCTTTCATTTCCACTTCAGTAGCTGCCCCGATGTAGAGGATAGCAACACCACCCGACAACTTGGCCAGGCGCTCCTGAAGTTTCTCGCGGTCATAGTCTGATGCGGTTACATCAATCTGGGCTTTGATCTGGTTGATGCGGCCGGTGATCTCTGCTTTCTTGCCAGCGCCATTGACGATGGTGGTATTGTCCTTGTCAATGTTCACTTTCTCAGCGCGGCCGAGGAATTCCAGTTTGGCATCCTCGAGCTTCATGCCGGTCTCTTCAGAGATAACTTTACCACCGGTCAGAACTGCGATATCTTCCAACATCGCTTTGCGGCGATCGCCAAATCCAGGAGCCTTTACGGCGGCAACACGGAGGGCGCCGCGTATCTTGTTTACCACGAGGGTAGCCAATGCTTCTCCCTCTACTTCCTCGGCGATAATCAGAAGGGGCTTGCCGGTCTGGGCCGTGGCCTCAAGGATAGGCAGCAACTCCTTCATGGAAGAAATCTTCTTATCGTAGATCAGGATGTAAGGGCTATCGAGGTCAGCCTCCATTTTTTCCGTGTTGGTCACGAAATAAGGAGAGAGGTAGCCACGATCAAACTGCATACCTTCAACGGTTTTCACTTCGGTCTCGGTGCCCTTGGCTTCTTCCACCGTGATGACGCCATCCTTGCCTACTTTCTCCATCGCAGTGGCAATCATCTTGCCGATCTCAATGTCGTTGTTGGAAGAAATGGTGGCCACCTGGGTGATTTCCTGGGAACCCTTGATATTCTTTGACTGCTTGCGCAAGCTCTCGACCACGATGTCGACGGCCTGGTCAATACCACGTTTCAGGTCCATGGGGTTGGCTCCAGCAGCAACGTTCTTGATGCCGTGTGCATAGATGGACTGGGTGAGTACCGTAGCTGTGGTAGTGCCATCACCGGCTGCATCTGCTGTTTTGGAAGCGACTTCCTTCACGAGCTGGGCGCCCATGTTTTCGATCGGATCCTTCAGTTCAATGTCTTTGGCCACCGTCACACCATCTTTGGTCACGGTAGGGGCACCGAACTTCTTGTCAAGGATCACATTGCGGCCTTTGGGACCGAGAGTGACCTTTACCGCGTCGGCAAGTTTGTCTACACCGCGCTTGATGCGATCACGCGCGGGGGTATCGAAAGTAATTTCTTTAGCCATAGTTGTTTTAGAATTAGATAGTGTTGGTTAGATCGTTCCGAAGATGTCGGAGTTCCTCATGATGAGGTAGTCTTTTCCATCGATGGTGATTTCAGTGCCGGCGTATTTTCCATAGAGGATGCGCTCGCCTACTTTCACGGTTACCGGCTTGTCTTTGAGGCCATCACCAACTGCGATCACTTTGCCTTTCTGGGGTTTTTCTTTGGCCGTATCAGGAATGATAATGCCTGAGGCCGTCTTTTCCTCCGCGGCGGCAGGTTCTACCAGCACGCGGTCTTCGTTCGGTTTGAAATTGATTTTCGCCATATGGATTTAGAGTTTGGTTTAAGAACCATTTGTTACGTCCCGCCATCGTCCATTATCGTGCCAATGGCCAAATTTGGCAGATTTTAGGCTTTTGGCAGATTTGGCACCCGGGAACCGGGGAGTTTGCGGTCGCAAATGTCAGGTTTTCCGTAATAATGTCAGGGTTGACCTCTGGCAGGGTATTTCGTATTTAGGGGATAGATTTCAATGATTGTATCGGGCCTTCGTTCATAAAAAAGTAGCCTTATGGAAAAGCGGTTGCAGGATAATTGGCTTACAGAGGGACTCATCGACTTTGAGTACAAGAAGTATATGCTCCTCGCGTATTTGAAATCAGTGCGGGACTCCTTCAGTAAGGTTGAGTTGTATCCCCATTTGGCTGACATTGTCTTTCACTACCGCAACCTGATTGCCCTTCAGAGTAATAAGTCATTGATTGTAGAAAACTTCCCGAAAGAACTTTCAAGGGAGAAGCTTCAGCAGTTGGAGATCAGCTACCGCAAAATCATACAAGACGATGCGGTCATGAGGGAAATTGAAGCCATTATGGAGTTTGCTATCCCGCAGCTGCGCGGACACCTCGAAGAAGGGTCCTCCATCTATGAATTTGTGGAATCCAAATGTGAACTAAGTTCGGTGGGTGTGGTGCCCTTGTATGCTCGTGAAGGATACATGTTTATGACCCAGCCACCTGAGACAGAAACCAATATCTATCGCTATCAGGTCACCATGTTTCAAAGTGGCCAGGAGCCCATGCGCGGTCTGCAAACTACATTTATTGGAACAACGGTGTATAACCTTGCCAATACCTATGAGAGTATCAAAATGGATTTGGTGAAGAGGTATACCGACTTGCCAAATCCGGCCGCATTTCTTGTGTTGTCAAAGATTCGGTTTCCTTACCAGGAGACACTGGTGCCAGTGGCCAAACGGCTGCTGATCAAATACCTGTCCCAATCGGAACAGCCAACTACTTTTTCGTAGTATCGGTTTCTGCCTTCTTCAGGGCAGGGGCGGGGAGTTCCTGCTGCTCTTTTGCCCGCTCCAGCAGGTCATCCGTGGAGGTACCCGCATTGGGAGTGGTGAAGTTTGTCGCCAGAACAAGGGCCATAACACTGATCGCAAGTCCCCAGGTCATCTTCTCCAACAAATCTCCGGTTTTCTTGACACCAATGAGGTTACTGGCTGAGCTTCCGCCGAACTGGCTGGACAATCCCCCTCCCTTGGAATTCTGGGCAAGAACAACAAGAACCAATAATACTGCGGCGAAAATGGTGAGGCTAACGAATAACGTGTACATGAGTTAACTTTTCAGTGCTTCAATTTGAGCGGCAAAGTAAGCCTTTTTCTGTGGAAACTTCCAAATGAGCTTCTTCAGCATCTCGATGGCTTTGTCCTTCTTACCCTGCTTGAGGAGTATTTCCACCAGGGTTTCTGATACGATGCCGTCTCCATAGTTAACCGATTCTTCGGCGAGATCGGCGGCTGGCTCCTTGGGCTTAGTCCTGGGTAAAGTGGGTGCGACTTTGATGAAATGATCAATGATCTCACCTTGTTCGGCAACCTTGGGGCTTACGAGTTTCGGCTTCTTTCGGCTGGTCTTTATTTCTTCAATAAGCGAGGCGTCGGAGCCGGCTGGATCAGGGTTAGTCAGTGGCTTTGATTTCTCTTCGGCTGAGTTCTGGTTCTTCAGCCGTTCATAGCTGTCATCAAAGTCGTGCATCAGCTTGTGCAAGCGGTGCAATTGAAAATCAATGTCTTCGCGTAAGGCATCACCTTCGAGTAGAGGATGAGAAGGAGTGATGGATGTTGGCGCGGAGTCAACTTTCTTCAACGCGGGTGGTGCATCGGCCACCTTGGACTCAACAATTACAGGGGCAGGTGTGGCAGTTGCGGGACGATCCGCGCGGGTGGTGGCTAACCTGGGTTTTGGGGAAGAAGTCATCACTTGCTTCAAGACCGTCCTGTCGGTGGCATAAACTGCTGCCCGATGGAGGCAGGATTGCTGGTCGGATGCCTTGGTGTCTTGAGCACCCCGGCTGGCCAGCATGTGAAGCAGCTGGCTATAGGGATATTCTTCAGCCAAATGCTGCAAAGCCTTAAGTTCCTCGGGAGTCAACGAGGAATAATTAGTGACAAGGTTGCTGAATGCCGCGGCTTCCATTCTCTGAATGAAAGGTAAATCTAAGCAAATTCATTACTCAGGCAAACGGCTGAACATTACCAGTTTGCGACGGTAGCATTAAAGATATCAATCAGTATCTGATTGAAGATCTGCTTTTCCAGGTCTTCCTGGATCGTCGTGAAATTCAGGTTATTGTCAAAGTCCTTGTAGAAGGAGAAAGTTCGATCCTTGAAGTTGTTTTTGGGCTCGATGGAATCCTCAAAACTAATTTTTACTGAAATGGTCAGGCGGGATAAAGCCGCCGTATTCGGATCGTTGGGCCTTCCGGTTGAAACCGGAGCCATGGCGTTTATCCGGTATTCTGAAACGGTACCCTCAATGTGGAGCTCGCCTGCCTCGGCCACCCGCAGGCTGGAGTTCTGCTGGTAATAGTCCTTCAACTTGTTGGTGAACGTGGCCCCAATGTTGGCGGGGGCCAAATCGGTGTTGTTGAAGAAAGGATCAATGGAAATGGTCTTGGCCGTGGTGGCGGCGCCAGAAAAGGAATAGACACCGCAGCCGGAGGCAATTCCGGCAAGGGCAATTATCAGCGTCAAAAACCTAGTCTTCAAGTTCGTATTCTTTGATCTTGCGGTACAAGGTACGTTCGGATATTCCCAAATCCCGTGCCGCATATTTGCGCCGATTATTGTTCTTGCGGAGGGCGCGCATGATCAGTTCCTTCTCCTTCTTCTCAATCGAGAGGGAATCCTCAGCCGTCTCATGGGTTACATCCTGTACTTCCTCATCCCCTTCGGTAGTCGCGCTCTGGCCTGAGTTGATATTCAATAGTACAGGTTCTTCGGGTTTCGCCGCATGAACCTCTGAAAACAACTCTGGATTCTCCTTCACGATCTGCGCCGCACGCGCCGGATTATTGATATTCTCCAACACGATGCGCTTCAGCTCTGTGACATCCTTCCGCATATCAAACAACACTTTGTACAGGATTTCGCGCTCGGAAATATCTTGGGTGGAAGCCGTATTGTACAACGCAGGCAGGGTCCTTTCTTGCGGCAGGTAATTGCGAAGAATATCTGCGGTGATTTCTTTTTGCTCGGGAGAAAGCACAGAAATCTGGTCCACAAGGTTCTTGAGCTGGCGGATGTTGCCTGGAAACCGGTACTTCAGCAACAGGTCTTTGGCTTCGGGTGTGAGCGTGATCGGTTTAACCTTGTATCGCTCGGCAAAATCGGATGCAAACTTGCGGAATAAAAGCTCCACGTCATTACCCCGTTCCCGGAGAGGGGGGACATAAATGGGCACCGTGTTGAGGCGGTAATACAGGTCTTCCCTGAACTTGCCATCCTCCACTTTTCCTAACAGGTTAACGTTGGTGGCCGCCACCACCCGAACATCAGTCTTTAATACCTTCGAGGAACCTACTTTAATAAATTCTCCGTATTCAAGTACGCGCAGCAATCGGGCCTGGGTGCCCAGGGGCATTTCACCAATTTCATCCAGGAAAATAGTACCTCCATTGGTAACCTCGAAGTAGCCTTTGCGGGCTTCATGGGCACCGGTAAAAGATCCCTTTTCATGGCCAAAAAGCTCGGAATCAATGGTCCCTTCCGGGATCGACCCGCAGTTGATGGCTATGAATTGACCATGCTTTCTCGGGCTGAGTGCATGAATTATTTTGGAAAAGGATTCTTTCCCGCTTCCACTTTCGCCCGTGATGAGCACAGTCATATCCGTTGGTGACACCTGCATGGCGATCCGAACGGCGTTGTTGAGCATCGGGGCGTTTCCAATGATGCCGAACCGCTGCTTTACACTTTGAATTTCAGTTTCCAGGTGGGCCATAATGCTTACTCCTCCAATTCTCCAACAAGGGTGGCACCGGTACACCGGCTCACCCGCACATAGACGTATTGTCCCTTTTCTTTATTCTGTTTTGGAAAGATGATCACTTTGTTCGCCGAGTTCCTGCCTTGCAGAAATTCGGCGGATCGCCGTGATGTTCCTTCAACCAACACCTTGAATACTTTTCCGATGTCGCGTTGATTGTTCTCCAGTGAATGCCGATTCTGTCGGGCAATGATCTCTGACAGGCGCCGTTTCTTTGTCTCTTCCGGAACGTCATCCTTGAATCGCTTTTCTGCCAGCGTACCAGGTCGCTCGGAATACATGAACATGTACGAGAAGTCAAATCGCACCGCATCCATCAACGACAAGGTATCCTGATGATCCTGTTCCGTTTCTCCGCAGAAACCGGCGATCATGTCAGAAGAAAGGCCGCAGTCCGGTCCAAGGATTTCACGCATCCGGTTGACACGCTCGAGGTACCATTCCCTGGAATATCCGCGGTTCATTCGCTTCAGCACCGCTGAGCTGCCACTCTGCACAGGAAGATGAATGTAGTTGCAGATGTTTTCATGCCTCGCCATCACTTGAAGGACCTCATCCGTGATGTCTTTCGGGTGAGACGTGGAAAACCGGATACGAAGCTCAGTATTGACCAGGGCAACTCGTTCCAACAACTGGGCGAAGTTCACCCGTTCGTGGATGGGTTTGCTATTCAGCCTCGCCTTGTTGTTTTCTTCTTCGCTCCAGGTATAGCTGTCGACATTCTGCCCTAACAAGGTGACCTCCCTGTACCCTTTGTCAAATAGGTCTTTCGCTTCCGCCACAATGGAATGTGGATCGCGGCTGCGCTCCCGACCCCGTGTGAACGGAACCACGCAGAAGGTGCACATGTTGTCGCAGCCTCGCATGATGGATATAAATGCCGTTACCCCATTGGAGTTGAGTCGAACCGGGCTGATATCCGCGTACGTCTCTTCGCGCGACAAGAAGGTGTTCACTGCCTTTTGGCCGTCATCCACTTTTTCAATCAGCAGGGGTAAGTCGCGGTAGGCATCCGGTCCGGCAACCAGGTCAACAATCTTCTCCTCGTCAAGGAACTTGGACTTAAGCCTTTCGGCCATGCACCCCAGAACGCCCACCGTTAGTTCGGGTTTGTGCTTCTTCAGGCCGTTGATCTGTTGGAGCCGGTTTCTGACTGTCTGCTCAGCCTTTTCCCGGATAGAACACGTGTTCAGAAAAACCACATCAGCCTCCTCGATTTCAGTGGTAGTATCAAATCCCTGCTTTTGAAGGATAGATGCAACAATCTCACTATCAGAGAAATTCATCTGACAGCCATAGCTTTCGATATATACTTTCCGCGACATCCCGGTTCCACTTGACGGGGTTATCCGTGCTTCAATCTGAGGCTGCGGCAAACCCTCCAGGATTTCGAGGTCCATGATAATACTTTTCTCTTCGGACATAGGGCCGCAAATTTAACACAATTTGTAGTGACGTGACATCTTGTCAGCTACTTATTTGCGGCCCTTTGCTAGCTTTGAGGCTTTTCAAATGAAATGGCAATCATCAAGACAGTCAGGGGGTTCACGCCGGTTTTTGGCAAGGATTGCTTCCTGGCAGACAATGCTGTAGTGGTTGGGGAAGTCGCCATGGGTGACCATTGTACGGTTTGGTTTAATGCGGTTGTAAGGGGCGATGTACATTCCATAACTATCGGCGACAATACAAATATCCAGGACGGTGCCATTATTCACTGTACCTACCAAAAGGCAAGGACTGTGATTGGCAGCAACGTCTCCATTGCTCATGCGGCCGTGGTACATGGTTGTACTTTGGGGGATAATATCCTTGTGGGAATGGGTGCTATCATAATGGATGGCGCCGTGGTGGGAAATGACTCTGTGATTGCCGCCGGGGCCATCGTGTTGCCGGGAACCGTCATTGAGCCTGGAAGTATCTATGGTGGAATCCCGGCAAAGCGGCTTAAGGATATCGGTCCAGAAATGAAGGAGGTAATTGCCCGTACCGCGCGCAACTACCCCATGTATGCGGAGTGGTATAACTCGTGAATGGTTATTCCCATTATATTTGCGTCCATTTTAACCTTTCGATATGAAGAATGTATCCTTGATATTCAACGTCATCCTGGCCATTGCAGTAGCCGTATTGTATTACCTTCATTTCAGCGGCCCTGGCGCGACCAACACGGCGTCCTCTCCGGCCGGCAATCTCCAGATGGCCTACATCAATTCAGATTCCGTACTGAAGTACTATGACTACTTCAAAGTGAGTCGCGAAAA
Source organism: Cyclobacteriaceae bacterium (assembly GCA_016787645.1). Classification (GTDB taxonomy): domain Bacteria; phylum Bacteroidota; class Bacteroidia; order Cytophagales; family Cyclobacteriaceae; genus ELB16-189. The sequence continues at coordinate 13,907 of JAEUUF010000001.1, read as the reverse complement.
ACTTGAAACCAAAGGCAAACAGTTGGATCAGGATCTCAAGTCGCGCGCAACCAGCCTTCAAGGTGAGTTCGAATCGTACCAACGCAATGTGAATAGCATGACGATCGGACAGGCACGAGCCGTTGAAGAGGACCTGACCAAGAAGCGGCAAAACCTCCAACTATACCAGGAGAGCTTGTCGCAACAGATGCTCGCTGACCAGGAGAAAATGACAAAGGAACTCTATAACAAGGTCACCACGTTTCTTCGCAAATATGGCCAAGAGCATGGCGTCCAGATTGTCTTCAAGTATGATGCGTCCAGTGACGTTCTGTTTGCAGGAGACAGTCTCGACATTAGTAAGGATGTGGTGAAGGGCCTCAACGAAGCTTATCGCCTCGAGAAACAGACACCGGCTGCCAAGGACTCTGTTGCAGGAAAGAAATAAGCTCAATCCCTGATTATAAAGAAGCCGGGGAAAACCTCCGGCTTTTTTATTTCCGGCCACAAGGCAGTAACTTTCAGCTATGCTGACCAAACTGTTGGAGTACCTGAACGTCAGGGAGGAGGAACGCACGCAGGTGTTGCTCATGCTTGCGGCGGGATTCTTCATGGGAATATTCCTGGCCACCTATAGTGTGGTGGCTGAGTCGCTGTTTCTCAATACGTTGGGCGATCAATTGAACCAGGCATTCTTCTATTCAGGAATGTTTGGCATAGCGGCAACTTCCATTTTTTCCTTTGCCCAAACGAGGATTAAGTTCTCCAACCTCACTTCGGCCACCATCATTCTTATTGTTGGACTAACCACCTTTTTTTATGTAGGGTATCACTTCGGCCCGGCAAAATACCAGGAGCCTATCATATTCACCATGTTCTGCATGATGGGCCCGATCACCACCGTACTCCTGTTGAGTTATTGGGGGGTGTTTGGTCGGTTGTTCAATTTCAGACAGTCGAAGCGCATCATCGGTTGGATTGATACCGGCCAGCTTACGGCGGTGATCCTGGCGAACCTATTGATCCCGATAACCGCGGATCTCTTTTTTGGTGAAACCGACAATTACTTGATTGTCTGTGCGATAAGCATCATTATTTCGGCCTCATTTTTCATTGCTATTTCGCTCAAGTACCCGCTGGCAAAGAATGACCCCTGGGAATCTGACCGATCCGTGATCAAAGAGGCCGGTATTATCCGAGTCATTCGGGATCCGTACACTAAGCTCCTCTCTATCTTCCTGGTGGTTTCCATGGTCATGCTGATCCTGGGGCAGTTTACTTTCCAGGAACTGATCAAAGTGCAATACCCTGATCAATTGGCACTGACTAAGTTCCTCGCGTTCTTCAACGCGGCTATTTTCGGGTTGAGCTTCATTATGCAAACGTTCGTCAATGATCGTATTGTCAGCAATTACGGCATTCGGGTGGCCCTCATGCTGGTTCCGATTATCGTTGGGTTCTTTGCGTTATGCGCGACCTTCAGTGGCGTCTATTTTGGATATACACCTGAAATGACGGATAAGTTTTTGTTCTTCTTCCTTTTCGTGGCATTGATCCGACTCTTTAACAACATGATCCGGGATTCACTGGAGAATCCGATGTTCAAGCTTCTGTTTATCCCACTCGATAATCGTTCAAGGTTTGGAATTCAATCCAAAGTGGAGGGGGTGGTCAATGAGTCAGGCCGCTTTGCCGCCGGGGCAATCATCATTGGGTTTGCCACGATGGCCTCTTTCAAAATCATCTGGATGCCCATCATCATTCTTATGCTAGTGAGTCTGTACTTCCTGGTAATCCAGAAGATGTATGCGGGTTATAAATCAAAAATCAAGGCGAAACTCGAAGCTGCGCAATCCTCCGCTGAAAAACTCGAGTTGGGAACTGAACGGATTACGCGGCGACTGGAAGCGCAATTGCTTGGCCCAACTCCTGGAACCTCCGTATTCTCTTTCAAGCTGTTGGAAAAGATTGATCCGGAGGGAGCCAATAAATGGGTAAACATGCTTATCCGCAATGAGCGTCCCGAAGTTCATTCTTTTGCTCAGCGACGAATGAATGAACTCAAGGGCTTGTCCGTTTCGGAGCGGTACATTATCAAGTATGACCAATCCCGCGCACAAGTGTCGGACAAGAACTTGCTGAACCGAAGTGAGCTCGAAATGCTGATTAAAAGCGGGGGTAACATCACAAAATCGCGGTTGGTGCGGTTGGCCCGTTCGCAGGATGCAGGCGACAGGCAGTATGCGGCTGAATTACTGCTTCACACAAACTCCGAAGAAAACACCTCCTATCTCATTGAACTACTGTCAGATAGCGATCCTAATGTCCGTAAGACCGCCATGAAAACGGCGATCAAGAAGAGTTCGCCGGAAGTGATTCGCGCGCTTATTGACAACCTGGCTTATCCGGCGTATAGCAACCAGGCGGCTGATTCGTTGGTTGTTATTGGAGGGAAGGCACTGAACATCCTGGATTCGGCCTTCTACAGGACCGGTCAAAGTACGGCGGTGTTGAATAGCATCGTTCAAATTATTGGTTACATCGGAGGGCAGCATGCCAAAGAAATTCTTTGGAACAAAATTGACTTTCCGGACAAGGTGGTTGTGTCCAAAGTCCTGCTCGCCCTGGGTGAAGCAGGGTTCAGAGCGAACAGCGCCCAATCCTCCCGGATCAGATATGCCATAGAAAACGACATTGGAGATATTTCCTGGAACCTGTGCGCTATCGACGAACTGGGCAGTTCCGGTTTCGCCAAAGACATTAAGGAAGCTCTTCGAAATGAAATCTCGAATGACGTGGACCACGTGTACATGTTGCTGGCCATGCTTTACGACGCTCGTTCCATTCAGCTCGTGAAAGAGAATATTGAAAGTGGTACCGTAGAAGGAACGGCCTTTGCCGTAGAGTTGCTCGATGTGTTTCTATCGGACCAATTGAAGCAACGCGTGATTCCATGCATCGATGAGCTTTCCGACCAGGAACGAATTCGGCGACTGGAAGTATTCTATCCACGTGTCCAACTCGATGAAAAACTTGTTCTGAAATTCCTGATCAATCGTGAATTCACCCAAACGAACCGTTGGACAAAAGCTTGTGTACTGCGCCAAATTGGAACGGAAAGAATCAGTGAGTTCAACCTGGATCTGATTGCCCAGCTCTTTAACCCGGATCCGTTAGTCCGGGAAATGGCGGCATGGGCATTGTACCAGATTGATCCACGAGAATATGAATCCAATATGGAAAGGCTGGGGATGGACCTAAAACGACAAATGGATACGATCATCCTTCCCGGGCAGGCGCACGCAAGACTCTCCGTGTTAGACAAAGTGCTATTCTTCAAGAACCTTGAGATATTCAAAGGTATTTCAGGACTTGAGCTTTCTTTTCTTGCAGACGCGGCAACGGAGCAAGCCATGAATGCAAACGAATCGATCGTGGTTGATGAGAAGGCCAATGCACAATTCTATATCGTTTACCGGGGCGAAGTGGAATACTACGAGCGAACCGAAATGAAACGGGCTTTTTCACAGGGTGAGTTCATTGGAGAGATGCCCAATATTCCAGGGTACCTTAATTCCAACCTTCTTGTTTCACGGCAAGGGGCCATCTTGCTGAGGTTAGGCAAAGAGCACCTCTATGATTTGATGGCAAGCAATGTGAAATTGGCCGAACAAGTTTTGGATTATGTGTAAAATCGGCTATTTTTCAAGGATTTTTTGAACTAGGACCCGGTCCCAGAACTATAAGGAGCGACTTTTTGAACGGTTTTCAATTACTGACTTAACGCTTTATTGGCTAAATTTCTGATTCTATAGTTGTGGCAATGGTAAATTATCCCCAGCCATCGGGAGAGTTGTTGTTTGAAGGACCTGGGGTTCACGAGGAGATTACGCCCTCGATGGAAAACCCCTTTCCAGGCTTACGCCCCTTTACCATTGAGGAATCCCACCTTTTCTTTGGCCGTGAAGGCCAGGTAGACGAAATCCTGAGCAAACTTGCCAAACACCGGTGTGTAACCATCATGGGTTACTCTGGCAGTGGTAAGTCCAGCCTTGTTGCCTGCGGGCTTGTGCCAGTCCTTTATGGCGGTTACTTAACTGAAAATGGCCCCAATTGGCAGGTATTGCCGACTAGACCGGGCGCATCTCCGATCTCTAATCTTACGGATGCAATTGTCAATTACCTGCAAGGCAGGGGGTCCCTCAAACAGGAAGACAAGCCTATTCAACAAGCCATCATCCGGTCGGTCTTACGAAGTGGTTCCAATGGCCTCGTGGAGGTAATTCGCTACCTACAAGGGGAGGACAGTCAGAACTTCTTCCTCCTGATCGACCAGTTTGAAGAGCTCCTCCGATTCAGGGAAACCGGGGAAGAATCAACCGATGAGGCTTCGCAGTATGTTAACCTGATATTGACCGCCATCAAGCAGCGGGAGGTTCCTATCTACGTATCATTCAGCCTCCGGTCAGATTTCATCGGTGATTGCTCGGTGTTTACCGGGCTGACCGAGGCGATAAATGAAAGCAATTACCTGGTTCCCCAGATGGGCCGTGAGCAAAAGCGACTGGCCATTGAAGGACCTGTTGCTGTTGGCGGTGGTAGAATAGCACCCCGACTGGTAAAGAAACTTCTCAATGATATTGGGGACAACCAGGATCAGTTGCCCATTCTTCAGCACGCCCTCATGCGGACGTGGGACTATTGGGTAGCCAACCGGGAGCCTGGTGAACCGATGGATTTACGGCATTACAATGCCATTGGAAAAATTGGTCAGGCCCTTTCGTTGCATGCCAATGAGGCTTATGAGGAACTAAACACTTCCGAAAGGGAAATCGCGGAAGTGTTGTTCAAAAGTATTACCGAGAAGAACCAGGAGAACCAGGGGCTTCGGCGACAGGCCAAAGTGGGTGTTATTGCTGAATTGTGCAGCGCTTCAGAGGATGATGTAATTCGAGTAATTGAATGTTTCCGCAAACCCGGGCGCTCCTTCCTGATGCCGGGTAGCCAGGTGCGGCTAACCGGGGCCAGCACCATTGAGCTTTCGCATGAAAGTCTCATGCGTATCTGGACTCGACTCACAAACTGGGTGGAGGAGGAATTTGAATCTGCACAGATGTACAAGCGGATTTCAGATGCCGCAGCCTTGTACCAAACCGGTAAGGCTGGATTATGGAGGCCACCCGATCTTCAACTGGCACTTAACTGGCAGAAAAAACAGCAGCCCACCAGGATTTGGGCGCAGCGATACGATGTGGCGTTTGAACGGGCGATTGTATTCCTGGATACGAGCCGGATTACTTACGAGGCAGAACTCAAGAACCAGGAGCTCTTGCAACGCCGGGCATTGCGGCGCGCGCGGGCATTCTCAGTGGTCTTAGGCATAGCGGCCATCATCGCAATTCTGTTCATGATCTATGGATTCATGCAGTCCATTGAAGCGCAGAACCAAGCCGAGTTGGCAAGGCAGAAAGAGCGTCAGGCTATCCGCGCGGAGGAAGATGCTATAGCCGCGAGGAACCGGGCAGAACAGGCGAGGATACAGGCCGAACAAAGCCAGCGTGAAACGGCGAAGGCGTTGCGTAAAGCAGACTCCAGTTTGCAGATTGCTGTAGTAGAGCGCGCGAGAGCGGAACGTAACTACCAGGAGGCGTTGCGTCAGGAACAATTGGCGCTGGCTGCCCAGGGAAAGGAGCGGCTCGAAAGAGAAAGGGCAGAACAACAGACTGTACTGGCGACGCGGGAGCGGGACCGTGCCAATGCTTTGCTATACCTGTCCATTGCTCAGTCCCTGGAGGCAAAGTCTGTGACTATGGATGATCCCACCTTGGCGGGCTTGTTGGCCATGCAGGGTTATTTGTATCATACAAACTACGGAGGAAAGAAGTATGATCCTTACGTTTTCAACGGGCTTTATTATTCAGTGGCAAAACTGTCCAATGACTTCAATTACAACCGCGCCAAAGTTCCGGGCAACCTGAAGAACAAGATGTTTGCCTTGGCTGTATCCAACAAGAACAGCACATTCTATACCACCGGGAATGACGGCAGGATTTTCAAAGGGGACTTTCTAAAGTTGACGGCCGATGAGATGGTCGACTTCAACCCGCACCCCAACCGGGTATTGGCGCTCAGTGATGATGATCATTACCTTGTCAACGGAAGCGATAGTTCAGCACTTCAGGTATTTGACCTGAGCACACCTGGGGAAAAGCCTCGGATCATTCGTGGACACAAAGGTTTCGTGTCGGATATCAAATTTATCCCGGGTGGAACAGATTTTATTTCTGCCGGTGCTGATCGCACGATACGATTGTCAAATCCGAGAACGGGAGAGACCCAGGTGCTGACCAAGCTGCCTTACGATATCAAGTCAATCGATATTAGCCATGATGGGAAATTGCTCGCCGCGGTCTCTGCCTCGGGACAATTGATCATAATGGATCTTATTACCCGGTCATTTGATCTGCGCAGGGATGAATCACTCAATCACGTTCGGGTCTTGTCGGTGGCCTTCCATCCTTCGCGTTCGATCCTGGCTTACGGTACTGAATTCAAGGATGTTAGTTACACGGGAAGTGACTCGACCTGGCGTGGCTCGGTCAAGCTGATGGATTATGTAACCATGGAGACTATCAAGGAGATGCGCGGGCACAATGCAGGAGTTTCGGATGTGGAGTTCAGCCCGGATGGTTTGTTGCTCGCCAGCGCGGGTTATGACAAGAAATTGCAGATGTGGGTAGTGGATCATGAGGAAGACCTTCCGATTGTGATGGACAACAACCGGGGTAACATCTGGCGACTGGCGTTTGCGGAGGGTTCAGATTACCTGCTTGCTTCCTGCAATGACGGTGAGGTCCGTGTTTGGCCTACTGATCCAAAAATGCTGGCGGAGAAGATTTGCCCGAAACTCAAGAGAAACATGACGAAGGAAGAGTGGGATATCTATGTAGCCAATGGCATTGGGTATGAGTCGACCTGTCAAAGCCTGTTGATAAGCGATTTCTGATGATTCTGCGATTCTTACTTTCTGTTTTTCTGCTGGGCTATTGTGCGGCAGGCACCGCGCAAACTCTTAGCCTCAGCGAAATGAATTGTGATCAGAAGCTGGATCAAGCGGAGGCGGAGTTCAATGCTGGTCATTTTTATGGCATTCCCTCCATTCTCAAGGATTGCCTGTCGGGCGGTCAACTGTCCAATGACCAGAAGGTGCGGGCTTACCTGGTGTTGTGCCAGGCGTACATGATCCTGGATGATCCCATGGCGGCTGGCGACAATTACCTGCGACTGCTGAAGGCTGATCCCGAGTTTGTTCCCAACGAACGCGACCATCCCATTGACATCGTTTACTTGAGCAAGCAGTACACGGCGACACCGATTTTCACACCGCATTTTCGCCTTGGACTCAATGCATCCATTTACCAGCAGATTTACTCGTTGTCAACAGAACCATATACCTCGGTTGCCGAGAACCCGATAAGGATAGGTTACCAGGTGGGCGGGGGAATTGACTGGAATATCAATGACAACCTCAGCCTGTGCATTGAGGCGAACTTTTCGAACCGCGGATTTTATAGAAACGTAACTTATCTCGGTAATCAGGATGAAATCAGTATCCAGTCGAGTCAGTTTTGGTTTGACGTTCCATTTTATGTGAAGTACTCCTTCGTCGTCAATCCGCAGTTCCGGCCATTTGTGTATGGTGGCATCGCGGCCAATATCCTGTTGTCGGCCACTAACCAGTTTTCCTATGTGGATAATAAGCCCAATGGATCACAATTGGTGTCAGAAGGACCACCTGAATCGGTGACAAACCAGCGGAGCACGTTTGCCAAGTCCTGGGTGGCTGGGGCAGGTGTCAAGTACAAGATTGGAAGGAACTACCTGTTTGCCGACCTGAGGTACATGGGGGGGATGACCAACCTGGCTGACGAGTCAAAGATTTATTATGAGGATCCTTCCTCGTTGTCCCCTGCACAGATCGGGGACCACAATGCGTACCTGTCAGGCAATATCACCCGCTATCATTTTGTGAGTGACTATTTCCGGTTGGATAACCTCATGTTGTCTTTTGGTTATATCAAGCCATTGTATAATCCACGAAAAGTGAAGAAGGCGCGCACCAAGAGCGTGGCCAAGTCCATACGGAAGGAAGGGGGGAAGAAGAAGTGAGGCATGTTTTTCTTCCGTTGATTTTCCTAACACTTCTTCAGGGATGTGATTCAACTTCTTCCATTAAAAATCCAGCCACTTCCTATTTCGTTAGGTTTTATGGTCAGGATGGAGATCAGACGGGGCGTGATTTTGCTGTATTGCCTGATGGCAGTCTTGTACTCTTTGGCACCAGCCGTCCAACCTTGCCGACGAAAGGCACTCAGTGGTATGTGGTTAGGACAGATGCGAATGGACAAGTATTGTGGGAAAGGGAATTTGGCGGAAAGAACAATGAAGAGGCACGCGACATTGAGTTGACCACGTCGGGTAATCTTGTCCTGGCAGGCAATACATACGATAACAATGGATTTCGCGACATTATGGTCATCACCGTCACCCAGGATGGTGCGAAAGTCGACAGTGCTACGATCGTTGTCAGAGATATTTCCGGAGTTCCCACGGTTAATAAAGATGAAGATGTTTCCTCAATCACCGAGATAAGCGATGGATTTTTGATTGCAGGTACATCTACGTATGTAAATCCCGGAAACACGGGTGCCGTTCCGTCCATCACCGACTCACATGATGCCCTGAAGGTTAGGGTGTATACCAACCTGACCGTGTACCCCAATAGTTGGCTGCAAGTCTATGGCAAGTATTCTGACGACGGATCAGCCAGAATTGTACCGGCGCCGGCGGGTGGATTCGGAAATTTCTATGCATTCGGTTACTCGAATACGGTTCCATTGGGAGTCACACCGAATTACAATTTCTGGTATGTGATCCTGGGAGTAAACGGTGACCCGATCAACGACGTAACTTTTTCTGGCGCCCCTTCGGCAGATGAAAAGATGACCTCTGTGGCACCGACGCCATCGGGCTATTTTACAACCGGGCTCCTTCAGTCCAGCACGGCTACCTCGGATGTGTTTATTACGGAAGCCTCGTTGCCGGATGCCATCAATGGTTTTGTGCTGAGTAAGCAGAAGACCCTTTCTATCAACCTGGGGACCAGTCTTAGTGGACACACTTCGGTGTACCGGTCGGTAGTAAGCGGTGGGTATTTTGTCCTGGCTGAAGAAGATGGGTTTGACAATAATCAGAACTGGGTATTGACCCGTGTTAACAATGATGGGTCATTGGGGTGGACTCAGCCTATTATTTTCGGGGGTGCCGGGTTTGACGAATGCGGAGCAGTCGCCGAGCTCGCTGATGGAAAGATCATTCTTATTGGGACCATGCGAACCGGCCGTCCTGACGCGGGGGAGTTTAAGATGACTCTGATCAAAGTCAGTCGGGAAGGAAAGTTCGAAAATTAGGGGAAAAACTGGCGAAATTCGGTTACTTTTGATCTTTTAGGGAGATAAAGAGATTAGTTGGCCGACCCCTATGCAGAGACTTTTACCCTTGTCCTCTTTTCCGCATTTCACCGACACCTCAACTGCTCTCCAAGGTTGCTTGTTGGCAACAGCCCCAGTATCAATAACCTTGGCCCATCGGTGAAATTACGTCTTCCATATTCTCTGCCGTTGATCCTGAGAAGTCTGGCGATTTCAGCCTTTGTTTTCATCGCCTTCAGTGCCGAGGCAGTGACTTATTATTCCCGTGCCACAGGGAACTGGAACAACAATAATACATGGTCCCTGACGAGTGGGGGTGCAGCTGTGGGGCCTGGGATATTTCCTGTGGCGGGGGATATTGTATTTATAGAAGGCGGCTTCATTGTGACCGTTAACGTCCCATCAGCGTGTGCCTCCGTAAATATTGCAGCGGCCCCATCTCAATTGACTGTAAACTTTAGCCAGTCATTGACTGTCTCAGCGGACTTTTCGGGGACTGGAAATCTCAACGGTGGGGGTACTGCCAGGGTAATAAATGTGGGTGGCAACTACACATTTAATGGAACAGCGACCGGCTCATTTGCTTTGACCTTGAATGGTTCGGGGAATCAAGTGTTATCAGGGGTGATAAATGGCGCCGCGGCAACTAATGGTCAGCTCATCATCAATAAGCCATCCGGTACAGTGACGTTAGCAAGCCCAATCACCGTCTTCGGTAGTGCAACTAGTACCTTTTCGCTAACCAATGGAACCTTTGATCCTGGCACATTTCTTCTAACAGCTTCCACCCCTTCATTTACTGCAGGAACGTTGCGAGTAGGGGCAGCCAACTGGGGTTCTAACTATTCATTTGCATCAGTCGCGGTGCCATTGGCAGGGACAGTTGAATATTATCGGGCAGGAGCCCAAACGATCAACAATGTGAATATCGGCGGCAATCTAACATTGTCGGGAAGTGGGACAAAAACCCTGCAGGCAGGAACTACTAGCATAGCCGGCAACCTCACTATTTCAGGTGCAGCCAGTACCACGGCGGTTACAGGACTTACCATCGGCGGCGATGTAATCCTCAATTCGGGCGCTACTTTGGATGGAGCTAGTTTTACACACAATGTGGTGGGTAATTGGACAGATAATGGGGGCACATTTACTCCAAGCACATCCACGATCAATTTCAACGCTGGGGTTGCTCAACAAATCAACGGCACTGATGCAAGCCAGACTTTTAATAACATCATAGTGAATAAGGGTGGCGGAGCATTGACGGTCGGGGGCGGTACAACTACACTGAACCTTGCCGACCTCACGGTAACTGCAGGCTCCTTCACTGGTCCAGCAACGCTCAATGCTTCGGGAGACGTGCTGCTCTCGTCAGGAACTTTCACAGCCGGTACGGCTACAAATGTTGGCGGTGACTTCACAAACAATGGCGGTACGTTTGTGCCCGGCGCTGGAACAGTAACCTTCAATGGCGCTGGGGCACAGAGCATCAACGGCACTGCGACCACCCAGACATTCAACAACCTGACCATCAACAAATCCGGTGGTACGCTCAGTGCCGGGGGAAGTACAGTTACGCTGAATACAGCCAACCTGACTCAAACGGCCGGTAACTTCACGGCTCCTTCAACACTAGCGGTATCAGGCACTGTCACCCTGACCGCCGGAACATTTACTGCTGGAACGACGGTAAACCTCGGTGGTGATCTACTTAACAACGGTGCAACCATTGTTCCCGGAACCAGCACTACCACATTGAATGGGGCAGGTGTTCAAAACATTAGTGGGACATCCCCTGTGAATTTGTTTAATCTGACAACGGCAGGTTCATCGACAGCAGCCGTTGGCGTAAATACGAATGTGGGTGGAAATCTCGTGGTCGGTAGCGGGACTTCATTTACTGTTGCGGGGGCTTTTGTGCTAACTGTTAGTGGAAACACCACAATTAATTCCAGTAGCTTGAACCTGCTCGGTACGGGGGCCCAGACATTTGTCGGCCTGGTTACCGTTGGAGCTGGATCCACCTGGCTAAATTTTTCAGCGCCCGTGACATTCCGCGGTGGGATTACCAACAATGGAACGTTTACGGCTGGAACAAGTGTCCATACGTTTGATACGAATACCCAGAGCCTCACTGGAACACTCTCGATTCCCAATGTGGATGTTGCGGGAGTGACACTGATTAACAACAATTCGCTTACCGTTGGAACTTCGCTGAATGGTACAGGAGACTTTACCCAGGCAACGGGCGCGACCCTGACCTTGTCCGGTGCTGTGGGCATTAATACGCTTAACGCAATTAACTCGGGGAATACGGTAATTTATAATGGGACCGGTCAGTCGATCTTCCCTACAAGTTATTATAACCTGACGGTTAACCAGGCTGGTGGTACTGCTACACTTGGAGGTACGGCGCGCGTAAATAATTCATTGAATCTTCCCGCAGGGAATGTTGATCTAGGAGTCAATATCCTTACCCTGGCCCCTGGGGCCACAATACCAGGCCCTGTTGGAATAATCCTGGCTTCAAGCGGTGGCGAACTTCGAAAAGAGTTTAACGCCACAGGCTCATTTACGTTCCCCATTGGAGACAACACGGGCGGAGTTGACTCATCTCCAGTGGCCGTGAATGTCACCGCCGGCTCCTTCTCTTCTGCCTATGTGAGCGCCCGGGTCGTGGATGCGAAGCATCCCAACAACGCAAGTGCAGCAAACTTCCTCACCCGATACTGGATTATCGGCCAGTCTGGCATTACCGGAGCCACGGCCAACATCACCGGAACGTTTGTTGGAGCGGATGTCACAGGAGCTTCAGGAAGTATAGCAGGCGCATATTTGCCGGGCAACTTTGATCAAAATTCCAACCCGTGGATTAAAGGCGTGGTACTGGCTGGCGTGAACATGACACTGACCGCCGTGCCCTTGGGTGGTGGAGTTAATACCTACTGTACCGGTATTACGCTTGCCAATCCGACTGTTAGTATCGTTGGTGGAGGAGGGACCGTTTGCGCCGGAAGCACACTGACGACCATTGCAACCGGCGATCCGACTGTTGTGTACTCCTGGTCGCCCATCGCGGGCTTGAGCAGTTCAACAATTGCCAACCCTGTCGCTAATCCGGCAATATCCACCATTTATACGCTCTCTGTGCGTGATGGGAATGGTATTCAGGTTGCTTCTAGTAACAGCATTACGGTGGAGCCACCCGTGTCTCTGACAATCACCAACCCAGCCGCGGTTTGCTCACCGGGCACCGTAGACCTTACTGCTCCTGCAGTCACTGCTGGTTCCACGCCAGGACTGACGTTGACCTATTGGACAGACGCCGGAGCAACAATTGCCTACGCAACACCTGCTACTGCAACGGCAGGCACGTATTACATTAAAGGCACAACAGCTGGCGGTTGTACCGCCATACAGCCAGTTACAGCCACGGTCAATCCTACACCTACCGTTGTAGTGACTAACCCGGCAGCCGTCTGCGCTCCAGGAACGGTTGACTTAACTTCAGCAACCGTTACTGCAGGGTCTACCGCAAGCCTGGTCTTCACCTACTGGACGGATGCCGGAGCTTCAGTTTCCTATGCGACACCCACCATGGCAACTGCAGGGACTTATTTCATTAAAGGAACATCAGCTGCCGGATGCTTTGATATTAAGCCGGTTGTTGTAACGGTTGACACTGCTCCTGCAATCTCGGCAGCAGGCGCAGATCAGGAACAGTGTAATGGCAGTGCTTTTACATTGGCCGGCAATAATCCGGCGACGGGGACAGGATTGTGGACGGTAGTATCGGGTACAGCTACGATCACCACGGCAAGCGCCTTCAATAGCGGGGTTACTGGCGTGCCACTTGGCTCAAGCGCCACACTTCGCTGGACCATCAGTAACGGGGTGTGTACTCCTAGCTTTGATGAGGTTGTTTTGACAAATAGCGCTCCTCCGTCTGTAGCTGACGCCGGAATAAATATTGACCAGTGCAATAACGGAACATTCTCCATGGCGGCTACAGCCCCTGGCGTCGGCACTGGATTATGGTCAGTACAAGCGGGTACGGCTACTATCAGCAACCCATCATCGAATACAACTACCATTACCGGGGTTCCCGCCGGCACTAGTGCCACTTTGCGCTGGACGGTTAGCAGTGGATCTTGCGCTGCCACGTTTGAGGATATTGTACTGACTAACTACTCAGCCCCGACTACTTCAGCGGCGGGCGCGGATCAGAACATATGCGGGGCCAGTGCGGTACTGGCGGCCAACACAGCAATAATCGGCACGGGAGCGTGGAGTATCGTGAGCGGGGCGGGCGGCAGTTTTGTACTGGCGAGCAACCCGACGACGACCTTCAACGGAGTAGCGGGCACGACCTATGTGTTGCGCTGGACGATCAGTAACGGTACGTGTACGGCCAGCACGGATGATGTACAGATCCGG
>JAEUUF010000006.1 GCA_016787645.1 Cyclobacteriaceae bacterium | reverse complement strand
CAGAGCAAGACGATCTGCAGCGGACAGAATGTAAACTATGATGTGACCTTGAGTCCAGCGGGCCAGCCGGTGGGTACGACCTACAGCTGGGCGGCGCCGGTGATGAGTGATGCGAGTGTACAGGGCAGTGCGGGTGTGGCGGTGGCAGAGTCTGCGGCGCTGACGATCACCGATATATTGACCAACACGAGTGGCTCGCCGATCACGGCGACTTACACGATCACCCCGACCAGTGCGGGAGGTTGTGTGGGAGCGTCGGTACCGGTGGTGATTACGGTAAATCCCATCCCTGTGGGTGTCGCGGCAAGTCCGACAGTATGCAGTGATGCCGTCATCGGTGCAGCTGGGGTTCTTACAACTACAGGCACCAGTGTTAGCGCGGCCAACTTCACGATTGCCACGAATCCGAATGGATTGACTCAAAGCGCAGGCACGATCAGCGCGGGAGTTGGCAAGAACGCAAATGAGTTAATTGACGACGCTTGGACAAATACCACGGGGGCTAATGTCAATGTGATTTATACCGTCACACCATTTAGCAGTGTCGGATGCGCAGGGTTACCTTTTGTGATTCAGGTTACGGTCCAGCCAGAACCGGTATCGGGACCGGTCGTTGCGGCGACCGTGTGTAGTGATACACCGACAGCTTATAACCTGGTTACCCCGGGTGCTTCAACCTACACGATCACTACCAACAGTAACGGATTAGCGCAAAGTGCTGGAACGGTCAGTGCAGGCACCAACCGTGGCGCAGCTGAATTGGCTGACGACCAGTGGACTAATACAAATAATGCATTTGCCAGCATCAATGTGATCTATACCGTAACTCCAATAAGCGCAGCAGGTTGCGCTGGTGATCCGTTCACGGTAACAGTTCCGGTGAAGCCTGAGCCGCTGGGAGTGAATCATACAGCATCAATTTGTAGCAATTCACCAGTCAACTACAATCTGCAAACCACTAACGTTAATGGATTGGGCAATGGCATGCCAAGTACTTTCAGTTGGGTAGTACCCGTGGATAACCCAAGCGTGACAGGTGAAAGCCTGGTGCCTCAGTCCACGGCCTTGATCGGCGATGTCCTGGTTAACCCTACCGGGGTTGATCAATTGGTAGTTTACCAGGTGGTTCCTACCGGTTCAGTAAGCTTGTGTACCGGAAATATGTTCACCATTTCGGTTACTGTGAAACCCTCACCTATTGGCGTAAATCAGTCGGTTACAACGTGCAGCGATGTTTCTCCTAACTACAACCTACTGAACAACATTGCCATTTTGGGCAACAATGTGGGAAGTACGTTCTCATGGGTTGCAGCTTCCAATGCCAATGTGACTGGAGAAAGTACATCTTCAGTGATCGGTCCGAGGATCACAGATATTATCACCAATCTTACCAATGCCGCCGAAATTGTAACGTATACAGTAACACCCACAGGTGTAAACGGTTGTGTGGGTGCGAACTTCAGCATACAGGTAACTGTTGAGCCTGAACCCGTCGGCGCTAATGCCACGGCCCCGGCTATTTGTAGTGGAAACCCTGTTAACTATAGTTTACAGGGTAATGTGAATTTGGGGAATGCCTTGCCATCCAATTTCCTGTGGACCGCCACGGCTAATCCGAATGTGACTGGGGAAAGCACCTTTACGCAAACTACGCCCACTATTACAGATATTTTGGTTAACACCACCTTTGTGGTCCAGACGGTTCAATACACCGTAGTGCCCAGCGGTGTTAATCTTTGCACAGGCAATGCATTCACCATCCTCGTGGATGTCTATCCTTCAGCCAAGATTTCAGCCGGACCGGATATGGTCATTTGCTCGAGTCAGACCAGCGTATCACTGGCCGGAGTAACCACCTTTGCACCCAACGGTGTATCCTGGTCAACCGTAGTTGGAGGCCCGGGTTCATACTCACCCAGCAACCTTGTGGATGCTCCCGACTACACTCATTCGGCCGCACCACCGCTGGACGGTTTTGTTACGCAGACACTGGTTCTCACCGCACTTGACCCCGATGGCGTGCTTGGTCCTTGCTTGGTAGTTCGGGACACCATGAAATTGAGGATCAATGGCCTTCCTTTCATCAACATTACGGGGTTGCCGGCTACACTGGCAGAAAACAAACCCCCAGTTGCTGTAAATACCAACCGGGTAAGCGGAACCTTCTTTATCAGTGCCGGTAGTGCGCTTCCGCCTCAATATGTCAATGGTGGAGTTGATGAAGTCTTGTTTGATCCGGCGTTGGCCCAGGTCAATGCCATTGACACGCTCTATTACTATTGGCAGGATCCGGTGACGTTGTGCAAGGATACGGTCTACCGAACGGTATTTGTATCTCCGGTTACGGTTATTGATTACGGGATGGAGTACGATTGCGGAACTCCGGGAATACCTGGTGTTAATTGTATTCCCATCGCCCGCGACGTGGCCACCAATGAGTTCAGGTTCTGTTCAAATTCTGGACTGATTCGTTTGAAAGGAGCTCCTCCGGCGCCGAACGGCCTTCCTGCCGGCACCAACTTTGCGGCGGTTCCGACCGTCTATGACCCCACAGGAGCCATATTGCAGGCGAAGATATCTTCCGTCTCAAACCAGTGGTATCTGGATACACAAGGATTGCCTTCTGGCGATTATCTCTTGCAGTACAACTACCAGGACAACTTCCCGCCTTTCAACCAGTCAACCCCGGTGACGTATGGGTTAAAAGTATATGCTGCTCCGAATGCACAAATGATTGTGCCGGCCAACAACTGTAATACCGCGGGCGTTACGATGGATGGGTCATCCTCAGCCATGCTGACTCCGAATCCATTTGGTGGCTCCATCAGCCAACACCTGTGGAATTTTGGTGATCTGACTGCACCGGGAAGCGGGGTAGTAGTGACCCATCCGTATCCAGCCGCAGGTACCTATGTAATCACCCTAACCGTGATTACCTCGGATTTGTGCCGAGATACAGACGTAGTTTCTATTCAGGTAGGAGCGCCTCCAATCGTCAATTTTGACTGGTCTGCCATTTGTACAAACGACCTTACTACTTATCAGGATTTGACCAATCCTGGAATCAGTACCATTGTAGCCTATACCTGGGACTTTGGGGACGGGGATATTCTAACCGGACCCGCGGGCGGAACTGTTCCGGTCGGAACGCATGGTGGCCGCACAACGGGAACCTTCAAGGATCCTCAACATAACTTCACATCTACCGGAAGCTATCCTACCACATTGACCGTAGCAACCAACGATGCTTGCACGAATTTCTTATCGCGTACCGTAAATATTCTGACCGGCGGCGCGCCGGTTGCACCCACGCCGCTTGCGCCTTACCAAATTGATTTTAACTCGGCACCCGGCAGTTGGATAGCGGAAGGTTTAGTGACCAGCACAGTTCCGGCCGTCGTCATCAGTCCGATCAGTTGGAGGTGGGATACTCCGGCAGGTACCAGCATTACGCTTCCTGCGGGCGACAAGGCCTGGTGGACCGGTAACAACCAGGTGGTGAATGGTCAGCCCAGCTATTTCAACCTCGAGTCTTCCGTGGTTAACGGACCCTGCTTTGACCTTACCAACCTCACCAGACCCATGATCGAATTTGATTATTGGTCCGATGCAGAACGCAACCTTGACGGCGCTGTGGTGCAGTACTCAACGAATGGTGGTTTGAACTGGACCATGGTCGGACCAGCTTCGGTATTCTCCGGCACCCAGCGAGACCAGGGCATCAACTGGTATGACCCGTTTGCTCTCATCGTTTCGGATCCAGGACAGCAAGTCAAAAAGTGGGGTTCCAGCGGTTCATATGGCTGGACCGACAAGTCGCAAAAGCCGGGAGATCTTACGGGATGGAAACGCGCCAAATTTAACCTCGACATGGTGCCAGTTGCTTCACGGTCGCAAGTGCGCATTCGAATCGCCTTCTCTTCCAATGATCAGAATGCCCCTGGCAATACGTTCGATGGTTTTGCATTCGACAATGTGAAAGTGGGTGAGAAGGAGCGTCGTGTTTTGGTGGAGAACTTTACCAATTCTCCGACAGTGGTCACACTCGATCAACAGTGGATTTCGCTTCAGTATGCTAACCAGGTGGCCGCCCGGGGAACTACCGGCTCTGATTTCTATTACATGAACTATCATATCAGCCTGCCTACGCCTGACCCGCTGAACCTGGAGAACCCGGTAGATCCCGGCGCTCGATCCCTCTACATGGGTGTTTCCAAATCGCCCACGACGATCATGGATGGCATTATTGATGGAGTCAAGTTCGTCGGAGATTTTACAGACTTGGACGCCTATGGCATCGAAGCAGATCGCAGGGCCCTGGTGGCTCCCCAGTTCTCGCTTCAACTGGATACCCTGGCCACCGGCAATAATAACACGATTAGCGTTCGCCTCGTGATGACGGCCAATAAAGCACACACCGATCCGCTGCTGGCCCAGGTAGTATTGATTGAAGATCAGACAGGTCTGTTCAAGAACGTGGTGCGCAAACAGCTACTTGGTGCAGATGGCAGAACCATCACCCAGACGTTTGCTATCGGAGATTCCCGGACCGAGCAAGCAGACAATGTGACGATCAATGTACCCATTACCAACCCCGGTCAGCTCAGCCTGCTCGCATACGTTCAGAACAAAAATACGCGCGAGATCTACCAGAGTATTTTCAAAGCGGCACCTTTCAAGAGGGGTGAGGTGGTTGTCGGGCTTGAGGATCCCAAGAACATGCCGACAACACTCAGCGGTATCACCATGTATCCTAACCCCGCCAACGGCAAGGTGTTCCTGGGTGTACCGGCCGATCAATCTACAGAGGGATTCAACTGGCGACTGATTGATCAGCGTGGTGTGACGGTGAAATCGGGTGACTTCAACGACCTCATCAATAATGCCCGTGAGATCCCGGTAGGTGAGTTGGCCAATGGAATGTACATCATGCAGTTGACAGGCCCCGGCGGTTCGGTGGTACATCGTAAACTGATGGTAATGAACCGGAACTAGGTTTTCCAGTCTTCGTGACTTCCCGGGTGTAGGTAATAATTCTAATCTTCACACATCAGACCCATGGGCAACCGTTCACTGATTGGAAGTTCCGTGGTACCCTTCCGGATGGTCTTCCTAATGTGGCTCGTGTACACCGTGGAATTTGCCTACCAGGTAAATTTGGGTTGGCTTGGAATTCGCCCCAGGACAGCAACCGGGTTAATCGGAATTTTTACCGCACCGTTAGTGCACGGGAACCTGGCGCACCTGGTTTCAAATACTGTTCCGCTGCTCTTCCTAGGGGTGGTGCTCTTTTATTTTTATCCTCGTATTGGTGATGGGGTTTTCATACGCTGTTACCTGATTACCAATGCCTTGGTCTGGCTCCTGTCTCCGCGGGTTTCCTATCATATCGGCGCGAGCGGATTGATCTACGGACTTTCCGCCTTTTTGATTTTCTTTGGGTTCATGCGAAAAGATTTTGGTTCCCTGTTTATTTCCGTGGTGGTATTTCTGATGTACGGAGGAATATTCTATGGCATCTTTCCGGGCAGCCCCCATGTTTCCTGGGAATCGCACCTCGCAGGAGCGGTTGTTGGACTCGTCACCGCCTATCTTTATAAAGACATTCGTAACGTATAACCCATGGACGCTGCCGCAAAGAAAGTGATGACTGACCTCCGGGCTAAACGGTATGCTCCGGTTTACCTGCTGCAAGGAGAAGAACCCTACTACATTGACTTGATTGCCAGCTATATCGAGGCAAATGTGCTGAGCGAAAGCGAGAAAGGCTTCAACCAGGTGGTGTTGTATGGCAAAGAGTCGCCGACGCATGTCATCCTCAATCATGCCAAGCGATTTCCGATGATGGCGGAGCGGCAGGTGGTCATTGTACGGGAAGCACAAGAAATACCAGACTTATCCAAGGAAGCAGGCCAGAAGCTGCTCCTCGACTATTTCCAACGCCCCGTTCCCAGCACGGTCCTCGTCCTTTGCCACAAGTACAAGACTCTGGACAAGCGAAAGGAACTCGGAAAGAAAGCGGAGCAATTGACCACCAGCCTGACTTTCAAAAAGTTGTATGAAAACCAGCTTCCTGAATTTGTCGAGGAATACGTTACGGCAAGAGGATTTTCAATTGCTGAAGGTGCCGTGAGACTGCTGTGTGAGTCAGTCGGAGTAGACCTCAGCCGAATGGCCTCTGAAATTGACAAGGTCCTGATTGCGCGGCAACCCGGCTATCGCATCACGGAAGAGGATGTGCTGGCCCAGGTGGGCATGAGCCGCGAGTTCAATATTTTTGAATTGCAGAAGGCCCTGGTACTTCAGGACCAGGCAAAGGCCTGCCTGATCGCCGACTATTTTGCCGGGAATACTCGCAAGAACCCGCTGATCATGACCGTCGCATTCCTCTACGGGTTTTACAGTAAACTTTACACGCTGTCTTATGCTGCTGCCAAAGGGGATCATAATGCCGCTAACACGTTGAAAATCAATCCGTATAGTATGCGTGATTACACAACAGCTTTACAAAAATATTCTGTTTCCAAATTGGCCGAGAATGTCTCGTTGCTGAAAGAGACCGACCTGAAGTTGAAAGGTGTTAACTCAGGGTCAACCGAAGAAGGGCAGTTGCTCCGCGAGTTGGTATTACGCCTGATTCGATAAGCACTCGGTAAGAGATGGATATTGTCGTGCGATTGTTTAATTTTGAAGTACCTGTATTCTGATTTTTTTACGGGTGTTATATTTTTTTGAACGGTTACGGCAATAAACTGAGAGTCATCCTGTTCTTGATGAACACTACGGAATGAGAAGACGATCATTCGTATTCCTACTATTTTTATGCATCGCGTTCTCCGGACGGGGTCAATCTACCTTGGGACAACGACCCGGCGATATCCATTTTCAGTCTGGCCTGGACCGGATGGAACATCACCAGTATGGCGCGGCATTCTTGTCATTCACCAAGTTCCTCGAAACGCAGGACCCTGCCGACCCCAGGACTCAGGAAGCTGAGTACGCCAAAGCCTTTTGTGCAGTCACCCTGATGCATAGTGATGGCGAAAGGTTGATGACCGATTTCGTCACGAGACATGCCAAGCACCCAAAGGCGGTCGTGGCTTACTATGATCTGGCGAACTTCTTCTATGACGAGAAGAATTACAGTAAGGCCAGCAATTATTTTTCAAAAGTTGATTTTCAACTCTTGGGGGAGGAGCAGTCCTTGGTGGGGCGCTTCCGGTGGGGCTATTGCTTATTCAGTCAGCGCAACCTCCTGGAAGCGTTGGATCAATTCAATGCGGTGAAGGCCACCGGCGGTCAGTATGGACCAGCGGCAAGTTATTATGCCGGATTTATTGAGCTGTCGGTCGGTGATTATAATAATGCGCTAATCGACTTCAAGCGGGCCGAAAAGAGCCCATCGTATGCCACTATTGTTCCACCGCTGATGGCCACTACTTACCAACGGATGGGAAAGGATGACGACTTGATCGCCTATGTCACACCCCTGCTGGACAAGGAGGGCATGCCGGTCGATGACCTGTCGTTA
Source organism: Cyclobacteriaceae bacterium (assembly GCA_016787645.1). GTDB lineage: Bacteria > Bacteroidota > Bacteroidia > Cytophagales > Cyclobacteriaceae > ELB16-189. Next base: position 148,512 of record JAEUUF010000006.1, on the reverse strand, counting down.
TTGATCGCCGAAGCATGGTTCCGAAAAGGCAATTATGGAAATGCGTTCCAGGGTTATGCAGAATACCTCGACGGACGCGAATCTGCCTCACGGCCCGTGTATTACCGGGCGGGATTCGCTGCATGGTCATTGTCCAAAGACGAGCAGGCAGTACAGTATTTGAAACAGGCCGCATCAGACGCGGATTCATTGGGTATGTACGCCTCTTACCTGCTCGGTACCGTTTATCTCAAACGTCAGGAAAAACCGCTGGCACTCACGGCCTTTGAGACTTCCAAAAAGTTTGTTCAGGATCCCCGTCTCGCAGAGGAAAGCCTGTTTCTATCAGCCAAAATCAACTATGACCTTGCCCAGCCTGATGTGGCCATACGGGAATTTGAGTTGGTGCTTGAGCAGTTTCCTCAATCGGTCCACACGCAAGAAATCAAGGAGCTCCTGGCACAGGCTTACATCAACGCGAACAACGTGAACAAGGCCATGGCCTATATCGAATCACTTCCGCATCGATCTGCAGCGGTGGATCGGGCTTACCAAAAGGCAACCTACCTGAAGGGTACCGAGTACTTCAACAAGGAGGAGTATGCACAAGCGGCCTCCCTGTTTGAGAAATCGCTGGAGTACCCATTGGATGGCCGGATTGTGACCGAAGCCAGCTACTGGTTGGGAGAGACTTACTCCATCGGAAAACGTTACGAGGAAGCATTGCCTCATTATGAAAAGGCGCTGACGACACCGGGTGCACCCTCCGCACTGATCCTTCCAATTCGGTATGGATTGGGATATGCTCACTACAACCTGCAGCATTACGACAAAGCAGTGATCAGCTTCCGGGAGTATGTGAACAAAGGGAGCCGGGAGCCGGATTATGCGGATGGCTTGTTGCGCCTTGCCGATTGCCAGTATGTGTTGAAGTCGTACAGCGAGGCGTTATCGTCGTACCGCAAAGTGATTGACCTGAAATCCATTGACAGCGAATACGCCCACCTACAGGCTGGTAATATCCTGAGCATTCAACGGCAGTTTGCACAGGCAGAGTCCGAGTTGAGCCTGGTGGCCAATAACGCCGGATCAAGATATGCGGATGAAGCACGATTCCAATTGGGTCAAATTGAGCTTGAGCGGGGAAATTATGCGTCGGCTGTGAATCATTTCACCACCCTGATTAATACAGCCCAGGTCACCCGGTATGTTCCATATGCCTATACTCGGCGGGCTTCGGCCAACTATAACTTAAAGAACTACAGCCAGACAGCCGATGACTACATCGCGGTCGTTCAAAAATTCCCCGCCCATCCAGCCGGTGAGGACATTCTCTTGCCCCTGGAAGAAGCCTTGAGGCTTTCGGGCAGGCAGGAAGAATTCCGCAATTACCTTGCCCTGTACAAGCAAGCCAACCCGGATGCGAAGGGGCTTGAGGCGGTTGAGTTTGAAACGGCCAAGAACCTTTATTTCAATCAACAGTACCAGCAAGCTATTGACGGGCTTTCCGCCTTCATGAGAAATTACCCGCAGAGTGTCCATGCTCCTGAAGCCATGTACTATGAAGCAGAATCACACTACCGACTGAAGGACTACCCCAAATCCCTCGACCTCCTTCGCAATTTGGCGACTGACAATTCTTTTACCATGATGAACAAAGTGGTTAGCAGAATGGCCGAGCTTGAGTTCAAACTTCAACACTATGACGCTGCGGTAGCCTCCTATAGCCGGTTGAAACAAATGGCTACGAACAAAAAAGAAGAGCACCTCGCGCTGAATGGATTGATGGAATCCTTTTTCCTGCTAGCCTCCTATGACTCTGCCGATACCTATGCCCGCAAGATTCAACAGTTGGGGAATGTCAATGCCAGCGCCCTCGGCAAAGCTTCTCTCTTCCTCGGTAAGAGCGCCAAAGCTCGCGGGGATTATGATACAGCCAAAGATGAGTTCCTCAATACCTTCAACAATGCCCAGGATGATAATGGTGCTGAGGCTAAATACCTTCTTGCGGAAGTCTTTTACTTAACCGGGGATCACAAGATGTGCTTTGAGACCCTGATCTCCCTCAATCAGGATTTTGCCGCCTATGAAGATTGGGTGGGTAAGTCATTTCTCCTGCTGGCGGATAACTACGTGGCTACCAACGAAATCTTCCAGGCCAAAGGCACTCTCAAATCGTTGATCGAAAACTTCCCCAAGCCTGAAGTGCGAGCCCTAGCGGCAGAGAAGTTGAAGAAAATTGAGAAGCAGGAACTCGAAAAGAAGGAATCTCAAAAGGACACCACAGAGCATAAGCCATGAGCAGCATATTGTCCATCGGTTACTACTTTCGGTCATATGGCTTTGCCTGCGGTGTGTTCTTGCTCCTTGCCTTTACCTCCCACGCACAGGAAACCTGGGAGAAGGAGCGGGAGGGGGAGATCAAGGACCTAGAAATTGAAATTACCAAAGAGCGACAGCTGATACTCCCTCGTGCAAACCGGTTTTTTCAAAAAATTCCACCCCGGGCTTATGAGCCCATCGTTCCGGCCATCACCTACGATGTCAAGCCATTCTCCTATAGCGCCAGCAACTTTGTTCCGGCCATACGCCCATTGCGCATCAGACAGGAAGAATTAGCCAAACTCTATAGCAACTACGTCAGCGGCGGTATTGGCAACTACACTTCATTTATGGTGGAAGGAAACGTGGCTACCAAACGGGACAAGAAGAAGATGCTTGGAGCGGATTTCTATTGGCGGAGCTTTGGCAAAGGCCCTGTGGATGGAGACCATTCCGCCAGTTCAACTACGCGCTTCACCTTGTATGGCAAGACAGTCACCGATGCGGCGACGCTGTATGGTGACCTGGGCTACCAGAATCAACGAGGGTATTTTTACAACTATGTTTCCGCCACGGACGTGAACCGGGACAAATTGAAGCAGGTTTATGAGCGGTTTGGTGTGAACATGACCGTAGAGAATACGAAAAGAGGAGACTTTAATTACCGCCTTCAAACCGGCTACAGTTACCTCCGTGATGCTTACGTTTCGACCGAGGGTGAATTTTCTGTTCTCTTCAAAGGAGAGCGTGTGCTAAAAGGCGGCAATCGGATCCTGCTCAATGCCGATGTATTCCTGATTAACCGAAAGGACTCGATGTATGCTCAATCCAGGAACCTGGTTCGAATTCAGCCAGCCTATGAATTTAACCCCATGGAAAAGTTGACCGTCACGGTTGGCGTTAATCTGGCTTTCACCAACGAACCCGGAGTTGACGGAGGAAGCATGAAAGTGTACCCTCATGTTCAAGGTCGATATGCCGCCAGTGATCGGATTTTCTTCTATGCTACCCTTACGGGAAACATGGATAAAGTCAACCTGCACACCCTCTCTGCGGAGAACATCTGGTTGAACTCGAACAACCTGATGCTCCATACGAACCGGGTATTTGAACTGGATGGTGGCCTTCAGACGGCATTGGGCAAAAAACTTTCAGCGCGTGTGGGAGCCAGTTATGCCTCCCTGAAAAATCTGTACTTCTACCAGGCCGTTCGAGATGAATTTGATCTGTCCGGCACAACCACGGGAATTGATTTTCAGAAGTTTGACCTGGTTTATGACAAGACCACCGGCCGGATCAATCCTTATGCGCAGATCAATTTTGCGCAATCCGATGTGTTGGATATCTCGCTTCGGATGGACTACTTCAATTATCAGGTAGACGTGGTTTCTTACGCATGGCATCGGCCAACCTACCGGACCGATTTGAGGGTTCAGTACGCCTTGTTTAAGAAGATATACCTGCAAGCAGGGTTCATCACCCAGGGGGGAATGAAGGCAATGGAGCCAGGGACCGGCTTAATTCGAACTTTGGATACGGCGGCTGACCTGAACTTTAAGGCCCGGTACTTTTTTTCAAAGCAACTATCCGGCTTTGTCCAGATGGATAACCTGTTGTCCAATCAATACCCGATCTACCTGGGCTACCCAGCTCGCGGATTTCAGGCGTTGGTTGGGGTAAGCTGGAGCTTGTAGGCAAAGCCTAACCTTGGTAATTATTGTGAATTTTGCGTTAATTTTGTTTATCACCAGAACTAAACACCACGCTCATGGCCAGCAAGGAAGATGACGAAAAGATAAAGGACGACAAGGCAGATGGTTCGGACGAGAACTTTGGGTTGCCAGACCTGGAATACAAACCACTTGATCAGCCTTCCACCTCTGCCGGGTCATCATCATCGATTGAGCATGCCAGTGAACCCGAACCTGAGCCGGTGAGTTCCACCCCAACCGATTCTTTTGACACCTATGCGGTGGATGAGGCCAAATCCAGGGCGCCCTTAATCATCACGGTTGTAATCGTTCTGGTGGTTGCGATCACCGGCTATTTGATTTACAACTATGTATATCTCCCGGGCGAGGCCAAAGAGAAGGCGCGCAAGGAGGAGGCGGCCAGACTCGCCAAGGAGAAAAAAGAGGAGGCGGACCGCCTAGCCCGTGAAAAGGCGGCCGAAGAACAGCGCCTCAGGGAGGAAGCCCAGGCGAAAGCCACCCCGAAGGAGGGGACTATAGAAGTACTAAGTGCCCGTACCCGTCGTTATTATGTGGTGATTACCAGTGATATTGATGATGATCTCCTGATGGATTACGCCAAGAAGCTGAGCGCGACGGGTGTGAACCTGAAGGTGATTCCGCCTTTTGGAGGCAAACAGTTTTACCGTTTAGCGATCACGGATCATGATACTTTTGCGCTGGCCCAGTCGAGTGCAGATGCTGCTAAGGCAACGTATGGTAACGGAGTATGGGTACTTAAGTATTGACAATAACCGGACAGTTATCGACCTGACGTTTACTTTTTTCGGTCACTAAATATTTTTTTGAACAATGGTGTTAGCTCAAATTACTACCTCCGGGTTACCGGAGGCCAATTCACTTTCAGTCATCGAATTGGCCATCAAGGGCGGGTTTATGATGATCCCCATCCTGTTATCGTCCGTGGTGGCGGTTTACATCTTCGTAGAACGGGTGCTTACCATCAATAAAGCCAATCAAAGCCCGGAGGCGTTCATTGGAAGGATCAAGGAGATGGTGCTCAAAGGAGACATCAACGGAGCCAAGTTGCTCTGCGCGCAATTCGACAGCCCAATCGCCCGGATGATCGAGAAAGGTGTTTCGCGAATCGGAAGCCCTTTGAAGAACATTGAGGCCTCTATAGAAAACGTCGCCAAGATTGAGCTTTTTAAGCTGGAGAAGAATCTGGGTATCCTGGCCACCGTTTCCGGAGCGGCGCCCATGATGGGCTTCCTTGGAACCGTAATCGGCATGGTGGAAGCGTTCATCGCAATAGCCCAGGAAGAAGGGTCTGTGAGCCCGAAGCTGTTGTCGTCGGGTATCTATACCGCGATGATTACCACCGTTGCAGGGCTCATTGTGGGGATCATTGCTTACCTGGCCTATAACTACCTGGTGACGCGAGTTTCCAAGGTGGTGCATCGCATGGAGTACTCCTCCATTGAATTCATTGACTTGTTGCAGGAACCGAGGTAATTCCTGAACCAGTATGGACCTAAAGACTCGAAACAAAGTGGATGTGGCCTTCAGCATGGCCTCCATGACTGACCTGATCTTCCTGTTGTTGATCTTTTTCATGCTGACCGCCTCGTTTGTCACGCCATCCGGATTGCCGGTCAACTTGCCTACGAGTAAGGTGAGTACCATTGAAGTTCAGAAAGTGTCGATTACCGTGACTAAAGATTTGCAGTATTACGTGAACGATAAACACGTGACAAAGAATGCGTTGGAAGCAGAATTGAAACCATTGCTGTCATCAGCATCAGGTGTAGTCGTACTTCATATCGATGAGAGTGTACCGACACGTGAGTTGGTTTATGTGGCAGGAATTGCAACTTCTTTGGAAGCGAGAGTTACGATTGCGACCAAACCAAAATAGGTATGGAAGACCGGGAGAAGAGGAATCGGAATTTAGGGTGGTTGGCTTCTGTAGGTATTCATTCGGCCCTGGCGGTGTTGCTTTTCTTTGTTATCGCCTGGCGCGCGCCGGATCCGCCGCTGCCTGAGTATGGCATTGAGTTGAATTTTGGACTCGATAACCAGGGATCGGGTGACGTTCAGCCGGATCAACCGGTAGGTGACCAGGGTGATGCCAAGACCGAGGAAACTTCTCAGGAGGCTTCCACGGAGGCAGCGGAGACTGAGAAATCGGCGACCACGGACGAGAAGATTGCCGAAAAGGCGGTAGAGACAGTTTCGAAGACGGAAAGTCCCGTGTCGGTGAAAGAAGAAAAGAAGGCGGTCACACCGGCTAAGGAGGTTGTCAAAGCACCCATCCAGGAGGCTAGCGAAACCCCGAAGAAGGAGACAACCAAGGAGTCCACAACCACAGATGCGACCAAGAAAGGTGAGGCCACCAGCCAGGGAGATGACAAGGATAAAACCGGGGACAAAGGAAGTGAGCAAGGCACGCTGAATGCGAAGGCTTTATATGGCACGCCTGGCGGAGGTGGTGGCGGTACTGGCTTGAACCTGAGTATGTCAGGCTGGCAATGGACGGAAGACCCGAAATTGCCCCAGATTCCCGACAATGAAAATGGAAAAATTGTCTTTGAAATTGAGTGCGATGATACGGGAGAAATTATCGGTATCACCACCAAGGAGCGTACGCTTAGCCCGCGAGCGGAACAATTGCTCAAGGACGTTATTCGCAAGAATTCTTTGACGCGAACTTCCGATGGAAAGATTCCGGAACGGTCGAGAGGCCTTATCGTATTTGTACTCCGTACGAAGTAGACGGAGTCAGCCCTTGGTTTTATAGAGGTTCGCCGCGATTTGCTCTGGCACAAATTTGGGCACAATCTCAGCGAGTTTGGCACTCAGCCAATTGGTAAACCCGGGGATGATTTCCGGCTTTCTGGCATACATGCCTTCTATCGCAATTCGGGCAACTTCCTCCGGCTTCATGCTGAATTTCTCTGCCCGGTCTTTCATGGCCTGAAGATTTGCCCGGTCAATAAACCCGGTTGAGGTTGGTCCCGGGCTCAGGCAGGAAGCTGAAACCTGAGTTCCTTTGAGTTCCCAGTTCAATCCCCTGGTTAAAAGGAGAACGAAAGCCTTGGTGGCAGCGTACAGTGAAAGCGTAGGTACAGCCTGATAAGCTGCTGTACTTGAGACATTTAAGATATAAGCCTTAGATTGTTTTAGTAACTGTGGAAGAAAAGCGCGGCATAATTCAGCAAGGGCAATCATGTTCAGCTGCATCATTCCGCGGAACTCTGATTCAGGGATTTCGTGAAACTTTCCCCAAGACCCGAAACCGGCATTATTGACCAGGATGTCAATGGAAAAATTCCGGGAGGTGGCCCACTCAAGGATGGTAATGGATGCGTTCGGGTTGGCCAGGTCGAGGGCAAGGTACTCGGCGGAAACGCCATACTGTTTCCGGATTTCTTCGGCATGTTTTCGAAGCTGATCTTCCGATCGGGCGATGAGTATTACGTCGTGCTTGCGGGAAGCCAACTCACGCGCAATGGCAAGCCCGATGCCGCCGCTCGCGCCCGTAATGAGGGCATAAGGCATACTACTTGTCGGTGATGGACTGGAAGCGCTGGTACAAGAGCGGCTTGCTGCTCTCGTCGCGGGGCTGGTACTTGCCCGAAATGATCGGGATGTACATCACGCGGCGGCGACTTTTTTCCCCAAAGAAGGGCGATTGCGCCACCCGGTGCCAAATCCTTCCATCGTGTACAGTCAAGTCACCAGGATCCACGGTTAGGCCGAGCTCCTTCTTGTCTGCCTTGTTGCTGAGGTAATACACTTTACGGAAGAGGAGCGTAGCAATCCCTTTGTTGTGCGTACCCGGCAGGATACGGAGCCCGCCATTGGCCGGCGAAGAGGCATCCAGGTGCAGCCCGACATTAAGCATGGGCATGATCTTGTTGCCGTAGAAGATGTCGCGCAGGGCATCCGTATGCCATCCCAATTGGCTGTAATTGCTGTTGGCCGTATTTACGTAGTGATTGAACACCAGGCCATCCTTTTCATTAATACCGATGCGTGAATCGGGAGCGCCAATGAGATCAAAAAGGGCTTCCAGTCTTGGGTCTTTGAGGAACTCCTCGAAAACAGGGGAGAAGTGGTTCAGAAACGCGAAGCGCTGCACGATGGTCTTACCGTCTACGTCTGTGCCAAACTTGATTGGCACCCCATTGACCATCTTCCTTCCTTCGGCAATCCATTGGTCCTGGACCCGTTGGGACTCGCTCAACATCTCGGCAACCGCCTCTTTGCTGACGAAGTTTTTAAAGTGCAGAAAACCATAGGTGTCAAAAAATTTCAATTGCTCCTCCGTCAGCTTGTTGCCAAGCGTGAACCGGGGGTAGCTATCACTCCTAACACTCTTGTCTGTCTCGACTTGCTCCGGCATCATCCTCATTTCTTTAGGTCAACAATTAACCCGCAAATTAACTCAATTCTAATGATTTCTTACTACCCTCAAGGTCGTAAAAGCCCCAAAAATAGGTCATTCTGCGCTGACTTCTTCGATTTTCTTAGGTGTGATGGCAGCTACGTAGCGCCGGGCACCCAGGTAAATAAGGTAAGTAACCATGGGGGCGGCCAAAAGGTCCACGGTATAGTGAACGTGCTGCCACGCCAGGAAGAGCGCCATCAACGAGGTACCGGCCAGCTTGGCCAGATACCAGTAGCGGTTTCGTTCTACATACACCATGGCCATCATGGTACTCACATGGCCTGAAAAAAACAGATCCTTGGCGAAAGCCTTCTCGGGATAGACGAGCGAGGCAGAAATGGGGTCAATCAGCAGGATCATATCGGCCGGCGGCTCCAGGGTGATCGCATACATCGTCAAGGTGCGAAGAATGTTGACCAGGCAATAGGTAAGGATGCCGGTCAGGAGAATGGCCGGCTTGTTAGCATACGTAAACAAGGTCTGAACAAGGGCAACTGTGAGGATGAAGAAGACCGCGTTTGACCAATCGGAAGGAGTGAAGAAGTTGAGTATCGGGTCATTCAACAATATCCCGACCTTGGGAGCCAGTATCTCCCGATAGTAGATGGGCATGAACAGCACCATGGACACCAGGGTGGCGACGCAGAAGATTAAGATGCCACGACCCCGGGAACTGTGAAGCCAATCGCGCCAGGTAATTTCCATTTACGAAACGACGATGAGGTAATAATTCTTCTTGCCCTTTTGCACCAGCAAGTATCGATTGTGCAGCAGTCGATAAGCAGGAGCTAGAGCAGCGTCCTCTACCCGGGCCTTATTGATACTGACACCGCCGCCCTCAATCATTCTCCGTGCCTCGCCCTTGGACTTGAAGATCTGCCCTTGGGTGACCTCCGACAGCAAGTCGGTCACTGTCGCAACACTTGCCAGTGAAGCCTTGGTTATGGTTACCGTGGGCACACCTTCGAGGACCGCAAGCAAAGTCTTCTCATCCAATCGCTCAACATCCTCCGTAACTGAATTCCCAAACAGCAATTGGGAAGCCGACCGGGCGGTTTCGTAGTCCTCTTTTGAATGCACGCGGATCATGAGCTGTTTGGCCAACTCATGTTGAAGCGACCGCAAATGCGGAGCCTGCGCATGGGCAGAAATCAGGGAGTCAATGGCTTCCATTTCCAGTTCGGTGAAGATTCGGATGTAAGAGGCGGCATCTTCGTCGGAGGCATTAAGCCAATACTGGTAAAAGTGATAAGGTGATGTCTTCGCCGCATCAAGCCAGACATTGCCTTGCTCTGTCTTGCCAAACTTGGTTCCGTCCGCCTTTTTGATCAAAGGGGTCGTTAGGGCAAAGGCTTCTCCGCCGTCTTTCCGGCGTATGAGCTCCGTACCGGTGACGATGTTTCCCCATTGATCGGAACCTCCCATTTGAAGGCGGCAACCCTTGTTCTTGTAGAGCCAGTAGAAATCGTAGCCCTGCACCAGTTGATAGGTAAACTCCGTGAAAGACAAGCCCGTCTCCAGTCGCTTTTGTACGGAGTCCTTTGACATCATATAATTGACGGTGATGTGTTTGCCAACCTCGCGGATAAAGTCAAGGAACCGAAAATCGCGGAACCAATCGTAGTTATTCACCATCTCGGCCTGGGTCAGGCCAGGCGAGAAATCGAGGAACCTTTCGAGCTGTTTCCGGACGCATGATTCGTTGTGCCGGAGCAACTCTTCAGAAAGCAGGTTGCGTTCTGCGGATTTCCCGGAAGGGTCTCCCACCATGCCCGTGGCGCCGCCGACGAGGGCGACGGGTTTGTGGCCACAACGCTGAAAGTGAACCAGCGTCATGATCTGCACCAGGTTTCCAATGTGAAGGGAGTCCGCCGTAGGATCAAAGCCAATGTAACCCGCAACTCGCTCTTGCTGGAGAAGCGCTTCAGTACCGGGCATGATGTCATGGATCATGCCACGCCAGGTAAGCTCTTGAACGAAATTACGGTTCATCGAATCGGGTCAAATCAGGGGGCAAATATAGAATCAGGAGGGCATAAAACTGCACTTCTATTGACCGGCGCGCGTATTATCTGCTACTTTGGCCTCAAACCATGAACCATGAAACATCCGGAGTCACTCCAGCTGGTCGCAGAATTTCATCAAACGTTCAAGCACCCAGTCTTGCCAGCTCCAGCCATTCCGGATGAAAAGCGTTGCCGTTTGCGGGTGGAACTGCTGGCCGAAGAATTGAGAGAATTGGAGGAAGCTATCCAGGAGAAAGACATTGTGGCGGTGGCGGATGCCTTGTGCGACTTACAGTATGTCCTTTCTGGCGCGGTTCTTGAGTTTGGACTTGGGGAGAAATTCAAGGAGCTCTTTGAAGAGGTTCAGCGGTCGAACATGAGTAAAGCTTGCAATTCCGAAGACGAAGCGAAAGCCACCGTGGCTTTCTACCGGCAGCGGGACAATACCGAATGCTATTACCGGAAGGAGGGGGAGCACTGGTTGGTTTATCGGACTTCAGATAACAAGACGATCAAGTCGACGGGGTATTCGCCAGCCGACCTTGAGTCCATAATAAACGGCAAGAGAGACTAAAACGGCGTTCCAATCGTTTTTTATACGTATTTTTGAGTGATTTATTAACCATTATTTGACCCTGGTTCCATGAACGAACTCAGTCCATTCCTGCAGGCCTGGTACATTACCATGAAAGCGGGTGCCATCATTGCGGTGGCCCTTGGTATATTGATTTTTCTGGTTCATAACCTGCGTGTAGCCCTCATCCAGGACTTCAAAGCCAAGTACGATTATATCAACACCCATGAGGTTCAGTGGTACAAATGGAGTTTCTATTGCTTTGGCGCAGCCATCGGCCTGCTGATTAACCTCTACGGCTCAGGTGAGCGGGTACTGAATGTGGTTGGTGTCTGGTTTTTTGTGCGCATCTTTTTTGGAGTCGCCGGGGCTACTTTGGTGTCCTATGTGGCCAAGTTGATTCTGCAATACTACTATCCCACCAAGCTCCACGAAAAGCTGAAGAAATGGCGTTACATGCCAAGGGTTAACCCCAAGACTGGCAACCGGATGCGACTTTTGGCGGAAGATGAAGAAGATGTCCACCTGGATGAAGGAGCGAAGTCGGAAGAGAGCATATTTTCGATCGACTACGATGTGTGGATTGATGATAAGACAGGAGATGTTCAGATTGAGAAATACCAGGGTCACCTCACTGCCCTTCGGTGCAACAACTGTGGCTTCTACACCATGAAAGTGGTTATGGAAGAAGTCTCCCAGCGATTTGAGGACGGAGCGCCCAAGGAAATCATCAAGCACTACAAATGCGAGTATTGCAAGAATCTCCGGGCTACGGCCTTTCCAATTTCGAGGAAGGAGGGGGATGACTTCAAGAAATACAAGGATTCACACAAGCGGAATACGCGCAATATTGACGCCGTACGGATTGAGATACACTCCGTACTCTCTGGCAAACGGTATTATGAATTCTCAACCATTGAGCAGGCTCAGAAATTCCTGGAAGAGTTTGACCTGGATAAGTCCCCAAAACCCTAGGTAGGGTCAATTCCGTTAGCACAAGAATAATCACAGCACCGTATGATCCGGAATGTTCTCTTGTTCGTTTTTCTTGCTTGTTCGGTCATTCCGAGTCGCGCATTTGGACCCGACACCACACGTCTTCAGCCAAAACCTGTTTTTGGTAAGGAAGCAAGGGTTATATCTTATTTACTTGACAATCATCATTTTAGAAGAATTCACTTCAATGATTCATTGTCTTCAGTTGTATTTGATAGTTACTTCAATGAACTCGACCCTAGCCGTGTATACTTCATCAAGTCGGACCTGGCGGCCTTTGATTCCTACCGCTTCAAGCTCGACGATTTGACGAAGGCCGAAAATGTGGAGCCTGCGTTCCGGATATACGCATATTTCCAGGATCTCTACCGTGCCCGGTTGCACTATGTGATTGACAACCTGGTTGCCCAGCAATTCGATTACACGGTGGATGAGTACTACGAAGTGGACCGCGACCACTTGCCTTGGGCAAATTCAAAGGCGGAATTGGATGACACGTGGAGAAAAATCATCAAAAGCCAGGCGCTTTCCCTGAAGCTAACGGGAAAGAACCCGTCTGAAATCACCGATTTGCTTCGTAAGCGCTACGAGCGGCTGTTGAAGTCTTTTGATCAGATCAATAATGAGGATGTGTTCAGCATCTTCATGAATTGCGTTACGGAATCCTATGATCCGCACACCAGCTACCTGTCGCCAAAAGCCAGCGATCTCTTCCGCCAGAGCATGAGCCTTTCCCTCGAAGGAATCGGTGCCCGACTTACGACTGAAAATGATTACACCAAGGTGGCTGAAATCATCCCGGGTGGGCCTGCCGATAAATCCAAAGCGCTCCATGCCAATGACCTGATCTCGGGGGTTGCCCAGGGAAAGGATGGCGAAATGGTCGACGTGGTAGGTTGGAGGCTGGACGAAGTGGTGAAATTGATTAAGGGTCCGAAGGGTACTGAAGTCAGGCTCCAGGTATTACCCGCGCAGACAGGCATGAGCGGCCCACCTATCGTGCTCACCTTCATAAGAGATAAAGTAAAACTTGAAGATCAGGCGGCTAAAAAGAAAGTAATCAACTATTCAGTCAATGGCAAAAATCTGAAGCTTGGCGTGATTTCACTGCCCAGCTTCTACATGGATTTTGCCGCTTACCAAAAGGGCGATCCGAATTACCGAAGCACAACCCGTGATGTGAAACGGCTAATCCAGGAGTTGAAGACTGAAGGAGTTAACGGCCTGGTCATCGACCTGAGAAATAACGGAGGCGGTTCACTTCCGGAGGCAATTGACCTTACAGGCCTGTTCATTAAGGAGGGGCCTGTTGTCCAGGTAAGAGACCCGGCAAATCGGGTCGAGGTAGGAGCAGATGAGGATCGCGAGGTAACGTATGATGGACCCCTGGTGGTGTTGACCAACCGGGGCAGTGCATCCGCTTCAGAGATCTTTGCCGGGGCAATCCAGGACTACAAGAGGGGTGTTATTGTTGGGGAGTCGACCTTTGGAAAGGGCACCGTTCAGGCTGTTCTGGATCTAAGTCGCTGGATTCCTGACCAGGAGAAGGTTGGACAGTTGAACCTCACTTCTCAGAAATTCTATCGGGTCACAGGCAGCAGCACGCAGAACAAGGGAGTAACACCCGACATTTTGTTGCCCACTCCCTTGTCTCCGGAGCAATTCGGCGAAAGCTCACGGCCGAGCGCTCTGCCCTGGGATGTCATTCGCAAAACTGAATTTCAGAAGGCCAACAACGTCAATGACAAGTTAGTATCCAATCTATCCAAGGATTACCAGGAACGACTCAAGAGTGATACAGCGCTCAAAAAGTATGTGAGCGAGGTAGACGAAGCCAGGGAAAGCTATTCACAGACAAAAATATCCCTCAATGAGGCCACGCGCCGCAAGGAGATGGAATCCCGTCCCAAGGTAGGAGACGTGCCCGTCGATACGCGTGTCAGCAAGGAGGGCTTGCCAGTGGATGATTTGAATGCCCTTAAAGATGAGCCGCTCCGGGAAGGCTTGCTGATTCTCTCGGATATTCTGACCAAATATATTGGCTAGACCTACCGGGTAAGGGGAACGGCAGTAAGGGTATACCCTTTGCTGCGAAGGAGTGCAAGCAGGCCATTTTCCCCTTTCAGGTGGGAGAGGCCGACTGCGATGAAGGCCGGCTTGTCGTGCATCATCTTGTCCAGCTTCGGGAGCCATTCCATATTCCTTTTCGTGTAGAACTCCTGCACAAAATCCGGGTTATCGTCCGTCGGATGCAAGGTCACTGAAAAGGCGGTTTCCGCATCGTTGGCTACGAAAGCTGCTTCCAGCTTGAGGTAGTCCGACTTTTGATCCTCAAAATTGGTCATGCTTTCCATCAGGGCTTCCCGCTGTTTGTCCATGGGAAAGGAGTGGAGTGCCTGGGCCTCCCGCTCGATGGGCTCCAGGCTGTAAGCCTTGAGTTTGTTCTGCTTGGCCAATAAAAGCAGTTCGATATCGTAGTACTTCACTTTTTCACCCAATGCCATGCGCGTCATGTTGATGGACAAGGCAAGGGGAATCAGCTTTCCAAGGTCCTTTTCAAATTTGGCCTTAGGCATATGAAACTCTTTGTCGACGAACGCGATTACCTTGGCATAATCTTCCGGCGACAATTCCGTGGCCAGTGACTTCCCTTTGGGAAAATGAATGGCCTTGTTTACCTCCATCTGGGCCTTGTGATCCACCTGGTCTTCAATCGCAAAAATCTTGCATTGGGTCATCTTGTCTGAAACCTCTTTGGGGAGGTAAAACTCCTTTTCCCCGATGAATTTCATTACACCCATCAGGTACGAAGGGCTTTTTAAATCATTCCCTGAGATTTCCCAGAGGATGGATTGTTGAGAACGAACGGTGAGGCTAAGCAGGCAGAAGAGGGCGACGAAGAGTGTTTTCATGGGTTGGGATGTTGAAGGCAAAGAAAGAGCATTTCATTGAAATAATGAAGGCGGGACGCAAGGAACAACCTCGAGAAAGATGAACCGTTCAAAGGCTCATGGCCTCATTTTTTTGCCTATTTTAACACGGAATTGCGAACCCGCTGAGGAATGAGTGAAGAACTATTGAAAGCGATCGTCCAGCTCTTTGCCATCGTGGCGAAAGAGCGGATCACCGACGACGAGCGGGCCAACATCAGGGACTTTCTTTCCCTGCACCTCAACCAGGAGGGCACCCGGTATTACCTTAATCTGTTCGATGAGTTTGTAAAGGCCAACCGAAAGGCCACCGCCGCGGAGCTGGGCAATGTGGACGATGAGACTGCCCAATTTGTGGACGACTGGGCCCACATCATGCAGATCTCCAAAAAGGTGAACCAGGCACTCACCATGCAGCAAAAGGCGGTCATTGTCATCAAGATCATCGAACTGGTGTATGCGGAAGGCCACATCTCAGAGCGGCAGGAGAACCTGATCTTCTACATCGGTGAAGCGCTGAAGATCCCCATGAAGGATATCCAGGCCATGCGCACGTTTGTGATGGGCCAGGACAGCGACGAACTCAATCTCAAGAACATTCTCATCATTGACGAGGGTTCCGGCGACATCAAGCACGCAGGTCCACGGATCACCTCCAAGAACCTGACCGGTCTGATAGCCGTGCTCCGGCTGGCTGACATAGAGACCTATTTTGTGAAGTACCTGGGGATTACATCCCTGTACATCAATAGCCAACCGTTCAAGAGCAGAAAGATCGAGGTATTCCCAACGGGCTCCACCTTCCGGGGAAGCAAGATTGATACGATCTATTACAGTGACATCGTCGGGAAGTTCCTGCAGGAAGAATCCGGTACCGAAATCAGTTTTGTAGCCGAGCACATCTTCTACCATTTCAAAAGCGGTCGCGCAGGTTTGCAGAATGTAACGGTGACTGAAAAGGGAGGGAAGTTGATCGGGCTGATGGGCGGCAGCGGCTCGGGCAAATCGACCATGCTGAATGTCCTGAATGGATCCGAGCGTCCCTCGAGCGGACGGGTGCTGATCAACGGCATCGACATCCATGAGAACCCCGAGAAAGTGGAGGGCATCATTGGATTTATTCCGCAGGACGACTTGCTCATGGAAGACCTGACGGTCTATGAAAACCTGTACTACGCAGCGAGGCTGTGTTTCGGGCACTTCACTAAACAGCAGACTGAAGAACGTGTCAACAAGGTGCTCGTCAGCCTGGGATTGTCAGAAATCAGGGACCTTAAGGTGGGCTCACCGCTCCAGAAGACCATCAGCGGCGGTCAGCGCAAGCGGGTGAACATTGGGTTGGAGCTGCTGCGCGAGCCGAACATTCTTTTTGTCGACGAGCCTACGTCCGGATTGTCTTCACGCGATTCGGAAAATATCATGGACCTCCTCAAGGAACTTTCCTTGCGCGGGAAGATGATTTTTGTGGTTATCCATCAGCCTTCGTCCGACATCTACAAGATGTTTGATACGCTGATCATCCTGGATGTCGGCGGGTTCCAGATTTACTATGGCAACCCGGTGGAGGCGGTGACTTACTTCCAGGAAATCATCAACGCGGCGACCAAGACACCGGGGGCGTGTCCCGAATGCGGGAACATCAATCCCGAACAGGTATTCAACATCATTGAGACGCGGGTAGTCAATGAGTTTGGTCGTTTTACCAATACCCGGAAAATTTCTCCCGGCCAGTGGTACCAGTATTTCAAACAGCGGCTCAAGATTCCCAAGATTGAAGAAGTAAAGACGCCCTTGCCGGTGACGCAGAAGATACCGGGATGGTTCAGCCAGTTGATGGTATTCACCTGGAGAGATTTATTGTCGAAGCTGGCGAACAAGCAGTACCTGGTAGTCAATTTTTCGCTCTCACCGGTGTTGGCGCTCTTCATGGCCTACTTTGTCCGGTACTGGGACAATTCCGACGAGGGACCTTCCACGTATATCTTCTACAAGAACGACAACATCTCTACGTATTTCTTCATGAGCGTGGTGGTCGCGCTTTTTGTCGGTTTGATTGTCAGCGCGGAGGAAATCTTCCGCGACCGAAAGATTCGCAAGCGAGAGGCATTTCTCCACCTGAGCAACAGCAGCTACCTGGTGTCAAAGGTGCTGATCCTTTTTACCCTGTCGGCGCTTCAAACACTGACATTTCTGATTGTGGGCAACCTGATCCTGGGTATCCCGCTATCGGAAATCCGATACTGGCTGATCCTTTTTACTTGTTCTTGTTTTGCCAACGTGCTGGGATTGAATATCTCATCCGCATTTGATTCGGCGGTAACTATTTACATCCTGATCCCGGTGCTGGTGATTCCGCAACTCCTGATGAGCGGCATTGTCATTTCCTTTGACCGATTCAATCCACAAGTCGGCAGGCCAGGGAGCATTCCGATCATGGGCGAGATGATGGCGTCGCGGTGGGCGTATGAAGCGTTTATGGTAACCCAGTTTAAGGACAACCCTTATGAGAAGATATTCTATCCTTATGACCAGGCCCGGAAGGCGGCGTTTGGAAAGTACGTGTACATCGTTCCGCAATTGAATACACGGCTTTCGAATTTGGCGAAATGGAGAAGCCATTGGCGAGACCAAAACCACAAGGGTGTGAAAGACGCGCTTCAAATTTTGCGATCCGAGCTGGGTTATGAACTCAAGTTGCTGAAAGGAGGGCCTACCGGACTCGTCGATAAGCTAACGGTGGGTAAGTTCGATTCGCTGACCTTTGCCGAGACGCGGGCATTCCTCGGGCAACTTGAGTTGATGTACCGGAGATTAGAATCCAACGCGCGATTCAAGCACGATTCGGTGGCGGCGGCTTTGATGCGGACGCATGAAGACTCCGTGCGAATGGAACAAATGCGACTGAGCCTGACCAATGAAAGGGTTCAGGTTTATGTAGAGGCACAATTGGAAACGGAACGCGTTATTGCCCTAAACGGACGACTCTATCAGAAATACACACCCATTTACTTTGAAGATCATCGGCCTTCCAACCCCCTCGATTTCACCGCTATTTTCTTCGCGCCAACCAAGCATTTCCTCGGTCGCTATTATGATACATTCTATTTCAACATCACGGTAATATGGCTGATGACCCTGTTCCTGTATGTAACACTTTACTTTGACTTGCTGAAGAAGCTGGTAACGGCGCTGGAAACACGACGTAAGTACCGCAGAAGAAATACCACCTAACCAATTATAAACCTCCATGAATACGCGCATGAATCTCCGTTTGCCCCTCTTTTTGTTGATCACGATCGGTTTAACCTGGGCTTGTTCCGGCAAGAAGGAGCATTCCGAATCCGCTTCTTCCGAAACCACCTGGGCCGCCATGGATGCCTATCACTTGATTATGGCAGAGGCCTACCACCCGTTGAAAGATTCCGCCAACCTCGCACCCGCCAAGGCCAACGCGGAGGCCCTGGCTGAAGAAGCTGAGAAGTGGGCTGCGAGTACATTTCCCGAGCGCGTCAATACCGACGAGATGATGACTCGGGTGGAAAACCTCAAGGCCAGTACACGCGCTTTCGCTGACAAGGTGAAAGCCGGCGCGTCCGATGAAGAACTATCCACCGCACTCACCGCCCTCCACGAAGAATTCCATCACATCATGGAAGCCTGGGAAGGCGGCCATTCGGAGCATCATTAGTTGCACACCGCCTCCTGTATGTTGAAGGTCGCCTGGAGCCCGGCGTATGTCTTGCCTTTACCGCCTAACCACCGGTTTCCGATGAGCAAGTACGAGTTGCTTCCGGAGCAACTCCTTCATGAAGGTACCCTGCGGACGGAGAATTTCTTTGAGCCGTCGCCGCTCAGCGAAATGCAAATTGTTCGCACCCATGAAGCGGCGTATTGGAATCGGCTAAAGAATCTCCAACTCACCGATCGGGAGGCACGAAGAGCGGGCTTTCCCATCACGGAGGCCTTAGTCAACCGTGAAATCCAAATTGCCAACGGTACGGTCTTGTGCGCCGAATTTGCGCTTGAGCACGGGGTGGCAATGAATATTGCCGGCGGTACCCATCACGCGTTCACTGGTCGCGGAGAAGGATTCTGCCTCCTCAATGATATCGCCATCGCGGCGCACCATTTGCTCGACAATGGCCTGGCCTCCAAAGTCCTTGTCGTGGACCTGGACGTTCACCAGGGAAACGGTACCGCGCAGATCTTTCGCGATGATCCCCGGGTCTTTACGTTCAGCATGCACGGCGCCAACAATTACCCGCTGATCAAAGAGAACTCCGATCTCGACATTGGACTGTCGGACGGAACCAGTGATCGCTTTTATCTCAGCACGCTGGATCGCAATCTCAAGACCCTGCTTGAACAGGTGGAACCTGATTTTATATTCTTCCAGTCTGGCGTGGACATCCTGGATACCGACAAACTGGGAAGGCTCGCGGTGACCCGCGAAGGTTGCCGTGAACGTGACCGCATGGTGCTGCATGCTGCGAAGGCCAATGGAATCCCGTTGGTGGCCAGCATGGGTGGTGGGTATTCCCCCGACTTCCGCGACATTATCGAGGCGCACGCCAATACCTACCGGATGGCGCAGGAAATCTACTTTTGATGGGTAATACTTATCTTTCCATCATCGGCCCATGAAGAAGGATCCTGAAATACTCGACAAGCACAACCTCTGGTTCGTCATCACGGCATCCTCGGTCGGTACCCTCATCGAATGGTATGACTTCTACATCTTTGGAAGCTTAGCAACAATTCTTTCCGAGCAGTTCTTTCCAAAGACGAATCCTACCGTGGGCCTGCTTTCCACCCTCGCCACTTTCGCTGTGGGTTTTATAGTTCGTCCATTTGGTGCAATTGTCTTCGGGCGCCTCGGCGACATGGTAGGGCGCAAGTACACTTTCTTGGTCACACTCATCCTGATGGGCTGTTCTACCTTCGGCATTGGCCTCGTACCAGGTTATGAGACGATCGGCATTGCCGCACCACTGTTGGTGCTCTTGCTGAGAGTGATCCAGGGTTTGGCCTTGGGTGGTGAATATGGCGGAGCGGCCACATACGTTGCGGAACACGCGCCGTTGGGCAAGCGAGGATTCTACACGAGTTTCATCCAAACCACGGCAACACTTGGACTTTTTGTTTCCCTGGGAGTGATTCTTGCCGTTCGTCAATCGCTGGGTGTTGCCGAATTCTCTGCCTGGGGATGGCGCATTCCATTCTTACTATCGGCGGCATTGGTTGCCATTTCGGTTTACATCCGGCTCCGCATGCAGGAGTCGCCCTTGTATTCCAAGATCAAGCGGGAGGGAGCCACATCGAAGAACCCGATCCTGGAAAGTTTTGGAAAAAAGAAGAACCTGAAGATTGTGTTGCTCGCACTGTTTGGCGCCACGGCAGGGCAGGGGGTTGTCTGGTATACCGGCCAGTTCTATGCACTCACCTTTTTGCAGAAAACTTGCAACCTCGAATTCGTCCAGTCTTATTCTGTAATCGCGATAGCCCTCGTACTGGGCACGCCATTGTTTATTGTTTTCGGGAGATTGTCCGACACCATTGGGCGGAAGTACATCATGATGGCGGGGATGCTGTTGGCAGCCGTGAGTTACCGGCCGATTTACCAGGCCATGTATGACCTCACCGATCTGAAGCAGAAAATTGCCATCGAAGAGGGAAAGAACATTCACCGCGAGACATCGCCCGAGACCGGAGTGGTGAACATTACCTCGGTACAGCCCTTTGCGGATGGCACTGATCTGATTGAGCGTTTCACCGTAAACGACGATGGGTCCATAAGCCCGCCGAAAAAGGAAATCAAACTGGCCGACCAGGGATTCTGGATAATGATCGGGCTCATTCTTATCCAGGTAGTGTATGTCACCATGGTGTACGGCCCTATTGCCGCCTTCCTGGTGGAATTATTCCCGACGCGGATACGGTACACTTCTATGTCGTTGCCTTATCATATTGGTAATGGCGTCTTTGGCGGACTTACCCCGCTGATCGCTACCTGGATGTCCGGCAGTGGTGATATCCTCGTCGGGCTCTGGTATCCCATCGTGGTGGCGAGCGTTTGCTTTGTCATCGGCATGGTGTTCCTTTCCAACAAGACCCCGGAAGAGGTCGATTAAACTATGGCAAAGAAGGGACAGACATGGGTGACGATCGGCAAGCATAAAATCGAATTGTCCAACCTGGAGAAGGTCCTTTTTCCGGAGGACAATATTCTCAAGGCGGAGATCATCGAATATTACCTGAAGATTGCGCCGACATTGCTGAACCATGTGAAGGGGAGAGCGCTCACCCTCATTCGCTTTCCGGACGGCATCCACGGCGAAATGTTCTACCAGAAGAACAGGCCCAACTGGGCGCCGGACTGGGTTGAATTCGCCAAGCTGGGTAAAGAGGAGAAGAAGGACTACATCATCGCCACCGAGCCTGCCACCCTGGTGTGGCTCGCCAACCTGGCGGCCCTCGAACTTCACCAGCTGCACAGCCGCAAGCCGAAGTTTGAATTTCCGGACTACATGGTATTCGACCTGGATCCTCCGGAAGGCTATGACTTTGAGAAAGTGCTTCCACTGGCCTTTGACCTGAAGCAGTACGTGGAAAGTTTCGGGTACACCGCTTTCGCGAAGACGACCGGGGGAAAAGGCATACATATCTGTTGCCCGATTGAACCGAAGCATGAGTTTCACACCGTGTTCGAAGCCGCGCAGGCAATCGCCCAGCCGTTTGTTGACCGTAATCCATCAACTACTACGCTGCACATCAAGAAAGAGGCGCGCAAGGGAAAAGTGTTGATCGACATCTATCGGATTCGTTCAGGCCAGAGTATCGTGTCGCCGTATAGTTTGCGTGGAAGGGTGGGAGCCCCGGTCTCCATGCCCCTCACCTGGGATGATCTGGGCAAAGTGAAGAAGCCGGTCGAGTTCAACATCAAAACCGCGCTGGATAAGGTGTTGCGCGACGGGGATGCGTGGGAAGGGATTGACGCCTATGCCGTGGAGATTCACACGCATCGGAAGAAGGTGGTGGCGAAAGAGTTGCCGCCCAATCCCAAACGAAAGACACCGGCGCAGTTGGAGTCGTATGAGAAGAAGCGTGACTTCAAAAAAACCACCGAGCCGGCGCCACGCGTGGTGGAAGGAGGCGGGAACAATTTTGTTGTGCATCGGCACCATGCGTCACATTTGCATTACGACCTCCGGCTGGAGCAGGACGGCGTGCTGAAGTCGTGGGCAGTGCCGCGGGGATTGCCACCCCATCCCGGTGTAAAACGTCTGGCTGTGCAGACCGAAGATCACCCGATGAAGTACCTGACCTTCGATGGCACGATCCCGAAAGGGCAGTATGGCGGCGGGGAGATGTGGATTTACGCGTTGGGGAAATACCAGGTTACCAAGGACAAGAAAGACGGCTTCTACTTCCGGCTCAACAGCAAGGAAGTGAATGGGGAGTATCGCATTTATAAAATCAAGGAAAAGGAGTGGCTCCTTGAGCGCGTAGACCAGCCGCAGATCAACTACCTGTCGGACCTCATTGAACCGATGCTGTCGGAAATTTCAGAGAAGGTGCCGAAGGGGGATGAATTTCTCTATGAAGTGAAGTGGGATGGCATCCGTGCCCTCATCGCCGTGGAAGATGGCCAGGTCCGCATTCGGAGCCGGAATCACAACGACATTACGGACAAATTCCCTGAGCTGCAGATCGTGGACAAAGCGTTTCGCGCCAACTGCGGGTTATTTGACGGGGAGATCGTCTGCCTGGACAAAAGCGGACGTCCGGATTTCAAAAAAGTAATCCACCGCTTGATGGCAAACGGCGAGACCAACATTCAGAAGTTGGTGAAGACCAGTCCCGTCTACTGTTACCTGTTCGACTGCCTGTACCTGGATGGAAGGCCGTTGGTGAATGAACCGCTGGGTCGGCGGAAAGAATGGCTCAGTGATGCCCTTCGTCCCGACACACCGTACCGGATCAGCGAGGTGGTCGAAGATGGCGAAGCGTTGTTTGAGGCCGCTCGCGAGCATGCGCTGGAGGGCATCATGGCCAAGCGGCGCGACGGACGATACCTTCCAGGTCGTCGCAGCGATCTTTGGTTGAAAGTAAAAGTCCGGAATTCATCCGACTGCCTCATCATCGGCTACACACCCGGCAAAGGAAACCGCGAGACTACTTTTGGCGCGCTCCAGATTGCCGAACGCGTGGGCGATGAACTTCACTATCGCGGCAAAGTAGGCACTGGCTTTGATGATGCCACGGCAAAGCAAGTGTTGACTGAAATCAAGAAGCTAAAAAAAGCCAAGCAGCCCAGCCTGCACGGAGGGAAACTGGTTGATGAGAAAATAACTCACTGGGTAGAGCCCAAGCTCGTGGCGGAAATCAGTTACGCGCAACTGACGAAGGACAAGATGTACCGTGAGCCGGTTTTTTTACGGATCAGGCCGGACTTGAGTGGGGGGTAGCCGTGATCGGTGATCGGTGATCGGTGATCGGTAATCGGTGATCCGTGATCGGTAATCGGTGATCGGTAATCGGTGATCGGTAATCGGTAATCGGTGATCGGTAATCGGTAATCGGTGATCCGTGATCTGTGATCTGTAATCAGTGATCAGTGTCGAATCCACTGACCCCTAGACACTTCACTTACACACCTTCGATATAATCTTCTCCGCCTCCTTGATTCCCATGCGAAGCGCGTTCTTCAAATCGGCGCAGGCCAGGGTTGGGTTTCCGGAATTTTGGTAAGCGATGCCTCGGTTGTAATAGGCGATGGCATAGTTGGGTCCGAGGATGATCGCCGCGGAGTAGTCTTCGACCGCTTCTTTCCAGTTGCCGAGTTTGGAGACCACGTTGCCGCGGCACACCCACGCTTTTGGATTTTTGTCGTCCAGCTTGATGGCGTGGCTGAAATCGGCGAGGGCGCCGGCGAAGTCCTTCATCTTTTCTTTCACGATGCCGCGGTTGATGTAATTATCCGGTTCATTTGGCTCCAGTCGAACTACTTCATTGTAATCCTCAAGAGCGCCTTTCAGGTCGTTGCTCTGCAGACGCTGGTAGGCACGTTCGGCCCGGGGGTACGGTAGCTTTTCGTTTTTGGCGATGGACTCACTGAGCAGTTTCTCGGCCGTCTCGTTGTCGCCTGCCAGGGACTTGAGGGCGGCGAGGTTGTGCAGGGCGAGGCCGTTGTCGGGGTCGAGTTCGAGGGCTTTCTCATAGTCGGCGGCGGCGCCAGCTTTGTCACCACGCTCCACGCGGGCCACGCCGCGGTTGACATAGTAGGCGGCCGTGGTGGGTGAGAGCAAGATGGCGGAATCGAGCCAGCTGATGGCTTGCGGGTAGCGCTTGAGGTGCGTTTCAATCTGGCCGAGGTAGTTGTAGAGATGGTCCTTCTTGCCGGACTGTGCCGTTTGGATGGAGGTCTGTCCATTGCCGTGCTTCTCCTGGCTGTAGTAGATCGTGTTGGTCTCTTTGGAGGGTGGCAAAGTGAGCAACTTGAGGAAATCCTGGCGGGCGGGGAGGTATTGTTTCGCTTCGAAGCGCAGGACGGCGCGGTTGAAGAGGCCTTCCGGATCTTCCGGGCGGAGGTCACAGTAGATGCTGAAGTCCGTGAGCGCTTTGGCGGATTCGCCGAGGTACTCGCGCGCGATGCCGCGGGATCGATAGGCGTCGGCGTAGCGTGGATCGAGGCGGATAGCTTCGTTGTAGTGGGCCTGCGCTTTGAAATACTCTTTGTTCGCCAGGGCTTTTTCTCCTTTCTCGAAGAGCTCGACGGCCTGGGCGCGGTTGGAGAGTGCGGCGGTTTGGGCGTGCGCTGAAAGCGTGATGCAAAGAAGGGCGAGGAGGAGAGAGAGAGGTTTGATCATATTTTCTGTAATACGAAGTTAAGGACTTATACCTATTGACAACATGGGTTTACCTCGCCGAATACCGGTACCCGCATTGGCGTTTGTTCTGCGACCATTCAGACTTGATATCGCATTTTGTGATCCTATTCGTTTTTCGTGAGCGAGGCATTAATTTCTCGAAGGAATTGCTTCTACGTTCGTTTTTCGGTGTTCTTCAGGATTAGGAGATATTAATTACCTTCAGCATGGCATTTACACAGTGCCCTTCTTGTGGAAAGGAAAGCCAGCACCCAGCGCTCCTTTGTCCTTATTGTGGATACCCATTGTTCTATTACGTGGTCGTGATTGGCCTGTTGGCATTTGGAACATTTATTTACTTGAATCTTCGCGAGCCGCCTGAGACAGTCAATAGTCAATTTGCGGAATGGGATAAATACCTGGAAGAATATGTCGAACCCCCATTTGAGGATATTCCATACTTCATAATGCAAACTGGGGCTGAATACCATTCAGATTTAGTCAACCCGCTAGGCAAGTTGGAAAACTACCTGGCCGAGCCCGAGAAAGCTGCGATTATGTTGGGTGTCTATATGGCAGACGTGGAGTACGTGGCCCTGTATGACAAGACACAGGAAACCATGGAGTATTTCTTGGCCTGCCAACAACTTGCCGACCGAGTAGGAGTCACGGCAGGGTTTGGGTCACCCACGGGGAGGACGGGAGTTCCCGAAATTCAGAATTGGGATTCTTTGTCCTTCTTACTGGACAGGGCTATGGAGCAGGTGATCAATTGCAAAGTCACCCCGGACAGTTCTTCCTGTGCGCTGGTGTTAACCTCCACTTTTTTAGAAGGACTCTACTTATCAACATCTATAATTGATACTTACCCGGGATCTGCGCCACATCGCATCCAAATACTCACGCCATTGATCAGCCTTGTTTTGGGTCAAGCGTCGGCAATCCCAGTATTGCTGTCGGAGCTTGAAAAGGCCGACCAGACCACAAGGGTTAAGTCACTGATTAAAGGACTTCAAAGTCTGCAAAATGAGTATGCTTTACTGGAGGGCCTGCGCGAGAAGATCATCAAGGGGGGATCCGCATCTAGCCTTGACAAATAAGACCTTGTCGGGGGTGACCAAAGTGGTTAGAAATATTCGGCGATCTATTGTGAAATGAAATGTTTAGAATGTCCATCTTTTCCTGCATATACCTGATATTACTGTAAGCAATACCTTTGTTGAATTGACCGCTGTATGCTGAACAAAACGCCTTACCTGTTGCTGGTGCTATTGGCTGGTCTTTGCTCAGCTTGCAGCACAAGTGATAACGCCCAGCCCCAACCTCAGGCCACCCTGGTCGGCAGCTGGAAGTTCAGCTCGTTTGTGGTGACGCATTGCACCGATGCCGGCAACAACCAGGCCGTTGAATGCACCGCTCTCGCCGCGGATTGCGGAGTATTGACCTTTACGGAGAATACGTGGTCATGGGTGCAGAACATGCCTGACGGTTCCCAGCTGGTGGAAAGCGGCTCGTTTACCCTCAGTTCGAATTATATTATTCTAACGGGATCATCGAGCCCCGGAGTTAAAGATTATTCCATTTCCGGTTCTGTTTATTCCTACACGAGTACCACGCTCACGTTTATCAACTCCAGCAACGACACCGGATGCACCTACACGCAAACGTACACGCGCTATCTCCAGCCGTTTACGCCGTTTGGGTAGACTAGCTCAGAACTTAAAGTAGAATTCCCCGGTAATATTCGAACTGTCCCACGTATTCTGCCGCTCGCCGGAAAGGCGCAGCACGTTGAGCCTGACTTGCTTGAATACTTGTTCGATGGTGAGACCGGGCTTGCGCATCGCTTTCAATAATTCCTGGGTATACAGGCCATTGCGTCCGCTGCCGTCGTTCGCGACAGAACCCGGCGCGGTGGCATAGGCAATAAATGATCCGCGAGCCTTTTCCATTTCAGCAAGGCCCTGGTCGCCGATACCCCGGGTGATGGAAGGGAATGGGTTGCTGCGGCACGCGTCGAGAATAACAATGTTAAGTCGCGAGTTCGAGCGGGCCATGTTAGCGAGCACCATCCGCTGCACGGGGAAGCAGTAGCGCCAGATATCATCTTCAAATTCGATCACCGCGTCGACGGGCACCAGGTAGTTTTCAGTTTCCTGCCGCACCCCGTGGCCGGCGTAGTAGAAGAGACCCACCGTTTTATCCTGTTCGCCCGCGTCAAGTTTCTCTTTGAATTTCAGCAAGGCCGCGCGGATCTGTCCGTACGTCGCATTGGTCAGCAACTGCACTTCAAAATTGGACGCCTCCAGTTCGGCGGCCATATCCATGGCATCATTTACCGGATTCTTCAGTTCGCCGATGTTCTTTGGATAAAGATTGTTACCGATGACCAGGGCATAGCGTTTTTCATCTTTGTAAAGGTCAGCAAGTGATGTATTGACGGCGGCGGCGGGCTGAGCCACCACTTCTTTTGGTGCTGTGGGTATCCTTGATTTCAACCCGGGTTTGTCGAGCTTGGCGATCTCTGCTTTGACCGACTCATTGCCCGGCTGGATTTCGTAGGCCTTCAGGAAATCATCGTAGGCCAGTACTTCATCACCGAACTTCAGGTACACCAGCCCGCGTTCATAGAGAATCTTCACCAGGTTCTCCTTGTCATTTTGAAACGCGGGAATAGCATTGCCATAAGCATCGATCGCGTCGGGGAAAAATCCGAGGTTGTCATTGCATTTGGCGAGGAACCAGTGAATATTTCCCTTGTTGGCATGGTTCCTCAGCAGGGCTTCCTCGAAATCGCCGATGGCTTTCTTGAACTCCTGGCTTTTGTAATAAGAAAGACCGCGCAGGTAATAGACTTCCACATCCAGCGATTTGTCCCGGATCGATTTGGTCAGGTATTCGGAGAAGCTGGCGATGGCGTCGCTGTACTTGCCCGCCTTGTAGCTTTCAAAACCTTTTTCGTAGAACTTGTACTGAGCCTGAATTGGGATTCCGCTCAGCAACATAAAAGTGACAATCAGAACAACCCGCATGACTTTCACAATTTGATCAGAATCGATAGGCTGCGCCGAGGGAAATGTTCATGGAAGTAAAACCTTTCTTGACGAAGGGATAATCGGGGTGATAATAACCGCTCATTTTGTAGGGCGGGAACTCACTCGTGTTGATGTAGGTGACCGGCAGTGTCATGCCGAGGGTGCCCTGCACGAACAGGCTGAAGCCGGAGGGCAGGGAATATTCCGCGCCAACGCCAAGGTTCATCCCCGCCGAGAACTGGCTCGTCGCGGCCCAGTCTTCCAGTCCGGCTGTGCTGGAGGTGAGGTAGTCGAAAGATCCTCCGCCCGACCAGTTCTTGGGATCGTCCAGGGGGTCGGTATTGTTGGCGTACCAAAGGTCCACGTTTGCAGTGACCTCCGACCTTGAGAGGAAGAGCATATAAGGCTTGACGATTCCGTAGACATTGAAGCGCCTTTCCTCACTGGAGGGAATGAAGTCAACCTTCACGTTGAAGCCGGCCGTAAGAAACCCGAGGTCGCCGCCTTTCATATGGACCACGTAGACTTCATAGCCGAGGCCAGGTCCATCGTCTTGTTGATAGATGTTATTGCCCTCCGCGTTAGGATTCGCGAATCGATCCGAGATGGCAGGGTCGTAGCTGAATTTCGTGAAGGAGATAGAAGGGCCGATGGTGAGGATCCGGTTAAGCCGGACCAGGTAGCCTGCTTCAAGGTTGAGGCCGCCGCTGTAGTCGCTTTTGTTACCCCCGAACCGGAAGGAGGGACCGCCGATCAAGTAGAAACTCTTTCCTTTGGAGACGCGCTCTTTCTTGACAATGGTTCCTTCATCCTGCGAGGACGCAGGAGCGCCATATAGCAACAGGCCAAAAAGCAGGAAGGGGAAGAAACGCATTTTCATGGGGCTCATATAACGCGTGTAGTCAAATATACAATTTTGGGGAGCTTGTTGCTACGACGCGGGCCGCCTTTAAGAAAGCCCAATAGAGGCCAGGCGAGTGTTCGTATTAACGGTGCGACGAGATGTGTGGTCACGCTGCATCAAAACCGTTTACGCCGTTTGGGTGGAAGTTGTTCGGCTCAAGAAGCATCCAGGACTTGCTGGTGAGATAGGCCAAGAACTCAGACAAACCACACGTCGCGGCCCCACGGGCTGAACCTTGCCGGGTGTTCCGAGCCTCGGCTTAATCTTAGGACGGAAATTTCCTTTTCCCTGGCCGTCCGGGGTCTGCCTTCGGGTGGGCTTTTTTCAAATGGAGCAACAAATGGACGTTTTAACTAACTTAGTTGTATGAGGAGCTATTTAGAAATGCCGCATCCGGAATCCCGGCACGGTGCTTACACAACCTTAGCCGGGCATTACTTTTGAACAAGATTCATGACTCGAATATCAGTAAACATTAACTCTAAAATACTTCGCTGGGCCAGAGAGGAACGAGGATTCACAACGGAGGAAATATGCCAAAAAATTAGACTCAATATTGAAACCTACAATGACTGGGAAAAGAATGGAAAAGATATACCGTTTTCAAAACTTCAGAAGCTTGCTAACCAATACAAGAGACAGATAGCCATCTTCTTTCTTCCCGATATTCCACCCAAAACTAAAAAACCAAAAGACTATAGAAACCTCGCTGATACTACATTAACGAAGGACACTTTATTTGTAATAAGAAAAGTAAATCACTTTCGCACGCTCTCTCTTGAGTTGGAAGGTTCGACATATTGGACAAAAAAATACGAATGGACCAAAGAAGCCCAAACCACAAAAGAGAAGGAGCAATGGCTTCGCAACAAGCTTGACATTTCTATCGACGATCAATTGAGGTATGAATCATCGTCCCAAGCATATAGGCACTGGCGGAATAGTATTGAAAGTAAACTAGGAATTCTTGTTTTTCAATTTGCGATGCCGCTAAACCAAGTCCAGGGCTTTTGCTATTCTGACTATCAGCCCTATTGCATAGTCGTAAATAGTAAACATTCTTATCAGGCTCGGATATTCACATTGTTCCACGAACTGGGACATTTAGTAAAACATCAATCCGGTATTTGCTTGCCGGACAAAGTGGAGAGCAATGAAGAAGTGGAATTTGGATGTAACGAATTTGCCGGTAGGTTTCTAATTCCAGAGAACGCCCTAGTTCCATCAACAGAATTTGAAGAAATAAAAACATTCGCCTCACAACTCAAGGTTAGCAGTGAAGTCTATCTAAGGCGGCTACTGGACGAGGGATTGCTCAACAAGGTGAGATTCTTCTCTTTACTTAAGGAAATAAAAGCGAGTTATAAAGACTTCAAACAAAGAAAGGGTGGGTTTGTCAAACCTGTAGTAAAGAGCAAGGCTGAAAGAGGAGAGACATTCTATAACATGATTTTTGAAAACCTAAGCAGTAACAAAATTAAGTATACTGAAGCCTCTGAGGCGCTAGGACTTACAATTAAAACAATTATGAGTGAAGTCTAGTAATGATATATTTTGCATAGATGCTAATATATTCATCTTCATATATAAAAACTATCCTGAGTCATTAATCAAAGGGCTTTGGGATAGGTTCGATTCTTTATTTAAAGACGGACAATTAATCTCTCACCACATTGTTTATGAGGAGATTTGCCACGACAAGAAAAAACCTGACGAGTTAGCTAAGTGGCTCAAAAACAAGGAGAGATATTTTAAAAAGATCTCACAAAGACAAACTGAATTTGTTCCTGATATATTGAAAAATTTTCCGAAACTCATAAACCCTGACAGCACCAAAGACCAAGCTGACCCATGGATAATCGCCATGATAATGGAAGAGAAAGAGATCATTGGCAATCAAACAAACAACTATATTATCATCAGCAACGAAAGTAAAACTTCTCCTAATAAGATTCCTGCGGCTTGCAGCTACTATGATATTAGACATTTAAATTTGGTCGAGTTCTTTAACTATAATTATTGGGAGTTTGCCGTGAGATAACAGCCGCCAAATATCTGAAAGTATATGAATGTTTTTGGATGATGATTGTTATTACTCCGAGTTTTGAATTGTAACTTCCCATTGTTGAAAAGGATTATGAGGCACTCAATTATCTTAACAATTATTGTTGCAAGCTTGCTTGGTTGTGCTACCAACCAGATATCTAAAGTGACGAGTAAGGCATATATTGGAATGCCATTGAACGAGTTCCTAACTATAGCAGGAAAAGGAGCTATCCTCGACTCAAAGAATGCATTAAGCACGGTGTATAGGGTCTATGACTATGATATGAATGGATATAAAACAGATGTCAGATTTTTCTACTTTGAATTTGACAAGCTCACGAGGATTGATGGTGGAGTCCGAGTCAAGTAGCTAGTTGATGAAATTGCAGGCTGCAAAGGAAGTGGGGGTTAATCTAAATTAAGTTCTCCCTTTTGATTTCCGCTACCACTAGCACCGTACCCCTATTAATCCTTCAGCCGGCTCCTGGTAGGCCAGAAATGTCTTCTCTTTGATCAGACCATTCACATTTTATCAATAAGCACAACGCACATTGAAGAAACTTCAGCTACGGTCAGTTTATCCGCATCTCCGTATTTGGTTGCTTCTTCTAAACAGTTATATAGATCGATATCACTGACTTTATAAGATCCTAATTCCTTGGACTTCTCAACTAAGGCTCTGCAGAGAGCCATTTTCTGATTGTATGTTCCGGCTCTATATACTGATACCTTGTCACTACCACTTAGAGTCCGTTCGTTCTGGTAGGCAGACTGTGAGCGTTCAGTTTGTAACCTCAAGGCTTTTGCATCCTCGAGCCTGCCTTCTTTCTCGGCGAAATTGATAAGTCTGTCCAAATTTTGTTCCTGCCTCGGTCCGGGCTTTATTCTCCCACCGTAGACAAACCATAACAGCAGTCCCAGGAAGACCGCCACCATTGTTGCCATGATTGCAGATTCTCTCATTGATAACTCCTTATTGCAGAATAGACCAATTTACTAAAAGGGGGTGGTACCTGTACTTCCGCGCAGGAAGGCAAACAGATAAGGTACTTAGAATGAAGAAGCGATCAGCCTGACCTAAAACAAAAAAACCCTCTATGAGAGGGCTATTTGATTGATTCTTGCGGACCGGACGGGACTCGAACCCGCGACCTCCTGCGTGACAGGCAGGCATTCTAACCAGCTGAACTACCGGTCCTAATAGGTTAAACGTTCTGGGTTCAAGGTTTAAAGTTGGGAGTATGCTACTTTTTGACTCCTGGACCACAAAACGAGGGTGCAAAGATAGGTTTTGAAGGATTTAATCCAAATAGGCCCAGGAACTATTGGATAAAGCCATCATTCAGGGTTCCATGTCCCGGAGCCGTCGTCTGGCGTGGGCTTGTTGATCCAATACAGCCCGCGAACATCGGACCGCCACGTGGGCAACATCCCGACCATGATGATCTCTTCGATCAATTCAAGGGACGTAACTACCACAGTACCATAGAACAAGGGGAGAAGGGGTTCATCAAAAAAGAACAGCGAACTCAGGAAGGCTCCCTGGAAGAGTGTCGCCAGCTTCGCGCCGTAGGTGTGGAAACTGGTAGGCTTCTGGTATTTGGCCATGGCGTATCCCAGCTGAACCAGGAACAGGAACCAGAGCAAAGAAATGAGGATCCATTGGTCGATGAGGAAGTTCCAGCGGAAGACGACCACCCCCAGGAAGGCCGCCAGGATCGCGAGGTCGTCTCCCAGGGAGTCCAGCCGAGATCCGAGGATGCTGATGACCTTGAACTTCCTGGCCAGGTAGCCATCCAGGGCGTCGGTGAGGAAGCTGGCCAGCACGAGCCATTTGAAAGCATCCACTGCCCGCAGGGTTAGCAACACCAGGAACACCGGGAAGGCCACCACCCGAAAGAAAGAAATCCAATTCACCAGCCGCATGGGCCGCGGTGATTGAAACAGGAGATAAAATATCGGGTTGAAGCGCTCTTTCACGGGATCACCTTTCCCCTAAAGAAAGGCAACCGGATGCTGAACCGGGGTGACGATTATCACGAACTGCCCTGACCTTATGCTAGAAGGTGCTCTTGACGTAGTTTTCAATCATGAGGGCAGTAGCCAGGATCAGGGCCAGGCCCACCGTCAACGCAATGTTCTTCTTGGTTTCATGCGATGAAGTCTTCCGTTCTCTCACGTCCTTAATGTTCTCCCGCAGAAGGATGGTTGGACCTGGGTTTTGACTGGAAATGACTTCTTCGCCCTGGGAAACGACGATGGAACCCTTCAATGCGGTTGAGTCTTTGTACTTGGTCTCACAAGTAAGTTGGTGATAGTCCGCGGCCAGCACCTTTACTTCGATGACACTGTCGCTGGCCAGGAGGATCTCGTAAGACTTACCCAACGTCAGGTGCGACAGTGTAACAGAATCGACCCCGTCCATGCCCGGCGTGAGAATGGATTGGTAGGTTTTGCAGCCCAGGGTGAGCAGGCCGCAAAGAATTAATAATGGAAACCGGTGTTTCATGAAATCCTCGGCCGGTTTTAACAATTTAGGTCGGTGAGTTGTCCAAATCCAATGAGGATTGTCACCAGGAACGCGGTGACAAAAGTCATCACCACCGAATACCGACCGCATTGAAGCAGGCAGTTCATCAGGGTACCTTGAGCCTGCAGACGGTAAAGATCTGCCCGTTATGAAAAAGCAAACCGGTATTTGGATCGATGGCAGCAAGGCCGTCATCGTTAACTTGATAGACGGAAAAGAACGCGTGGAGGAGATTGATGCTGAGGTAGAGAACCGGGTTCACCATTATGCGGATGGAAACCAAGGGGTTTACATGGGTTCAAAGCACCTTATTCCCGAGAAGCGTTTCGAAGAACGCGAAAGGCACCAATTGGATCAGTACCTGGATTCTGTCCTGAAGAAGGTCGCTGATTCAGATGAATTGTTTGTCTTTGGTCCCGCCGAAACACGCAAGCATCTGCAGCGTAAACTCGACACGGAAAAAGCCTTCACTGCGCTTGCCGGAAAACTGCGCGGCGTAGAACCCGCCGATCACATGACCCAGAACCAGGTGGTCGCGAAAGTGAAGAAGTTCTTCCTTTGAAGTTTAAGGCCTCACCTTACCGGTAAAGACACTGGCTTTCTCGTTGAACGGATTGCCCGAACCACGCCGGAAAGAAACCACTTGCCCGGTGTGCCACAAGGCGTCGGCGATAGGCCCGTTGAGTTCGTTCCAAAATGGAAACTCGCTGGTGCCCCGGTCACTCTTGAAGATTACTTTGAGTTCGCTCACTTCCTTGTCGGACGCCTTCTTCAGCATCTCGCTGGCTTCACGGACATTCTCCAGGGTCTTGCGGCGCATCTCCTCAAAAGTGAGTACCGGCTTGGGTACGGTGTTATCGTTCACCGCCTTTTTGGTGGCATTGACGATCGTCAGCGTCAGTTCATAAATGTGTTTAATCGTCTCAAGGCTGGTGCGGCCATCCTTGTTGGGCTGGAACTGAAGATCCTCCGGTCGCAATCCTTCCGTGGCCCAATAATACCGGAAGCCTAGTCCGTCGAGTAGGCGCGCGGCCACCGTTCCCGCAGTATAAGCGGTTGGATAGTCTGGTATTTCCCGGTAAGGGAGATCGCTTTGAGCACCTGCCATGTGGTAGCTGAGAGCGCAAATGAGAGCAAGAAGTGATTTCATAGGAAACAGGTTTTTTGAGCGTAAACGGAGACAAAGCGAGACTCGTTGTCGGCATTTTTTCAAAGTACAGCAATTGCTGAAAACACACGGTGCCGGTGAAGAACACCGGCACCGTGCTTTGCCTGTCAATCGCATATAGCTTATGACCTACTTCATGGCTCCGGAGTAAATGGAGTTGAACAGGAGTTTATATGTGCCATGGGTCTGTCCACGGAACTGCGGGCGGAACCCGAACAGTACTACGCGTCCTTTACCATAACCCACGTTAAGCATCGCCGACTTGTCTTTGAGAAAGCGGTCGTGCCCTTTAGCCCAACCACTCATCACGAGGTCCTTGCTGGCATAGCGGGCCACCTCAACCACATCAGGTGAGGGGTAAGGAACGGTCTTCTCGTTGCCGCCTTCGCCTTTTCGTGTCGGCACAATCTTCCGGAATGAACGGCTGCGCTGGAATGAAGCGGCCGCTTCCGGCTGCATTCCGAATGCCAGCGGGTTGTTCACATCGACGGTCATGCGGATCAGCGAGCCAGGTATAAAAAACTCGTTGGTGCTGAGGCCCGCGGTGAGATCCTCAACGGGCAAACCAAACTGTTCGATGGCAAAACCGGAAGACTGGTCGAGGCAAATGAGCGTGCCGCCATTGGCCGCATAACGCTCCAGGGCCTGCACACCGGTGAGCCCGATTCCCCCGGTGAACTGGTCCGGCATCTCACCTTTTCGGTGACCGTGCATGATCTCTTCGCCTCGCTGCGAGGGCAGGAGGATCGCGGAGTACAAGCTGAGATTCTTCGCCTGGATGTCCGTGTCGTGCAGGGTATCGATGTCGAAGTCAAATTGTTCCAGCACCCAGCGTGTCCACCCTTCGTCGATGTTGTCGACCCAAGATTTGTAAATGCCGACTTTAACTTTCGGCATGGCTTTGATGTTGGCGGGTTTGGCGCTGATAGCTTGAGCGCTTACACCTGTCTCTTGCACAACGCGTGAGAGATTGTTGGATGTCTTGGAGCCTTTTTCCACGAGGAAAGTTCCGGCGGGGAAATTCGTTCCACCATCGGTGAACGAAGCCGTGGCCACGACGAGTTTCTCACCGGCCTTCAATAATCGATTCACAGCCTTCGCGCTGGCGTTATCTTGTCGTGCGATCGCGTAGCCATAACCTGCGTTGCCTTTGACGCTTCCGGCATTGACTGCGATTTTGGTTTCGAGTTTCTGTGCGGTGGCGGTAAACGATGTGGTAACCCGATCCACTTTTACACCCATCTGCATGGGAAGTGTCCAGCCGGTGAGGTCGTAAGGTGGAATGGGGGGGCCGCCGGGGAATTGGTACAGGTCGGGGTAATTCTGGCGTTCCATTAGGTCGGCCAGGTACGGACGGAAGGCCTGCGCTCCATATAGTATGTATGATCCTTCCGGGTATTCCGTGTTCCCAACTTTGAATGCGGCGGTAGCGCGATGTACTTCAATACCGCCCTGCATCATTACGTTCACGAGGTTGTCGCCGGAAGCAGCATCCCATTGATTCTTAGGAATGATGTAGGCAAAAGCGCCAGTCTTATCATCGATGGCGTCGCGTCCCATCTGGTAGATGTTATAGAGGAGTTCATCGCGCTTCTCGGCAGCCAGGTCAAGCACGGCCATGGAGGCTTCGAGCATGTAATTCACGGCATCGCGGAAATGCGACTCGCCGCCTCGCCAGGGATACGCATAGAAGATTTCAGTGCCGTCGGTGGTTTTGCCGCCCACGGTTTTGGGAACGGAGTCGGTGGGGTAGTAACGCGGTGTAGGTGTAGCGTGTGATGTTTCCGTGAGGATACCGATCTGGTTATGATAATAGGGAGCTGTGCGCATGCCGCCGTTCCACCACATTTCAAAGGTGGTTTGGGAAATGGCGCCGGGCATTTTCCTCATAGCAAAACGATTGGCCATCGCGGTACCCACGAGGTTCACACCGGTGGTAACACCCGGGTGAATCTTCGGGTTGACAGGGCTCCGGAAAGGAGGGATGAAGATGCGTGCCCACGAGGGAGCCGTCTGGTGATGGTTGTGTACAATCTGCGGATACCACTGGCTGTACAATACCGTTGTCACCGCTTTGGTTTCCGGCATGTTGCTCATGAACCAATCGCGGTTGTTGTCATGTCCGACGTACTCCTGGTAGAGAATGGGCGGGTCGGAAGTTTCATAAGGAGTACCGACATACTTCCGGTACCACGAGCCGACGATATCAAGACCATCGGGGTTGATGACCGGCACCACGAGGGTGATCACGTTGTTGCGTATATTTTTCATCTCGTCTGATTCTTCCGACGCGATGCGGTAAACCAATTCAGGTGTCATCTGTGCGTGTGCCTTTTCACTGGCGTGCATACCACCATCAAACCACACAATGGCCTTGCCTTCCCGGCTGAGCTTTCGGGCTTCGTCGGCCGGGATGTTGGCGCGGGATAGTTTTGCGCTGATATCTTTCCATTTGTCGAGCGACTTCATGTTCTCCTTGCTGGAGATGAAGATCAGTTTCATCGGCCTTCCTCGTACTGATTTGCCGATGTCGATCATCTGCACGCGATCGCTGGCGGCATCGAGTTTGGCATAATAGGTGAGCATCTGGTCGTAAGTAGCCATCTTATAGTCTGCCCCCGGTTCAAAGCCGAAAGTTTCGGCAGGTTTAGGAAGCTGACCGAAAGCGGCGGCAGCCACGAAGGTGAAGAGGAGTGAAAGAATTCGTTTCATGGTTGGAACTGTGTTGATTCTCCGCAAAAGAATGGCATAAGACCACGCCGGGTAGAAGTATTGTGCTAAGTGGTCAAATACCGTGACTAGATGATCTATGCAGAAGCCTGTCTATCCTGTTGAAACCGGGAAAATCTTGTAATTTTGTCCGCCTTACCACGCGAGCGAATGAATCTATTGGATTTCGAAAAGCCCATTGCTGAACTGGAGACCAAGTTGCAGGATATGAAGCAACTGGCCGATGACAGTGACGAGAATGTGAACCGGGCCATCCGGGCGCTCGAGCAAAAAATTCTGGACTTGAAAAAGGAGACTTTTGAAAACTTGACGGGCTGGCAACGCGTTCAGCTTTCCCGCCATCCCGACCGTCCATACACCCTGGACTACATTTACGAGATCACCACCGATTTTATTGAATTGCACGGCGACCGCAACGTGGCCGATGACAAGGCGATGGTGGGCGGATTAGGAATGATTGAAGGCCAGTCCTTCATGCTCATTGGACAGCAGAAAGGCCGCAATACCAAGCAGCGGCAGATGCGCAATTTCGGAATGGCTAACCCGGAAGGTTACCGGAAGGCCCTGCGCCTGATGAAAATTGCGGAGAAGTTCAACAAACCCATCGTCACGTTTATCGACACACCGGGAGCCTTTCCTGGTCTTGAAGCCGAAGAGCGAGGGCAAGGAGAAGCGATCGCCCGCAACCTGAAGGAGATGTTCATGCTTAATGTCCCGGTGATTTGCATTGTGATCGGAGAGGGTGCATCCGGTGGCGCGCTGGGCATAGCGGTTGGCGACCGTGTGCTGATGCTGGAGAATACGTGGTACTCGGTAATTTCTCCCGAATCCTGTTCTTCCATCCTCTGGCGCAGCTGGGACTACAAGGAGCAGGCGGCGGAAGTACTGAAGCTTACCGCGAAAGACATGAAAGAACTTCACCTGATCGACGGAATTGTGAAAGAACCGCTCGGCGGCGCGCACAATGACATCAAGACCATGGCCATGGAAGTAAAGCGTGTCATCCTGGAAACTACCAAGGAATTGATGGCCATTCCTGCCGACGAGCGCATTCGTCAGCGTATCGAGAAATTCTCGGCGATGGGTGTGGTGAAAGAGTAGGTGAGGGTTAGTCGCGATCATGAAGCTGCACACCATTGAGACCGGATTTTTCAAACTCGACGGCGGCGCCATGTTTGGCGTTGTTCCCAAGTCGATCTGGCAAAAGCTGAACCCGCCCGACGCCAATAATCTCTGCAGTTGGGCCATGCGGTGCTTATTGATTGAGGATGGAAACCGGTTGATCCTCATCGACAATGGTATCGGCGAAAAGCAGGACGCCAAATTTCTCAGCTACTATTACTTACACGGTGATGACACCCTGATCAAATCATTGGGAAAAGCTGGCTTCTCGCCGGCCGACGTCACGGACATGTTCCTTACCCATCTTCACTTTGACCACTGCGGCGGCGGTGTGCGTCGTGATCAGGATAACCTGGTGCTAACCTTTCCTAATGCTACTTATTGGAGCAACCCCGATCATTGGAAGTGGGCCACGCAGCCCAACGCCAGAGAAAAGGCTAGTTTCCTTAAAGAGAACATTCTGCCGATGCAGGACAGCGGTCAGCTGAGAATGGCGTATGAAGACCAGGACAGCCCGTTGCCTTCGATGGACATTCTCTTTGTTTCGGGCCACACGGATCGGATGATGTTGCCCATGATCAAGTACAAGGACACCACGGTATGTTATATGGCGGACCTCATACCTTCCATCGGCCACATCCCGGTGCCGTACGTGATGGGGTATGATACACGGCCTTTGATGACCATGGAGGAGAAAGAGAAGTTTCTGCAATTGGCAGCGGATAATAAATACGTACTCTACTTCGAGCACGACCCGGTGCATGAGTGCTGCACGGTAAAGCACACGGAAAAAGGAGTGAGGGTGGATAGGACTTTTAAGTTGTCGGAACTGTAATCGCGTCCATGAAGGAAATCGGTCTTGTCTTGTCGGGCGGAGGCGCCCGGGGAGCGGCGCACATTGGGGTGATCCAGGCGCTGGAAGAATTTGGGATTCACGCTACACGCATTTCAGGCACCAGCGCCGGTTCCATTGTTGGAGCATTGTATGCGAATGGCATTTCTCCGGCGGAGATGCTGAAGATCATCAGCCAGGTGACCATGTTTAACGCGGTTCGGCCTTCGTTGCTGCCCGGCGGATTGCTGCGCATGGATGGTTTGCAGTTGCTGTTAAAAAACCACTTACCCGAAGATTTCTCGAAGCTGAAGAAGCCCCTGACCATCGCCGCCGTCGAACTCAAACTGGGGCAGGTGAATTATTTTGATTCGGGTGAGCTTATTCCCGCGATTCTTTCATCGTGCTGTATACCCGGGATGTTTAGCCCTATCCGATTTAAAGAAGCGCTGTATGTGGATGGCGGTATACTTGATAACCTGCCTGCGCGACCGTTGCATGAGCAGTGTGATGTATTGATCGGTTCCCATTGTAATCGTGTTACCCCCTGGTTCGACGTGACGAACATGAAAGTAGTCATTGAGCGCAGCCTGCTGATGGCCATCGGTGCCAATACGTTGCAGAGCAAACACCTCTGCGATGTGGTGATCGAGCCGCACGGGTTGGACAAATTCAGTGCCTTTGATATTGGGAAAGCCAAGGAGATTTTTGACCTTGGCTATAAATTCACGAAAGAGAACTTACGTAAAGCGGATCTCGCAAAGATACTAGGCTAAATGGCGATAGAGCTCACCTTCCAGGAAGAGATTTTACAAGGAATACCGGACGAACTTCCCGAGCCGCAACCGTACGACGAGACGGTCAACCATGCCCCGAAGCGCAAAGACATCCTCTCGGCCGCCGAGAAGCGATTGGCATTGGCGAATGCCCTGCGTTATTTCCACCCACGTCATCACGCGGTACTGGCGCCTGAATTCTACCACGAGCTCATCACTTACGGACGTATATACATGTACCGGTTCCGACCTGCCTACACCATGTACGCCCGTCCCATCCAGGATTATCCTCATCGTTCGCAGCAGGCCGCGGCCATCATGCTGATGATCCAGAACAACCTGGACCCGGCCGTGGCGCAGCATCCGCACGAATTGATCACGTATGGAGGCAATGGCGCGGTGTTCCAGAATTGGGCGCAGTACTTGCTGACCATGAAGTACCTCGCCACGATGACCGATTTGCAGACTCTGCACATGTACTCCGGTCATCCGATGGGATTGTTTCCTTCTTCAAAAGGAGCTCCGCGCGTTGTGGTGACCAATGGAATGATGATTCCAAATTATTCCAAACCGGATGATTGGGAAAAATATAATGCGCTGGGCGTGACGCAATATGGCCAGATGACCGCTGGATCATATATGTACATCGGTCCGCAGGGGATTGTACACGGTACCAATATTACGCTCCTCAATGCGGGGAGAAAGATTGCCAAACGCGGCGAGGGACTGGAGGGAAAACTTTTTGTTTCCAGCGGGTTGGGTGGTATGAGTGGGGCACAGCCGAAGGCGGGAAAAATTGCCGGCTGCATTTCCGTTATCGCCGAGATCAATCCCAAGGCAGCGCGCAAACGCCACGAGCAGGGCTGGGTAGACGAGCTCACGGAGAGCCTCAATGAATTAGTGAAGCGGGTGGCGTTGGCCAAAAGAAACAAGGAAGCCGTATCACTGGCTTACCTTGGAAATATTGTGGACGTGTGGGAACGCTTCGCTTTTGAAGAAATTCATGTGGACCTCGGGTCTGACCAGACTTCGCTGCACAACCCATGGGCGGGAGGCTATTATCCGGTGACGTTGACATTTGAGGAAGCCAACCGTAAGATGGCCAAGGATCCCGCGGGATTCCGGCAGGATGTGCAGGAGTCGCTCCGCCGACAGGTGACGGCCATCAATCACCACGCGGCACGCGGCACTTATTTCTTTGACTACGGAAATGCATTTCTGCTGGAAGCCTCCAAGGCCGGGGCAGACGTGATGAGTGAGGACGGGCTAACGTTCAAGTATCCGTCCTACGTACAGGACATTATGGGGCCGATGTGTTTTGATTATGGATTTGGTCCCTTCCGTTGGGTGTGCACGTCGGGCAAAGATGAGGATCTCGATACCACCGATGCTTTGGCCGCCGGCGTACTGGAAGAGCTATTGAAGACGGCTCCGGAGGATATTCGTTCTCAATTAAGAGACAACCTTGCGTGGATTCGGGCCGCGAAGGAAAACCAGCTTGTCGTAGGATCAAGAGCACGTATTTTATACGCTGACGCAATCGGCCGGATGAAAATCGCGGAGGCATTCAACAAAGCCATCCGTGAAGGTGCTATTGGACCAGTGGTGCTGGGTCGTGATCACCACGATGTTTCCGGCACGGACAGTCCGTACCGGGAGACCTCAAATATTTATGACGGCTCCCAGTTCACCGCCGATATGGCCATTCACAATGTGATCGGCGATTCGTTCCGTGGCGCTACGTGGGTATCCATTCACAATGGAGGAGGAGTAGGATGGGGAGAAGTGATCAACGGTGGTTTTGGTATGTTGCTCGATGGTACAGCCGATACGGACCGCAAGATCAGGAGCATGCTGTCCTTTGACGTCAACAACGGAATCGCCCGGCGGTCGTGGGCGAGGAACCAGGGTGCGATGGATACGGCGGCAAGGGCCCAGCAGTCCGCAGATGATTTGCAGATCACCTTACCCTTTGGTGCGGACGAGAAATTATTGAATGATCTCATCAAATAGTTTCTGAGAGACCCACTGGCCATGCTTAGACCACTCTATTTATTGCTGTTCAGGATATTTGGATGGAAAATTTCCGGTGAGATGCCGGCGATACCGAAGTTCATTGTAGCGGTGGCTCCTCATACCAGCAACTGGGACTTTCCGGTAGGGCTTGCAGCCCGGAGTATTTTGCGGATCAGGAATGCGCAGTTCCTGGGCAAGAGCCAGTTATTTAAGCCGCCCTTTGGTTTCATTTTCCGCTGGCTGGGTGGGCACCCGGTTGATCGCAGCAGCTCGCATGATGTGGTAGACCAGGTGGTGAAGATCTTTGACCAGCATGAGAAGTTTATTCTCGCCATTGCGCCGGAAGGCACACGCAAGAAGGTGGGAAAATTGAGGACAGGATTTTATTTTATCGCGAAAGGGGCTAAGGTTCCCATCGTCCCTGTCGGTTTCGATTTTGAGAAAAAGCAAGTAATTATCGACAAGCCGATGTATCCGACCGACAACATGGAGCAGGACATGGCAACCATCCTTCAGTTTTATCGTTCGATCAAGGGTAAAAACCCGGAATTGGGATTGGAATGAATCCTATCTTTGCGGTAGTTACCCATACATCATAATCTGAATTAATAAGTCAAA
Organism: Cyclobacteriaceae bacterium; assembly: GCA_016787645.1. Taxonomy (GTDB): domain Bacteria; phylum Bacteroidota; class Bacteroidia; order Cytophagales; family Cyclobacteriaceae; genus ELB16-189. Next base: position 105,915 of record JAEUUF010000006.1, on the reverse strand, counting down.
CTCAACCTTTTACACTATGAACAAACTCAAACTAGGCTTGCTGATTCTTCTCTTCGGAGCGGGAATGGGAACAGCCTTTGCCCAGGCATCGGTATCGCTCGGTATCAAGGGCGGACTTAACTTCGCCAATGTCAATACTACTAGCGTAGGTGCGGCATACAATAGCCGGACGGGCTATCATGCCGGCGCCTTTGTAAACATCAAGCTCACCAAGCTGGCTATCCAGCCTGAAGTAATCTACTCCGTGCAAGGAGCAGATGCCGCTTCCGGCAATGTCGAGTTGGGCTACGTCAACATTCCCATCCTCCTGAAATTCTACCTCATCGGTGGACTAAACCTCCAGGCAGGCCCCCAATTTGGTTTCTTGACCAGCGCTACTTCCGGTGGCACGGACATCAAGAGCCTTCTTGAATCTTCAGATACCAGTGTAGCCCTGGGTGCAGGATTTGACATCAGCAAGTTTGTGATTGATGCCCGCTACAACCTCGGCTTGAGCGATGTAGATAAGGCTACCACCGAAGCCAAGAACCAGGTGTTCCAGCTCAGCGTCGGCTTTAAGCTTTTCAAGTTCGGTAACTAACAGTTGGAAAAACCCTAAGAAGGCCGCTCCGGATTTCGAAGCGGCCTTTTTGTTTGGCTAACTTTACGACGCTATGGACCGATACCCCGAAGTACTCGACTATCTCTACCAGGCATTGCCGATGTACCAGCGCATTGGACCTGCCGCATACAAGGCCAACCTCGACAATACCCTGGCACTCTGCGAAGTCCTGGAGAATCCTGAACGGAAATTCAAGTCCATCCACGTTGCGGGTACCAATGGCAAGGGCAGTACGTCACATATGCTTGCTGCTATTCTTCAATCGGCAGGATACACCACGGGACTCTATACTTCGCCGCACCTTAAAAACTTCACGGAGCGTATTCGTGTCAACGGGATAGAAATTGAAAGGGCATTTGTCGTTGATTTCGTCGATCGGATGCGGCCGGTGCTCGACCGCATCCAGCCTTCGTTTTTCGAGATGACAGTCGGCATGGCCTTCGACTACTTTGCCCGTTACCCGGTGGATGTAGCGGTTATCGAAGTGGGACTCGGCGGCCGCCTGGATTCAACGAATGTAATTACCCCGGACCTGTCGCTCATCACCAACATCAGCTGGGATCACATGGCCTTGTTGGGGAACACCCTGCCAAAGATTGCTTTCGAGAAAGCGGGAATTATCAAGGAAGGTATCCCCGTGATCGTGAGCGAACGACAGGAGGAAGTGGAGCATGTGTTTCTTGATCGTGCCGGCCAGCTCAATGCCCCGATACAGTTCGCGACCGATTTAGTTCAACTCCATCCGGGCGATGGTGGGTATGACGTCTATCAACAGGGTTCCCTGTGGCTGGAAGGATTGGTCTGCGGGCTAAAAGGAAACTATCAACAAAGAAACCTTCCCGGGGTTTTGGCGGCGGTGCTGACGTTGAGGGAACGAGGATACCGCATACCCGATGACGCTGTGATGAAAGGAATTGCCTTGGTAACCTCGCTCACCGGGCTAAAGGGCAGGTGGCAAACGTTGCGTCAGCGACCGTTGACGATCTGTGATACCGGCCACAATGAGGCCGGCATTCGGGAGGTTGTCAGCCAGCTCCAAAATACCCCTCACCAGAACCTTCACGTGGTAATTGGCGTGGTGAATGATAAGGATATCTCACACATGCTTAACCTTTTGCCCAGGAACGCGGTTTATTACTTCTGCCAGGCTTCGATTCCCAGGGCCATGGATGCGTCTTTGCTTGCCCGCGAGGCTTCCGCAGTGGGACTTGCAGGAAAGGTAATCCGGGAAGTAAATGAGGCCCTTCGTACGGCGATTGACGCGGCGGGTCCCGATGACTTGGTATTTGTTGGTGGTAGTACGTTTGTGGTAGCAGAAGTGGAGGATTTGTAATGATGAAGGTTGCCTGTCTTACTGCAGTGATATGGCTTTTGCCTTTGGCGGTCTGTGCACAGACGGTTCGGGTGAAAGGAGTGGTATCCTCCAGCAACGGACAGCCGCTGGCCGCTGCCCATGTGCAGGTGACTGGAGACCAGCAGGTTTTTGCAACGGACAAGAATGGTGAAGTACTGTTCACGGTTTCTCCCGGGGTACTCGTGATGGAAATCACGTTCACAGGCTTTGAGCCATTGCATCGTTCGATGACCGTGCTGCAAGATACCGTCATTTATTTTTCGTTGACGCCCCGCATAGAGCAATTAGAGGAAGTAGTGGTCTCTTCCCAGCGTTACCGGCAGTCCGATCAATTGCAGACGACCCGGATGAGCGCGGTCACGCTTACAGGTGCTGAGATCAACTCCATTCCGGTGCTCGGCGGGGAGGCAGATCTCCTCAAAACCATCCAGTTGCTACCCGGCGTATCTAAAGGAGTGGAAGGAACGACCGACATTTTCGTTCGTGGCGGCGCTGCCGATCAGAACCTGGTGTTGTTGGATGGCGCTCCCATTTATAACACAGGCCACCTTTTTGGATTCTTGTCAGTGTTCAATCCTGATGTGTTGTCCAGGGTGGAGTCGATGAACGGCGCATTCCCGGCAGCCTATGGTGGAAGGCTTTCATCCATCCTTGATGTTCATACCCGAAATGATTTTCCCAGCCGAACCCGCATCAAAGGCAATGTGGGCGTGCTGGCATCCCGACTGATGGTGGAACAACCCCTGGTGAAAGACAAGCTCAGTATTTCGCTCGCCGGCCGCCGAACCTATGTGGACCAGGTGGTGCGGCTGCTGGGACAGCAATTGCCTTATCATTTCTATGACCTCAATGCCAAGGTTGCCTTCCATCCGACCAAGAACGATGAGGTGGTACTAACTCATTATGCGGGTGATGATGTGCTCAATTTTATTCCAGGATCCTCGAATTCCCGTCGACTGCAAAACACGACCAGCAATTTTACGATCGGGAATTCAGCGCAAACCCTGCGATGGAATCGGTCGCTTGGCCGGCAGTGGTCATCTTCGATGATGTTGTACCGATCCAAATTCCACTATACAATTGACAACACTTTTGAAGACAGTCGGTTGTTCACCAGCTCCGACATTGAAGACCTTGGTGGAAAGTGGATGGTTTCAACAGACAGCCTTGGCCCGCTGGCATTCACTGCGGGCCTTGATCTCGTCCGTCACCGGGTGAGCCCCAACGTGATTACAACTTCAGGAGAACTGGCGGATTTCCTGGAGAGCAGCACAACGAAGGCAGCGACGGCGTGGGAGGGGAGCGCGTTCTCACAGTTGGAGGGCAATTGGCGTTCCCGATGGCGGTGGAGCCTGGGACTTCGGGTGTCTTATGCTTCGGTGAAAAGCAAACTGTATGTGAATCCTGAACCCCGGCTTGCCCTGCGTTATTCCCTGAATGAAAGAACCACTATCAAGGCAAGCTATTCCCGTATGGCGCAGTATCTGCACCGGGTGTCGAGCGCTGCGGTGGCTTTTCCAACCGATATCTGGTACCCCGTGACTGATGCTGTGCAGCCACAACGCGCTGATCAATGGTCCCTGGCTGTACAGAAGATGTTTCCAGAAAAAGGAGTTTTCGTCAGCCTGGAAGGGTATTACAAGAAAATGGATAACCTGATCGGCTACCGCGAAGGAACCAACCTGTTTGTGAACAGGAACTTCGAAGAGCAGTTGATCCAGGGTGAGGGTCTTTCTTATGGGGTGGAAACCCTGATCAAGAAAGAAACCGGTAAGCTGACGGGTTGGGTAAGCTACACGCTATCGTGGTCTGAGCGACGCTTTGATGAGATCAACCAGGGCGCATGGTTTTATGCCCGCTACGATCGCCGGCACAACCTGGCCGTGGTGGCTAATTACCAATTTGCGCGTCGCTGGTCATTTTCGGCGGTGTGGGAATTCATTTCCGGTTCACGATTCACACCCATCATAGGTAAGTACGTCGTGCCGGCACCGACCCTGGTGGGCGCCAACCTCATTCCCGTGTATGCGCCGATCAATTCGGTGAAGCTGGCCGACACACACCGGCTTGACCTGGGATTGAAGTTCAAGCCTTCGAAATTGGGGAAGCGCTTCCAGGGTGAATGGTTTTTTGGAGTATACAATGTCTATAATCGGGCAACACCGGTAGCTATTGCCATTGTTTCCAATGGTGATGGCACGTTCCGGTATGAACAGCCCGGTGTATTTGGGTTTCTTCCATTTGTGAGCTATGGGTTTACGTTTCAATAAATTGCATCAAATCACTGCGCCCCTGGTGGGCCTGATCCTGGTTGTGCTCGGAGGATGCATACCCGATCCGCTGGAGGTCGACGATATTCCGTCGCTCCCGGTGAAGCTGGTGATTTCATCACAGGTCCTCCCCGGGCAAGGGCTATCCGTGCTCGTCACGAAGAGCATTGGCGCACTCGATGCGGGTTGGGGATCGGAATTGGAGCCGTTGCTTCGCGAGATAGCGGTTGATGATGCTGTGGTCACTTTGACTTATGGCAACCAGGTAGACACGCTGGCCTACCAGGAGTATGGGGTTTATGCCGGCGCTGATGGAGCTATCCAAAGCGGCCAGTTATATGAGCTTAAGGTAATCAGCGCCCGATGGGGGAGTGTTCGTGCCACGGCGATAGCTCCCGAACCCGTAGTATTTCAGACCGCATCTGCCAAGTTGTACCTGACTGGCTTTGACTCGTTGGCCAGTGTAACCTATGGCATCACTGATCCACCCGGGCCAAACTGGTACATGATCAATGTTCAGAAGATTTCAACGGAGACACCGATCGATCGATATCTTAACCCTCGGGTGTTCACCCGGTTGGTGCGGGATACAGCTTTTAATGGACAACCTTTTGAAGAAACCTTTAATGTCATCTTCCAGGATTATTCGTTGGGTGACACCGCACTGGTTACCTTGTCGAATATCAGCGAGGAATATTTCCGCTACCTGTCGCTGCGCAATGACAGCCGTTACAGCCTCGCCGGATTTGCTTCTGAGCCCCTGAATTTTCCCAGCAACGTGCAAGGCGGATATGGCTATTTCAACCTGCATGTTCCTGACGCCCGCGTATTTGTGCTGGAGTGAAGTGGTCAGACAGGCCGACCGGGCGCCATTGAAAATCGCTACCTTTAGATTGCATTAGGGCAAGTTCAATATGAGATTCATCCTGATTCTTTTTATCATAATACTTTGTTGGCCGTTGGCGTCACCGGCACAATCGACCGCTGATGTTTATGTAGACAAGAAAGGGGTAATGCGGTGGGGCAAGACCGATGAAGAAGTGCAAGGCTTCGGCATAAACTATACCGCCATGTTTGCGCATGCGTACCGGGCCGCGAAGCAACGCAGCATCCCTTTGGAGAAGGCGATGGACGAGGACATTTATCATTTTAGCCGGTTGGGATTTGACTTGTACCGCGTCCATGTGTGGGATACCGAAATCAGTGACACCTTGGGCAACCTGCTCGACAACGAGCACCTGCGCTTGTTCGATTATGCGGTTTCCCGCATGAAGGAGCGGGGCTTCCGGTTCTTCATCACCCCGATTGCCTTTTGGGGGAACGGCTGGCCTGAGCCTGATGAAAAAACGCCGGGATTTTCTGCGAAGTATGGTAAGGACGCCTGCCTGACGAATCCCGATGCGATCAAAGCCCAGAAGACCTACCTCGCCGCTTTCCTGAATCACGTCAACCCGTTTACCGGGAAGGCTTACAAAGATGAGCCTGCGGTGATTGCCTTTGAGGTTAGCAACGAACCTCATCATCGGGAGGAGGCGAGCGCGGTGACCGCTTTCATCAACGGCATGGTGTCGGCCATGCGGTCGACCGGCTCCAAGAAGCCCATCTTCTACAACATCAGTCATAGCATTCAGCTCGCAGAAGCCTACGCCGCTTCTAAAATCCAGGGCGGCACGTTTCAGTGGTATCCCACCGGGCTTGGCTCGGGTCATGAACTGGGAGGGAACCTGTTGCCTAATGTTGACCGGTACGATATTCCGTTTGCCGCCTCACCTTCCTACCAGCGCATGGCCAAGGTGGTCTATGAATTTGATGCTGCTGATGTGGGGCGATCGTACATCTACCCGGCGATGGCGCGCAGCTTCCGGGAGGCGGGCATTCAGACTGCAACACACTTCGCCTATGACCCTACGTACATGGCCGATGTCAATACGGAATATGGAACGCATTACATGAACCTGGCCTATGCGCCGCAAAAAGCGCTTAGTCTCAAGATCGCCGCAGAAGTTTTTCATAAAGTTCCCATGAACAAACGATATGGAGGCTACCCGGCGAATACCACCTTTGATGTGTTCCGGGTGAATTATGAACAGGACCTGGCAGAAATGGTCACACCTACTTCATACTATTATACGAATCACACCTTGACACCGCCGCCCTCGCCGGCCAGCCTGGAACACATCGCCGGGTGGGGAGACTCTCCGCTGGTAAGTTATGAAGGAACGGGAGCCTATTTCCTCGATCGCATTCAGCCTGGTGTTTGGCGACTCGAAGTGATGCCCGACGCCATTTGGCTGAAAGATCCTTTCGCACCCGCCAGTCCCCGTAAGCAAGTCGCGGTGATAAACTGGAGATCCTGGCCGATGAAGATTAACCTGGTTGACTTGGGTTCAAGCTTTAGTATCCAGGCTTTGAATGAAGGCAATGTTTTCTCCACTTCGACATCAAGCGGAGGTGTAACCATTACTCCCGGAACTTATCTCCTTACAAAGTCCGGCACTACTGTGCGAGCGACGCGCAACGATCCCTGGGGGAAGGGAAAACTGGGTGAATATGCGGCGCCCGCTTCGAGCGTAAACAGGACCTATATTATTCACCAACCTTTGTCGGAGGTAATCGAGGGTGGCAGCGTGGAGATCGAGGCATCCATCATTAGCAAAGCAATGCCCACCGCTGTTGAGTTGCATACGGTGGGTACGGGGCGACGGATGGAAGTGATCCCAATGACACGGGTCAGAAATTACCACTACAAAGCAACTCTTCCAGCGATGCGGGGTTTCCTCCGGTATTATATCGTAGTGCACCAGGGCGATGAGCGACGGACTTTTCCAGCCGACGACATAGCCGGCCCGGGTGATTGGGACTTTGCCGGACACGGACCCTATGAAGTGAGAATTGCGCCGAAGACATCACCCATTTACTTGTTCGAAGCGGGTTCAGATGCTCGTGATATCTCCCGTCAATGGGTACCCGGTTCCGGAGCATTGCCGATCGACGTACCGGGCAAGGCGGAGCTTCAGATTTCACTGAAACAATTGGCAGTGGCTGATCCCGAAAACAAGAATGGTCAACCGGTTGCTGACTATTCCCTTCGTTACTTTTTTGGAAACAAAGTGGCCGGTCGCAGAACCGAAGTAGGCAGCCGGAATAAGCTCATCTTGAATGCACGATCGTTGGAGGACCGTCCCTTTCCGATCCAGGTGGCGTTGATCATGAAGAATGGAACTGCCTATGGCGCGGAAGTAAAGATCGAACCCGTGCAGCAGGAGTACACGCTATCACTCGCTTCGCTTAAGCCTGTGCCCATTGTCACGCTGCCGCGTCCCTATCCGACTTTCCTTCCTTACTTTTTCGAACCGACCCAGGCAGCGCCCTTTGATCCGGCGCTCATCGAATCCCTGCAGCTGTCGATCGGACCGGGTATGGATAAGGACGAAGTCAAAAAGTCGCACGCGATTGCTATCCGGTCGCTCCGGCTTGAATAGCCTTGCTTATCTTTGCCGCTTTACCCGGCCAGGAGCTTGAAAAACAAACAGTATCGTTTCGGTGTAATCGCCCAACGGGCCAATGTGCTCGAACCTGGAAAAGAACTTTTTACCCGCATCCGGGGGCATTGGAATGAAAGCTATTTCCCTAAAGTTCAACCCATCACGGCTGAACTGGCATGCGGCCGGGGCGAGTACTCAGTTGCGCTGGCCGCCCGCTTCCCTGAACGCAACTATGTCGGGGTAGACGTCAAGGGCGATCGCATCTGGAAGGGGAGTACAATGGCAGTCGAACAAGAGTTGACGAACATTGGGTTTCTGAGAACCAACATCCTGGCGATTGAGAGCTTCTTTGCTCCACACGAAGTGGATGAGATCTGGCTGACCTTTCCGGACCCACGCCCCCGGAAGCGCGACATCAAGCGAAGGCTTACGAGCCCGAGATTCCTTGAGATGTACAAGCGCATCCTTCGTCCGGGTGGTTTGTTTCGATTAAAGACGGACAACACCGGTCTCTTTGCCTACACCCTTGAAGTGCTGGCGGAGCGAAAAGATGTGGTGGGTCTGCGATCAACTACAGATGTGTACCAGTCGGAGCTCCGGGAGGAGTGTTATGACATTCGCACGCGTTATGAAGAAATGTTTGCGGCGAAGGGAGAAACCATCAAATACCTTCGATTCCAGTTCTCGTCATAAGTTGGAATGCGTCTAGAGGAAATTCATTCCAAACTATCCATTCAACTCTTCAAGTACCTGTGAAAGGTGATCGTAATCCTTGAGTCCGGGTGCCACTTCGCGGGTACCGCTGAGGGCAACGCCCGTGGCTCCACAAGCTTCAAGATACTCAGCTACTGATCCCGGGAAATCATGACGAGCGACAAGGATTTGTGCTTTGCGGGTAAATGAAACAGGGACATCTGGCGTGCCAGTGACCATCCACCACGCAACCCCTTGGGTGTTGACATCAGCGGATTCCCATTGCTCAAAGGGAAGTTCGACGATCAGTGGTGTGGGACTGTCAGTGAACTCGTCCAATCGATGTAGGGGGATGTGCACGTAGTCGGGTGCGTACTGCTCCCGTAGTGTGTGCAAGTCCACCTTGAAAGTGCCGACCTCCATTACTCGGGCTGGGCCGGATACCCACCCGATCATTTGCTGGAATGACTCAGGGCTTACATAATCCGGGTCAGCAGGATCAACGACAAACCCTAGCAGATCTACGCCCATACCAGCACAATAGCGGGCATCACTCAGGTTAGTGATGCGGCTCACGTAGGTCACGGGGTGTGCTTGCATGGCCAAATATTCAAAAGAAAAAATAACTTTGTAAAATAAGATCGGTGTGTTGAGGGCTTTCGGTTTCATTCTTCTGTTTTTTCTGCTGTTCTGTTGCCAGTCGCAGGAAGCCCTGCCCAAGCGCACGGGCCAGGAGTATGTTCCTGTGCGGGTAGGGGCCTATTGGGAATATGCGGTGACCGAAACTGTCATCAGCCAGGTTGGTGGCCAAACCAACACGTTTACTGAGCTGCGCGTGGAAGTGACCGATTCAATCGCAAGCGGGGGCGATCTAACTTATGTGTTGCATCGGTGGACCCGAAACCAGGGTTCCAGTAACTGGAACGCGGCCGAATCCTGGTCGCTTCGCGTTGATGCCACACAGGTGGTTCAGCAGGAGGGCAATTTGCCGTATGTCAAGCTGCTATTTCCGTTGACAGAAGGGCGCTCCTGGAATGGTAATGCGCTTAACAATCTTGGCGGCACCGATGCGTGCGGCGATGGCTCATTTGCCTGCGACATGTATGTAGTCTCCGGATGGCAGAAGCCGTTTGAAATACCGGGCGTCTTATCCTACAGCGACACGGTGACGATCGTGGAAAATGATGAGGATGATCCCATCGTTTTAAAGGACATCAGGAAGACTGTTTACGCGAAAGCCATTGGATGTGTATACCGGGAAGAGACGCACCTGGAGTATTGCACGGTTGGAAGCTGCATTGGTCAGCAAGTGGTTGAGAACGGCCGTATTGTACGCCAAACCCTCACGGCCCATGGGTTGGTTCAGTAATTCCCTGCTATTGGTTCTTTGGGTGTGCTCATCGGCATGGGCGCAAACCCATCGCTACATGGTGTTCTTCACTGATAAAGCGGGTACACCGCACACCATCACTCAACCTTCCACGTTTCTCTCTGACCGGGCCATCCAGCGAAGAGCCAAGTCGATGATTGCTGTGAACAGTGATGACTTGCCGGTGGTGCCCTCCTATGTATCACAAGTAAGGGCAACGGGTGCGAAGGCTTTCTTTACAACACGGTGGATGAATGGTGTGCTCATTGAAGCCACCGCGGCACAGTTGACCGCGATTCAATCCCTTCCATTTGTGAGTTCGACTGAGTATGTGGCTCCCAACCATCGTTTGCTGGGAGGACGTTCAGGGGATACACGGAATATGGCTCGCACGAGTTTGGCATCGGATACCCAGTTGCGCATGCTCACGATCGACAGCATGCATGCGGATGGTTTGCAGGGTGAAGGCATCCTGATTGCCGTTCTTGACAGCGGGTTCCCAGGTGTTGAGTCAACCGCTGCATTCCAGGAAATGCGTGATGGAGGGCGGATACTCATGACCCAGGATTTCATCACCAACTCTTCCAATATCTACCAGTTTGACGACCATGGCACGGAAGTGCTCTCCATCATAGGGGCACGTGATGGTAATTTCTCCGGTGGTGCACCGGCCTCGTCCTTTTTGCTCTTTGTGACAGAAGACGTACCGACGGAATACAGGATTGAAGAGTACAACTGGCTGTTTGCCGCCGAACGTGCCGACAGTGCAGGCGCCGACATAATTCAATCTTCTGTCGGCTACAGCACCTTTGATGACCCGGCTATGAACTATGCCACTTCTGACCTGAACGGTACTACAGCTGTGGTAAGCAAAGCGGCGGGCTGGGCGCGGGATCGCGGAATTATTGTCGTAGTGAGCGCGGGAAATGAGGGAGGCGGGTCCTGGCAATTGATTACTCCACCCGCAGACGTGGATGGAATTCTCTCTGTAGGCGCTGTCACTTCGTGGGGAGCGAAGGTATCGTTCAGTTCGACGGGGCCAACCGTGGATGGTAGAATCAAACCTGATGTAATGGCGATGGGCTCTGGAGTCAGTGTGATTAATCCTTTCGGGGCAGTTGTGACAGTTGATGGCACCTCGGCCGCAGCACCCCTGGTGAGCAGTCTCGTGGCTGGGCTCCTCCAGCGATTTCCAGATATGAAACCTTCTGCGTTGGTCCAATCCATCAAGGCGTCTGCCTCACAGGGTGATCAACCCGACAACCAAATCGGGTATGGCATTCCGGGCTATTTATCGGTAAAGAACTATCTCGAGCGTCAGAACTGGATTTCCGCCTATCCCAATCCGGTGACTTCAACGTTGTGGCTTACCGTTACACCACAACTGCAACCCCAACGTATTACGATTTTCGACAGCATGGGCAAAGTAGTAATGAACTATGAGCTCCCGGAGATTACCTGGTCCAACAGCAAAATTCATGTGGATGTCTCGGCGTTAAGTTCCGGCATATACATTCTCCGCGTTGACCTGCCTTCAGCGATGACGACGTTTCGGTTTGTTAAGCATTAATGGCTATTTTTGGGCTCGATTATGAAGCCCATCATCGCGCCCTCCATTCTCGCCGCAGATTTTGCCAACCTCGAACGCGAAATCACCATGATCAACGAAAGTGAGGGCGACTGGATCCATGTGGATATTATGGACGGGGTTTTTGTCCCCAACCTCTCGATGGGGATCCCAGTAGTGGAAGCAGTAAAACGCCACGCCCGGAAGCCGCTGGATGTGCACCTGATGATTGTGCAACCCGAACGGTTTGTGGAAGCTTTCCAAAAGGCGGGAGCAGCGACGATCTCCGTTCATGCCGAAGCCTGTCCTCACCTGCACCGTAACATCCAGCAGCTCAAGCAACTGGGAGTCCAGGCCGGGGTGGCGCTCAACCCACATACTCCAATAAGCGTCCTTCAGCATGTAATCAGTGAAATAGATCTGGTCTGTGTGATGAGTGTAAACCCTGGTTTTGGGGGTCAGAAGTTCATTGAAGGTACCTATCAGAAAATCAAGGAGTTAAGGAGGCTGATTTCGGAGACTGGTTCAAAGGCACTGATTGAGATTGATGGAGGCGTAAACCAGGCCAATGCCAAGCCGCTCCTGGAGGCGGGCGCAGATGTGCTGGTGGCCGGGAACTTTGTTTTCTCATCCAGCCAGCCCAAGGAGGTAATCCGCCAATTGAAAGCCCTGTAGCATGGCACTGGCAGGGAATTTGTTGGCTTTAGTCAGTCACTTATGAAAAGCAGCCGAATCATTCTCATCGCCCTGGTCCTCTTCTCGTGCGCACGGTCAGTTACACGAGTTGACCCCGGGCAATCCATCGACCTCAGTGGGCGGTGGAACGATACGGACTCCCGGCAGGTAGCCACCTCGATGGTCAATAACCTCCTTAACAGCGACAAGTTCAAGGAGTATGCCCAGAAGTTAGGAAGGAAGCCGGCTATCATCGTGGGATTGGTGAGAAACCGTACCAGTGAGCACATCGATACCGAAAACTACATCAAGCGAATTGAATTGGCCATCTTCAATTCAGGCGTCGCGGACCTGGTGGAGTCGGGTGCGTTCCGTGACAAGCTTCGGGTGGAACGAGTTAATCAACGCGACTATGGCAAGTCCGGCACTGTGGCGCAGTGGGGGATGGAACTGGGTGCGAACCTGATGCTGTTTGGTGAAATGACCTCGGAGACGGATGTGTATCAGAAACAACGCGTGGTGAATTATGTCACTACTCTCTTTCTGACGGACATGGAGTCGAATAAACGTATCTGGTACGGCCAGGAGGAAATAAAGAAGTACGTGAAGAACTGAAGCCTGTCCGTGCGATACTATGAAACGCGCGACGCTAAACTTTCTTGCCTTTGTTGCGATCGCAGTTATCGTAGTTGCCTGCGCAACCTATTACCAGTCCAACCTTTCGTTTAACGAAGTATTTGAGCGTGGGGATCTCAACAAAGCGCTCAAGTCCCTACAAGAACGTCCTTCGGAAGGAGCGGGGAAAAAGCAATTCCTGTATTTTGTGAACAACGGGTTGGTGCTCTCCTTGCTGGGGAAGTATAACGAAAGCAACAACTACTTTGAGCGTGCGTACAACTTTGGCGAGGACTATCGGATCAATTATGCCAACGAGGCGGCGACCTACCTGACCAATCCCAACTTTGCGGTGTACCGGGGAGAAGACCACGAGCACTTGTTGTTGCTCTACTACAAGGCCATGAACTTTCTCAAAATGGGGAAAACGGATGAAGCACTGGTAGAGTGCCGGAGGCTGAACATCCGTCTCCAGCAACTCAGCGACCGGTACAGCACCGAAGACAAGTACCGGAAAGATGCGTTTGTTCATACTCTGATGGGAATGATCTACGAGACCGACGCGGATTACAACAATGCCTTCATTGCCTATCGGAATGCATTGGAAGCCTACGAGGGAGAATTCTTCAAGCTCTTCAATGTTGGCGCGCCGGAGCAACTGAAGAAAGACCTGCTGCGGACAGCAAAACTCAGCGGGCTCGACCAGGAATATGAAGAATTCCGTGAAAAGTTTGGGATGCCGGAGATGACTATCGAAGAAAACACAGGAGGGGAATTGATATTCTTCTGGCACAACGGCCTGAGCCCGGTGAAAGTGGAATGGTCCGTGACCTTTGCCATCAGCAACCGAAACGGCATGGTCTATTTTACCAACGAGAGTCTTGGCTTGAGCTACGCATTTTCTGAAGCTGACTACAAGAAAAGCGACGTCCAGTCGTTATCCAAGCTGGATGTATACCGGCTTACCTTGCCAAAGTATGTGGAGCGGCCGGCCTATTATACCTCGGCCAGTCTCGCTGTGGGTGATACCACGTATTCCATGCAGTTGCTGGAAGATGTAAACAAGGTAGCGTTCAAATGCCTCGATGAGCGAATGAACCTTGAGTTGAGCAAGGCGTTGATGCGGTTGGCCGTCAAGAAGGCAGCTGAATACTCAGCGAGTGACCGGGATCGATGGGCCGGGGTGATCATGGGAATGATCAACGTGATCACGGAGGCAGCGGACACCCGCAACTGGCAAACCCTTCCCCATAGTATTTCTTATGCACGGATTCCGATGAAAGTTGGCCTCAACGAAGTGACCCTTGAGACGGTGGATTATTCCGGAAGAACACAGAAGCAGACCTTCACATACGACATCAAGCCGGGGCAAGTGCACTTTCACACTTTTACCAGCCTGGAGAGCCTTCAGCCCCGATCAGGGTTCTGATTACGAGCGTAAATCTTCCTACCTTTAAGAGCCTGTTTTCTCAAGAGTTTGAGCACGATAGTTACCCGTTGGCTTATCTTCCTTTGCCTGGTTGCCCTGGCGCCTGGCACTGTCATGGCCCAGGCGACCGATAGCACGCGTCAGCCTGTGGTTGCACCGGTGGTGCCGGGGGATACGTTGCAAAAGGTCACTCCTAAAGTCCAGGCGGAGGAACCGAAAGAGCAGGGTGGAAGTGACTTCCCTTTGGATAACTTCTATGCGGAGATCAAGAAACGGCCGCTGTCATTTCTTCGAAACTTTCGGTTCAGCTTGAGCACAGGGTATGGCAACACTTTCTTTAGCCATGATCTTCCCGGTTATGGCGTTTACCAGGCACCCGGCGGACCACCACAGCTCTTTCCAGGTACCACCACGACAACACGCTACAGCAATTGGGTGAATGAGCGGGTTGTTGATACTTCGGCTCCTGTGCCCGGCGCCTTCCTGGTTTCTTCCGACAGCGTTTCCCTGGGCTTCCGGGGAAATGCGATGGTCATTCCACTCAAGGCCACCATCCATTTTGAATTTCAGAAGCGATATCGGATTGGGATAGGGTATTCCTATGAGTACATGAGCATCGGGAATTTTACACCAACCGTTCTAGGTGATCGGATTGGCCAGATGACACCGACGAATGCTTCAGGAATGGTCAGTCGTTTCTTTGGAATGGCCGGCGTGTCGTTTTATCGGGCCGGGTACTACCTGTTCACGGGTGATGTACAAGTCGGAAGTTTCTCACCTTCAAATTTTGATCAGGGGTTGGCCACCACCAATGTTTACGTCAACGGAGGGGTAACCATCGAACGCGATTTGTCAGAATACCTTCGGGTGTTTGTCAGGCCCTCTTACGAGTTCAAGAGTTATACGCTGAATCTTCCCGAAGGAGGGAACCCCATCAGTCACGGTATGAACGCGTTGTTCCTGAACTTCGGCGTTACTTACCGTATTCCCGAGCTGCCGAAGTGTTACAACAAAGACTGCCGGATCCAGATCAACCATGCTCATGGTGACAAGGAATACCGAAGCCGGGTGCATCCGATCTACAAGAAGCAGAATCCGCAATACGGAGAAAACCACCCGAACCTGATCAAGTACAAGGGGAAGAACAAGAAGATGCTGAACCCGTATTGAGTCTGGAGCGGCGGTAAACCGCAAAAGGCAGAATGTAAAATGCAAAATGTAAAAGTATGGGGAGGTGATTCAGCCTTGACGGGCAGTGTTTCCTTTTACATTTTACATTCAGCGTTTTACATTTTGCGGTTCATTCTGCCCTTCCAACCGACTACTGGTTGGCCACCTCAAAAACCTTCAAAAAAGCACCAAAACCCCTGATTTTATCCTTCCCGGGCTGAGGCCATTCTTGGGTTTTTACCTATCTTTGCCCGTTCATTTTAATGGTTAGAAACCGACCCTAAATCGTGGCAGAAGAAATCAGTGGCCTGCCTCCCAGGCAGAATATAATTCCGATCAGTATTGAGGATGAGATGAGAGGCGCCTACATCGATTATTCGATGTCGGTGATCGTCTCTCGTGCCCTTCCGGACGTTCGCGATGGGCTGAAACCAGTGCACCGCCGCGTGCTTTATGGCATGCAGGAACTGGGAGTGAATTACAACAAGCCTTACAAGAAATCGGCGAGGATCGTCGGTGAAGTACTCGGTAAATACCATCCACACGGCGACTCTTCGGTGTACGATACCATGGTTCGCATGGCCCAGGATTGGTCCCTGCGCTATACGTTGGTCGATGGGCAGGGCAATTTCGGCTCAATCGATGGTGATTTCCCGGCGGCTATGCGGTATACCGAAGCGCGCCTCCGCCGGATTGCCGAGGAACTGCTGGCAGACATCAACAAAGACACCGTTGACTTCCAGCCCAACTTCGATGATTCGCTGACCGAGCCAACGGTGCTCCCCTCCAAGATTCCCAACCTGTTGATCAATGGATCGGCGGGTATTGCTGTGGGGATGGCCACCAACATGGCGCCCCATAACCTGAGCGAGGTGGTGGATGGCATCAATGCCTATATCGACAACCGTGAGATTACCATTCAGGAGTTGATGAAGTACATCACCGCCCCGGACTTCCCCACTGGGGGTATTATCTACGGGCTATCCGGGGTTCAGGAATCATACCTGACGGGTCGAGGTAGGGTAGTCGTGCGGGCCAAGGCGGAGATCGTCACGAGCCCACATGGAAAGGACCAGATCATTGTGACCGAGATACCCTATTTGGTGAACAAGGCCCAGATGATCGAGAAGACTGCCGCGCTCATCAATGAAAAGAAAATTGAAGGCATTTCAGACATCCGGGATGAAAGCGACCGTGACGGCTATCGGGTAGTTTACGACTTGAAAAGGGATGCTATTCCCAACATTGTATTAAATAATCTATTCAAGTACACGCAGCTACAGTCCTCATTTGGTGTCAATAACGTGGCGCTTGTCAAAGGCCGTCCACAGACCCTCAACCTGAAGGATCAGATCGTTCATTTCGTGGAGCACCGTCACGAGGTGGTTGTGCGCCGCACGAAATATGAACTGGCGGAAGCTGAGAAAAGGGCACACATCCTGGAAGGTTACCTGATTGCCCTGGATCACCTCGACGAAGTGATTGCGTTGATCCGCAACTCAAAGGATCCGGATATTGCCAAGATCGGATTGATGAACACGTTCCAGTTGTCAGAGATCCAGGCCAAGGCTATCCTCGAAATGCGCCTGCAGCGCCTCACCGGCCTCGAGCGGGAGAAGATCCAGAACGAATACAAGGAGGTGATGGAACTCATCGGCAAGCTGAAAGAAATCCTGGCCAATGAGTCGGTGCGCATGGGGATTATCAAGGCTGAACTCCAGGAGATGAAAGAGCGCTATGGCGACAAGCGGCGCACGGAGGTAGTTGCCAGCGACGAGGATATTACAGTGGAAGACATGATTCCCAACGAGGAGATGGTCATCACCATTTCCAACCAGGGATACATCAAACGAACCAGCCTGTCGGAATATCGCACCCAGGGCAGGGGTGGGATTGGCTCGAAAGGGGTTACCACCAAGGAGGACGACTTTACTGAGCATCTCTTTATTGCGCATGCGCACCATTACCTATTGATCTTCACCGCGTTAGGTAAAGTATTCTGGAAAAAGGTTTATGAGATACCTGAAGGAACCAAGGCTTCCAAGGGCCGGGCAATACAGAACCTTCTGAATATTGAATCGACGGATAGTGTTCGCGCAGTGCTGAACGTGAAGAGCATTGACGATGAGGCCTATGTGAAGGACAACTTTGTGATTTTGTGTACCGAAAAGGGGACGATCAAAAAGACTTCACTGGAAGCCTATTCACGGCCACGCGCCAATGGCATTACCGCCATTACGGTGCACGAAGGGGATAGGCTGCTCACGGCAGCACAGACAAATGGCAAGAACCATATTGTCATTGCCAAACGAAGCGGCAAGGTGGTTCATTTCAACGAATCAGATGTCCGTCCTATGGGCCGTACAGCGGCTGGCGTTCGTGGCATTACCCTGGAGGGAGCCCAGGATAAGGTCGTCGGGATGGTGTGCATCACCCATCCGGAGGCCAACTTGCTCGTAGTTTCTGAGAAGGGATACGGAAAACGCTCCCTGATTGAAGATTACCGGATTACAAAACGAGGCGGGAAAGGCGTAAAAACGATCAATATCACTGAAAAAACTGGCAAGCTTGTTGCGATCAAGGAGGTGAGAGACAGTGATGAGCTTATGATAATCAACCGTTCCGGCATCAGCATCCGAATCCGCGTGGATGAACTCCGCGTGATGGGTCGCGCTACCCAGGGAGTACGTGTTATTCGCCTCAATGAGGACGACGCTATTTCTTCCGTGGAGAAAATCCAGAAGATTGATGAAATCGAAGCGAAGCCGAACGAATGAACCTAAACCAATAATTTATAACCAGAAAAGAAGATGAAAAAGAACCTAGTCATTTTGCTTGCCGTGTTACCCATCCTGGTATTCGCCCAGGTAAAACCAAGCATACCTAAGGCAGAAAAAGCCCTTCGCGAGGGAAAGATTGATGAAGCCAAGACTATTATTGACGCCACTACAGGCAGTCAGGAGTTCATGGTTGACAAGAAAGGCCAACCGTCGAAGAATGCGGCAAAAGCCTGGTTTCTCCGTGGCCTGATTTACAGCGCCATCGACTCTACCAAGAAAGAACAATTCAAGAGCCTTGAGGCTGATCCGTTTGCCGTGGCGAAAGATGCATTTGAAAAATCCAAAGCGCTGGACCCGACTTCAGTGTATTTCTTGACTGATCCAAACGGCCTACCCTTGTTGAATGAAAATGCCAAGAGTACGTTGGGATATGTCTATTACAACAAGGCCATCACCGCCTTCAATGAGAAAGGCGACCCCAAGAAGGTGCTCGACTATGCCGAGAAGACGCTCTATTACCTTCCGAATGATACTTCATTCCTGTTCTATACGGGGGGAGTATTCGCTCCTGCTGCCGGCGAGGTTGACAAAGGCATTAGTCTCCTGGAAGAGTACTTCAAGAAGGGTGGAAAACTTCCGGAAGTATATGCGGCCATTTCCAATGTTTACATCGAGCAGAAGAAAGACAACGCAACAGCCCTTAAATGGATCAAGGAAGGACAGGCCAAGTATCCTGCCTACCGTGATCTGCGCCTCCTTGAACTCAACATCTACCTGACCGAGAAGAAATATGATGTAGCGAAAGCAATGGTAGAAAAAGAATTGGCAGCCGATCCGAGCAACCGCGACAACTATTTCCTTTATGGACAGTTGAACCGCGAGTTGGGCGAATCGGATAAGGCCAAGACCGCCTTCAAGAAGTGCCTCGAGATTGACCCTAAATATTTCGATGCGGCTACCGAACTGGCCAACCTCTACTGGCAGGATGCGAAGAAATTCAAGGATGAAATGGGCAAGTTGGGCAACAGCAAGGCCGACCTTGAAAAGATGAAGGCCATCGATGCTAAGTATGTGGAGGCTCTGAAAGTGTACATCCCGTATATCGAGGCCTGCGAAAAGCTGTCCCCGGATGATGTAACTGTGTTGTACTCCCTGCTCAACGTTTACGGCGACCTGGATGACCAGCCGAAGATTGCCCGCGTGAAGAAAAGACTCAAAGCACTCGGCGAAGACGTTAACTAATCCGTCAATACTCCAATCACAAATAGCCGGTACACCCGGCTATTTGTATTTTTACCCAATGCTGCCTTTCCCGCCGATCACTGCCCAAAGCGAGCTCTTCCATGAAGCGGTGATCAAACAGGTCACGATCGAGACACCTGAAGCAAGCACCTTTGTGATCGAACCCGTAGAGGGCACCTGGAACTGGAAGGCTGGGCAGTTCATCACGTTCGTTATACCCACCCTCACTGGTTTGGTGCGGCGGAGTTATTCCTTTTCGTCCGCGCCCGGAGAGATCCCGGCCATAACAGTCAAACGAATTCCGAATGGGATATTCTCCCGCCCCATGCTGGAGTCGGCGTTGCCGGGAGATCGCCTTACTGTGGCAGGAGGCCCGTCCGGTTTCTTTGTGCTGCCTGATGAGGTGGAGACATACGACCAGCTTTTCTTCTTGGCTGCAGGAAGCGGGATAACGCCAATCTTTGCGATGATCAAGGATCTGTTGAACCGCGGCATTCACCTTCCCATCGTACTCGCCTACAGCAATTCATCGCCGGCAACCGCCTTGTTTCGGCAACCACTGGAGCGGCTTGCGGAGTCCCATCCCAACCTGAAGATCAAGTGGTACTATAGTAACGAACAAGATCTCCTTAAGGCCAGGCTCAGCAAAACCACGCTGGAAATATTGTTGGGAGAATCTCTTCGTGGAAGTCCCTTGAAGACACTGGCCTATCTCTGCGGACCATTTGACTATATGCGTATGGCGGCGATCGTCTTGCAGGTGTTTGGAATTCCAGCGGCCAACATCAAACGTGAAGTATTCACACCTGAGACACCGGCGGGCAATATCAAACCTCCGGATACCGATGCACACCAGGTTACTATTTCTATCCGGGGCAGCGTTCATCACCTGGCCGTTCAATATCCGCAAACCATCCTGGCCGCCGCAAAGGCCAGGGGGATAGAACTCCCGTACAGCTGCGAAGCGGGCCGTTGCGGCAGTTGCATCGCTTCGTGCGTGCAAGGTGGGGTGTGGATGCGGTACAACGAAGTACTCACGGACCGTGAAGTGGAACAAGGTCGTGTACTCATATGCCAGTCATTCCCGGTGGGCGGTGACGTGACCATCGAATATGAGTAGCTTTGGATAAACCCTGTCGCGTTGAGTCACGATAACCCCGAACTAAAACGCATTCTCACCCCAGCCATGGTGTGGGGCCTTGGTGTGGGTTATGTCATTTCCGGCAACTACTTCGGTTGGAACCTTGGGCTGCAGGCTGGCGGGACGTTCGGGTTGGCCATCGCCATTGTTTTTGTCATTGTCATGTACGTCACGTTTACGTACAGCTACGCCGAGTTGGCCTGCGCCATTCCTAAAGCCGGTGGTGCATTTGATTATGCCAACCGCGCCCTGGGAAAAAACCTCGGCTTCCTGGCGGGCATGGCACAAAACATCGAGTTCATTTTTGCGCCGCCGGCCATCGCGCTTGCCATTGGTTCTTATCTCAACCTGTTTTTTCCATCCATTGAAACCATCCAATTCTCGATCGGTGCCTACGTGGTGTTTACGGCTATCAACATCTATGGCATTCGCCTCGCCGCACTGACGGAACTCACCGTCACTGGAATTGCCGTCGTTGGCCTTATCCTCTTTGCGGTCACTTTATTGCCTCAAGCCTCGATGGCCAACCTTGGACGCAACGCATTTCCCCATGGTGTGGAAGGGATCTTCGCAGCCATTCCATTTGCCATTTGGTTCTTCCTTGGCATTGAGGGCATCGGCAACCTGGCCGAGGAGACGCTGAATCCACGGCAAACCATGTCTCGTGGATTTCTTGCTGCCTTGTTCACGCTGATTGCCTTATGCGTGATGACCTTTGTGGGCGCAGTGGGAGCAGGAGGTTGGCCTGCTGTTGTGTTGAACGCCGATGGCAGTACTTCCGACGCGCCGTTGCCCATGGCGCTCGATGCTGTTCAGGGATCATCTGGTTGGCAGTACACGTTGCTGATCATTTTCGGCCTTTTTGGTTTGGTTGCATCCTTTCATGGCCTGATGCTGGCGGCAGGACGTTCGACCTATGAATTTGCCCGCGTTAACTTTGCGCGATCACCCTTGGGATTGATACATCAGCGGTTCCAGACGCCGGCCATTGCGTTGATTGCGAATTCTGTGATCGGCGCCGTGGCTCTCTTCACTGGCCGCACCGGCGAGATCATTACGCTTTCTGTCTTCGGCGCATTGGCCCTTTATATCATTTCGATGGTCTCGGTCATAGCCTTGCGGCGGAAGGAACCTGGACTTTCGCGACCATTTCATACACCTTTCTACCCGCTGTTTCCCTGGGTGGCCCTGGTGATAGCTTCCATTGCCCTGGTTTCAATTACCCTCTACAACCAGCGAGTTGCGGTTGTATTTGTGCTGATTATCGGCGTGTGCTTTGGTATATTTATCGCGCGTAAACCAACCACAGCCGCATGACGACCAAAGCAATCCTTGATTACGTCAGGAGTCACCCGTCGGGCAAAGTGAAGATCGCCTATGCCGACATCGACGGCATTCTGCGCGGCAAGTATATCTCTGCAGGTAAATTTCTTGCGGTCGCTGATGGCACTACGACATTTTGTGATGTAGTTTTTGGCTGGGATGCGAATGATGTCGTGTATGACAATATTCGCTATACCGGATGGCACAGCGGGTATCCCGACGCTACGACTCGCATCGACCTGGCCAGCTTTAGGAAGATTCCGTGGGAAAACGACCTGCCTTTCTTCCTGGGGGAGTTCCTGGACAAGGATGGCAAACCTTCTTCCGTATGTCCGCGGCAGTTATTCAAGAAAGTGATTCACGATGCTCACAAGGCGGGCTTCGAACCCATGTTTGCCCAGGAATTTGAATGGTTCAATTTCACAGAGACGCCTGCCTCGGCCCGTGAAAAAAATTACAAGAATCTTACTCCGCTTTCCCCAGGGATGTTCGGCTACTCCGTCCTGCGCTCCACACTCAACCAGCCCTATTTCAAAGATCTCTTCGAAGAGCTGGGCAAATTCGGAATACCCCTCGAGGGACTCCACACAGAAACCGGTCCAGGCGTGCTTGAGGCGGCAATCCACAAAGCCCCGGGCATCGAAGCGGGTGACCGTGCGATCCTATTTAAGACCGGTGTAAAAGAAATTGCATACCGCCATGGCGTAATGGCCACTTTCATGGCGAAGATCAGCGAACATCTTCCCGGTTGCGGCGGACATGTGCACCAGTGCTTAATGGACCGCAAAGGAACCAAGAACCAGTTCTACAGCAGCAGTGACAAGCTCCACATGAGCGAGATCATGAAGCAATACCTTGCCGGACAATTATACTGCCTCCCGCATATCCTGCCCATGTACGCGCCCACCATCAACAGTTACAAGCGCCTCGTGGAAGGAGCGTGGGCACCAACTACACTTACATGGGGTTCCGACAACCGTACGGTAGCCATTCGTACGATCACCAGCAGCGCGGCTGCCTGCCGGCTGGAGACGCGGGTAATTGGTGCTGATGCCAATCCTTACCTGGCCATGGCTGCTGCCCTTGGCTCAGGGCTTTATGGCATTCGCAAGAAGATGAAATTGAAGCAGCTCCCCACCAAGGGCAACGGCTACACAGACTTTTCCAACGGTACGCTTCCCCGAACACTGGAAGAATCCCTGTCCCGGATGAAGGAGTCATTGCCGGCGAAGGAAATCTTCGGCGCCGACTTTGTTGACCATTTTGTGAGGACTCGGGAATGGGAGTGGAGGCAGCACTTGAAGTCGGTGACAGATTGGGAGTATGAGAGGTATTTTGAGATCATTTGAGGTGTTGAGGTGTTGAAGTGTTGAGGTGTTGAAGTGTTGATGTGTAAATGGGTTTGGTATTTTGGTTTTTGGGGAGCTAGTTGAGCAAGCATGATTTTCGATGGTATTTATCAATACAATTTTCCCACGACGATTCGGTTTGGGGCGGGGGTGAGCAAGGAGCTGGGGGAACACCTGAAGCGGCAGGGGATTCGGCGGCCGCTGGTCGTTACTGACCCTGTGGTATCACAACTTGGTTTTTTCAAGACGATTGTCAATGAAATAACCGCCAAGGGACTTGCACCCGCACTGTTTTGCGATATTCATAGGAATCCAGTGAAGTCGGATGTGTACAAAGGTGTGGAGGTGTATGATGCGGCGGCCTGCGATGGCATCGTGGGCATTGGCGGTGGCGCAGCGCTAGATGTTGCGCGAGCAATTGTGCTTCGGGTGAATCACCGGGAGGACCTGTTCAAGTACGATGACCTGGTGGGCGGTGATGTGTACGTCACCAATGATGTACCCTACTTTGTTACCCTTCCCACGACGGCAGGAACAGGCAGTGAAGTGGGTCGAAGCGCCATCATTGCCGACAACGACACACACCAGAAGAAGATTCTTTTTTCACCCAAGTTGTTGGCGAAAGTGGTCTTCGCTGACCCGGTCCTGACCATGGAATTACCTGCACCGATCACGGCGGCCACCGGCATGGACGCGCTCACCCACAACATGGAAGCGTTCCTGGCCAAGATGCCTCATCCTTTGGCGGAGGGCATCGCGCTCGAAGGCATCTCGCTGATCAGCCAGTCACTGGAGCGTGCGGTAAAGAAGCCTGACCTTGAATCGCGAAGCATGATGTTGATCGCCTCGATGATGGGTGCCGTGGCCTTTCAGAAAGGGCTGGGTGTCGTCCACTCGCTGGCTCACCCGTTGTCTGCACTGCTGGACACCCACCACGGTCTCGCCAATGCCGTGAATATTCCTTACGGCATGCAGTTCAATATCAAGGGCTGTGAGGACAAGTTCAGAAGGATCGCACGTACCCTTAACCTCGCCGACGAAACGGGGGAAGGCGTTGTCCGGTATCTCTTTGATCTCAACAGCCGCATCGGCATACCGCACAAGTTGCGTGACATCGGTGTGCGTAATGAGCACGTGGAAACACTCGCGGACCTGGCTTTTGCCGATTTTGCTCATCCAAATAATCCAAAGCCAGTGAGCCGGGAGGATTTTAAGCGACTCTACCTGGAAGCATTATGAGCAAGACCATCAAAATCGGCATTGCAGCCGGCCGAAAATATGACAACTACGTGAAGTGGCTCTCCCGGTCACCCGGTGTGGAGATCGTGAAGCTCGGATATGAGGAAAACAATCTTTCAGCTGTCGCATCCTGTCGAGGCATCGTGATGACCGGTGGCGAGGACGTGCATCCGAAACTTTATGGACAACCGAAATACCTGGAGCAATATCGCCTCGACGACATCAATGAAGCCCGCGATGAGTTTGAGATGAAGGTGTTGGCGGTGGCCCACAAGAAGCGCCTTCCTTTGCTGGGCATTTGCCGCGGTCTGCAGATTACCAATGTCTTCCTGGGCGGAACGCTGGTTCCCGACATCGTTGCCTTTGGTCGCACAGACCATACACGCCAACAGGAAGGTGTTGACCGTCAACATGCCATCTGGCTTAAGGAGAATACCCTGCTTGGTGAGATCACTGGCACCGTGCGGGGCGAGGTAAACAGCGCGCACCACCAGGCGATCGACCAATTGGGCGAAGGGCTATCCATGAATTCTGTCTCACCCGACGGCGTCATTGAAGGTGCAGAAGTTCGGGACCAGGATAATCATCCATTCCTAATGCTTGTGCAATGGCATCCGGAACGCATGCTCGAGCAAGAAAGCCCGTTCTCAAAGAAGCTGAGAGAAGCGTTTGTGGATGCGGTGCTGAAGCATGTTTAATGGTCAAGGTCTAAAGTCCAAGGTTCTATGTTACTGATCCTCATACCAAGTCCTAACTTCTAACTTCTAACTTCTACCTCCTAACTCCTCCAATCCCACATGAAGGTCATAAATCCTGCCACTGAGGAAATCGTCAAAGAAGTGCCGGAAGACAACCCGAAAAGTCTTCGCGAAAAATTCAGTAGACTTCGGGCGTCGCAGGCTGGATGGGCGGCGGTGGCCCTGGAAAGACGGGTGGAAATATTGAAACGTTTCTCGGTCCTGCTGGATACTGAATCTGAGAAACTGGCTGCCGTGCTTACCACGGAGGTAGGCAAACCTCTCCAACAGTCTCGAAACGAATTAAATGGAGCGCGCGCAAGGATACAATGGCTGACGGAACACGCGGTAGAATACCTGCGCGAGGAAACGATGACAGAAGGGGCAGCTCTTCGCGAGACCATTGTGTATGAACCGCTTGGGGTGGTGTGCAACATCTCTGCATGGAATTATCCTTACCTGGTGGGCACCAACGTGTTTGTCCCTGCACTGCTTGCCGGTAACGCCGTGATGTACAAGCCCTCGGAGTATGCGACACTCACGGGCCTTGAAATCGAAAGGCTTATGCATGCTGCCGGAGCACCGGCAGATGTTTTTATCTGCGCCGTGGGAGCAAAGGAAGTAGGTGAGGAGTTGCTCAATCTGGCGTTTGATGGCTACTTCTTCACAGGATCGTACAAGACCGGTCAACATATCTACGAAGCGGTCAGCCGGAAGATGGTGCCGTGCCAGTGCGAGTTGGGTGGCAAAGATCCTTTGTACGTTGCTGATGACATCGCCGACATAAAGAGTGTGGCTGCAGCTACCGCGGACGGAGCTTTCTACAACAACGGTCAGAGCTGCTGTGCCGTGGAGCGTATCTACGTACATGAAAAAGTGTATGACGCCTACGTGCGTGAATTGGTGGCCGAGGTAAAGAGTTATAAAATGGGCGCGCCCACCGAAGCGGGCGTATATCTTGGCCCGCTCACCCGCAAAGATCAATTGACCGTGCTGGAGCGGCAGGTTGCCGAAGCGGTCAAGGGTGGGGCCGTTTTGCATTGCGGCGGTAAAAGACGTGATGGCAAAGGTTATTATTTTGAACCCACCGTACTCACCGGCGTGTCCAATCATATGCAAGTGATGCAGGAAGAGTCATTTGGACCAGTAATAGGCATTATGAAAGTAAAAGACGACGGCGAGGCTGTACAACGGATGGCCGAGACTGAATACGGACTGACAGCTTCCGTATATTCATCCAACGAGAAGCGTGCATTGACCATTTTGAGACAGCTCAATACAGGCACCGGTTACTGGAACTGTTGTGACCGGGTAAGCGCCGCGGTGCCGTGGAGCGGGCGGCAGCATTCAGGCTTTGGCGCTACGCTGAGTCATGCTGGCCTTAGGGCGTTCACCAAACCGAAAGCATTTCATCTCAAGAAGCCATGAAGACAGTTGTGATCACCGGAGCGGGCGGCAACCTTGGCGCGGCGGCGAGCCATCATTTTCTTGGAAAAGGATGGCGGGTGCTGGCATTCGTTTCTCCGGGGAAGGTGCCCGGAGGGAAGAAGGACAACCTTACCTATGTGGAAGCGGACCTGATGGATGAAGCGGGAACTGCTGAAGTGCTCGCCTCCGTGATGAAGAAACACCCGGTTATAGATGCCGCGATCCTGACGGTAGGTGGTTTCGAAGCCGGTGGGCTGGAGCAAACCGACGATGCGGCTCTGCGGCGGATGTATGCGCTGAACTTCGAGACAGCCTACCATGTAGCCCGCCCGTTATCGCTTTGGATGAATCGTCAGCCGGAAGGCGGAAGGATTATCTTTATTGGCGCCCGACCCGCGTTGGATGCATCCGCGGGAAAAAGCCTTGTCGCGTATGGCCTTTCGAAATCGTTGCTGTTCAAGTTGGCTGAATACATGGACTCGGCTTTTGTGAAAGTGAAAGCGCACGTGGTAGTATTTAGTGCGCTGGACACACCGCAGAACCGCGCCTCGATGCCGAAGGCAGACCGCTCACAATGGGTAGCGCCAGAACGCGTCGCGGAATTGATGGAAGAAGTGGTTACACGTGGAGGGAATGAAATAGTAGAAATCAGGAACTGAGCGAATTTCTACGACGTGATTGAGCACGGTAACTGTCCGATTTCGCGACAGTACTGTCCACATTGAATTTCAAGAATAGGCGAATCTGCTGTAATTTGGCTTAGCCGAGGTTGGCATACTTACTGCGGGAAGCATGCCACCTGCCCTTCACCATGATTCGTAACTTCTTCCTCATTACGTTTCGCAATTTCCGGCGATACAAATACTTCACCACCATCAACCTCGCGGGTTTGGCGCTGGGACTCTCTTGCAGCATTTTCATCATTCTTTGGATAACCGACGAGTTGAAGTTCGACGCATTTCATGAGAACGGTGCGCGATTGTACCGCATTATGAAGCGCGATTTCTTTGCCGAGGGAAGGGTCGAAGTGTATCCGCAAGGACCAGGGATTCTCGTTGACGCGTTGAAGGCCGAAATACCAGAGATCGAAATGGGCTCGCAGATGTCATGGGATGCGAGGGAACTGATCACGGTGGGGACCCAATCACAAAAGGAGTCAGGCCGGTACGTTCAACCGGATTTCCTGAAGATGTTCAGCTACCCGCTGGCGAAAGGTACCCTGGCCACGGCACTCGAGAAACCGACCAGCATCGTCATCTCTGAAAAACTGGCTGCCAAATATTTTCCGAACGAGGATCCCATCGGTAAGCTGGTGCGGGTCAACAACAAGGCAGAATACCAGGTCACCGCGGTGACGAAAGATACTCCTCGAAATTCGAGCGTCCGATTTGATTTCCTGCTGCATTGGGATGTGTTCCTCGCACAGAATGAGTGGGCGAAAGACTGGGAAAACAATGCACCCCGTGCTTTTGTCATGCTTCGTGACCCGAGCCAGCAAAAGGCGGTGGATGAAAAGATCAAGGACTTTGTTCATAAGCGCGTCTCTGATCCCAAGGAAGATATCAGTGAACTCTTCCTGCAGCCGTACACCGAATGGTACCTCTATTCCCGGTTTACCAACGGTCAGCAGGACGGTGGAAGAATTGAATATGTCAGGTCATTTTCCCTGGTCGCCGTGGTGGTGTTGCTCATCGCCTGCATCAATTTCATGAACCTGGCCACGGCGCAGTCGCTCCGTCGGGCAAAAGAGATCGGCATCCGCAAGGCGACAGGTGCAGCGAGAAGATTCCTGGTGATCCAGTTTCTCGGGGAGGCGGTGGTGTTCTCGTTCATCGGGCTGGGGCTCGCCTTGCTGATCGTCGAAGCCGGGTTACCCTCTTTCCGGCTGTTCACTGACAAGCAAGTAGTCATTCCCTATTCCGACCCGTCCTTCGTGGGCATGCTTGTCGGCATCACCTTGCTGACCGGCCTGCTGTCGGGAATCTATCCTGCCTTCTTCCTGTCTTCTTTTGACATTGTGAAAGTGCTGAAGGGCACCCTCAAGTTCGGCACTGGCCAGGTGTTCCTGCGCAAAGGGATGGTGGTATTCCAGTTCAGCCTCACCATCGTGCTGATCTTCTGCACGCTGGTGGTTTACCGACAACTGCAGTACATCAAGGATAAGAACCTGGGCTTCGATAAAGAAAACCTGGTCGTCGTAGATTTTGAATCGGAGCACAAGGCGAAAGTGGATTTGATCGTGAGCGAATCGGCCAAGCTGCCCGGTGTCAAGTCGGTGACAGTCACTACGACACCGCCGCTCGCCACTGGCAACTCGACGACGGGCGTGCAGTGGCCGGGGAAGGTCCCGGATCTCCAGATGGCCTTCACCCAGATGTCGGTGGGCTACGATTATCTCACCACCATGGGAATTCAGCTGAAAGAGGGCCGCGACTTCTCGCGCGAATTCCCTTCGGACAGCGCTGCTTACGTCCTGAACGAAGAAGCCGTTCGCAAGATGAACCTGAAGGACCCGGTAGGACAAGTGATTACGTTTTGGAGTACGCCTGGACCGATCATCGGGGTGGTGAAAGATTATCACATCAGTTCGTTTCATGATGCCATTGAACCGATCATCCTCCATCTTCACCCGCAATGGAGCAACCTGATGATCGTCCGCACGGAGGCGGGACAAACAACAACCGCGCTGGAGGGACTGAAGAAAGTGACTACACAGGTGAGCCCGGCTTTTCCGTTTGACTACCGGTTCGTGGACGACACCTTTGAAGAGCAGTATAAGGGTGAAACTACGATCGGTATCCTTGCGAATTATTTTTCATCCATGGCCATCTTCATCTCGTGCCTGGGATTGCTTGGACTCATCATGTTCACGGCAGAGCAGCGTACCAAGGAGATTGGAGTGCGTAAGGTGATGGGTGCTTCGGTTCCGGCCATATTTGCGATGTTATCCAGAGATTTTCTTTTGCTGGTGTGCCTTGCCTTCGCCATTTCCACGCCGATCGCCTGGATGGTGATGAACAACTGGCTGGGGGGCTTTGCTTACCGCACGGACGTTGGCGTCACGGTTTTCGTCGTTTCGGCAATTGCTTCCCTGGGCATCGCGTTCATCTCAATCAGCTACCAGGCACTTAAAGCAGCGCTGGAGAATCCGGTTAAGTCGTTGCGGAATGAGTAGGGGGCTGCGGTGAGGGGATGGGAGGGCACGCGAAGCTCGCTAAGGCGCGAAGTAAGGCGCATAGTAAGGCGCGAAGGAAGTCGCGATGTTGGGGTCAACAGAAACGATTCAGCAGGTTTTCGAAGTACTCTTGGCGGCCGCTGATCGATTCCGGGTCTCCATTCCTTTTGGCCAGTTGTTGCAGGTCTTCCAGCGAAAGTTTTCCGTTGGCAAACTGTTTTCCCTTGCCGGTGTCAAAGGAAGCATATCGTTTTTTGCGCAGTGAAGTGTATTCGCCGTCTTCAAGGATCGCTTGGGCAGCGAGGAGTGCACGGGCAAAAGCATCCATTCCCCCGATGTGGGCATAAACCAGATCTACTGGGTCGGTGGAGTTGCGTCGGACTTTGGCGTCGAAGTTGATCCCACCAGTCTTTAGCCCGCCGGCCCCCAGCAGGACAAGCATAGCCTCGGTCAGCTCAATCACATTATTTGGAAACTGATCGGTGTCCCAGCCATTCTGATAGTCACCGCGGTTGGCGTCCATGCTGCCGAGCAGGCCGGCATTGGCGGCTACCTGCAGTTCGTGGGCAAATGTGTGATTCGCCAGCGTGGCGTGGTTCACTTCGATATTTAGTTTGAAATCATGGATGAGGTCAAATTCACGGAGGAAGGCAATCACTGTCGCCGCATCAAAATCATACTGATGTTTGGAAGGCTCCATGGGCTTCGGCTCGATGAGAAAGGTTCCTTTGAATCCATGCTTTCTGCCGTAGTCGCGTGCCATGTGCAGAAACCGCGCCATGTGCTCTTGCTCCCGCTTCATATCGGTGTTGAGTAAACTCAAGTAGCCTTCGCGACCGCCCCAAAACACATAATTGGTTCCGCCGAGTTCTACCGTGGCATCTATGGCATGCTTTACTTGCGCGGCGGCGTGACAGACTACGTGAAAATCTGGATTTGTGGCAGCCCCGTTCATGTAGCGCGGATGCGAAAACAAGTTTGCTGTTCCCCATAGGAGTTTGATGCCCGTTTCTTTTTGTTTCTTGCGGGCATACTCCACCAGTTTTTGAAGACGCTCCTCGGATTGCTTGAGCGTGTCACCTTCTTCCACCAGGTCGTAGTCGTGGAAGCAGTAGAAGGGAATCCCCATTTTGGCAATGAATTCAAATGCGGCGTCCATCTTGTCGTAACCGCGTTGCACAGGGTCTTTGGCGGTCGACCAGGGTAAGCTTCGGGTCGGCATGCCGAACGGATCGCTGCCGGTGCCACCAAAGGAATGCCAGTAAGCTACCGCAAACCGCAGGTGTTCTTCCATAGTCTTCCTGCCCACTTTTTGCCTGGCATTGTAATGGCGAAACGCCAGCGGGTTTTTGCTATCCTTTCCTTCATATTGAATGACAGGAATTCCTTTGAAGTAACGGTTGTCTGTTTTCATGATTACCTGCTTAGGGTATTGTCCAATTCTTTGTTCAGCATCTGCTTCCAACGTTCATAGGCTGCATCCATTTCCGCCTTAATACCTTGCTGCGGTGTGTAGGTACGGAGGCACGTGAGATTTTGAAAGGCTTGAGCTTCATCCGCATAATATCCAAGGCCTAAGCCTGCCCCTCGGGCTGCTCCCTGGGCACCGTCCACATCGTACAACTGCAGTTCGGTCCCGGTCACCTGGGAGAATGTCTGGCAAAATACTTCGCTCTGGAACATGTTCGCATTTCCGGCGCGAATTACGTTGGATTGTGCACCGAGTTGACGGAGAATTTCAAATCCATATCCCAGCGCGAATACAATACCCTCTTGAACGGCCCGGCAAAGGTGGGCGGGCTGATGGCGGTTAAGATTCAACCCGTGGAAGCTTGCACCTAGGTCGCGGTTTTCGAGCATACGCTCCGCGCCATTTCCGAAGGGCAGAACTACCAATTGATCGGACCCAATCGGAATTTGAGCGGCAAGTGTATTCATTGCCTCGTAGCTCATCGCACCGGACGCGATGTTTTTTCTCAGCCAACTGTTCATGATACCCGTTCCATTGACGCAGAGCAACACACCCAGCCTTGGAACTTTTTCCTCGTGATTTACATGGACGAACGTGTTTACTCGAGCTTGTCTATCGGCGATGG
This sequence comes from Cyclobacteriaceae bacterium, assembly GCA_016787645.1. Lineage (GTDB taxonomy): Bacteria > Bacteroidota > Bacteroidia > Cytophagales > Cyclobacteriaceae > ELB16-189. The sequence goes on along the minus strand of JAEUUF010000006.1, from coordinate 74,177 downwards.
GTTTATCGGTGACCATGTAGATTACCCCGGACGTTCCCGCGGTTGTGGCGACATCCCCGGGGCGAAGTGCCTTTAAGGAGAAAGCATTGTTCGGCTGATCACCGGCCCTATAACACAACGGTGTACCGGCGGCCAGGCCCAGTTCACCGGCTGCCTGCGATGTGAGTCGTCCTTGGACGGAGAACGTAGGCACCACATCGGCTACAAGTTCAGGATCAATGTCAAAGTAACGGAAGAGTTCATCGGCCCGTCCTTGCTTCTTAAAATCCCACATGATTCCTTCCGACAAACCGGGTACCGTTGTCGTGACTTCGCCGGTCAGCTTCATGGCTATGTAATCTCCGGGGAGCATCACTTTATGAATGAGAGCAAAGCGCTCGGGTTCGTTGTCTTTCACCCACTTGAGTTTGGAAAGCGTGAAGTTACCGGGCGAGTTCAGGAGGTGCGAAAGGGTGTATGACTCACCCAGGTCCTTTGAAGCTTGGTCTCCGATGGCTACCGCTCGCCCATCGCACCAGATGATTGATGGCCTCACCACGTTGAGATGCTGGTCGACGGCGACCAGCCCGTGCATTTGGTAGGAGATACCCACGGCGATAATGGAAGAAGAAGGAACTCCCGCCTCCTTCAATACCTGATGTGTCGCCTTCTTCAAGTGTTCCCACCAGGTATTCGGGTCTTGTTCGGCCCAGCCCGGATGTGGGCAAAGGATTGTCATTTCATCGGCGGGCATAGCGGCGGCAGCGATTGTGCTTCCGCTTTTGGCATCGGTGAGATTGACCTTCACCGATGAACTCCCCAGGTCGATCCCTAACAGGTACTGTTTCATCCTCAACTATGTGTCAATATACTACCCTGAACGAAGCGGTACCCAGCCGCCCGCAGAATTGGAAACAAAAAAAGGCGGCCCGTTGTGCAGGCCACCTTTTCAATTGGGAAAACAGCTTTCTAGGCTTTCAGGTCGAAGCGATCCAGGTTCATCACCTTGGTCCAGGCGGCCACGAAGTCTTTCACAAACTTATCCTTGCCGTCTTCGCACGCATATACCTCGGCTACTGCGCGCAGTTCTGAATTCGAACCAAAGATGAGGTCAACCCGGGTGCCGGTCCATTTAGTGGCCCCAGTGGCCCGATCACGACCTTCAAATACGTCCTTGGCGTCAGAGAGCGCTTTCCATGTAGTGTTCAGATCGAGAAGGTTAACAAAGAAGTCGTTGGTAAGTGCTTCGGGGCGTTTGGTGAATACGCCATGCTTGGAACCGTCGAAGTTAGCGTTCAACACCCGCATTCCGCCCACGAGTACCGTCATCTCCGGTGCCGAGAGTCTCAACAGTTGTGCCTTGTCCACCAGCATCTCTTCGGAGGAAGCCGTGTACCGTGAGTCCTTCTTCCGATAGTTCCGGAATCCGTCGGCGATTGGCTCGAGCACAGCAAACGATTCAGCATCTGTTTGCTCTTGCGAAGCATCCGCACGGCCTGGAGCGAAAGGAACGGTGATCGAAAGGCCGGCATTTTGTGCGGCTTTTTCCACGCCTGCACATCCCGCCAGCACAATCAAGTCAGCGATCGAAACCATCTTACCACCGGTGTTGAATTCTTTTTGAATTCCCTCCAGCGACTTCAGCACCTTGGCCAGTTGGGCCGGGTTGTTGACTTCCCAGTCCTTCTGTGGGGCGAGGCGGATTCGTGCGCCGTTGGCACCCCCACGTTTGTCGGAGCCACGGAACGTCGATGCCGATGCCCAGGCGGTAGTGACAAGTTGAGACACCGAAAGACCAGACGCCAGGATTTTGGCCTTCAGGGCTGCGATGTCCTTGTCATCGATAAGCTTATGTGTTACCGCCGGGATGGGATCTTGCCAGATCAGTTCTTCTTTCGGTACTTCAGGGCCGAGGTAGCGGGCACGTGGACCCATGTCGCGATGGGTCAGTTTGAACCAGGCGCGGGCAAAAGCGTCGGCGAACTGATCGGGGTTATCGAGGAACCGCCTTGAAATTTTTTCGTACGCGGGATCAAAACGCAACGCAAGGTCCGTGGTGAGCATAGTGGGAGCGTGGCGTTTGGATGGATCGTGTGCATCCGGGACGGTATCGGCACCCATATTATGTTTCGGTTTCCACTGATGTGCACCGGCCGGACTCTTGGTCAACTCCCACTCGTAACCAAACAGGTTCCAGAAGAAGTTGTTGCTCCACTTGGTGGGTGTGGTGGTCCATGCACCTTCCAGCCCGCTGGTAATCGTGTTTACACCGTTTCCGCTGTTGAATGTATTTTTCCAGCCGAGGCCTTGTTCTTCGATGCTGGCTGCGGCGGGCTCAGGACCGACGTACTTGCCTGGATCGGCGGCACCGTGTGTTTTGCCAAAGGTATGTCCGCCGGCAATGAGGGCGACGGTTTCTTCATCATTCATGGCCATGCGGCCGAACGTCTCGCGGATGTCGCGAGCGGCGGCAAGGGGATCGGGGTTTCCGTTGGGACCCTCTGGGTTTACATAGATGAGTCCCATTTGCACGGCGGCGAGGGGATTTTCCAGTTCGCGGTCACCGGCATAACGTTTGTCGTCGAGCCATTTTCCTTCCGAGCCCCAATAAATATCTTCCTCAGGTTCCCAGATGTCTTCGCGTCCACCGCCGAAGCCGAAGGTCTTGAAGCCCATCGACTCAAGTGCGCAGTTGCCGGCGAGAATCATGAGGTCAGCCCAGGAAATCTTTTTACCATATTTCTTTTTGATGGGCCACAGTAGGAGGCGTGCCTTGTCAAGGTTGGCGTTGTCGGGCCAGCTATTGAGTGGCGCGAAACGTTGTGCGCCGGAGCCACCACCACCTCGGCCATCGGAGATACGGTAAGTACCCGCCGAGTGCCACGCCATCCGGATAAAGAATGGACCGTAATGGCCATAGTCAGCCGGCCACCAGTCCTGCGAGGTGGTCATCAGTTTGAAGATGTCTTTCTTCACCGCGGCGAGGTCGAGTGACTTGAACTCATTGGCGTAGTTGAATTTTTCACCCATCGGGTTGGATTGGGGCGGGTGCTGGCGCAGGATATTCAGTTTGAGTTGGTTCGGCCACCAGTCGCGGTTGCGGGTGCCACCGCCAGCCACCTGCTTCACGGCTCCGCCGGTGAATGGGCACTTGGCTTCGCCATTCTTGTTGCTATTTTCCATGTTGATTCATTTATGATTGGTAGATACTAAGGTTACAACGGTTGAGTAAGGTCATGAGGCAATTTTACCCCTGGCAGCCTGATAAACCAAATTGATTGTCTTTATTATACTATAGTTAAGGTCTATAGTCGGACAAGTTCTCGAATTTGGAACAGGTGCAGGGATAGATTTGTATTCTGGCAATTTAGGATCGGATGGTCAGTTTACTAGTGACATGAACCGGTGTTCGCCCTGATGAAGATCATGAGATAAGACGGCTAGTGGTGGCAACTTATGGTGGCTGCGGACAGCATATCCATGGGTACTTTGACCACTGTGAATCACCTATTTCCGCCGGAACCGCCGCGGGTTAAAATGTTGCCGCAGCTTTGGGATTTCCAGCGGAAGGAGGGTTGCATCAGCCGTACGGCAATCAAAATGCTGGCGGAAGAACACCAACTATCGGAAATTGAAGTGGAAGGGGTCGCCTCCTTCTACCATTTTTTTCATTCGACACCAGCCGGCAAGCACACCATCTACCTTAACAACAGTATCATCGCTGAGCTGAAAGGGTACGACCGGATTCGCGATGCGTTTGAGCATGAAACGGGCACACGCATGGGCACCACCGATCCTACTGGAACCTTCGGGCTGTTCGCAACGCCCTGCATTGGTCTCAGCGACCAGGAGCCGGCGGCGCTCATCGACTTCTGCCCATTCACCCACCTGAACGTACTCAAGGTGAAGGATGTCATTCAGAAACTCAAGCAAGGAAAAACCGCTGCGGAACTTTGTGATGTGCCGACCGACAGCATTCGGTATACCCCGGCCAATAACCGCACGATCTTCTTTGCACCGTATGAGGCAGGCCAAGCACTCCTGAAACTGATGGACGCAGGACCCGATGGAGTCATTGAACAGCTTCGCATCTCCGAACTGGCGGGTCGTGGCGGCGCATTTTTTCCAACCTGGAAGAAGTGGAGCGCCTGCCGGAGGTTCTCCGACACACCCAAGTTCATCATCTGCAATGCCGATGAAGGTGAGCCGGGCACTTTCAAGGACCGCGTGCTGCTGCATAACCAGGCCGGATCCGTGCTGGAAGGAATGATCATTGCTGGCTATGCGGTGGGAGCGGCTTATGGAATCATTTATTTGCGGGGCGAGTATCGGTGGCTCGTTGAAAAGGTCGAATCCGAGATTCAATCGTTCCGGGACCACGGATGGCTGGGTAAAGATGTTGCAGGCATCAAAGGTTTTGACTTCGATATTCGAATTGCTTTGGGTGCGGGAGCTTATGTATGCGGAGAAGAGACTGCTCTTTTGGAATCCCTCGAAGGCAAGCGGGGAGAGCCGCGCACCAAATGGTACTACCCGGTGGAGAAAGGCTATCTCCAGTTGCCCACGGTTGTGAACAACGTGGAAACCTTTGCTGCCGTCGCCCGCCTGATCGCCATGGGCACCTTCGAATACCTCAAGCGGGGCATCCCTGGTTCGCCGGGTACTAAGCTTATCAGTATTTCCGGCGACTGTCTCCGGCCAGGGCTTTATGAAATTGAATGGGGGATGACCGTTGCTGACCTGCTCACCCTCTGCGGTGCGCAAGATGCCTACTTCCTCCAGGTGAGCGGACCCTCCGGGGAATGCATCTCCATCAAGGAAAAGTACCGCCGTATCTCCATGCTTGACTTGCTGGCGCTGAAGGACATTCGCTGCGGCGGCTCGTTCATGATCTTCAATCATGACCGCGACCTTGTACATATCCTCATGAACTTTGCGCAGTTCTTCAAACACGAATCCTGCGGTGTATGCACACCTTGCCGTGCGGGCAATTTCATTATCCAGCGAAAGTTGGAACGCCTCCAGCATGGCCTGGCCGACCAGGGCGACTTGCTCGAATTGCAACGGTGGGGTCAGTTGATGAAGACCACCAGCCGTTGCGGATTAGGAAAAACAGCTACCAACACAATTGTCCAGGCCATGGATAAGTTCCAGGACTATTTTGCCAAACGTGTGGCCGGTGCAGACAACAGCCAGTACCGCACGTTCGACCTGGAAGCCGCAGTGGAAGAGTACGAACGTTACAAACCTTGAACATCATGGCAGCTTGCACTTTCTGGATCGATGGAAAAGCCTGCCAGGCGGAAGCCGGGACGAACCTTGTGGATGCTGCGAAAGAGAACGGAGTGTTCATCCCTTCGCTCTGCTATTTCAAACACATTGATCCCCCGCTGGGCACCTGCCGTACCTGCACCTGCAAGATCAACGGCCGATATGATCCCGCTTGCACTGCATTTGTTAAAGAGGGACTGAAAGTAGAAGTGAATACCCCGGAGCTGATCGACATGCGCAAGGCTGTAGTGGAGATGATGTTCGCCGAAGGCAATCACTTTTGTCCCACATGCGAGAAGAGCGGTAATTGCGACCTGCAGCACATGGGATATGAACTGGGCATCGCCACGTCGCGGTTTCCTCACCTCTTCAAGGACCGACTGATTGACTACCAGCCCAAGCGGATGGTCATGGAGCACAACCGCTGCATCAAATGCCGCCGCTGTGTGGAAGAAATTCTCGCCACAGACGGTAAGCGGGTATTCATGAACATCAACCGTGCGAATGAAACGCAAGTGGGCATTGACTATGTGCAGGAGGAGCGGCTCACCGCAGAGCAGGCAGCGCATGCCATGAAGATTTGCCCGACCGGGGCGATCATCGTGCGCGGGCTGAGTTTGTCGCAGCCCTTTGGCGACCGGAAATTCGATTTGACCTCGTCACAACAGCAGTACCGGCATACGCTCACACAGCGACCGAAGGTGGCCAACTTCGAGAAGAAGACCATCGCCACCGTGTCGCTGGCCGGTTGTTTCGGTTGCCACATGTCACTGCTCGATATTGATGAGGAACTGCTGGATATGGTCGAGTTGGTATCGTTCAACAAATCGCCGTTTACGGACATCAAGAATTTTTCACAGCGGTGCCATTTGGGCCTGGTGGAAGGCGGATGTTGCAACGATGAGAACATAGAGACACTGAAGAAATTTCGGGAGATGTGTGACATCCTTGTGGTGATGGGTGAATGCGCTGTGTGGGGTGGTCTGCCGGCCATGCGCAACACCCTTCCTTTGGGTGAATGCCTGGAAGAAGCCTATCTGAACAGCGTGACCGGGGAAGCCGGGGAGGGCCGGGTGCCGTATCATGAGGACCTGCCCAAGATTCTTGACCGTGTGTACGCCTGTCATGAGCTTGTAAAAGTGGATTATGCTATACCCGGCTGTCCACCGGCCGCCAACCACATCTGGAAAGTAGTGCGCAGCCTGTTGTGGGGTGAAGAGTATTCGCTACTGTATTCAGAGTTCAAATACGATTGATGATGAGTGACACCAAATCCATAAAAAAGAAGATCACCATCGATCCGGTTACCCGCGTGGAGGGTCACGGGCGCGTGACGATTCACCTGGATGAATACGGCAAAGTGGAAGATTCCTTCTTTCACATTGTGGAGTTCCGTGGTTTTGAGCGCTTCATCCAGGGGCACCCATACTGGGAAGCCCCCGTACTGGTTCAGCGACTTTGTGGCATTTGCCCGGTGAGCCATCACCTGGCTGCTGCGAAGGCCATTGACCAATTGGTGGGGATTGATCCCCGGGACCTCACGCGCTCCGCGCATAAACTCCGGAAATTGCTGCATTACGGGCAAGTATTTCAATCCCACGCACTTCATTTCTTCTACCTCGCTTCGCCTGACCTGTTGTTTGGCATGGATGCCCCGGTAGAGAAACGTAATGTGATTGCGTTGGCTATTGAGAATCGCGAGTTGGCCCGCAAGGGAATCTTGATGCGCAAGTTTGGGCAGGAGATCATTCGCGCCATCGCTGGTAAGAAGATTCACGGTGTGGCCGCTGTCCCCGGGGGTATGCACAAGACGTTTGAACCAGCCGAGCGGGAATACTTCCTCGACGGCAAGGAGCTGCCCAACATAGAGACGATGATTCAATGGGCGCTCGAGGTGATTGCGTTAATGAAGGACTACAGTGAGAAGCACCGCAGTTTGCTTGATTCCTTCGCCGCCTTTCCAAGCGGTCACCTGGGGATGGTGGGCGAGCAAGGGAACCTGGAGTTGTACGACGGAAAGTTGCGTGCTATTGACGCCGATGGGAAGATCACCTTACCGGATGTTTCCACGAACGATTATCAACGATACTTCCAGGAAGGCGTGGAGCGGTGGTCGTACATGAAGTTTCCGTACCTGAAAGAATTGGGCCGAGAGCAGGGATGGAACCGGGTGGGTCCGCTGGCGCGGTTGAATGTGTGCACAACCATACCCACTCCGCTGGCAGAGCAGGAGCGGAGGGCGTATGTTGATTTTACGGGCAAGCGGGTGAACAACAGCACGCTCTATTCGCACTGGGCCCGGCTGATTGAGTTGCTGCATTGTGCCGAGGTAATGAATGAATTGCTCCATGACCCTGACATCCTGGGCACGGACCTGGTGCGGGAAGGCAAGCCACGGCTGGAGGGAATCGGTATCATCGAGGCGCCGCGTGGAACGCTCACGCACCATTACCAGGTAGATGAGAAGGGGAAGATCACGCGCTGCAATCTCATCGTATCCACCACGCACAACAACGAGGCGATGAACCGGGCCGTGCGTTGGGTGGCGAATAATGTCATCAGTCAGAAGGGAACGATCACGGAGGGCATGCTGAATCAGGTGGAAGTAGCCATTCGGGCATACGATCCCTGCCTGAGCTGCGCCACGCAGGCGTTGGGGCAGATGCCGTTGCATGTGGAGTTGTTTGACCACCGGGGTAGGCTCCTTGAAGAACGCTATAAAAATGGATAAGCGCACATTGATTGTGGGCATTGGCAACAACGGCCGGGGAGATGACGGCCTTGGGTGGAAGTTCGCGGATGAAGCAGCCGCCTGGGAGGGAGTGGACGTTGAATACCGCTACCAGTTGCAGGTGGAAGATGCGGCGATGATCAAAGACTACCGCACCGTGATTTTCGTAGATGCCATAGCCAATTCGTTACCCGATGGATTTGCTTTCAATGACTGCGAACCGAAGCCGACACCATCGTTTACCACGCATCGGCTTTCTCCTGGAACAGTGCTTTGGCTTTGCCGGGAGTTGTATGGTGTCATGCCAAAGGCCTACACCATGGCCATTGAAGGTGTGCAGTTTGAGCTGGGGGGGTCGTTGAGCGAGCCGGCTGGGGAAAACCTGGTGCGGGCAGTGGCCAACCTTGAAGAGCGGTTTTCACCATCCTGGAGTTTTAAAATGAAAGATTATGAAAACACGAATTAACGTATTCATCCTCCTGATTTTCTTCATCGCGCCACTGTATGCGCAGGTTCCTGCAAACTTTGCCGGACAATGGGAGTACGACAAGGCAGCCAGCAAGCCTGGAGTGATTGCCAGGGATTATCCCGGCAAGGAGTTTATCCAAATCACACAAAACAGCGCAACTTTTTCTTACCTGCTACTGTACCGCATGGAAGGAAACCCCGACTTCAAGACTACCACGGAGACCTATTATCTTGACGGCAAGGAAAGGATTGAAAAGAAGGGTACTTACTCCATCAAAAAGACAGCCACCTGGTCGCCGGACAAGAAGGTACTCACTTTGATTACCATTCAATCGGAGGAAAGCAAAGGGATTGTCGAAGAATACCTGACCCGGGACATCTACCAATTAAGCGCTGATGGACGGACGCTATCGATTGACAAAATGATGAAGAGTAAGAAGACGGGGGAAAATGTGGCAATGATGGTGTATCACAAATAGTGTCTTATTACCTTCCGCTATAAGAGAAAATTAAAATAAAAGATAAAATGAAAATCCTCACGTTGATTTTATTGGTAATTGCCACCTATTCAAATGCGCAAGATGTAGCTCGTTGCAAGGATGCCGAACCTGCTTACCTCAACCGTATGCCTGGGTTTTATATCAGTGAATGCAAGAACAGCGAATACAACGATGTTGAGTTTATCTATTATGTAAAAGGCAGTGCTCAAAAGATCAACAAAGGTGGTAAATACTACAACCTCTTCTATTCAAAAATGGAGTCGGAGGCTCAGAAAGTCAGCAGTGCCCAGATCAACCAGAATTACAGCAATGCCATCTTGAAGGTGAAGGGTACCGCCCTTGATGACAAGAAAACAACATTTGCGGCAAGTGTGAATGGAAAGGAAGTGTACATCAAAGTTCATACGGCAGCCAATTCAACCGATTCGAAGAGTTACCGGATTGAAGTGGTCGAAGTGGAAACCATGAAGCAAGACGTGGTGGTGAATATGGATGAAGCCATCAACCAGTATGGGAAAATTGCCATTTACGGAATCTTGTTTGATGTCGGGAAATCTGACATTAAACCAGAATCGGCGCAGTCACTCAAGCAGATAACGGATTATCTGAATGCTAATCCATCCGTAAAGATTTTTATCGTTGGCCATACTGACAATACAGGGACCCTGGTGAGTAATACTGCTTTGTCAAAATCAAGAGCGGAGAGCATTAAAAATTACCTTGTCTCATCAGCCAAAATAGATGAGCAACGACTTTCTACTGCCGGTGTCGCCTCCCTGTGCCCGGTGAGTACCAATGATACAGAGGAGGGACGAAGACTCAACCGGAGAGTGGAAATTGTGAAGCAGTAAGGGTTTGCCTGAATCAAGCTGCGGAGGGCAATCAAGCAGCTGTAAATGAAGTAGGCTTTGATAAACAGAATCCGCGCTGATTTAAAGGAAAGTCATGTGGATGGAAAGCTTATTGTAGCTTTTATCCCCATCGCATTTTTTACTTATCTATTTCATGAATTCGGCCATTGGACCCTTGGGGAGCTTTCGGGAAATGACATGATACTCAGTTTAAACAACTCGAGTCCCCGAAGTGGTTATTTCAATGGTGATTTGCCTGCATTACTGTCAGCAATTGGAGGGCCACTTTTCACCGTCCTTCAAGGATTAGTATTCCTGTGGCTTACTGGACTGACCAGGTCCATCTATGCGTATTCGCTCACCTTTTGCGCTGTATTCACCCGCTTTTTTTCCATCCTCTTTGGTGGAATCGACCGTCAGGATGAAGCAAGGATTGCATTCATGATGGATATCAATAAATACTTGGTCGCAGCCTTTGTATTAGCGATTCTGGCGTTGATTTTATGGCGAGCCATGCGACTGATGAAATTGGAACTGAAAGCCCTCGGCTACTTTGTCATTTTGGGTGTTTATTCGGTACTTATCGTAATTGGAATTAATACCTATCTTGATTGAGAGACTCGCGAAAACAATAGGCGGAGATGAGAAAAATTATTGTTTTGTCGATGATCTCCCTGGATGGCGTCATGCAAGCACCCGGCGGTCCACGCGAAGACCAATCGGGGGGATTTAAATTTGGCGGCTGGACCGCGCCCTATGGTGACGAGACCTATGGCAAAGCCGTAAGCGAAGAACTGAAGCCGGCGGATTACTTGTTGGGCAGGAAGACCTTTGAGATTTGGGAAGGCTACTGGCCTAAACATGGAGAATTCTGGCCGGGCATCAATGAAGGTACAAAGTATGTCTTGTCCAGGACACGGAAGAAATCCGGATGGAAGAATACAGTATTTCTCAATAAGGTGGCTGCGATCAAGAAGCTTAAACAATCAAAGGGTGGCGTTATCCAGGTTTGGGGCAGCAGTCAACTGGTTCGCTTGCTGTTGAAGAATGACCTGGTAGATGAGCTGCGTCTCAAGATTCATCCGTTGACTCTCGGCAAAGGAAAAAAGCTTTTTGACCGTGGAGCTATTCCTGCCGCGTTTAAGTTGGTGGATAGTTTGGCCACCTCCACGGGTGTAATTCTGGCCAACTATCAGCGGGCCGGAAAGGTTAGGACGGGTACCGTAGGGGCGTGAGAAGGGCCGTCGTTGGAGGAACTTCCATTCAGATGAACAACCAAAGGTTATTATGAGAAAACTGATTGCGGGTATGAACATGACCCTCGACGGGTTTTGCGACCACACGGTCATGATTGCGGATGAGGAAATCCATGATCATTACACCGAGGTGTTGCGCAACTCAGGCTTGCTGTTGTATGGCCGGATCACATACCAACTGATGGAAAGTTATTGGCCCATGGTGGTCAGGAATCCCACGGGCGATCGATCCACCGACGCGTTTGCCTTAGTAATGAATGAGATTCCCAAGATTGTTTATTCCCGATCGCTCAGGAAAGTGGATTGGAAAACGGCCACCTTAAGGAAAGAAGTTGTCCGGGAGGAAATATTATCGCTGAAACAACAATCAGGCAAAGATATCCTGGTGGGAAGTCCAAGCCTGATTGTGACCCTGGCGAACCTGGGCCTGGTGGATGAGTTCCAACTTGGCGTTCAGCCAATCCTTGCAGGCAAGGGCTTGTCCTTGTTCAAGAACCTTTCTGAACGAATTGACCTCAACCTTCTGAAAACGAAGAGATTCGGTTGTGGTGCGGTGATGTTATACCTCACCCCCCGGCCCCCTCTCCGTAAAACAGAGATGGGGTGAAGGGAATATGTTTACCGTTTAGCGATCGGGGCACCGAGGCAGCTTTCGGGAATTTTGAATGCATCCACCAGCGGCACTGCTTCCTGGCGAAGGTCCCAGCAGAGTTGGCTCACCAGCTTGCGGATGGCCTTGGTCTTCGCTGCTTCCATGTACCCATTCTCCAGGTACCAGCCGCGATGCTTCTCTAAATGGGAAAGGGCAAACAACTGACAAAGTTTAGTTAGCACGGCCCGACAACCGGCGTCCTTGGTCTCACTCACCTGGTGTATGAACTGCTCCAGGATCACCCGCTCAATGTGCGCTGAGGCGACATCAATCAGGTGGCTTTGGCTCACGTTGAAAGCGTCGAAACTATCCATACCGCCGGTGATGAGTTTACGCAGCCGCTTCGCCGCCGAGGTGAGGATATCGCGCTCCCGGTATTCAAAGGCGTTAAGATGGAACTCGAAGTCGAGCAAGTGTGCGTCGTCGGTGCTGCGGGTGATGAACGGGTTCTTCTCGGTGATCGATGTCGTGGCCTGGTCGGCAACATAGTTCAGTACACCGAAGAGGTTCATGTTGGCGAATTCCTGCTTGAACTCGGATAGCCGGCTTTTGGCGACCAACTGCATCAGCACGGTATTGTCGCCTTCAAAGGTGGTATAGATGTCCGTGTCGTTCTTCATCTTGTCGATGCGGTTCTCCGACAGGTACCCTTTGCCGCCGCACGCCTCCCGGCACTCCTGCAAGCAATGGGTTGTATTCCACGTGGTGAATGACTTGAGTCCCGCAGCGAGTGCTTCGATCTCCTGCATATCTTTTTCTGAACGCTTCAGGAAGCGGTTGGTCAGGTATTGCAGGGTAAAATGGAGTGCGTAAACATTGGCGAGATAGGGGATGAGTCGCCGCTGATGAATGCGGTAGTTGAGGATGGGTACTTCTGCGCCACCTTCGGGGCCGAACTGGGGACGCTTGTCACCGTAGCGCAAGGCAATGGTGAGTCCGGCCTTGGATGCGGCGTTGCCCGAACGCGGAATCCCAATGCGCCCGCCGACGAGGGTTCCCAGCATGGTGAAGAAGCGCCGGTTGTCACTGGCAATCGGGCTGTCGAACTTGCCTTCGGGGGTAACACTGCAAAAGCGGTCGAGCAAGTTGTCATAGGGAACACTAACGTTGTTGAAGTGGATCTTGCCATTGTCTACTCCGTTAAGGCCCATCTTGCGTCCGCAGTCTTCGATGGTCACTCCCGGCGCCATCTTCCCTGTTTTGTCGCGAAGTGGAACAACAAGTGCACTCACGCCGTAGTCCTTTCCATCCACGATCAGCTTGGCAAACACGGTGGCCATTTGCCCGTGCAGGGCGGCGTTCCCGATGTATTCTTTCTTGGCCAGCTCGTTAGGCGTATTCACAATGAAAGACCGTGTCGGGTGGTGGTAAGTCGCCGTGGTTTCGATGCCCTTTACATTGGACCCATGGCCCGTCTCGGTCATAGCAAAGCAACCCGGAAGTTCAAGGGTGCCGATGTCTTTGAGGTACTTTTTGTGGTGCTTTTCAGTACCAAGGAAATAAACGCTCATTCCCCACAGTCCGAACTGAACACCAAATTTGATCACCATGCTGAGTTCGTGGTAGCTCAGCGTTTCCATGATGGCGAAGTACGCCGCCATGTCGCCACCGCCGCCGTATTCTTTCGGGTAAGCCATGGCGCCGAAACCCTGGTCCGCAAGCATTTTGCACCATTTCAGTACTTGCCCGCGGTATTCGGCAAGGGTATCCATCTCACGGTAAGCGAATTCCTTGTCAGAGATAATGGTCTTTGCTTTTTGTATGATCGCGGCCTGGTCGCCATCGAGTAGTCGGGACATGGTATCGATGCTGAAGGTGCGCTCGGTATGCACTTTGGAAGTGATGGTCGAGCGTTTCTCCGGGATGAAACTGAAGAGCGCTTCGCCACCGATCAGTCCCAGTGTTTCCTCCACGTTGACCATCGACTCGCGGGCATTGGCCAGTTCGGGACTCAATGAACCGTCTCCCTTCAGTTCTGCCAACCGAATACCGATGTCTACAAGTCGAGGTTGTGTGGCAGGGTCCATGTTGTCGGCTGCCAATCGTATTTCGTTCAGCCACCCTTTGAACTCATCCGGTGTGGGAGGGTTTTGTGGGTTGAGTTGTTCCTTGAGAAATTTGATCTCCTCGTTGCTTAACCACCCCTGGTGATCGATCAGGTCGTTGATCGCCTTCACTTCCGTAGGGGTGAGCACGGCATCCGACCAAACTAAATAGAGGATGGGCAGGAAGACGTGCAGGTTGGGGTGGGATTTAAAGAGGGGGGAGGTGAGCATAATTTGACAATTAGCCAATTTGAAAATTTGAAAATGAATTGCAATCGAGCGTTGGGCAAATGGAGAGCACGAACATAATCTTCATGATCTCAGATCTTCAAATTAATCCTGATCGACGATCACCACCTTGTCCATCACATCCCCGGGTTTGATCTGGTCGATAACTTCTTCGCCTTCGAAGACTTTGCCGAAGCAGGTATGGTTCCGGTCGAGGTGTTTGGTATTTTGGCGGTTGTGACAGATAAAGAACTGGGAACCACCCGTATTGCGACCGGCATGGGCCATGGAAAGCACACCTCGATCATGGTATTGATTATCCCCGGTCAGTTCACAATCAATCTTATATCCCGGTCCGCCGGTGCCATCTCCTCTGGGACATCCGCCCTGGATAACGAAGTTGGGTATGACACGATGAAAGGTGAGACCGTTGTAAAACCCCTTGTTGGCCAGATCGATAAAGTTTTTCACGGTGTTGGGTGCGTCCTTCTCGAAGAACTTAATCTTCATTACGCCTTTCTTTGTATGAATTTCGGCTATCTTCATGCGGATTGTTTTTTACCAAGATAGGAGTTTGATTCGGTAATTAGCCATGGCAGGATGCATAACCGGGAAGAAGAGCTACACAACTGAATCCCTGGCGGAAGACGCGCTCATTGAGGCACGGACCCGGCATGGTGATGAGAAGAGCGGTCCCGTGGGTGTGTATCGCTGCGAGGATTGTGGGCAGTACCACCTTACCTCCAATGGAGTGATGAATTCGCGCCTGGCGAAATACATCAAGGAGGGCAAACTGAAACTAAACCAGGAGGCTAATCGTTGGAAGGGAAGGCTTGATCGATAGCCCGAGACCATTAAATGAAACTTAAAAAGAATGGATTGGATACAAATTTTTGGACATGTTGGGGCGTTTCTGAGCAGCGTAACTTTTATCCCCCAGGTTTACCGGGTATATAAGACCAAGAGTGTCAATGACCTGAGCATGACGATGATGATCATCGTTTTTACCAGTACGTTGATCTGGTTGGTGTATGGCGTGGCCCTCATGCTCTGGCCGGTGATTCTCGCCAACACCATCATCGCTTTGCTGAGCTTGATGCTGATCTATTTCAAATTGGTGTATTCCAAATAGCCAGACCGCTATTTACAAGCCACTAGTCACTAGCCACCGCTCACCGTTCGCTTTTTTTTCGCACCTTAGGGTAGTCAATCTACCACTATGATCCGTGCGCTATTGCTTGTCCTGGCCTCGACTGCTGCTTTGGGGCAACCGTTTACTTCAAAGGAGATTTCGCAATGGCAGGATCGGGCCTCCCGTGTCACGATAACGCGAGACAGTTGGGGGGTGCCGCATATTGTCGGCAAGTCGGATGCCGATGCCGTGTTCGGGATGTTGTACACTCAATGTGAAGATGATTTTCCGCGCGTGGAGCGAAACTATCTTGTTGCCACGGCGCGCCTGGCTGAAGCCGAAGGTGAGAACTTTATTTTCAACGACCTGCGCCAGCGGCTCTTCATGGATACAACCCAAGCCATAGCCATCTTCCAAACATCACCTGATTGGCTGAAGAGTCTTTGCCAGGCTTTTGCCGACGGAGCCAATTATTATTTATATACGCATCCTGAAGTAAAACCAAAACGAATACAACGTTTCCAGCCCTGGATGCCGCTGCTGTTCAGCGAAGGCAGCATCGGGGGTGATATCGAGTCTGTCTCCCTTAACGACCTGAAGAAATTCTACGGTAAAGGACCCGCAAACCTCAAGCAGGAATACAACGACGACGGAATCGATCGTGATCCGGAGCCACGTGGATCGAATGGGATGGCGATCGCTCCTTCGCGCAGCGCCAACGGCAACGCCTTGTTCCTCATCAATCCCCACACCTCGTTTTACTTCCGCTCAGAACTGCAGGCAACGAGTGAGGAAGGTCTTAACGCGTACGGAGCCGTCACCTGGGGACAATTTTTCATTTACCAGGGGTTCAATGAACACTGCGGATGGATGCATACCTCCAGTGCGGCCGACGTGATCGATGATTACCTTGAAGCCGTGATCAAAAAAGGTTCGAAGTACTTTTATCAGTACGGAAAGGAGTTGCGACCCGTTACCACGAAAAAGATGGTTATCCGCTACAAGACAGAAAAAGGAATGGCCAAGCGGGAATTCACGGGTTATCTCACACACCATGGGCCCATTGTTGCCGAGCGAGAAGGAAAATGGATTGCTACACGCCTTATGATCGAGCCTTTGAAAGCAATACAGCAGTCATTCCTGCGTACCAAGGCCTCGGGCCTCGAAGACTTCAAGAAGGTGATGGACTTGCGCACCAATTCTTCCAATAACACGGTATTTGCGGATGATCAGGGCAACATCGCTTATTGGCACGGCAACTTCATGCCGAAACGCGACCTGAAGTTCAACTGGGATCTGCCGCTGGACGGCAGCGATCCGGCTACGGAGTGGAATGGACTCCACCCGGTGGATGAAATCGTCCATGTCTACAACCCAGGGGAAGGTTGGATCCAGAACTGCAATTCAACGCCATTCACCGTTTCGGGCAAAAGCAGCCCTGATCCCGCGAAATACCCGCCCTACATGGCGCCCGACACCGAGAATCCCAGGGGATTGCATGCCATCCGTGTGCTGAAAGATGAGTACAACTTTACCCTTGAGAAATTGATCGGCGCGGCCTATGATTCTTACCTGCCTTCTTTCGAAATCCTCATCCCTCCGTTTCTTAAGGCCTATGATGCAGCTTCTGCTTCAAATGATACCTTAAAAGCGAACTATTCGGAGGCCATTCAGCTGCTGCGCAAGTGGGATTACCGCTGGTCAGCCTCATCCGTACCCACCACGTTGGCCATTTATTGGACGCTGCGACTCCGACAGAACGTTTCATCGCAACTGCCGGGACCACAATTAAAGATGATCGACTATCTAGCCAACCAGACCACCGACCAGGAGAAGATGACTGCGTTGGCGGGAGCTGTGGCTGAACTCAAGCGTGACTTCGGTTCGTGGAAGCAGGCTTGGGGAGCAGTGAACCGTTTCCAACGACTCAACGCCAACATTGAGCCCTCGTTTGATGATGGCAGTCCCAGTATCCCGGTTGGTTTTACCTCCGCTTTTTGGGGCTCTCTGGCATCCTACGGTGCCCGCAAGTATTCCAACACCAAGCGCATGTACGGCACCAGCGGCAACAGCTTTGTAGCGGTTGTCGAGTTTGGACGGAAGGTGAGAGCCAAGTCAGTGGTGACCGGGGGATCCAGCGGAAGTCCTGCTTCGAAGCACTTCAATGACCAGTCAGGGTTGTATGCCTCAGGGCAATTCAAAGATGTATTGTTCTATCCTGAAGACTACCGACGCAACGCTGAGCGCACGTACCATCCTGGAGAGAAATAGCCATGAACGAAAAAGCCCACTGGAATCGGATTGGCTCGGGATATGATGATGAGATCTTTGATGTCTTCCAAAGCGACCGGAAGCAGTTGTTGGCGCAATACTTTGCCAAACACGCCAATAAGCAGCACATCGCCATTGATTTTGGTTGCGGAACGGGCAAGGCTTTCAAGTACCTGTCACCGGCGTTCAAACAAGTGACGGGCTTCGATATCTCCAAGGAGTTGCTTAAAGTAGCCAAGAGCCGCCGCTTCGAGAACATCATTCTGAAGCAGGCTGACCTGACCCTGAAGAATATTCGCTTTGAACCATCTGACTTCCTCTTTTGCTGCAACGTGATCATGTTGCCCAAAGCCAAGATGAACCGAGCGATGTTTCGGAACGTATACCAGGCACTGAAGCCGGGCGGGCACGCGGTATTGGTTGTCCCTTCCCTTGAATCCATGTTCTTCACGGCGTGGCGACTCATTGAATGGAACAGGAAAGAGGGCATTAAGCCTGATGAGATTCCTGCTTCAGACCTGGCCTACTTCTCGGCTTCAAAACGCCAGATCGCGGAGGGAATTATCCACATCGACAAGGTTCCTACCAAACACTACACGGAACCCGAGCTGCGGGTGGTCCTGGCCGAGGCCGACCTGACAGTCACTGCCACAGAACGCGTAGAATACGATTGGACGACCGAATTTCCAGAGCCACCATCATGGATGAAAGAGCCGTATCCGTGGGATTGGTTGGTGGAGGTTAGGAGGTAGGAGTTAGAAGTTAGAGGCTGGGCTGGGCACAAACCTTTTTCATACACATAAACACCCCATTTGCTTCATCACCCAGGCACTCAGACACTCAGACACTTAGACACTCTGACACGCAAGACACCCAAACACATACTCACTTAAAGCACATTAACACGCCCTCCATGTCCCAGACCCTCGATCAACTCCTTGGCATCAATTATCCCGTTATCGTCGCGCCGATGTTTCTCATTTCGAACACCAAAATGATCAAGGCGGCACTGGAGAGTGGGGTTACGGCGGCTTTTCCTGCACTGAACTACCGTACAGATGCCGAATTGCGGGCCGCCATCGCCGACATCAAGGCGGCATCATCAAAGCCGTTTGGTGTGAACCTGATTGTAAACAAATCCAACCCAAAATACCCCGGACAACTCAAGACCCTGCTTGATACGAAAGTGGATTTCATCATTACCTCACTGGGCAATCCAAAGGAAGTGATAGACGCCTGCAAGCCTAAAGGAATCAAAGTCTTCTGTGACGTGGTTGACCTGGCGTATGCCAAGAAAGTGGAGTCGCTGGGTGCGGATGCAGTGATCGCCGTCAACAACAGGGCTGGTGGGCATGCCGGAAATATTTCACCCAAGGAGCTCGTAACCCTGTTGAAAGCCAACATCAGCATCCCCATCATTTCTGCAGGTGGCATTGGCACGGGTCAACAGTTGCGCGAGGTACTGGAATGGGGCGCGGCGGGAGCCTCTATTGGTACCATCTTCATCGCTTGCGAGGAAGCCGATATCTCTCCGGACTATAAGAAGGCAATGATCGAATACGGGGAGAAAGACATCGTGCGTACCACCAAACTTAGCGGCTCAGCGCTGACGGTGATCAATACGCCTTATGTCCAGCAGCTGGGAACGAAAGCCAACTTCCTGGAGTGGATACTGAACAATAATAAAACCCTGAAGAAATACGCCAAAATGATACTTGCCCTTCGGGGTATGAAAGCAGTGGAGAAAGCCGCGATGGGGGCGACGTACAAGACCGTCTGGTGCGCTGGTCCGGCGATTGAGTATGTGAAGGCGGTAAGGCCGTTGAAGGAGATTATTGGGCAATTGGTGAAAGAGTACCTCACCCCCCCGGCCAACTCTCCGTGAGACGGAGAGGGGGAGTTGAGGGAGTAGTAGGGCAAATTGTTGAGCGCGGAGAGGGTAACTCTGTTGCTATGTCTTCTGCTTTTTCTTTCGCGCTGAGGGGAATAAGACATTATTTAGGATAAGTCTGTAGCCGGGGGAGTGAGGAACCAGGTTAAGATCCGTTTGGCGATTGGGGCCGCCGCCGAAACTCCCTTCCGGATCGTGGCCGCTGTAGAAAGTCCAGTGCCCTCGGCCCAGTTCATCGGAAATGTAACGGACCCGGTTGTCGGCGGAATTCTCGCCGAGGATTTCGACCTGGGGCTTGATGAGGAACTTGTTGAAGCAGGTTGTCTGCCCATAAAATTCGCGGATCACGGCCTCGTGATTTTGTGTAAGCATGGTGGGAATAATGTCCCACTTGGCGGAGTAACTGAACAGCCGGAAATAGGTGTTCTGTGTATCCCAGAAGTTCGGGCGGCTGCTGCCGGAGTTGATGTCAGAGAATTTCCGGCCCTCGTATTCCAGCGTGAAGTTTTCGAAGGCGAGCGTCTGGGTATAGTCAAGCTTCTCCTGGGCTTCGGGATCAGGGCTGTCGCCGTCGTATACACTCTCGCTGATGTCCACACCGTTGGCGGCCAGAGCAATGTCGAGTGTCTCTGCGCCTGAGCACATGGCAAAGAGATAGCCACCATTGGCACAGTATGCTTTGATCCGGTGGGCGACCTCCAATTTCATTTCAGAGACTTTTGCATAACCAAACTGGCTTGCTGTAATCTCCTGCAGTTTCATTTGTGTTATCGCCGATTCCCTCCTCAAGAAGCGGCCGTGCTGGCCAGTGAAGTCTTCGTGGTGCAAGTGGACCCATTCAAAGGATGCAAGGCTGTCGTGGAGAATTTCCTCGTCATAGAGAATAGTGTAGGGGATCTCGGCATAGTCCAGGACAGCAATGACCGCATCTGTTTCGTCCTGGATCAATTCATTTTTGGGGGAGTAGACGGCAATCCGCGCGGCACGTTCGAGACGAACCAGGTTGGTATTGGAATTCGGACGATTGATGTCCTGCAGTATTTTGTTTACCGCATCTGCCGAAAGGATTTCGAAACTGACTCCGCGAACCGTGCACTCACTTACCCATTCAGGGTCGTAATCCGTTAGAAAGCTTCCGCCCCGATAGTTGAGCAACCAGTCGACAGGAGCCTTGGCAGTAAGTACCATGTACACCCATCCATAGGCCTTCAGGTGGTTGCGTTGCACCTCATCCATCGGAATAAGCAGTGAAGTAGCTTCCGCCTTCGTGAAGGAGCAAATAATCAGAAGAAATACCCCCAATCGCATCGTACATCCGGGAAAGAATCCGAAGATACCCAGAAGGGAGGCGAAGATCAACCTGTAATCAGTTGCCTACCTCGATGCCAATCCCATCAATCAACCAGGGTTTCTCCTTGCTGAACCGAAGCGTGAACGTCCCCGTCATATCACCTCCTGAAACCACCATGGTTAACGTTTCGCCGGTTGACTTCAGTGAAGAAATCTTGCCTCCGGCAAAGTCGTTGTGAAGCATCTGGTACATGGCCGCCTTGCCTTCGATATTGCCTTCCTGGGTAGCAGAACTCCCGGATGAGCGGCTTCCATCGGACGTTTGTCGTTTAGCTTGCATAGGCTTGTCAATCAACGCTTTAGTATAGTTCTCTTTAATGAACTTTTTCCATGCGTCAGGCTCATTGAGGCTGATGACTCGGTACATTTCCCTTGCCCGATTCTCCATTACTTTCTCCATGGATTCCTGAGCCAAGAGGGGAGCGGACAACAACGTGAAGAGGATGAGGATTGCGATCTTTTTCATACGGATAGGATTGAAAATTCAAACGTAGCGATTCCATGGGAGATGCAATAGGAGACTGAATAGTTGAAGGCCCGGTGAAAATACCGCCATGGTGGGTATTCAGTTTCCTCTCTGTATCTTACCGCCTTACAGCGCAACGCATGACAGAACCCAAGGCTCCGGGGAAGATTGGTTTGTGGACCACAACAGCATTGGTAGTTGGAAACATGGTGGGTTCCGGAGTCTTCCTGCTTCCGGCTACACTGGCAGCCTACGGAGGCATCAGCATCCTCGGTTGGGTTGGCTCCTCGGTAGGAGCCATTTTTCTGGCACTGCTTTTCAGCCATCTCAGTAAAATCATCACCAACTCAGTGGGTGGCCCTTATGCCTTCACCCGGGTTGGCCTGGGTGACTTCCCTGCTTACCTGGTCGCGTGGGGATACTGGTTTTCCATCTGGTGCACGAACGCCGCCATCGCAGTAACCTTCGTCAGTTATCTTTCTGTATTCTTCCCCATCCTGGCCACGAACAAAATAGCGGCCGTGCTAACTGGGATAGCGGCAGTATGGCTGCTGACTTGGGTCAACGTCCAGGGAGTGAAAGAAGCGGGGAAAGTACAGCTGGTCACGACGATACTCAAGCTCACTCCCTTGCTGCTGATTTGTATCGTGGGCCTTTTTTACGTTGACCTGGACAACTTCATTCCCTTCAATGTCAGTGAACAATCTGATTTTGGAGCAGTAGCATCGACTGCTACCCTCACTTTATTTGCTTACCTGGGTTTAGAAAGTGCCACTATTCCCTCCGGGGATATCCGCGAGCCGGAGAAAACTATTCCACGGGCGACAATGATCGGAACGAGTTTCACCATCGCTGTTTACATTATTGCTACTGTAGCGGTCATGGGCATGATCCCGGCAGTTGACCTTCAGAAGTCCAATGCACCCTTCTCGGATGCTGCCGCCATTATCTGGGGCGATAGTGCGCGGTACTGGGTAGCGATTGGTGCCATCATTTCCACTTTCGGTGCACTGAACGGATGGATCTTGTTGCAGGGCCAGATCCCGTATGCGGCTGCCAAAGACCGGATGTTCCCGGAGATCTTTGGTCGGGAAAACAAGAAGAAGTCACCGGTGATGGGTCTGGTGATTTCCAGTATTCTGATCACGATCCTGATGCTTATGAACCTGTCTAAAGGTTTGACCGAGATGTTCACGTTCATGATCCTGCTCACGACGATCATGGTGCTGGTGCCCTATCTGTTTTCTGCGGCCTCGTATGGAGTAATTGTTCTCCAGAACCGATTTTGGAAGCGGGATTCCATCAGCAAGCTCGTCATTGCCGCGATGGCCTTCATCTATTCGGTGTGGGCGGTGGTAGGGTCGGGACAGGAGATTGTTTACTGGGGCTTTGTGGCCCTGCTATGTGGCGTGCCATTCTACGTATGGATGCGCCGCAAGCGTGATGATGATCCTACACCAAAGTCATGATTACATGCCATTCCGAATCGGCGCGACTGAAGTCCGTGTTCATCAAACGGTCAGTGGACGCTTTTGTGAACGACAGCATTTTGGATCGGGACTGGAAGCGACTGAATTACTTGTCTCGCCCCGACAAGGCAGGAGCTGATCGGGAGTACGAGGCGTTCGAATCAATCCTCCGTTCTTCGGGTGCCGAGGTCCGTCATTTTCCTGCCAATGAATCGGTGACCATGGATTCGATTTACTGCCGCGATGCTTCCATTGCCACGGATGCGGGGATGATTCTTTGCAACATGGGCAAACCTGCCCGTGGCACAGAGCCTTCCGCCCAGGCGAAGACCTTTGAGAAGGCGGGAATTGCTATCCTCGGAAGTGTCGTGGCACCCGGTAAGGTGGAGGGGGGCGACGTGGCATGGCTTGATCCCAAGACCTTAGCGGTTGGTCACACTTATAGGACTAACCCAGCTGGTATAGAGCAACTTACAGCATTTTTGAAACCTATTGGTGTAAGCGTAATTACAGTGCCATTGCCGCACTATCGCGGGCCTTCTGATGTTTTTCATCTTATGTCTATACTCAGCCCGGTGGATGAGAACCTGGCAGTGGTGTATTCTCCCTTGATGCCGATTGCCTTCCGGGAACAGCTGCTCGATCGGGGATTCAGTCTCATCGAAGTGCCCGACGAGGAATTTGATTCGATGGGGTGCAATGTGCTGGCCCTGGCGCCGCGTGACGTATTGATGGTGAAAGGTAACCCCAAAACGAAAGCCCACCTGGAACGCGCCGGTTGTACCGTTACGGAATTTGAAGGCGCTGAGATTAGTGTGAAAGGCGGTGGCGGTCCAACTTGCCTCACCCGTCCGCTCGAACGAGAAATCTGAGACATCAACCCCATCAGCGCCATGAGAACAATCAAAACAGCGCTACTTTCCTACGGTCTTTCCGGAAGGGTATTTCATGCACCGTTTGTTCACGCGCACGGCGGATACGTCCTGGTGGGAGCGTGGGAAAGGTCCAAGGAGCAGATCGGCAAGGATTATCCCGGCACTAAAACCTTTCGCACCCTGGACGAAATCCTGAGCGACCCAGGCATTGAGTTGGTGATCGTGAACACACCAACCCACACGCATTATGATTTTACCCGAGAAGTGCTGCTGGCGGGGAAACATGCATTAGTAGAAAAAGCGTTCACGACCAACGCGGCCGAGGCAGTTGAATTGAATCGGCTGGCCAAGCAAAAGGGTAAAGTTCTTTCCGTTTACCACAACCGCCGGTGGGACAGTGATTTTCTGGTGGTCCAGCAAGTTCTTAGCGAGGGACTCCTGGGCGATGTGGTGGAGGTTCAAATCGCTTATGACCGATTCAATGATGTACTGAGCCCCAAAGCACACCGGGAAGTTCCCGGTCCGGGAGCTGGTAATTTGATGGACCTTGGTCCTCACCTCGTCGATCAGGCCCTGGTATGGTTTGGAATGCCGGACGCCGTTTTCGCCGATCTGCGTGCGTGCCGGACGGGATCAAAAGTGGACGACTATTTTGAACTGTTGTTGTACTACCAGGGGCTTAGGGTTCGCTTACGCAGCAGCTACCTCGTTCGTGAGCCCGGGCCAGGCTATATCCTCCATGGGACGAAGGGAACTTTCTTTAAGAGCAGGAGCGACATCCAGGAAACCCAGTTGAAGAAAGGAATGCTTCCGACTGATGCTTTTTATGGGATTGAGCCACCTGCATCCCACGGGACGCTGTTCAAAACGGGCATTGATCGTGAAGACCCGATTGAGAGTCCGCGAGGAAATTACCTCGGGTATTTCGATTTGCTTCATTTGGCGATCGTCACAGGGTCGCCGGTGCCGGTTTCGGCAGAAGAAGGAGTACTAGTAATGCGCGTATTGGATGCGGCGGCAGAAAGCAACCGCGTGGGAAAGGTAATCAGTCTTTGAGGACCGGCTCTTCGGCCACCACGGCCTGCTGATTTTTCCTGACAGCAGACTGTGTGGATTTCAGTTGGCGAAGGGTGATCATCTGCTCAGTTTCATCATCCCATACTTTCAGGCGGAAGCAGCGCCAGATATCAATCGGGTTCCATGAAGTGGTCACCACCGTGCTGAGTTCCGGCATGCTTTTCATTGCCTCTTTCAACCGGTAGAAAGGAATGCGGGAATTGATATGGTGCACATGATGGTAGCCAATATTGGCGGTGAACCAGTGCATCACGGGGCTCATCACCATATAACTGGTTGAAGAGAGCGCGGCATTGGTATACGACCAATCATGGTTCTCGCGGAATTTTGCACCGGGAAAGTTGTGCTGGCAATAGAACAAGTAGGCGCCCATCCCGGACATAATGAAGATAGGAAGGAACCAGGTGAGCACGTAGGTGACAAATCCAAAGAAGTACCAGATTACAGCGGCCACAGCCACGTGAAGGACAATTGCAGCGAGCGAATCGATGTGCTTGCGGGGACTTTCCAAAAATGACTTGAGGTTCAGCCAATAAATGAACAGGGTGAAATACCCGAAAATGATCGTGAGTGGGTGGCGGTTGATCAGGTAAAGTTGACGCTGCGCTTTGGTGAGCTTGAGGAACCTTGATTTGCTCACTGTTGGGTAGGAGCCAATGCCCGACATCGTGAGCTTGGAGTTGTTGTTATGGTGATGTTCGTGCGAACGTGTCCAGATCTGTTCCGGGGCAAGCACATACAATCCGACCAGCTTCATCAGCAGGGAGGCCACGGTGGATCCAAGCAATATGGAGCGGTGGCGGTAGTCGTGATAAATAACGAAGAGTCTGACATAAAGCAGTCCGCACGTGATGCTGGCGGCCAGGCGGGCCAGAAAGGGAACTTCCTGGAAGAAGCACAACGTAAGCAGGCTGCTGATGAGTACTACGGTAATCAGGAACTCAAACCAGCTTTTGGCCTTGTTTTCCCCAATAAACTCCTTGCTCGCGGCAATTATCTCCTTTTCTGTTCGCAATGTGGTTCAGGTAAAGCCCAAAGGTACGAAGATTATTGGCTTTGGGGTCTTGGATTCTTCCAGCGTTTGTGGGACCACAGCCAGATGACCGGGTTTTCTTTGATGTCCCTCTCCAATCTTCGTGTAAATACCTCCGAAATCTCATTCTCAGCTGTCTTCGCCGGATTTTCAAACAGGATCTCGGGAGTAAGCACATAGTGCCCCCTTTTGGGACGAGCGGCACTGAGGTACACCACGGGGTAGTTGAACTTGACAGCGAGCTTCTCGGCGCCGGTGAATACGGAAGTGTCCTGGTTTAGGAAAGTTGTCCAATAGGCATTGGTTGGCGCAGCCTGGTCCGCTACAAATGCCGTAGCTGTCTTCCTGTTCCGGTTAGCCACCATGGTCCTCAGCGTCTGCTGAACAGGAGTTATCTCGGTGCCGAACCGGGTTCGCCACCGCGTCATCATCCGGTCAAAGTACGGCTGAGTGAGGGGTCTGAAAATGACCACTAGCTGATATTTGGTATTCAAAGTGATGCAGGGACCCATCCATTCCCAGTTCCCGTAATGCCCCAGTACAAGGATAATGCTGCCTCTTTCTTTGTACAAACGCTCCAGGAGCTCCGGGTTCCGGAGGATGGTTCGCTTTCGGTTCTCTTCCTCGGACAGGTTCATGGTCTTGAGGGTTTCCAGGGTGAGGTCGCAGAGGTAGTGATAGTATTCGCGAACCAGGGCACGTATTTCTTTGTCGGATTTTTCCGGGAAGGATTTGCGCAGGTTCGTCTCGATCACCGCTTTGCGGTATCCAACCAGGCGCATCAGCACTGCAAGCCCGTCGCTGACCACATACAACACGGGGAAGGGCAGGGACGCCAGGAGGTAGATAAACGGGTAGGCCAGGTAGTAGGACACGGCTTGCATGGCGCAAAAATAGGAGATGGGAAGGCGGTGGGCAATGGAGCAGGAAATGCTCTCTTTTTTTGGTATATTCACCTAACCACCAACCCTCTAGCCTATGCAATTCCATCCCAACGAACTCTTTCTCATCTACGACCCACAGTCCAATGTTGGCCGTCAGACGAAGGCCATGGCGCTGGACCTGTGCAGCCACATCAACGAAGTAGACGTTGTCCACGAGAAATTCTCACCCACGTATTGGAAGGAAGTGGTGGGCCTCCTGGGAGTTCACCCCAGGGAGCTTATTGACACCTCCTCACCGGAGTTCCGCAAAGAAGGCGACAACAACTACACCATGGATGGATGGCTGAATGTACTGGCCCATCATGGCGAACTGGTCAAGTACCCTATCGTTATCTTTGGACAGTCAGCCGTGCATTGCAAGACCCCAACGGACATCAACAAACTAAAGGGAAAGGGAGATGAAAAGACCCTGCCGCACTTGAAGAACTATCGTTAGCCATCTTCCTTTTCACGATGGCGTATCTGAATCGCCGGGCATTCGGGAAGATCCCAATATGTACAAGGTTGTCCCAGAGCTCTGCGCGCCTAACCGTCTCAAGTCGCTTGCGGACCGCTTTTTGAATTGAGCATACTAAGAGACTGCGGTGGAGAAGATTATTGCAGGATATTTGTTCCGATTGCTGAAAGAAGTGTGCGGATAGGCGGTGTTCCGCTAAATTGGCCGGAGAATTCTAACTCCGTTATGTCCGCTATCCCTCAGTATACATGGATGCAAACTGCGCCCCCTTTATGGGTGGCCTTGATCCTGTTCTTCATCCTGGTACTCACCTTTATGCTTGGCCACCGGATCAGGATCCGCATGGCGAGGCGAAATCCCGATACGGAGAAGGTTGAACTCTCCACCATCAACGGAATGCTTCTTGGACTCCTGGGTTTGTTGCTGGCATTCAGTTTCAGCATGTCCAACTCACGTTTTGATACGCGACGCGGATTGATCGTGGAAGAAGCAAACGACATTGGTACCGTGGTCCTGCGCACGTACATACTTCCTGACAGTGTTGGTGTACCCCTCCGCGAATCCTTGCGGCTTTATGTAGAAGAGCGGATTGCTTTTTATGAGTCAAGAGCAAACTACACGAATGCGGCAATGCACTATCTTCGCGCGGACTCATTGAGCCGGAAGATTTGGTCGGCCGTGTCGCGACAGGCCAGGTTGGATAACATCAGTGTGCGTACTTCGGAGATAATACCGGCCCTCAATGCCATGATTGATATCACGGCCACCCGACGGGCGGCGGGAGAGGGAACCATCCCGGATTCGATCCTTTACTTTTTATTTGTCCTTTGCATCACTTCATCTTTCCTGATAGGGTATGATAACAAAGGTCCGATCCATTGGATTGTCGTTGTAGGTTTTGCGGCGATGTTGTCGGCCACCGTTTTCACCATCATCGATCTTGATCGGCCACGTACAGGCGTCATTAATATGGACAGTCCGCACCAGCGCATGGTTGACTTGCGGGGCATGTTTGCACAATGACCTCAACCCAATTGGGTGAATTATCATTTGTTGTGTAGACGGTACTTTGCAAAGTCAATGAAACATCTACTTTCACCATTCCAAAAACCCAAACCTTTATGAAAGCTTCAATTCGTGCATTTACGGTCATGGCGGGCATGCTGGTCAGCGTGGTAGCCTACGCACAAATGACGTTGCCCCCGTCGGGAGCCAACCAGAAAGCAGAGGTCAGCCAGTATATGGGGCTTGTTAAAGTCACCATCGCCTACAGCAGCCCCGATGTTTCAGGCCGTGAGATCTGGGGCAAGTTGGTTCCCTATGGCCTCTCCAACCTGAGCTTTGGAAAGAGCTCGGAGCAGAACCCTTCACCCTGGCGCGCCGGGGCAAATGAAAACACGACCATTACCTTTTCGCATGACGTGCAAGTAGAGGGTAAGCCCCTCAAGGCGGGCACGTACGGACTTCACATGATTCCGGGCCAGGAAGACTGGGTAGTAATTTTCTCGAACAACACTTCATCGTGGGGAAGTTTCATGTACCAGCCCTCAGAAGACGCACTTCGGGTAAATGTGAAGGCCAAGGTATGCGATGAATTCAATGAGTTCCTGGCCTACGATTTTGTTGATCGATTGGCCAACAGTTGCACTGCCAGGCTGAAGTGGGAAAAGATCCAGGTGCCGTTCAAGATCACTTCACCCAATGGCGACGAGCTGTATGTCCAGAAGCTTCGGGAGGAGATGTCGGGACCGAAGAGTTTCAACTGGTTGAACGTCGTGGCGGCGGCGAATTTCTGTGCTTCCAAGAAATTGAACCTTGACGAGGCCTACGGCTGGCTGCAATCACTCATCGATCGTAATGTGAGGTACTTCCCCATTTACAATGCCAAAGGTGCCGTGCAGGTGGCGATGGGCAAGCAGGCAGATGCCGATGCCACGATGAAGGAGGCCATCAATCTTCCCGACGCCTCGGCGGGACAAATTGTGGGATATGGACGCTCGCTGATAACCAACAAGCGGGAGAAGGAAGCGATGCCCATGTTTGAATTGGCGAATAAGCGATTTCCGGGTAATGCCACCGCCTTGATGGGTATGGCCCGGGGATGGTCAGCCAATGGGGATTCCAAGAAGGCCCTCAAGTTTGCCCAAGAGGCCCTGAAAGTCGAAACCAACCCGAATAACAAGACCTCGATCGAAGGCATGATCAAGAAGCTCGAGAAAGGGGAGTCTATCAATTGAAGATACTGTGCATTTTAAATGAAGAAATCCCCGGCAGAACCCGGGGATTTCTGCTTATGAAAGAAGCCAAATAAGGGGTCATTGCGGAAGAACATTAGGTAATGGCCGTGGTTCTCGTTATCTTTGTGACGTTTTTGACAGAATCATTACGAACCTGTGGGACTTTTTACCTCCCTGGACATCAGTTCCCCCACTTTCTCAATCATTTTGACATAAAACAGTCTGGCTGGAATACCGTGAACTCATGTTCGAGGAATTCCCGCTGACCTGGGTAACGCTAAACAGACACATGACGAAATCCAATAACGCATTCATTAAGAAGCAAAAAGAAGCAGCCAGGAAGAAGAAGCGACTGGAGAAAGAGCAGAAGATGGATGAGCGCAAGAAGAATGCAAAGAGTGGCACACTGGATGATATGATCATGTACGTCGACGAAAATGGAAATTTCACGAGCGAACCCCCCAAGGGATTCGCTTCTGGGACGATAAAACAGTAAACAATTAATCAATACAATTTATGAAAGAAGGAACGGTAAAGTTTTTCAACAATGAGAAGGGTTTTGGATTCATCAAGCCTTCGGATTCTTCCGAAGATCTTTTTGTGCACAAGTCCGGCCTCGTCGACGAGATCCGCGAAAATGACCGCGTACGCTTTGAAGTGGAACGTGGCAAAAAAGGATTGAATGCAGTTCGTGTAGAAGTAATTCAATAAGAACTCACGCCATATAAGGACAGCCTGCCCCAGACGGGCGGGCTGCTTTTTTCCCGCCGGTATCTGACCGGTTTAACTAACGAATCAACGATCAACCCCTCCTCATGCGGCAACTGCGCATCCTTAAACAGATTACCAGCCGGGAAAGCGAATCCCTGGATAAGTACCTCACGGAGATTGGGAAGATCGATCTAATTACCTCTGATCAGGAAGTGGAACTCGCGCGCCGCATCCGGTCCGGCGATACCATCGCGCTGGAGAAACTGGTCAGTGCCAATCTCCGTTTTGTGGTATCAGTAGCCAAACAATATCAGAACAATGGCATGTCGCTCAATGACATGATCAATGAAGGCAACCTTGGTCTGCTCAAGGCTGCATCGCGGTTTGATGAGACACGGGGATTCAAATTCATTTCTTATGCAGTATGGTGGATTCGGCAGTCCATCATGCAGGCATTGGCCGAACAATCACGGATGGTGCGGCTCCCGCTCAACCGGGTAGGATCATTAAACAAGATTCATCGTGCCGCCGCCGAACTGGAACAAAAATTTCAAAGGGAACCTTCCCACCAGGAGTTGTCGGAAGTGTTGGATATGACAACCCAGGAGATTGCCAGCAGCCTGCGCACCGCAGGAAGGCATGTTTCTGTCAATGCACCCATGACGGCCGGGGAAGAAAACAGTCTTCTCGATGTGCTCGTGGATGTTCATTCTGCCTCACCCGAGGTCGGTCTGATGGCCGATTCGCTGCGCCGCGAAGTGGGCCATGCACTCGCCTTGCTTTCACCCCGCGAATCGGAAGTGATGGCGCTTTATTTCGGATTGAACGGGAATGATTCCCACAGCCTGGAAGAAATTGGCGCACGCTTTGACCTGACACGTGAAAGGGTTCGCCAAATCAAAGAGAAAGCCACCCGTCGTATGCGCGATGGCGCCCGGAGCCAGGCACTCCGCGCTTACCTGGGCTGATCAGCCTCCTCAAAGAGTACCTTGCCGTCAAAGACGGTGAGCACGACCCGTGCAGTAGCTATCTTCATCGGGTCGATCACAAAGAGATCTTCCGATAACACCACCAGGTCGGCCAGTTGGCCAGTCATGATTTGTCCCTTTTTATCCTCCTCAAAGGAAGCATAAGCCCCTCCACGCGTGTAGGCTAGGAGCGCATCTGCGATGGAAATCTTTTGGCCAGCGATCCAGCCTTCCTCGGGGAAGCCTTCCGGAGTGCGACGATTGACCGCCACGTGTATGCCACGGATCGGGTTCACGTCAATACATGCCGGCCAATCACTGCTGAAGACCAGCTTCGCATTTGAACTCAACATGGAAGCCCAGGCAAACGAGAAGGGTAGCCTTTGCGGACCAATCGCCCTTTGCCACACGCCCATGGTACCGGGGTCGGCATGAATCGGTTCCATGGAAGCTAACACACCCAAACTGGCAAAACGGGGAATGTCTTCTGGCGAAATTGTCTCTATGTGCTCAATACGGTGCCGGCGGGGACGAGCATTGTTTTCACGTTGAGCCTCCTCGTAAGCATTGAGCGCCTCACGAACCGCCCGATCACCGATGGCATGGGTATAGAGACGGAATCCAGCCTTGTCGAGCGCGAGTACTTTTCTCCTGTAGTCACCGAGTGGGTGGGCAAAATCTCCAAGCTCGTCAATTGCATCGTCGTAAGGCAACAACATGGCCGCCGTATGGGATTCGATGACCCCATCCAGCATGAACTTGATCGCGTCTGCATGCACGAGCGGATTTTGTGAAAGCTCCTCCCGCTTCCTTTTGAAATTTTCTATGACGCTATCGGGTGTGTTCTCGTCCACGGACAGGGCAGCGGAGTAACGAGCGGTGAGTTCGCTGTTTTTCTGAAGTTCGAGGTAGAGCGACAACTCATCGAGTGAGCCGCTGGCATTCTGCATGCTCGTGATGCCCAGGCGGGCAGCGAGCCGAAGTCCCTCGCGCAAAGCATTCAGTCTCTCTTCACGTGTTGATTCAGGGATGAACTTCCGGATCATTGATTGGGCATCCTCGAGCAAAGCTCCGGTTGCGTTACCCTTCGCATCCCGAACGATGTTCCCGTATCCGATCGGTGCCGATTGACTGGTTATGCCGGCTATTTCAAGAGCCTTATTGTTGGCCCATGAACTGTGGCCATCGTAGGCCGTCAGGAGAACAGGTCGATCATTCGGCATACCCGCCAGGTCAGCCGCTGTAGGCAGGCCTGAA
Source organism: Cyclobacteriaceae bacterium (assembly GCA_016787645.1). Lineage (GTDB taxonomy): Bacteria > Bacteroidota > Bacteroidia > Cytophagales > Cyclobacteriaceae > ELB16-189. The sequence goes on along the minus strand of JAEUUF010000006.1, from coordinate 42,058 downwards.
GGGAACCAGGTGTATTGCCAGCCGCGACCGGTGATCCATTTCTTCTCCGGATGTTGTTGTGCAAAGGAAGTGACGGCCTCGACTATGGCGGGACCTGATCGGGCCTCGCTCAGGTCCACTTCCGCAAGACCCATCGAACCTCCCAGGAAGTGGATATGGGCGTCGTTGAACCCTGGAATAACCAGTTTTCCATTCAGGTCGATTACCCGGGTACCCGGTCCCGCCAGGGTCTTTAACTCATCGGATGTACCCACTTGCTCTATCTTCTGGCCCCGGATAGCAACGGCCTCTACGAATGTGCTTTTGTCCTGGGCAGTCCAGATTCTGCCATTGACAAGTAACAGGTTGGGAGGGGCGGGCGTACAGCCAAATAAAAATGCACCAAAAGCAAAGTAGAGGAAGCGTCGCAGGGATGGTTTCATAGGCAGGTCAGGGGAGGTAATTTACTCAAATTCAGGCAGCTCAATTTGCCTTGCTAGCACATAGGAGAAACCGCCTAAAGTCATGCCCGATGCCATCAAATCGCATGGATAAAGCCATTCCTTTTTTGTTATCTTGAGGATGGAAACCATCAAGAACAGTATGCCAAAGTACACTTTACAAGTTAACGGCAAACCCTACGAAGCAGATGTTGATGCCGACACCCCGATCCTCTGGGTGCTCAGGGACCATCTCGGTTTGCTGGGCACCAAGTATGGGTGTGGGATTGGTCAATGCGGTGCATGTACAATCCACTTGAATGGTAATGCCCTGCGATCATGCAATGTGCCTGTCTCTGCCGTTGGCGCTGGTAAAATCACTACTATCGAGGGCCTGTCCGCCAACGCTGACCACCCGGTACAGGCCGCCTGGCAAGAGGTGGATGTACCCCAGTGCGGTTACTGCCAGGCTGGGCAGATAATGACAGCCGCCGCATTGCTTGCTCGCAATCCGAAACCCACGGTGGCGCAGATTGAAGATGCCATGCAACCGAACCTTTGCCGGTGTGGCACCTACCATCGAATCCGTGAAGCAGTCGTGCTTGCTTCCAATAAAATGAAATGATCATGTCAAGTATTACAAATACAAGCCGGCGTAACTTCTTGAAAATGAGCGCCACTATATCTGGTGGACTCTTTCTTGGATTTAATGTGTCTGACGCGGATGCTGCCGGGCTATCTATCCTTGATCCCGCGGAGGTATTGGAAGGAGATATCGTGTTCAATAGTTACCTGTCCATTACACCGGATGGGATTATCACCATTTCTTCCCCAAACCCGGAGGTAGGTCAAAACATCAAGACGTCCTTCCCCATGATTGTCGCTGAGGAATTGGATGCTGACTGGGCAACGGTAAGGATCGTCCAGGCACCACTCGACAACAAGCGTTTTGAACGCCAACTCACGGGTGGAAGTGGGGCCATTCCTCACAGCTGGGAGCGACTGAGGAAGGCTGGGGCGACCGCCAGGCATTTGCTGGTGGAAGCAGCGGCAAAGCGTTGGGGAGTTCCAACATCCAGCCTCACTACAGAAAAGAGCAAAGTGTTCCACAAGGAGACCGGTCGATCACTTACTTACGCCGAGTTGGCAACGGAAGCTTCGGCTATCCCGGTTCCCGCTGAGGTGAGGCTAAAAGACAAAAGTAGTTTCTCCCTGATTGGCACTGCCGTCAGGAACATAGACAATCCTGACATTATTTCGGGCAAGCCCATTTTTGGGTTGGACTTCTACCGGGAGGGGATGCTGATCGCCATGATCCAGCGCCCGGTTTCTTTTGGAATGAAAATTAAGTCGGTGGACAGTGCCGCCGCCAAAGCCATGCCGGGCATTGTGGATGTGGTTCAGTTCAAGAACAATGTGGCCGTGGTCGGCAAGTCGACCTGGCAAGTCTTGAAGGCGCGTAAGATGGTGAAGATTGAGTATGAGCCAGATGGTGCCATTGAAAGTTCGGCCGATCATGACCGGATATTCAAGGAATTACTGGATAAAGGTGAGGCAACACAGCGTCGCAAAGACGGCGATGTGGAGGCGGCTTTTAAGAACGCTGCAAGAATTGTGCGCAGTGAGTATCAATGCCCTTTCCTTCCGCACAACCCCATGGAGCCGATGAATTTTTTCGCCCATGTTCGACCCGATGGTGTGGAGTTGGTTGGTCCAACACAGACGCCGGACCTGGCACGAAATGAAGCGGCCAAGTTGCTCGGTATTTCACCGGAAAAGATCACGCTGAATTTAACTCGCTTGGGTGGCGGTTTTGGCCGCCGGCTCAAAGCCGATTACGTGGTCGAGGCCGTCGAGGTGTCAAACATACTCAAAGCGCCTGTGAAAGTAATTTGGACCAGGGAAGATGATATGGGCGGTGGCAGCTATCGCCCTGCCGTTCGATATCGGTTCGAAGCTTCGCTGGATGCGCAGGGCAACCTCACCGGTTATCGTTTGCGCGGCGTTGGCATCAATGCCGGCAACTGCACGCGTGAAGACAACTTCCCGTCTGGAGCGGTTGATAATTTGCTGATTGAGTCAGTGGAGCACAAGTCGCCGATTACCATTGGGCCTTGGCGCGCACCCATTACTAACTTCCTGGCATTTGCTGAACAGTCATTTCTGGATGAAGTTGCCGAAGCGGCGAAGCAGGACCCGGTGGCGTTCCGGCTCAAGTTGCTGGATCGTGCCAAGACTTCGCCTGTTGGAGCGATCAAGTACGACATTGACCGCATGAAGGGAGTGATTAAACTGGCTGCTGAAAAATCGGGCTGGGGTACGAAAAAGAATTTGTCACAAGGCTTCAGTGTTTATTTCTCGCACCGTTCTTATGTGGCCCAGGTGGCCGAGGTGGAAAACCGGAAGGGAAAGCCGGTTATTCAGAAGATTCATGCGGCGGTGGATTGCGGCATTGTGATCAACAAGAGCGGTGCTGAACAGCAGGTGAGGGGCGGTATTGTGGATGGGATGGGTCATGCCATGTTCAGCAACCTCACTTTCAAACAAGGAGCGGCCGAGCAGCTCAACTTCAATGCTTACCGGCTTATCCGATTGAAAGAAGTTCCAGAAATTGACGTCCACTTTGTGGACAATGGTATTGACCCGACCGGGTTGGGTGAACCGGCGCTCCCGCCGACGGGCGCCGCCATCGCCAACGCCATCTACAAAGCCACAGGCAAGCGACTGCGGAACCAGCCGTTCGTCCTGCAGGAAGAGTTGAAAGGCGTGAAATTAGGAGATCGGCTCTAGTTAGCCAGTTAAGTTATGGGATACTACAAGGTGATCAATGGAAAAACGTTTGATGCCGACCTTTACGCGCTTGCTGAGCGGGCACAAACGAAGGATCCCGACGGAAAAATTTCGTTGGAGACAGCCAAAGAAATGTATGAAGCCGTGATTGACGGAGGGGTGTACAGCAAAGTAGAACATGATACCGTAGACTACCTCCTGAACCACATGTCGTGGAACCCAAGCGCCAAGCGATGGTTCCTTGGCGAACTGGAGATATGGGAAAGAGCCAAGGATGCGCCGATACACCGGATCGTGGATGGAAAGGAAGTGGACAAAGAGCTCTATGAAATAGCGGAGGATGCGGTGGCCACCAATAAAGACAAAAAGATATCGATGGCCGATGCCCGATTGTTGTATGAGGCAGTTATTGACGAGGGCATTTACACCAGCGTGGAGTGGGAAACCGTACGCCTGATCAAGAAGAACATGCAGTGGCATGCAGATGCCCTGGATTGGTTTGATAAGCAACTCGAGGACTGGCAGGTGGATCAACGCCGCTTTGTCCCCATTTCACTGGATGAAATCGCCAAAGAGCATTTCCCGGAGGACGATGTCTTTCGCGAAGAATACGATCGTGCATCGCGCTTGATTGACCTGAAGGCAGCCACCATGGAATCCTTTGATCACCATGAAGATATCAAGTTGCTGATTCGCCTGCGGGATGGCCGGCGCGTCGAGGTGAAGTCGAATCTCTTCGAGCTGCACGAAGGTTATGTGGAGTTGCGCGGTGGAGTGAATATTCCGATTGGGGCCATAGAAAAAGTGGAAATCTAATTTTGGAAGCCAGTAAATGACTTCACGGCGAGCCTTTATTCAACAAGCAGGATTGCTCGCCGGTGCGGGGCTTGTGCAAGGCTTGGCGATAGATGCCAAAGCCGGACCCGCAGGTTTTTTATCACCCGAAGAAATCAAGCGTCAACTTCTTGTTCCGGAGGGACGCAACTACCTTAACACCGGAAGCCTCGGCCCCAGCCCGAGGGCAGTGCTTGATGCAGTGGTCAATGCGATGTGGACGCTTGAACGCAACCCTGTTTCTGAGAATTGGGGTCCGCTGGGACAACAAATGGAACAGGTGAGGGACAAGGTTGCTGGCTTCATCAACGCAGACCGATCGGAAGTTCTCCTTGCCCGCAACACTACAGAAGGATTGAGCCTGGTGTGCCAGGCACTCCAATTGAATGCGGGCGACGAAATTCTGACCACCACCCTTGAACATGGAGGTGGGGAAGTAGGCTTGGAGTATCTGGTCAAGACCCGGGGTGCTAAACTGCTGAAGGTGGAACTACCGCTGCCCCCGGATGATCCAGCCGCCATCGTTCGCACCATCGAGCAGTCAATAACGTCCCGTACCAGGCTGGTTATGCTAAGCCATGTGAATACCGTTACTGGCCTGTTGATGCCTATGGCCGACGTGGCGAAGATCACTGCTGATCGAGGAATCTTCCTGCTGGTGGACGGTGCGCAGGCTCCAGGACTTACACCAGTAGATGTCAAAGCCATCGGTGCGGATGCCTATGCCAGCAGCGGACATAAATGGCTACTCGGCCCGAAGGAGACCGGTTTCCTATACCTCCGAAAAGGTTTTCCGGGACAAGTTCCGCCCGTATTTGCGTTCAACGGATTTGAGAGCTACACTCAATCTTCAGGGACGCGCAACGTGGCAACCTTGATTGGCCTCGGTGCGGCTTTGGACTGGCACACTTCGCTCCGAATACAGAACACGTCAGCCTATTGTATTCAATTGCGCAATTACTGCCTCGACGGGTTGAAGAAGATCCAGGGTCTCCGAATCCTGAGCCCGGAGAATCCATCATTGACCACGGGAATTGTGAGTTTTGAGATGCTGAAACGAAAGAACAGTGAGGTCTATGCCCGGATGAAGGAGCGGAACATAATCGTCAAGGTGCTGCCGCAGCACAACGCCATCCGGATATCTTGTCACATTTTTGTCTCCCAAGCCGATATCGATCAATTTCTGGTTTGTTTGAAGGAACTCGCCTGACGGTATGGCTGAGGCATTCAAGGCATGAAGTTGTCATTCCGAAACTTGTTACTTGGGTCCAGGCGAATCCCGTCGCGAACGGAGTATAAGTTTGCCATGCTCCGCATGCAGGTGGCGCTCTTGCTCCTGGTGGTTTCACTCTTTTATGTCGTCTTTGACTACTTCAACGGGTTAATCGAATTCTTGCCCTGGTACGGATTGATGGCGGGTGTGGCCATTCTCTCTATGGTGCTGAATCGCCGTCAGCACACCCACGCCGCCAGTATCATTATCCTGATTACGATCAATATCATGATCTTTCTGTTTGCGGACGTGGACCGCCCGGTAGGGGGTGTATATTTCTATTTCATCGCTTCTTCGGTAACGGGATTGGTTCTGTTTGGCAAGGAGGATCATCTTTCCTTACGACTGTTCTTCGGGTTGTTACCCATCGCCCTGGGTATTGCCGCCCGGTTGTGGGATTTCAATATTGTGCCCTTGCCTTCACGGGATGAATCGGTCAGTCAAATTACTTTCCTGGCCAATTATGTGATCGGACTTTTCACCACCTTCATGGTGGTACAGTTTCTGATCAGCCGCAACCGGGAGTCCGAGCAGTCGCTCATCACCAGTGAGCAGGCCATATCCAAAGCGTCGGAGGCGCTTCGGCGTAGCGAGGCGCGATACGCCTTGGCACTACAGGGAACGCGTGCCGGCATCTACGAATGGTACTTGAGGGAAAACCGGGTTGAGGTCAGTGACCATTGGCGGAGCCTGCTCGGGTACAGTCCTTCCGAAATGCTTCACGTAACTCTCGAAACTTTTCTGACGATGGTGCACCCGGAGGATGCGGCCCGCACCTCCGCTTCCGTCATGAATCACGTAAAAAATCAGCTGCCCTATCAGAACGAAGTGAGGCTGAAGACAAAGGATGGCACGTACCGGTGGTTTCAGGACTCCGGTATTGGCAAAACGGACGAGTCGGGTGAGCTCCGGGTGGTTATTGGATCCATCATTGATATTCATGAACGGAAAATGACCGAAGAGCAGGTACGGCTTCAGAACGAACTGCTGGAGAAAGCCAACCAGGAGCTTGACTATTTTGTGTATAGTGTTTCCCATGACTTACGCGCGCCGTTGAGTTCCATCCAGGGCTTGACGTCCATTTTCGCCATGGCCAAAGATTCAAGGGAAAAAGACGAGATCGTGAAGATGATCAGCGACCGGGCCAATGTGCTGGACGAATTTATTCGGGAGGTACTCGACTACTCCCGCAATTCCCGACTCGACCTGAAACTTCATCCTTTTCTTCTTTGGGAGGTGGTGGATGAAGTGTTGGCTGGCCTTTCCCATATGGAAGGCTTCAAAGTGATTGACATACGGGTCGAAGTACCTTCAGACCTGACCATCATTACAGACAGGGAGCGACTAAAAGTGGTGCTTTCCAACCTGTTGACGAACGCCATCAAGTATCGTGATTGGGGAAAGAAATCCTATGTCACCATCCGGGCCAGCACACAGGAGGGCATGTGGGTAATCGATGTAGAGGACAATGGCATTGGAATCCGGCCAGAACATTTGCCGCGGGTATTTGAAATGTTCTATAAAGCCCACGACCGGTCCACGGGAACAGGATTGGGTCTTTATATAGCCAACGAGTCCGTCCGCCGCCTGAAGGGCACCATTACGGTACAGTCGGTATACGCCGAAGGATCGGTCTTCTCCGTAAGAATCCCGATGCCGGCGACGCTGCAGGAGGTCTAGTTGGATTTCTTCTTTCCTCCGAACCGGTAGCCTACCTGGATTTGATAGCGATACCCATAAGCCCAGGTGTCCACCTTGCCGTTCTTGCTAAGGCTTCCACTGCTCAGAAAATCGCTGAGGCCCGGAAAGCGGGTGATCAGATCCTTGATGATTTCATTGGTTACATCATCGGGATTGAAGGTGTAGTTCCCTGATAAATCGAATTGAGCGCGGTAGTTGGAAATGGAAGGCCCCATGAACGATAGATCGATGGTCCAACGGTCCTTGAATACAAACTGGTAGCCAAGTTGAATACCCACGTTGATAATATCAAACCGGGAGTCCATGCTCACCGGTTCCGGTCCGCTGGAGGTAGCCACAACAATGTCGCGCTTGTTGCTAAAGTTATTGAAGCTTAAATACGGACCGAGGTAGATGCCATGTGGCGCTGCGAACTTGTTCTCCCTGGCAAGGTAGAAACGATACTCTCCCGCCAGCTTCAACCCTTGCGCATTGATATCCTTAGTGACATTGGCAATAGCGCCGAAGTGACTTATGGGTGGAAACTGTTGATAGCCGACCGTGAATTGCCATGAACGTCTGTTGTTAATCACGCGCTCATAAGACACGACCCAGGCCTGTCGATACAGCCAATGGGAGGTAAGATCAATCTTGATGGTGTTTCTGCGGTCAGGTATGGCGCGAACGGAGTCCTGTCCAAATGCGGCAATGTTCAGCAAAAGACCTAGTGTCAGGAAAATGGCTTTCATAAGGATGATTGGCCGGAAGCGTCAATGTGGGTAGTCCGGATGCGTCAAAGTTCGGATTTTCAACTGACTCTGCAACGTCCGTATTTTTTCAGTGTCGTGCGATCAAATGAAATTTCATCTAGTAACTTGTGAAAAACACAAGGTTATGCGCATTCGATTGATTTTTATGCTGTTGGCATTGGGAGCACTCTGTTCCAGCCAGGCACAGACCCTCCGGGCACACTCTCCAGGAAACCAAATGAAACTTCAAGTGAGCATTGATGCTGTCGGCACACCGTCTTACCGGGTTGATTTTAAGGGTAAGGCCGTGATCTTGCCTTCCGGGCTTGGTCTGCGCACGAAACAGGGTGAACTGACATCTCAATTTCGCGTGGTCGGTGTGGATTCGACGGCCGCCGATGAAACCTGGAAGCCTGTTTGGGGCGAGGTAAGAGAGATACGGAATAACTACCGGCAATTGACGGTTCACCTGGAACAGAAAATGAAGGACCCGGTGCGCATGGATATTATCTTCCGGGTATTTGACGATGGCATCGGGTTTCGGTACTCATTTCCCAGCCAACCCAACCTGCAGCACTTTATAGTAACGGGAGAGGCTTCTGCCTTTCGTATGGCCGGTGATCACAAAGCATTCTGGATCCCGGGAGATTATGAAACCAACGAGTATCCCTATACCACTTCGACGCTCAGCTCACTCAGCGTGACTAAGGTGAGCAAGAGTAATGAAATCTACGCCCGGTTTATTGCCGATTCCTCCTCGGTGCAAACACCCCTCATGATGAAATCCAATGACGGACTTTATATCAATCTTCATGAGGCCGCCCTGGTCAACTACCCCGCCATGCAACTCCACCTCGACAAATCCACTTTAACTTTTTCCAGCGCCCTCGTGCCTGATGCCGTTGGCAACATGGCTTACGTGCAAACACCTTTTGCGACACCGTGGCGGACCATCATCGTGGCGGAAAGCGCTGCAGGTATTCTGGCTTCGAAAATTATCCTCAACCTAAACGAGCCATGCAAGATCCCGGAGACCTCCTGGATAAAGCCCCAAAAGATGGTTGGGGTTTGGTGGGAACTGCACGTTGGAAAATCAAGCTGGGACTATGCCAACGCCTCGGACGTGGGAGCAAATCCCGATTGGTCGAAAGTTAAACCGCACGGTCATCATGGCGCAACAACGGCAAACACCAAGCGCTACATTGACTTTGCTGCAGCCCACGGAATTGAAGGTGTGCTGGTGGAAGGTTGGAATGTAGGGTGGGAGGATTGGTTCGGTAAATGGAAAGAAGACGTTTTTGATTTCGTTACGCCTTACCCGGATTTTGATGTCCAGGAATTGCATCGCTATGCAGCCTCCAAAGGAGTGAAACTCATTATGCACCACGAAACATCGGCGTCGGTCACCAATTATGAGCGACGTATGGATGACGCTTACCGGTTTATGAAAACCAATGGATACGACGCGGTCAAGACCGGGTACGTGGGATACATTATTCCACGCGGTGAACACCATGATGGTCAATGGATGGTCAATCATTATAACCGCGTAGCGGCCAAGACCGCAGAATACCAGATCATGGTAGACATGCACGAACCTACCCGACCTACCGGGATGCACCGAACTTATCCCAACTGGTTGGCCAGTGAAGCGACGCGAGGCAATGAATTCAATGGATGGAGCGTGGGCAATGCGCCGGAGCATGAGACGATCCTTCCATTCACCCGGGTGATGGGAGGGCCAGTCGACTACACCCCTGGCATCTTCCAGATCAAGCTTGACAAGTATGGCAAGAAGGGCTTTGGCCCGCATACGACGCTCACCAAGCAGATGGCGTTGTATGTTACCTTGTACAGCCCGTTGCAGATGGCCGCGGATCTTCCAGAAAATTATGAGGCGCACATGGATGCTTTTCAATTCATCAAGGATGTAGCCGTCGATTGGGATGACTCGAGGTACATCGAAGCAGAACCCGGTGATTATCTCACCATCGCCCGCAAGGCAAAGGGAAAGGACAGCTGGTTTATTGGATCAATTACTGATGAGAACAAGCGCACTTCGGTGGTGCCGCTCAGCTTCCTCGATGCCGGCAAGACTTACCTGGCGACCATTTACCGTGATGGCGCGGCTGCGCACTGGGATCGCAACCCCATGGAGTATATCATTGAGCGATTTGCCGTTACCGGGAAGTCCATCTTGAAAACTCCTGTGGTCGAAGGCGGGGGATATGCCGTCAGCCTTGTGCCAGCGACACCGGAAATGTTGAAGGGCGTAAAAAAGTACAAGTAGGAGCAAGTAAATAGTATTTGAGGGTTCATTTATGAAGAGGATGAGATTGGTCTTGTGGTCCGTGGGCATTGCGATTTCTGTGCTATCGGCAAACGCGCAACCTGCAACGCAGTGGTATAAAGGAAACCTGCACACCCATTCCTACTGGAGTGACGGCGATGACTTTCCGGAGATGATCATGGACTGGTACAAAACCCATGGCTACCAGTTTGTCGGATTGTCTGACCACAACACGTTCCAGGAGGGAGAGAAATGGACAAAGATTCAGCGGAGCAAGCTTTATGAAGACAGCTTCATCGCCTACCTGAAGCGCTTTCCCAAACTGGCGGTCTACAAGGCAGATAGCGGACGCATTTCCGTTCGTCTCAAGACACTGGACGAGTACCGTCCTCTCTTTGAAGACAAGAATTTCCTTATCGTTAAATCAGAGGAAATCACCTCCAAATTTGGCGACAAATATGTGCATGTGAACGCCACCAATATACAGACCCTGATTGGCGCACAGACCGGAAACAGTGTGAAAGAGATCATGCAGCACGCAGTGGATGCGGTGCTGGCGCAGCGGAAGAAGTCGGGCGTGCCCATGTTCCCGCATATCAACCACCCCAACTTCGGATACAGCATAACGGTACAAGATATGATTGACCTGAAAGGTGAACGGTTCTTTGAAGTTTACAACGGGCATCCGTTGGTGCACAATTATGGTGACAGCCTTCGGCCGGGCATGGAGGTGATGTGGGACCGGATTAACGTGGCTTACCGGTTGCGCAACCAGCCGCTGATGTTCGGGCTGGCTACCGACGACAGTCATAACTACCATGAATTTGGATCCGCGTTCAGTAACGCCGGCCGGGGATGGGTAATGGTTCGTTCCACTTCTCTGTCAGCGGCGTCGTTGGTGAAGGCCCTCGAAGCAGGCGATTTCTATTCAAGCACGGGTGTAGTGCTGGAGAAACTGGAGTTCAGCAAGAACACGATTGACCTTGCCATCAAGGCTGAACCCGGCGTAGAATACGTTATTGAATTTATTGGCGCCAAGAAGGGAGCCACCGCCTCGACGACGCTGGAGAAAATCAACGGGACCACTGCCCGCTTTCACGTTACGCCGGACTATTTGTTTGTACGGGCCAGGATTACTTCCACGAAAGTGAAAGTGAATCCCTTCCAGGAAGGGGATGTGGAGATGGCATGGACGCAACCCGTGATCGCGAAGTAATACCGCACACAGGCTTATTGTGAATCTTCGAGGAATTTCATCACGATTCTTGCTGAAGCAGCAGGTGATTCCTCCATGGGCATATGACCGTTATTGGGCATGATGACCAGTGTATCATGCGGCAAGTCCTCATGGAAACGGGTCGCCAAGGTGGACGGTACGAAACGATCTTCCTCCCCCCATAAGATTAGTGTGGGTTGTGTAATGGCATTGATAAGCAAGTAGGATGAATCGGGTGTGAATGATCTGGCGCGGTCAAGAAAGGCTTGCCGGTTGCCGGCCCGGAGCGATAATTCAAAGTAGCGATTCACCAACTCCTCGGAGACCTTTGACTTATCGGCATAGAGATCCAGGATGCTATTGCGGACAATAAACCGCGGAGTTATGTACGTGAAGATTTTGTTGATCACGGGTACGGCCGCCAACCGGAAGGCGATGGGCTTCTGAGTGTTTTCAATCGGGTATCCCACTGCGTCGATCAGTACCAGCTTTCGTACGCGCTCCGGGTGATGTAAGGCCACATACCAGGCGATGTACCCACCCAGGGAATTCCCGGCTATGTCGACTCTTTTCAAGCCGAGGGAATCCAGGAGTTGGGTAACAACATCGTTGAATATTTCCATGGAGTATTGACCATCCGAGGTTGGACCGGTTAGTCCGAATGCGGGAAGGTCAAGCCGGAGGATCCGCTCGGTCTTCTGCATTTCGTTGACCCATCCGTCCCAGGTGTGCAGGCTGGCGCCGGTCCCATGCAGAAGCAGGAGAGGAATAGTGTCTGAAGGATTTCCCTCCAGGCGAAAATGCACCGGCATGTTCCTGATAAAGATGAACCTGGATTGCTCATTGGCATATTTCCCTTTGAGCACCTCGAGAGGAATGTCCCGATATCCCCAAAGACCCGACACCAGGACAATGATACCAACCAGGATCGCCAGGAAAACATATCGTTTTTTCATCACTGCAAAACTAGCCGATCAGCATGGATTGCCCAATTTGCCGCCCGCCTCATTGGATAGCCGGAGCCGCGCTAATGCTTGCAGGTCTTGGAATCATTGCCTACTTTTTAGAATCACTAGATCAACACCTGACTTTTCTATTTCCCTTATGAAACAAATCACCATCATTTCCCTCTTTCTTTTGGTGGGCCTCAATGGTCTTGCCCAATCCATCAGCCCAACTTCCTTCCAGGATCTCCGCTACCGGATGATTGGTCCTCACCGGGCAGGCCGAACGGTTGGCGCGGTGGGTATCCCCATGCAGCCCAACGTCTTTTACATCGGTGTCAACAATGGCGGGGTCTGGAAGACGGACGATTATGGCCGTACGTGGAAGCCGGTTTTCGATAACGTCTCCACCGGCTCCGTGGGCGATGTGGCGGTTTCGCCCAGTGACCCGAACATTATTTATGTGGGCACCGGTGAAGGATTGCATCGTCCCGATCTCTCTGTGGGTGACGGCATGTTCAAATCGAGTGATGGCGGGAAAACATGGGCAAACATTGGCCTTGAAGATGTGCAGCAAATAGGGCGTGTGGTCGTTCACCCCACTAACCCGGAGATTGTCTTCGCTGCTGGTCTCGGCCATCCTTATGGTGCCAACGAGATGCGCGGAGTATTCCGGTCTACCAACGGTGGACGCACCTGGGAGAAAGTACTTTATATTAATAATCATACCGGTTGCATCCAGGTAGAGTTTGATCCCACCTCGCCCACGGTCATGTATGCCGATATGTGGGAGCACCAGGAAGGTCCGTGGGAAAACAGCTCCTTTTCCGGGAAGAACAGCGGCCTGTACAAGTCTACAGACGGTGGAACTACGTGGAAGAAGTTAGAGAAAGGGTTGCCAGGTGCTGCGCAAGGATTGGGCAGGATCGGGTTTGCCATTTCTCCCAACAACTCCAAGCGGCTATACGCTACCGTGGATGCACGGGAAACCGGAGGCATCTATCGGAGCGATGATGCTGGTGAAAGTTGGACCATGGTAACCGGTGATGGACGTCTTTGGGGCCGGGGCAGTGACTTCGCGGAAATCAAAGTACACCCGACCAACCATAATGTTGTTTTTGTCGCCAATGTTGCTTCGTACAAATCGATCGATGGAGGTAAGACTTGGCAATCTTTAAAAGGCGCACCCGGCGGCGATGATTACCATCGCATATGGATCAACCCCCGGCACCCGGACATCATGATTTTTGCGGCCGACCAGGGCGCTACTATAACGGTCAATGGAGGAAAGACGTGGAGTTCATGGTACAACCAGCCAACGGCGCAACTTTACCATGTATCCGCGGACAACCAGTTCCCCTACATGGTTTATGGCGGGCAGCAGGAAAGTGGCGCGATTGGTGTACTGAGTCGTGGCAACGGCGGGCAAATTTCATTTCGTGACTGGATGGGTGTGGGTGCCGATGAATATGCCTATGTGGCTCCTGATCCAAAGAACCCTCATCTTATCTATGGCAGCAGGGTAGTACGGTTCAATAAGAAAACCGGCCAGACCCAGAATGTCGCCCCTGAAGCACTGCGTTCAGGCAAATACCGGATGCTGCGTACACTGCCCTTGCTATTCCATCCGGCCAACCCGGATCAACTGCTATTTGCCACGAATGTGTTGTGGAGCACCACCAATGGTGGCCAGTCGTGGGATATCATTTCACCCGACTTGACGCGGGTTCAACCCGAGGTGCCTGCCAGCGTAGGCGATTTCAAAACCGAGGCGATGAACACGATGCCGCAGCGCGCGGTGATTTATAGCGTGGCCGCATCGCCGCTTGACAAGGATATTATCTGGGCGGGTACTGACGATGGCGTGGTCCATGTGACCACTGATGGGGGAAAGAACTGGAAGGATGTGACGCCGTCCGAACTCAAGTCATGGGACAAAATCTCCCAGATCGACGCCGGTCACTTTGACAAGAATACCGCATATGTTTCCGTCAATGCGATCCGGAAGGATGACCAACGCCCTCATATCTTCCGCACGCACGATGGCGGCGCCACCTGGAAAGAGATCACGGTCGGGATGCATGCTTTTGGACCTGTCAATGTGGTTCGGGAAGACGTGCGGCAAAAGGGTTTGCTCTTTGCAGGCACAGAGCGGGAAGTATATTTCTCGGCCGATGATGGCGAGCGTTGGCATTCGTTGAGGCAAAACATGCCGGCCTCCAGTATTCGGGACCTCGTGGTGCATGAGAATGACCTGGTTGTGGGCACGCACGGGCGTTCAATTTGGATCCTAGATGACTTGAGCCCACTCCGCGAAATAGCCACGGCTTCAGCAGCAGAATCACACTTGTTTTCACCTTCACTGGCGACCCGGGTGCGGTTCAACATGTTCCTGGACACGCCACTTCCTCCCGAAGAACCTACCGGGCAAAATCCTCCCGACGGCATTGCCCTGGATTATCATTTGTCGAAGCCGGCTGCTGAGGTGAAGCTTGAAATTCTGGATGCCCAGGGCAGGCTGGTCAGGGCCTACTCGAGCAAGGATGTTCCGGAAAAGATCGACACGGTCAGGGTCGGTCATCCTACGTATTGGTTCAGAAAAAGCCAGTCCGTACGGGTTGACGGAGGGCACCACCGCATTTATTGGGACCTTCGTTATACTGATCCGAAGGCCACCGAACGTGGTTTCTCGATTGCGGCCGTGTATCACAATACCCCGAGCGGACCGCAGGGACCTTATGTGCATCCGGGAACCTATCGTGTGCGCTTGACGGTGGACGGAAAATCCCAGGAGAAGTCGGTGACCGTTCGGCTCGATCCGCGCGTCACCATCAGCGACGCAGACCTGAAAACCCAGACGGACTTGTCCTTGAGTATGTACGATGGTTACGGGCAGTTACAAGCCGTGCGTGAAGAAATTGATGCGGCGCTGGCCAATGCCAAGCGCAAGTGGAAGCCGGGGCAAAAGGAAGCGATCGTCGCTTTCCGTGGTGCCGGTGATCCCGATGGTGGTGACTTCCTGTATGGTGGAATAGGCGAGTCGCCGCTGGAGAAGGAGACGGTGGTCGGCCTGCAGCAGAAGATGTTGCATATGCTGAATGTGCTGCAGAGCGCGGATGCCGGACCAACGAACGCGTCGACAGAGGCGGTTGCCCGACTGGCGCAGAGGGCAGGTGAGGTTAAGGCAGCATGGAACAAGATGAAATAATCATCTCGGAGGACAAGTATGCTGCGGGTTATGACCAACCAATCGCTAGGTGCAGGGTTGATTTTGGCATTGGTTGTTTTGCTGGATGCTCCATTTGCAGAGGCTCAAAAGAATGACCGAGAATATATTGATGAATTTGGATTTACTGTTGACTCTGCCAAGGCCAGTTATTACCGAGTGGTCCGGATGGACCCAAATGACAAAGTCAAACTTCATGTGGAGAAATACTATTTGAATGATACTCTCGCAGAGTATAGCACTTTCTTTGACAAGTACCTTTATACGCGTAATGGGGTATTTCGATTATACTACGACAATGGTAGACCTCGGGCGGAGGGCAATTTTCAGGCAAATCAGTATCAAGGAAAATGGACGAGATGGTACAGGAATGGACAAATCAAAGAGGTAGTTACTTATGATGATGATGGTGAACCCGATTTTAGAAAAAGACTTGAAAGCTTCTGGGACAGTCTTGGGAATCAGCTAGTAACGGCAGGTAATGGGATCTACGTTGGTATTGGGGATGATCCAGTATCCTATGAAACTGGACAAATTGCCAATGGATTCAAGGAAGGCATCTGGAAGGGCCACTTTTCAGATGGTAGGCTAGCCTTTGAAGAGCATTACAAGCGGAATAAGCTGGTAAAGGGAGTGAGTTATGATTCAGTCGGTAAACAATACAAGTACAAAAAAGTAATGCAACTGGATTTGAATTCATTTTACAGCCACCTGGTTGACAACTTGGTATATCCCGAATCAGCAAGGCGACAAGGAATTTCAGGTTTGGTTATTGTTCAGATCATAGTGCAACCGGACGGACATATTCGATCCAGGGTAGCGAAAGGGCTTGAACCAGAATGCGATAAAATGGCCCTCTTGGTTGTCAATCAATACAAAGGTACTTGGATGGTAATGAAGAGCAGAGGTCAGTTTGTTCGAAGAAAAGTGGAACAAGAATTCTTGCTGCCAGTGGTTTTCAAACTTCACTAACTGTCTTTAATTGGTTTCATAAAGTTCCAACACTTCCTCTTTCCCCGGAAACGAAAAATTCCCCACGCGCACAAAGCCATTGTTCTTCAAAAGTGCGATGGAGCGGGCATTGTCGGCCTGCACAATGGCGCTCAACTTGGATAGCCGAAGAACCTCACAGGCATAGGATAAGGTTGCTGCTACGGCTTCGTGGGCGTAACCCAATCCTTTATACGCCGGAAGAAAGGCAAACCCAAGGTCGGGCAGATTGAGTTCTGCACGTTTGAGAATTCCGCACATGCCGATCGGCTGGCCACTCAACTCGACCTTCCACAATCCGAACCCATTTTCCCGATAGCTTTTCAAGGGACCATTCCCGAGATAGGCCCTGGCATCTTCGATGGAATGCACGTTCCGATCACCAATGTATTTCAGCCAACCGGGAGTGTTGACGAGTTCGAGAATGAATGTCGCGTCATCGAGCGACAGTTTGCGCAGTACCAGACGGTCTGTTTTGAAAATAAAAGAAGCGTCAGGCATGATCAGGTTTGACTCCGAAGGTCTCATAAATAGCACCAGAAGCCTCCTGACTTTCAGCGAGGAGGAGCAGGTGATCGCCGCCCTGGATGATGGTGTCACCGCTGGGTGTAAGGTATTTGCCTCCCCGGTGAATGAGGACAATCATGGAGGAAGGCGGCAGCTTGAGTTGGACAATCGGCTTACCCACACTGGGCGCCTGGTCGGGGATATCCAGCTCAATGCTGAATGACTTGGAATTATCCTTTAGCTCAAGGTCGAGCGGAAACTTGCGTCGAAGCTTCTCGGGCACAGCGACGTGCAACCAACGCGCCATGACGGCGATGGTTGAACCCTGTAAAACCACGGAGGAAACCGAAATGAAAAAGACGAGGTTGAAGATGGTAGAAGCGTAATGAACGCCGGCGATGAGGGGATAGGTGGCAAAGACAATTGGGGCCGCGCCCCGAAGACCCACCCACGAGACAAATAGTTTCTTCCGTACATTCATGTCAGAGGCCCGCATCAAGGAGATGAATACGGCGAGGGGCCGTGCAGCGAGCATGAGGAAAATAGAAATCAATATTCCTTCACCGAGGATAGGAACCATCTGCGAAGGAAACACCAGCAGGCCGAGCGTAAGGAACATCATGATCTGCATGAGCCAGGCCTGGCCGTCGAAGAACCGGATCAGGCTCTTCTTGTGGATGAATGAACTGTTGCCCAGCAGGATGGCGGCGACGTAGATCGCCAGGAATCCGTTGCCCCCGATCCAGTCGGTAAAAGAGAATGTAAAGAACACCAGGGAAAGCACGAGCACGGGATAGAGGCCATCAACATCCAATTGGATGCTGTTGACAATCCAAAGCATCAGTTTGCCTGCACCAAATCCACAAAGCGCTCCGAGGGTCATCCCCTGGAGAAATTTGGGGATCAGGACCAGCATTGACATCTCCGGGTGATTGACGATTTCAACAAAGCTGATGGTGAGGAAGAATGCCATGGGGTCGTTGCTGCCGCTTTCGAATTCCAGCAGGGGCCTGAGGTTCCCTTTTAATCCCAGGTTTTTGGTGCGAAGGATAGAAAATACAGCCGCCGCATCCGTTGCCGATACGATGGCCCCCAAAAGCAGTCCTTCCGAAAGCGGGTAGTCGAGCAGATAGGCGGCAAACGTGCCTGTGGTAAGGGCAGTAATCAGAACACCCAGGGTGGATAGGGCGACGCCATCTTTGACAATGGGCCGGATGCTTTCGAGTTTTGTTTCGAGGCCTCCCGAAAAAAGAATAAAGGTAAGGGCGATGACACCCATAAATTGTGCCGTCTTCGGATCATCAAAATAGATTCCGCCTGGGCCATCCGAGCCGGCCAGCATGCCAACAATCAGGAATAAGATCAGTGTCGGAATTCCCAGCTTGAACGATGTCTTGCTGGCCACGATGCTGAGGAAGAGCAGGATGGAGCCTAATAGCAGTATGTTTTCAGCAGAAAATTTCATGGACCGGTTTCAGCAAATTCCCGGGCACGTAACGGCAACGGCCTTTCAGGATTAGCGAACTACCAGCAGGCAGCCGCGCCAAAAGGAAACAGTTCCGAGGGTGATCAGGATTACTAAATATACAACATCAAGCCTTGCACCCACAACCGATAGGTAACTACGGGTACAGTAGACTGTGTATATTGCAAAATCAATGGAAGTACTCATCAACATCATCGGCTGGACCGGCTCCGTAATGGTGGTCGCTGCCTATGGTTTGAATAGTTACCAGAAGCTGACATCAACTTCGCTCGCATTTCTATTGTTGAACCTGGTGGGAGGGATATTTCTCATCATTTATTCTGCCTACTACTCTGCGTTTGCCAATACATTCATTAATGTAGTCTGGGTAATCATTGCAGTACCGGCCATAATTGCTTACGCGCGACGACAGAAGTAAGCAGCCTGGTTGCGAATTGAGTTCATCGATACCCCTTCGCCTGTAGTTCAAATAGTTGGGCATATCTTCCGCCAATGCTCAGCAGTTCTTCGTGGCTGCCGAACTCGGTTACCCGTCCACCGTCGATAACCGCGATCTTGTCGGCCATCCGGACGGTGGAAAAGCGGTGGGAGATGACAATGCCCATGCGGCCGCGAAGGTTCTCTTTCAACTCGGTGAAGATGGCGGCTTCGGCTTCCGGATCCATGGCGGAAGTAGGTTCGTCGAGGATCCAGATATCCGCGTCGCGGTACATGATGCGGGCCAGGGCGAGGCGTTGCCACTCACCACCCGACAGGTCGTGGCCGCCTTCAAAGAGTCGTCCCACTTTTGAATCCAGTCCTTTGGGCATTTTGCTCACGAGCCATTCACTTCTTGAATCACGCAGGGCTTTCATCACCCGCTCATCGTCAGGCGGGACATCGGGACGTCCCATCAATACATTCTCGCGGATGGTGAGCTCGTAGCTGGCGTAATCCTGGAACAAAACCCCGATCCTGCTCCGGAGGGTTTCGGGATGAAGATCTTTGAGGTTTACTCCATCCAGTTTGACAGCACCCTGGTCCGGGTCGTAGAAGCGCAGGAGGAGTTTCACCAGCGTACTTTTTCCGGCACCGTTTTCACCCACCAGGGCGACTAACTGTCCAGGTCGGATGGAAAGCGACAGCCCGGTGACGGCGGCCTCAGTGGCGCCCGGGTACGTGAACCCGACATTTTCAAATACAATGCCATGGTCCTTGTTCCCATCCCGTGGAACCTTTGCTTCTGGAGCGGGAACCAGCGGCTCAATAGCGAGAAAGGAAAAGTAGTCGTCAAGAAAAGTGGTGTGTTGATCCACGGCGACGAAGGTGCTCGAGACAAGACCGAGTGTCCCTGATACCGAGGCGAATGCGCCAATGACCAGCACAACGCCACCCGGGTCAATTAATCCGGACGCGCCCTGTATGGCGACAAACAAGTAAGCCCCGGCCAGGGTAGTGCCGGCTACGAGTCCGCTGAGCACGGCCATTCTTGTTCCAGACCGATACATTTCCGCTCTTCGTTTGTACAAGTATTCAGACAGGCGGGCATGTCGGTCGAGCAGGTAGTCAGAGAGTACATAGGCCCGGATCTCTTTCGTGTTTCGTGGTTGAACGAGCAAGTCAGCCAGGTAACTGCGCTCACGTTCTTCGGGAGTTTCCTTGTAGTAGAATGCGTAGAGTTTCGAGGTCACACGACTTTCCAAAGCCAGCGAGAGGACAGCGGCGCCGATCGCAAGAATAACCAGCACGTAATGGAGGCTGGCCAGCAGGGAAGCCATGAGGATGATGGAGATGAGGTTTCCGGAAAGACCCAGCACGGACCAGGTGAGATCACCCGGGCGCCAGGACACATCGCGGCGCGCCCGCGAAAGACGATCATGCCAGTTGGAGTTATCGAAGTGTCCGAGGTCAACTTTTGAAGCTTGCCGGAGAAGCCTGCGTTCAGCTTCCAACTCGACCCTTCTGACGAAGAGACTTCGGCCATATCCCATATAAGCGCCAAGGGCACGCTGGATAGTTGCAGTAATCCACAACCCGGCAAGGATGGGAATCATGTCGGTCAGGGTGATCGTATGCAGACGAGCCTCGGCAATCCGGTTCACCAGTTGTGAGCCAAGATACACCGCAGTGGGTGCCATGGCCGCATTGACAATTCCCAGTGAAGAATACCAGATGAGCGAGCGCGGTGATGCAGCCCAGGCCAGTTCCATTCCTTTGTTCAGGTTTCTCCAAACCCGCACCATTCGACCCGCTGATCCTGGGGTAGTGTCCTGCATAGAACCAAAATAGCACAAAAAATCAGGAAGCCACCTTTTGGCAATTCAACTGTTCCCCAATCATCACCAAATGAGATGGCAGTTATTGCTCAACATGAACCGATCTTCAACCAAGATTGCTTTTGTACCTTCGAACCGGAATATTTTCTGAATAACTTCGCGCCCAAGCACATGGATACTCAGACACACGGGCACTTAAATACACTGACACCCAAGTCCATTGAAACCCAAATACGTTGATACCAAAGTGGTCCTACTGCTTCTGTTGACCCTGGTCATATGCATCGCCGGTGCCTTGGCCTTTCCCTACCTTCGGTTCAAGATGTTGTCATCTGAAATCCAAAGTGGCGCAATGATCCACCCGGTCGTTATCAGTCACCGGGGTTTCAGCGCCCAGGCACCGGAAAATACGCTTGCTGCTTTTGCTGAGGGCATGAAGCAGGCCAGTATCATTGAACTCGATGTTCACCTTACCAAGGATGATACTGTGTTGGTGATGCATGACAACACCGTGGACCGCACAACCAATGGCAAAGGCCTCATTGCCGATTTGACCTATGCAGAAATTGCACAGATGGATGCGGGAAGCTGGTTTGGGCAGAAGTTTGCGGGAGAAAAAGTCCCCACACTTTCTCAAGTGCTTGACCTTGTCAGGGGCCAACGCACCGTACTGATTGAACTCAAGTGGCCGAAGGAAGGGAACTATGAAAACCTGGTGGCCGGGGTGGTCGATGTAATCCGAAATCACGGGGCAGAGCATTGGACGATCGTACAATCATTTGAATACAAGTACCTGGAAGAGCTTCACCGTATAGCGCCTGACATCACGTATTACCAGTTGCTTTATGGCACGCTTTCATGGCCTCGCTCGTATTACAGCCGGGAATTTCACTGGGGCCGATATCCCATCGTCGAGGGCATTGCCGGAATGGCCGTCAATTACCATTACCTTTCTCCAACGATGGTCGCTTCATTGAAAGCAAAGAAACTGAAAGTTTTCACCTGGACCGTCAATGAGCCTGAAGACATCCGTCGGGTATACAACTTAGGGGTTGACGGCATCATTACCGACAATCCGGCTCTTGTAAACCGTGAATTAAATCTTTCGGCGAACTGATCACTGTTATTTTGCGAGGGCAGTTCTCTTCACTTCAACGTTTCACTCAGCCATTTGAAGAACTCCCGCTGCCACACCATGCCATTTTGCGCTGAGAGGACCCAGTGGTTTTCGGTCGGTAGATAAACCAGTCGGCTTTTTATGCCGCGCAGTTGCGCCGCCTGGAAAGCTTCAAAGCCCTGCGTTTCCGGAACGCGGTAGTCGTGACCACCATGGAAAATCAGGATGGGCGTATTCCATTTCTCCACCAGGTTGCTCGGATCAAATTGTGTGTAGGACTTTTGTGCTACGGCATTGGACTTGTCCCAATAGGGGCCGCCATATTCCCAATCGGAGAAGAAGACCTCTTCGGTGCTGCCATACATGCTTTTGAAATTGAATATTCCATCGTGAGCGATGAACGTCTTGAAACGATTGTTGTGAATACCGGCGAGGTAGAAAACGGAATATCCCCCGTAGCTGGCACCCACAGCCCCCAGGCGTCCCTTATCCACAAATGGCTCTTTCGATACGGCGTCAATCGCGGAGAGGTAGTCATCCATGGCCTGTCCGCCATGGTCTTTGCTGATCTTCTCATTCCACGCCACACCATGACCCGGCATTCCCCGACGGTTAGGCGCAACGACAATGTATCCGTTTGCTGCAATGAGTTGAAGATTCCACCGGAACGAGTAGAACTGTGTTAAGGCAGATTGTGGACCACCCTGGCAATAGAGCAGGGTTGGATATTTCTTTGAGGCGTCAAAGCCGGGCGGATAGATCACGTACACCAGCATTTGCTTGCCATCGGTGGTGGGTACCATGCGTTTTTCCACTTTGCTCGTAGCGATGGACGAGTAGGCTGCATCATTGACGTGCGTAAGGGGTGTCAGTTGACCGTTGGACAGGTTGACTGTATAGAGTTCTGCGGCATGATTCATATCTGTTCGTGATACCACCATCGTTTGTCCCGACTGGCCACCGAACCCGGTGATGTCAAACTCGCCGCGAGTGAGCTGTTTAACCGTCGGAGTTTTTTTCGTTGCGTCGGGATGATCGACTTCAAAAAGCTGAAGTGTACCATCGACCGCAGCAATGATGTAAAGTTTTTTTCCATCCGTGCTCCACTCATAATGCAGTACTGACTCATCCCAGCCCTGGGTAAGGTTGGTTGTCACACCGTTGGACCGAATCTTCAGATCATTCTTGTCGGATTCGTAGCCATCGCGTTTCATGCTGAGCCACGCAAGCGTACCGGCGGTCGAAAAGGATGGGTTGGTGTCGTAGCCTTTGTTGTCTTCGGTCAGGTTCGTGGTTCTTCCGGTGGCAAGATCAAATTCATAGAGGTCGGTGTTTGTGCTGGTCGCATAAGCTGTACCTTCTTTTCTCTTGGTCACATAAATGATTTTCTTGCTGTCCGGGCTCCAGGTGTAGTCTTCGTCACCGCCGAATGGCTTCTGTGGGCAATCATAAGGTTCACCGGGCATGAGGTCCTTGCCTTCACCCGCCACGCCGTTCACGATTGGATGCACGAAGACATGGCTAAATGAACCATCTTCCCAGGTATCCCAATGCCGGTAGTTTAGACCATCATAGATCTGCACGTTGGATTTGTCGAGCTCCGGGTAGAAGTCACTGCCGTAGACTTTGTTGATTTTCACTTCCTTGGTGCTGAGCGAATACTTTCCGTCAGGTGAGATGGATTTGTTGGCAATTAGTCCAACCGCGCTGGTGAGTTCGGCAGGCTGGCCACCCTGGAGCGAAATCGTGTAGGTTTTCCGGCTACTTTTATTTTGCGACATATCCGGTGTGCTCACTGAATAGATGACTTGTTTGCCATCTAGTGAAATCCCCAGCGGTGACACACGGCTTAGCTGCCAAAGCCGCTCAGGGGTTATCGGCGTTTGGGAAAAACTGATGAAGCAAGAAAGGCAAAGGAGGGAGGTGAAAAACTGTCTCATAGAGTGAAGGAGTAAGGCTTGTGTAAATTATAGTCAGGTATTGACTGAGTTACCCAGGAATTGACCGGCGCCAACGGCCAGTATTATGAATAGCACGAAAATGTAGAGCGCCAGGGAGACGATGGCGAGAATTCCGAGGAATTTATAATGTGATTTGAGGTTGAGAATGGCCTGGCCAATCTTGCTGCTGTCTTTATCACGGATCCCGCTGTACGCAAGGGAGGCAAAATTGTAGAGATAATGCACGGGGAAGAAGTAGATAGCACCAATTATCAGGTAGATCAATCCAAAAAGGTAGCTTGGAAAGGGCAAGGCACTTTGTCGGCTGACCGATGAAAGGAGCGAACCCGCGGCGAACCCCAGGATCACCAGAAAGCCGATAAATATGAATCCAAGGATCGCGAGGAACTTGGCCCACTTCCCGGCATTCAGGAGGTAGAAGAGCGCATCACGATTGAGCTCGATTTTCACTTCAGCGGAACCGGGTGCGGAGGGAATTTGCTGGTCATCCATAGGTTAAGGTTTTGGTTGATCAATATACCGATTTGTTCACTTTGCCAGGCAGCGAGTAGTTGAAATTTGGTTACCCGGTTTGACAATTTCCAGCAGTGGAAGCGCTTTTTAGACACGAAGCTGATTTCTGCTTGTTTCCGTCATAAAAGCAATAACTTCATACTCACTTCCACCCCTAAACCCCCTTGTCATGAAACCATTTCTAACTTCATTATTTCTGGCCATGTCGTTGAGCCTTTGTGCCCAGGACAATGACGCCTTAATCAAGGCTTGCCTGGCCGGTGATCTTGCCGCAACAAAACAACAAGTGGATGGCGGCGCCAATGTGAATTACAAGAATGCATCAGGTCAAACCCCCTTGTCAGTGGCCTACTTGTCGCCGGAGCTTACTGAGTATTTGCTGAGCAAAGGCGCTGATGCCAATGGTGGCGACTACCCCTCGCTGGTGGCCGCGTCCCGACATTATTCCATGGAGGTCATGAAGATGCTGTTGAAGGCAGGTGCCGATCCCAACAAGGTCGCTGAAGTGAAGGTGGATATGGCGGCAGGCGTGCGGAAGGCGCTCGAGGATGAGAAGGCGAAAGGAAAGAAAGCGAACAAGTACCTGGTAAAGGCCTACGAAGATCAACTCGCCAAGATGGGCAACGCTACTTCGATAAAATTTTCGGCCTTGCAGAATGCGGTAGGCGGGACGAACTGCAAGGAATGTGTTGAGCTATTATTGAACGCCGGGGCGAAAACTGATTTCATAAACGCGGCGACGGGCGGCAACATCATTCACGAAGTGGCCTTTACCTGGATCCCGGTGGAACAACGATCGGCAAACATTCAAACCAATATTCCCTACTATGAGCAGGCCGGAATGAAAGTCCCTGACTGGTACAGGAACATGAACATCCTGACCATGGGTAGTGCCTATGATATTGTCAAACTATTGAAGGACAAAGGGGCTGACATGGAAGCCCTGGACAACAACAAGTGGACGCCGCTCATGTGGGCCGTACGCCAGCCGGCGCCCAATGAAGAAATTGTCAATGCCCTCGTCGCCAACGGCGCAGACATGAAGGCCACCGGGCTCAACAACGATCCCACTGAATTTGCCACCGAGACCGCCAATCCCGAAAAGATCAAGGTCAGGTTTGACTTCCCTTCTGAAGGAAGAAACTCCAATGGCTCGGGTTACAGCGCCAACATGGAGTTGGTTAACCCCAAGCCAAAGCGCGTTGCCCTGATCAGCTACTACTTGTACGATCCAGGCAAGGGCAAGACCACGGGAGGTGCTCAAAGTTCGGTTGTGACGGCTGCTGTATGGAGGACCTCTGACGCGATGGGCCAAATGCAGGTCAACGGATTTTATGACAAGAGCATCGATGCACTGAAAAAGTCATTTAAGGACAACGGGATCGACCTGTTGACCCCGTCCGAATTCCTTGATACCGATGAGAAGATTGACTTCTTCTTTGGGTTCAGCCAGGAGTCGGCCAAGAAAGAAAAGACAACGATTACCAAACGCAATGCAACCGGTGGCTTTATCTCACAGGTGGCCACCGCTTCCGTCTCTACGCTGAAAGTTTCCCCCTTGGGAAAGGGGTACCGCGAGTTCTTTGTCGCCAACGAGGGAGATGATGAATCATCGATAGCCAATTTCCAGGGAGGTGTCTTGTCCGCTAATCGCAAACTGACTTCAAGTTTGGGATATGAACTCGCCAAGGGACTTGGTGTTGATGCTGTGGTGGTGGTTTATATCTGCACGCGCAAACTCAAGCAAACCAAGGATGACTACGGGGTCAATGCGGTAGTGACTATGATGCTCGGTCCTAACCCCGTGCGCACGGAAGGGACCGATCCGGAAGCCAAGAATCTTGGGCAGTTCTACTGCGGAACCAGAACGTATTACAGTTCACCGTTAATCTTCAAGGAGTCCAAGGGTGTATTCGGCCAATACGACGGGATGGCCAACATCCTGAATGCCCATGCTGCCAAGATGTGCAAATACATCAACGGAAAAGAGAAGGGAGAGGATTGACCGGGAAATTGAGGCTTGCCACTCAGGGGAGTGCCACTTAAGTATGACTGCCTTTTGTCGGGTTTGATTCTGATCAAAGTCATGTGGGGAGGGACCTGGCGGTGATAGTTTAGTGACGGGTTGTTTGACCAGCCCACGAAACCCTTATGCTCCTGAAAATGGTCTCTTACAGAAGATTCCGGCCAATCGTGCTGGTATTCGCTGCGCTCATTGGTTTGATGTTTTCATGTGCACCGGATCGCGGAAAACCTGCTGTTACAAAGCTTCCCGACGAAACAGAACGAAAGATCCGGGATGGCATTCGGACCATGTTCCCGGGTGCGGTGACCTTCGAGCAATACACAGACTCCCTGCTTTTCTTCCTTTATGCGGTCCACCGGATCAAACCGGAGACGATTCTCCTGGGCCAGTCTACATGTGTGGATGATGTGCTCAACACAAAGAGTCCCTTCAATGAACATATGGTGAAAGGGCCATTCAATTTTGGTGGCCTTGGGGGTCTGCCGTTTACCGGGCTTACCGGGCTGAGTGCCTATGCGCATCACGTGCCCGACAGCGGCGCGGCCCTTTTGCTGGTGGGACCACACATTGGGTATTCGGAAGAAAGTGGATGGGGAATGCTTCACCGGGAAGGCCAGCATGAAGTCACCACCTGCTGCGGAGCCTTGGTGGCTGCCCTTGGCAAACTGGAGAAAGGCACCCTCAAGGTCCAGGATCCCCGCGAGCCTGACTACCAGGAACAGACACTGGAGCAGCTCGCCTTAAAACACAAGGGGGAAATCCTGGATTCCAAAGTACCTCTCGTCACTTTCACCAAACTCGTAAATGGAGAGGTTCAAAAAATCATGAGCAACCTGCCCCGCCATGAGGTTCACTTTAGGTACGTGATCACCATTGTAGGGGTAATCATCAATACCGACTTTGGTTACCCGGACTACATCTGGGTAGACAAGATGTCGATCTATGACCTTGAAACGGAACAGTACCTCAAGATCATGGAGAAATAGCCGTCGCTGACGGTTTTCCTGATCATTTTTCAAACAGTCACCGCGCGTCAGCGTTATTAGCATTATTTTGCTTTCTTGTGACCCGGTATGACGAGTTCCTTTTCTCTTTCAGGATTCATGCGCACGGCGACCTATTGGTCAAAGCTGGCAGGAGTTCGCTGGACACTTTTGGTTTCCCTCTTCGGCTTCTGGTTCCTCTTATCCTGGTTGCGAAATGAGTACGGTCAAGATGATTCGACACTCTGGCTGGTTATGCGACAGTTCGCACGGCTCATTCAGTGGACGCTCGCTGGCTTGCTGGTGTTGAGCCTGGGTTCGGCATTAGCCACCTGGGTCCATTTTCGCTACCAGGTCAGGCATAAGCGGGTAACCGTAGATGTGCGTTTTGGAGACGGGCAAAAGGCGGAAGCAGGGTGGGTTCCGATTGCCATTAACCTGGAGGGGCAGGTCTTCCGTCCCTTCTTTGGCAGTGTGCAGGCCCACCTGGAGTTTACTGGCAAACAGTTATCCCAACCTGTGCTGCTCGACACGAACCGGATCCGACCTCGGCATTGGTGGCGGCATGGGATCAAGGGACACGGCCGCACCTGGCTCCACGATCGTGGCATCCACGACGTTGAACATGTTCTCTTTACTTTTGTCGACATGTTTTCGCTCATTTCGCTTCCGGTGACCCTGGATGCGGTTCAGCAGGTGTACACCTTGCCAAAGCCTCAAGCTCCCGTACGTGTTGTGGCCCAGCCACACTCCACTGAAGAGCAGAAGCATCGCATCGACATTCCGAAAAGGGTAGAGGGAGAGTATGTCAACTATAAGGAGTTTGAATCGGGCGACAACATCCAGCGCATTGTCTGGAAGATTTATGCCAAGAGCGGAGACCTCGTGGTCCGCATCCCGGAGATCAAAGATCCATATGCCTCGCACCTTTATTTTTATGTAAGTTATTTTCATGGACTGAAGCTGAGCCGGGGTGCATTTGAAACTGAATTGCTTAACGCCTATAAAGACCATGTTCGCAACCTCCTGGAGGCGTTGCAAAAAAACGGATATGAAGTAAGGATTCCCGCGGACCAGGAAGTTCCGAAGCTGGCGGGTGTCAGTGAGAAAAAGATTGAGCTTTTCCAGGTCGCTGCCGCATCATGGCAAAACACCAATGCACCAACGTCCTTCGTTAGCCCCGGTAAGGCAGCATTTGTTTGTCTTCCTTCTCTTGTGCCTGCAAGCGAGGTAGCCGCCGTGCTGAAGAAAATACCCGAGGCCGTTCCAGTGGTAGTGGTAAAGCTTTCAGCGGCAATTCCTTCACCGTTTCGGTTTAACGTCAAGGACATATTCTTTAAGCCAGAACCCAAACCGGCTGAGCGACTGAGTCAGCCCTGGCTCCTTTCATCGCTTCGGCGCGATTTGCTTAGGAATGAGAAGGAAATTGAACAGTCCTTGCGACTGCGTCAGAACGCGTGGATGACCGAAGCCATTTCAGTTGGATAGAAGCATGAATACGGGGAGAGAACGTTTTGAACAGTTACTGATCCGTTGGGTACTGGTGGCGCTGCCAACCATGCTCATTGGCTTCATCACGCTCCGTTTTCTTAATTTCTCCTACACCGCTTTCACCACAGGCATCTTCGGACAGGCCGCCTGGTACTCACTTGGTCTCCTGGGTGCCTACACCTTGTATTATTATCGGGCAAGATGGGTGGTGACATTCGTGCTCCTCTGGATAATTTATCTCCTGGCTGAACGAATCATTAGTCGTTTGCCCGGTGAGTTTGATGTGTTTTACACCACCGCTCGCTTTCAACTATATTCTACTCTTTTCCTGTTCGGCTGGGGTTTTGGATTACTGCTGGCCAGGCTCCGTTGGGGGTACATTGTCATCTTCGGCTTGCTGACGGTGGCCACCCTCGTCATTGTTTCCGATACCATCGATCTCAGCCTGTCGTACTTGCTTCTTCACCTGTTCCCCGTGGTGGCCTATGGATTATATATGTACTTCCTTTCGCCGTTACTGGTGGATAAGATTGAACTATCCTGGAAGCGATCGGCAAGGTTGGTGCTTCGGCTTGCGGGTTTCTTGCTGGTGATTTTGCTGGCATTTGTTGTTGCCGACCGGTTGTTGCGCGGCGAAGTGAAAGCCGTCGAAAAGGAATTGGCTGCCCGTGGCGCCAAGGGAGACAAGGATAAGGGAGGAGCAGACAAGAAGGATGATTACGATGACCGGTACGGTCTGATGGATCGCGACGACGACGGGTTCAGGCTCAAAGACACCATGAAGGTGAACACCCGCATGAGTCAGTCAGACCGGTTAATGTTTTGTGCTAAGCTGGACAATTATTTCCCTGACGGTGAGCCCATGCCGTTGTATTTTGTGTACCATTACCTGACCCGGTATGACCCCGTCAAGGAGAGCTTCACGCGCGACCTCAATGTCCCGTCTTCAGATGAGTTTGATGTAGATCCGGCAGAGTTGCCGATGTATTATTCCTTCATGGACACCTCGATCATCCGGAAGTCGATGGGATTCAAACTCCGGAAGATAGTCCCAGCCCAGGTATACCTTTCCGCCGACGCATGGAAGCATGCGGTGCTGGGGCCTGCCAACGTATTCTCGATACAGACCATCCCGGTTGAAAAAGATTTCCAAAAGACCTTCCTGTCGGCCTACCGGGTGCAGTCATTTGTATCGGAATTGAACAATGCCTACTTCGTTTATAATATCTCGGCCAATCCCATGTTGGATGGTTTCCAGGAGCAGCGGCATGAGGAGCTTCGAACAGTGCCTGATTATGGGGATGTGGATGAAGCGTTCTATGAATATTATACACGTCAGCCAACCGGTGGCATTTATGACTCCATCGCCAAGCTGGCACATAGTCTTGCACCAAAGCATGTAAAGCCTGTAGATAAAGTGCTGGCTGTCAGGGATTTCTTTTTGAGAAGAAATGAGAATGGAAAGCGGATATTCAGGTATACCCTCAAGCCTGGGTCAATGAATGATCCCAATATTCCAAGTTCGAAGATGTTGTATGATTTCCTGTTCAAGACCCATGCGGGATACTGCACGTATTATGCCGGGGCTTCGCTGTTCATGCTTCGGGCCATGGGTGTTCCCGCCCGATTTACCACAGGATTTGCCACTATTAATCGCAGTGACAAGAACAAAGGGTGGTATTGGTTTTACGCAAGCCAGGCCCATGCCTGGACACAGGTTTACTTCCCGGGGTACGGTTGGCTGGATTTTGACATGACCATCGGGAATGAGGACCAACAATCCGCACCCAAACCTGACGGAACCCCGCCTTTGCCGCCACCCGATCCGTGGTTGGTGCTGGATGCCAAAGCGGAGAACCTTGATCTGCCCAACAAGAAGATTACGGCTACTTTCCAGTCGTTCTTGTACCTCGAGAAGCCATACCAGCTGCAGAATCCTTTGACCCGGCCCATCGATGTGTCGATTTGCCGGGTGTTGTACAACAAGAAGGATACAACCCTCAGCGCCTTGCATGCAGGCGATTCGGTGATCATCGTCTCCTATAAGGATGAGTCGAGGGAAATTCCTCCACTGAAGAAGGGCATCCCAATTGATCCGCAGGTGGCGGCATTCCCGGTACCTATTGTGGCCGACGAGATACACATCCACAGAAAGGAAGAGGAGAAGAAGAAAGAAGATACGGGCGGAGGGTTGACCAAGGATGAAGCGAAGAAGAAAATAACACTGGAAGAGATTGCTTGGATGGCCGCGAAAGGAGCAGCTGCCATTGTGGTGCTCATGCTGTTATTCCCGTTGCTGTTCTTGCTTTACCGATTGCTCCGAATTAGCCTGGCAGGCCATGCGACATCGAAAGCTGATCAGGTTTACCGGGCGGCTTTGTACCGTTTCCATATGGCCGGGTATGAAAGAGAGGCAGAGACACCGTTGAATTTTGCCCGCACCGTAATTGATCCTCAGCTCCAGGCTGGATTTGCAGACTTTATGAATGTATACCTGCGTTTGAAGTATTCCGGGCAAGCCTTGAGGCCTGAAGACAAAGACGTTGTCCAAGAGTTTAATAAGCGTATTGGGCCGTCGATCCGGACCAAAACCGGAATATTAAGAGCTTTTGTGAATTACTTCAATTTGCCGCGCGCATTGCGCTATTTTCAGAACCCAGTATCTACCGAACACGAAACCAACATTGTATGACTGTAAGCACCTCCAAACTCCAGGCGTTGACCACCAACATTGAGCGGATCATCCGGGGCAAACCCCAGGAAATCAAGTTCGTGATTGCGGCACTCATCGCGCGTGGACATATCCTCCTGGAAGACAATCCCGGCGCGGGAAAAACCGTGTTGGCAAAGACGCTGGCACAATCCATTTCCGAGCCAAAGACGGAGTTTCACCACACCGGCGGGGGAGTGGCTTTCAAGCGGGTTCAGTTCACACCTGACTTGCTTCCCATGGATTTGATCGGTTCCTACATCTTTGACGAGTCGAAGAAAGACTTCGTATTCAAGCGTGGCCCTTTGTTCACGCACGTCCTCCTCGCGGACGAAATCAACCGCGCTTCGCCGAAGGTGCAGAGTGCCTTGCTGGAGTGCATGGCAGAAAATCAGATATCATCCGGCGATACCACCTTTGAACTCGATCCATTCTTCTTCACGATTGCCACGCAAAACCCCATTGAGATGGAGGGCACCTACCCGCTTCCCGCGGCACAGTTGGATCGCTTCTTCATGAAGATCTCTATGGGTTATGTTTCGGAGGAGGTTGAATTCGATATCTATTCAAATTACCTGGAGATCGGTGATAGCAAGCACACCGTCAAGCAGGTGCTTGCCTACCAGGATATTATTAACCTCCAGCAGGCCGCGGAGAAAGTGCATATCCATCCTGAACTGGTGAAAGGAATTGTACGGCTGGTGCAGGCCACGCGCCACCATCCGGAAGTGGCACTTGGTTGTTCGACCCGCGGAGGCATCACATTCATCAAGTGTCTGAAAGCCTGGGCGCTGGTCAACCAGCGGGACTTTGTGATAGAGGATGACATCAAGGCATTGGCACAGCCGGTGCTTCATCACCGTCTCATTTTCCGCAATCGGGATGCTGCGCGCACCGTATTGACGCAGTTGACGGATGCCGAAGTGAATCGCCTCGCGAAAATGGGTATTAACAGCAAATCATAAGCTAGCGATGAGGCGACTGTTCTCGGTTTTGGGATTCCTGTTACTCGTAACGTCTGCTTTCGGGCAGAATCGCGTGCGTGACCAGATCGACCGTGAGCGAAACGAAGGAGCCACCTCTTTCTTCGATGAAAAGATGTTTCAGAAGGCGAAGAGCTTTATCCGCCGGGATAGCACATACCATGTGGGCTACCTGCTCGAAGGGGCATTCCTCTTTTTCCGGGCCAATGATGAACTGGGTTTCCGCAAAGCTATCCTGCCGCTCGAGAAGGCGCTGGCGCGCATAGAGCATGACTATGACAAGCAGTTGCGTACACGGTCGAACAATTACGCAGTCTACAGTACAAACTACCGTTATCATTTTGACTACGGGTTGATTACTTATTTCCTGAACCGCTGCTACCAGAATGTTGAAATGCAGGACAAGGCTATGGAGGTGGTAAGGCATGTGCGGGATCGGAATTTCCAGGTTGAAACGAGCCTCGACGCCTATAACACGATGGCTTGGATGTACCACCGAAACCGGATGTATACCTCGAAACGATTCTCTTTTCTGAAGAATTCAGTCAAAGAGAATGTGGCGGCCGCCAACCGATGCCTCGATTCCGCCTTACGAAAGATTCGCAAGGATTTCGCAGTAAACAATGGTTTGTACGATCCCAGTTTTCTGAACCGCCAATACCTGGGCACGTATCATTACAAGGCGATGATCCACGATTACTTGCTGGACATTGATTCTGCAAACCTGTATTATGACCTGCTCATTCAGAATGGCGCCTATTCCAGTAACAACTATGCGGAGTTCAAACTGGCGATGGGCGAATTCGATGAGGCTGAGTTATTCTTCCAGGAAGCCGAAGAGCGGGAGCAGAGTCCGGAGAAGACCACCAAGGAATATTACTACATGAGGGGCACCCTGGCGGTTTACCGGGGCACTCCTGACCGTGGCGACACATTGCTGAGTGAAGTACTGGCCAAGCAGGGAAGTACGCCCGGTTACGGCTGGCATTGCATCGGCCTGGCACGCGCCCAGCATTATGAAGGGTTGACAGCCGAAAGCCAGGAGCGAACGAACAAAGCCGCCCGCTTCCAGGAGTTGCACATTGGTACTACCTGGGGACAAGAACAATACAACATGGCCGTGGCGTCATTAAATTATGCCAACCAGCTTCAGTTCAAGAAGGAGTATTGGTTTGAGCACCAGGAATGGTATTTCTGGCTCAACCCGGTGAATTGGTACCGCTGGGTCAAGTATACCCTCGAGATCAGGCATCAAAAGATGGTGTTGGCCTCACTGGTGGCAGAGAACCCGGAGCGCGAGCAGGTGATTTACTCCGTATTTTCCCCAGAGAACCTGATTTCATTTGATGAAGTGTGGGGGGTGATCGACGGTTTTGGAAATGAGTACTTCATCGATGTGTACCAGCGGTTGTTGAAAACGGACAAGCGCCCACGGCTGAAGAAGTACTTTCGGTATTTCCTGGGTAAGCTCTATCTCGCTGAGGGCAAAGAACAGGAAGCCACAACCTTTTTTAACGAGGTATTGAAAGACCCGGAGCGGGATGACCCGTATCAAACGTTGCTGATGGCGCGTACCTACCAGGCACTTGCCGAGGCTACCGGTGGTTCAAAGGCAGACGGATATATTCGTCGTGCCTATGAACTGTACCCGCAGTTGCTTCCGTTCACGGACCACACCATGAACTTCCGACTCCAGGTGAAAGGTGAGGCGGGACCTGGCTGGAATATCATAGAAGATCTGGAGGACTGCCGGATCAACTTTAGTGGTGGAGCAGATGCACCGCTGGTGACTTTGCGCTTCAAGCAGATTGGTGAATCGCTAAGTATTGAATACCGTGTGGAAACGGATGTCAGGATTCTTCAGTCCGGCACCCTGCAAGTGGAGAAGATCGACGCAGACATTGCCGGAAAGCTTTTGGCCTATCGGTTATTCGGCATTAACAAGACCACCATTGGCGAGCGTCCTCCTGCTGCCAAGGCCATCGAAGAGAAGCCCGTAGAGAAGAAGGAACTTCCTTCTACTTGATTTATTGATCCATGTCGAGCATAGCTCCTTCGACCTTCACATTTCTGCGGCGCCTCGCGCGTCACAATGACCGCGATTGGTTCCAGCAGCATAAAGCGGAATACCTGGCCGCCCAGGAAAATGCCGAGGAATTCTTTGATGCGCTGATTGGCGCATTGAATGCACACGATGATATCGAGACGCCATCGGGGAAAAAGGCGCTCTATCGCATTTACAACGATGTTCGGTTTTCCGACGACAAGACTCCTTACAATCCCCGGTTTGCCGGTCACCTGAAGCGCCGTAAGCCACAATTGCGAGGCGGCTACTACTTATGGATTACACCTGGAAACTCGAGGCTGGGTTGTGGCTTTGGGTATCCGAACCCTGAGGATTTGAAGCGAACGCGTATCGATATCTTGCATAACTACGCGGATTGGAGGAAGATACTCGCCCGTCCTGCAATACGGAAATATTTCGGAGAAATGATCGGTGACCGCGTGAAGACCGCGCCCCAGGGCTTTCCCAAGGACCACCCGGCTATCGACTTGCTACGGTATAAGCAATACTGGTTTGAGCACGCGTTTTCAGATGAGGAAGTTACTGATGCCCGGTTCCTTAAGAACGTGACCTTGATCTATCGAAGCATTCGCCCGTTTTTTGACTATATGAGCGAGGTGCTCACTACGGATGAGAATGGGATATCGATCATCGAGAAGTAGGCCTCTGTGCCCGGCCATCCAGGAAGCACAGCCGAAGTTGTTTGCCTAATAAACTTTGAAAGCCAAACCAGCTTGCACGCCCCAGAAGTCGACCGTGCTGTAATATTTCTGGTAAACTACGCCCGCCGTGAGGTATCCTTTCAAGGCCCCGGAATTAAAAATCCGGTGTTGGTATTGCGCGTTGAATTCGATCCGGGCCTTGACATCCACCCCGGATTTGTACGCGTCGCGATATTCAGCATAAAAAACATTGGATTGATCGGGGGCATGAATACCGAATCCAACGGTTAATTCCGTGTACTGGTTGAAATTCCCGAATGCTTCCGTCATGGTTCCGGCGCCCACGCGTAAGGTGAGGAACCGGCTCGTGGTGATGTTCAACTGAAGTATCTGCCAGTCGTTCGTATGAAATTGCTTGTACCCCCCGGCATCATCCTTTTCAAACATGTAGTTCATGCGAAAGTCCGTTGAGAATAACCCCCAGTTCCCACGAATTCTTGGCCAGAGAAAGTAGTCGTCCTTGGGTTTGTAACCGGCCTGGATCATGGTCTCTAAGGAAACCGTGAGGGGATAACGCTGGCGGTTTTCCTCATGAAGCTTGTATTTCTGCCAATGAGGGATAAACATCAATACATCAAAAAAGAAACTCCCACCGGAACTGGAGCTGCCACCGGAAGTAGATTCAGAAGAGCGGGTTTTGAAGCTACTGGCTGCTGAAGCACTCTTGATTTCATCTACCTGGCCTTTCGCGACGCAGGGGAGGAAGATCACGATCAACAGGATGGTTGTTAGTCTAATCACGCCGCAACATTAGTGGGCAAACCGTCTAAATACAATACCGCAAGTTACACACCAACTTTGATGCCAAGGACGTCACAAGGCCAAATTTGGGCCTTCCGTGGATGAAGGTACTTTTGGGCCGAATGAAAGGCTATATTTACCGTTCAACATCAACCTCATGAAAAGAATTCTCCTCATCGGTTTCGGCGTCATCGGCGTCCTGATCGCCGCATTTGTCATCTATTCACTTGTCGTGCCTCCCAAAAGCCCGCCCGATACCGCGTCATTCAGCGACCGGGGCTTGGATATTAATGTCAGTTACAGCAGGCCATCGAAGCGGGGAAGGATCATTTTTGGAGAAGAAAAGGATGGAGCCTTGCAGCCTTATGGAAAGTACTGGAGACTGGGCGCCAATGCCGCAACAGAAATCACCTTCAGCAAGAACATCTCTTTTGCAGGGCAGCCCGTGAACGCCGGCAGTTACCGCATGTACGCGGTTCCTGGAGCTGAATCATTCCAGGTCGTCCTCAATAGTGAACTTGGCGTAAGGTTCACCGCAGCCGGCGAGCCCGACCATTCACTGGATGTTCTTTCGGTAAATATTCCGGTGCAGGTACTGACTGCCGAAGTGGAGAAGTTTACCATCAGTTTTGAAGCGGACTCTGTAGGTGTTAATATGGACATGGCCTGGGATAAGACTTTGATCCGGGTACCCATCTCGATTCGACAGTAAACTGCCATGGCCTTCTCGAAAAGGAAATGGGTCCTCGGACCCGTGGCTATCCTTGCCTTCCTGGGTGTGGTGTACTGGGTCATCGGGCTGATCCAGTACCGTCTTAATGTAATGGATGTAGAGAATTATGACCCACGGTCCACCCTCAGGGTTCCTGAGCACAAGGTTACGCGATCCAAGTACCCGTTTGTCGATGTTCACAACCACCAGTTTGCCATGCCAGTCCAGGACCTGGACAACCTCGTGAGGGAAATGGACTCTCTCAATATGGCCGTCATGGTCAACCTCAGCGGCTTCCGGGGTAAGTATTTGGAATGGGCGCTGGACAACGTGAAGAACAGCCACCCGAATCGATTCGTTTTGTTTCTGAACATTGACTTCGAAAAACTCGATGATGAAGGCTGGCCGGACGAGACGCTGAAGATGATGGAAGAGGGCGTCAGGCAAGGCGTGCGGGGATTGAAAGTGTACAAGACCCTCGGGCTTAATGAAACGGATAATGACGGGAAGCGTATTGCCATCGATGATCCTCGGCTGGATCCGATCTGGGCCAAGTGCGGGGAGTTGGGCATTCCTGTGCTAATTCATTCGGGTGAGCCCAATTCTTTCTGGAATCCGAAAGACAAACACAACGAGCGCTGGCTTGAGTTAAAGCAAGAGCCCGGCCGATACCGGTCGCCCGACAAGTATCCTACTTTTGAGGAGATCATGGCCGAGCAACACCGGATGTTTCGAAAGCACCCGGAGACAAAATTCATCGATGCCCACCTCGGCTGGTTCGGGAATGATTTGGAACGACTCGGCAAGTTGCTGGACGAAATGCCCAATGTGTACACCGAGTTGGGAGCCGTGTCGGCTGAACTGGGCCGGCAGCCTCGCTTTGCCCGCGCCTGGATGATCAAGTACCAGGATCGTGTGATGATGGGCAAGGATACCTACAAGATGGAAGAGTACTACACGTATTTCCGTGTTTTGGAAACGGATGACGAATACTTTGACTACTACCGGAAGCGTCATGCCCACTGGAAGATGTATGGCCTCGCGCTCCCGGATTCTGTGCTGAAGAAAGTGTATTACAAAAATGCACTCAGGGTGATCCCCGGCATTGACCAGGGTTTGTTTCCAGCAGAGTAGGGCCTACCTGGACTTTGAGGCAGCAATCCACTCATCGAGAGCAGCCTCCGTGCGTTGGAGACATTGGTTGCTGAATTCTTCCAACTGTTGGGTGGTCGGCTCGTTCTTCAACAGGTCTTCTTCTCCATCCACAAAATCCTGCTGGAGTGCCGTGCGCTGCTCTTGAATCATCGCTCTGCGAACTGGGTAATCCTTATTGATCCACCGGTGAAGTTCCTTTGCCTTCCACCAGAGGGACTGATCTGGTGTGGCAGTAGGTGCGATAACTCGATAAAGGGACTGGGTGCCGAAAAAGAATGGGACATAGATGGAAAGGCACGGATGTGGCGTGCCAGTAAGCCAAACCGTGTGGTTTCTGCTTGCACGAAGTTCAGCGACCATGCTCCCCGTGGTGTCGCTGGGATTGAGAATGCTGGTTCGATGCATACACACAGAGCCCGTGTTTGCCTTTTTGGGCGTGAAGTGTGGGTCGTCCAGGTTGTGCGTTTGAAGTATATGCATGGCGTCGTGCGAGGTGAGCTGGCCCGATTGCGCTTCGCAAGCCTCCTGGGTGCATGCCTGGCGCCGTGAGCCACGTCCCAGCCAGGTATATAGTCGATCAGTGTACGCTTTGCTGAAATCGAAAGTGGATTGCCCATTCCACCAGCCTTGCTGCTTTGCAAAGAACTGGGCGTTGGTACTATAACGTTCGGCAGTAGAAATACTCAGCCGGTTTGAAATGCTCCCGATGTCATGTACTTGCCGTGCTGCCCATTTTTTGCCGGCTGTCTCCAGAATCCACCCGCTGCCTGGATCGGCAATGATGAAACTATTGTGATAGAAGAAGTCCCGGTTTTGATAACCACCACAGGCGTCCTGGCCATATTGCTCGAGCAAGGTAATGATGGTATTAAGTGCTTCTTCTGAGTTACGACTGCGTTCAAGGGCCAGGCGCAAGAGGTCCATACCGGTGAGACCATCATTGCGCTTGGGTTGCTTGACTTTGGTGAATACAGCTTCGTTACCAATCGCCACGCCCCATTGATTCACGCCCATTTCTGCCCCCCACATTTGGAAGGGCCTGGACAGGATATATGCGTAGGTTTCCTGCACTTGGGGGATTTCAATGAATGTGCACCGGGTAGATCCCTCTGAATGACGCTGAGCGGGTATGTGCTCGATGGCTTGCGCTTCGGCAGGTTCCCGGTCAGAGTTCTTCGACAAAATTGTGGTCTTGTCTCGGGTGACGGATGGCAACGCCAGGAAGGTATCGCACATGACTTAGAAGCAAAGGTTCCAGATGCCAGCCTTTTCAGATGGTGAAACGCCCAGCAGTTTTCCATCCATGACGAAAAAAGGTTGGCCGTCCGTGCCGAGGTCCCACAACTGCCCCCGGAGAAAGACATTAACACCAACGCGCGCTCCTGAGGAAGCGATGCGGCCAGGAAGGGCATGGGCAATCCAAGCTTCCCGTTCGGTAATTGTGCCAACGTGTGTGGTGTCAACATCACCTGGCATATTCCCACCATCGTACCCTCTCCACGATTGCGACATTGTCGACTCCCCGGCGCAGTAAGAGTTTACGAGAACTACTTCGGCACCCAACTCCTGGATGCGGGCATAGCTCTCGGGATACCACGAGTCGGCGCAAACCAGCAAGGCAGTTTTCCCGATAGATAATTCATACACCGGTAGTTGTTCGATTGGTGCCGCCATGATGAAGGGCATCTCGGCGCTGATGGGGTAGGACTTCATCACGAGTTGTCCATCGATGGCGTCCTGCGGATGAAATACAAACGTGGTATTGTACAAAGGCGCATCAAGGTCGACGAGTATGGTATTGGACTCCACGCGTGGTCCTGGCAGCACGATAGAGCCTGCATTGATGGTCACCCCAAATTCTCGGGCCAGGCGCGTGAAGACACTGCTATATATGGTGGCCATGCTTTGGGCTTTCATTCGGAAGATGGCTGCAGCCATTCGGTCAGCCTCGCCCTGGTTTTGGAATACATGGGGCAAAATCTTTAGCGGATTGCTGGCCACCAGGATGGCCATGGCGCCGGTCGCCGTTTCCGTGTTGGCTGCAGTCTGCTTCTCACCGACGATCACCAGCCAGGTGCCCAGGTATTCCGGCAGAAGTACAACTGTATTGGTTCGAAAGTAACCGGCACGTTGAGCCGCATCGAAATAAGTTTTCAACTTCTGATAGAAATGTTCCTCGCTGAGGTAATCGGAGGGGACCATGTAGGGTTGAATACCTACTACATTTCTTGCACAGACGGAATCCTGAACAACGGATTCGGTCACCATTAAGGACGGCTCGCTGCTGGTCCATTTGGGCGACCGGCCATAGTAAGCCCAGACGGCCCACATGGCCACAATGCTCACAGCCACATAACGCATCAGTTTCATGATTCAGAATGCATTACTTCTTGCGCTGCTCGTTCACCGGCGCGCACCGCACCTTCGATATACCCATACCAAATATCCGACGTCTCTGTACCCGCCCAGTGAATTCTGCCAACCGGTTTGGCCAAAGATCCCCGGAAATTGGTCCATGCCCCTGTAGGGTATAGTCCGGCATAACATCCTCTGGACCAGCCATCTGTGGCCCAACAATAATCAATATACTTTAAGGGGGTTGCGGCCTTTGCTCCGAAGTAATGCGTGAAATGCTCCAAGGCCATGGATTGCCGTTCCGCTTCAGAATGGGCGAAGAACTCCCTCGCGCGGTCAGCAATGCAAAACGCCAAGAGAGTCCCGTAATCACCGTTGGCCGGTGAGGAATCAAACAGGGTCTGGAATGGTTTGTTTTCATCGGCGACCACCTGTCCGTTAAACCCATCTTCCCTCCAAAATGGCTTGTCGTACAAGCCGACGACTTTACCGACAATTCCCATGGAAAGTTTGTCGAGCAGCTGGGTTTTGAAAAGAGGCAGCACTGGCTCGAAGTGGATGTCACGAGCCAGCACAGGAGGGACGGCCAATATTACCTGGCGTGCATTGATACTAAAGTTGCTGCCTTCGACTCTTAGTCCATCAGAGTCTTCTACAATGCTTTTAACCACGTGGTTATATCGAATGTGCTCATGGAATGGTGCGGCAATTTGCTCAGCCAGGTGTTGCATGCCACCCTTGATCCGATGCTGCTGTGCGCCGTTTTCAATGCTAAGCAGGCTGTTCAAGGATGTGCCGGAATGAATGTAAAAGAGGGCATGCAACAGGGAGATTTCATTTAACTCGCAGGCATATACAGTCTCCAGTCCAGCCCTTACTACCTTGTAGCAGTCCCGGGTATGACAATGCTTGCGTATGAAGGTCTCCAGCGTCAGGCTGTCCCAGTCCTTTGCATTGGCAGCGGTCCATGGTGATTCCAATGGCACTTGTCGCGCCAACGATTCCAGCCGCTTCAGCACAAGGTCAATATTGACCAATGAGAGCACATCCATTTTGGGAATGAGGCCGGTGTAAGGACGAAGCTTCCGATTCAGGTCAAGGATGTTCTTGCCCTCGTTGTACGTCGCATACCACTCGACATTATGCTCACGGGCAAGCGCGTACATGCGGTCCTGCGTGGGGCCGATCCACTGCCCGCCGAGGTCGACATAGCGTCCATCATCAAAGCGCTTGGTGTAGGTGCGGCCACCCAATCGGTCGCGCGCTTCAACCAACATGAATTTCTTCCCGCGAAGGTGCAGGCTGCGTGCTGCCGCCAGGCCCGAAAACCCGGCGCCAATAATTAGTGTATCTGTTATTCCGGACAAGGCGGGATCAGGTTACTCTACAAGATAAGCAACATCCTTGAACACTTTGATCAGACCTGCCTTGGTGATGTCCCCTCGGGCAAGAAACTCAGATCTTTACAAAAACCGTAGTCTCGGTGCAGTTGGTCGCCCCGCCTTGCGCCGTAAACGTTAATGTCGTTCCCGATACAGCATAGGTGAAGGTTTCTTGTGTCTGACCTGCCACTTTCAAGGTAAGGGAGTTACCGCTTACCGTATAGTCATCGGTATATCCACCGGCGCCCGGTATGGTTATGGTATATTTAGTGGAGGTAAAACTAATGGTAATACAATCAGTCGTACAAGTCTCCACTTTGTTGTCTAATGGATCAGTGCAATTACTGAACGTTTCACTGACGTACTTCCAACTTCCGATTAATGGATTGGTGGCCACAGGATCGTTTTTCTTGCTGCACGATGCGATGAGCATCACGCAAGAAAGACTCAATAGGAAATAGTTTAACAAACGCGTTTTCATAG
>JAEUUF010000012.1 GCA_016787645.1 Cyclobacteriaceae bacterium | reverse complement strand
TCTACCAACTGAGCTACGGAATCGAAAATCCTTCCGGATTCCTCCCAATTTCCGCCCTTCAACCCAACTCCTTTTGGCGTTGGAACGTTGTTTTGCGTAATTGAGCCCGCAAAGGTAGCAGGATCAGAAAAATATACAAACGGGACTGTGATTCGGGTGATTTGTGTGATTGCCCTGATCATGATTGCCGAGATTACAATGATTTGCAGAAAGGGGTATGAAAGCTAATGGTTGGTTAATCGCTGGTTTGTTGTTAGTTCTTTTGGTGTCGGCGCCAACTGTACAGGCACAATCGGTGCCCCCCGGACCGTCGGCGTCCTTGACTTCAGGTGCGGCGCAACTGCAAAAGGCTGATTCCTTGTTCAGCAGCCGCCAGTATACCCAGGCCTTTGATCTCTACCTGTCGCTGCACCAGCAGCACCTGGGGTCCCCGGCGATGTTCCTCAAAATGGCCTATATCCAGGAGGGCCTCGGGCACCTCGGCGAATCCCTGTTCTACCTCAACCTCTACAGCCAGGTCTCCCATGACCGTCAGGCCTCTCAGAAGATGAGCGAACTGGCGGAGAAGAACAACCTCGAAGGGTATGAGGAAGATCCCTTCGAAGTCATCGCCCGTCCCCTCCGCGAATACTACGCCCCCATTGCCGGACTCCTCAGCGCCCTCGCCCTCCTGGCCGTGGCGCTACAGGTCAATCGCGCCCGTCAACACCGGCGGCCCTCTCCCTGGCTCGGGCTGTTGCTCCTGTTGATCCTCGCCGGCCTGTTCACCCATGTGCAGTACAGCCGCCGCAGCCACCTCGCCATCGTCACCCACCCTGTCACCTACCTCATGAACGGCCCCTCGTCCGCTGCCTCCGTCATCGAAATCATCGGCGAAGGTCACCAGCTCCGTGTCCAGCAACAACAGGATGTGTGGCTCAAAGTAAAATGGAGAGACGGCGACGCTTACGTCCGCGATTTTCTGGTACGCAAAGTTGAGCTTTAGTTTCCCCAATTAAGCAGAGTACCCAAAACAGGCTGTTGGCTATTGGCTTTTAGCGGTTGGCAGAAATGCAAAGGAATCCTTCGGGAATTGAGTAAGTGTTCTGAGTCCCCCTTTAGGGGCAAGGGGTGGGGACTCACGTCAAAAAGCTTGAGCTTTAGTATCCCCAATTAATCAGAGTACCCAAAACAGGCTGTTGGCGATTGGCTTTTAGCGGTTGGCAGAAATGTTTTGGTGACTCCCGCCAAAAGCCAATGGCCAATAGCCAACCGCCTGTCGTGGGAGATCGCCGCTCGCTACCGCTAATACATCACGGTGAGTGACCCTTTGTATTCTTTCGAAGTAAACTTGATGGAGTAATAGTAGACCCCCGGTGCGGTGTCGCCGGGAAACCACTTGAAGTCGCGGTCGGTGCTCCGGAAAAGTTCTTTCCCCCAACGGTTGTAGATGCGCACATATTCAAAGCGCGACTGGCAGTTGTCCAGCGGAAGAATATTTTCCAGTTCGTTGGTCTCCGGGATCAACCGCTCCATGGCGTAATAATCATTCTGGTTGTCCCCATTCGGCGACACGAAGTTGGGCGGCATAAATTGTTTGTCCGAACCGTCAATATCCTTCACGCGAAGGGTCACGGTTACCGAATCTTTCAGCGCCGTCTGGCAGTGATCGTCCAGCAATTCAAAGGAAAGCGTGTATTCCTTTTCCGAACTGCCATCGCGGAAGATGGAACAGTCCGGTGTCCATGTAAACGATGTTTGCAGCGCGCTCTCCCCTTCTACCGGCACAAAGGTGTATCCCGCGGGCGGCAGTACATTCCCCTTTTGATCAGCCAACTGGAGTTTCAACTTGTCCTTGGCGGGAACGACATCGGTATCCGTACCCAGGAGCGTCAAGTTAATCGCTGCCCCGCGAGTCAGGGTCAGCACATCCTGGGAAAGTGAGGTCT
This sequence comes from Cyclobacteriaceae bacterium, assembly GCA_016787645.1. Lineage (GTDB taxonomy): Bacteria > Bacteroidota > Bacteroidia > Cytophagales > Cyclobacteriaceae > ELB16-189. Next base: position 4,273 of record JAEUUF010000012.1, on the reverse strand, counting down.
CACTGACGTTGTTGTTGATCACCGAAAGCGCCGGTCGCTGGTTGAGGGGCGGCAATACGGTCAGGTCTACATCCAGCGTGTCAGCCTTGTAGATTCTGCATTTGTTGGCATTGTCCACCACGATGAATCGAAAACTGTACTCTTCCTTCTCTTTGTGGGTGAGATCAACGTCATCGCACGCGATCGACCAACTGGCCTGGGTACTTACCGTGCCATTACCGGAGATGGGAGAATTGGCGATGCTGACTCCCGGCAGCAACGGATCCACCGGACCGCCACTAGCGCTGAGTACCAGGAAGTCATTATCGGTAAGGTCTTTGCCGGTAACGGTGAAGTTCAGTGCCTGGTTGATGCGTCGGGAAACGGCCACTTTCCGCTCCGCCGGATTACCGGTCAAATCGGAATCAATAATGGGATCAGCGTTGCCGGGGAGAATCACATTCAAGTTGTACACTGCCTTGGCGGGGTTGGGAATATGGCAGAGGTCCTGGTCCTCCACCTGGATGGTGACCTGGAAGGCCGTCCGCTGCGTGAAGTCATAGATGTCGCAGTAAGCATCCCATTTCACTTCGCCATTCGCTGCCCCGTTGGTCTGGCTGATCGGGTTGAACTGGATGCCCGCCGTGGCGAGCACAAAGCCGTTGGTCAGCACCGAAACCACCAGCGGGTCGCCATCGTCGTCTACCGCACTATAGGGCCATGCCTGTTGATCGCCTTCGTTGAGAGTGGCATTGGTCGGGTTCGGGGACGTGAACCGGGGTTTACTGTTAGGAGGCGGCTCCACATCCACAATCAACTTAAGGGTATCGGTGAGCGGCAGACTGCACGCGTCATCCATCGCTACGATAGCGATCTCCGGCGATCCTCCGAAGAGGTAAGGACATTTCGGAAAACACACAGTGTAATCTACGGTGCTGCCATTCGAAAGCGTGGCCGATGTTTCCGTAGGCAGAATAGAGGTGAGATCCGCTTTGAAGTTGAGCGCGACGGCCTTGATCTTCACGCGTTCCTGGAAGTTGTCCTGGATGCTTTCCGAGTCGGGGTCTGATACCTGCACATTCACACAACGGTTGGCGTCGGTGGTGGCGGAGGTAAAGAAAACATTCATGCTGCCATCGTAGGTGTACGAGGCATCGGACAGCTTCTTGCCTTTGATTTGGGGCGCCACCGCGACGGGACATGCGTCCACGACCAGCATCTGGAAATCGCGACGGGTTTCCCCGATCTTCACGCCGTCACGAAATTCTTCCACCTTGACGGCAAACACAAACAACCCCTGGCTCGTGGGTGTCACTGTGAGGAATCCATCGCGGCTGATACGCAGATCGGGGTTCCCATTGAGAATATTTGTTGGTCCATAAGGTGGGCGCCACGTGACGTTGGGATAAGGGCGGGGCCCTGGCGTGGCAGGAATAGCGATGCTCGAACGGGTGTTTAAAGGAGTAACCAGTGAATACACCAGGGAGTCACCATCATCATCGATCCCGCCAAAATCGGTGTAGTAGGGACGGAAAGGACAGGCGTAATCATTCAGGGGCGGGAACAAGCGAGGTGTAGAGTCCACAAACGGCTGGCCATCTTTCACCACAGCGGGAAACTCGAGATAGAAGGTTTGCCCGGCATAACCCGTGGCACTATTCGCTGGATCATTGCTGAAGATGTTGCTGATGTTGTAATTACGGCAACATCGTTCCCAGGAGATATAGTATCCATCGGGATGATTATAGGTGTCCGGGGAAAGGGTGAGCAGCACCGTATAGTACAACCGGTTAGTGACCAGTTCACCGTGCGAACAGGATGGTTGGGTATAGTTTACCAGTGAGCTGCTGTCCAGGGGCAATTGGATCGTCAGCATGCGCACATTATCGGCACTGCGGAAGATACTGGCATTGACAAACTGGTCCAGCGCACCTGGCTGACCATTAAGTTGGTCGAAGTAAAGGACGAGGTTAAGGCGGTATTGAAACCCGTTGAGGTGGATAAGCTCAAACTCCCCTCCCACGATGTGCGAGGCACTCCCGGCCAATGGTGCAAGGAGAAACAGGAAGGGGATCAGGTACTTTTTCACCGGTCCAAATATTACTGCAAATTCCGTCCGATCGGCTATTCAGCGCAATCATCCTGCACGGGGGATCGAAAGTTAACGAAATGGGCCCACACCCAGACCGCGGTTCGGTAAATTGCGCCCCAGACAAGACATGGACGAATCACCCCGTAAATCAATACCCTATAAAAAAGGTGACCTGCTTACCGGCATCACCGTCGAGACCATGGCCGCCGAAGGCAAGTGCCTGGCCCGGTTAAATGGACAGGTAATCTTTATCGCCGGAGGTGCGCCGGGTGATGTGGTGGATATAGAACTCACCAAGATCAAAAGTGCATTCCTCGAAGGACGCGTCGCGCGCATCACGCGGCTCTCGCCCAATCGACGTGAGCCTTTTTGCAAACATTTTGGGACCTGCGGGGGCTGCTCGTGGCAAGACATTAATTACCCCACGCAGCTGCAATACAAGCACCAGCAAGTGATCGACAACCTCGAGCGCCTCGGGGGACTGGTGTTACCTGTAGTAAATCCAATCCTTGGCTCGGTCGAAGAGAAGTTTTACCGCAACAAACTGGATTTTACTTTTTCGGCCAACCGCTGGCTCACGAAAGAAGAGTTTGCCGATGGAAGAACGTTCGGAGACCCCGGACTGGGCTACCATCTCCCCCGGATGTATGACAAGGTCTTTGACGTCGCGGAATGCTTCCTTCAGCCCGATCCGTCCAACGCCATCCGGCTGCAAGTGAAAGCGGTTGCGGTCCGGGAAAATATTCCCTTCTTCGACTTACGTAAGCAGATTGGATTTCTACGAACACTCACCATCCGCACCGCCAATACCGGCGAAGTGATGATCATCCTGCAAGTGACCTACGACAAGATGGAGTGGACCGGGAAGATCCTTGAAGCACTGGCTCAGCAATTCCCCCAAATCACTTCTTTCTTCTATGTCATCAACGGCAAGCGCAACGACACTTTCGCCGACCTCGACATGATTTGCTGGCGCGGCAACCCCTACATCACTGAGCGCATGAACAAGCCCGGCGGAAATGGCACACTGGAATTCCGGGTGGGTCCTAAATCTTTTTATCAAACCAACTCCCAACAGGCGGAGCGCTTGTACCGGGTGGCGTGGGAAATGGCGGATCTCCGCGGTGAGGAGCATGTGTATGACCTGTACACCGGAACCGGCACCATCGCCAACTATGTGGCGGCCCATGCGCGCGAAGTCATCGGGCTCGAATATGTCGAAGCAGCCATTGAAGACGCCAAGATCAATTCTCAACTGAACGCCATCACCAACACCAAGTTTTTTGCCGGCGACATGAAGGATCTGCTGGACGGGGCTTTCCTCGAGACCCATGGTCATCCCGATGTGGTGATCACCGATCCGCCCAGGGCTGGTATGCACGAAGAGGTGTGCCGCGTATTGCTCAGCGCTGCCCCTGAACGCATCGTCTATGTAAGCTGCAATTCAGCCACCCAGGCCCGTGACCTGAAAATTCTGTCAGAAAAGTACACCATCACCGCCGTCCAACCGGTAGATATGTTCCCCCAAACCGTTCACGTCGAAAACGTAGTACGCTTGGACAAAAAGTAATCCGTGTAATCAATCCGTGTAATCTGTGTAATCCGTGGCTACCGCTTTCTGCCTTTGATAAGCACATCAATCTCATCGGGATCGCCATTGACGTAAGTAAGCCCCACGGTGTTATCTGCTGAGAGGTCGATGGTGGCTGGGATGGCATTAGCGGTGAGGAACCAGCCTTCCGGAAGCACAACCGTATTGAATGGCCGTCCGAACGAACGATCAAAGACAAGCTCACCATTGGCTACGAGGTAGCGGTTAGGGTCCGTGTAAGTCTCTTCGATTCTCAGCCGGGTGGATTGTCCTTTTTGTACAGGGTCAAACCAGATGGCAACTACTTCAGATTCGGGAGTTACCGGCTCACCAATGTCCAAGCCGCGTTGGGTGATTGCCGCACCTTTCAGGGTTTCCACTTTGAGGTCCTTGCCGGTATCCAGGTTTTTTGCCGAGGGATTGGAGGCCTTGCTGCCAGGACGAACGACATTCATGTAGCGATCAACACCTGCGCGAGTCTCCGTATAGTCATGATAGAGACGGAATGCATGTGTCTCCGGCTGCTGAAGGAAGTAGACAATCTCACGGGTTTGTTTCGCGCGCTCTTGTACCACATAATCCACCCGCGCTTTCGACTTGTCGCGACCCTG
>JAEUUF010000009.1 GCA_016787645.1 Cyclobacteriaceae bacterium | reverse complement strand
GAATTGCTTAACCAGCTGGGATGGTTCAAGATTTTCGGCCTGCCACTGCTGGCCGGGCTGTCGCGCAAATCGATGATTTGGCGAACACTCGCGAGCACACCGGAAGCCGCGCTGAATGGAACCACCGGGCTCCACATGCTGGCCCTGACCAATGGTGCTTCCATTCTCCGGGTGCACGATGTCAAGGAGGCCGTGGAGTGTATTACACTCTATCAAAAGACAAAACAACCCAATCAATTATGAAGAACTTTTTTCTGATGGTCCTCACGCTGACCTGCGTTACGACTTTTGGACAACCAGTCGCGAAGCGCAACCTTCGCCCCTCCGATATCTATCGCCTCAAGGCGATTGGAGACCCTCGCACATCTCCTGACGGGAAGTGGATTTGCTATACACTGACCTCTACTGATTCTGCGAAGGACAAACGCAATACCGACCTCTGGATGGTGAGCTGGGATGGCCAGCAAACCATTCAACTTACGTATGGACCCGATGGCGAATCCTCTCCCCGGTGGAGTCCGGATGGCAAGTATCTGTCGTTTACTTCATCGCGCCAGGACAAGCGGTCACAAGTGTGGATCATGGACCGTCGCGGTGGAGAAGCCAGGAAAGTGACAGACCTTCAGGGAGGCCTCAACGAGTACGCCTGGTCACCGGACGGTCTTCGTTTGGTGCTTTCCATCCAGGATGTCCCGGATACCTCTAAGACCAAGACACCAAAGCCTTATGTCATCGATCGCTTTCAATACAAACAAGATGTGCAAGGCTACCTGTCAAAGCAGCGCACACATTTATATCTTTTTGATCTCAACTCAAAAAAACTGGACACGCTCACGCGCGGGGATTTCAACGAAGGGTCGCCTGCCTGGAGTCCCGATGGAAAACAAATTGTTTTCGTCAGCAACCGATCTACTGACCCTGATCGCAACGAAAACTCGGACCTCTGGCTGATCGATGCCCATCCCGGCGCCCAGCCAAAACAATTAACCACCTGGACAGGCCCCGACAGCAACCCGCGTTGGAGCCCGGATGGCAAGTCGATTGCATATCTCCAGTCAACATCGCCTGAGAAATACATGATGTATGATCAGAACATGCTTGCTATAATTCCTGCGACAGGGGGAACACCCCGCATCCTTACGCGGTCACTCGACCGTCCGGTGAGTAACCTCACCTGGGACAAGGAGGGTCAATCGATTTCTTTTCTGGTATCCGATGACCGTCAGCGATACATCGGCCGTATGCCCGCGACCGGTGGCACTGTGACTAAGGTAGTTGGCGGAGAGCGATCCTTTGTATCCCTTGAAGTTGGACCGTCCAACACGCACGTTGCCCTGATGAGCGAACCTCAACTACCCGCCGAAATCTATGTGATTGAAAATAGTACCCCTCGCCGGCTGACAAAACACCAGGAAGAGTTCGTGAACTCCATCTCCTTTGCCACCGTGGAAGGGTTTACATCAAAAAGCAAGGATGGTACACTCGTCTCAAACATTCTGCTTCGTCCGGCCGGCGCGTCCGAGGGTAAGAAATTGCCCACGGTGTTTTACATCCATGGAGGCCCAGTTGGGCAGGATGAATTCGGATTTGACCTGACCCGCCAAATGATCGCCGCAGCCGGCTACAATGTCGTGGGCGTAAACTACCGGGGCAGCGATGGCCGTGGCCTCGAATTCTGCAAAGCCATCTACGCCGATTGGGGAAATAAGGAAGTTATGGATATTCACGGCGCTGTTGATTATTTGGTAAACAAAGGCGTTGCTGATCCCGATCGGTTGGGAATTGCCGGCTGGAGTTATGGTGGCATTCTTACCGACTATAGCATTGCGACGGATACCCGTTTTAAGGCTGCGGCCAGTGGGGCCGGCAGCGCATTGCAGCTGTCACTCTATGGCCATGACCAATACGTCAACCAGTATGAGAATGAACTCGGGGTACCGTGGAAAAACCTGGATAAGTACCTAAAACTATCCTATCCATTCCTTAAGGCGGACAAGATCAAAACGCCCACCCTGTTCCTTGTCGGCGAGAAAGACTTCAACGTGCCGGCCCTGGGCAGTGAACAGATGTACCAGGCCTTGCGCTCGCAGAATATTCCCACTGGATTGGTGATCTATCCGGGCCAATTCCATGGCATCAGCACACCCTCCTACCTGGTAGATCGACTCGATCGGTACGTCGGATGGTTCGACAAATACCTAAAAGGCATCACCCCGGTGAAGATCGACAAAGAGATGAGGTGACCACAGGTGGCGGAAGGGGAAAATAAAGGCTAACTTTGATCGGTGGCGCTGCTTTTCAAATTATTCTTTCTCGACATTACCTGGGTAGATTTGGTTGACATCGGCCTAGTGGCCATTCTGCTGTACCAGGTATACAAGATGATCCGGGGAAGCCTTGCCGTCAACATCTTCCTGGGCATCATCGCCTTGTACCTCATTTATCTCGTTGTACGCGCCGCGCAAATGGAATTACTGGCTACCATCCTGGGACAGTTCATGGGAGTGGGGGTGCTGGCGATGATCATTCTTTTTCAACCGGAGCTTAGAAAATTCTTGCTGGTCATCGGGCGCAGCACCGAACTTAATCGTGACTTCTTTAAATCTCTTTCACATTGGCGAACCCGGTACCATGACGATTTTGATATCCACGAATTGACCGAGGCCGTCAAAACACTTAAAGCTACACACACCGGTGCGCTGATTGTGGTTTCGCGCGATGCAGATCTCAAGTCGTACGTTGAGACGGGTGACCCCGTAGATGCAGAAGTGTCAAAGCGATTGATTCTCTCCATCTTCAACAAAAACAGTCCACTGCATGATGGTGCCATCATCATCTATAAAGGCAGAATTAAAGCGGCGCGCTGTGTATTGCCGGTCAGCGAAAACGACCATCTTCCTCCCCAATTTGGGTTACGTCACCGCTCTGCACTCGGCATGAGCGAAGTAACCGACACCTTCCTCATCGCCGTGTCGGAAGAAACCGGGCGACTCATTTTGGCCCGGAACGGAAAGTTCCTGCGTAGCCTGAAGCTCTGGCAAGTGGAGCAAAAACTGCTGGAATACCTCCACAAGGAGGAGCCCCAGAAGTGGGATGTGCTTCCTCAAGAGCCCGAACGCGAAGAGACATCGGAAGTTAAAGCCTGAACCGTGGCTCATATCTCCTCATTTTGACTATCTTCGTCAGCAAAACCAACAAACGCATGAGATGAAAGAAGCCAGTCCGGCGAAGTATTATTTCGCTAAGTATTTTTTCCTGGCCTTCGGATTGTTGCAGTGGATGTGCGGACTCCTGATCCTTCGGGAATCCACGGCCGACAAGAGCAAAGCATCCGCCTTGCTCTTCTTCACCGTGGGATTGATCCTGGTCTCGATCCAAGTGTTCATCGGACCGAAGCTCAAACGGGTGGCCGTCGGTAAGAACCGCATCGCTATTCGAACGGATGGTGAGACCCGGCATTATGAATGGCCCGAAGTCAAATGGATCAGGCCGGTGCCGATTGTCAACGCCTACAAGCTGAAGTTGAAAGGCAAGAAAGAGCGAATCTATTTCTTGCCCAGTCAGAAGATCGACCCGGTTTTCGGGTTTTCCGATGACGACAAGCTTCGCGCGTCCGACCTGAGAAGGAAATAGCCAGGCCTATTTCAACACGCCCAATTTCTTCCCGACTTCGGTGAAGGCGGCAATCGCCTTGTCCAGGTGGCGACGCTCATGTGCGGCCGAAAGCTGAACGCGGATTCGTGCCTGCCCTTTTGCCACCACCGGGAAGAAGAATCCAATCACGTAGATGCCTTTTTCCAGTAGCAGCTCGGCAAATTGCTGAGCCAGCGGCGCTTCATACAACATGATGGGCACGATGGGGTGCTCGCCTGGCTTAATGTCAAAACCCGCCTTGGTCATTTCAGCGCGGAAATACTTTGTGTTCTGTTCGAGCTTGTCACGAAGAGCGGTGGTCTCGGAAAGCATGTTGAATACTTCGATCGACGCCCCGGTGATCGAAGGAGCAAGCGTGTTGGAAAATAAATACGGACGCGAACGTTGACGCAGGAGTTCAATGATTTCTTTCCGTCCCGCCGTAAATCCGCCGGAAGCGCCACCAAGGGCCTTCCCTAAAGTACCGGTAATGATATCAACTCGCCCCTGCACGCCACGATACTCCGGTACACCCCGGCCTGTCTTACCCAAAAAGCCGGTGCTGTGACATTCATCGGTCATCACCAGCGCCTCGTACTGATCAGCCAGGTCGCAAATTGCATCCAGTCGCGCAATAGTGCCGTCCATAGAAAATGCACCGTCGGTCACTATAATGATTTGCTTTGCTCCCGCTGCCTTCGCGTCATCCAGTTGTTTCCGCAGGTCGTCCATGTCGTTATGCTTGTAGCGATAGCGCATTGCCTTGCAGAGGCGAACGCCGTCGATGATGGAAGCATGGTTAAGTTCATCGGAGATAATGGCATCATCAGCACCCAGCAAGGGTTCGAACACGCCCCCGTTGGCATCGAACGCCGCGGCATAGAGGATTGTGTCTTCCATGCCGAGAAAATCTGAAATCTTCTTTTCGAGTTCCTTGTGAATATCCTGTGTTCCACAAATGAAACGAACACTGGACATGCCATAACCGTGGGTGTCGATCGCTCGCTTGGCCGCCTCGATGACCCGCGGATGAGACGAAAGACCGAGGTAGTTGTTGGCGCAAAAATTGATCACTTCGCGGCCGTCGGCGGTCTTAATTTCCGCCCCTTGCGGCGTGACAATGATCCTTTCCTTCTTATATAGACCTGCGTCGCGGATGCCCTGCAATTCCTTCTCCAGAACGGGTTTGAGTTTCTTATACATAAGCGGTGAGATGAATGAATCAACTAGCTCGCAAATCTACTGGGACCAAGTCAGAATCTGAAATTTTGATAACTTTCGGCCCGCTTTGCACACCGGGCAAAGTACCTTACCGCTCCTCATGAAGAAAACAACCATCTTACTTATCGGCGCCGGTGGACAACTGGGCAGTGAACTCACCCAGGGCCTCTGGCGAATCTATGGACAGGACAACGTGATCGCTTCTGACATCAAGGATCCTGTCGGAATCCTTAAAGAAGGGCGGTATGAAAAATTCGATGTCATGCAGCGCGACAAATTGTTTGAACTGCTGAAGAAGAATGACATCACCCAGGTGTATCACCTGGCGGCACTGCTCTCCGCCACCGGTGAAAAAGATCCGCGATGGGCCTGGAAACTGAACATGGAGAGCCTTCTCTTTGTGTTGGAAGCCGCGCTTGAACTAAAGCTGCACAAGGTCTATTGGCCTAGTTCCATCGCCGCGTTTGGACCCACCACGCCTAAACAAAATACCCCGCAGGATACCATCATGGACCCAACTACGGTTTATGGCATCACCAAGCTGGCCGGCGAACTCTGGTGCGAGTATTACTTCCGGCGGTATGGCGTGGATGTACGCAGCCTGCGCTACCCCGGTCTGATCGGATGGAAAACACCCCCCGGTGGAGGAACCACTGACTACGCAGTCGACATCTATTTCAAGGCGCTCCAGGAAAAACACTATGAGTGTTTCCTTTCAGCAGATACGTACCTGCCCATGATGTACATGGAAGATGCGGTGAAGGCAACCCTTGACCTGATGGAGGCTCCAGCCGAAAAAGTGAAAGTCCGGAAGAGTTACAATGTGTCGGCCATGAGTTTCTGTCCGGCACAGATTGCCTCGACGATCAAAAAACATATTCCGGAATTCTCCATCACCTACAAGCCCGATTTCCGGCAGACCATCGCGGACTCATGGCCAAAGAGCATCGATGATTCCGCGGCCCGCAGGGACTGGGGCTGGCAACACAATTTTGGGCTGGAAGAAATGACGAAGGATATCCTCGAGAACCTGCAGCGACAGCAAGGGTAGTGTTCGACATTCCGCTATCTTTCCAGCGGAATCCCACCGGATGAGCAAATTGTCAAAACTGGCAGGAGAAACAGCCCTCTACGGTCTGGGCAGCATCGTTCCCCGGGTGCTCAATTTCTTCCTCATCGCACTCCATACACGAGTATTCCACCCGGGCGAATTGGGCGTACTCACCAACCTGTATGCCTGGGTAGCTTTTCTGAATGTTGTCTACCTGTTTGGAATGGAGACCGCGTACTTCAGGTTCGCCACCAAGCCGGGTGCCGATGAAATCAGTGTTTTTCGAAGCGCGCAAACGTTCATCATAACCATTGGTGTCGCGATGAGCGGTGCCTTCATTGCCTTTGCCAATCCCATCTCGGCTTACTTTGAAATTCCCGCACATCCGGAGTTTATCACCTGGCTAGCCCTGCTCATGTTCATGGATGCCGTAGTGTCGATTCCCTTCGCCCGCCTCCGCCTTGAGAAAAAAGCCCGAACCTTTGTCATCGCGAAGCTCATCAACGTGGCCATCATCATTGGCCTCAACCTTTATTTCCTCCTCGTCATCTACGATCCCACCGTGGGCGTCGGCTATGCCCTGCTCGCCAACCTGATTGCAAACTCCTTTTATGTCCTGTTCTTTGCGGGAACCCTGGTGAAATGGCGACCACAGTGGAAAGCTCCGGTCATCGGGGAAATGTTCCGATACGCATGGCCTATCCTGCTTATGGGCCTTGCCGGTATGACCAACGAAATGTACTCTCGCCTAAGCCTTGGCTGGTGGCTTCCGGAAGGATTCTATCCCGGCAAGGATGCGACCTACGCTCTTGGTGTTTTTGGTGCCTGCTTCCGGTTCTCAGTGATCATGAATGTTACCGTGCAGGCGTTCCGGTTCGCTGCCGAACCTTTCTTCTTCTCCAACGCAGAAGATAAAAATTCACCGGAACTTTTTGCCCGAGTCAACCACTACTTCATCATTGTTTGCGCCTTCATTGCACTTTCGGTCATGGTTCACCTTGACTGGCTAAAGTACCTCGTCGAGGAAAAGTATTGGGAAGGATTGCCGATCGTTCCCTATCTCTTGTTTGGATATCTCTTCCTGGGCATCTATTACAACCTCAGCGTGTGGTACAAGCTCACAGATCGGACCTATTTCGGCACACTCATTACGGTATTCGGTATGCTGATCACTCTCGCCGGCAATTATGTCCTTATACCGTTGGGGGGATATGTGGGCAGTAGCATCGCCACGCTGGCTTGCTATTTTGTAATGGCGGTTGCCTCTTATGGCCTGGGACAACGCTATTATCCAATACCCTATTCAGTGGGAGCGGCCCTGGGATACCTCGGGTTGGCCACACTATTAATAGTGATTTCCAACTTCCTGACGATCGAAAATCAGCTGCTCGCGTTTATGTTTCATTTGGTACTGATGTCCATCTATGCCCTGGTGGTCTACTATCGGGAAAAAGGCAGCTGGCGTAACCTTCCGGCCGGTTGACCGAATTTATTTACCTTTGATTCTCTAGGTACCCTGTCTCATTTTCCGAATGATTCCCGTGCTGCCCGGTGAAAAATAAGACCCTTTTTGCTGCCTGTTTGATTTCTGCGCTGCTGCTCCAGGCGACGGGTTATGCGCAACGCGATAAGCGAAAGCGACCGGAAGAGGCAGAACTCACCAGCCTTCGCATGCGGGAAGCAGAGTCAGTCTTCACGGAAGGCGTTAAATATTTCATCCTCGAAGATTATGCCAAGGCGCTCGGCGCTTTCCAACGGGTCATTGAACTGAACCCGGAGGAACCCATGGTGTATTTCAAAATGGCTGAAGTGTACACCCGGAGCGAGAATTCCGCCGACCTGAGTCGTGCCGCCAACAGCATCGAGAAAGCCCTGCGGCTTGACAAGAAGAACAAGTACTTCTACCTGCTTGCCGCTGAAGTCTATACCTCGCAGAACAACTTCATAAAGGCAGAAGAAACCCTTGAGAACCTGTCGCGCGAACTCCCGGGCACCAGTGAACACCTATATCAGCTCGCCGCCATCTACCTCTATGACCGTAAGTTGGACGAAGCGGTGAAGACGTATAACCGGGCTGAGACCCTACTCGGTGTCAACGAAATTTCTTCCCTGCAAAAAGTAAAAATCTTTCTGGACCAGGGAAAAACAGAACAAGCCATTACGGAGGGTGAAAAACTGATGGCTGCCTATCCCGACGAAGATCGTTACGTCATGGCCATCGCACAGGCGCTCGGTCAAAAAGATCAGCAAAAGAAGGCCATCGAATACCTTGAGAAATTTCTGGGCACACATCCGGAGAGTGGCTCGTGCAAATTGCTGCTGGCTGGCTTTTACCGGGATGGTGGCCGGGAAAAAGATTCCCGGAAGCTAGTGAAAGAGGCGATCGCGGATCCGTCTGTGGAAATCACTTCCAAGCTGATCGTGCTTCAGACCTACGCCGCGCAATTAGCGCAATCCACCGCGCAGCGTCCACCGGATGGAGAGCTTGCTGAGTTTGCGCTGGCCCTGTATGAAGAGATGAAACGCCAATATGCCGATGATCCCAATGTATATATCGCCGGTGGCAACCTGTATGTCAGTCTTCGGCAAAAAGCCGAGGCTGAACGAGCGTTTTTGGCCGCTATCCAGCGCGGCTCCGCCAGCTTTGACGCCTGGCAAAACCTCCTGGCGATGGAGGCTGAAACAGGGAAGTTCGACAGCCTGATCTTCCATTCAGAACAAGGCATGGAAATTTTCCCTAACCAGGCCATGCTTTATTACTTTAATGGATATGGCCACCTCAGCCGTCATCACTACCGCGAAGCAATTTCCTCCCTGGAACAGGCCAGGAAATTATCGGCGTCCAATCCTGGCCTGGTTCATGATATCAACAGCATGTTGGGCGACGCCTATCATGGTGCCAAGGAATATGTTAAGTCTGATCAGGCGTATGATGCTGCGCTCGCCTACCAACCCAATGACGCTATGGTGCTCAACAACTATAGCTATTACCTCGCGCTTCGCAAGGAGCATTTGGATAAAGCAGAGCGAATGGCCGCGCAGGTGATCCAGGATCATCCCAACAATTCCACTTACCTCGACACGTATGCCTGGGTGCTCTATACCCGCGACAAGTTCAGGGAAGCAAGGAAAGTGATGGAGCAGGCGCTCGCCTTACCGGGCCTGTCATCAGTCCACTATGAACATTACGGCGATATTCTGTTTCAGTTAGGTGATGTGGACGGGGCTGTCCGGCAATGGGAAAAGGCCCGTTCAATGACCAGTGACCACGAAGCGCTGGATCGCAAAATCTCCAACCGCCGCCTCTATTAGAATCCCTGTTTTTCTTGGATTCATCCGTTACCTTTGCGCTTCATGAAAAAGGCGGCAATCCTTCTCCTACTGGCAGGCTTACTGCTTGCTTGCAGCAAGCGGGTGATTCCAACCGCGCCGCCCCCTCCCAGCAACCTGGAAATACAGGAAATTGACTTCGAATACTTCCATGGTAAGGCGCGCATGGTATTTAACGACGGAAAGAAGGAGCGGGAGGTGAAGGCGCACATTCGCATTCGAAAAGACAGTGTGATCTGGATGACGTTCACGGTAATCGGTGTCCAGGGCGGCAAGGCACTCATCAACCATGACTCGATCACCATCGTCAGCACAGTCGACAAGGAATATTATGTATTTGATTACCCTGGCCTTTCAAAGCGATTCAATTTTGAAGTGAATTACCATAGCATTCAAGCTGCACTCCTCGGTAACCTGATTTCTCCTCGAGAAGAATCGGACAAAATCAGCCAGGGCGACCGCTTCAACTTGCTGGAACAGCAACGTGCCTCCGTGGCGGTTCGCAATTTTATCAACCCGGAAACCAAGAAGCTCGAAAAAGTGGAGATGAAAGAACAGAGTACCAACAACTCCGTAGCCATCAACTACGCCAATTTTCAGCCAATAGCAGACAAAACCTACCCGTTTAACGGCATCATCAATATCCTGTACAAGACACCGGGCGGGTTGGTCAATACGACGATCACCCTCGAGTACAGCAAAGCCGAAGTGGGCGACAAGGAACTCAAATTCCCGTTTAACATCCCCAAGAAGTATGAACGGCGGTAAGACGCTGCCACGCTTGTATATCCTGATGTTGCTCTTGGCAGCCGTGCCCGCTACTGCCCAGCGCAACAAGAATCAACTTCAAAAAGAGAAACAGGCCAACCTGGACAAGATCAAGGAGACAGAAAAAATTCTTTCCCAGACGTCCAAACAGAAAAAGAGTTCCCTGGGTGAATTATCGGCCATCAATCAACGTATTCGCCAGCAGGAGGCCCTCATTCTTTCTGTTCAGTCAGAAATAGAACTGATGAACATTGACATTGGCGAGAACAATGAAATCCTCCGTGCGCTTCAGGCCGACTTGGGTAGGTTGAAAGATGAATATGGTGCCATGGTTTTCTCCGCACAAAAAACCAGTGGTGGTGTTTCTAAACTCATGTTCCTCTTCTCGGCCTCTACCTTCGACCAGCTCGCCATGCGGCTCAAGTACATGGAGCAATACAGTACCGCACGCAAGGAACAAGCGGCTGTTATTCGCAAAGTGCAGGAACAACTCGCCGAACAAGTACTGATCATCGAAGGAAAAAAGGACGAAAAAAATAACTTGTTGTCTGAAGAGCTGGCTGAGAAGAAGACCTTTGACGATCTGAAGTCCAAGCAAAGCAGCCTCGTACGCTCCCTGGAGAAAGAAGAAAAACGGCTTAAGGCTGATCTTAACGAAACCCGAAAGGCAGTCGCCCAGCTGGACAAACTCATCAGTGCCATTATACGGGAGGAAATGGAGCGTGCGGCCCGGGAAGCCCGTGAGGCCGCCGCCAAAAAGAAGAAAAAGGTTGCCGACCGATCGCCGGAGGTGGTGTCCCTCTCCAATTCTTTCGAGGAGAACCGAAACAAGTTTCCCTGGCCGGTAAACGGATTCGTGTCTCAGAAATTCGGGAGGCAAAAGCATCCTGTGCTGAAAGGTATCGTGCTCCAGAACGACGGCATTAACATCCAGACCTCACAAGGAGAAATGGTACGATCCATCTTTGCGGGCGAAGTTCGCGCGGTGGCCTTCATCCCTACCCTTGGAAACTCCGTAATCATCAGCCACGGAGAATACTTTACGGTCTATTCCGGATTGAGGGAAGTTGTCCTTCGGAAAGGGCAGCGCGTAACTACCAACCAGGAAATCGGGAGCATTCTCGTCAATAGTGAAGGAATCTCGGAGCTTCGCTTTCAGATTCGTAAGAATACAGTGGCCCTGGATCCTGAAATGTGGCTGAAAAACTAAAATAAGCCACTTTTACCTCATCCATAAGGGGTAGGGTAATTACGGATATTTAACCTAATTTTGGCGAGTAGTAATTGAATTGCATTAGAATCCATCTTTAAACAGTAACAGATGAAAGCGGTCCTTTTGATTTTGGGCGGTGTAGGGTTTCAGGAAATTCTCCTCATAGGAATCTTTGTCCTGGTGTTTTTTGGCGCAAAGAAAATTCCTGAATTCATGAAGGGTTTGGGCAAAGGCGTTCGCGAGTTTAAGGACGCCATGAGCGATGTGAAGAAAGAAGTCGAAGATTCCACCAAACAGGCGGGTCGACTCGACGACGGAAAGTAATTCACCTTCACTCCTCATATCCTCTGACGAAAGGAAACTCCCCTTGCGCGGATCGGGTTCGTACTTACCTTGATGCCATCGAGGCACGCAAGGATCTCAATGCTTTTTTGTCGGTCTACGCCAGCGAAGCTTTAAATGAAGCCGCGCGAATCGACGAAAAAATAAAAAACGGAACTGCTGGGAAGTTGGCCGGCCTCATGGTGGGGCTTAAGGATGTTTTCGCTCACCGCGGCCACCCACTGACCGCCGCCAGCCGGATCCTGGGGGCATTCACATCCACCTACAATGCCACGGTCGTACAACGCCTTGTTGACGAAGATGCCATCATTATCGGGCGCCACAATTGCGACGAGTTTGGAATGGGATCTTCCACCGAGCATTCTGCCTACGGGCCTACGCTCCATCCGCTCGATAAAAGTCGCAGTCCGGGTGGATCTTCCGGAGGATCAGCTGCCGCCGTCGCCGCTGAACTGTGTGATGCCGCACTCGGCTCTGATACAGGTGGCTCCGTGCGACAACCCGCCTCGTTTTGTGGGATATATGGCATGAAACCAACTTATGCCCGCGTTTCACGCTATGGACTGGTAGCCTACGCCTCCTCGTTTGATACGGTGGGAATACTTACCCGCGATCTCTCGATTATGGCCCGAATGCTTTCCGTAATTGCCGGACCGGATGACTTTGACAGCACGGTTTCCAGTCATCCAGTGCCCGATTACTTTGCATCACTGAAAGCCTCAAAACAATTCCGCGTTGCCGTCATCAAGGACATCATGGAGTCCGCCGACCTGCAGCCTGAAGTTCGGGATGCACTTCACAGGTCCGTCGCTGAACTAAAATCCAAAGGCCATTTGGTGGAAACAGTGGACTTCGCACTGCTGAAATATTTGCTCCCTACTTACTATATCCTTGCCACCGCCGAGGCCAGCGCCAACCTTGCCCGGTATGATGGGGTACGATATGGGTATCGCTCCCCGGAATCTTCCGATATCGAATCCGTGTACAAAAGAACGCGGAGCTCCGGGTTTGGAAAGGAAGTACAGCGTCGTATTATGCTGGGAACTTTCGTTCTGAGCTCAGACTATCAGGATACCTATTATGCGCAAGCACAAAAAGTCAGGCGTCTCATACGGGAGGAGACGGTCAAACTTCTGCGTAAGTACAATATACTGCTGCTGCCAACCTCTCCCACTACGGCATTTCCGTTAGGCAACACCACAAGTCCATTGACCCATTACCTCGCGGACATTTTTTCTGTGCAAGCCAATGTTGCTGGGGTGCCCGCCCTATCATTCCCATACGGCAAAGACAAGAATGGCCTGCCAATTGGATTGCAGGCGCTCTCCAATGACTTTGAGGAGACCAGCTTGTTCCAATTTGCGCAAACCCTTACGGTTGATCATTAACAGCTACCTCCGTATTTTTGCAAGATGAAAGGTTGGGTACTTGCGGGATGGATGATGTTTGTGCTTCTCCAGGCAACAGCACAGGAGCCACTGGTTGTCACTGATTCCATTGCTGAACAAGTAGAATCCGAACTCCTGGCCGGAGATTCACTCTCCGATCCTGTCCTCTTTGCACTTCCACAGCCCTATGAATTCATCCCGGCCGAAGAAACCCCCGAGCTGGTGGCAGACCGGTTATCCTGCCTGCAGAAGACCATTCCACTTACGTACACGAGCAACGTTCATGGCTTCATCAACTTCTTTACCATTCGAAACAGGGATTACACGCGACTCATGCTTCGTCGGAAGGACCTTTATTTTCCGTTGTTTGAAAAGCACCTCTCCCAGCATAACCTGCCGGAGGAACTCAAATATCTTTCCATCATTGAATCCGGGCTAAACCCCAGGGCCGTGTCAAGGGCTAGCGCCGTGGGACTTTGGCAATTCATGTCCTTCACTGGCCGGTACTTCGGCTTGCACAATGACGGCTATGTGGATGACCGCATGGATCCCGACAAATCAACCGAAGCCGCCTGCAAGTACCTCAAGCAGTTGCACACGATTTTTGGAAATTGGGAGCTTGCGTTGGCCGCCTACAATTCAGGACCCGGCACCGTGAAGCGCGCCATCCGCCGGTCAGGATACAAGAAAACCTTTTGGGAAATCTACCGGTATCTCCCCCGGGAGACACGCTCTTACGTGCCGCAGTACGTGGCGATCATCTATGCAATGAACTATGCGGAAGAGCACAATATGTCTAACCTCGCTCCGGAGGAGATCATGCCGCACGATACCATCTCGGTTCACCAGTACATTCACCTGGAAACTTTTGCGTCGTTGACGGGAACCTGTGTAGAGGAACTTCACGCGCTTAATCCCTCGTTGCGACGAAATGCAATTCCTCAAACCGCTAAGCCCTTCATCCTGAAGATGCCTTTGGCCGCCAAGGTTCAACTTTCCAGCAACCGAACAGGAATTCTGGATTCGTCCTCCCGGGTGGGTAGAAAGGAAGCAGAAGCCCTTGCCCTTACTCCAGGCAATACCGCGGGACGCGAGCCGATAGTTTACAAAGTCAGAAATGGTGATGCCCTTGGGCTGATCGCCCAGCGTTTTCATGTGCGGATTTCTGACATCCGCGAATGGAACAAATTGAAGGGAAACATGATCCGAACCGGTCAGAAGCTCACCCTTTGGGTTCGGCCATCTCAAAAGAACCAGGCCTCTGCATTGACACCCGCCAACAACACCTATACCGTTCAGCAAGGTGACACGCTGTGGGATATCTCCCGCAAGTTTAAGGGGGTGTCCGTTGAAAAACTAAAGGCGCTCAATAACCTGAAATCGGACCAGGTTTCCCCGGGTATGAAACTGGTTCTCGGCTGATCCGGTCTGCTATTCAGACCGCAGCGATTGTACCGGGTTTACCATGGCTGCACGTATCGATCGATAACCCACTGTTACCATAGCCACAAAGAGCGTGAGCCCAAGACCTGCAAGGAAGAGACCCGGACCCAAAGTGATTTTGTAGGCAAACTCATCGAGGTACTTGTTCATCCCCCACCATGCCAAGGGTGCGGCAATCACGAACCCGACAGCGATGAGGACTACAAATTCACGGGAGAATATGAACAGGATGTTTTCCACGCTGGCTCCGAGTACTTTGCGGATACCAATCTCCTTCGTCTTCTGGTTGGCCATGAATGAAGCCAATCCAAATAACCCGAGACAACCGATAAAGATGGCCAGCGAGGTAAACAACGAAAGCAGAACCGCATTTCTTGATTCGGTCTGATAGAATTCCCGAATGGATTCATCCATGAATTCATAGGAAAAAATATGCTCCGGGTAGGCCGCTTCCCACTGATTCTTGATTTCATCCAGGGTGGACTGCATTTCCGTCGGCCTCACCCGGACTGAAAGCGTTCGATAATTTCTTATTCGATTAAGCAGAACAGTTGCCTCGATCGGCGCGTGAAGCGACATCGTATGAAAATCTTTCACGACGCCAGCGACAGGCAATATTTTTCCCCACATCCGAATTCGCTTGCCGACGATATCGGCAGGATTGGTGTGGCCCGTCATGGCGGCCAACTTTTCATTCACGAGAAATCCTTGCGCGGTATCAAGATCGAGCAAATTCGCCCCTGCCACCAAGGGCAGCCCAAACAAGTCCAGGTAATGGCTGTCAATGGTCTTCACCTGGCATTCATAGAAATCTTCACTCCCATCGATAGAAAACCCTGTACCACTAACGCTTCCTGAAGCCGGCGGCGTATTGCTAAGGCTCGCCGTTTCGACACCAGGCAGACGCATTATCCCATCTCGTAATGTCCTCATCTTACTGCCCTGCGCCGTCTCACCGGTCGCAGGTGTCTCACTGACTGGAATTGGAACCGTTACAATGGCATCCTTGCGGAAACCCAGGTCCTTGTTCCGGAAATAGTTGGTTTGGGCAATCATCACCAGGGTAGCGATAACCAGGAATTGTGAAATGAAGAATTGAGTAACCACCAGGCCCCGGCGAAGCATGAACCCGGATGAGTGTTTATTGCTCATTTTGTTTTTTAATGCCAATACCGGGCTGAAGGAGGAAACCACCAGGGAAGGGTAAAGCCCGGAAATCAGGGAGACAACGCCAATCACACCCAACAAAAAAGACCAGGTTATGGTGTCATTGAAGGTCAACACCAGTTTCAATTCGAGAAAGGAATTGAGAAAGGGCAACGCTAGCTCAGCCATTCCCACAGCCAAAACCGCTGCCGTCAACGTCACTAAAGTTGTTTCACCGAGAAATTGTGTAACCAACTGCCGCCGGGTGCTCCCCAGTGATTTACGAATCCCAACTTCCTTCGATCGTTTGACCGCTTCGGCTGTAGAAAGGTTGATAAAATTGATACAGGCTGTCAGGAGCAGGAATATTGCAATCACACTCAAGGATAGCAGCATCGAGCGGCTCACTGTATTATAGTTGTAATTACCGAAACGGTCATCAAAGTGAATCTCCGAAAGCGGCTGAATGACATGCGAGCGATTGGCGCGATTATCATCGCCCATATACTTTTTCACAAACGCGGGTATCCGAGCCTCGATAGCTGAAACCTGCGCACCTTCCTTGAGCAGAAAGTAGCAGTGCTCGTCGCTCCAGATGCTGTTCCAGCCATGCTCATCGAGCTCCTTTTTGATGGTCACATAAGACAACATGATGGAAATGGGCAGGTCCGTGTTGCTGGGAGCATCTTCCATGATGGTTGTTACCTTGTAATCGCGATTGTCGTATTGAAGGACTTCGCCCAGCGCATCTTCGCGTCCAAAATATTTTTGGGACATGGACCGCGATATCACGGCTTCATTGGGCTCGTCCAGGGCCTTGTCAATGTTGCCCGCTAATACCGGCCGATCAAAGATGCGAAAGAAGTTAGGCTGCACGAACGAGATGCCCCGCTCTTCGCTGTACTTCTTGGGTTCGCCGGCACCTGTGCGAATGGTCACCAAACCGCCGTTGCGATAGGAAGTAAAAGTTACTTCTTCCGCTTCGGGAAAATCGAGTCGGAACGCCTCTGGCAAAACAGCGGGTACCCCTGAGGTAAAGTCGTCACCTTGATTGCCCCTCGAGGAAGTATTAATCCGGTAGATGCGGTCCCGCTTGGCATGAAAGGTGTCAAAACTGTTATGGTAGCGAACCAGCAGGAAAAGGATCAGCCCAGCGCCAATTCCAAGGGTAAGTCCCAGCAAGTTGAGTACCGTGTTGCTGGTTTCCCGGCGGAGGTTGCGCAAGGCGGTCTTCAGGTAATTTCGAAACATGAGAAGGGTGTTTTTTCGATTGGATGAAAAATTCCTTGAAAAAGTTCTCTACACTCAATTATAGTGCCGACCCCGATTCGGGCCGGTTTCGCTGGATTTTTAAGATTGATCTGTTCAATTACGACCCGGTATGTCCGCCAGCGAACGGAACCTAAAGGCTAAACCACGGGTTATTATTACGATCATTACCTTTGCACCATGATCCAGCAAATTCTGGTCGGTATTATCTTCCTTTCAGCCCTGGGCTTTCTCACCACCCTGATGATCCGCAGTTTCAGGGCTAAGGAGGGCTGCGCCAGTGGCTGCGGCAAATGCGGGGTAGATATAGCCCAGGTGAAGGTCCCCACTACGCCCAAACCGTAGTGCCTTCAGTGCAATTCCTGCACATTTCAATTTCACTCCTCGAGGTTAGCAATGAAGCGCGAAAGGCATTGTACGCCGAGCTACTCCAAATCTCGCGAAAGGATTGCGCCCCTGCGTTGCCCATCACGTGATGCGCGTCCTTATCAAAACAACAAGGCACCACGCGCCCATCCCAAGTGATCACACTGCTGTGCCACATCTTCCAGCAATGATCCAATAACTGGTTCTTGATCGAATAGCTTCCGTCAGGGTTTTTCCGATACCGCGAATAGTGATCATTGACTGGAATTAGCGGGGAGCCCTTTTGATAGTCATAAATCTGGGCGGTCTTCAGCCAGACATCATCTACCCCCAGATCCTTCGCCAGCCGGAAGACCTCAGGCACTTGGTGCTCATTGGGTTTCACGACCAGGAACTGAAAGACAATATGAGGTGTTGTCGAACGCAACTCCTTTCGCAACCGGAGCATCGTTCGTGTTCCCTCCAGCACTTTATCCAATCGCCCCCCAGCCCGATACGAAGAATACGCTTCCTGCGTAGTCCCGTCAATGGAGATGATCAATCGGTCGAGGCCTGACTCAATCGTTTTACGCGCATTCTTCTCATCCAGGTAGTGCGCGTTGGTCGACGTCGCCGTGTAAATTCCTTTTTGGGAAGCATAGTGAACCATCTCCGTGAAAGAAGGATGAAGATAGGGCTCACCTTGAAAATAAAAGATTAGATAGGACAATGTTGGGGCAACTTCATCAATCACCCTCCGAAAAAGTTGTTCGCCCAGCATCCCCGTAGGTCGCGTGAAGGATCTCAGCCCGCTAGGACACTCTGGGCACCGCAGGTTACAGGATGTAGTTGGCTCAAAAGACAGACTGATCGGAAGGCCGTGCATGACCGGCTTTCCGGTCCACCGTGACCGATGATAACTCGACCAGACCTGTGCGGCATTCCAGGCGCGTGCCGGTGTCTGCCGCGAAAGAAGCTGAAGGTGATCTTGGTAACGACTGGCCATGAATCAAAAGTAATGCAGACCTCATGAATTGTCTTTATCTTTCCCGGCAATTCATGACCATCCCAGATGAAGAAAGCATTAACGCTGGTCTTCCTTTTCTGTACCTCCTCCGGCTGGTGCCAGTCCATCATACTTTCACCCCAGGCAGAAATCTCCGTTATAACCTGTGGTCCAGGCGCGGATGAACTTTATTCTGCATTCGGTCATAGCGCCATTCGAATCCAAGATCCTGCCAATAACATTAATTACGCCTACAATTATGGCGTATTTGATTTCGATCAGCCTAATTTCTACCTGAACTATACCAAGGGGCTCCTGCTGTTCAAACTTGGCGTTTACGCCTACCCGGATTTCGTCAAATCGTATGTGTACTACAATCGCTGGGTCACCGAGCAGGTCCTGGACTTGTCGCCGCAACAAAAGCAGAAGATCTTCGATTTCCTCGAGTGGAATGCCCTCCCCGAGAATGAAACCTATCGCTATGACTATTTCTACAACAACTGCGCCAACAAGGTCCGTGATGTTTTTGTCGAGCAGCTAGGTGATTCGATTCAGTTTGACGGATCCTACGTCACCACGCATTACAGCCTCCGCGATCTTACTGACATTTATCTCGTTGATCAACCCTGGGGAGATTTGGGAATCGACATCTGCCTTGGCCTGCCCATCGACAAAAAGGCCACGCCTTACGAGTACATGTATCTTCCCGACTATGTGTTATCGGGTTTCGATCATGCAACGATATCCCGGAATGGCCAGGCGGTACCGATCGTTAAACAAAAGATTTCTGTTTTTGTAAACAAGCCTCGCGAAGTAACACCAGCGCCCGTTCATCCGTGGACAATATTCGGTGGATTCCTTTTCCTTACCATTCTCTTGAGCCTGTATGATGCCTGGAGGAAGAGGGTCTCGTTGTGGTTTGACGTAATTTTGTTTGTTATCGTGGGGGCAGTAGGAGTTTTGCTTCTCCTGCTTTGGACGGCTACCGATCACGCCGCAGCAGCAAACAATTTCAACTTAGTGTGGGCACTTCCAACGAACCTGTTTATTCTTGGCGTGCTGTCATCCCGAACACGGGAAATGGTCAGAAAGTATTTTCTCGGCGTTGCCATCCTGGAGCTGATCCTCCTGGTAACGTGGTCGTTTGTGCCTCAACACATGAACATTTTTCTGATTCCGTTTGTCGCCGCCCTATTGATCAGGGCCATCGTGATCTATCGCTGGTTGCCACCCACGACGCCAGTCAGCCAAACGGGCGCATAGCAACTACATATGGATGGAACGGTTGGCGGTAGCCGCCAGGCACGCCTCTTTCACGGCCTCCATGTAAGTGGGGTGCGCATGAGACATCCGGGCAACATCTTCCGCGGCCGCCCTGAATTCCATCGCCGTAACACCGGCAGCGATCATGTCGGCGGCACGTGCGCCAATGATATGAACGCCAAGAATTTCGTCGGTGTTTTTGTCGGCCAGCACTTTCACCAACCCATCCGTATCCATGCTGGCTCGGGCACGACCCAACGCCTTGTACGGAAATTGCCCTGACTTGTAGGCTCTGCCTTCTGATTTCAGTTGTTCTTCCGTGTACCCTACGCTGGCGACTTCAGGCCATGTATACACGACGCCCGGAATAAGCAGGTAGTTGATATGTGGCTTCTGCCCGGCCAACTGCTCCGCAACCATCATCCCCTCTTCCTCCGCCTTGTGTGCCAGCATGGCCCCGCGCACGACATCTCCAATCGCATAGATGTTGGGCACAATGGTCTGCAAGTGATCATTGACGGGTATCCTGCCTTTTTCCAATGCAATACCGGCAAATTCAAGCCCTAATCCATCGGTGTATGGTCGACGACCTACGCTAACCAGGCAATAATCGCCGGTGAGTGTAACGGGAGCTCCCCCGCTTTTCGGTTCTGCTACCAGTACCACCTCTTTGCCTTTGTTCTCTACCGCCGTTACGCGGTGGCCCAGGAAAAATTCCATACCCAGTTTCTTGGTCACCTTTTGCAGTTCCTTGCCGAGTGTGCCGTCCATGGTGGGAATGAGGCTATCAAGAAATTCCACCACCGACACTTTGGAACCCAGGCGGGCATAGACTGAACCCAGCTCCATGCCAATGACTCCACCGCCCACTACGATCAGGTGCTTCGGAATTTCTTTCAACTCAAGCGCTTCCGTGCTGGAAATAATTCGCTTCTTGTCAAAGGGGGCAAACGGCAATGCCGTCGGCTTCGAGCCGGTGGCAATAATGACTTTCTCAGCATTGAGATTGGTGGACTTGCCGTCCTTGCCGGTCACCTTGATTGTATTCTTGTCCACAAAAGAGCCAACTCCCTTGTGCACGTCGATCTTGTTCTTCTTCATCAGGAAAGCAATCCCGTCCACGTTGGACTTTACCACTTCCGCCTTTCGCTTGATCATCTGTGTCAAGTTGGCTTTGGGTTCCGAAATCTCTATACCATGTGTCTTGAAGTGCTCCTTGGCATTGATAAAATGTTCTGAGGAATCCAGCATGGCTTTGGATGGGATACAGCCCACATTAAGGCATGTGCCACCCAACGTATCGTACTTCTCAACGATAGCTGTTTTCATACCCAATTGCGCACAACGAATAGCGGCTACATAGCCCCCGGGGCCTGAGCCGATAACAACAACGTTATATTGCATAGTTTCTCATTTCAGACACCAAGGATAAGCCGCCCCGGATCTTCCAGCATCTCTTTCACCCGCACCAGGAAACTCACCGATTCACGTCCATCCACGATCCGGTGATCATAAGACAAAGCCAGGTACATCACCGGGCGAATCACGATCTCTCCGTTCTTCACCACCGGGCGCTCCACAATATTGTGCATTCCCAGGATGGCCGATTGCGGAGGATTGATGATCGGGGTGGACAACATAGAGCCGAACACACCGCCATTGGTGATGGAGAATGTACCTCCAGTCATTTCCTCAATAGAAAGTTTTCCATCACGGCCTTTGCCCGCCAGGCGAACTACTTCGCTTTCAATTTGGGCAAAAGTCAACGATTCAGCATTACGGATAACAGGGACTACTAATCCCCGGGGAGTTGAAACCGCAATCGATATGTCGCAGTAATCATGGTAGATCACTTCGTCTTTATCAATCGATGCATTGACCGCCGGGAAATCTTTAAGTGCCACACAAACTGCCTTCGTAAAGAAGGACATGAAGCCAAGACCAACACCATACTTTTCCTTGAACGAATCTTTGTATCGCGAACGAAGTTCCATCACGGGTTTCATATCCACCTCGTTGAACGTGGTGAGCATGGCTGTTTCGTTTTTCACGGCCACGAGCCTCCGCGCAATGGTCTTTCGCAACGACGTCATTTTCTCACGACGCTCTGTGCGCGATCCGCCAGCAGCGATGACCGGGGCAGCGGCTTGCACTGTGGGTTTGTTCTCCTTCACTGCAGTCGGGGTAGCTTTCATCGCATCCTCCTTGGTAATGCGACCACCCACTCCTGATCCTTCAACCTGGCCAGGGGCCATCCCTTTCTCATCGAGAATTTTTGCTGCAGCCGGCGATGGAGTCCCGGTGGCATAACCGGATCCCCCGGCAGGTGCTGCGGCCGGTTGGGCCGGAGCAGCTGCAGCCTTTGCTGCCGCAGGTCCGCCTTCCATCACTTCAATTTTGCAAATCAGGCCTCCGATAGGGAGGGTTGTTTTCTCCTTGGCCACGATGTGCAGAATACCATTGGCTTCTGCCGGAAGTTCGAACGTTGCTTTGTCGGACTCCACTTCAGCAATCACTTCATCCAAGTGGACAAAATCTCCTTCCTTCTTAATCCAGGTGGAAATGGTCACTTCAGTAATCGATTCGCCAACCGTGGGAACCTTCATCTCCTTGATGGCTCCAGTGGCCTTTGGGGCAGCGGCGGGCGCGGGCGCTGCGGTAGGTGCCGCTGCGGCAGGTTTGGTCTCCGGTTTCGCTGCAGGTGCACCCGAACCCTCAATTTCACAAATCACCGCACCGATCGGTACCGTATCGCCTTTCTGCTTTACAATCTTCAAGACCCCGGCCTGCGGTGCCGCCAGCTCAAACGTCGCCTTGTCCGATTCCAACTCTGCAATGACTTCATCCATTTTCACGGTGTCGCCGTCCTGTTTCGTCCAGTTGGCGATCGTTACTTCGGAGATGGACTCTCCAACGGTCGGTACTTTCACTTGAAATCCCATGAGGTTAATGCGTTAGGGTGATTAAGAAATTCGATCGTTTATATTTCAAAGGACTGGTTGATAATTTTTTCCTGCTCAGACTTATGAACTTTAGAATAACCCGTGGCCGGTGAAGCACTGGCCTTCCGCGAAATGAACTCCATAGACTGTCCGGGCATCATACGCTGGATGAAGGAAAGCGGGCCCATGTTGGCAGGCTCTTCCTGCGTCCAAATTACTTTCGCTCCTTTGTATTTTTTCAGGATGGCGTTGATCTGCGATTCTGGGAAGGGATATAGTTGCTCAATACGGACAACAGCAGCATCCTTCACTTTTCGCTTGGTCTGAACTTCGAGCAAGTCGTAATAGATTTTGCCAGAACAGAGTATTACCCGTTTGACGTCTTTCGCGGGAACACTGGCATCGTCAATCACTTCCTGAAACACTCCCGCGGTGAAATCTTTTACCGGTGAGATCACTGCCGGATGCCTCAATAGTGACTTGGGTGAGAAAACCACGCACGGTTTCCGAAAATGCCAGGTCACCTGGCGCCGCAGCAAATGGAAGATATTGGCCGGCGTAGTGGGGTTGCAAACAATCATGTTGTACTCAGCGCAAAGCTGAAGAAATCGCTCAGGCCGGCAGCTGGAGTGTTCAGGTCCCTGCCCTTCATATCCGTGCGGAAGGAGCATCACAAGCCCGTTCATTCGTTGCCACTTCGACTCAGCGCTGGAAATAAATTGATCAATCATCACCTGCGCACCGTTAACGAAGTCGCCAAATTGTGCCTCCCAGAGCACGAGCCCAAACGGGTTGGACATCGCATACCCATACTCAAATCCCAGCACACCAAACTCGGAGAGCAGGGAATTAAAAATGTGGAACTTCTCCTGCTCGTCCTGTATGTGATCGATGCCACAATATGGCGCGTTCGTATTGGCATCAAAGAAATAGGCATGCCGATGTGAGAAGGTACCGCGCTTCACATCCTGGCCAGACATTCGCACAGGCGTTCCTTCGGCAAGCAGGGAACCATACGCCAGGAGTTCGGCTTCCGCCCAACCAAGCATTTTGTCTTCAAAGAATGCCGCCTTGCGATCCTTGAGAAGTTTCTCGATTTGCTTTAGCGGTTTAAAATCAGCCGGGATAGTCGTAAGTGCCTTGCCCACCTTGTCTACCAAAGCCTGTTTGATGTGTGTGGCCGGCGACTTCTCGAAATCCTCCGGCTTGGCCCGCTCCATCTTTTCCCATTCCTCTTCAAGCTTTTGCGCCTTGTAGGGAAGTGGTTTTTGCTTGACTTCATTAAGGCGATCCTGCAGCTGGTTCCGGAAACTCTTGTCCATCTCATCGGCCAGCGCAGCGTCCACATCACCCCGCTCAATCAATTTCTTCACATACACCTCCCGTGGATTGGGATGCTTGGCAATCAGGTTGTAAAGCTTGGGTTGTGTGAATTTTGGCTCGTCACTCTCGTTGTGTCCGTGACGGCGATAGCAGAGCATATCAATGAAAATATCCTTACCAAACTTCTGCCGGTATTCAACAGCCAATTGAGCGCAAAACGTCACCGCCTCTGCGTCATCACCGTTAACGTGAAGTACCGGTGCGTCGATGATCTTGGCTACATCCGTACAATAGATGGCCGAGCGTGCATCTTCATAGTCGGTGGTGAAGCCGACCTGGTTATTAATTACAAAATGGATCGTACCTCCTGTTGTGTACCCCGGTAATCCAGACATCTGCACCAATTCATAGACGATGCCTTGTCCGGCAACGGCAGCGTCGCCATGTAGGAGTATGGCCATGGCCTTATCGAGTTGGCCCTTGTATTCGTCATCAATTTGTCCGCGGGTGTAACCGAGCACAAGCGAGTCTACAACTTCCAGGTGTGAAGGGTTTGGTGTAAGCTTCACATAGATCTTGTTGCCAGAAGGCGTATTGATATGACTAGCGTACCCCAGGTGATACTTCACATCACCATCTCCCATCGTGAGGTCTGGATTCACATTCCCCTCAAACTCGGTGAAGATTTGTTCGTAGGTCTTGCCTAAAATATTGGAGAGCACATTTAGTCGGCCCCGGTGTGCCATTCCGATCACCACTTCCTTCACGCCCAGGGCGGCCGACGTATTAATAATAGCTTGCAGGGCCGGGATGGTCGTTTCGCCTCCCTCCAGGGAGAAGCGCTTTTGCCCGAGGAACTTCGTATGCAAAAAGTTTTCAAATACTACAGCTTCATTCAGCTTGGCGAGGATTCCCTTCTTTTCTTCCAAGCTCGGCGAATAGCTGAAATACTCCTTCTCACATTTCTGGATAAACCAATCAAAAACTTCCTGGTTGCGAATGTAACTATACTCAAAACCGATGGGTCCCAGATAGACGGTCTGCAGTTTATCAATGATCTTGCGAAGCGTAGCACGCCCAAGACCAACTTCAACACCAATATCAAATTCAGTATCCAGGTCGGCATCCGTCAGACCATAGGAGGTATGCTCAAGCGGCACCTTATGATCACGCCGCGGGCGCACGGGATTGGTCTTTGACTTCAGGTGCCCGCGCGAACGATACGCATGGATAAGGGTCCGAACGTGAGTCTCCTTTATATTGACCCCCTCCGCAGCCGCCGCAGGCTGGTCGCCGAAGCGCTGTACAGAAAAGTCGTAGCCTTCAAAGAATTTTTGCCACGTGACATCCACAGAATCTGGTCGCTGTTTGTAGTTCTGGTACAACTGGTCCAGGTAGCTCACGTCCGCATTCGAGATGAAGGAGTATTTGTCCATACGAAAAAGGGAAAGGAAACAAATGTATATACCTACCCTAGTATTTAAAAATTGTTTACTCGCCTATACGATTATTAAGGTTGGGCGCATTTCCAGCAAAGGGTCATTGCCCTACATTTTGCCATGATTCAAAATATTCTACCTTTGCAGTCCTTTAAAAACCGGACGAGTTCCAACCTTTAAAAACAGCGAAAAATGGCAGTTAAGATCAGATTGGCCCGCCGCGGCCGCAAAAAGCTGGCAAAGTTCGACGTGGTGGTGACCGATTCACGCTCCCCCCGCGACGGCAAATTCATCGAAAAAATAGGTACCTACGATCCCCTCACGATTCCAGCCACAATTAAACTGGATGAAGACCGGGCATTCGCCTGGTTGATGAACGGGGCTCAACCCTCGGATACCGTAAAAGCCATGCTGTCCTACCGTGGCGTCATGCTTAAACGTCACCTTCAGATTGGCGTCGTAAAAGGTGCCATCTCCCAGGAGCAAGCCGACCAGAAACTGGCCGAGTGGAAGTCCCAGAAAGAGCAAAAGATCGAGTCCAAGAAAGAGAACGTCAGCAAGACCAAGCAGGAAGCTGCCAAGGCACGCAAAGAAGCTGAGTCTAAAATTCGTGAAGCACGCGCTGAAGCCATCCGCAAGAAGGCAGAAGCCGCAGCCGCTGCTGCTGAAGCTGCCGCACAACCTGCGGCTCCCGCTGAAGCAACCCCGGAGCAGGCCCCGGCTGCCGAAGAGCCTCAGGCTTGATATACCCTTAAAAGAACAAATGCCAACAGCCCCCTGTTGGCATTTTTTTTATACCACCCAGCTGTCGGCATTATGAATTTGCAATCCTGTTTCAAGATTGGCTACGTCATGAAAACCCATGGCTTGAAAGGCGAGGTGACCTTTGCGCTCGCGCCGGATTGCCCCGAACTGGAAGATATTGAGTCTGTCTTCCTCCAGGTAAGAAATCAACTCGTCCCTTATTTCATCCATTCCATTTCCATCAAAGGAACCAAGGCCTACGTTAAGCTCGAGGATGTTAACAGCGCCGAAGAGGCTGAGGCACTGACGGGTTGCAGCCTGTATCTTCCCAGGGAATCCCGTCCGGCACTGCCACGCGGCGAGTTCTATAGTGACGAAATCATTGATTTTGAGGTAATTGATAAGGATTTTGGGTTATTGGGTCGTGTCCGTGAAGTGCAGGAATTGGGCATTACCCGGCACCTGATTGTCGTCCAGGAGAAAAAGGAAATCATGATTCCGGTAAACGGGCCTTTTATCCAGGGCGTAAACAAATCCAAAAAGCGAATCAACGTAGAACTCCCTGAAGGATTCCTCGATCTTTAGCCATTTCATTTTTAGGTAACTTGGGATCATGAGAATCGACATCCTCACCTGCCTCCCCCGGCTCCTGGAAAGTCCGCTGAATGATTCTATAGTCAAACGCGCACGCGACAAAGGGCTTGTGACCGTAGAGGTACATGACCTACGCGACTACACTCTGGATCCTCATCGCACCACCGATGATTATGCTTTTGGCGGTGGAGCGGGAATGGTGATGATGATCGAACCTATTCATCGCTGCCTCCAATCGCTTAAAGCCCAGCGCACCTATGATGAGGTCATCTACATGAGCCCGGATGGCGAACAACTCACGCAGTCAATCGCCAACCAGCTTAGCCTTCGGCAAAACCTTATTCTCCTCTGCGGGCACTACAAGGGCGTAGACGAACGCGTGCGAGAGCACCTGGTTACGCGTGAAATCAGCATTGGCGACTATGTCCTTTCAGGTGGAGAACTTCCTGCCGCGGTGCTATCAGACGCTATCATCCGGCTTCTGCCAGGCGTACTTTCGGATGAATCGTCTGCCTTGACCGACTCCTTCCAGGATGGCCTAATTGCCCCACCGGTGTACACCAGGCCGGCAGAGTACCAAGGGTGGACCGTCCCACCCGTGCTTCTTTCAGGAAACCCCTCGAAAATCGAAGAATGGAGGCATGAAAATGCCCTTGAAAGGACCCGAACACGCCGTCCGCGCCTCCTGGATGGGGAATGATGGCCTTGAAGCCTATATTCACATTCTCCCTTGCCGACTGCCTTCCCTTTTCTATATTTGCAGTCCATTTTTAAAAGGAACCGAATATGGCCGATTTCATTAAGTTAGCAGAGCAGGAACTGGCTGGAAAACGCGCAAATCTGCCTGATTTTAAGGCTGGCGATACGATCAATGTGCACGTGAAGATCAGTGAGGGAAACAAAGAGCGCATTCAGCAATTCCAGGGCGTGGTCCTCTACCGCCGCGGAAAAGGCACGAACGGTGAGTCATTCTCCGTGCGCAAAGTTTCGAACGGAGTTGGCGTAGAGCGCATTTTCCCCGTGCTCAGCCCCAGCATAGACAAGATCGAATTTGTGAAGGCCGGAAAAGTAAGAAGGGCGAAGCTTTACTACATGAAGGGACGCCAGGGTAAGTCTGCCAGGATTAAGGAAAAGCTGGCGATTCAGGAGAAGTAATTCCCCAAGAGATTCAATAACTAAAAAGCCCAATTTCAATTTGAATTGGGCTTTTTTCATGCCTTCCGCCCAAGGTATTTCATGTTGGAATCCATACCCTTCAGACCTATATTTGCTTCCTTTCCAAATTCACCTATGGCCACTACTAACGTTCGAGAACTCCTTGGTAATGAGGCAGATTCATTGCTCAGCTACAAAAGCAAAACGATTCCTGCTTCGCAAATTCATGCTCCCAGCCCCAATTTCATTGACGACATTTTCGGCCCCAGCAATCGCACCCCGCAGGTTATCCGCAGCCTTGGCTCCTTGTTCAATTCAGGGCGCCTGGCCGGCACGGGTTTCCTATCCATACTTCCAATTGATCAAGGCATCGAACACAGTGGCGGAGCCTCTTTTGCCAAGAACCCTATCTATTTTGATCCCGAGAACATTGTCAAACTCGCCATCGAAGGCGGATGCAACGCGGTGGCTACAACGTTCGGGACTTTGGGCTTTATCTCTCGCAAGTATGCCCACAAAATTCCGTTCATTGTCAAGATCAACCATAATGAACTCCTGACTTATCCCAACAAGGCGGATCAGATCATGTTCGGCTCCGTACGAGATGCGTGGAATCTCGGCGCGGCTGCAGTAGGCGCCACCATCTACTTTGGTTCCGACCAATCCGGCCGCCAGATCATTGAAGTAGCAAAAGCATTTGAAGAAGCCCACTCGCTGGGTATGGCCACGATTTTGTGGTGCTACATTCGGAATAATGCCTTCAAGAAAGATGGCGTTGACTACCATGTCTCAGCCGATCTAACCGGCCAGGCCAATCACCTAGGAGTAACCATTCAGGCAGATATCATCAAGCAGAAACTCCCTATGAATAACGGTGGCTTCAAAGCCCTCAACACAGGTGGAAGTTCATACGGTAAACTGGATGAGCGTATCTATACCGAATTGACCTCTGAGCACCCCATTGACCTGTGCCGTTACCAGGTGATCAACTGTTATATGGGCAGGG
The DNA here is from genome assembly GCA_016787645.1 of Cyclobacteriaceae bacterium. Lineage (GTDB taxonomy): Bacteria > Bacteroidota > Bacteroidia > Cytophagales > Cyclobacteriaceae > ELB16-189. The sequence continues at coordinate 35,992 of JAEUUF010000009.1, read as the reverse complement.
CTGGCTTGATTAACTCCGGTGGTGAATCCAAAGGAGCCAGCGATATGCAAGAAGCCGTGCGTACCGCTGTAATTAACAAGCGCGCTGGGGGTATGGGCCTCATCTCAGGCCGCAAAGCTTTCCAGCGTCCCATGAAAGAAGGCGTAGGAATCCTGAACGCTATCCAGGATGTCTATCTCGACAAGACCATAACGCTGGCCTAAATTACCGTTCATGCCCTGGTTCAAGCGAACTGACAAAGGAATTCTAACCCCGACAGAGGCTAAACGTGAAGTGCCGGATGGCCTGTGGTTCAAGTCACCGGGTGGCAAGATTGTCCATACCCGAGAACTCAAGAACAATGCTTTTGTTGTTCCCGAAGAGGAATATCACGTCAAGATCGGCTCACGCGAGTATTTCGAAATCCTCTTCGACAACAACGAGTTTACTGAGCTGGATGAGAACATGCAGTCGGGTGATCCCCTGAAGTTTGTCGACACCAAACCGTATCCTAAGCGAATCAAAGAATCTCAGGCCAAAGCTGAACTCAAAGACGCCGTACGTACGGCTTATGGAAAGATGAATGGCCTCGACCTGGTGATCGCCTGCATGGACTTCACGTTCATCGGTGGTTCCATGGGATCTGTCGTCGGCGAAAAGATATCACGGGCCATGGATTATAGCCTGAAACATAAGGTTCCCTTTCTGATGATCTCCCGCTCTGGCGGGGCGCGGATGATGGAAGCTGGTTTGTCGTTGATGCAAATGGCCAAGACTTCAGCCAAAATTGCGCTCCTCGACAAAGCCAAAATTCCGTATATCTCCTTACTAACAGACCCTACAACAGGGGGTGTGACCGCATCATACGCCATGCTGGGCGATTTTAATATCGCTGAGCCAGGTGCACTGATCGGATTTGCAGGTCCCCGTGTCATTCGGGAAACCATTGGCAAAAGCTTACCCGAAGGATTCCAAAGCGCCGAGTTCGTACTGGAGCATGGCTTCCTCGATTTTATAATTGACCGCAGAAACCTGAAGAGCCGGTTGACACTGCTCCTGAAAATGTTGGCTTAGCTAAATAGCAGAAACAAGAATGCGGCCCAGATTCCGAATGGATTCCGCTGGTTAGATCTTCGTCAACGTCAACAATATGCGCGTATACTTATTGCAGTATCCGGATCTGCGTCCATATTCGTCAGCATCATCGTCAACAGCAATGGAGAATACATCACCAACGGTTAGACCATCACGGTCGAGGCGATAGGTACCCCGATTAGGAACTGTCGTACGCGGAAGGCCCCAAGGAAGTGTATTCAAACCGACGAATGTTCCGCTTAGCGGAAACTGGTGGTAGAATTCGCGGTCCGGTGTACAGTCAACAGTCGTGTTGCGAAGGGGTACGTATACCGTTCCAAGGTTGGTATTCGTGGTGCTGGCTGGAAAACCCATGCCACCTGGAGGAGGGCTCTGAATGTAGGTCAGCGCTCCAGTAACCCCTGCGCCTGTCTGGTTGAGAACAGCAGATTCAAGGTTGATTTTCATAGTGATCGTTTGACCCCTGTATTTACAGGTAAACTGACGCTCCGTCGGAAGTCCGCCAGGAACTTTCTGGATTTCCACAATTTGGGAAGAATCGGAAGTCGAAGAACCGAAAACAAACTGATCGATTGATGCCAGGAAGGAAAAATGCTGGGCAGCAGAATAATCCGGTTGCCACCGGGCTACTTGTGACATGCGGTATTGACCCGTGTAGGCGTTTGGATTGCCCGTACTTGTGGTACGATTAAGCAAAACCGTGTAAAGCATTGGCTTGGAATCGTACAGACCTCCGTTGAGGTTAGGAACGATGTTGGCCTCGCTGTTATTTCCAAATTTCGGATTAACGGTGGTCTGTGGATTGGCCACCGTATACCGGTTACCAAGACTATCCGTGATCGCAACCCTGAACATGATTCGGTCGCCGACATGCATAGTCCCTGGGAATGCCACCATGGTGCATACGTCGGGGAGCACTCCCGAGCAGCTATTTCCATCCGGATCAGTATTCAGGGTGCTCAACGCCGTCATGGTCTCTGCGTAGGTAATCCTAATCGGTGCAGACCGCAGATAGTCACTCACAGTAGGTTCTGGCACGGGTGCGAACCCTCCTTCTCCACCGGCCACGTCGACTGTCTTCACCAACGCCTCGTTGGTAATGAGGCCGGAGGCAGTTCGGAAGGTAGCGTAGAACTGGATCTTCGATAGATTTGCCCCAAAGTTATTGTCGATCGATTCGTATACGGCTTCAAAGCCAGTATTCGATCCCAGGGAAGCCGGATCTTCAATGTCATCCAGGTCCCAGGTGTTCGAAGTAATACTGTACGCTCTCAAGTACGAACCGCTTGATTGGGTGGAAGGAGTCGGAGACACGCGTTGAGCTGGGTCGCAGGATATCGCAAACATCACGGCCACCAGAACACCCACACTGTACTTTCGAATTTCCATCGGAATCCTTTCTCCTGCCTTATGAGGCGAAATTATGGTTAGTGCCCTTCCAATCCAAATACAAAGTAGCTGCTATGGAAATCAGCTGAACAAAAAACCGCCCCGACTTAAGTCGGGGCGGTCTCTGCTAAGTTCTAGTTAATTAACGATTCGCTACCAAACAATATTTGCCGTTTTGGAAGCAAGTGTAGTACCACCTACTGCAGTTGATGTGGCCTCGATCAAGAGAAATTGCTGTCCAACATTTGACAAATCCGTTATGGGTGAATTATCCGCCGGGTCGCGCATTTGCGCAATCGCGATGGCAGGAATCGTTACCGAATTGGTCGACGCATTAACGGGGGTCGTGGCGTAAACCACCGCCCCTGCCGTGTAATTCTTGGCTGTGCTTGTGTTGGGAAGCACGTAACGGCTGGTAATCCTCACACCCAATGCATTAGAACTGACAAGCACCGTAATGGAAGGAATTCCGGCAGAAATCGTGGCAGGGATGTTGATTTTGTAAATATCACCATCGATGACTACCACCGAATTAGCCAACGTTACGGTAAAGTTCCTCCTCTCTCTCGCTCCGCCACTAAGCACGGCATCAATCAAGAACAAATTTGTCCCTGCTGTTGCGGTGGATACAATTAACGGATCCGCTGGATCTCTGAGGGTGGACACGGGAATCGAAGGGATTGACGCTTTCCCACCAGAGACGGCAAAGGTTCCCAGGGCAAATTCCTTGAGTGTAGTACTGCCTGGCAGGGTATATCGATTCGTGATGGTCACATCGGTTACATCCGTGCCAGACACGACCACATCGAATGGCAGTATCGCCCCGGCTCCCGCGGCAATTCCGCCCGGAATGGTCAGGTTATTAATATTACCATTGATGGCAATCGTGTGGGCGGACTTGATTATTGCAAACTTGTCGTCCTTTTTGCACGATGCAAATACAAGAGCAACAGCCAATAGAATGAACTTGTTGTATGAAACTATTCTTTTCATTTTCTGTTTCTTAAGAGGTTAGCAATGATCAGTTACCCGGATCCCAGAAAACGCCTGGGGAAGTCAAGTTAGCCACGTCCCTTGGCGGAGTGTTGGGGTTCGTAACCCGCTCCAGATCCGAATAGGGAAGGATCCTCGGGAGATTTGTCAATACGGCGCCAACCGGCAAAACGAGGGTCGGGATGTTCGTCCTTCTCCAGTCAGACCAGGGCTGCACCGCCACACCGTAGTTCGAGACGTACTTTTCAGTCATGATTAGTACGAGATCCGTTGCAAGTGTTCCCGTCAGGGATCCTTTAGGGCCGGCCAGGTATGTGGTAATATCAGCTGCCAATACTGTTGCATCCTGCATGCTGGCCGTGATGGCAGCCTGGTAAGCAGTCTGCGCCAGGGCTGGCTGCGCGGTCCGTGCATAGTACTCAGCCAGATTCAGGTTGTGCTCCGCAAAAGTGAACATCCTTTGGGCCTTGTCACCGGCATACCCGTTTGCACCGCCATTTGCGGCAGGGGTTGAAGCACCTCTCAGGTAAGTGTGCATTCTGGAAGTTGAGGGCGTTGTGGTAATCAAAATCCCGGGGGTTAGCCCGGTATATTGGCCAGCTGCCGGGGACGCGGTAAAATAGAAAGGTCTCCTGGGATCAGCGTTCGCGTTCATGATGTCCACGATGGTGGTGGTTGGCCAAAATTGATTATTACGGCTTTTCTCGAATTGATCGATGGCATTTGTTCGGTTCACACTTGCCTCAAAAGCACACGAGAAATTGTCCGCATTGGAGGCCATGAAAGTCGCCCCACTAGCCAGGAGGGCTGCTATCTGCGCATCTGCAAATGCCGAATTCGTTGGATAGTACTTGATGTAAATCCTGAGTTTCAGGCTATTCCCAAACTTGATCCACCTCGAAAGATTGCCTCCGTAAATCAGGTCATCTGCGCCGGGTACAAGCTCAGTCAGGCTATTAGGGAGATTGAGATCCGCGATGCCCTCATCAATTAGCCCGGGCAATGCAGCATAAATATCTTCACTCTTGTCATACTTCGGAGTCACGTTCGCGCCATATTTCAGTGCCTCCGTGAAGGGCAAATCCCCCCAAGCATCCACGGCGATAGAAAATAAGAATGCCTGGGCAATCTTGGCAATCCCGGAATACTTGGGACTGGTGCCTTCCGTGGCCAATCTAAGGGCCTGAAAGTCGGAAAGCGCATCGCCCCAGATTCCACCCCTGAAGCAGTTGTTCATGTCGGTGGCCGTGACATTAAAGCGAGCATACTCCAGTGTCTGGGTTCCGGCAGCCCCTGCTCCGGTGAATTGCTGTACCCATTCCGAAGTGAAACGATGAATATCGGATCCCATATGGAATCCCAGTTCACCCGTGGCAGCGGCCAGTATGGTCCGCGCTGGGGGTGAGACTGTGCTGTTCGGGCTTACGTTTACATTCAGGAAATCCCCGCAAGCGCCCAAAACGAACAACAACATTATCAAGCCTAATACTTTATAGGTTGTGTTTTTCATGTTGATTGAAGATTACAGTACTAAAAGGTCATCTTAATAAGCGCTCCGAAGGTACGCGTCTGTGGCAACCCGTTGAACTCAAGTCCCTGCGAATTGCTTTGGCCCTGAGCGTTGATCTCCGGATCGATGTGCGGCACGTTGGGTGCAGACAACCATAGATTTCTTCCGTTCAACCCCACTTCGAGTTTGCCTATGAAGGTCTTTTCAAACAAGGACTGAGGTAATTGATACGTGATGGAAACTTCACGCAAGCGTATCCACGAACCATCAACTACAACGAATTCACCTCTGCCAAATCCATACAAGTCCTTAAAATAGTCCTGGGCGTGAATCTGGATATTATTCTTGGTGCCGTCGGCCAATACCCCGTCATGGATGTAGCCAACTTCTCTGTCCGCCGTTTCTATGGCTGCACCGTTATTCTTGACGTCTGATATATTACGTGAATACAGATCACCACCCCAACGGAAATCCATGAGAGCTGAAAGGGTTATTCCCTTATAGGAGAAGGTGTTGGTGAATCCACCATACCATTTTGGATTTGGATTGCCAATGATCTTGTTGTCCAGGGCTGTTTGAAGCCTTCCGTTTGCGTCAACGAGCAGTTTCCCGGATGCTGGATCTCTCTGCATTACGGAGCCAAAAATGACGCCGTAGGGCTGACCAACAATCAGGCGTGTGCTCGGGGTTACAAAACCTCCTAAGGTAACCTGGGTAACACCAGGCGCCAGGCTGAGAACTTTCGTATCAATCTGCGTCCAGTTGAAATTGATGTCCCATCTAAATCCGCTGATGTTTACAGGATTTGCATTGATCTCCAACTCCCATCCTTTGGATTCTGTCTTACCAATGTTCTTCGTCTGCGAGGTGAATCCTGAAGTTGAAGCTACCGGAACGTTGAAGATAACATCGCGGCTGGTATTGTTGAAGTAATTCACGTCAAAGGTTATTCTGCCATTGAGGAATCTCAAGTCCATCCCAACTTCCCAGTTGTCATTGAACTCCGGCTTAAGATCTGGAGCTCCACCGGTGTTACTAAGTGTCTGACCCAACTGGCCGCGGAAGGGATACAGGAGAGAGGGTCCAAAACCATCGGCAGGGCCCGACCTTCCAAAGTAGGTATCCGTTGAATAAACAGGTGCTTCACGTCCCACGCTGGCGTAATTGGCCCTGATTTTCGCGAAGGAAAGAATTCGGCTGTCTTGCAGGGCGGGTATAACTTCAGTGAGCAAAACACTCGTAGTTATGGCCGGGTAGAAATAGGAATTGTTGGCTCGGCTATACGTCGATGACCAGTCGTTCCTGCCCGTCAGGCCAAGGTATACTGAGTTCTTGTAGTCCAGCGATATATCCGCAAATACTCCAACCAGTCTCTGCTGGCTTACGGTTCCAAAGGGATTGAAATTGAGCGTGTTGGTGATGTTATTCAAGCCGATAACCTGGATGTCCGTACCGGTCACACCATTATCCCTGTCGCTTCGTGAATTAATTTCGTTCCCAATCAGAGCCCGAAGACCAAAGTCATCATTTGAAAACCTCTTCGTAACCGTCATGGTGAAATATGAACTAATCTCTTCCCGGTTATAAATCTCATCCCTTATAGATCCGGTCTGGTTAGCCGCGCTTCCTCCCTTCGCCGTCTTGGCGTTAATCACTTTGAATTGCTGGCTATAGGTATCTGTACCCAACCTGTACATTGCCGTCAACCACGGCGTTATATCATAGGACAGGCTGATATTACCGATAATCCGGTTCACCTGATCATTGTACGTGTTGTATTGCTCAGTGAAGAACGGATTGTCATCGAGTCCAAACGCCGTATTCTGCGTGGTCAGGTCCGTCGCGCTGAGCGGGGTCTTTTGTGTTCCATCCGGATTCACATAAGGATACCTGTACCAGTCAAACGACCGGGGTGTAATCCAACCTGAAAAGAACGGGTTGGACCTCTGGTTTCCCTGCTGAGTCCTGCTCGAAGCGGTATTGGTATAGATTACGTTTATGGATGACCGGAACTTGTCGGTGAAAGCCGTGCTTCCGTTAAACGTAACCGAGTTTCTTAGAAGTTCATTGCTGGGCAAAATTCCAAATTCATGAAGATTTCCGTATGAAACGTAATAGGCAGAACCCTTGCCATTTCCCCCAGAGAGAGAGATGTTATTCTGGTAAGAAGTACCCCTGTTAAACAAATCCCGGACATTGTTTGGACGTGCTGTCAGCGCTTCCTGCTGGCCCCTGAAGTTCGTTACATTTTGGCCTGACATTTTTGGGCCCCAGGAATTAACCTCGTTGACCGGATTGAAAACCCCATATTGCCCCTGGCCATAAATGTTTTGATATTCAGGATACTTGTTCACTTCAGATACGGTTATCCCGGTAGTGAACTGCACAGTATTTTTTGCGTTGGCTGAGCCCTTCTTGGTGGTTATAAGGATAGCCCCGGCAGCCGCCCTTGAACCATACAACACGGCAGCTGAAGGTCCTTTCAATACGGATACGCTTGCAATGTCGTCCTGATTGAGGTCGATAGCCCGGTTTGAATTGGAAACCCCGGACTGCAACGCATTAATACCTCCGCTATTGTCAATGGGTATTCCATCTACAACAAACAGAGGCTGATTGGATCCTGTGAAGGTAGTTTGACCACGAATGAGGATGCTGGAGGAAGAACCCACCATACCGTTTGAACCCTGCACCCTTAATCCGGCAATCTTGCCCGTGAGGGCATTGCTGATATTGGTGGTCCTGGCGGCAGTCAATTGCTGGTTGTCAATCTTGCTTACGGAGTATCCAAGCGATTTTTGTTCGCGCTGGACCCCCAGTGCGGTAACGACCACTTCACCCAATTGCTTCACATCAGAAGCCAATTGAATGTCCACAACCGCCTGATCACCAACGGCAACCTCCTGGGTAGCGAATCCAATAAACGAAAAAACCAGGGTTGCCCCTGTTGCTGGAACGCTGAGCTTAAAGTTACCCTCTGTATCGGTAACTGTTCCGTTCGTAGTGCCTCTCAGCAATACGTTAACGCCTGGCAATGGCGCGCCGTCTTCCGATGCCGTCACTCTGCCTGAAACCACGCGTTCCTGCGCCAGAACCATACTGGTCACAAAAACGAATGAGAAGCATAACAGTAAAAACTTCTTCATAGGTTTTGGTTTAGTTAGAAAATAATTAGAGGCTAAAAATAGACGCAAAACGGAAAAAAGGAAATACCCCTTTAAGGAATTGTTAAAAACTTTCTTTGGTGTATCCCAGGCAGAACCAAAGGAATAAGCCATAAATCGCCCAAAATGGCCAAGTAATGGGGTTTTGGCACCCTCCCAACGGTCAACCCGGCAAGCAAAAAATGCCCAATAAAATACCCCACTGAAAACAAAAAAGCGCCAAAATGGCGCTTTTTGCAATCGATTTAGATCAACCTTTTTCAGGCCTCGGCAACAACGGAAACGAAGGATTTGTCAGCCTTGCCCTTCTTAAAAAGGACCGTTCCATTGGTGAGGGCAAAAAGCGTATGATCCTTTCCCATGCCGACATTCCGTCCGGGATGGTGCTTGGTTCCGCGCTGGCGCACAATAATATTGCCCGCAACTGCCTTCTGACCTCCAAATATCTTGATGCCCAGTCGCTTGCTTTCCGACTCCCGGCCGTTCTTTACTTTACCTTCACCTTTCTTGTGTGCCATGGCGTATGACTCTTAAATCAATTGTTAATAACGGGACTATTGCTTGATGCTCTCAACCTGGATTTTCGTCAGCGGCTGCCGATGACCGTTCTTTTTGGCATAGCCTTTACGACGCTTCTTTTTAAAGACTATAACCTTGTCGTCCTTCACCTGCTCCAGTACTTTGCAGGAGATAGAGGCCCCTTTGATGGTTGGCATCCCGACCTGGACCTTGCCATCCGCATCAATCAGGAGGACACGGTCAAAATTAACAGTTGTACCAATTTCAGCCTCAATGCGAGGGGCATAGAGGTACTGGTCTTTTTCGACCTTGAATTGCTTTCCTGCGATATCCACTACAGCGTACATGACGGTCTGGTTTTTGAAAATGGACTGCAAAGATAGAATACTGAGCCTGAAAAACCAACGAATGACAAAAAATGGGTTTTCAGGGCAAATTATGCACATTTTGGGCAATCCGCAGGAGGCCCAATGCGTCAGTTTTACATTACCCACCCGGATTAAATGAACTCACTACCGGAAGGTCGAGTCGTGCAAGTTTTTGAGTCAAAAATTTTTGTAAAAATTTCTCCGCCCCAACGCCTACCGGATGGCAACAGGTAAGTGAATGAGAATGAATTGTTAACCCACAGGTACATTAACCAACTTCGACAAATCCGGCCTCATGCGCCAATTTTCGTCCCTTTGATATCAAGGCACCATTTCAAATATTTGTTGGCTCCCACCACATAACGACGAACTCAAATCACTTTCAAGTGAGCGAGCCTTCGTCACTTAACATGGAGGGAACGAACTGAGACAAAATCCTTCTTACAGATATTTAAAGAACGCTTATGAGTCGACCTCTATCTGACGAACCAATTTTGAAAGAAAACAAAGACCGCTTTGTTCTTTTCCCCATCCGCCATCATGACATCTGGAAGTTTTATAAACAGGCCGAAGCCAGCTTCTGGACCGCCGAGGAAATTGACCTCAGCCACGATTTGCGCGACTGGGCCAACCTTAACGACGGCGAAAAGCACTTTGTAACCCATGTTTTGGCCTTTTTTGCCGCCAGTGATGGCATTGTGAACGAAAACCTGGCTGAACACTTCATCGCCGAAGTGCAGTATACCGAGGCCAAGTTCTTCTATGGCTTTCAGATCGCCATTGAGAATATCCATTCTGAAACCTATTCCCTGCTCATTGATACTTACGTGAAGGATCCCAAGGAGAAGGACCTGCTTTTCCACGCCATCGACACCATGGACTGTGTGAAGAAGAAGGCCGACTGGGCGCTTCGCTGGATCTCTAATGGTTCCTTCCAGGAACGCCTGGTTGCCTTTGCCGCGGTGGAAGGCATCTTCTTCTCAGGCTCATTCTGCTCTATCTTCTGGTTGAAGAAGCGTGGCTTGATGCCGGGACTGAGTTTCTCCAATGAATTAATCTCACGGGACGAAGGATTGCATTGTGACTTTGCGTGCCACCTGTATACGAAGCACGTCGTTAATCGCCTTCCTGAAGAGCGTGTAATTGAGATCATTCGGGATGCGGTTAAAATTGAGCAGGAGTTTGTCACGGACGCCCTGCCGGTTAATCTGATCGGCATGAATGCCCAACTGATGTGCCAATACATCGAATTTGTGGCCGACCGGCTGCTGAACGAGCTGGTTGGCAAGAAGATCTACGGGGCCACCAATCCCTTTGACTTCATGGAAATGATCTCCCTCCGCGGGAAGACCAATTTCTTCGAAAAACGCGTTGCTGAATACCAGAAGGCAGGCGTTATGAAAAGCACGGAAGAAGCAAGCCCAAAATTTTCATTGAATGAAGATTTTTGATACCTTTTGAAACCATTTTTTAAACTTTTCAACACCCTAACAACCCCAGGACATGCTCGTAGTGAAGCGTGACGGACACAGAGAGTCCGTTAAGTTCGACAAAATCACCGCCCGGATCGAGAAACTCTGCTATGGCCTCGATCCCAAATTTGTAAACCCGGTGGAAGTGGCCATGAAAGTGATCAATGGCCTTTTTGACGGTGTTTCCACCCAGGAATTGGACAATCTCGCCGCAGAGATTGCCGCCACGATGACCACCCGCCATCCGGACTTTGCGAAGCTTGCGGCACGCATTGCGGTCAGCAATTTGCACAAGACCACCAGCAAGTCGTTTTCGAACACCATGAAACGACTCTACCAGCATGTGGATGCCAAAACGGGCCAAAATGCCCCGATGATTTCCAAGGAAACCTGGAAGGTGATCAAGACGCACGCTGCGGAATTGGATGACGCGATCTTCTACGACCGGGACTTCAGCTATGATTATTTCGGGTATAAGACCCTGGAACGCTCCTACCTGATGAAAATCGACGGAAAAGTGGTCGAGCGACCGCAGCACATGCTCATGCGGGTGGCCGTGGGGATCCATGGTGAAGATGTTCCGGCAGCGATCGAGACGTACAACCTCCTTTCGGAAAAGTGGTTCACGCATGCCACGCCAACTTTGTTCAATGCAGGAACGCCTAAGCCCCAGTTGTCTTCCTGCTTCCTCCTCATGATGAAGGACGACAGCATCGACGGGATTTATGATACCCTGAAGAATTGTGCGAAGATTTCGCAATCTGCCGGCGGCATCGGACTAAGCATTCATAATGTACGGGCCAAAGGATCCTACATCAAGGGAACCGGCGGTACCTCCAATGGGATTGTTCCCATGTTACGAAACTTTGACATGACGGCGCGCTATGTGGATCAGGGCGGCGGCAAGCGTAAAGGAAGTTTTGCCGTTTATCTCGAACCATGGCACGCCGATATTTTTGATTTTCTCGATCTCAAAAAGAACCACGGGAAAGAAGAGATGCGCGCCCGCGATCTCTTCTATGCCCTTTGGATTCCTGACCTCTTCATGAAGCGGGTGGAGGCCAATGAAATGTGGTCGCTGTTCTGCCCCAACGAAGCTCCTGGCCTTGCGGAATGCTGGGGAGAGGATTTCGAACGGCTGTATGAAAAATACGAGAAGGAAGGGAAGTTCCGTCGCCAGGTAAAGGCACAGGACCTCTGGTTTGAAGTCCTGGAATCCCAGATCGAGACCGGTACCCCGTATATTCTTTACAAGGACGCAGCCAACCGCAAGTCGAACCAGAAAAACCTTGGTACAATCAAGTCCAGCAATCTCTGCACAGAGATTATGGAGTATACCTCCGCCGATGAGATTGCGGTATGTAACCTTGCGTCACTGGCGTTGCCGAAGTTTGTGACCGCCGATGGCAAGTTTGATCACGAAAAACTTTATGAAATCACCAAGGTGGCCACACGGAACCTTAACAAAGTGATTGATGTAAACTACTACCCGGTGGCCGAAGCCAAGCGCTCCAATATGCGGCATCGTCCAATTGGCTTGGGTGTGCAGGGATTGGCGGATGTCTTCATTCTCCTACGCATGCCGTTTGATTCAGACGAAGCACGCGGACTGAACGCTGACATTTTTGAAACCATCTACTACGGAGCGATGGAAGCTTCGATGGAATTGTCGAAGCAACATGGCCCGTATGAAACCTTCAAGGGCTCACCAGTCTCCAAGGGCATCTTCCAGTTCGATATGTGGGGTGTTACCCCGTCTTCTGGCCGGTGGAATTGGGACCAGTTGAAGCGCGATGTGAAGCAATATGGTGTGCGCAACTCTTTGTTGCTCGCCCCAATGCCGACCGCTTCGACTTCCCAGATCCTGGGCAATAACGAGTGCTTTGAGCCGTATACCTCGAACATCTATACCCGCCGCACGCTTTCCGGCGAGTTCATTGTGGCCAACAAGCACCTGATGCGCGATCTCATGTCGCTTGGCTTGTGGAGCGATTCCATGCGTCAGAAGCTTATCGCAGCCAATGGATCTATCCAGGCCATCCCGGAGATTCCCCAGAACATCAAGGATATCTATCGCACCGTCTGGGAAATTTCGCAGAAGTCGATAATCGACATGTCCGCGGACCGCGGCGCTTATATCTGTCAGTCGCAGAGTTTGAACATCCACATCACCAATCCGAATTTTGGAAAGCTGACGTCGATGCATTTCTATGCGTGGAAGAAAGGACTCAAGACGGGCATGTATTACCTTCGTTCAACGGCTGCCGCAGACGCCATCAAGTTCACCGTGGACAAAGCTTCTATGCAGCAGCCTGCCGCTGAGATCATGGCGGAGGATGTTACCGCTCCTGTCGAAGCTGGCGTAGCGCCCAAGGGTGCACTCGCTGCCGCTATCCAGGAGAACCAGCAGGCTATTCCCTACGAGACCTACCAGGAAGAGCAGAAGCGTGCCGACATGGCTTGTTCGCTGGACAACCCGGATGCCTGCGAGGCTTGCGGAAGTTGAGAGTTGTGAAGTTTGTGCCTCATTAGGAAACTGATTAGGCTAGCTATAAAAGTAAAAACCAGACTGATTTCTCAATCTGGTTTGAACTTGAAAGAGTTACTAGGGTTAGCGTCCCCAGATATCTTTAAGGTTAGCGTTTTAAAGGTAAGAACACTTTCAATATTTCAAACCACTTTTTTTAATAACAGTCGAAAATTTTGACCAAGTGGTGTTGGTTAGCACATAATATTGAAATCTAGGCCCCGCTAAGTACAATCTGATACTTCAAGTCTCAAATCAAATTATTTTTTTGATTTCGAGTCAATGCGACTGATTAGATCGGGAGGCATTGTTGTAATTATCTTTTTTCAACTTTAAATCAAAAGCCTAATGGCACATTTTGCTAAAAGGGTTGCCAAGCCCTTACCGAGAATCTCGGTCAATAAGTTGGCACAGTACATTACCACGTCTAGTCCAACCAAAAGGACCGGCATCCTAATGGGTCAAAAATACCCCCAAGGATTTGTTGTTACCCGTTACAATGACGCAAGATCAACTATTGTTGACTACTTCCTCAAAGGAAAGGGTGACAAGAAGGCTGTCGAAGCCAAAATTGGGGACCTCCTAAAACGGACTTACAAAACGTCGTTCAGGAATCAAGACAATCAACTTTCAATTGAAGCGCTTTCTGCTTTTAGAAAGACAAAAACTCTTGATCTCTCGAACTTCTCCGTAAGTAGGAGCGATAATAAGGGCAATAAACTAAACGTCAATGGAGTTGATGTCTCGATAGACCCAGACATAGTTTTCCATGGCAAATTCAAAGGCAAGCCATTTGTTGGTGCAATCAAATTGCACATCTCAAAAGGGAACAACCTTGATTCCAATTCTGGAAAGTATGTCTGCACGCTACTTAGACACTATCTGCAAATAAATCATGGTTCATCCATGATACTGCCAGAGTTTTGTATCCTATTCGACATTTTCAGTGGCCAGTACTTCTTCGCCCCAAAGGCCTTCAAGACATTGAGGAAGGAAATTGAGGCAGCATGCGAAGAGATTACGAGGCTTTGGGATAAGCTTTAACATCGATTTACGAGAATCGACCTGAGCACAGTTCTAAGCTGAACATTAAGAGAAAAGCCCCGGTTTCCCGGGGCTTTTTGTTTTTCAGTTGTGCTATGACTCAAATTATTTTATGGCTCCTTGCTTAATGACCTCTACCACATTGGGGTCCAGCAAGGTGGTCACGTCGCCGAGGTTGGAGGTGTCACCTTCCGCCACTTTACGCAGGATGCGCCGCATGATTTTTCCGGAACGTGTTTTTGGAAGACCGGGCACAAACTGGATCTTGTCTGGTTTGGCAATGGGTCCGATGATTTTCGACACCAAGTCACGGATTTCGGAACGAAGTTTGTCCTCTTCTTCGGGTGGATTGTAACAGATGACAAAGGCATAAACCCCTTGTCCTTTGATATCATGAGGGAAGCCAACTACCGCCGACTCACATACCGCTGAATGTTCATCGATGGAACTCTCAATTTCCGCCGTTCCGAGGTTGTGCCCTGAAACAATAATAATGTCATCGACACGACCGGTGATGCGGTAGTATCCCTCCCCGTCGCGCCTGCACCCATCGCCGGTAAAATACTTTCCAGGGAATGTAGAAAAATAAGTTTCGCGAAACCGCTTGTGGTTACCGTAGATGGTCCGGGCCATGGCGGGCCATGGATATTTGAGCGCCAGCCTTCCTTCACCAGCACCCTTGATTTCCTTGCCATGCTCATCCATCAATGCAGGCTGCACTCCGGGCAGGGGCAGCGTCGCATAGGTCGGCTTTAGTGGTGTGACGCCCGCGATGGGTGAAATCATTACCCCACCGGTTTCCGTCTGCCACCAGGTATCCACAATCGGGCATTCTCCCTTACCGATATTTTTGTCATACCAATGCCAAGCCTCCTCGTTGATCGGCTCGCCCACCGTTCCCAAAACTTGCAATGAAGAAAGATCATGCCGTTGCACAAAACTCAGGGGTGCTTGTTCGAGTGACCGAATGGCTGTGGGCGCTGTATAAAAAATGTTCACCCGATGCCGCTCAATTACTTGCCAGAAGCGACCGAAATCCGGGTAAGATGGTATACCCTCAAAAAGCACGGAGGTAGCTCCCGCAGAAAGCGGTCCATAAATGATGTAGGAATGACCGGTAATCCAGCCAATGTCGGCTGTACACCAAAATACCTGGCCTTCCTTGTACTGGAATACCGTTCGGAATGTATAATTGGTGTAAACCATGTACCCACCACAGGTGTGCACCATCCCTTTGGGTTTGCCCGTAGAGCCCGAGGTATAGAGAATAAACAACAGGTCTTCGGCATCCATGATTTCGGGTGAACAATGATCATCCATCCCCTGGATTTCATCCTGCCACCACGTGTCACGGCCTTGTTTCATCGACGACTTGGAACCAGTACGCTCGAATACAACAACCTGCTCAACGGTCGGGCACTGAATTAGGGCTTCATCGACGATTGATTTGAGTTCGATCTTCTTGTCACCTCGAAAGGCGCCGTCAGCGGTGAGCACCATTTTGCACCCACAATCGGTGATACGGTCGATCAGCGATCCGGCTGAAAAGCCAGCGAACACGACCGAATGGACTGCCCCAATGCGCGCGCAGCCAAGGATGGCGTACACCAGCTCAGGAACCATGGGCATATAAATGCAAACACGATCTCCCTTTCGAATCCCCTTCTTACGCAACAGGTTTCCGACACGACAAACCTGCCGCTTTAGTTCGCCGTACGTGATCTTCCTGGGCTCTTCGGCGGGATTGTTGGGTTCCCATATCAACGCAACCTGATTCTCGCGCTGGGGAAGGTGCCGGTCAAGGATATTTTCGGTGATGTTAAGTTTCGCACCGAGGAACCAGGCTGCTTCTGGCTTGTGAAAATCCCAGTCCATCACCTTGTCCCACGTGCGATGCCAGACAAATTCGCCGGCCACCTCACCCCAAAAACGTTCAGGGTTTTCGATGCTTTCCTTATAGATGTTTTGGTAGTCCGCCTGGGAGTGGATGATGCGCATGTGGGGTATTCCCGTGATTGCGCCTAAAAGTCAGTCACTTTTGGGAATTTTCAAAGCCAGTTATGGCGGTCAGGCCATGCTCAATGACTCATTGCCGGGGGAAGATCCCAGGGTCTTCAAAATTCTACGGTGGGCTACAATGGCATCCCAAAAGGTTTCCTTGTTCTTGTAGGGCAGTCCAAACTCCTCCGCGGTCTGTTTCACGATGGGTGACAAGGCCCGGTAGTGGATGTGACAGATGTTGGGAAACAAATGATGCTCAACCTGGAAATTCAATCCACCGACAAACCAGCTGAGCCACCGGTTGCTCATCGCAAAATTGGTGGTCGTGTGTAGCTGATGGACCGCCCAGCTATTCTCAAGATTACCATCCTTATCCGGCTGAAAATAAGATGTGCCCTCGACGACGTGTGCAGGCTGAAAAACAACAGCCAGGATAAAACCGGCCACATAGTGCATCACCACGAATCCCAGGATGATTTGAAGTGCGGAGAATGGTAATAGCAACATCGGCAGGCCCACCACATACAAGAAATACAGTGCTTTGCTGAGGAGGAGAATGAACCACTCCTTCAGAACGCCTACCTGCTGTTTCGCCATGAACCCTTCGCGCTGGTACCGGGCAAGACGGATGAAATCTTTGCCCACAATCCATACCAGGGTCATTAGTCCATAGAGAAACCAGGCATAGAGGTATTGATACCGATGAAAAGGCTTCCACGGCGATTCCGGGGCCATGCGCAGTGCGCCACGAGGACTAATGTCCTCATCCGCATCAAAGACATTGGTATAGGTGTGATGGAGGACGTTATGTTGCACTTTCCAGTTGAAAGCATTTCCTCCGATTAGGTTCAAGGCATATCCCAAAGTAGTATTCACCCAAGGTCGTGAAGAATAGGATCCATGATTGGCATCGTGCATGATGGACAGACCGATGCCCGCTACTCCGATTCCCATCAGGAAGCATAGGGCCAGGTACCCGGCATAGGACAACACGAGTCCGCTGAGGCTAATGCCGAACGGAACAAAGAACAGCGCAAACATGATCACGGTTTTCAGTCGCATCGCGCCATTGGCGGTGCGCTCAAGGTCATTTTCCTTAAAATAGTTATTGACGCGACGGCTAAGCGTTGCATAAAACTCCTTGTGCGCCGTTGCAAATTTGAAAGTCGGGGGTACGTGGGTCATATCATCGTCAATGACCGCATCGTTGAGATCATGAGTTCATCAAAGGTACGAAAGTCGTTACAAAGAACTTCCACGCCAACAGGGAATTAATGGCCGTTAACTATTGCTGCACATCAACATCCGCTTCCATGGCATCAGAAACGAACGTTTCGATGCCCTGCTCCGATGAGAAGATGAAGAGCACGTTGAGTTCCGGATGATGCTTTACTACTTCGATGCCCTTTTCATGTCCCATGCACATAAAGGCAGTTGCCCAGGCATCCGATGTAGCACAATCACCCGCAAAAACCGTTGCGCTGAGTAACGCCCGTTGAATGGGAAAGCCGGTTACCGGATCGAGCGTATGTGAATATTTTTTACCGTCCACCTCCCGGTAGTTGAAATAGTTTCCGGAAGTTGAGAAGGCCATGTTCTTCAGCACCGCACGCGCCTTGAATTTCTGTTCGATGTAGTCTGACTCCGGATCCAGGATGCCAATTTCCCAAAACCTGTTTTCTGCCAAATTTTTGCCGGATGCCACGCCTTCTCCTCCCAGTTCGACAAAGAAATTTTGAATACCTTTTGATCGCAGAAAACTCGCGATGACGTCGGCACCAAATCCCTGGCCGATTCCACCAAAGTCAAGTTGAACTCGGGGGTCGCTTTTCCAGATGCTGTCTTCTGTAAAGCTGATCTTTTCGAACCCGACAAAAGCGCGCAACGCAAGAATTTCAGCGGTATCCGGCCGTTCTATCTTACGAGGTCCAAATCCCCATGCATTTACCAACGGCATCACCGTAGGATCATAGGCACCTTGTGACCCGTTGACCACTACACGCGATGTTTTCAACGCACTGTAGAAGTAGGGCAACTCAAATACGAACGAACGCTGAGCCCGGTTGAACCTTGAAATTTCAGAACTGGAATCGTAGGTGTTGATTGACTTGTTCACTTCAACCAGGAGGGAATCCACGGATGCTTGAAAAATTCTATTTCGTTCATCGAAGTAGGTGATGTGATAGCTGGTCCCCATGGTATCGCCTTCCAACCGGATTGGCTGAGCGGCCTGGCCTTGCCGATACTTCCACATCGCCCCCATCGCCAGCAGCAGCAGCAGTCCATAGATCGCATTTTTCCAACGGAGGCTCATGGAGGGCAAATTAGCACGGAAAAATCACAAGAAGGGGAAAATTGACTTGAACAGGGCGCGGCGTTGGAGTAGTTTTGACCCGGCACCCTGATTTCATGCGCGAAGATTACCTCAAAGGAGATAAGGACGGACTCAACCCGGCCGAACGGGAAGTGGAAAAGGCATTGCGTCCATTGACCTTCGCCGATTTCACCGGGCAACAGAAGGTAGTCGATAACATTAAAGTGTTTGTCCAGGCTGCCAAACTTCGAACAGAATCACTTGATCACGTTTTGCTGCACGGTCCCCCCGGATTAGGCAAAACCACGCTCTCCTTTATTATCGCCAATGAACTCGGCAGCAACATCAAGGTGACGTCAGGGCCCGTACTTGACAAGCCCAGTGATCTTGCCGGGCTGCTCACGAACCTGGAAACTGGCGATGTTCTGTTCATTGATGAAATCCATCGGTTAAATCCTATTGTTGAAGAGTACCTGTATTCTGCGATGGAGGACTTCCGTATCGACATCATGCTGGATAGCGGTCCCAATGCGCGTTCGGTCCAAATTACACTCAATCCTTTTACGTTGATTGGAGCCACCACCCGCGCAGGACTACTTACGTCTCCGCTTCGTGCGCGGTTTGGCATCAACGCCCGTCTTGAATACTACGATTCGCAACTGTTAACAAAAATCATCCATCGGTCAGCAGGCATTCTTCAAAGTCCAATAGACAAGGACGCAGCCCATGAAATCGCCCGGCGAAGCAGGGGAACTCCACGTATTGCCAACAACTTGTTGCGTCGCACGCGTGATTTTGCTCAAATCAAAGGTGATGGCATCATCACCAAAGCGATTGCCCAGATGGCACTCAAGGCATTGGATGTTGACGAGAATGGACTGGACGACATGGACAACCGTATCCTCAGTACAATCATCGGCAAATTCAACGGTGGACCCGTAGGTCTCACCACGATCGCGACGGCCGTAGGTGAAGAAGCGGAAACCATCGAAGAAGTATATGAGCCCTTCCTGATCCAGGAAGGATACCTCAAGCGCACATCGCGTGGCCGCGAGGCTACCGAGTTGGCCTACAAGCATCTCAAGGTGGTGCCCCCAGTTTCCCGGGGTCCAGGTCTTTTCGATTAACCGGTCGCATGTCGATACAGGAGAATACCCGACTTGTCAAGTCCACCGCTGCGGCGATGGGCTTTTCTTTTTGCGGGGTGTCCAAAGCGGAGTTTCTCGAGGAGGAAGCTCCGCGTCTTGAAGAATGGCTGCGGCGGGGGTACGCCGGCGAGATGAGCTACCTGGAAAAAAATTTCGACAAGCGGCTCGACCCGCGACTCCTCGTGCCTGGTGCCAAATCAGTCGTCAGCCTGATGTACAATTACTACCCAAAGGAACCGCTACCCGATTCATCACACAAGATCTCAAGGTATGCCTACGGCGAAGACTATCATCGCGTCATCAAAGACCTGCTGTATGAGTTGGTCTCCAGGCTGCGTGAGCAAATTGGTGAATTCCATGGGCGAGTCTTTGTCGACTCAGCGCCGGTGATGGAGCGTGCATGGGCAGCACGATCAGGGTTGGGATGGATTGGCAAGAATTCCCTGCTGCTCAACCGGCAACAAGGCAGCTTCTTCTTTCTGGCTGAGCTGATCCTTGACCTGGAGCTTGAGCCGGATGGACCTATCCGGGATTATTGCGGCACTTGTACCGCCTGCATGGATGCTTGTCCCACCGGGGCGATTCCTGAGCCTTATGTAGTGAATGGAAGTGCCTGCATCTCCTACTATACCATTGAACTCAAGGAAGCCTTGCCCAAAGAAATGAAAGGCAAATTTGAGAACTGGGTGTTTGGTTGTGATATCTGCCAGGAGGTATGCCCATGGAATCGATTTGCAACTCCCCATCAAGAATCCCGGTTTTTACCCCCTGAAGAATTAAGGAACATGGAGGCCAATGACTGGGTTGAACTCACCAAGCCTGTATTTGAGCGCATCTTTGCCAATTCAGCGGTGCAACGAACCGGCTATGAGGGGCTTACCCGAAACATCCAGTTCTTGTCCTGACGGAATCAGGCAGCCACAAAGCAGCGGTTCAGGATTGCCTGGTGATCCCGAAAATTGGCATAACACCAACTGCGCAATTCGGCTACTTCTTCGGCAATCAGCATTTTGATGGCTTTCCGGAGCTCTTTCTCAAACAGTCGTGCATCAAAGCTCACCCGGGTGAGCACGGTCTTCACGTAATTCAACATGGCATCAGACTTTTTGTGGATGAGGAACATCCTCACAAGCGAGATATAACGTTGAAAGTAATATTTAGGCCACAGAGTTAAAAGAAAATCTATTTTTGTCTCCGCAATCCGTTTGCGGAAATCTTTGCATGATGAAAACAGGTCATTGGCTGGTCATTTTCTTTCTACTTGGGTCGGGTTCCCTCGCCTCAGCTCAGCCTACCATCCAGATGGGACCAGATGAAATTGGCGAGAACCAGGCGTGGACGATAATGGTCACTGTCCAGAATGACCAGTTACGGTCCTATAGTGCATTTCCAGACATTCCCGGGTTCCGCAAGCGGGGGACGAGCACCAATTCACAAACCAGCATCATCAATGGTCAGATGAGCTCGGCCCAGTCGGTGATCATGACCTACACCCCCATACAACAGGGCGTGTTTACCGTGCCGCCTTTCGCGATGAAAGTAAATGAGCAAACCATACAGTCGCCGGGAAAGAAAGTGAAAGTAGGACCGGCGGTACAATCGCAAGCGCGAGATCCTTTCCGCAGCCTGTTCGATAGCCGTGATCCGTTCAGTGACCCTTACGGGAAATCAGAACCGGAATTTATGGACATCAAGGAAGACGCACTTTTGGCCCTGACCACAAGCAAGGACGAAGTCTATGTCGGCGAAGGATTCACCACCTCGCTTTCATTCCTTGTAGCCGACAACAACCGGGCGCCCATGCAGTTTCACGATTTGGGCAAGCAATTGTCCGAGATTCTGAAAAGGCTAAAACCGGCTAACTGCTGGGAAGAAAATTTCAACATCGAAAATATCGAAGGCGAATCCGTCGTCATCCAGGGTAAGGGATACACGCAATACCGCATTTACCAGGCTACCTACTATCCCCTGAATACCGAGCCGGTCACTTTCCCCAGTGTTGGACTTGAGATGATCAAATTCAAGGTGGCCAAGAATCCTTCTTTCTTTGGTCAAAACCGGCAGGAAGATTTCAAGACGTTTTATTCGAAGAGTAAGACGGTAAAAGTGAAAGAGCTTCCACCCCACCCCCTTCAGCATACAGTGGCGGTTGGATCGTATCGGCTTAACGAAAAAATTGCCAGTTCCAATTTGAAAACGGGACAAAGCGTTGCCTATGAATTCAGTATTTCCGGTGAAGGAAATATTTCTTCGATCGAACGACCCATCATCCCAACCGGGGGGCCCTTTGATTTTTATGAGCCCAATGTTCAGCAAACCGTTGCCCGGGAAAATGGAAAGGTGTTGGGGACGAAGAGCTTCCGCTACTTCGTCGTGCCCAAAGAGCCTGGACAATACAATCTCGGCAACTACTTTAGCTGGGTATACTTTGATCCAGCCCGGCACAAGTACGACACCCTACGCTCACAAATTGCAGTTACTGTCGAAGGAGAAAGTCAACGTAACCAAGCAATACGGAGCACCGATTTGGGGTCATTTTATGACCGGATCGATGTGACCGACAACAGCCTGAGTTCTTCCTCGGGACTAAACTGGATCAAGCCCGCGGTCAATGCATTTATCGGCATTGTGATGGCGCTGTCCATCTATCTATTCATCCGGCGTCGACCCGCCTGATCACGGGATTTCAAAGAGTCGGAATCTTTATCCATATTGGATGGGTAATTCACCATGGGCAATACGTTCGGCAAAATCTTTTCCATCAGTACGTTCGGAGAATCTCACGGCGCCGGGGTAGGCGTGGTCATCGACGGTTGTCCTGCCGGATTAGTCATCGATGAGACCTTTATTCAGTCGGAATTGGATCGCCGCAGGCCAGGTCAATCGTCCATCACTACCCAACGCAAGGAACAAGACCTTCTACAAATTCTTTCAGGCGTTTTCGAAGGCAAAGCCACCGGCGCTCCAATAGCCTTGTTCATTGCCAACGAGGATGCGCGCAGCAAGGATTACGGTCACCTGGAAAATACCTTCCGCCCATCTCATGCCGACTTTACCTACGAAAAGAAGTATGGGATACGAGACTATCGGGGTGGCGGAAGAAGTTCTGCCCGGGAAACGGCCGCTCGTGTCGCAGCAGGTGCGATAGCCAAGTTATTTCTGCGACATGTGGGTATACAAGTCCAGGCATTTGTTTCGCAGGTGGGTGACATCCAGTCACCTCCCTATACCTCTATGGACCTGTCCAAGACTGAGGAAAACATTGTTCGCTGTCCTGATTCAGCTACTGCAGATAAAATGATTGCGCTGATTGACGAAGTAAGAAAAAGTCGTGATACCATTGGCGGTGTGGTTACTGGCGTGATCAGAAATTCACCGGTAGGTTTGGGTGAGCCCGTGTTTGATAAACTGCATGCTGACCTTGGCAAAGCGATGCTGAGCATCAATGCGGTGAAAGGATTCGAATACGGAAGTGGTTTTGGCGGGATAACTATGCGCGGTTCCGCTCACAATGATGCCTTTATAAATGAGGGAGGAAAAATCCGAACCACGACTAACTTTTCCGGTGGCATCCAGGGCGGGATAAGCAACGGCGAGGATATCTATTTCAAAGTTGCCTTCAAACCAGTTGCCACGATCATGCAGGACCAGGAAAGCGTCGACCGGGAAGGCAACCCCGTGGCAGTGGCAGGCAAGGGCCGTCATGATCCTTGCGTGGTGCCGAGAGCAGTGCCGATTGTCGAAGCGATGGCGGCGCTGGTGATGGCGGATTTTGTCTTGCGGGCAAGGTCAACCAGGGTTTAAATATCTATTTTTGATTTTCAAATTCGCTGAATCAACTACCGGCGCCTATTCCACCCACACCAACTGATCCTTTACTATGGAACCTGTGACCCCGCCGAAAAAGAGCCGACTTACCTTCTATATTATTGTTAGCCTCATAATCGGTATTGCCCTCGGATTCACCCTGAACCAAAGCTATGTGGCAGAGGAGAATTTGAAGCTGGATACCATTCAAAAATCGGTCGCTCAGATCAACAC
The DNA here is from genome assembly GCA_016787645.1 of Cyclobacteriaceae bacterium. GTDB lineage: Bacteria > Bacteroidota > Bacteroidia > Cytophagales > Cyclobacteriaceae > ELB16-189. The sequence continues at coordinate 12,428 of JAEUUF010000009.1, read as the reverse complement.
TCAGTTACGCACGGAGCAAGACAGTGCTGTGCACGCCAGCCTGGAAAAGCAAAAGGTGGACCTTGGCCAGCAGCGAACTGCAGTGATGGCTGCACGTGACAAAAAGATTGAGCCGTTCTCCATACTCGCAGATATTTTTCTTCGGTTAATTAAAATGATTGTGGCACCGCTGGTTTTCACTACGCTGGTAGTCGGTGTTGCCAAACTGGGTGACATTAGTTCCGTAGGACGAATTGGTGGCAAGACCTTGCTTTGGTTTGTCAGCGCATCGCTGATGAGTCTCCTGTTAGGCATGATCATGGTCAACATCTTCCGGCCTGGCGAGGCGATGAACCTTCCGCTACCGGATGCCAGCGATACCAGCGGTATTGTCTCCACAGGACTGACACTGAAGCAATTCTTGTATCACGTATTTCCAACGAGCGTGGTGGAATCCATGGCCAAGAATGAGATTCTCCAAATTGTTGTCTTTTCAGTTCTTTTTGGAATTGGCACAGCCGCCATTGGAGAGTCAGGGAAAGTGGTAATTACTTTTATGGATGCAGCCGCTCACGTCATCCTTAAAGTGACAGGCTATGTCATGAACCTTGCGCCGGTTGCCGTCTTTGGAGCCATGACCGCAATCATTGCTACCCAGGGGCTGGGCATCCTGACGACCTACTCCATCTTCATCAGTGAGTTCTACTTCACCCTGCTCTTGCTTTGGGTTCTTCTGTTCACGGCGGGATTCATCGTAATTGGGAAACGTGTTATTGATCTTGTCAAACGTGTAAGACAACCTACGTTACTGGCCTTCTCCACTTCGAGCAGTGAAGCGGCTTTTCCCATGACCATGGAAAAACTGGAAGCCTTCGGCTGCAAGGACAAGATTGTGAGTTTTGTGCTTCCCTTGGGCTATTCGTTCAACCTGGATGGCAGCATGATGTATATGACCTTTGCATCGCTCTTTATTGCTCAATCGTATGGCATGCATATTCCAATTGCCACCCAGGTCAGCATGCTGCTCGTACTGATGCTGACCAGCAAAGGAATTGCTGGTGTACCGAGGGCATCACTCGTGGTGATTGCAGGCACGCTTGCCACGTTCAATATTCCTGAGGCCGGCCTGGCCCTGCTGCTCGGCATTGATCCGCTTCTCGACATGGGTCGCAGCGCCACTAACGTGGTGGGCAACAGCATCGCCACCGCCGTGGTGAGTAAATGGGAGAATGCGCTGGAGGAGCCGGTGGCTGGTAAACAGTGACCGGTAAACAGTGACCAGTAAGCGGTGACCGGTGACCAGTAAACAGTTACAGGAAAACGGTGATCGGTGATGGAACTAAATTGCGTTACCTTTGTTCTTATTTATTATGATTCAGACTGCGCCTAAGCCTATCAGCATCTACCTGGAGTCCAATCCGAACCCGAATTCACTCAAATTTGTGGTGAATGAGATCCTGGTTCCGGAAGGGATGAGTTTTGATTTTCCAGATCCTTCGCATGCCAAAGATGCTCCTTTGGCCCAGGAGCTGTTCATGTACCCTTTTGTGGAGCGCGTGTTCTATGCGAGCAACTTCGTTACGGTGACCAAGAAAGGAGATGTGGAGTGGATTGAGGTGCAAAATATTCTTCGTGAACACATCCAGAAATTCCTCGAGTCAGGGAAACTGATCCTGGATCAGCGCGGCGAGATGGCGCCCGCTGAGCAGGAAGAAACAGAGACGATCAAACAGATCAAAAGCATTCTCGACGAATATATTCGTCCTGCTGTGGAGCAAGATGGTGGTGCTATTACCTTCCACTCCTTTCATGAAGGCATTGTCACCGTTCGCCTGCAGGGTTCCTGCAGCGGATGCCCTTCCTCTACCGTTACGCTCAAGGCTGGCATTGAAAATCTGTTCAAGCGGATGATGCCGGATACTGTTACCGGAGTTCAGGCGTTGGGATAAGGTTCAATTTGAAAATTTGAGGATTTGAAAATTTGAAAAATGACGCCGTCAGAGCGTTTCATTTTCAAAAGGATTCATTCTGTCAGTAATCCAGTCTAGCCAATTTGAAAGGGAAAGCATGGAAACGCAGCTCCCTCCATTTTCAAATTTTCAAATCGCCTAATTTTCAAATTCCGAGGTTTTCACAGCCAGGTATTTCCATGCTGGGGATATGCAGAGCCTTGATCCAGCGCACACGGTGTCGGATTTGGCAATTTTTGCAACTCACCCCAAGTCCGGTGGCAGACTTCGCTGTACACCGGGAATGAATCAGCAGGACTTTTGTATTGTAAATAAACCCCTGCGATATGAAAACACTGCAATTTGCAATTTCGCTGATTTTGGCGTTGAACTTGCTTTTCGGATGTGCCGATCCTAACCGGGAAGTGCTGGAAAAGGCACCGGGCCCACCCAAACCCAAAATTCCAACAACTCAAACAAGTTGCTCAACGGTCTTGCTGGGCGATAAGGACGGCTTTGGCCAGGGGTTCAAGGATGGGTATGCACTCTACGTGCCTGGCGGCACGTCGCTTCCGCTGGACTGGCGGAGCAATGATCCGCTCTTTACCGACGTGTACCCTGCTGATATCGCTCCCAGTGGCAACTGTACGCACCAGATCCAGTTTACCATGCAGTTCACACCACCGTCACAAATCGGAAGCGCAAAGCTTCACCTCACCACCCTGGGCATCCAGGATGGCGATCAACAGGTGTGCAACTCTGACACGGACATCAAACTCTTCATGGATGGGCAGGAGATTCCAGGTGCCTTCGATGCTATCGATCAATTCGACAACATCAGCGGAAAATGGTCTGACTTCGTTTCCAGCTTTGATATCGCTATCCCGCAAAGTCTGCTGCCACTACTTAAGGACGGTAGCATAACCTTGCAGTGGAAAATAATTCAAACCGTGCCGGGCGTGCAGTCCTATGACTCGTTCGCGATCGATTACTGTGAACTGACAGTTTGTTCACCGGATAGCCACTGAACCTGGCTACGGTTGCGGTGCAGACTCTGTCCCTTTGAGGTATTTGTCAAGAAACTTCAGGACTTCTTCGGATGCCTTGATGTTATTCTCCTTCTTGACAAAGCCGTGACCCTCATCCGGAAATATGACATACTCGACCGGAACACCATTCTTCTTCGCAGCCGCCACAATTTCATCTGACTCCACCTGCAAAACACGGGGGTCGTTGCTTCCTTGCAACACAATGAATGGCTTCGTGATTTTGTCAGCGTGGAACAAGGGTGATTTGGCATACAAGGCCACAGAATCCGCGGTGAAAGGATCTCCTAGTTCGGTGTAGAGCGCCTTACGGTTTGACTCCCACCACGGCGGAATGCTCTTCAAGGTGCGAAGCCAGTTGGTGACCCCAAACAAATTGACCCCAACCTTAAACTCTTCGGGAGCAAACGTCAAGGCCGCCATGACCATATAGCCCCCATAACTCCCGCCATAAATTCCAATCTTATCCGTGTCGATGTATGGGAGGGTTGCGAGAAACTTCTTGGCTTCCACGCAGTCTCTAAGGTCTTCATTTCCATGTTTGCGGTCATCAGCCGCAAAAAAGGTCTTTCCATACCCTGAACTGCCCCGGTTATTGACCGCCAGTATGGCATAGCCATGATTAACCAGGTGTTGAAGTGCAGCCGAATAATTGAGTCGTGTTTGCCCACCTGGTCCTCCATGAATCCACAGCAGCACGGGAACCTTTTCCCCTTTGGCGAGTCCTTTTGGTTTGTACAGCAAGCACGGGATTTCCAAGCCATCAAAAGACTTGAACCGCACCACTTCGCCGGCCACCAGGTCGTCCGGATTGATTTCTTTGCTCATGGTATGCGTGAGCTGCTTGACCTCTTTCGTTTCAAAATTGTATACAAAGAGGTTGCTGGGCGATTTTGAACTGCTCACATAGAATGACATCAGTTTCTCACTGTCAGAAATATTTACACCCGTAATGTCTCCTTCCGGCAAACCCGGAATTGACAGGAGTTTACCCTGGTCATCATAGATCTTGATTTCCGTTCTCGCATCATTGTTGATTGCTACATACCGGTATTTCCCATTCCTGGAGATATTGGCAAACATGATATCCCAGGGAGCCTCTTCCACCTTCTGTTTTTCGCCGGTAGCAATATCATAGCTGGCCAGGTAGGTGTACTCACTTCCCTCATCAGTCGTATAAAAGAGCTTCTTGCCATCCAGACTGAAATACTGAGGATTAAATTGAACATCCCCATCGTGCTTGGATAGCAACTTCGCCTGACCGGACTGCGTATCCAGCAAATACATATTCGAATTATTGGTCGTTATGGACTCGCTCAAGGCGATGTAGCGGTCGTCATTTGAAATGACTTCGGGATTCAGGCCCTTTTCATTCCTGTATAAAAGTGTTGACGGATACACGTTTTTCTCGCCTGCCTGGACCTGCACGTTGTAGAGGTCAAAGAATTTCTTGTCTCGGCTATTGGACAGATAATACATGAGTTTCTTATTGTAACTCCAGCCTGCAAACGCTGCCTTGGCCGTGGAATCCTGGATGAGGTCAATAACTGAACCATCCACATTCCTTACATACAGGTGATTGATTTCATTGCCACCCTGGTCACTGGTATAAACCACTCGCTCATCCCCCGGAAAATAGCTTAGCCCGAAGATCGCATTATCAGTAGACCCGGTCAACGGCCTTTCCTCGCCTGTCTGTATGTTGATCTCAACGGCATTGAAGATCCCGGTGACTTTGCTGCTGATCATGACCTTGCTGTCATCCGGTGAAAACGCTCCACCATTGATCTGGACAATGTCCATGAACTGTGCGATAGTGTAGGATGCGGGTTTCTTCTCTTCGGCCGGGCCACAGGATACCGCAACACTCAAGATCACCACGAGGGTTATCAGCTGCTTCAAGATGTTCTTCATAGCATTGAATTTAAGAGGGATGAAGGTACAAAAAGGTTTTGCCACTCCTAGCTACGCACTCGCCAGATGGCAAATTCATTGTACCTTTGCCGCAATGATTCGGGTCCACGACTTTACTTTCAATCCCTTTGAAGAGAAGACGTATGTTCTCTTTGATGAAACCCGTGAAGCGGTCATTATTGACCCCGGATGCTACGACAAGGAAGAGCAGGAAGAACTAGCCTCATTCATTTATACAGAGAAGCTCACCGTAAAGCTGCTGTTGAATACCCATGGTCATATTGATCATGTCCTTGGAAACTACTTTGTCAAGCAACGGTATGGTGCACCCTTCCTGATTCATTCTGTAGAAGTTCCCGTTCTCCGTTCCGTAAAAAGTTATGCTCCCAACTATGGCTTCCCGGGATACCAGGAAGTACTTCCGGACAGTTTGCTCGCTGAAGGGACGCCGATAAAGTTCGGAAAAAGCCAACTCGATGTGCTTTTCCTCCCGGGCCATTCACCCGGTCATGTTGGATTCTTCGCCCCGGAACAACACCTGTTGATTGTCGGTGATGTTCTTTTTTATCGTTCTATTGGCCGCACTGATTTACCGGGAGGCAACGCTGACATACTGTTGAAGAGTATTCATCAGAAACTATTCCAACTGCCGGATGAAGTCGTTGTATATCCGGGGCACGGACCCACCACGACTTTGGGTGAAGAAAAAGTCAGCAATCCTTTCTGTGCCCTTCCCGTAGAATGAAGCTGCTCCGTCATTTACCGAACACCTTAACCAGCGGCAATCTCCTTTGTGGATGCCTGGGTATTGTCTCGTCCCTGCAAGGTTCTGCAGATCGCGCAATTTGGTTTGTCATTGCCGCCTGTGTTTTTGATTTCTTTGATGGGTTCTCCGCCCGGGCCCTCCACGTTTCTTCGCCCATCGGAAAAGAGCTAGACTCACTGGCGGATATGGTAAGTTTCGGTGTGCTGCCTTCCCTGGTAATGTACCGGATGATTGACACGCTAACGGCTAGTGAATACCTACCCTACCTGGCATTTCTCCTGGCCGCGTTCTCAGCCTTGCGCCTGGCAAAGTTCAATGTAGACGAATCACAAACCGATACCTTCAGGGGATTGCCTACGCCAGCCAATGCACTGTTCATTTCCTCGCTGGTTTACCTACGGTCACCCTGGGATACCTTTATCTCACAGGACTATTTTCTGGTGGTCATCACCCTCGTCTTTTCCTTCCTCCTGGTGGCCCCTTTTGAGCTTTTCGCCCTGAAGTTTAAAACCTATTCCTGGAAGGACAATCGGCTCAAATTTACCTTCCTAGCCTTTACCGTATTACTGATTGCCCTTTGGCAATTGGCGGCGATGCCGTTTGTTATACTAACCTATGTGGCTGTTTCGTTAGTGAAAGGCTGGTTCAGCATCTAAACCGTGAGAGTCTGGTTGGTTCTTTTGATGGCATCCTTTTGGGGTACCGGTATCGGTCAGCCTTCTGTCCTGTCGTCCGGAAAGTGGTATAAGGTGTCTGTGAAATCCGACGGAGTCTATCTCCTGGATTATGGAGCGATGTCGGCGATGGGTTTCAATCCAAATTCCCTTGATCCAAAGAAGGTGCAGGTCTACGCCGGCGACAACGGCATGTTGCCACAATCCAACCTCGCGCCCCGGCAGTCAGACCTTCGGCAGGTAGCCCTACTTGCCGTCGGCATGGAAGATGGCCGGTTCAACCAGGGAGACTATTTTTTGTTCTTTGCCCAGGGGCCCGACCGCTATGGGATCAATGCTTCTACCGGTTTGGGCTTCTACGAAAACCACCTGTACAGTGACAAGAATTTTTATTTCGTTACGGTCGGCGCCACGAATGGATTACGCCTGGCCTCTCGGCCAACGCTGGCCGGCAATTATCCACTGATTACGGAATGGGACAATCTCGATTACTACGAAACGGAACAAACAAACGAACTTCATTCCGGACGAACCTGGTACGGTGAACGATTTGATGCTACACTGGAGTACACCGTCCAGTTCAATTTCCCCAACATTCTTCCAGGTTCCCAGATCAAGCTATTCACTAGTATGATGGGACGTTCCACAGGCGCTTCGTCCTTTCAAGTTCTCTTTAATGGTACGCAAGTCTCTACCCAGCCGGTACCACCGGTAACCAATGATCCGTACGCGATTATTGGATCGGATGTTCGGGATACACTTATGTTAAATGCTGACGCGGTTCAGGCGCCCTTGCGAACAGGACAGGATGTCACCATTCGTTTCACCAAAGCTGCTTCCGGGTTCTCGGTAGGATACCTCGACTACCTGATGATGCAGGTTAAGCAGCGCTTTGAATATCCCGGCGATCAATGGTTATTCACTTCTTTGAAGAGCCTCGAGCAACCCATCAGCCAGTACCAATTCAGTACCATCGCCTCTGCCCGAACATGGGATGTAAGCGATCCTTTCGAACCCATCATCCAGGAAGGCACCTTCGCAGTCAGCAATGGAGATATGGGGATACTGAGTTTTGCAACAGAATCCACCAGCCTGAGAAAATTTATTCATTTCACGCAATCGGCGGGGAGTCCAAAACTTGAAGGGGCGGTTCCCAATCAGAATTTGAAAGGGATAGCGGCAACTGATCTACTGATCATCAGCGCCCCGGAATTTCTCCCTGAGGCTGAGCGACTGGCGGATCATCGCCGTTCCCAAAGCGGACTGTCTGTCACCGTGGTGAGCACCAGCGAGGTTTACCACGAATTCTCCGGTGGTAAGCAGGATGTCACGGCATTGCGCGACCTGATCAAATTCCTTTACGACAAGGGGACCGGCATTAAGAACGTCCTGCTCTTTGGAAGAGGATCATTCGACTACAAGAACAAACTGTCGTTCAACCGGAATTTCGTTCCCATTTATCAATCTAGAAATTCACTGAACCCGCTTCAAACCTATGCTTCCGATGACTTCTATGGATTCCTGGAAGACAGTGAGGGCAATTGGGGAGAAGATCCTCCGGAACAGCACACACTGGATATCGGAGTAGGTCGAATTCCAGTCACTAAGCTGGACGAAGCAACCGCATGGGTGGACAAAGTGATTGCCTATGAAAATCAGAATTGGGGTGCGTGGAGAAAGCGAATTGTCTTTACCGCAGACGACGGTGACTTCAATACCCACCAGAACCAGGCGGATCAGCTGGCGAATACGCTTGAAATCGATCATCCGGAAGTAGATGTACAGAAGCTATTCCTCGACCAATTTCCCCAGCTACAAAGCAATAACGGTCAAGTGTCACCGGACGCCCGAAAGGCTTTAAACACGGTCGTCAACAGTGGCGTAGGAATTTTGAATTTTACGGGACACGGCAGCGAACTGCAGTGGATGCAAGAACGCATCCTCGACCAGGTATCGTTCGATGAATGGAAACCCAGGAACCGCTATCCTTTCCTGGTCACCGCCACCTGCGAATTCGGGAGAAACGATGACCCTGGACTGATTTCATCTGCCGAAATTTCCCTCTTCCAGAAGAAATCCGGGTCGATTGGAATGGTAACCACTTCACGCCCGGTTTACTCCAGCGCCAACTTCACGCTTAACAAAGCCTTCTATCAAAGCTTGTTCACCCGCTCCAATGGATTGCTCCAGGACTGGGGCGGCATCTTCAAGCTCACCAAGAATGCCAGCATGAGTGGTGTTCAGAATCGAAACTTCTCCCTGCTGGCTGACCCTTCCATGTATCCACCTTTTGGATCCGCAGAGGTTGTTGTAGACAACATCACTAACCTTACTTCAGGTTCCGACACGTTGAAAGCGCTGAGCCGGGTGCGAGTGCAGGGTAGCATCCATCAGCAAGGAGCTGTGGTTTCGGACTATGAAGGTAATGTTCAACTTACTCTTTACAATAAATCAACGCCACATGTAACATTAGGTGATGAGAATGCACCTTATAATTATGCGCAAAGGGATGATGCCGTTTATCGGGGCAATGCCTCCATCTACAACGGGCAATTTGAACTTGAATTTATCGTCCCCCAGGCTATAGATCCCACTGTGGGGATGGGAAAAGCGGGTTTGTATGCTTCACCAAGATCGAGTCAACGCGACGGAATAGGCGCAGAAGTGAATGTGAAGATCGGTTCTGCGGAACTGAACACCGGAAGTGACAATTCGGGCCCTGACATCGAACTGTTCATGGGAGATACCACGTTCATTAGTGGTGGCCTCATCAGCAGCAGCAGTCGTATCGTCGCCATCCTCACCGACCAAAGTGGGATTGACATCTCCAACTTCAATCCTCAAAACGACATACAAGCCTCGTTGGATGACGGTCCACCAATGAACCTGAATCCCTATTATCAAGCCGATGCGGATACGTATCAACGCGGAAAATTGGATTATCCCATGGAGGGCCTTCCGGCGGGACATCACACCCTCACGCTTCGCGCAACGGATACGTACGGAAACAGTTCGTCGGCAACCATCAGCTTTAACGTTACTGATCAACCGGGTATCCAGATTGAGCAATGGCTGAACTACCCCAATCCATTTTATTCGTCTACCACCTTTCACTTCAAGCACAGTCACCCGGGCGAAGACCTTGAAGCTGCTGTGACCATCTTCGACCGCATGGGAAAAGTGGTCTTATACAACACTTACCAAATCGGGGGCAGCACGTATACAGTGGACTTGCCGGCCTGGGATGGTACCACGGCCGACGGAAACAAATTACCCGGTGGATTATACCTGATGAAGCTTAGCGTTCGTTCCTTGCTGGATGGGACGAAAAACGAACGAATTGCAAAGGTTATTTTACTCAATTGATTATCTTTAGCCCTTAGAAGTTGATTATGAAGAAGTTAGCTCTGGCTTTACTCACTGTACTTCACCTGTCTTTGGCGCAAGCTCAGACCGTTGGGTCAGGGTCCTCACTTCTTGGGCAGGATAGCACAAACCATGTAATTACCACTGCTGTACCTTTTCTCGGCATCACCCCGGATGCGCGTGCCGCAGCTTTGGGTGACGCCGGAGTGGCCAGTTCGGCCGATGCCAACTCAGCCTATTGGAATTCCGCCAAGCTGGTTTTTGTCGAAAAGGATTTCGGTTTTTCCGCCTCCTATACCCCTTGGCTCGGAAAGATTGTCAACGACATGTACATTTTCTACCTGAGCGGGTTCTACAAGATTGACCGTCGCCAGGCCGTTGCCTTCAGCATGAAGTACTTTGATCTCGGCGAAGTGCAATTCAACCATGGTCCCAATCCGCAGGATTATGACGGACGATACAATCCCCGCGAATACGCTTTTGACGTAACGTATTCCCGCTTGCTTACCGAACACATCAGTATTGGCGGTGCGTTGAGGTACATCCATTCCAACCTTACCGGGTATCTCTCCACGGCTGCTGTTGATGCCAGCCCCGGAAATTCTGTCGCCGTTGATTTGGGATTCTATTTCACCAAGCCTTACAATTGGAAGAACTCCAACTTGTCACTGGGGGCCACCATCACCAACCTGGGAGGCAAGATCTCTTACTCCGATCAGAACAACTCAGACTTTCTACCCACAAACCTTCGTATCGGTGGTGCCTACAAGATGGAGGTTGGACCACTCAACACATTTACTTTCCTGCTCGATTTTAACAAACTCATGGTACCGTCGGTTAACAAGAACCAGCCGATGCTACAAGGCGTGTTTGGCTCTTTCTCTGACGCGCCCGGAGGATTTTCCGAGGAGATGCGGGAAATTACTACCTCCCTGGGCGTTGAATACTGGTACAACGAAACATTTGCTGGCCGTCTGGGATATTTCTACGAGTCCAAAGACAAGGGCAACCGGCAGTACCTTACCGCAGGTGTAGGATTCAAAGTCGACAAGTTTGGTCTTGATGTAGCCTACCTTGTTCCCACCAACAAGCGTGAAAATGCGCTCGCCGAAACACTTCGGTTTACGGCCTATATGCTGTTTGTGAAGAAAGTCAAAGAAGAAGCACCTACCGATCAATGATTCAACCTGACCGGACGCAGGCGCCTCCCTTTCAGCTCTCTACCGATTACTCACTTGCGGAACCTGAAACGTCCACTTTCCCAGGCGGTCAGTCACTCTACGTTTTTCGAAACCTTCCCCAAAATGCCATCAAGCTTGAGCTCACATTCAAGGCTGGTAAATGGTACGAGTCCAAATCGGGCATAAGTCACTTTGCGGCGCAGTTGCTTCGGAAGGGCACGCGCACAAAAACATCTTTTGAAATTGCCGACGCGTTGGATACCCTCGGTGCTCACTTGGAGCTAGCTGCCGGGTTCGACAACCTTACCCTATCACTTTATGTTCTGCGCAAGAACTTGTTTCGGGCATTGGATATTCTGCTGGATATCCTGCGGGAGCCTGGCTTTGATGAAGGTGAGTTGAGGCAAGAGAAAGAGATTTTCATTCAGAATCTCCGGGTGAGCAATGAAAAGACAGGTGTTGTGGCGTCGCGGGAGATTCGAAAGGTCATATTTGGCCCCCATCATCCCTACGGCAACTCAACCGAAGAGTCGGATGTATCATCCATCTCGACGCAAGACCTTCATACTTTCTTCAACGATCACATTCGCTTTAATTCTGGCTACCTCGTAGGCCCAGTTTCGGATGCAGAACTCCAACGCCTGTTGAGCACGCTTTCGTTTGTGCGGGCTTCGGCCAAAGAACCGCCTGAGCCGCCTACTACTCTGGGGGAGTCCGTTATCTTGACAAAAGCCGGAAGCGTTCAGGCTTCAATCCGATTGGGGAAGCGCTGCCTCCCTAAACGCGACGACCCGGCGTATTATGATTCAGTGATGGTTAATCACTTACTGGGGGGATTCTTTGGTTCGAGGTTGATGAAGAACATCCGGGAGGAGAAAGGGCTTACCTACGGGATTCACTCCTCTCTGCATCACTTCCACCACGGCAGCTTCTGGGTCATCAGTGCCGAGGTCAATCAACAGAACACTCAGCGTGCATTGGACGAAATCCGGAACGAGATCCGGGAGCTCCAGGATGTTCCTGTTTCACAAGATGAGCTCGATGTAGCCCGCAACTACTTCATTGGCAGCTGGCAATCTGACAACGCTACGCTCTTTGCGGTGGCCGACAAGGTGAGGAACATTCATGATTTTAGACTTCCAACCGACTATTATACTCGTTTGCTGGGGCATCTTCAGCGTATTACTCCTGAGGATATTCAGTTCGCCGCGAAAAAATACTTTACTGCAGAAGACCTCCTGGAGGTTCGGGTGGGGTAATCTACATGACGGCAACACTTTAACACGCTGACAATGTAGCCCATTGATCGTGGTGAAAATGTAAAAGTGTTCCGTGGCAGTCTTCCTTTTACATTTTACATTCAGCGTTTTACATTTTGCGGTTCTGCATTAAAAAGAAAAACCCCGACAAGTTTCCTTATCGGGGTTCTCTATAAAGTCAGGCGACGACCTACTCTCCCAGGTTTTATCCCAGTACCATTGGCGCGGGTGGTCTTAACGACTCTGTTCGGAATGGGAAGAGGTGGTCCCCACCGCAATAGTCACCTTAAAATC
>JAEUUF010000025.1 GCA_016787645.1 Cyclobacteriaceae bacterium | reverse complement strand
AGGCTGCCTCTGCCAGGCAGTTGGTGTAAAGTTGTTCAACGTACATAAGGCATCAATTTTGGGACAACAAAGATCGGTAAAAAACAACTTTCAACCACGGGTCCGAGGCACTCATCCGCTAACTTTGCCGGAATGAAATCGCTGTTCCTGCTGGTCTTTTGCCTCGCTTCGGCTACGATGTGCCCTGCACTCGTTTACGAACGCTTTGAGCAGGACGGTAAGGTGGGCATCCGCACTGACCAGGGTCAAGTGATTCTTCCCGCTTCCTTCGATGCCCTGGGCTGGTCCGACGGCAGTTTCTCCCTCATCGGCCAGATTACCGGATATCGGCAGGGCCAGCGTTGGGGCCTGCTTAACCTGAAGAAGGAGTTTATTACGAAGGCAGATTTCTTAAGCCTCACTTGGTCAGGGGGTGACCGTGTACGGGTCAGCCGCGAGGTGAGTGCCATTGCTACCAAATATGGCCTCATTAACCTGAAGGGAGAGCTGGCTATTCCGCTGGTGTATGACGCCATCGAAATTCATGATCTGCGCGCCATCGTTATGCGCAAGGAAGGTTTGCGATACCTGGTGGGCTTAGTCGATCTCAACGATCGGTCCATACTCCCTTTGATGTATCAACGTATTACTCCATTGGGTTCACTTCGCTATGCGGTGGTGGACTTCAATGGCAAAACGGCACTCTGCTCGGAAGAGGGAAAATGGATTACCGGTTTTGATATTGACAGTCTTTCTGCTTTCCGATTCAACCTGGCTGTCATCTATCGCAACCTTCAGCGTGGCGTGATCGATCGCGAAGGCAACATTCGGGCTGAGCCCGCCTATCGCGACGTCCGTATCCTGGAGAATGGAAACGTTCAGGTGCGCCGTTCTGATGAATGGAAAATCATCGACATCCATCAGACCGAATTACATCGGCTAAGTGCTGACAAGATTGAGCCGCTGACCGCCAACCGTTACAAGGTCACCCACAGCGGTAAGTTGGGAATAGTGGATTCACTGTTCCGGGAGATCCTTCCTATCGCGTATGACTTCATTGGGCCGGTAAACCATGAAAAGCTGGTCGTAGGTCAAGCGGGTAAATACGGGCTCATGCGCACCAATCGATCGCTGGCTCTGCCCATCGCATTCGACTCTGTGATCCTGGAGGGCCACCTGGTTCGGGTCCAATCTCGCGAAAACGGAAAGCCAGTATGGCACTTGTATGACACCGTGGGCGTACGCAAGACAACTACTTCCTTTGATCAACTGGATCCCTACAACGGTCACTTCTTCCCGGCTTTTCGTGGTGGCTTTGCGGGGGCTATCGATCGAACTGGCGCTGAGCAGATAGCCTGTGTGTATGATTCGCTGCTGGATTTCGATGAGACACGTTGTGCGGTCAAGTTTAAGGGATTGTATGGAATAATCACCCAGCAAGACGCTTGGAAACTTCTTCCTCAACCGAATCCAATCAAACTTGTTCCCAGGGAGCTGCATTTGGAAATCACGGGTTCGCTGAAGATGGTGAAGGACGATTCTTCCAAAATCATCTACTTCACCGACAATCCCCTGAGTGTAATGCATGATCACTTCCTGGAAGTTCTTCCTGACGGAACTGAAAAGGAAATCAATTTTTGTGGGCAAATCATTGCTCGTCGGCCGCCTGAAATAGCGCACGAAATAGCTACCTCCCGGGAAAGCGAAGGAATGATATTGGTCCGGCGCGATGGGAAGTACGGCTTTGTCGACAGCCGCGGGAGATTGCGCATTGCGAACCGCTACGAAGATGCCGGCGATTTCCATGAAGGCCTTGCCCCGGTACGACTGCTCGGTAAGTGGGGATTTATTGATCCGTCCGACCAGATCGTCATTCAACCGGTGTATGACCACCCGGCAGAATTTGAGCACGGCTTGGCCGTAGTGTCGCGAGCAGGAAAAACCGGGTTGATCGATCGGCACGGAAACGTATTGCTTGAGCTCCGCTACGATGCTGTTCACCGGATCGATGCGGAGAACTTCTACCTCGTTGCCAACGGGCACATGGGTCTTGCTGACCATCACGGGAAGGTATTGCTCGAACCCCGTTTTGATTCTCTCGAGCCGGCGGGTGCGCATCATGTGATTGTTGGCCAGGGCGGACGTTTCGGTCTTCTGACCCGCGATGGCCTCAGTGTTTTCCCGGTTCAATACGAGCATCTTGAATTCTTGCCATTGACTCAAACCTTTTTTGCCTGGGAGTCCTTTGGATGGGAAACCATCGAAGTAAAATAAAAAGGGGCTCGCGGGAGCCCCTTTGTCGGTGTCTTAAGGTCAGGGTTTGCTGGGAGGACCTGATGAAGTAGTGGCGCTGCCTCCACCGGAGATCGACTGCCGCATCTCGGTATCGGCCTTCACGTTCTGCATCTTGTAGTAATCCATGACGCCCAGGTTGCCATTGATAAAAGCAGCGGCAATGGCTTTCGGGATTTCAGATTCTGCCTGGATCACGTTAGCACGTGCTTCTTGTGCCTTGGCAATCATTTCTTGCTCGAGGGCGACCGCCATGGCCCGACGCTCTTCAGCTCGTGCCTCGGCCACCTTCAAATCGGCAGCAGCCTGGTCAGTCTGAAGTTTAGCGCCGATGTTGGCGCCTACGTCTACGTCAGCAATATCAATAGAGAGAATCTCAAAAGCAGTACCGGCATCGAGGCCACGGGAGAGTACCAGTTTTGAAATCTTGTCGGGGTTAGCCAAAACTTCCTTGTGCGACTGGGCAGAACCAATGGAAGTGACAATCCCTTCACCCACCCGCGCGAGGATGGTGTCTTCACCGGCACCCCCCACCAACTGGGCTATGCTGGCTCGAACCGTAACACGGGCCACCGCAATCAACTGGATACCGTCTGCGGCGACCGCGGCCACCTTGGGAGTAGTGATTACTTTGGGGTTAACAGAAATCTGCACTGCTTCAAACACATCACGCCCGGCGAGGTTGATCGCCGTCGCCTGCTTGAACGTCAGGCTGATATTTGCCTTTTCTGCTGAAATGAGTGCGCGGATAACGTTGGGAACATTTCCTCCCGCGAGGTAGTGCGTCTCCAGTTCCCTTGTGGTCACCTGCAAGCCTGCCTTGGTAGCCGTGATCAATGAATTGACAATGACACTCGGTGGCACTTTTCGAATTCGCATCCCAATGAGTTCCCCGATGGTCACCCGGACACCGGCAAAGATGGCTGTTATCCAGAGTCCCACCGGAACAAAGTACATGAAGATGAAAAAGGCAATAATGCCTATGAAGAATAGAAATAGAAACGGTAGCTCTGCCATACAAGAATGTGTTTAGGATATAGGTTCTACAAAAATCTGGTTTCCGGTAATCTGTGTAACCCGGATGCGGGTTCCTGACTCAACGTAAGCGCCCAGTGTGCGCACCTCAAAGGTGCGGGAAGAAAGCTCGGCTTTCCCGGAAGGCCTGAGCGCCGACAAGGCAACACCTTCTGTCCCGGTAGCAAGTCCTGTCATTTCACCTTCATTAACCTTGCTATCAATAGTGGACTTGAGCGAAAAACGCCCCCAAACGTTGGACTTGAAGGCATAAACCACCACCACGCCGGATACTACCGCCGTGATGCCGGCAATCGTCCAACCGGTGGAACCTCCAAAATAATTGAAGGCCAAGGTGATGCCAATGGCCATCAGTACGAATCCGGTAATCCCCACCAGTGTGGTCCCTGGCACAAAGATGATCTCAGCGATCACCAGCGAAAGTCCCACGAGGATGAGTGATATGACCGTTATCCATTCTACCATATACCAAAGGTAATCAATTGCTCCATCCTGTCGGGAAGAAGTATGGGCCTGCTGATCAATACGCGCGGGCAAAAACTACACGCCCGGCCGAAGGCTTTCCGGAATAGACACAAGCGCCGGTCTCCTGACCGCCCTCCAGCGGAATACAACGAATCGTGGCTTTAGTCTCATCCTTGATTCTTTGCTCCGTTTCGGTGGTGCCATCCCAATGAGCCAGCACAAATCCTCCTTTGTCGTCAAGAACGCGTTTGAATTCCTCATAGCTGTCAACGCGCGTAGTGTGTTCCTCGCGGAATTTCAGTGCACGTGCAAACAAGTTCGACTGAATCTCCTCCAGCAAGGCGGTGATGGCCGTCGTAATGCCTTCCATTTTCAGCACTTGCTTCTGCTTCGTATCACGACGGGCTACTTCCAGGGTTCCATTCTCGAGATCGCGGGGGCCAACGGCTATCCGCACAGGAACGCCCTTCAGTTCGTATTCGGCAAATTTGAAACCTGGCTTTTGAGTATCCCGGTTGTCAAACTTCACTGAGAGCCCTGCCTTGCGCAGATCGCCAATGACCGGCTCAATCGCGGCGGTAATTTTGTTCAATTCCTCTTCACTGCGGAAGATGGGCACGATCACCACGTGTAGCGGAGCCAGGCGCGGGGGAAGGATCAACCCGTCGTCGTCCGAATGCGCCATAATGATGCCGCCAATCAGACGGGTGCTCACGCCCCAGGAAGTTCCCCACACGTAATCCAACTTCCCCTCCTTCGTGGAGAACTGCACATCAAAAGCGGTTGCAAAATTCTGACCGAGGAAATGGGAGGTACCTGCCTGCAATGCCTTGCCGTCCTGCATGAGGGCTTCAATGCAATACGTATCAACCGCTCCAGGGAAACGTTCACCATCGCTCTTCCGTCCTTTGATAACAGGAACCGCCATGAAGCGCTCTGCAAATTCAGCATATACGTCGAGCATGAGCCGGGCCTCTTGCTCCGCTTCCTGCCGGGTAGCATGCGCGGTGTGTCCTTCCTGCCAAAGAAATTCTGCCGTACGAAGGAACAAACGGGTACGCATTTCCCAACGCACCACATTCGCCCATTGATTTATGAGAATGGGCAGGTCGCGGTAAGATTGTATCCACTTTTTATACGTGTTCCATATGATGGCCTCGCTGGTGGGACGTACTACCAACTCCTCTTCCAGTTTGGCCTCAGGATCGACCATGAGTTTACCGGGCTTGGAGGGATCATTTTTCAGCCGGTAATGCGTGACAATGGCGCATTCCTTGGCAAAACCTTCGGCATTCTTCTCTTCGGCTTCAAACATGCTTTTGGGCACGAACAACGGGAAGTACGCATTCACGTGCCCGGTATCTTTGAACATCTTATCCAAAGCCCGCTGCATGTTTTCCCACAGGGTATAACCATAGGGTTTGATCACCATGCAGCCCCGCACATCTGAATTTTCAGCCAGATCCGCCTTCTTCACCAATTCCACATACCACTGCGCGTAATCCTCGGCACGGGTGGGTAATTCTTTTGCCATGGTCGTTCTAAATTGAGGCGCAAATATAAGGGAGGGCCCCGGGATAGTCTATTTTAAGGGGGTGGCCAAAATGGGTCGTTTTAGGGCATTGCACATACAAAAGCTGGCCTGAATTTCGTTGATAAAGGGAATTGAAGGAGGTAAATTTACGTTTAAGAGATATGGGTAAACCATTGATTTGATATGAAAACGAAATACGCGATGATGGCTGCAGCCATGGCCGTTTCAATGACGGGACTGGCACAAGAGGTGGATGATATGTATTTCAACGCCCGCGACCGGATGCTTCACAATGAAAGCAACCAGGCCGCTTTGGCGAGTGTTTACGCTTTGGCGGACAAGCAAGCTGTAAATTCCAATCCTGTGAACCCGTCCGATACCTACACGGGTCGCGGTGTTAACCCGGAGTACAGCGCTCAACAGAAGAACGGGGCAGAAATTGTCCAGGACAACCCTGATTACTTCCTCTCCTCCTACACGCCAAAAGATCTTAATTCCAGCCTAAGTACTTCACGCTCAAACTGCAATTGCTCTAGTCCTTATATGTCGCCTTACAGTGGATTCGGTAATCCTTATCGCAGTTACTACTCACCCTACGGACCTTACTACTCGCCGTATGGCATGATGGGTTACCCGGGGATGTCAGGAGCTTACTCATCGCTGGGATATACGATGGGCAGCTATGGTTCGATGTGGTCACTCGGCTTCGGATATGGCATGGGCAGCAATTACAGTCCCTATGGAATGTATAGCCCGTATGGTTATGGTTACCCCTATGGGTATGGATACGGTTCCCCCTATACGGTCGTAAGAGTTGTCCCTGATGTCAGCACGGTCAATGGACGGCGCCCGGTTCGGGTCGGCGGAGCGGGAGGCGTTCAGCCGTATGCTTCAGGCTATGTGGCTGCCGGCACCAATGGACGCACGCGCGATGTGGGACGTACCAACTACTATGACCCCAGTTGGAGAAACAATCCAAGTAATTTTCCTACCCGCACCTATACATTCGGCGGTAGAAGTGACGGATACAACCCTTACTCAACTGGTCGTAGTTGGAATACTCCGGATTCCGGTGGCCGCACCAGGTCCTTTGACTCCTTTGGAGCAGGAAGCCGAGGTGGTTCCGGTGGATTCTCCGGTGGTGGCGGTGGTGGTGGCGGACGCTCCCGGGGCAGAAACTAACTCCTGAATCTTATTCATGAACATCAGGATCGCGCTGACGATCTGTGCTCTTGCTTGCCTGGCATCGTCGGTGGCGAATGCGCAGAGCTATACCGAGGAAGCACTCATGGTCAGCCGCACACGAGCCGGGGGTACGGCCCGCATGCAAGCTATGGGTGGAGTACAGGTAGCCCTTGGAGGTGATATCAGTTCCGCCCTTTCCAACCCCGCTGGCTTGGGCATGTACAACCGTTCTGAAGTCTCCTTGACGCCGGGCCTCGTATTCTCGAATTATTCATCCACCTACCTGGGCAATACGAATACGTCAACCGTCAATACCCCGATCATAGCCAACCTGGGTGTTGCCTTTCACGCTGACCAGGACGGACGAAAAGGACTTTGGGGAGGGACATTGGGAATATCTTTTAACCGCATCAATGATTTCAACTCGACCTTTTCATACTCCGGCACAAACCCCGACAACTCCATCATCGACTACTTTGTGGTGGATGCCGACAAGTACGGGGATGTTTCTCAATTCAATTCCAGCGGCTATCAGTACAATCGTCCCACTGGACTGGCCTATTACAACTACCTCATCAGCCCGCAGGATGTGTTGGTTCCCCCGGGGCCCTCTGATAAATATTTTACGGTTGTGAATGGTATTCCAAAGCAATCGGAAACCGTGAAGAATACGGGAGGGCAAAACCAATGGAGCATCTCGTACGGGGTTAATTTCAATGATCGCATCTTTTTGGGTGCCGGCCTGGGGATTGTCACCATGAAATTTGGTTCCGACAAGATGTATTCAGAAAAGTTCTCAGAATCGGGACATGTCATGTCTGAAATGCAACTCCGGGAGTCACTGGCCCTCAACGGCACGGGTATCAATGCCACGGTCGGTGCCATCTTCCGTCCCATTACCCCGCTGCAGCTCGGCATTTCTTTCACTACTCCGACGGCGATGGAAATTGAAGAATCCTACAGCGCTTACATGTCCAGTGCCTGGGACTCGGTTCAATACAGCAATGGCAAATCATTTACCGACGCGTATACCGACAACGTGACTTCCACCTACTCCCTTTCTTCGCCCTGGAAGATCGCCACAGGAATGGCCTTCTTCTTCGAGAAGCACGGCTTCATCAGCGCGGATGTGGAATGGCTGAACTACGGAAAGACCCGCTACTCCGGCGATTGGGATTGGTCGGCGGATAATGCAATCATCAACAGTAGCTACCAGTCGGTCTTCAACCTCCGCTTTGGCGGCGAATACCGATGGAATAATTTCCGTTTCCGGGCGGGTTATAACTTCATGCCTACGCCCTACCAGACGGGTCAATCCGATGTAAATCATGAGATTGTTTCTGTTTCCGGGGGCGTAGGCTACCGGACAGCGAAATTCTACGTGGACCTGGCCGTTATTGAAACCCGCGGCGACAACTCGTATCGACCCTACCAACTCTACTATCCCAAAGACCCGTTGGTGAAGCAAACTCTCCGCTCCACCCAGGTCATGATCACCGTTGGGCTGCCATTCTGATTACGGTTACCACGTCGTCGACGCTCATGTCAGGACCGATGGTAGCATGTGCCTGCTGGTAAAATGGAAGTCGTTGGCTGCGAAGGAACTCAATCGCGTCCTTCAGGTTTTCGGGCATGACATTGGCGAACAAGGGACGTGTCGCCATATCCGTCTTTTTGATCCGATCGGCAATCACCTTGGCGGGAACGTCCAGAAAGACGCTTATGCCGGCATGGTTAATCACCATGATATTGTCTGAATAACACGGGGTGCCTCCGCCCGTGGCGATGACCGCCTCTCCTTCCGCGGCGCACAACTCACGTAAAATCCGGGCTTCCAGCTTGCGGAATCCCGGCTCACCACTGTCGCGAAAAATGGCCTGAACGCTCTTACCCGTTTCGTTCTCAATGCGCTCATCCAGGTCGACGAAGGGCAACGACATCGCTCCAGCCAGGGCTTTGGCCAGAGTCGTCTTGCCGGAACCAGGAAGCCCCATGACAAAAATTTTCATCTATTGCTGATTGATGAGGTTGAGTATAGCCTGGCTGGAAGGCGTATCATGATGATGCCAATTGCCGAGCACCACACCATCCTTCCAAAGTGCTATACCTGGATTGGATCGCAGGATGGTCTTAAGAACCGTGGCGTCAGCGTAGGCATACGGCACGGCGAGCTGATGTTCATGACGGAAAGCCTCCATTACATCCGAAGACGAAGCGGTGAGAATCAGGGCGTCCACTTTTCCTTCAAGGTCCTCCGTCAGCGTCCGGATGGCTTCCATATTTTCAGTAGACGCCTTCCGGGCATCCACCATCACGATGAAGAGCTTGGCGCCGCGAAAGGTTTCCTGGGTGAGGTCCTCGCCTTCCGGGGTGGTTACAAGGTAATCGGTAATTTTAGGCTTGATCTTCTCCTCATTGAGCACGCGGGAAGATTTGTATACATAACCCTCTTCCGCGGGCAAGAATTTCTGAGAACGAACCTCTTCACCGCCCTTGTCAAAAATGTATTCAATGATCGGCTGTTCGGCCGGTTTCATCTGTTCGGGAATATTATTCCCCACCCGGTAAGCGCGAAAATCGATGAAAGGCAAATGACGAATCGCGTAGATCCCCGTCAAGGTGGTAATTACCATCGTACTAACGATCACCGCCTGGCCCTCCACCGTGCGAAGGTTAGACTGGAACTTCCTGCGGTACCAAAACAAGTGCAGTACGAACACCATCAGGATAATGTCTTTGATGAATGACTCCCAGGGGGTAAGCTTGATCGCGTCGCCAAAGCATCCGCAATCCGTTACCTTGTTGAAGTAAGCCGAATAGAAGGTGAGAAAGGTGAAGAAAGTCATGAGACCGAGCAGCACCCACGTAGTGGCTGTCATGCGAT
This sequence comes from Cyclobacteriaceae bacterium, assembly GCA_016787645.1. Classification (GTDB taxonomy): domain Bacteria; phylum Bacteroidota; class Bacteroidia; order Cytophagales; family Cyclobacteriaceae; genus ELB16-189. Next base: position 1,562 of record JAEUUF010000025.1, on the reverse strand, counting down.
AATAGAAGAGAATGGCCACCCCCAGCACCAATTCCAAAACGATCATCACCATGGCAATCTCGAGCGACCAGGGGATGAAATAATGGAAGAAAGAACCAAAGTCTTCGACAAAGACTTCGAAGTACTCTTCCATCTTGATGGCCGTCCCCACCGGATCGTTCAACTTGATCAGGCCGGAAAAAATAAATAGACCGCCGACAAAAAAACGGGAAAACTGATCAATAAAACGCATCATGGAACATTCCTATTTATTCTCTTCACTTAACAAGATCAATGCGAACACCGCATAATTGATCATGTCCTGGTAGTTGGCTTTGACGCCTTCACTCACCACGGTCCTTCCTTCGTTGTTTTCAATTTGCTTCACCCGCATCAGCTTCATCAGGATGATATCTGTAATGGAGCTTACCCGCATATCGCGCCAGGCTTCCCCATAGTCGTGATTCTTGTTATCCAGGAGGCGCATGGTCTCTTCGATAGCCGCATCGTATAAGGGGATGACTTCTTCGGGGGTCAGTTCGGTCCGGGAGGAGGCTTCCAGCTGTATCTGGATCAGTGCGATCACACAGTAGTTGATGATGCCCACAAATTCATCGTGAACGGGATCGCCCACCTTCTGCGTGCCTTTCTCCTGTATACTTCGGATCCGTTGCGCCTTGATGAAGATTTGGTCGGTGATGGAAGGCAGCCGCAACACCCGCCAGGCCGTACCATAGTCACGCGTCTTGTGAAGGAACAGTTCTTTGCAGGCGGATATTACCTCTTTATATTGGGTGTGCGTCTTGGAAATCATACAACGGGTGCAAAATAACGCATTTTACAGCAACATTACGTTGAACCTCAGGGGCAAGCTGCTCACCCTGAGCACTCCTCGGGTAATGGGCATTCTCAATGTCACGCCCGACAGTTTCTATGAAGGAAGCAGGGCCCAAACGGATCATGATATCCTCGAACGCGCTGAGATGATGATCAAGGAAGGAGCTGATTGCCTGGACATCGGCGGCTATTCTACCCGTCCCGGCGCGGCCGTGATTTCTGAAGAGGAAGAAATCCGCCGGGTGATACCCGCCATACGTTTGGTGACACAACAGTTCCCGGCGATACCCGTCTCCATAGATACCTTCCGGGCATCGGTGGCCAAAAGATCAGTAGATGTGGGAGCCAGCCTGATCAACGATGTCTCTGGTGGGGAAGCCGATTCAAAAATGTTCGAGACGGTAGCTGAACTTGGGGTACCCTATATCCTCATGCACATGCGGGGCACACCGGAGACCATGTCTGCCATGACCCATTATGACCACCTGCTGAAGGACATCACTCGTTATTTTGATACCAAGATCAGCCAGCTGCGAAGCCTGGGGGTGCGCGACCTTATCCTCGATCCCGGATTCGGCTTTCCCAAAACAGTCGAACAGAACTTCGAATTGCTTAACCAGCTGGGATGGTTCAAGATTTTCGGCCTGCCACTGCTGGCCGGGCTGTCGCGCAAATCGATGATTTGGCGAACACTCGCGAGCACACCGGAAGCCGCGCTGAATGGAACCACCGGGCTCCACATGCTG
>JAEUUF010000007.1 GCA_016787645.1 Cyclobacteriaceae bacterium | reverse complement strand
AGATCAGTTTGACATCCCGCTGACGGAGGTGGTGGGCCGGAAGATTTACATCACCGATTTCGGGAAGGAAATCGCGCGGATGGCGGAGAGCATTTTGCAGCAGGTGGCCAACATCAATTACCAAACGGAGAGCTACAAGGGGCTGCTCACGGGTCGGCTAAAGTTGTCGGTGGTTTCCACCGGCAAATACATGATGCCCTACTTCCTGGCGCCGTTTCTGAAGCGGCATACGCACGTGGAGTTGCACATGGACGTGACCAACCGGTTGGGGGTTATTGATTCGGTGCTGGACAACCGGGTTGACTTCGCTTTGGTTTCCATCCTGCCCGCTGCGCCGGTGGTGGAGAAGTTGGACATTGTGGAGAACCAGTTGTTCCTGGTGGGGAGCGGGGAGACGCCGGCGCGGAAGAAGCCGTTGTCCAAGTCGGTGCTGGGCGACCTGCCGCTGATCCTGCGGGAGGAGGGATCAGGCACGCGCGTGTCGATGGAGGAGTTCATTGCGCGCAACCGCATTTCCATCAACCGCCGGATGGAGCTCACCTCCAATGAAGCCGTGAAGCAGGCGGTGATGGCGGGGCTGGGGTATTCCATCATGCCGCACATTGGAATCAAGCGTGAGTTGCAGCACGGCTATCTCCGAATCATCCCGGTGGTGGGTTTGCCCATCCGCAACACGTGGCGCCTGATCTGGCCCAAAGGCAAGCAACATTCACCCGTGGCCGCAGCGTTCCTCGATTTTGTCCAGCAGGAGAAGGAGGCGATCAATGCCAGGCACTTTGATTTGAGGAGTTAGGAGGCGGGGGTTGGAGGTGACCTGTAAACTGTAAACGGTGAACTGTGAACGGTGAACTGTGGGGGAGGTGTAAATGGTCGGGATTCCGTTGAGAGAGGGGGAGGTGTTGGGTGGCGGAGGACCTGAACGCACGGATAAACCAGCATTGTCCAGGGATTTCTGGGCATTTTGGGGCTTGACGATGATAATCCGTTGGTCTTTTTCCCCTAATCCTTTAATATTGCACTCCCTTTTCGACCAGGAAAGGGGCGACCCGCCCAGGCGGGCGCATAAACTCCTCCTTAGCTCAGCTGGTTAGAGCATCTGACTGTTAATCAGAGGGTCCTTGGTTCAAGTCCAAGAGGAGGAGCCAGATAATCAAGCAGTTACATTTGTAGCTGCTTTTTTATTTTCCCGATTTTAAAACAATTTTAAAACATTTGTGGCCAACCTTGTCACCCGATGAGATACTTAGCCCTCCTGATTTCATATTCCATTTTGTTGCTTTCATGCAATTCCAGGAAACAGGAGGTCACCTCAACGGAAGACCAAACAAAGCCTGACACCGTTGTGACGAGTGAATCACTTCAGGATCCAAAAATCAGCACTACTCCGCAAGCTCCTGATCGACCTTTCCAGAATCAAGTATTCCTTATCGGCAGAGATGTTGATTTTGTACAGGACGATTGTGAAATTTATACGGGTTGTGAAGGCTGTAGTTCAGAGCTTATTTTCTTGACTTTGGATCGGTTTGCATTTGTGTCCTCTGAAATGGAAGAAATCACCTACTTCTCCGGACACTATACAGTAGATAGCACGAAACTAATTTTGACGTATGATCGTCAATATATTACCGAGTTCATGAATGAAGAGCTCGAAGAGAAAGAAGGCGATCTTGGATTCAAATATTTCCAAATTGACCACTGCCAGGGAAAAATCCACTTACTCGACAAATCCAACGCGAACGCGACTCATGGAATACGGTTTAAGCCTGACGATGAAAAGAAATCGATGCAGGCCCTTCTCGATTCAAAGGCCTGGAAAGTATTAAATCCTTGATCGATTAAATGCTATCCTAAATAGCAACTGATGGCAATTAGTTCAAATACTTTATTCCATTTCTGCGACTCAATGGAAGTAATCTTGAGCATTCTATCCAATGGATTTTATCCCTCCTACTGCTGGGAAGAAATTGATGTTAAGGGCAGCAGAAAGCTGCAAGCCGGCGTTCCAATGGTCTCATTTTGCGACTTACCACTTTCACTCATTGGTAAACATATTGGACACTATGGTAGATATGGTATTGGGATGACAATGAGTTGGGGTCAAAAGAAAGGTCTGAATCCCGTTCTATACTTGTCGAAAGATTCCACTCTTGCCAAATCATTGCTGGAAATCGGGGACAGCATGATAAGATTTCATCAGATTCCTCAAGAAAATAAGGAGATTGATTCAGCTTTTGACAACCTGTACGCTGTCTTTCAATATGTGAAAAATTATGTAGGAACATTTAGATCCAAGAATGGCAAAGAGATAAAATCATATAAATTCTACGATGAAAGAGAATGGAGATACATAATCCCACCTGCTGACGAAAATTTGATCGTTACTAAGCAAGAGTATGACGTTTGGAGAACTTCATCGGCTACCAAGCCGCTAATGGAGAGCCACGCGTTGAAATTTGATCCCCAAGACATAAAGTATTTGATTGCATCAAGCGAGAAAGAGGCTGAAGATCTTCTCCAATGGATACAAGACTCCAACATTGGGGACGATCATCAGAAGAGAATTCTAAGCACAAGGATATTGACCACTGAACAAATTCAAGAAGACTTCTGATCACAGCCATTAGCCGCACGTGACGGAAAACCAGGTCTAACAACATCGAGAACTGGTCAATAAAGGCCATAGTTGCCCAAAACCGGTACAGGAGGCAAATCCTATTCAGGTAAATTGCTAATTTGATCAGCAATCAATTCCTTACTTATGAACCGGCTTCAATTCCTAAAATATTCCCTCCTCGCTTACCCGGCCATCTCGGCGTTTGCGTCAAAGGCTTCTCTTCCGGACAAGGCGCCTGAGGATGCGGTGACCGATGAGGCGTACTGGAATCTGGTGCGCTCGCAGTTCGCCCTCACAGACGAAATCACATTCCTCAACAACGGCACTATAGGGGTCTCGCCCTTCCAGGTGATTGACGCCATGTACCAGAAAACCATAGCGGTGAACACCCACGCAATTTATGGAGGTGGTGATCACGAAGCCATCGCCTCCCTTGCCCGTTTTACAGGCGCCGACCCGGAGGAAATTTGTTTTACACACAATGTCACCGAAGGAAACAACCTGGTGGCTCAAGGCTTGCCGCTGAAGAAAGGAGATGAAGTGATCATGACCACACACGAGCACGTAGGTGGTGCCCTGCCCTGGCTCAACCGCATGCGTCACGATGGCATCATCATACGCGTTATACCCCTTGGAGCAACGGCCGCTGAAACGCTCACCCGGGTAGAAGAGGCCATCACCAAGAAGACCAGGGTATTGGCGGTTCCTCATATCCCGTGCACCACCGGGCAAGTGTTGCCGGCGAAGGAAATTTCCTCCTTGGCCAGATCAAAAGGAATCTATTCCTTTTTCGACGGTGCCCACGGACCTGGCATGCTCAACATGAATCTTCACGACATGGGTTGCGATTTCTATTCTTCCTGCTGCCACAAGTGGATGCTGGGTCCAAAAGGCACCGGTTTTCTGTACGTAAGAAAGGATAAGCTGGAGGAAATCAAACCCATCATGATCGGGGCGTACAGCGATACAGGCTGGGACATGCTGAGTCATCCTCCCACCCTGAGCGGTTATGCTCCAACCGCGCACCGCTTTTACTATGGCACACAAAGCGCGGAGCTATACGCCGGTATTGAAGCATCGGTACAATTTCATGAATCCATAGGAAAGCAACTGGTCGAGGACCGGGTGAAATTGCTGTCGGGTTATTTACGCAACAAACTCCAGGCCCTGGGCGATGGCGTTGAACTCGTTACGCCTGCCGAGGACGTGTCACGGGGTGCGGTTACCGCCTTCCGGCTGAAGAACATGACGATGCAAAAATTCCAGGAGTTGGCCGGCAAGGAGCGTTTCATCATCCGTACGGTGGGTGAAAACAATGTCAACTGCATTCGCATTAGCACTCATATCTACACCCTCTTCCCGGAGATCGATCGGTTTGTTGAATTTGTGAGCCGGTGTGTGTAGGTAGACGACTTTCAAGACACCCATGCTGGTGGCACTTTCCGGTGCCTTTGAGGAACAGTGTTGTAAAGACAGGTGGGATTGGATATTGAATGAAATTCGCGGGAGCTGTTCAATATTACAATTTCATTCCTACCTGTAAAGCCAAGAGGCTTGTTGTGGTCGATCCTTTGGAGTAGGTGATGTACCCGTTGGCGTCTACAACCACGCTGTTGCGGATGACATAGTCCACTTCACGCCCCCACAGGAACATCAGCCGACAGGTGAATACGACCGGGCCACGGCCGACAGTAAATCCGGCGCCTAACCCAAAATTCAACCCGGTATCCGAGATGCGGCTGATGACTTCAGGTTGGTTTGTATTATAGATGATGTTATTCACGTTCTTATCCACTTTGGTGGTGGTGGCGAATTCGCGAATGCCGATCATCCCGTCGGCGAATGGGGTAAATTTTCGAGTGCGATCGGTGAGGCGAGCGCGTACCACCAGGCTATAGGTAAAGATGTTGAACGAGGTTTTCAGTGGCGGCATCGTGGCCGTAGCATCGGTATAGTCGATGGCATAATTCAGGTAATTGAAATCAAAGCCGAGCAAGATCGGTGTGGCCCGATTCTTGCCGAAAGGATTTATGAGCAGCCCTCCCCCCAACCCCGCTGCGAGATTGAATATGGAGTTATGGATCGTGCTGCGGAACTCCGCCGAAGGCAGTGCCAGCAAACCGCCAGCGTAAAGCGCCAAAACCTCAGGCGGCTCAGGCGTAACAGAGAGGCTGTCCTTCGTGTCCGCAGGTTTGTTGAAGGCACTTACCGAATCTGATTGCGCGTTGACACCTGCGGCAAGCGTGAGCAAAAGGGCAGTCGCGACGAGTCCTAACCTCACAACCGCACCAAGCACCGGGCGAACCCTAACAGCGTTCTTTCTCAACATTATGAAATTGTCGGCCTCATAAGGGTCCATGGCCACTACTTTCAAGTGTTGGCCAAGCAGTATCTAAGGTTAATCTTTTCCTTCAGCCGCTCCATTCAGCATCACTTGGGATCGAGCGCTTGATTGATACGGGTTCTCAGATCATTCACATGATACCGTGTTTCCGCGTCCAGGCCGGCTGCAGGGGTAAGCCAGCCACGGATTTTCTCCAGCTGTCCCCTGGCAAGAGAGGGCACATCGGTGTTGGCCAGGTCAACTTCCCTGGAACGGTAGTCGTAGCCGGCTCCGGGCGGGATATACCACATTGTCACCGAACCGGGCTTCAACAAACCGATCAGGCGAGTGACGTATACTTTCTGCAAATTGCGGCGAATAACGGTCGTGTTGCTATGCGAGCGGAGTTCCGACAAGATGCCGGAAGACAGGTCGTTGAATAATTCGTCAACGGAATAATTGCCACTTCCGGTGGCCCTCGTCTCAATAAGTCTCACCAGCCGGCTTCCATTCAGCAGTCCGTCTACCACCCGCTCCTGGATACTCTTGATGGACTCTACACCCGATTCAGGCCTGATCTTGTTCAGGATGGAAGGATCGATCAGCCACGAGGGCGTGGTAAATAACTGATTGTTGAGGAATCGCACCGCATCTTTCTGAACGGTCCTCGGCACAGGTTCGAACACGGCACCTGGCATGTCGTAGGTTTTTGGAGAATCGTAAATACCTCCTACGTTCTTGAGTACGTGGAACATGTAGTCGTAATACTGCCACACCACATTCTGATAAATCTCATCGAGTTCTTTGTAAGCCTCCCCATCCTCCTTGCTCCACCCGGCGATAGCCGGGACAATGCGCTGGAGGTTTTTGATTCCATATTCGGAGGCTCGCATGGCATTGTCACCCAGGTCTTCCGTCTGGTAGCGGGGGTCGTAAGGACTGATCTCCGTTCCAAACCACAGTCTCCTGTTTTGATAAGCCTCTTTCGTCCATTCGTTGAGTCGCTTTTTTTGTTCTTCCGGGGAGAGCCCGTCGAAGTAACTGTACCCCCATTTTATCGCCCAAATATCATAGTCGCCGATACGCGGAAACAAGTCAGTGACCCCGTCTTCGGGCTGAGCCACGTAGTTGAACCGGGCGTAATCCATGATCGAGGAAGTATGGCCATTCCGGGCAATCCAATCCTTGTCCCTCAGTTTTTCAACCGGGGTGGCCGAACTCGCCCCCATATTGTGCCGGAGTCCCAGCGTATGACCCACTTCATGTGAGGAAACGGTTCTGACCAGTTCACCCATCAATTCATCGGAGAAATTTTTTGCGCGAGCCTTCGGGTCAACGGCGGCGGCCTGCACCAAATACCAGTTGCGAAGCAGTCGCATAACATTGTGATACCAGCCGATGTGGCTTTCCAACACTTCACCTGTTCGAGGATCTACCACATTGGGTCCGTAGGCATTCTGAATATCGGAGGCGAAATACCGGATCACCGAAAAGCGGGCGTCTTCCAGGCTCATGGTTGTATCACCTTCCGGCCAGTACTCGCCACGGATGGCATTCTTCCAGCCTGCCGCTTGAAAAGCAACGTTCCAATCGTCCACTCCTTTTTTCAGATAAGGCCGCCACTTCGCCGGCGTGGCCGGATCGATGTAATACACGATGGGTTTCTTCGGCTCAATCAGTTCACCCTTCCTTTGCCGGAGCGCGTCCTCCGCATTCCGCGGCTCCAGGCGCCAGCGGGCAATGAAGAACTCCTCGTCCGCTTTCTGCGATGCCTCCTTGTAAACCGCATACTGATTGTAAAAGTATCCCACCCGGTAATCAAATGGTCGCTTCGGCATCGGCTTTTCAGGCAACAGAATAAATGAGGTATTGAATTCGATGGAGACTACACCGACGTCCAGTGAAGCCGGAAAATAGGTGGTTCGAGGCTCGTTGGCATTCCCTTCCTGGAACTTGGGAGGGTTTACGGAGAACGTCTTGATCGTCCGTACTTCGGTGTTCAATGGATAGGTAGTGATCTTTTGGATAAAGGAAGCCTCCTTCTTAAAGCTGCTGATGTTGAAATAATGGCGGGAGAAAGCATTCAGTGAGAACGGCTGATTATCTCCATCGAAGATGGGAGTCACTTCAATCACATACACCGAATCTTTTGTGAATGCCTTGATGTCGAACGACGCGATAATGGGGGCCAGGTCAGAATTCTGGACCGCCTTGAACAGTGGGCTTACGCTATCCGGACTTGACGCCACATACGTCACCGACCGGAGCAGGATTTTGTCGTTGGGGCCTTTTTCCCATCGCACCACCTGCCGGCTTACCTCCTCGCCGCCATAAACACCGCCCCCGGCCGGTGTTTTTGAAAACCGGGTGATGGCCATCAATTCCCTGCCCAAAAGCGATTTAGCTATGTCGAAGTAGTACTTGTCCTTCTTCCGGTGGACTGTCATCAGGCCTTTGGTGGTGGTGAAGGACGTGTCGATGAACGACCGGTAGGGTTTCGGGCCGCTATCCTCTTTTTCGTCGTCCTTCTTCTCCGGAGTTTCCGCTTTTTCTGGCTCCTTATTTTTCTTTTTGGATTTCTGGGCATGAAGCGTGCCGGAGCACACTGCAAGCAACAGGACGCTAAGTATCAGGGTGATTCTTGATATCATAAATCGTTGCTGGAAGTTTCAGTAAAAGATAACCAGTACCGGGAGGCCATCACTTCCCTTCCCGGGCAGAATAAAAATAAGGAATTTGAATTGAATGCGCAGCCAGGTTCCTGTTGTTCAGTTGATGGCGATTCCTACGACGAATCCCACCCAGGGTTTTTGATGGTAAATCCACACTGACCGATCGGAACTCAGTAAGTGGTCAAACCCGACAGCAAGTCCAAAACTTGCAAAGCTGGACTCGACAAAGGCCGCAAGTCCCAATTCCAGGATCATTCCATTGTATTCTTTTGAGATCGCGTTGTTGGTGGTGGATGGACTGATGGGGGTGGATCCTGTGCCAGCCAGTATACCAAAATCAAATCCCCGGTTTACCACCCGGTATTGGTTCTTGCCCAACGGATCGCGGGTGGCTTTGATGGTATAGAAATCACGCCGCCAACCGGCATAGAGTGCCACATTGAGTTCGGCCGACAACTGGGCGGGCAGTTCCTTGGTGGCGGCCCGGTACTTAAACAGTACAGAAGTGATATCGACATCCAGGCCCTTCTTGCTGAAACGGGACGATGTGATATGGAGGGAGTCCGCCTCACGGATCGGCAGCGCTAATTTCGGCTGCGCGGGTTTCCCATTGTCGAGGGAATACACCGTGACTTTTTCCTCTGTCACATCCAGGTATACATCCTCCTTACCACCCGTATCGGTTTTATGGGAATAGTAGCCGCTGTCGAATGCATGGCGTGAGGATTTTTCGATCGTACTGCACGCCCCAAGCAAGCCCAAACAAATACAGCCGACTAAAAAACTGCCCTTCATACGATCCCCTTTTGCGCTATTGAAGTTACGCAAATTCCAGGTGGAACACTTCACGCAGCCGTGCTGAGCAATTTTTGCCTCCGATGACCAAGGTCCTACCTCATCCTCAGCGTCTTCAGCCACCTATCCCACCAGGTGAAGTAGTAGCCATAGTTCCAGTGGAACAGCTGGTGATGCAGGTTGTGGTGCGTGGAGGAGGTCAACCAACTGCCCTTTCCGTTGCGGAAGGTTTCGGGCATGAACTCAAAGCCCAGGTGCCCCAGCACGTTCATCAGTACCACGATGAAGGTGAAGAGAATGAAAATGCCCAGATGTACTGGAAACACTGTGATGATAGGAAAAACGACTAACGCTTCCAGCAGCGCCTCCAGTGGATGGAACGCATAGGCCGCCCACGGTGTGGGATTCACTGATCGGTGATGGACGGAATGAATTTTTCGGAACAGCCATGGCGTGTGCAGCAGCCGGTGGGTCCAATAGAAGTAGGCGTCATGGAAGACAATCATGCAGGCTAACGTCAGCAGCAAGTAAGCCCATCCGTGTTCGGAGGGATTTGTATACAAGGTTGTATACCCATTCAGGTAGAGCAGCAACACAAGAATGCCAATGGCTGAAAAGATCAGCGCCGTTGATAGCGAGTAGCGCAGCTCGTGCCGGATTTGGATGCGCGATGGATCTTTCGGTTGGATCTTGAAACGTTGTAATGACTTCCACCCAGGGTAATAACACACCAGGTAGGCGAGGCCAGCCAGGAAGAAGTAGCGTCCGATCGCCAGCAGGAAGAGTGCCAGCCCGGCGAGCAGCCCGTACGTTCCAATGTTATTAACTTCAGCCAGCTCCATAGGTTATCCTTGTGCCATCACGGCTTTCTCATGACTAAGTTTTCGTAGCAGGCGGAAATGAGATCGGAGTCCGCCCGTAATGCTATTGTAGCGATAGCGCAACCCGAATTCAGCCGCCGTGGCCCTTACTATCCGGGTAATGGCGGGGTAATGCACATGGCAATACCAGGGAAACAGGTGGTGGGCAACATGGTGGTTCAGTCCACTGAAAAAGTAGCTGATTACAGCTGAATCCGGACTATAATCATCCGTGGTGCGCAACTGGTGCTCGCCCCAACTGCAGGGAATTCTTCCATCCGGGCCGGGAGTCAGAAAAAGCGAGTCTTCGACAACGTGGTTGGACAGCAAGGCGAACATGGCGATGATCCCCGAACCTACGTGCATGCAGATGAAGCCTGCGAGTATTTGCCAGAAGGGAACGGCAAGCAACCACGCGGGTAGTACGAGTATGTAGAATACATAGAAAAGCTTCGAGAAAATGAGTGTGATCCAGTGAATAGGGGCGTGATGCGCTTCGGTCACACCAATGCGTTCCATCCGGTAGTACTTGAAATCGCGAAGCAATACCCAAAAGAGAATGTAGAAGGGATACAAGATCCGCATGTACTTGTCCTGGTACCGGTGCTTTTGATCGGACCGGGTAAATGGTGTGACCCGAACCATCCCGCTTTGCTCGAGGTCGATGTCAAGTCCGTGGATGTTGGTATAGGGGTGATGGGAGAGGGTGTGCTTGTATTTGTACATATAGCCATCGCCGCCGGCCAGGTTGGCAAAGTGGAGCAAGAATTGGTTGACCCACGGATGTCGGGAGTAGGCCTGGTGGGCGGCGTCGTGCACCATACTCATGGCGGCGAGGATGAGAAACATTCCCATGAAGAACCAGGTAGCCAGGAACCAAGGTAACGCGAGCGGTATCAGCAGGATGATCGCATAGGCCGCCAGGAAAAATCCCGTGAACAGGACTGTTTTAAGCACTGCCCTTGCGTTAGCATAGCGACTCAGTTTTCGCTCCTTAAAATAATCCTGGACTCGCTTTCGAAGGGTGACATAGAACCCATGGTCGGGTTCAGGTTGAAACTTGATCTTCATGGCATCTTCGTTTGACGAAGTAAAGATGGGATGCCTCGTCAGCGGAACGACTGCATTCTTTGCCAAGGGGGGACCGTGCCAGTTGCGAAAATCCGTACAAATGCCTCACCCCCCTGCCCCCTCTCCACAAAGTGGAGAGGGGGAGATTGAGGAACTGTCCCTGCTGGCAATTCTTTCGCTGACTAAATGACTGGCAACTTCACTGTGAAGACGGAGCCAACGCCCTGGCTGGATTCAAAGTCGATGGTGCCTCCCAGGGTTTGCACAATTTCTTTGACGATGAAGAGGCCGAGACCGGAGCCGTGGGAGAGCTCGGTGCCGCGGTAGAACATATCGAAGATCCTGGCCTGGCG
>JAEUUF010000014.1 GCA_016787645.1 Cyclobacteriaceae bacterium | reverse complement strand
ATGGCCATGTTCGGTCGCCATGGGGAAGCTCCCATGCCGGTACTCGCCGCGGCGAGTGCTTCCGATTGCTTCGCCATGACCATGGAGGCTGCACGGATCGCACTGAAATACATGACACCGGTACTCCTCCTCTCTGATGGTTACATCGGGCAGGCTTCTGAGCCCTGGAGGATACCAAAAATCTCCGAGCTGCCCGATCTGGAAGCCAATTTCGCTACAGACATCGAAGAATTCGGACCGTATCGCCGTGATCCGAAGACCCTTCGCCGCATGTGGGCCATCCCCGGATTCCAGGGAATGGAACACCGCATCGGCGGTCTTGAAAAAGAGGACGGCAGCGGCAACGTATCGCACGACTCAGCTAACCACGAAAAGATGGTACGCCTGCGCCAGGAGAAAGTCGACGGCATCGCCAACGACATACCGGAGGCGGTGGTTGAAGGAGATTCAGAAGGCGAAACTCTTTTGTTGAGTTGGGGAAGCACCTATGGGGCAGCGCGGACAGCTTTCGAAAAGCTGAAAGCTAATGGTACACCTATTTCTTTCCTACACCTTCGTTACCTCAACCCGTTCCCCAAAAACCTGGGCGACGTGTTGAAGCGCTTTAACCGAATAATTGTTCCCGAATTGAACTCCGGTCATCTCCAATGGATGCTGCAGGCCAAATTCCTCAAGCCCATCACCGGCATCCATAAAATACAGGGCCGCCCGTTCAAGTCCGTCGAGCTTGTCGACAAGATCACCTCAATACTCACCGAAAAAGAAGTCACCGTATGAAGACCGCCATTGATAATCTCCTCGAGCGTCCCCATGAAGGGAGCCTCATTTATACTGCCAAAGACTTCAAGCCCAACGTCGACGTACGCTGGTGCGCCGGTTGCGGTGCCATTTCGGTGCTGTCGCCCTCGCAGCGGCTGATGCCTGAACTGGGCCTTCCCAAGGAAAAGATTGTGTACGTATCCGGTATCGGATGCTCCGGACGCTTTCCCTATTACATGGAAACATATGGCTTCCACTCCATCCACGGACGTGCATTGGCCATCGCCTCGGGACTGAAGATTGCGCGCCCCGATCTCAGCGTATGGGTAGTCACCGGCGACGGCGACAACATGAGTATTGGCGGCAACCACTTCATTCACACCTGCCGGAGAAATGTGGATCTCAACATCATGATGTTCAACAATGAGGTGTACAGCCTCACCAAAGGACAATACTCTCCTACCTCCCACCGTGGCCAGGTTACCAAGTCATCTCCGCTCGGTGTGCTGGACGACCCGTTCAACCCGGTAGGATTGGCCCTGGGTGCCGGTGCCTCTTTCGTTGCCCGCGGTCACGACAAGGACCGCACCCAGTTACAAGAATTGCTGCGGCGCGCCTACAATCATAAAGGCACCTCTTTTGTGGAGATCTATACCAACTGCCGCATATTCAACGACGGCGCATTTGACCTTTACACCAACGCGGACACACGCGATGAGCACACCATCTTCCTCGAGCACGAGAAACCCCTGGTATTCGGGAAGAAGAAAGACAAAGGCATCATCCTCGACGGGTATACTCCGAAAGTTGTTTCACTGGATACCTACTCGATCAGCGATCTGCTCGTTCACAACGAGAAGGACTCCACGCTTGCCTTCATCCTGGCCAACATGACCTACAGCGAAACGCTGCCGCGCCCGATGGGAGTTCTGCAGGCGTTGCCCATCAAACCGTATGATGTGCGGGTTACCGAACAAATCCAACACGAGATTGAGACCAAAGGTGAAGGAAACCTTGAGTCGCTTCTTGCTGGCGGAAGCAGTTGGGCGATCAATTAGGGGTCGGGGGCTAGGGGTCAGGATTCAAGGAGTTAAAGGAGGAAAGGTGAGTTTACATCTTGGAGCTAAACCTGGGGAAGTAGCACCGACGGTGCTTATCACCGGTGATCCGCTCCGGGCCAAACACTTTGCGGAAACTTTCCTGGAGAACTCCTTCTGTTACAACCAGATACGGGGGATGCTGGGATTCACGGGTACGTACCGGGGAAAACGGGTTTCCATCCAGGGTACCGGCATCGGCATACCCAGTACGGCGCTCTATGTCCATGAATTGACCCACGGCTATCGCGCGAACTGCATCATCCGAATTGGCACTTGCGGGGCGCTGCAGAAGGATCTTCAACTGGGGGATATTGTGGCGGCGACGGAAGCGCTAACAGATTCAGCCGCCGTTGCCAAGTTTATCCGTCAGCCGCATTCACTCCCGAAAGCCAACGCGCAGCTATTGTCCTTCGCCGAAAGCAGCGCCAAAGAATTAGGGCTATCCCTGAAAAAAGGACCACTTTACAGTACAGACTTGTTTTACAGCGAAGACAATTCGAGGTATGGTCAATCGAGTATGCAAGGTGTGTTGGGGGTGGACATGGAGACAAGCATGTTGTATGCCATGGGTACACGGAACAATTTCAAGGCGCTCTCTCTCCTCACGGTGAGTGATAATCTCCTTACTGGTCAAGAGTCCACGCCGGTTGAGCGCGAAAAGCAGACTAATGACATGGCGCGGTTGGCGTTGGAAGTTGTGGTGAAGGTGTACGAAGGTGGGGGGTTGTGATGTTGATGAGACGATTAACCGCAGAGGCGCGGAGACGCAGAGTTAGAAGCCGTTGACGAATCTACGGAAACCATCCTTCAGGAGAGGAACATTGAAGTTGATTAAGAACCCAAGTCGCTTCTTCGCCAATTTCAGGTAACTGATTATTTGTGCCTCATGCACGGGTAGAATTCCCTCAACCGCTTTCAGTTCAATAATAATCTCGTTACTCACCAGGATATCAATCACATATTCCTTATTCAATACATGACTTTTATAGACCAAAGGAACCATTACCATCGCCTCGAATTCGATGCCCCTCATTTCAAGTTCCTTCATCAAACAATGCTGGTAAACAGCTTCAAGTAATCCTGGTCCCATTTCCTTATGCACAGCAATAGAGGCATCCAAGATTGCGCCCGATAATTCGAAGTATCTGTCTTTTTCCACGCTGGCAATAAACCATGAAGGGAGTAGAACTCAATTCTTCACCCTGTAAGGAAATCCTGACAATCTCTGCGCCTCCACGCCTCTGCGGTAAATCACTGAATCGCTCCATTAATCGCAACCTGCAATGGCTTGCTAACCTGACAAAAGTCACCCCTCCCTAGCCGGGAATATCATACCATAGACGAGCGGAAACGGGCTACTTGGATCCTGAAGATCGGGCCAGAAGGGTTCGAAAAACGCCGAAAAAGACCTATGGAAAGTTATTCGCTACTCACCTTCTTCCTCACCGCCGCGCTGCTGGTGGGTGGGGCCATCCTCTTCTCCCATTACGCTGCTCCTCACTCCGTTAACGCCGCCAAATCAGAGCCCTACGAGTGCGGGATACCCACCGAAGGACCCACCTGGATCCAATTCCACGTCGGCTACTACCTCTTCGCCATCATCTACCTGATTTTCGACGTGGAGACTGTCTTTATTTATCCGTGGGCGGTGGTGATGCGGGAGATCGGGCTGACTGCCTTTGTTGAAATCCTCATCTTCTTCACCGTTCTGGGCCTGGGTCTGTTGTATGCGTGGAAGAAAAAAGCTTTGATATGGGAATAGACATCAAATCGGTACCGTACGAAGACTTCAACGACAACGAGTCGCTGGAAGAACTCCGCAAGGGCGGCGCACCCGTCTGGGTATCGACCATGGATGAAATTATTAACTGGGGACGCTCGAACTCTGTTTGGCCCCTCACGTTCGCCACGAGTTGTTGTGGTATTGAGATGATGGCCACAGGGGCACCGCGCCACGACTTCGCACGCTTCGGCATCGAAGTGTACCGTGCCTCACCCCGCCAGGCAGATGTAATTGTCGTGGCCGGTACAATCGTACGCAAGATGGTTCCGGTACTGAAACGCTTGTATGATCAGATGGCCGATCCAAAATATGTAATTGCCATGGGGGCCTGCGCCATTTCCGGTGGACCCTTTTACTATAACTCTTACTCTGTCGTTCGCGGTGTTGACCAGGTGATTCCTGTTGATGTGTATATCCCCGGCTGCCCTCCCCGTCCGGAGGCGCTTTTGTATGGCATCATGCAGCTACAACGAAAAATCAAAGCCGAAAGCCTCGCCAAATCTGGCGAAGCACGCCCCGAGCCGACCTTGGACACGTCTACTGAAGACAAATCCCGGTACGTAGAACCTCATGACAACCAGAACCTTGATGAAGCATGCAAGTCGAGCAACTAACCACCGTCATCCAAACCCTGGTTCCTGAGGCCCAACCCGGCATCAGCAAACAGTACCCGGAATTTATTATCCCAGCGGCGAGACTTCATGAGGTAGCCAAACACCTCAAAGAGAACCCGGATACCTATCTGGATTATCTCTTTTGCCTTACGGGACTCGACCGCAAAGATGGTTTCCATGTGGTCTACCACCTGACTTCGACGAAGTTTCCCCACATCGTAGTGCTGCGTGTCATTCTCGCTGACAAAACCAACCCGATGGTCGCCACCGTAAGCGACCTGTGGAAAGCTGCCGAATACTTCGAACGGGAAGCCTTCGACCTGCTGGGGATAAAATTTGAAAACCACCCTGACCTGCGGAGAATCTTTCTTGATGACGATTGGGTTGGTTATCCCCTGCGGAAGGACTACAAAGATTCATTCACCCTTGAACGCTGAGCGATGGAAGAAACACTGATGGATCTTGACCTGAAGGAACGCGAAGAATACGTGATCAACATGGGGCCTCAGCACCCGTCTACTCACGGTGTGCTTCGCTTTGAGACTTGCCTCCAGGGAGAGAAAGTAAAATGGATCCGGCCGCACTGCGGGTATATTCACCGCGGCATCGAAAAGATGAGTGAATCACTCACCTATCCGCAGTTGGTACACCTTACCGACCGGATGGATTACCTCTCCGCACACATCAACAATGAAGCCGTTGCCCTTTGCGTTGAAAATGCGATGGGTGTGCAAGTCAGCGATCGCGTAAAATACATTCGTACCATACTCGCCGAACTGAATCGTATCGCCTCCCATCAACTTTGGTGGTCAGCCTTCGGCATGGACCTTGGCGCGTTGACCACGTTCTTTTACGGCCTCCGCGACCGCGAGAAGATTCTCGACATCTTTGAAGAATCTACCGGGTCACGACTCCTGCAGAGTTTTATCACTCCTGGCGGCCTCATGGCCGATGTGCATCCGAATTTTCAAAAACGCACACGGGAATTCATTACCTACTTCCGCAAAAAGCTTCCTGAATACGACCAGTTGCTCACGGGCAACGTCATTTTCCAGGAACGCACCAAAGGCATCGGGTATATGAGCCTGGAAGACGCCATCAATTATGGTGTCACGGGTCCCAGTGGTCGCGGTTCAGGATTTCATTGTGACATTCGCAAGATCGCTCCCTATAGCGCCTACCCGTTGGTGAAATTCAATGAAGTCACCTACACCCAAGGTGATACGTACCACCGGTACTTGGTTAGGATGCGGGAGATGTGGGAGTCGCTTGATATCATCGATCAGTTGATCGACAACATTCCGCAGGGGCCCATCATGCTGGAACTCAAAGCCATCAAGCCGCCAAAAGGTGAGTTCTACCAGCGCGTAGAAACTGCCCGCGGCGAACTTGGCGTCTACATCGTGAGTGATGGAGGTCCTACCCCGGCGCGCATCCGGTACCGCACGCCGAATTTCTCGAACCTGTTTATCATTAATAAGATCGCTGCCGAGCACAAGATCGCCGACCTCGTGGCCATCAGCGGATCTCTTGACCTGGTGATACCTGATATTGACCGATAGTGTATGTACGACTTTGGCCCACTTGTTAACTCCATTACCTCCTGGCTCGACACCACCTTCAGCCCGTTTTGGGCAGGCTTGATTTCCATGGTGTTGCTAGGGCTGGTTCTTCTCGCTTTCTACGCTGTGCTTGGGCTCTACCTTGTATACGCCGAACGCAAGATTTGCGCACGCATGCAAAACCGTCTCGGTCCCAACCGCGTGGGGCCCGGCGGAGTATTTCAAACTATCGCCGACCTCATCAAATTGCTGATGAAGGAATTGATTTTCATCCGCAACGCTGACAGCTTTCTCTTCAACATCGCTCCCTTTATCGTCATCGTCGCTTCCATCATGGCCATCGGGTCGATTCCGTTTGCCAAGGGGCTTCAGGCCATCGATCTGAACATCGGTGTACTGTACATTCTTGCCATCTCCTCGATGGGTGTGATTGGCGTACTCATTGCCGGGTGGGCCAGCAACAGCAAGTATTCAGTAATCGGCGCAATGCGCTCCGGTGCCCAGGTGATCAGTTATGAACTTTCTGTGGGCCTTGCCCTCCTCTGCATCATTGCTTACGCAGGCTCCATGCAATTTTCAGAAATTATCGCCTCGCAGGAAGATGGCTGGTGGATCTTTAAAGGCCACATCCCGGCCTGGATCGCGTTTGTGATCTACCTGGTGGCCGGCACTGCGGAGACCAACCGCGGACCTTTCGACCTGGCGGAAGCAGAATCGGAACTCACGGCCGGGTTTCATACCGAGTATTCCGGCATCAAGTTCGCGTTCTTCTTCCTCGCCGAGTACATGAACATGTTCATCATCGCCGCCATCGCCACCACGTTATTCCTGGGCGGATGGCTGCCCTTTCATATCTGGCACTTTGATGCCTTCAACAAAGTGATGGATTACATTCCGCCGGTGTTCTGGTTCTTCGGCAAGACCGCCTTTGTGATCTACCTGATGATGTGGTTCAAGTGGACTTTCCCGCGCCTGCGCATTGACCAGCTCCTGGCGCTGGAATGGAAATATTTGCTGCCCATCAACCTGATGAACCTGATTCTCATTTCCTTCTTAATCCTCATGCAATGGCACTTCTGAGCACTCTCAAAGAAGTTGGCAACTACTTCCGGGAAATTTACCAGGGAGTAGCCTCGCTGGTGAACGGCATGAAAGTGACGGGCAAATACTTTGTAAAGCCCAGCACCATCGTTACACAGAAGTATCCCGAAAACCGCGCTGAACTAAAGATGTTCGGCAATTTCAAAGGCGAACTCATTCTTATCCACGACGAGAACAATCATCATCGATGCAACGTGTGCAATACCTGTGCACGCCGCTGCCCGAATGGCTCCATCGAAGTCATCGCCAAGAAAGTGGTCGGCGCCGATGGCCGAACCAAGAAGATACTTGACCAATACATTTATCACCTCGATACCTGCACGTTCTGCGGACTTTGTGTTCCGGCTTGTGACGAAAACGCGCTGAAATTTGACAACACGTTTGAGCATGCTGTTTTTGACAAGTCGAAACTGGTCAAAGTGCTGAACAAACCAGGGTCCTCCTCCATAACGACGAACGAATGACCGGCCCCAAGATCATCTTCTTTATTCTTGCGATCTCCATCGTGGTGTTTTCTATTCTATCCATCACGAGCCGGAAGATCCTCCGTGCGGCTATCTATCTCCTGTTTGTGCTTGTGGCGATGGCCGGGTTGTACTACATGATGAACTTCCCGTTCCTGGCGGCTGTCCAGCTGATTTTATATGCCGGCGGTATCGTCGTGCTGATCATCTTCTCCATCTTGCTCACCAGCCAGATCAACAGCAAGCTTGAGCCACCCAGGCGCAGTCACTTGCTCTCCGGTGCCCTTACAGCGATCGCGGGAATTGCCCTATCGGCTGTCACCATCCTTCAGTTTGCCTTCAAGCCAAGCTCGAAACCTGCCATTGGCACGGACATGCGCACCATTGGACTGCAACTGATGGGTACAGGAGAAAATGGTTACGCATTACCCTTTGAAGTGATCAGCATCCTGCTGCTGGCCGCCCTGGTAGGGTCCATCTTCATCGCCTTAAAAAATCGCACATGAACCTACAGGCCGAAATACCGCTCGACTACATGATCATCCTGAGCATCCTCGTGTTCTTCATCGGGCTGATGGGCGTGCTGATCCGGAGGAACCTCATCACCATGCTGATGGGAGTGGAACTGATGCTGAATGCGGTCAACATCAATTTTACTGCCTTCAACCACTACCTCTTCCCACATCGGCTGGAAGGTCACTTCTTCGCACTTATTGTCATGGCCATTGCCGCCGCCGAAGCCGCTGTGGCGATCGCCCTGATCATTAATATTTACCGGCAGTTTGCCACCGTCAGTGTGGATGATGTTGACGAACTGAAATTCTAATGACCTATGGACTACGCGTACACCTTAATCATTCTTCTTCTTCCGCTGGTCACGTTCCTGGGTCTTGGCCTGCTGAGCAAAAGGCTTCCTGTTGCCCTTGCCGGAATCATTGGAACGGCTAACCTGTTTATCATTGCCGCGCTGTCCTGTGCCACCGCATTCACCTATTTCACCCAAGAGGCTGGCGAAGCTGGTTTTGAGGCCATCGAGGCCTACAAGATTACGTGGTTGCCGCTGACGGACAAATTGATTATTCATCTCGGCATCCTGCTTGATCCGCTCTCCGTGATGATGCTGGTGGTCATCACGCTTGTTTCCGCGATGGTGCACTTGTACAGCATTGGTTATATGAAGGGTGAAAAAGGGTACACCCGGTACTTTGCCTTCCTGTCGCTATTCACTTTCTCCATGCTTGGTTTGGTGGTGGCTACCAATATTTTCCAGATGTATATCTTCTGGGAACTAGTCGGTGTTTCTTCCTACCTGCTGATTGGGTTTTATTATCAAAAGCCCTCCGCAGTCGCCGCCTCCAAGAAAGCGTTTATCGTCACCCGGTTTGCTGACCTGGGTTTCCTGGTCGGGATACTCATTCTCTCTTTCAACACTGGCACATTTGAATTCCAAACACTGACTAGTTTGCAGGGTCCTGTTATTGGGCAAGCTTCCACAGCCGCGTTCATGGGCTTGTCAGTCACTACATGGGCCTTGTTGCTCATCTTTATGGGTGGTGCCGGTAAGTCAGCCATGTTCCCCTTGCACATCTGGCTGCCCGATGCCATGGAAGGCCCGACGCCGGTCTCCGCACTTATCCATGCGGCCACCATGGTGGTCGCCGGTGTGTACCTCGTGGCCAGGTTGTTCCCCGCCTACGCCCTTTCAGCACCAGATGCCCTTACTGTTATCATGTACGTAGGCAGCTTCACGTCGTTGTTTGCGGCGGTTATTGCCTGCACACAACTGGACATTAAACGAGTACTCGCCTTTTCAACCTTATCGCAGATCGGTTACATGATGGTGGCCCTCGGCGTTTCCGGATATGGCGGAGAAGCCGGCCTTGGGTACATGGCTTCCCTTTTCCACCTCTTCACTCACGCTTTCTTCAAAGCACTCCTCTTCCTCGGCGCAGGCTCGGTGATTCATGCCGTGCACAGCAACCTGATGACCGAGATGGGAGGTCTGCGCAAGTCAATGCCCGTCACCCACCTTACCTTCCTCGTTGCCTGCCTGACTATCGCGGGCATCCCGCCGCTCTCAGGATTCTTCAGCAAGGATGAAATTCTTGTCGCTGCATTTGAGCACAACAAACTGATTTTCGCTGTGCAGTGGCTGGTCGCTGGCATCACTGCTTTCTACATGTTCCGTCTCTACTTCCGGATCTTCTGGAACCAGACACCCGCCTATCATCATGCACCCCATGAGTCGCCGGTAGTCATGACCGTTCCCTTGATGTTTCTCGCGATTGCTTCCGTTGTCGCCGGTTTTGTGCCGTTCCATGACCTGGTGACGAGCGATAACAAACCGTTCGAAACAGCCTTCCATTGGTCCATCGCTGGACCGTCCATTGCTATTGCCGTTATCGGCATCCTGACTGCTGCATGGCTCTATGCAAGACCAAGCTTGCGTCCGGATGCCATTTCAAAGAGCTTGAGTGGCGTATATACAGCAGCGTACAATAAGTTCTATATCGATGAAATTTATCTTTTCATCACGAAGAGCATCATCTTCCAGTTTATCTCACGCCCTGTCGCCTGGTTCGACCGGCATATTGTGGATGGCACGATGAATTTCATTGGCAATTCCACCGTGGCTGGTTCCGCCGCCATCAAGCGGATGCAGTCGGGACATGTTCAGTTGTATATCTGGTATTTCGCCTCCGGTGTGCTTGTGCTGGCTTTGTTGATCTTATACCTTAACTGAACCCGGTCATGAATCCCCTACTCTTTCTTATCCTCATCCCGGTTCTCACCGTAGCAGGTATTGCCCTGGTGAAAGACCTCAAGCAGGTCCGTGTCATTTCCGCTGTAGGCATGGGTGCACAGTTGCTGTTCTCCTTCTACCTCGTTTATCTCTTCTATAGCTTGCGCAATGCAGGCAACACGGATGCAATGCTCCTGGTCTCTACATCAACATGGTATGAAGCATTCAATATCCAGTACAAATTCGGCATTGATGGCATCTCACTTTCCATGATCGTGCTGACCTCGCTGGTCACGTTCGCAGGCGTTTTTGCCTCATGGCAGGTCGATTTTCTAACCAAGGAGTTCTTTATCTCCCTGATCATCCTCGCTTCCGGGGTGTTTGGGTTCTTCATTTCGCTCGACCTCTTCACTATGTTCCTCTTCTACGAAGTGGCGGTGATTCCTATGTACTTGTTAATTGGAATCTGGGGCAGCGGACCGAAAGAATACTCCGCCATGAAACTGACGTTGATGCTCATGGCGGGATCGGCATTGCTGTTGGTTGGCTTGCTTGGCATCTACTTCAACTCTTCGCCGGAAGGTGGTCGTCTTACCTTCGATCTTACCGAGATAGCCAAGGTGAGCATTCCCCGCGATGCGCAGCTGTTCTTCTTCCCATTCACCTTTATTGGGTTTGGAGTACTCGGTGCTCTCTTCCCGTTCCACACCTGGTCGCCCGACGGTCACGCGTCGGCGCCCACGGCAGTATCGATGCTGCACGCAGGCGTATTGATGAAACTCGGCGGCTATGGCGCTTTCCGGGTAGCCATGTACCTGTTGCCCGAAGGTGCACATGCAATGGCCTGGATCTTCATTATCCTCACGACCATCAGCGTGGTGTACGGCGCCTTTGGAGCGATCTGGCAGAAAGACCTCAAGTACATCAACGCCTATTCTTCCGTCAGTCACTGCGGGCTGGTGCTGTTCGCACTCCTCATGATGAATGAGACAGCCACGACTGGCGCGATTCTTCAAATGATCTCCCACGGACTGATGACGGCACTCTTCTTTGCGTTGATAGGGATGATCTACGGTCGCACCCACACCCGGATGATCGACGAGATGGGTGGACTAATGAAAGTGATCCCCTTCCTCTCTGTGGTCTACGTCATTGCCGGTCTTGCCTCGCTGGGGCTGCCAGGCCTGAGTGGTTTCGTTGCCGAGATGACCATTTTCGTGGGGAGTTTCCAGAATTCGGATACCTTCCATCGTATCGCCACGATTGTCGCCTGTTCGTCCATCGTCATCACCGCCGTATACATACTGCGCGTGGTGGGCATACTGTTACTGGGGCCGATCAAGAACGAGCACTACAACGAACTGAAGGATGCAAAGTGGTTTGAGAAAGTAAGTACCATCACCCTGGTGATCTCCATCACCGCTATCGGGATGGCGCCCTTCTGGTTGTCGGCCCTCATCCGCGAACCGCTCGGCGACATTATTCAACACCTAATTGCAAGACTATGACCTGGACCGATGTATATATTCTACGGAACGAAGTCCTGCTTACCCTGCTTGTACTTTACCACCTCATTGTTGATCTCACGGAAGGGAAAGACAACGGCAGGTTGGTGAATGGCACCCTCTTTGGTTTCGGTCTCGTTACAGCGGTTGGCTTCTACCCGGTAGAGACCACCAGCCTGTTTGGCCAGATGTTCCTTAGTGATCCACTGCGCAATACGCTCAAGTTGATCCTGAACATATCGACCTTCATCATCCTGCTGCAGTCGGCAAGCTGGTTGCGCAAGCCTGAGAACCAACCCAAGACCGGTGCCTTTTACATGCTGATCTTTTCCACGTTGATGGGTATGTCGTTCATGATTTCAGCGGGAAATTTCCTCATGTTGTACCTCGGGCTGGAGACGGCCACGCTTCCCCTCACCCTCCTCGCCGCATTTGACAAGAAACTTCGCCGCAGCGCTGAAGCAGGCATCAAACTCCTGATGTCGTCCGCGGTATCTTCTGCCGTGCTGCTGATGGGTTTGTCGTTGCTGTATGGTTCGTACGGTACGCTTTACTTCAGTGAAATGGCATCCCTTACAGATGCGCAGGCACTTTCTGTTTTTGGGCTAGTGCTTTTCGTGGCCGGTTTCGGATTTAAGCTCTCGCTTGTTCCCTTCCACTTGTGGACAGCCGATGTGTACGAAGGCTCGCCTTTGCCGGTGACCATGTATTTCTCCGTGGTCTCCAAAGGTGCGGCGCTCTTCACTTTGATGCTGGTACTCTATAATGTATTCACCCTCTACCCCAAGTCATGGACACTGGCGGCCTATCTGCTGTCGGTGACTACGATGGTCGTTGGTAACCTTTTCGCTTTGCGCCAGAAGAACCTGAAACGTTTCCTGGCCTTCTCATCGATCACGCAAGCCGGCTTCATGATGCTGGGTTTTGTGAACAATGACAACCTCGGAATGACCACCGTGGTCTACTTCATGATGATTTATTCTCTCTCCAACCTGGCCGTCTTCGGAGTGCTGAGCATGGTGTTCAATGCAACCGGCAAGGAAAACATCGAAGACTTCAACGGGTTCTACCTCACCAACCCGCGCCTGAGCCTGATCATGTTGCTGGCATTGTTCTCGCTGGCGGGCATCCCGCCGGTGGCCGGTTTCTTTGGAAAATTCTTCCTCTTCACCGCCGCAGCGGCAAAAGGGCTCTACATCCTCGTCTTCATTGCGGTGATCAACGCCACCATCTCACTGTACTACTATCTCCTGGTGGTCAAGGCCATGTTCATCAACAAGAGCGAGGCTCCCGTGGCCACTCTTACTTCTACCTGGCAGGAGAAGCTCGCCTTCACGATTTGTCTCGTTGGTATCGCAGCCATCGGGTTTGTGAGCGGGGTGTACGATTACATTGCCAGCCTGATCTAATCTGAGCGAGATTAGGGAAGTCTCTCGCAAAGGCGCGTAAGGCGCTAAAAGGCGCGAAGGATGGTGGCTCAAAATTGAAAGGGAAATTCCTACCTTACTGCTTCACCCCGAAGCAATGAAAACTGCCTGCACCCTGATCATTTTGTTAACTGTCACACTTACCTCCATCGGACAAACGACTACGCCCAATTCCTACCTGAAGAAATATGCGGGCACCTACCGCATGGTTACGAAGGGGGATAGTGTCACGAAAGATAGTGACCGATACGTGCTTGCGACCAACGGCACATGCATGTGGACGATCTTCACCCCAGCCAGCGAAGATGGATCCGTTCCCCAGAAAGCGGAGAAGAAACCCGGAAAGTGGACTGCCAGTGAAGGCCTCATTCAGATCTTTATCGATGGCTTTGCGGATGGCGAACTACTCACTGACTTCCGTTTGGAGGATGGCGTATTCAAGGCTGAAAATGTGATCTTGAAGAAAGAAGCAGTAAACAAGAAGAAGTAAAGCGTCTGCCAACCTCTTCTTGTTTCTTAAATCCAGAACTTCTCCTAATCGATCTTAATTGTAAGCCTTGCTTTGACCTCCTTGCCTTTATTGAAGAACCCGCGCAGTTCATAGGTGCCGGTCCACGCATAGGAGAAAGCCACTTTACCATTCGCTCCGCCGCCCGTATACTTGAAGGTCCCCATTTCATCATCGGGCTTATCCTTTTCAATGAGGGTAATGGAATCAAAAAGACTTCCCTCGAAGTTGCCAAATTCCACTTCGAAGTATTCATTGGCCTTGTAGGTACTTTTTGCGGTACGGAGGTAAGGGTCAGTGGGAGAAGCCACTGCAACTGCCGCAGGCGCTGCCACAACAGCAGCCGGTGCCGGTGTTACCACGGCGTTATTGCCAATCGCACCAGCGCTCAAGAAGGCAGGATCGGTTGATTTGCCTTTCATGACCTGCATGGTCGGCGTCAATATATAGGGGCTGCCGTTATAGCCGCACACATCGATCGCCGTGCCGCCGCCTGGGTATTCCATCCAACCAGTTGCTGTGTATGCCCAAATTTTGCTCTTCGTGCCGGTGATCATCCACACCATTCCGTTGGTGGGGTCGATGCTGACCTGGCTGCAGTTCCACTCCAGGTTGCCCAGTTGCTCCCAGCGGCCACCAGTGCCATACAACAGATTACCTCCCGGTTGCGCAACGATCACCGGAGTGCCATTGAAAGCAGCGATGTCGTTGGCTTTGGCATTGCCGGGGTATACGGTCCAGACACCGTTGCCGGAGTCAAAATACTTCACGGCATAATTTCTATCGATGATCCACACCTGGCCGTTGTTATCCGTGGCAATCCGCCGTGCGCGCTCATCCCCACTCATTTCAACCCAGCCATTCTTTTCATCCACCTGGTAGATCTTGCCGCTGCCGGCGATCAGGTAGGTAACGCCCTGATAAGCAGCAACGTCCTGAAATTCAAACTCATCCACGGCGCTAAAGGGAAAGCGGGGTACTTCAACCCGTAACCATCCCGTTCCCGGGTTCTTCCAGATCTCTTTTTGAAAAGTAATGGCGACAGTTCCGGTGTTGTCCGCCGCGACCCTCGTGGGTTTGGCCACAATGATGTCCGGATCGGCGCGAGGGTCGATGGCTTTCTCTTTTCGCTCCAGTTTGCCAGTAGGTTCCCACTGTGCGAGGACCGTGGAAGCAGGCGAAATAAATAATAGGACAGCCATCACGAGACGGCAATAGTTCAAGTAAGTCTTGTTCATAATGGGGTGTTAAGCTGGCAAGATATGTTTTTTCCGCGCATTGCCAATCAAAGTTGAGGCGACACGAGAGACGGAACAGTTAGGGTGCTTAATTGCAAAGAGGTAAAAACGAAAAGTGTATTATTTCTCGCAAAGGCGGAAAGGCGCTAAGGAATAAGGGCGCAAAGGGAGAAGGCAAAAGGAGGTTAGAACAAGAACAACTTCTTCACGATTCGGGACCGCATCTTCAAGTATGCCTTTTTGAATTTTGGAGAAGAGCCTCTCAATCCCGTGTTGCACAAAATTACTACGGTCATATCCCGTTTCGGAAAGTAATAGACATCAGCGGTGGTGCCGATGCCCCTGCCCGAGTGGCCGTAGAGTTGGCCATACGGGAATGATTTGTCGGCCATCAGGCCCAGGCCCGTGTCCGTTTTGATCCCGGTGTTGCCGGTTTTCATGAGGGTCAATGACTCCAGGGTAAGGACGTTGCCGTTCATCAATTGTCGAATGAATGTGGCTGCATCCTGGGCACTGGCATAGATACCGTCGTCGCCGGTAAACCAGTTGGTAGTTTCGAAGGTCTGCGCGGTCAGGTCCTCCACCACGCCATCCAGATTGAGATCACCATAGTAGTGCACATTGTTTATGGGAGGTGTTTCACGGTAGTAGGTATGGGCTAGACCGTGCTGCGCCAGCAATTTCCTTAGGTAAGCCGTATGGCCTTCGCCGACCACCTTGTCCATGATCATGGATAGTACCAGGTAGTTGGTGCTGCTGTAGTGATATTCCTTGCCCGGTACCGCGAGGGCAGGTTTGCCGTAGCCATACCGTCGCAATGCGTCCATGCGGCTCAGGGTATCCAGTTTCAATTTGCCCGACAGATACAACCGGTTCAAGGCAGTATCGGTATCATAGTTCTGCCAACCCGATGTGTGACCCAGCAAATGGCGGATTGTCACGCTCCTTGCGTTCGGGAGTTTGTCAATAATCTCTTTCGGCAAGTAGTTGCTTACCAGGTCATCCAAGTTCAACTTTCCTTCTTCCACCAGTTTCATGACCGCCACGGCATTATACATTTTCCCCACGCTGCCCAAGGAGAGGATATGCTCACTATGCAATACATCCCCGGTGACAATATTCGAAAAACCCGAATGCCCGATCCAAGCTGGTTCACTGCCCTGCTGAATGAGAACAATAACTCCGGACAGGCCATCGCGCGTGGCCTTGTCCAGGTAAGTCTCAAGGTTAGTGAATTTTGTTTTTGTACTAGCAACCGACTGCCCCAAGGCAACGATGGGCAAGGAAAATGATAAAGCCAATATAAATCCAAATCCAGATCTCCGAGTTTGTTTGCTAAAGAATTGAAAAAAGGAGTGCATAACTATTGGAAGAGCTGCTCAGTGTTACTGCAAGGTAATGGGAGAATCGGATGATCTACCGCAGAGTCGCAAAGAATTCAACTCACTTTCAAATTCTGAAATTTATTCCTTCAACGCTTTCCGTTTCCGTATCGGATACACTTCAAGCATTCGTAGGCTATTTCGCAAGATCTCTCCCATGGTAGCGGCCAGCAGAAAAGAGGAGTCTTGGTAAAGGTCAGCCAGTGACTCACGGAGTATTTTGACATTCTCCTTCGTGGAAAGTTCCTCCACACGCATCGCCTCCAGCAGGTTTGCCAGGTGTGCACCACCGGCCCGCACGCGCGTGAGCAGCCGCTGGCGTTCCTCGCGCTGGTACTGCAATTCCAGCACAGAAGAAAGGTTTTTCAATCCAATGTTGATGATCGGGTTGTTCTCCTTGAAGAACTGGGGCATGTAAATCTTTACATCACCTTCAAAACAAAACTGGTCGAAGTCAATGGCACGAAGACGAAAATACAGTTCATCGAAATCCGGTATCACCTCTACGACGAAGTTATCATTGCGCATATCACCCAGTAGTTGCACCAGGCTTCGTTCATTAAATTTCACAAACTCCTTAGCCACCCGCAACGGGTTGTAATCCTGGCGCGGCAGGTACTCTTTGATAAATGAATCGCCGGGGACTCCCGGGATATGCTCTTCGATAAGTGTGTTTCCTTTCACCAGGTAACCGATCCGGTTCGGCGAAAGCAAGTGCTCGAGCTCCATCCCATAGATACGCGAGGCATCGGCATGCTTGACATAGAAGTAGTCAAAAAGGTCGTTCAGGCGATTGACGATCCTCACCCGTACGGGATGGGTGTTGGCATACAGGCAGTAGTCAACCCGGTCCACGTAGAGGTGATCAATGACGCCTACATCACCACCTACTTTCAGTTCGGCGTATACTTTCCTTAGACACTCGTGGATAAACTGCCGGTCCGCCTCCCCGTAGATCAGCGTCTCCCAAAGCGTATCTCTCCCTTTCTTGTCAAAGAGGGTTACGGCACTGTTATGATGCAGGAGATCACCGTAAGAAATGGGCACGTCGGTCTCCCGGTGTGTTTGTCGGAGGTAACCCAACAGCGGCTCGCTGATGGGAAAGACGGGCTTCTTGAACCGAATAGCAGCCATTAACGTGCGGAAGTGTTGAAGTGTTGAGGTGTTGAGGTGGACCAGATAACGTCAACACATCAGCACTTCAACACCTCAGCACTTCATCAAACGAACTCTTTCTTCAGCTCGGCCACCCATTTTTCAACGCGGCCGGCGGTGAGATCTTTCTGGTTGTCTTCATCGATCGCCAGGCCGAGGAACTTGCCGTCGACCACACCTTTGGATGCTTCAAAATTGTAGCCGTCGGTAGGCCATGCACCCACGAACTTGGCTCCTTTGTCTTTAATGCGGTCGTGAATCGTTCCCAGCGCATCGAGGAAAGTGTCAGGATAGCCATCTGCATCGCCAAGACCAAGGTAGGTTACCTTCTTGCCGGTATAGTCTACTTTTTCAATCTCGTCGATGAAGCTTTCCCAGTCTTCCTGAAGTTGGCCGATCTCCCACGTGGGGCAAGCCAAGATGATGTATGGGAACGGCTGCATATCATCCGCGGTGGCCGAGTTGACGTTAAATGACTCTGCATCAGCGCCGAACGCCTCCTGAATTTGGCCGACGACGCGCTCTGTGTTGCCTTCCGTGGACCCGAAGAATATTCCAATCTTTGCCATAGTGTAAGTGTTTACGTGTTAAGTTGTTGAAGTGTTGAAGTTTAGTGGTTGAGGTCGAATATACTAGTTCAATTTAAATGTCGTCTTTATGAGCCAGGCCTCCGCGCTTGGGATGGTATTGAAGGAACATCTCTGATTTCATTAGAATGTCCACATACTGCGCGCGCTTGTAGGCGAAGGGGTCGGAGAGGTTCTCTTTGGAGAGCTTGCCGCGGAAGTCATCCAGGCTGTTGTACTTCTTCTTCTTCATCCATGCTGTCATTTCTTCCAGCATGACCTCCACCTGGTGAATGCCTTTCTTGTACACGGTGCTGACTACTTGAACACCGGTAGCCCCGGCCAATATCATCTTCACCACATCCCGTCCGCTGAAAATCCCGGTGTTGGCAATAATGCCTGCCTTGATCTTCTTGTACAACAGTCCGGAATACCGCAGGGCAAGCCGGTTGTCGGCATCGCTGCTGAAGTTGTATGGGAAATGATGCTCCTCCAGGTCAATGTCGATGTCAGGCTGGAAGAGTCGATTGAACAGCACCACGCCATCCACCCCGATGCGATCCATTTCTGAAATCATGCGAAGGGTATTGGAATAGAACGGGCTTAGCTTGACAAACAACGGAATCTGTCGCGCACCGGCACGCACGAGTTCCAGGGTTTTTAACTGATGCTCCTCAATCGTGGCGGACTTCAGGCTGAAGTCAACGTTATTGTTATAGAAATTAAGTTCGAGTCCGTCAATACCGGTTTCAATCATCTTCAAGGCATACTCCAGCCAGGAATCGTCGTTGACGCAGTTGAGGCTGCCGATGAGGGGAATGGAGAGCTTGCTCTTGGCTTCTTTCAGTTGGCGCAAGTGCTCAGTAGGACCGGCGTGGCGCGCGGAAGGGAAGAACGACTCATGTTCGGCATCCCAGTTGCTGTACGTCTCCTGCACCTGGTCCAGTTGATAGGACTCCAGCTGAATCTGTTCCTCGAACAGCGATTTGTACACAATGGCCCCTACTCCGGCCTGTTCCAGTTTCACGAGGTTGTTCACATCGGTAACAATGTTGCTGGCCCCCATGACGATGGGATTTTTCAGCGTTAGTCCGCCGTAATCAGTGGTGAGATCAATGGCCATACGATTTGGGTTTATACTTCTGAAAGATGCTTAATGTCCTTGAACCGTTGTTCGTTGTCTTTTTCCGCCAACTCCACCAGCCGTTTTGCTTCCTCGGGGTTGGTGAGGTTCAGCGTCTTGTAACGTATCTCTTCATCGAGGTACTGATCAAATTTAGTATCTACCTCGGCACCATCCCAGCAGAACGGATTTTGTCCTTTGGCCCTCAGGTCCGGGTTAAAGCGATACATCGGCCAATAGCCGCTCTTCGCCGCCTTCTCAGATTGCTTCTTGGCGAGTACCATATTGTACCCGTGGGCGATGCATGGAGAATAGGCGATAATGATGGAAGGTCCTTTGTGCTTTTCAGCTTCCACAAAAGCCAGTGCCGTTTTCTCGCGGTCAGTTCCCATATTCACCGAAGCCACATACGCGTTGCTATACGATGACATCATCAATCCAAGATTTTTCTTGCTGAGCTTCTTGCCGTCGGAGGCGAACTTCGCTACAGCGCCGCGAGGTGTAGCCTTGGAAGCCTGGCCGCCAGTATTTGAATAGACCTCCGTGTCAACTACCAGGATATTGATATTCCGATTGGAGGCCATCACGTGATCAAGTCCGCCAAAGCCGATGTCATAGGCCCATCCGTCACCACCGAAGATCCATACACTCTTGTCTACAAAATAATCTTCCAGCTCCGTGATCTTGGCCAGTGCAGCGCTCTTATCTTTCTTGCCTTGTTCGGCCAACTGTTTGCGAATCTCATCCGCGTTTTCCTTGGCCTCCTTGTTCACTTCATCAAACAATCTCAGTCCATTTTCCAGTGCAGTCTTTAGCGGTCCGTCAGCCAGCGTGGGCAAATAAGCCTCCACGTTGGTCTTCAATTGACGGCGGTTAGCATCGATGGCCAGGCGCATGCCCATTCCAAACTCCGCATTGTCCTCAAAGAGCGAATTCGCCCAGGCGGGTCCGCGGCCGTTTTTGTCTTTGGTGTAGGGAATAAGCGGGAATGTACCACCATATATAGAAGTGCAACCTGTGGCATTGGCAATCACCATGCGGTCGCCGTAGAGCTGCGTAACGAGGTGAATATAAGGCACTTCGCCACAACCCGAGCAGCTGGGTGGATACTCGATGTAGGGTTCGGCGATATAGGGGTTCTCGACAAAAGGCAGCTTCTCGATCCAGGTAGCTGCATTTCCAGGAACGCCGCGATACTCCAGCCGTTTGGTGCCGGTAGGAACGGCGCCATTAAGCGGC
This sequence comes from Cyclobacteriaceae bacterium, assembly GCA_016787645.1. Taxonomy (GTDB): domain Bacteria; phylum Bacteroidota; class Bacteroidia; order Cytophagales; family Cyclobacteriaceae; genus ELB16-189. The sequence continues at coordinate 29,493 of JAEUUF010000014.1, read as the reverse complement.
ATTGCAGAGACGGGAATAGAGTCACCTTTGAGTCGCAGGATCGGGTCGACGATGTGATCGGCAAACCAACCTGAACCCGGGGGAACCACCTGCGTGACTTCAGCAAATTTGTCGGACTCGGCAGGAATTGGCACCTCAATAACCGCAGCCGCTGAGGCGTCGATGGCCTTCCAGTTCATTTCGACAATTTCTTGTCCTTTACGGGCGAACTGCTTCTCCACAAATTTCTTGATGAGCTTGATGGCTTCGTCTTCGGGCAATACACCGGAGACCTTGAAGAAGGCCGTTTGCATGACTGAACTGATCCGTCCGCCGAGACCAACTCCCTTGGCAATCTTGGAAGCATCGATGGCATAGACCTTGATCTTCTTCTGCCGGATGGTATCCTGCATGTCTTTGGTGAACAGGCGGAAGATGTTTTCCGGTTTCTGGCTGGAGTTAATGAGGAACGTACCTCCTTCGGTAATTCCCTCGAGGATATCATACTGCCCGATATACTGCGGACGGTGCAACGCTACGAAGTCAACTTTGTTAAGGAGGTATTCCGAGTGAATCGGCTTTTTGCCAAAACGGAGGTGGGATATCGTCCAGCCTCCTGATTTATTGGAGTCATACTGGAAGTAGCCTTGAACGAAACGGTCCGTATTGTCACCGATGATTTTGATGGCATTCTTATTGGCGCTCACCGTACCGTCGGAGCCGTAGCCCCAGAACTTGCAGCGCACAATACCTTCCTGCTCCGTGTCAATTTCTTCCTTTACGGTGATGGATTTCTTGGTGACATCGTCATTGATGCCGACCGTGAAGTTGTGCCAACCGTCGTTTTGGAGATGCTCATAGACGGCTTTCACCATGGAGGGCGTAAATTCTTTCGAGGACAGGCCATAGCGTCCGCCGATGATGCGGATGCCGGGGCGTTCGGGCAGCAAAGAAGCAACCACGTCGAGGTAAAGCGGTTCGCCGATAGAACCTGGCTCCTTGGTGCGGTCCAATACCGCGACTTTCTTAACTGATTTGGGTATTTCGCCAAGGAAATCGCGCACCGAGAAAGGACGATACAACCTTACTTTCAAAAGGCCCAGCTTCTCCCCTTTTTTATTGAGGTAATTGATGGTTTCTTCGATCGTCTCCACGCCGGAACCCATGGCGATGATCATGCGATCTGCATCCGGTGCACCGACATATTCGAACAATTTGTAAGTACGCCCTGTCTTTTCAGCAAACAACTTCATGTATTTCTGCACGAGGCCGGGGCAAGCGTCGTAGTACTTATTCACGGTCTCGCGGCCCTGGAAATAGACATCCGGGTTTTGCGCACCCACTTTACAGACCGGGGATTCCGGTTTGAGGGCCATGGCACGGAATTCTTCCACGAACTTCATGTCCAGCATGTTCTTCAATTCGTCGTAACTCAACGGGAGTATCTTCTGGATGGAGTGTGAGGTGCGAAATCCATCAAAGAAGTGAAGGAAAGGAATCCGGGCTTCGAGGGTGGTCAGGTGGGATATAGCGGCAAAGTCCTGGGCTTCTTGCACATTGGCCGAACAGAGCATGGCAAAACCGGTTCCCCGGGTAGCCATCACGTCAGAGTGATCGCCAAAAATAGAAAGTGCCTGGCAGGCGAGTGAACGGGCAGAGACGTGGAAAACCACAGGAAGCATTTCGCCCGCGATTTTGAACATGTTGGGCACCATGAGCATCAGCCCTTGCGAGGCTGTAAACGTCGTAGACATGGCTCCGGCTGTGAGTGATCCATGGATAGCCCCAGCGGCCCCACCTTCAGATTGCATTTGGACGACATCCACCTTTTCACCGAAGATGTTTTTCCTGCCCTCGGTGGCCCATCCGTCGGCCCTTTCGCCCATGTCGGATGAAGGTGTAATGGGGTAAATAGCAGCTACTTCCGAGAATCCATAGGCGATATTAGCCACCGCGGTATTGCCATCGGTGTTTATATACTGGTTTTTCATGGCATATGATTGATGGATGTAAATTGGCCTTTTGAGCCCTCGGGGCCGATGTCACAGGTCACGATGACCGCTGATTTACGTCAGGAAAACCGGAACTTGAACTATCATTTGACTTTGCAAGAGCTATGCCTTTCCCCTGGCATTGCGTTGACTCGTATGGTGACTGCCAAACCAACCGATCACTACGAAAAGCACCGCAGGGACCAAGAAGGCAAGAAGTGGAAAGGGCATAGTTTGCGGGTTGATCAGACCCAAGGCAACGAAAGCGGCGCTGGCGATGATTCCGCCGGGCAGTTCCCAGCGCCAGGCCAGGAAAAGCCCTGCAACGCCGATGATGGTAATAGTAAGTTGCATCAATGCATCCATGCCCAGGGGCTGGTTGTCACCCTCGAGCATGGAACCTACAGATTCCCAAATCAGGAAGAACAGGAAAATACCTCCGAACAGCAAGCCGCCAATGCGGGCAATCCAACGGGGTAATTTGTAAGGATCCGACATGTTGCACGGTGTGCTGCCGCGCAACAAAGGTTACTCAATACGATCGCAAGACCCAATGACAAAGGTCACTGGTTGGACCTGCCTGGGGTTGGGGAATTGAACTCAACCCATTCATTTTTGCCATCCGGCCTCCTGCCAACTGAAACATCCGGGGACAGGTTGCGGAAGGAATGTGTATCGATGGTGCGGCCATGCTGGTCAAAGAATCCAAGGAACTCCCCGTCCTGGTCGAGCCTGAACTTCAGGTGAAGTACTCCTTGTTCAGGACTGCCATCCGCCCAAAGCAGCAAGAACCCGCCCGGCGGGATGGTGGTAAGTTCGGGTTGAGTGTCGGGAATTTTGTGGGCGGTAGGTTTCGATTTGTGCTGGGAGAAATACATACCCCCGATATTCACGGGCACGGTGCCGTAATTGTGAATCTCAATCCAATCGTCAAACTCGTTGGTGCCACTGCTGATGTCCGGGCAACAGGTGGCGTTGTCGGCCATGAACTCGTTGATGACCAACTTGGGCGGTCCCTCCCTGAACAACACAAAAATAGTCCCGGCGACAATCAGGATCGCGAGTGCTACCAATCCGAAGGCATTGAGGGAGCGAGTCATGGTAATTGGCGTGGTCCAAAATTACACCAAATTGTGATGCGCCGCTTACCGCTGGGCACTTCTTAACCGCCAGCATGATCAATTCCCGAAACCATGGCCTGCATTGATCCAGTTGGTTATGGTCTGCTTTTCAGCGGTTGTCAATGGAGGCTGTGGAGACAAAGGCATGGTGTTTAAAGTATGCGTAACCGTTGACCCGTAGATGCCGCTCCAGAACTTCACAATGTTACAATCAGTGTCGAAGTTGTAACCCTTTTGGGTTTGACCATTCATGTGACACCCCGACCCGCCGCACCGGCTTTGCACCAGTGCTTTGGCGGCCAGGAATGTTGGGCCGGCAGGAACCGTTGGGACCACTGCCGTTGTCGTCTTCGTGCAGTTGTTTACATCTTTCACACCAACCGTGTACGTGCCTGGTGCGAGTCCGCTGAACGTCGCACCGGCCTGGTAAGTGCCGTTGTTCAGATTGTAAGTGAACCCCGTCGAGCCGGTCGCTGAGATCGCAATGCTTCCAGTACCTGGCGTAATACAGTTCGCTGACGCCGTTGTAGTGCTGCTAATGGTAATGGAATTGTTGAGGCAAGGATCGACGCTGCCCACAGTATAAGTAGCCGATCCCATGCATCCTGCCGAACTCTTCGCGGTCACGGTGTAACTGCCTGCAGCAAGCCCCTGGAAAACGGTCGCGGCCTGGTAAGCCCCGCCGTTCAATGAATAGGTGAATCCTGTGCCACCCGTAGCATTAACCGTTATACTGCCATTGGATTGCCCGACGGAGGCATTGATCACCGTACCGGTGACAAGAACGGTTACGCCTTGGCAAGGGTTGATCGAAGCTACAGATACTTGTGTCGATCCAAGACATCCGCTGGAATTCTTCGCGGTCACGGTGTAATTCCCCGCCGCCAGGTTCACGAATGAACCACTGGATTGGAACGTACCGTTGTTAAGACTAAACATAAAGCCCGTGCCTCCGGTAGCTGACGCGGTTATGCTACCGTTGGAAGATCCAATCGTCGCTCCGGTGGATGTGGCGGTAACCGAGATCGTAACGCCAGCGCAAGGATTGGTGGAACCCAGCGCCACCTGTGTTGTGCCAATACAGCCATTTGAATTCTTTGCAGAAATCGTGTAGTTCCCTGCTGCCAGGTTGCTGAACGTGCCTGAAGCCTGGAAGGTGGTGCCATCCTTGCTGAACGTAAACCCGGTACCACCAGTCGCCGTCGCGGTAATGCTTCCATCACTCGTATTGAGAGTTGGGTTGACTGAGGTGGCCGTCACCACTACCGTAACACCGGCGCATGGATTTGTCGCACTGAGCGTGACCTGTGTCGTTCCAAGACAACCATTCGCACTTTTAGCAGTTACTGTGTAGTTACCAGCGGCTAAACCTGTAAACGCTCCTGACGATTGAAACGCACCGGAGTTCAGGCTATAAGTAAAACCCGTTGCACCCGCCCCCGTGGCTGTTATACTCCCGTTGCTTTGTGCGAGAGTTGGGTTCGTGACAGTGGTGGTAACCGTAACCGTCACGCCATTACATGGATCATTCGCCCCGACCGTAACCGGGACAGTAAAAGAGCAGCCGGCCAGGTTCTTCGCGGCTAATGAATAATTCCCTGGAGCCAGACTGTTAAACACATTTCCTGCCTGGAAAGGGCTGCCATTCAGTGAGAACGTATACCCTGTGCCGCCTGAGATTACGGCGGTAATTGTTCCGGTTGACTGTCCTTGCGTGGAATTGGATACGGTAGCCGAAAGGGCAACACCAAGACACGGATCAGTCTGACCGACGTGGATATCACCAACACCTAGACATCCCCAGGAGTTCTTCACGGTAACTCTGTAGGTTCCCGTATCGAGGCCTGCAAATTTGCTGCTGGCCTGGAAAGCGGCACCATTAATACTATAGGTGAAGAATTTGGATTCGCCCTCAGCCACAACCGAAATCGTACCATCCATCTTTCCTTTGGTCGCATCGGTCTTTGTCAGCTCAACTTTGATGACCACATCCACGCAAGTAGGCTCAGGCGGATGCTCGCAGGATAAGAGAAAGGCCAGGGAGAGGAACAATACCGATCCCAGCCACCATTTATTGCGTTTGCTCGTCTCCATGATCATTCTTCTTGGCTTCATAATCCATTAGTAGGCAAATAAATGGAGTGCACTGACAATCAAGATGGCTGAAACGACGAAACAACCTCATCGCAGATAAAAGACAGAATTGTCACGATGAAAAAAAATGTAGCTACAGGAGGTTACTTTTCAGTGACCCACAGGTTGCTTATGAAAGATCAACGCCAGGGTGCTGATGCCTGAAGGTCCGAAACATGACCAGCGCTACCACCAAAATCACGCCGGCTCCGGCTGCATACGCAATGGCCGGAAAATCCCCCTGACGTTTAAGAATAATGCCCGCGAAAGCCCACGCTACTGAGAAGGCCAGGAATGAATTATTCAGTGTGCGGATTAGCCAAATCGCAATGCCCGTTCCAGCCGCGATCAGAACGATCGTCCACATTACCTCGGAAAGACCGAAGCCATTCCAATTAATAGATACCAACACGGCAGTGACATTGGCAATGGTTGCGATACAAATCCAACCCAGGTAAATTCCAAAGGTTGCTCTTGCCAGGCCGTCTGACCCCGATGGCAATCGCTGGTTGATCACCACCAATGTGCGCAGCAGCCACCACATGATGATCATCGCGATCACCAGCTGCTCATAGTGCCACAAGAAAATCCATGACACATTAAGCACACAACTCAGGGCGAACAGCCATCCAAGGTCAACCCGCCTCGCCTCTTTGGAAATAAACTGGGCAATCACCCATACGATCAGCAACAAGTAGATTAACCCCCAGATCGAAAAGGTTATACCTGCCGGAACAAACAAATTGGGATACTGATCCGACAGTTCGCCGGTATTCTTGCCATTGATCGGAAGCGCGTTAGCGAGGTAGTTTACTGCAAGCACCCCGATCAGGGCAATGATGTTGACAAACTTCTTGATCATGGTTTGGATTTACACCACAAGTTAAAGCCAGCACTTCATTGAACAAAGTGATTGAGCCCTGACGCACATTGATTGTTGATACGACCTCGGCTCGGAATTGTAACATTTTGTCACAGTGCGCGTGTACTGACATCGGCTTTCCCTGTTGACGACGTCGCTTCTGCCCTATACAAACCGCTGGCCAGATTTACGGATACAGGTGGTGTAACCCCTCAACGGTGTTTCCCGTAAAAATCGACCTGAGCAATTCGTCTATGAGCCGCATTCACGCCCTGTTTTTTGCCATCCTCATTCTCGCCTGCAGCAAGGATGAAACCATCGTCCCCATTGCCGAGCCAACCCTTCTGCCGCACAGGTTGGTGCAGGGAAACATGTCCTACGAAATCAGTTACGATGTCTCAAATCGGCTGGCACAGATTGATCTTTCGACAAGCTACCCGGGAGGCACAACCCTTCATTCACAGTATTTCCTCTATGATGACGAAGGCAAATTGATTGTTTCAACTACCAGTTCGGGATGGAGGTTCGAGTACCGTTACACCGGCCAGCGGATTACTGAAACTTATGAATATGTAAACGAGTCTTTGAGCCAGCAACATCGCTTTACCTATGACAGTCGTAACCGGGTTATTCAAACCATCACCTACCAGGATATTCCGGAAGAAGGCGGCCTGATCCCGGTACAGAAAGCAACGTATCAATATGATCAAAACGACAACGTCCTGGAAAACAAGCTGTATTACTACACCACCGGAGGAGCATCCGCGGTGCTGCTCTCCACCCACACATTCAGTGGGTACGATTCCAAGGTGCACACCGAGGGCGCATTCGAAGTGACTGCGGTCAACCCTCAGCTCCGCCCCTTCCGGAACAACCCCACGCGACTCGAAGTGCGGAACGGAAACAACATCTTGGGCCTGGTTGAAACGTATACGTATGACTACAATCCACAAGGCTTTGCTTCCCGCAAGGTGACGAAGTCGGTGTTTAACGGAACTACCGAGGAATACGAAACCAGCTACTCGTTCGTCGAGCCAAAATAACCAGCCGCTCAGCTATTCGCCGGGGACTCAAAATAGTCATCGATGGTTTGCTGAATGCTCACTCGGCGGCTGATGTGGCCTACGGCGTTCTCCAGCCCACGCTTTCGGAGCAGTTCACGTACGTGCGACAACGCGTTAACGATCCGAAGGTCGATGTTTCTTTCGTTAAGCCATTGCTGAAGTTTCGTCAGCATGGCCGAACCAGATACATCAACCATCGGGCTGGCACTCAGGTCAAGCACCAACAAGCGGGTCCCGTTATCCTTGCCGACAAGATCGCTGATTCTGTCGAAGACAAACTGCTGGTTGAAATAGAAGATGGATGATTCGACGCGGATAATTTTCGTGTGGGCAATCGATTCGTTATCGGGATGTCGTTCAATATCGGAGTATTGTAAAGTACCGGGCACCCTCCCGAGCAGCACTACCGCCGGCGAGGATGTCCTCGCGATAATCAGTAAAAGGGAGGCAACGGCTGTCAGCAGTACACCTTTCAAAATACCAAATACAAGCACCGCCACGACTGCCAGCATGGCGATGTAAAACTCCCTGCGGTCCAACCGGTACACGATCTTCAATTCCTTTACCTTGATCAGTCCGGACACTGCATCCAAAACGACTACTGCCAGGATCACTTCGGGCAGGTTTCGCAGCAGCCCGGTGAAGAACAGCAAAAGGATACATAAGGTGGCGCTGCAAATCAGCAGCGCCATTGGTGTTCTTGCTCCAGCCTTGTCATTGACCGTCGATTGCGACATACCCCCGGAGACCGGGTACCCACTGAAGAAAGCTGCGCCAAAGTTGGCAGCACCCAGGGAGAGCAATTCTTGCCGGGGATCCACACTATAGCCATTCTTTTCCGCGAAAGTCCGCGCTACGGCCATCGTTTCAATGTAGCCCATGAGGAAAATACCCATAGCCAGGCCGAGAATGCCATCCACGTCGACCATGCGAAGTGAAGGCCGTCCCACAGAAGGCAAGCCGGACGGGATTTCGCCGGTGAGATGAAGTTGGTTGAAACTTTCCGGGAAGAACGAGACGACCGCGATGGAGACAATAACTACAACCAGCGATACCGGCCGTCCCGGCAGAAAATGATTTCCGGCAATTAAGAGTGCCAGCGCCGCCAGGCCGAACCACAGGATGTTGGTATGGGTTTCAGGCAAGTGACTGACCAAAATGGTTATCCGCTCAAAGAAATTGTGACCGCCTCCTTCGACGCCAAACAACTTGGGAAGTTGTGTAACTCCAATGGTGAGCGCCGCCCCCGCTTTGAATCCCAGCAGGATGTTCTCACTGATAAAATTCACCAGGCTGCTGAGCTTGAGAAAATACGCTGTCAGGCAAAACAAGAACACAGCAAAGGCAGTGAGCGAGGCGATGGCCGCCCATCGTTCGAGGTTTCCGCCTGACATCACGGCTACAGTAGTCCCTACCATTAGTGAAATAGCCGATGTGGGACCTACCGCCACTTGACGGGATTGCGTGAAGAGCGCGAAGAAAAGGCAACCCGCGATGCAACAATAAATCCCGTATTGAGACGGAACGCCAGCCAACGAGGCGTAGGCCATGCTCTCCGGCAACACAAAAGAAGCCAGCGTAATGCCCGCGATAATATCCCACCTCGCCTTACCCAAGCTGTACACACTCAGCCATTGCGTCATCGGGAATACCTTGATCTGGTTGAATGCCATAGCCGGGTGTACATTAAAGCTACAGGATGATGGCCAAATTAGGCCAAGGAAATATTAAACTTAATGACGGAAGTCAGTTGAACAGGTTCGCCACCTACAACATGATCACCAACAAGGCTTGCAGTACGAAGCGAACCCAATGCAGGCAATTAGCTTTTGGCGGTTGGCTATTGGGGAGCGTGAGGACTCATCTTGGGTTTTGCGGTGGCGAAGCTAAGTGAACCCAATGCAGGCTGTTGGCTTTTGGCGGTTGGGTATTGGGGAGCGTGAGGAATCATCTTGGGTTTGCGGTAGCGAAGCTAAGTGAACCCAATGCAGGCTGTTAGCTATTAGCTTTTGGCTATTGGCAGAGTACTGAAGGGTCCACGTGCGAGAACTTTATCCACAAAACACCACTGTTCACGCAGGGGAAGCCAACAGCCAATAGCCAACAGCCAACCGCCTGTCGTGGGAGCAATTGGATCGTAGGGGTAAATGCTTTCTACTTCCTGGGAGACAAATTGAATGTAAGGGCAGCGCCATAAGAAGCATATCCATCCCATCCTACTTCCGGACGGAAAGCCCACCGGTCGAGGTTACTGCTGATGCCGAACCCAATACTCAAGCCGGGCATAAAGGCAATGTTTTTGGCAAAGAGGAGGTGCACTTTGGGAATAATGCTGGCCTCCAGGGTATTCTTACGGTTCGAAAAGGTAAAGTAATAGCGCGGATCAAAAGAGAAGACCTGTAGCCTGGAATAATAGGAGATCGGGATACCCACTGCACCCCAACTATCACTGAAGTGGATCTTATTCTCCACTTCATAGTAATCCATTTCAAGCTTCACAGGGTACGTCGTTCCAAAGATATCCATGAACCACTGTTGGTTCGGCGTCGCGATGTGCTCGTACCTAAACTTAAGGGTGTAGTCATCGGTAATGCCGTAGCCAATCTTGGCGCCGTAATTCTCGTTGGTCATTCCCCCATATTTATCAGCGTAGTAATACCTGCCATAATTGCCCTGCACATCCACCTGGCCCTTGGCCAACGTGCGGGCGCTTTCGTAGGTCAGGTTAACAGGTGCGATGCAACCGCCAAGCAACCAGGTGGACATCATCAAGAATAGGGTATTTCTCATTCGCTTACCCCAAAGTGGAATTGGGCTGCCTTTATGGAAGATACAGCCGGCCCCCAATCCTAAACAATGACGAATCGCATAAGAGAATTCGAAAAGTTGCAGAAAACGCAACCGGTCAATACTTAATTTGTCGCTACACAATGGAAGAGCGAGAACAGAACCACTGAATAACCTGGCTGGTCAATCCAACCCGAAACCAAAATTTGCATGCAATTAAATCAGGGGTCAACGAACAGTGTGTTACGGAACAGCATGTTGAACACAACTGGTTATTTTACACGGTAACGGAGCACCACCAGCGGGCGAAGCTTTGCAGGATCCACGATCTTGTTATCGCGCTGATCCAGGTTGCCGAGCTGGCTGTTAGCGATTACATATACGTCGCTAGCCTGCGTTACCAGTGTGGTGGGCAAATCAAAAAGTGTATTCGCTTCATCGATCACTGTTGCGGAGAGGATAGTTCTGAGATCGGGGTCAAGGTCATAGCGCACCAGCCTGTTTTTTTCAGGCGCGTCAAACGAGTTCTGAATCGCCACTAATGTATTCTGAATGAATCCAAGACCGTCGATATCACGGGTCGGCACATTCCCGGTTGGGGCATTTAGATAGGAAACCGTCATGCTGGCCAGGTCAACCCGCACCAATCCTTCATCAGCTGCGAGAATAGCTGTCTTCTGGTCAGGGGCAAGAACGATTCCATTGGGATAACTGATCCTTCCTTTGATGGGCAATTTTTCAGGAAGGTCCATAGTCAGGTTCCACTTCCAGATACCATGGCCGTAGGTGTCGGTCACCCAGATAGAGCCATCTGGAAGAATGGCCAGGTCGTTGAAAAATCTACGTACGGTATCCAAAGGGTAAACAACTTTTTTCAGGAGAGCACCGGTAGCAAGGGAGAAAGCGAAAAGTCCCGCTTGCATTCGCTTTCCCATGATATTCCCAGAGCAGGCCCACAATATTCTGCGTTCAGCATCCACGTGCAGGCCCACGCCGCCCATGAATCCGTGCTCACCAGAGGTAATGAAGTCAGAGGCTACCCCTTTCCTGACACGAATGATCTTGTTTTTGTGAATGCTACTGATATAGAAGTCACCGGCCGTTGGATCGTAGGTAATCCCTTCGGCGATCAAGTCAGATTCACGAACGGTAAAAGCTGTTTGCTGGGCAATGAGTGAAGGTGCCCAAAAACACAACAAGGCCGAAAGGATTGCTAAATATGTCTTCATATCCTCATGGACCACAACGAAGAATGGAGTGCTATTGTTATGGAATAAGAAAAGGAGTCAGGGCTCTCGCCCTGCTCCTCTCTTTTTGCTGACGCATCACATTCCCTGGTAACCGGGATAGCCTGTAAACTACGACCGCGCGTGGATTGTGTAGTCAGCGACTTATTTACCCGTGTTACTTAGCCGGTGTTCCTGCCGGCGTAGGATCCGGTTGGCTGGCCAGGTAATTGGGCAGTGCGTTGAAGATGTAAACGCCCATCCTGATCTTGCCGTCAGACACAAGGAAGTTGGAATTGCTTGCCCATGACGATGTCTTTCCATTGGCCAGCTTGGCTTCCCACACTCCCCAGCGGTGCACCCAATGGTTACCCTCATCGGTGACGATCATCTCATAAACACTATTGGTGAGTTTAGCTTCCGTCATGTTGCCACGGGCGGACTTATAGTTAGCCGTGAGTGTATCCGCGGACATGCTCGGTTCATTCCAGGTTGTATTGACCCAGATCTTGGCTGTATCTGCAAATGCCGCACGGAATGTCGCCCAGTCACCACTGGCAAAAGAAGCATCGACTTGCTTGACCAAGTCAACTTCTGGCGAAGTGCTGTACCACTGCTTGGGCTGCTGCTTGCAGGAAGCAAACAGCAATACCACGAGAAGAATCCCGACAATACGTTTCATAAAGGTTTTTAGGTTTGGTGAGTAGAATATCCGGCAATCAAGACACGCGTGTCGATGAATAGCCGGATGGGTAATTCCCTTTGGAAGTTAACAGGTTTGCCGAGGATTCACAGGAAGCGAGCTTCAAATCCACCGCTGGAGTTGGCCCAAAAACCTGAGTAAAGCGGCCATGGACAAATTCAAACGCATCTTTTTGCGTTTATCGCAAATCATCCTATTTACCCCATTAGCCATCTCTGCCAACTGCCAATAGCCAACCGCTAGTCGTGCAATTACTTGCCCAGGCAGCCCAATCCACCCCGGTGACCAAAGTCATGGTGAAATAGCTGTTTGGGAGCTAATATCATCCCATCAATCCAACCCAATTATGGACTTCATTATTTCCAATTTCATTCCGATCGCCGTGGTAGTAGTGATCGCGTTCATTCTCATCCGTCGGTCGCAACAAAAGAAAGACAATGTCATCCGGCAGGATGTACAGCAGAAGACAGAAGCAGAAGCCAAGGCACTGGGTATCCAGGTCAACCAACAAGCGGATGGAAGCGTGCGCGGCGGCGAAGTGATGGGTACCAACGATTTCCAGGGAAATACCGGGGGTATTGATTGGACCCTGCGTTCAAGCTTGAGCACTGGGCAGAAAGGCCGGAAGATTGGCAAATCCATGTGGCGAACTTCGGCTGTGAAATGGCCGACAGGAAAATTCCTGCTGCTCATCTCCACTCCTGCCGACATGAAATCCGGCAAAATTGAACGGGGTGGCTTCATGAATACCCTCATCAACAAGGCGGCCGATATGCTGCTTGATGTTTACGTAGGCGTTTATTTTGGTTCTGAATACAAAGATCTTGTGAACATCGGTGAAGACGGCGTGAAGATCGAGCGGGAAACCCTGCGCGATTTCACCATTCTCACTAACCACCCTGAGCTCGCTGAACGTTTCCTGGATGAACCCACCGCCACCGTTATCTCCGGCTGGAAACAAAGCAGCCAGGGATTTTCAAAAGAGCAGCAGGTTGACCAGTTCGGCCTGCTCTTCGCTCCTGACGGTGTTATCCTCACCTGCCAGGCGAACATGACCAGCCCTGCCGAAGTGAAGCTTCTCTCTGACTTTGGCGCTGTGCTGGCCACCAAGATGAAGGGACTGGTGGATCAGAAGGAGGCGGTTTCGTAGCTGCTCATCTCGCAGACTGGCTGTTGGCGGTTGGCTTTTGGGTGTTGGCTCTTTTCTCTGGAGGTCTCGAGCGGATTAGCTTCGCTGATCCTGGGGGTGGGCGCATCAACCTTCAGAAGCCCCGCCCGAGACGGGCTGGTTTTGTTTTTTACCGTGCTCACCAAAATGAGACATTTTGTTCGCCCGTTAAAAAACAAAACCGTCCTGACTTAGTCAGGACGGTTTCTTTCGGTTGAGGTCTCGAGCGGAATCACATCTGTTTACCTCTACTTAACTCAGCTTTGCTATCATAGCAAAAAACAACGACTGGAATCTTTTGGCAAACACCCAGTAGGCTAACAAAACTAAACTAAAGAAAAGAGTTGTGGCCCAGCTGGTGAACAGTACTGGTAATTTTGTGTATGTCAAAACATTTTTCATTATGAAAGTACAATTCACACTTCGCTCCCAAAATCAGAATGACAAGGGAGCCATCTATCTTGAAGTATTCGATCCAAGGCTCAAAGGCAGGCGATACAGGTACGCAACAGGGCTTTATGTAGAGCCGCAGTATTGTGCATGGACAAATAGCAAAACAGGAAGCAAGATCAAACAGGGGGCATTTGAAAAGCTAAAAATCAGTAAGAACCTTACTCCCTTGGAGGCCAGAAAGCTGACGGCAATAAATGAACACCTAAAAAAACTACGTGCCCAGGTTGAGGCCTTTGAAACCCTGAAGTTCGATAGTTCAACTCTGGACACAGCTGAATTGAAAGCCCATATGGATTCTTTCAAGAACGATGATCGAAAAAAAGCGAAAGATTTGGAGTTAGAAGAAAAGCAAAAGGCTGAAGATCAATTGCAAAGGGAGTTGGACTTTTTCCAAACTTGGCAGACCATCATCGACACCACCAAGAACCCAAAGACTGGTCAGAAGATTACCGCAGGCACAAAGCGTTCAAAGGCTCAGACAAAACACAAGGTAGAGGAGTTCTGTAATGCCAATGGCATATCCCCAACCCTTGAATCAATCGACATGGCTTTTTACCACGCCTTCATTAAATACATGGAAGCCGAGAAGCTTGAACCTAACACAATGGGTAAGCACATCAAGGAGTTGAAAGCTATTCTGAGGGAATGCGCAGACCGTGATCTAAAAGTCAATACTGCCTATTTAAAAAAATCCTTCAAGGTAATTCGTCAACAAGTGGATAGCATTTATTTGAATGAAGAACAATTGCGGGTTCTTCTTGAAGGCAAATTTGAAGATCAGCTAACACCTGCCGAAATTCGACAGAGGGATATATTCGTATGTGGTTGCTATGTTGGCGCACGGCATTCAGATTGGCATCAAATCAAAAATGTCAACATTGAGATGATTGATGGCAAGGCTGTATTGAGAATAAATCAGAAGAAAACAAACGAGGCGATTCACGTTCCACTCCATCCAATTGTTGAGACAATTTTGAAGAAATATGGTGGGCAATTACCAAAGATAGTTCCGAATCAGACCTTCAATGCTGATTTAAAAGAGATAGGTAAAAAGGCAAAACTGAAGAATTGGAAAGACCTGACCACGCATACCGCAAGGCGTTCTTTCTGTACCAATGCTTACTTATCAGGTATGGATGTCCATCAGATCATGCAATGCAGTGGCCACAAGTCGGAATCCTCATTTTTGCGTTACCTGAAATTGGAAGGCATTGACTTTGCCATTAAGGCGAGTGAGCAGAAATTCTTTCAGCCAAAGGCTCATATGAAGATTGCCGTGTGAGGCTTCTTTGAATTAACATTTCTTTTTTCATACATCGAGCGCCCCCATTATCATGGGGGTTTCTCGTTGATTTCCGTTTTGATTTTTTCATAAGAAAATCTTTTTCCAACTCGAATACAAAGATTTTTGTCCCAACTCAGGCCCACGGAAAATAGATTTCAGTTTCGGAATCACGTGCTTAGCATATCCCGAAATTTGTGTCCAATAAAGGCGGCCATATTATCCCCGCCTTTTGAAAAAAGGTATGGACAAGCAATTGACCACGATCAAGAAGGCAAGTGAGGAGATAGGCTGTAGCCCAACCTTCATCAAACAACTTATTAAAGAAGGCCTCCTGAAACGCTACAAAATTCACTCCGCGACATACATCTCCATGCGTGAGTTTGAGAGCATAGCAAAGCATGATGACGCGATAAACGCTCTGAAGCCATGAACAAGATCGAGTTGGAAATACCTGAAAGCGTCTACTTGAAATTAGGAGACGTTATTGATCGCACAGTGCAACAGGCGATACACAAACATTTTGAATCAAAAGCGGCTCAGCCAGTTTTATACAGTAGAGCAGAAACCGCCGCCATGCTCAAAGTGTCGCTACCTACATTACACAATTACGAAATGAACGGTAGTCTAATCCCACAGCGCACGGGGCGAAAGGTGGTCTACACCAAGAAGGCTATTGATGATTTTTTAAACCGAGGGTCTGATTTATGACTAACATTGACAAAACAGACTTAGTGCCAACCGACTTTTCTAATGTCGGTATAGACGTTGGCAATAAAACGTCAGGGCAGATAGTGGAAGACCTAAAATTTGAAGATGACATCTTTACACCTGAGATGATAATCAATGAGGCCGTACAGTTGGGAGAAACTGAAGTGGCACCTGTAACAAGTATCCTCAATAAGTTGCTTGATCAAATCGAGCCAATTGATTTCGTTAAACTGTCTGGGGTGGAAGATGAATCAAAGATCACCAAGGCTGCCTACAGAATTCTTACAATCGAGCACATCCTCGCGATGGCCGCCAAGAACTGTTGGGGTTTATGTAAAAATCATGACTTCATTTATGTCTACAACGGGAATTATTGGTCTCTAATTGAGCCTTCTGAACTTCGAGCCTTTTTAGGGAAAGCATCAGAGAAAATGGGCGTCAAATGGACCAAATCAAGAGATTACGTCTTTATCAAATCACTTTATGAACAATTCTTAGAATCGGCCTATTTCAGCAAACCAGAAAACAAAGACAGTGTATTGATTCCACTGTTGAACGGTACATTTGAAATCAAGGATGGCCACAGGTCATTACGCGGTTTTGACAAGAGTGACTTCTTAACATTTCAGTTACCATTCAAATATGATTCCAAGGCTACTGCTCCAATATTTCAAAACTTCTTAGACCAGGTGTTACCCGACAAGAACACTCAACTTGTGCTTGCTGAATTTATTGGATACCTGTTCACAAAGGACCTTAAACTCGAAAAGGCTCTAATTCTGTTTGGGTCCGGTGCGAACGGAAAGAGTGTGATATTTGAAGTCATTACAAATCTCCTCGGCAACAACAGTGTTAGCAATTTTTCATTAAGCAGTTTGACCAATGAAAGCGGATACTATCGCGCAATGCTCGCCAATAAGTTAGTCAACTACGCTTCCGAGATAAACGGGAATTTAGAGGCCTCATTATTCAAGCAGTTAGTCAGTGGCGAGCCTGTGGAGGCGCGGCTCCCCTACGGTAACCCTATGATTATAGAAAAATATGCAAAGCTGATGTTTAACACCAATACCCTACCACAGGACGTGGAGCACACAAACGCATATTTCCGAAGATTCTTGATCGTCCCTTTTGATGTAACTATTAAGGAGGAGAACCAAGACGTTGATCTTGCCAATAAGATAATTAAAGCTGAACTCCCAGGAGTTTTTAATTGGGTACTAACAGGCCTTGACCGTTTATTACTGAGTAGGGCGTTCACTGAATCTGTGGCAATCAGTAATCAACTAAAGCTTTACCGTATAAGTTCTGATAGTGTAGCTGAGTTCCTCGTCGACGAAAACTACCGAAAATCAACCCATAAATGGATTAGCTTGAAAGACCTCTTCCAAGAATATAGGAATTATTGTCGATATAATGGTTACAGAGAGGTTAATAGTCGAAACTTAGGAACTCGTTTGCGGCATCATGGGATTGATGTCATTCGTAAGAAGGGTGGCAATGTAGCATTTGTCTTCAAGGGAGAAGGTGATGTAGATGATGCAGATGATGTAGGTTCAACAAAAACTTTATATGGGCCAGTTTAGATTT
The DNA here is from genome assembly GCA_016787645.1 of Cyclobacteriaceae bacterium. GTDB lineage: Bacteria > Bacteroidota > Bacteroidia > Cytophagales > Cyclobacteriaceae > ELB16-189. The sequence goes on along the minus strand of JAEUUF010000014.1, from coordinate 12,426 downwards.
ACTTTGGAGACATATAGTGGGTCAAAAACAAAATTTCGCTGCCCTCAATGTGGTAAAAGAACATTTACCAAATACATCGACACTGAGACTTCTGAATATTTAAACGACACGGTTGGAAGGTGTGATAGGGAGGGAAAATGCTCTTATCACTACAAACCCAAACAATACTTTATTGACAATGGGGTGGCACACAAAAATGTTTTTCTTAATGGTACATCATCTACATCACCTACACCTAAGGTATATTTTCCAATGGACCTTCTAAAAAAGAGCCGCAAGTCATATTCCAAAAATTCATTCGTTAGCCATCTACTCACTTTATTTGATTCTGAAACCGTAGAACTTTTAATCCAAACCTACCAATTAGGAACAAGTTCAGGACAATGGCCTGGAGCCTGTGTCTTTTGGTTCATCGACATTCAAGGAAGAGTCCATGCAGGCCAAGTCAAACTTTTCTTGAACGGCCACACTGCAAAATACAGCACAGATGACGGTGAGAACCATTCATGTACAACATGGGTTCATTCCATTTTAGCACGTAAATCGTTTCCGCATCCCGATTGGTTGGCAAAGTACATACAACAAGAGAAAAAAGTCACTTGTTTTTTTGGTGAACATCTCCTCCAAAATAGTAAAAAGCCCATCGCAATCGTCGAGGCACCCGCTACAGCTATTATTGCAAGTGTCTACTTACCCATGTACACCTGGTTGGCAAGCGGGTCACTTTCGTACCTTACTCCGCGCAGATGCGAAGTACTGAAGGGCAAAAAGGTTGTGTTGTTTCCCGATCTGAATGCCTACCTCAAATGGAAACCAATAGCAGATCAATTGGGATTTTCTTGCAGTAGTATGCTGGAATTAAATGCTACCGAATCGCAAAAAGCCCAAGGCTTGGACATTCGGGATTTCTTAGAAAAGTTCAGAATAAGCGAATTTATGGCAACGGATCATTTGTTGCGGCAGGGAAATGAAATCGAATCTTAATCCCAGTATTTTTAGTTATATACCAATATAATTAGCCAAAGGCCTCCTACGCTCAACCAAGCGGCCCTCAGAGGCACTTTCGCCTCATAACCCGTGTAATTGGGTGCCCCGTACCCAAATACGTCCTAAGGGCATTAAATCGAGTTTATCGAGGATAGTGTATTTTCGAGTGGCACGATATCTATTCTTCTCTCAAATTATCAACAGGATTGGTTCTTGAGGCTTTAATGGTTTGAATTGCTGTGGTCAACAACAAAATGGAAATCATTATGAGAGCGGGTAAAATAAATTGAGTTGAAGTCAGCTCTGTTTTGAATGCAAAGCCGCTTAACCATTTGGTCATCCAGTAATAGCCAAGAACCCATGCGATTGATGTTGCAATTAGAACAACTTTCACATAGCCCGAATAAATCCATGTGACAAGTTGTGGAGTAGAACTCCCAAACACTTTGCGAATACTAATTTCCTTTAGCTTACGATTTAACAAATAGGTGGTGAGCCCGATCAAGCCGATACCAGCAATGATTATAGCAATCACTGAAAAGGAAGTGTATGCTTTACTCAATTGAGACTCTGCCCCATACAATTGCTGAATTTTGTCGTCAAGGAAAAAATACTCTAACGGATACCCTGGATATAATTCCTGCCAACGCTTATCAAGTGCAGCCAACTGATTTTGAATTTCTCCCTCATTGAATTTTACAGAAACAAAACGAAAATTTTGTAGGTATGAATAAAGGATCATCGGTTCAATAGGCGAATGAAGAGTGGCAAAATTGAAGTCTTCAATAATACCAACTACTCTTCCATTTACCTGGCCCTTGACGAGTTGACCAATGGGCTGCTTCAAGTTCAACTGTTTTACAGCGGCCTGATTAAGTACAACATCTACGAGCGTATCTTTTTTTTCAAAATCGGGGAAGCGACCCTCCAATAATTTAACTTCGAAGAGGTCGAAGAAATTCTCATCCACAAAAAAGGCTGCCATTAATTGCTCTCCGGCTTCAGAACCCGCGAGTGTGTAGGTATATGTGTATGCATTGTTACAACCAGGCGAACTGGATGAATAACTTGCTTTGGCAACTCCCGGCAGTTGACTAATCTCGTCTATAAATGTGGTGTGCTTGTCATTTTGCGATCGGTCCTTCACAGGGATTACAATAACATGGTCGCTGCTAAATCCTAACCTGGATGATTTCAGAAACCTGAATTGGGAGGATACGATCCATGTTCCTGTAATCAATAATATTGAAATACAAAATTGGAATGTGATTAACGCGTTTCGTATCGCTGACTTACTACTTGATTTTCCACTCGACTTAGATACATTCAAAATATTCAATGTGCCTGTCTGAATTGTTGGGATAATGCCGGAAAGGAAACCGATGGATGCTGTTAATAAAAAAGCAGGAGCAATCAACCAGAGATTATCCACCGTTGAAATTTGCTTGCCAGTGGTTAGGTTAAAATAAGGAAGCAGAAGTACTGTAAGAACAAATGCTATCATTAACCCAATGGAGCAAATCAATATTGATTCAATCCAAAAATATATTGTCAGTTGAAATCTGCCAGCACCCAATACCTTCTGAATGGAAATTTCTTTGAAGCGGGTTGTAAGCGTGGCGGTGGATAAGTTGATAAAGTTGGCACAGGCCATTAAAAGAATAAAAAGGGCAATGGTGCCTAATATGTATGAGTAGCTCTCATGACTGTTTGGAGTTATTTCATCCTTCCGATCCGAATGCAGATGGATGGACTTCAAAGGCTGCAAGTAGAGTGTTTCCTTGACAGAAACCCATTCTGGTGCATTACTCTTTATAAATTCTGGTAGTTTTTCTTCAAGCTGTTGAGGAGTTGAACCTTTAGTTAACAGAACATAGGTATAATGATCCATCCATCCCCAGTGCGTAAGCCTTTTTTCTCCGAGCGATACATCCAATGAAGAAAAGGAAATGAAAGCATCCGCGACAAAATGCGAATTGGCAGGCACCTTATTCAAGATACCGGTAACATTTAAGTCAATAAGATTATTGAGCCGAAGAGTTTTGCCAATAGGTTCTTCGTTATTGAAATATTTCCTTGCTAACGCATCCGTTATAATGATTGCGTTCTTTCCTGACAACGCAGTGGCCGCATCACCGCTTGATAAGCTGAAGTCAAAAACATTAAACAGTGTGCTATCGGCAAAAAATATTTTTTCTTCATAAAATTTAAGATCATCCCGGCTTAGCAAATCAGTACCCGTATTTTTTCTCAAGCGAACCACTTGCTCCACCTCCGGGTATGCCCCTGTTAGATATTGGCCAATTGGCGCACTGGTTCTCGCCCATTTTACTGTGTTGCCCTCCTCTTTAAAATCCAAAACTACCCGATAGATACGATCAGCCTTCTTGTGGAAAGTGTCATAACTATATTCATCGTAAATGAAAAGAGTAATTAAGAAAAGACAGGACAGCCCAATAGCCAATCCACTGATATTAATTACTGTGAACAACTGATTTTTCCGAAATAGATTGCGGAGACTTAATTGAAAGAATGAGCGGAACATTTTTCTGAGAAGCTTTTAAGTCACTAAAGTTATGGTATTTAATGCACGTTTGCTCCACCTCGATTGTGAAGCTGGCAAATGTTGTTAGGAACAACAATCTTTTTGTATCTGCATGGGAGGGCACTTAACCGTTCCATAAGAACAGAACACACAACCGCTTTTAGGCATTTGCTACAATAATTCTTCTTTGAGTGATCAAAATTTAAAATCTCATCCTTTGTATCCTCACTGCATTAAAAATCGCAAGCAAAGCCACTCCCACATCAGCAAACACAGCTTCCCACATGGTTGCCAACCCTCCTGCGCCAAGGGCGAGTACAATTATCTTTACGCCAAAAGCAAACGCAATATTCTGCCAAACGACTTTGTTAGTGGCTTTGCCGATTTTGATGGCAGTCGCAATCTTCGAAGGCTGATCAGTTTGAATAACAACATCAGCTGTTTCGATAGCCGCATCACTTCCCAATCCCCCCATAGCAATTCCAACATCACTCAATGCCAGGACAGGCGCATCATTAATTCCATCGCCCACAAAGGCAACTACTTTTAATTGGTCTTTTTTTATTTCTTCGACCTTCTGGACTTTTTGCTCAGGCAATAAATCTCCGAAAGCAGAATCAATTCCCAAAAAGGCTGCTATTTGCTGTACAATAGAGGTTTTATCCCCCGAAAGCATGACGATTTGCCCAACCCCATTTTCATGCATGGATTTGACAGCAAGTTCTGCATCTTCTTTAATTTCATCTGCAATCGTAATATATCCTGAATAGTTTCCATCGATGGCTGTTACCACCACCGTATCAGTAATCGCATCAATGGATTTATCATAGGCGATACCAAACCTCAATAACAATCTTGTATTTCCGGCCAGGACTTGTTTCCCTTTTACCTCACCTCTTAAACCGTGTCCGGGAATTTCTTCAACGTTAGCAGCCTGAAGTGATGACGTTTCAGCATAGTCCGCGATGGCTTTCGCTATCGGATGAGTAGAGTTTTTCTCCAAGGCCGCAACGAGCTGAATAAATTCATCTTTGTCCAGTGGTGTTTCTACTTTTTGAACCTTGAACACTCCTTTGGTGAGTGTCCCTGTTTTATCCATCACTACTGTGTTGACTTTTGTCATCAGTTCCAGGTAGTTGGAGCCTTTGAACAAGATTCCGTTGCGCGAGGCCGCTCCAATACCACCGAAATATCCGAGCGGAATGGAGACCACTAATGCACATGGACAGGAGATCACGAGAAAAATTAATGCACGGTAGAGCCATTCATTGAAAATATACTCCTGAACGAAGATGAAAGGAACAAATGTAAGGGCTACAGCTAACCCCGATACGATTGGTGTATAGATTTTTGCAAACTTGCGGATGAACAACTCCGTTTTCGCTTTACGCGAAGTGGCGTTTTGAACAAGTTCAAGGATTCGAGCGATGGAACTGTCAGTGAATTTTTTGGCAACTTTTATCTCCACTACTTTGTCGAGATTCAACATCCCTGCCAGAACATCTTCTCCGACCTCAATGATTTTCGGTTTGCTTTCGCCTGTGAGAGCTGCTGTATTGAAACTGCTCTTTTCACTTAGCATCTTCCCATCCAAGGGAACTTTCTCACCTGCTTTTACCAGTATGACCTCGCCGATTGATACTGTTTCTGGTTTTACCGAAATGAATTGATTATTGCGTTTCACAATAGCTATGTCCGGACGGATGTCGAGCAAGGCTTTGATATTTCGTTTGGCCCGGTTTACAGCTGCGCTCTGGAACAATTCGCCCACCGCATAAAACAGCATGACCGCCACGCCTTCTGGGTACTGGCCTATATAGAATGCACCGAGTGTAGCAATTGACATGAGGAAAAATTCTGTAAAGACTTCACTCTTCTTAAAAGCCTTGATCGCATCTTTCATTACCGGCCAGCCTACTGGCAGATAAGAGATGGCAAACCAAATCAGCCGCACATATCCTTGAAAAAAAGTTATCCTGATGAAATTGTCTGCAACAATTCCTGCCAGCAGCAATACAAAACTTATTGAAGCCGGCAGGTATGGGCGCAAGTCGATGCCAGCTGTTGCTTTACCTGCATGCTGATGCGTTTGGTTCGACAAATCCTGGCCTTCAGTAACTGCATATATTTTTTCCTCCAACGAACAGCAAGTCATGTTGCCATGCTCATCGTAGGTATGCTTGTGGTTCGGATTAGTATTAATCATGGGGTGCCTGTTTGTTATTCTTCCTTTTCAGTATTCTTCATTTTGGAAAGAATGGCGTAAGCATTCTTAACTACAATTTGAGCTTTTTCTGTCTCAAAATCGCGAGGAAGCATCACTTCTGTAAAACCTAATTCACTATTGCCGGTTTGAATCTCAATCATCGTGAAATGATATTCCTGTTTGTGTTGCCCGGGGTCTTCATCTTTCATAGCGATGTGGGGTTGTTCAGTGAGTTGATAGAAAATGTACTTCTTTCCCTGGTAATCAATAATCGCCTTCTCTGGCAGGGCCTGAACTTCCAAACCTCCTGTTTCAACAACGGCCTTCAGGTACATTCCGGGAAGCAAGTTCGTATCTTCTTTATCGATGTGACAATGAATCCGGATAGTTCGGTCTGCACCAATCTTTCTACCCAATAGGTAGACCGTAGCCATCCTTTCCTTTGTTTCGTTGGCCAATGTGAACCGAACCTTCTGACCAATTTTAAGTTTCGGAATATCTTTTTCAAACACCGTGAGTTCCGCGTGCAGATGCTGCGTGTCAACAATCTCAAAAAGAATATCGGTAGGATTGACGTATTTCCCAATATTTACATTTACTTCTGTAACGTAGCCGTCAATGGGAGAGTATAAGTTGATCGTACTGGTTATGTTAGCAGATTCCAACGAAGTTGGGTCAATGTTCAGCATTTTTAATTGCTCACGAAGGCTGCTGAGATTGACTTCCCAACTGGCAAAAGTTGTTTTCGACTGCTGCAATGTTTTTTGTGCATTCACATTTTCTTTAGCCAATTGCTGTTGCCTGTCGTAATCGGCTTTGGCGAACTCAAGCTGGTTCCTGGCTTCAATATAATTTTGCTGCAAGCGAATAAATTCAAGATTCTCGATAGTAGCAATCACCTGGCCTCTTTTGATCCTTGAACCCTGAAGCAATGGAGTGGTTTTTAAAAAGCCACCGAGGGGAACAGAAATACTTACCATCTGCTGTGGGGGTACATCCAGCTTGCCATTCACTTTTATCGTGCCACTGATTTGTTTTAGTTCCACTTTTCCCAATTCGATGGCAGCAGTCTTGTATTGAGCTTCCGTAAATTCAATCGTGTTCTCTTCTTCATTATGACGATTTTCTTCTGGCGTTGACTCTTCTTTTGTCTTGCTTACACATGACATCGTTAAAATGAAAACAATAAATATGATGAGCGAATAATATGTTTTTAATCTGTGATTCATGATTCTGTTATTTATTGCCTGATAAATATTCTATGTAAATAATGCTTTGGTTGTACTCGTTAAGAGTTTGCAAATAACCTTCCCTCAGATTCATTGCGTTTTTCACACTGAGCAGGTATTCTGTGTAGCCAATTTGCCCCTGGCGAAATGCAATCTGCGCTTGCCTTATTATCAAATCAGCATTTGGTAAGGCAGATGTCTGATAGTAGGCTAAACTGTTTATATTTTTTGTGAATTGTTGTTCTGCCTGCTGCAATTGTCCCTGAAGAGTGATCTGATAATACTGGTAATTACTTTGGGCAGCCTTCTGATTAAATGCAGCCGCCTTGGCGCGTCCCTGATGGGGCAGGAACCAAAGTGGAACAGCGAGACCAACCTGAAAACCCGTGAAGCGGTTTCCGCGATTGGCCACTGCACCATTCTCCGTATTAACCACATCAATAAGTGTCTGGTTGAAGTACCCCACTATAAGATCAGGTGCAAACCTTGCGTTCTCAAGCCGCTTGCGATTTTGAGCAACGTCAACCTGCTGACGCATATATGCCAGAGACGGATTTGCTAAAAGCACGGTGGTATCAGGCATTTCCGGAAATGAAAGCTGGCTCAACGAGGTTTGCGGAATCTCGGGCAACACGTTGCTGTTTAACAATGTCTTCAATTGGGTTCGCATGATCGTTATGGAGGACTCATTCAACCGAAGTTGATTCCGTACTTCGTTTCGCTGGGTCTCTGCGGTCGTTTCCTCAAGCAAATAAGCCTCACCCGATTTGTATCGGGCAGATGCTGCTTTCAGAAAACCCTCATAAATACTGTCTTGCTGGATGAGCAACCCATGCCTTGTCTGCAAATAGGCAAGTTGAAAATAAGTCTGCCTGACTTGGTATATCAATTCATTTTCTGTTGATGCCTTTTTCAATTCACTTGAAACCACCAGGGATCTGTTGAGTGCGCCTTGACTACCAAGGGCTGAAAAAGGTATAACCTGAGTTACTGTGAAATTGTTGTCATTCACGAAGCTATTATATTGCCCATAGAGAAGAGAAATATTTGTCTTGGGTAGATCGATTGAAGTTTTTTTCAACTCTTTCTGAAGATCAACTTCATACCTGGCTGACCTTATCCCTGCATTATTCTTCAGTGCAATTTCAATAGCCTGGTCAATTGTGATCTTGCCGGACTGAGCAAATGTTCGAAAAGAAAAACAGGCCAAAATAATTATGATTATCGTTTTCATATCGTCTGTGTACTCGTTTGTTTCGATCCTAACTTTTCAAAGTATATATAAAGGCAAGGGAGCACGATCAGTGTAAGCAGCGTTGAACTGACCAACCCACCGATAACTACGGTGGCCAATGGTTTTTGAACTTCAGCCCCTGCGCTGGTTGCGAGGGCCATCGGCAGAAAACCGAGTGAAGCGACAGCGGCCGTCATGAGCACCGGTCGTAAGCGGATTTGTGTTCCCTTCCTCACAATTTCATAAAGGTCTGTCATTCCTTCCTTCCTCAGCCTGTTGAACTCAGCTATAAGCACGATGCCATTTAACACTGCCACGCCAAACAGGGCAATGAACCCAATACCGGCCGAAATACTGAAGGGCATCCCCCTAATTAACAGGGCAAAGACCCCACCGATAGCTGCCATCGGAATGGCCATGAAGATGAGCGCGGATTCTTTCAGCGAATGAAAAGTGAAGAACAATAAAAGAAATATCAACAGGAGAGCCACTGGAACAGCGATAGACAATCTTGCCTGTGCCTCTTTGAGGTTTTCAAACTGACCTCCGTAGGTCGGGAAATAGCCGGGCGGAAAATTAATTTGACTATTTACTTTCTGCTGAAGTTCCTGAACGATGCTGGCCACGTCACGACCTCTTACGTTAAAGCCAACAATTATTCTTCGCTTTGCATCTTCACGTTGAATCTGATTCGGCCCAATCTTGAAATCAACGTCCGCCAATTGCTTGAGTGGTACTTGGTCTCCGGCAGGCGAAGTGATAAACAAATTTTGAACATCTTCAATACCCTGACGACTTTGCGAACTGAGCCTGACAGTTAGGTCATATCGCTTTTCTCCTTCGTATACCAGTCCGGCAGATTGTCCGGCAAATGCCGTTTTGATCGCCCGGTTTATATCCTCAATGTTTAAACCATACTTGGCCACCTCATCGCGATTGATGTTAATGACGATTTGAGGCAAGCCGGTCATTTTTTCCACATACAAATCATGAGCGCCCTCAACGGTACCGACGATCTTTGCCATTTGTTGTGAGAGTCCGGTCAGCACCTCCAGATCCTCTCCAAATATTTTCACAGCAACATCTTGACGAACTCCTGTCATCAACTCATTGAACCGCATCTGGATCGGCTGTTGAAACCCGAACGTAACGCCCGGGAGGTCTTCCAATGCCTCTGCCATCTTCTCCGCCAGTTCTTCTCTTCCATGAGCTTTTTTCCAATTGCTCTTGTCCTTGAGTATCACCATAATATCACAGGCTTCAATCGGCATGGGGTCCGTGGGAATTTCAGATGTTCCAATTTTGTTTACTACTTCCTTCACCTCATCGGGAAATTCCTTTAATAGAATTTCTGCTGCCGTTTGAGTCGCGTCAATGGTATACGACAAGCTGCTTCCCGTGAGGGTTCTTGTCTCCAGGGCAAAATCACCTTCTTCGAGCGTAGGTAAAAACTCACCGCCCATATTCTGAAATAAAAACAGGCTCACGAGAAAAAGTACTATTGCCGTGACCACCACTATAAGTTTTCTTTGCAAAGCCCCGTTAATTGCCGGCTGATAGATACGATGGAAGAAATCCATCATCCTGTCGGAGAAGTTACGTTTATGTTGTGGGTTCTTGCTCAGGAAAAGGGCCGACATCATCGGTACGTAGGTGAGTGAAAAAAGAAAAGCTCCCAAAATTGCAAAGCTTACCGTCTGCGCCATCGGCTTGAACATTTTGCCTTCGATGCCAACCAGTGCCAGAATGGGTAGGTAAACTATAAGAATAATGATCTCACCAAAGGCTGCTGAAGTTCTGATCTTCGATGCCGACAAGTAGACTTCTTCATCCATTTCTCTTTGCGACATCCTTGCTGAAATATTCCTGAGGCCAAGATGATGCATGGTTGCCTCCACTATAATTACCGCGCCATCCACAATCAATCCAAAATCTATAGCCCCGAGGCTCATCAGGTTTCCAGAGACGCCAAAGACGTGCATCAGCGAAACGGCAAACAACATAGCGAGCGGAATAACCGAAGCCACAATTAATCCAGCGCGCAGGTTACCGAGAAAAAGAACCAGCACTCCAATTACGATCAAAGCCCCCTCAATCAGATTTTTCTCGACAGTACCAATTGCGCGGGTTACCAACTTGCTCCGGTCGATGAAGGATTCAATCGTTACACCTTTAGGAAGGTTCTTCTTGATCTGCTCTATTCTAGCTTTCACGCGATCAACCACCGCGTTGGAATTCTCACCTCTCAGCATATGAACAATTGCCCCTACAACTTCGCCTTCATTGTTATAAGTCATGGCGCCATAGCGATTGGCGTACCCGAAGCGAACATCCGCTACGTTCCGGATAAGAACGGGAATTCCGCTTGATGTATTTTTCACAACTATTTTTCCGATGTCATCCACCGAAGTAATAAGGCCCTCACTCCGAATAAACCAGACATTGGGTTTCTTATCAATGTAGGCGCCTCCTGTATTCTGATTATTCTTTTCAAGTGCAGTGAAAATATCATTAATGCCGAGATCGTAACTTCTTAGCTTGTCAGGGTCAAGCGCGATCTCGTATTGCTTCAAGTAGCCTCCGAAGCTGGCGACATCAGCGACACCAGGTGTGCCCAACAGTTGTCTCCGCACGATCCAGTCCTGAATGCTGCGAAGCTCCATTGCGCTGTATTTGTCTTCAAAACCTTTCTCCGGCTTAATAATGTATTGGTAAATTTCACCAAGGCCGGTAATGATTGGAGCCATTTCCGGAGTACCTACACCTGGAGGAATCTGGTTTGAAGCCAGTGTGAGCCTTTCGTTTACTTGCTGGCGTGCCCAATACACATTTACATTGTCATGAAAAACGATTGTGACAACCGACAGCCCGAATCTCGAAAAACTTCTGATCTCCTTGATGTCGTGAATGGTGGACATTGTCTGCTCGACAGGAAAAGTGACTTGTCTTTCGATGTCCAGTGCGGATTGTGCTGGTGCCATGGTTAAAATCTGAACTTGGTTATTCGTGATGTCCGGTACGGCATCTATCGGGAGCTGTGTTAAAGAGTATGCTCCCCAGGCAATGATGCCGAGCGTCAGCAGGCCTATTACCAGCTTATTGTTTATTGAATAGTGAATGATCCTGTCTAACATTTTTTCAAGAGTTTTTCATTAATGTTTATGAATTGGAACACGAGGCTCACAATTATTATCACGACAATGGCAGCGATTAATATGCTTGTTAAGACCTATCGCAATACTTTCATGGCCGTGATTTTTGAGCTTTTGTCTCTGGTTTTTTCCGCGAACACCAGAATATGTAGAATACCGAAAACAGGTATGCCTTACGCAAACTGGTTCCTTAAACGTTAAGGAAAGGATGGGACCTAAATTTTGGGCGGCTGCCAGATGGAATGGCTGCTGTTGAGCACAGGCCTTTCCTGGTAGAGGGTAACTAACTTAGTGTTGTGAGATCGACCTGAAAAGTTTGGATTGGTGAGGTTACTGACCTGAACATGTGATGCGCAACAAGCACAGATACAAAAAGGTGTACAAAGATTTTGCTTAGTACTGCTGTGTCCGTGATTGGCTTGGTCATGTGTAGAAATCTCGATTCGTTGTTCATCCTGGCAGGTATGACCGTCGCTGCACGGATAGACCGTCATGAAAGCTATAAATAGAGCCAAGATGAAACAGATGCCTTTCACAATGCAAAGATAAACAGAAAAAGTATGCAATAGGGTTGCATCAGCGACCTCCTCAGAGTGATCAATCGCATAGATTTCCTTGTCCTCCACGGTGTCGATCTTGGTTATCTTGATGTCCATGAGGCCAAATTAGTGTGGAGGCTTCCGCCGTCAAGCAGACTTATGCAATCTGTCAGGATAACCGTACAGTGATCGGTACTGTAACCCCGATCATCAGTCCAAAAAGATGGCCCGACTTGAAGAAGAATCTATGAAGACTTACCAAGGGGCACTGCCATTAGATGATACCGACTCGCAAAAATGGGCCTCACGTATGCGAAACAATTGTTCTGGATCGGCCACGATTCTCGCAATGGTGAGAATGAATAACACAGAAAATTGGGAATACTGGAACTGGACGCTATTACTCTGAAAAATTGTGTTGCATTGATGCAGATTCGGTTCCAGTAGATGATCTTGTGACACAAAGCGTGTCACTATAAAACAAAAAACCCTCAAATCAATTAAGATTCAAGGGTTTCGGAGGTCTCGAGCGGA
>JAEUUF010000017.1 GCA_016787645.1 Cyclobacteriaceae bacterium | reverse complement strand
TCCCCACTTCGACATTCATCATTCGTTATTCGATATTGGATATTTTACTCTGAGCCCCTCGCTGTATCGGGATGATCCGCCTTCACATTGAACAATTCGGCGTGCATTACTGACCCCTCGCCCCTGACCCCTCGCCCTTTTCATATTTTACTCTGAGCCCCGTCGCTGTATCCGGATGATCCGCCTTCACATTGAACAATTCGGCGCCATTACTGACCCCTGACCCCTCGCCCCTAACCCCTATTATCGTCCAATTGCCTAATTTTCCATTTAATTAACCCTGACCGCTCGCTCTAAAATGAAAACCCCAATGATCACCCCGGAAGGAATGGAGAAGCTGAAAGCGGAGCTGGATCATTTGTGGCGGGTGGAGCGGCCGGAGACGACACAGAAGGTATCGTGGGCGGCCAGCCTCGGTGACCGCAGCGAAAACGCGGACTACCATTACAATAAAAAGCGCCTCCGCGAAATCGACAAGCGCATCCTCTATTTACGAAAGTGCATCGACGAGCTGAAAGTGGTGCACTACTCCTCTTTCCAGGAAGGCAAGGTGATGTTCGGGGCCTGGGTGGAAATTGAGAACGACAAAGGCCTGAAGAACCGTTTCCGCATAGTGGGCGGCGAAGAACTCCTCGGATCGAAGGATTGCATCTCGATGGATTCGCCTATGGCCCAGGCTCTACTGAAAAAAGAAGTGGGCGATGAAGTGATTGTGAAGACTCCTGCGCGGGAGTTTGTGTGGAGAATTAGGAAGATTGAATATGGGAAGTAGTGGCTAGTGGTTTTTGGCTGAAGGCTGTTGGCTGAAGGCCATTGGCAAACAATTCACTTCGGCATTCATCATTCGATATTGGATATTTGATATTTCCTCTGCGTACCCACGTGGGTATACCAGATCGTGCACACCCCCACCCCTCTCTCCCCTAAAGGGAAGGAAGGAACTTTAGCGTGGCAAGGGGTCATGGGCTAGTAAATGGTAAATAATAACTTCTTTGTTTCTTTGATTCAAAGGTTTCCTCCCGAACTTTCCAAACAATTGATGTAGCTTTTTACATTCATTCTTGCATTGAATAAGCCTCTATGTGCAGAGTTTATAATACAGTCGGTTCACTTACGACAATAAAAATGCACTTAAGTCAAAACCGCATAAACTTTGACTCGCTAAATGACCTTATAGCCTTCCAAAACGATTACTCCGCCACCCGACAGCAAGCTATTCTTAATCAACGATCCACCCTCTTGCGAGAGAGTGAAGCATTAAGGATAGGCGTAGTACAACTAGAGGATGAGATCAAGAAATGTCGATCAGAAATTGAGCAAAAATCTAATCTCAAAATCAATAACCTGAAATTACAACTCGATAAACTAACGGGAGTGAACGCTAATGCTCTTCAAATGCTTACTTACAAGATAAGAGCCCTCCTTATACAGGTGAAGATTAAATACCAACAGATTCTTTCCGAACTTATAATTTACTTTTGGTCAAGACTTGTCAGGAAACAACTCTCCCGGAAGCGCGAACGCCTGAAGTATCTTGACTCCAACTTTGAAGAAGCTGTAAGAAAGGAGATTAAGGTTGCCTTACTCAATCTGGATCGAAAGAAAAGAGCAATCGACGATATAAGTCCGTCAATTTATGGCGCCATAGGTGAACAAAAGGTGGTCAAAGAACTGGAACAACTATCCGATGAATTCATTCTGATAAACGACTTTACCTTTTCATTTACCAAAGCGATCTATTACAGTCAAACGAAGGAATACATCAAATCGGTACAAATCGACCATCTTTTGATTTCACCTTCCGGCATTTTTCTCATTGAAACGAAGAACTGGACCAAACAATCTTGGCTAAATTCCGGTTTACGTTCGCCCATTCAACAGATAAAGAGGTCCAGCTTTGCACTGTTTATTATTGTATCCAACTATTCTAATCTCACGCGTCAATGGAGCGGAAGCAAGATTCCTATAAGAAACATTATTGCGACGATGGGCTATCTTCCAACGGAAGAGTTTCAATATTTAAAGATCTTACCCTTAGACAAGCTGGCTGGTTACATTAAGTACTTCAAGCCAAGCTTATCAAACCAAGAAAGAGAAAACCTGGTCAATTTCTTCCTTGGGATCAGAACCTGATGTAATTACTATGGAGTTAAGTTTCTAACGTAAATCTGAAAGCAGGATGATAACTATTCCGGCTTGCGATCAACACAATCTCCTACATGAATTGCTTCCCAGATTGTGTTGTTGATGGAGTACCAAAGGATCTCCTGATTGAACGAAACGAGAATAAGCCGACGAGGAACCTTACTTTTCAGCTATCTGAAAAGATCAGAGACAACGAAAATTCACCACTATCAAAAATTCCACACTTTAGAAGAGGACACTTTAGAGTACTTCAATCAGACTATTTTGTGAACAAGAAAGGCCAAATTATTTTCGTAGCGGAGACAATGGTCAAAGGAAAAGCCAAGACAGTTTCCAACTCACAGGAAGTCGATGAATTTGGACGTAACCAAGAGGTTTAAATCTTTCTCTTACATCCCAGGGCTAAACCCCCTGAAAAAACAACAAAGCAAAATCGCAGAACTCCTTGATCACATCCTTATCCAGATCAAACTCCTTTCTATTTCCCAGATAGTTCTTGGAAGTAGGCGTAATCTCCTCCCCCGCCTCCAGCTCAGCGAAACTCACACACTTTATGTGCTTTTTCGACACTAGAATAAAATAAGCGTTGGTCCAGGCATAGTCTTTTGGAAGGTCCTTTCTGGTAAAGGTCTCATTGGCCCGAAATTTTACTTCAACAAAATACACTTCCTGGGTGTGCGGGTTCTGTACTACAAAATCAGGCATTCTTCTGATTTCGTTGGCTACATCACTACGGACACCTTTCAGTAGCCCCATTACACCTGGAATGGTATTCTCCATGCCATAACTAAAGACTGGGAATTTCAGACTGAGAAAAAGCTCCTGAATTAGCGTCTCAGCAATCCTACCCTTAATCATATTGAACCTGTAGCTTAAGTCACGGTCAGTGACTAACGTATTTTCTTCTTCTTTTTTTCCGTTCTTCTCCTGGTAGCACTCGTAACAAAGGCCTTTAGAATATTTTGTATACGCACCGCATTGAAGGCATTCTGCCATATTAATTTTTGAGTTATGGTTTACAAAACTATCTCCTGGGCATTCACACTTGAACCCCTAACTTATTGCAAAAGTTAAAATCTCTCAATTCTGTCTTGAGTTTAAGTTACCTACCTCATCAAGAATCATCGCTTCTTTGAAGTGCTTATCACTAAGTATTACTCCCAGGTTCTTAGCAATCTCCTTAATTACCTTTCGCTTGAGTTCGCCCGTCAGTTTGCCCCCAAGCTCTTTGGACAACAATGCTGATTCAATCTTGAATGCCTTCTTTAACCTTGGATACCCTGCCAGGAGCTTCTGATCATGAATCTCCGGGTAAGGCAACAGCTCATAATTGACTGGCAAAGCCGACCCCAAAACGTAAACAGGCAGGTAAAGTAACATTCCATCGAGCCATTCAACGATTACCTCCTTAGGTATATAGCCCCGTTGGAAGTAGAATAACTCCTCGTTGGCCAGATCGATGTACTCTCTAATTCTCCAAATGTCCTTTTCCTTTCCGAGTAGTTCCGGAAATAATTTTTGAAATCGCTCAACACAGCTCAGCATGACCGAGAACTGAAACTGAATCAGGTTTCTTCTCTTCGAATAGAAGAATGCCGCCACGCCTACCAATCCCAGCGTAGTTACGACATTTGAAGTAATTGTTGTGATTGTCAAAATCGTACCGTCCATAATATAGTGCTGTTTATATCAAACTTCGTATAAACAAACAACTGGACAAAACTCAATGGGAGTTACTCCCATACTTCGTTACCCAGCAAAATTGCGTTCAAACCGCGCTACTCAAAAAAACTTGGTGTACCTTAGTTTCCCGCAAATCCCCAACCGACAGAAAGTTGTTGGCAAAAGCATCAAACTTAACTTAGAGACTTGGCCACCCTTAACGAAGCCCAAACCCGCTACACGCTTATCGACCCCATGCTGGCGGACGCCGGGTGGAACCTAGCCGACCGGACCCAGGTGTGGCTGGAGGTGCCCGTGGAAGGCTATGACGCCTCACCCCAAAGCGGCATCACCGACTATTGCCTCTACCGAACCAACGGCGAAGTGCTGGCCGTTATTGAGGCAAAGAAAACAAGTCGCGATGCGCGGGTCGGCAAAGAACAAGTGCTTCAATATGTCACCCGCATCGCGAAGAAGCAAAGTTTCAGGCCTTTCGCCTTTATGTCGAACGGTGAGGCCATCTTCTTCTGGGATTCGGAAGAGTATCCCGAACGCCTGGTCGCCGGGTTTTTCACCCGGGCGGACCTCGAACGCCTTCTTCACCTGAAACAAAACCGCCTCCCACTCAGCGAAGTAAAAATTAATGATAAGATCGTAAACCGCTCGTACCAGACCGAAGCGATCCGCCGCCTGGGCGAAGCGGTGGAGAAACGAAAGAAACGAAAAGCGCTCCTCGTGATGGCCACCGGCACCGGCAAGACGCGCACGACCATGGCGCTGATCGACGTGTTCCTACGGGCCCGACAAGCCCAGAAAATCCTCTTCCTCGCCGACCGCGACAGCCTCGTGGAACAGGCGCTCTCTGACGGCTTCAAGGTCTTCCTCCCTAATGAGGCACGAACAAGAATTCGCAGCTACGACATCGACAAGACCGCACGGGTCTACGTAAGTACCCTGCAAACGCTGGAAATATGCTACCAGAAGTTCTCCCCCGCCGAATTTGACCTCGTGGTCACCGACGAGTGCCACCGCTCCATATATAATAAGTACACCGATGTGCTGGCCTACTTCGACGCGGTTCAGGTTGGCCTCACCGCTACACCGGCGCACTTCATCGACCGGGATACCTTCCGGTTCTTCGAGACAGACGGTACCTCACCCACCTTTCTCTATACCTACGACCAGGCTGTCAAAGAGGGATACCTCGCCGACTACAACGTGTACTCTGCGCAGACGAAGTTCCAGCGCAAGGGCATCAAGGGAATTGACCTGAGCGAAGAAGAGCAGCAAAGCCTGCGCGACCGGGGCATTGACCCGGAGAGCATCAATTTTGAGGGCACCGACCTGGAGCGGAAGGTGACCAACCGCGATACACTTTATAAACAGTGGGAAGAGTTGATGGACATGGCCCACCGGGATGCCACTGGGCAACTCCCCGCAAAGACCATTGTATTCGCCATTACCCAGAAGCATGCGTTGCGGCTGGAAGAAGCCTTCAACGATATGTACCCCGAGCATAAAGGACAGCTTGCCCGGGTGATCACCTCGGGCGTGGAGCGAGCACCTGACCTATTGGCCAAGTTCAAGAAGGAGGATTTTCCGCGCATCGCGATCTCGGTGGACATGCTCGACACCGGCGTGGACGTACCCGAGGTGATGAACCTCGCCTTTATGAAGCCTGTGGGCTCACAGATCAAGTTCTGGCAGATGATTGGGCGCGGAACACGATCGCTGGAAGCCTGCACGCACCCCGACTGGCTGCCCGAACGGAAGAAGGACAACTTCCTCATCGTGGACTTCTGGGAAAACTTCGAGCACTTCAGCATGATGCCGAAGGAGGAAGACGGCTCGAGGCAGGTTCCCGTGATGGTGACGATCTTCAACACGCGCCTGAGCAAGCTGGATATTCTTATCAATGATCAAAAGGCGGAAGATTTCAAAAGCATTGTCTCCGATTGCAGGGAGCTGATTGCACGAATACCTCAAGACTCGTTCACAGTGAAGAAAGTCCTCAAGGACATCCGCGAGGTATGGACGGATGACTTCTGGAACTACCTCACCGCGCAGAAGATTGAACTGCTTCGGATGAAAGTGGCGCCGCTGCTGCGTTTTGTTCCCGATGTAAACCTGGCAGAAGCCTTCTTCACCAGCAAGATGGAGCGGGCGGGCCTGTTCTTATTACAACACAAAGACCTCGCCCCTATCATCAGCTCCATCCGCGAAGATGTGGACCTGCTGCCCTCCACCATTGCGCAGGTGCAACAGCAGATGCCGCTGAAAGAAGCCATACTCTCCAACGCATTCTGGGAAAAGGTTAACCTCAAACAAATTGACCTGGGCAGAAAGGCCCTGGCCCCCTTGATGCGGTACAAGCGCGACAAACCTTCCCTTGCCATTGAGCTTGGCCTGCAGGATGTGATTGACTCCAGGAAGTGGGTAGTAGTACGCAAAGAAGGCCAGAAGATCATGATCGAGGAGTACCGAAAGAAGGTGGAAGAAAAGATCGAACAGCTTGCCTCCACACACCCCACCATTCAGCGGCTGAAGAAAGGTCAGGATGTAAACACCGTGGACCTCATGCGACTGGAAGAGACCCTGGAAGCCGAACTGGGCACCGACGAGTTGAATCTGAACGAGGACAACATGCTAAAAGCCTTCGGCGTGCGAGTGGGCAGCCTCACGGACTTTCTAAAGCATGTTCTCAAACTGGAGGCCCTGCCCAGCTACGAGGAGATCGTACGGAAAGCGTTTGATGCCTTTATCCTCGAGCACAACTACAACGCGGATCAGACGCGGTTTTTGCGTACCGTACAGACAGTGTTTTTGCAAAAGCGCAAGTTGGAAGAGGCGGATTTGTATGAAGCACCGTTTACGAATTTTGGGGCGAATGCAGTAGAAAAGTATTTCTCCCAAAATCAGATCGACGAGGTAATCCAAATGACAAGGAGATTAGGAGTATGAGCATAGTACCAAATAATAAGGGCTCGATATGGCGCATTTGGGACTTACATGTGCACTCTCCTGCCACGTACGGGGGTGATTATGTTCAATTCATAAAGAATGCAAGTGTCTGCAAAGCCGATGTCCTAGGCATCAATGACTACTGTACAGTAAATGGATATAAGGAGATCGTAAGACTTGGAGGTATTCCAAACAAAGTCATTTTTCCTGTCGTCGAATTTAGGATGCACAATATTGTAGCGAATAGAAAGAATGCAGATCCCACCAAGGCGGGGACCAAAATCAACTTTCATATAATCTTTGACAATGCGCCCGAGATACTAACCTCAATTTCCAATTGGATGAATTCACTTGAGTGTTTCAATGAAAGGGGGGAAACAATTCAACTTGGCACTGCAAGTGACCTTATGAGAGTAAGTTTTGACTTTGACAAGGTTCTGGAGAGCTTAGGAAAACTCAGCAAGCTTAGAGAACGCTACATGGTATGGCTTCCTTACGACGAGTACGGAGGCATTGATGATATTGATCCCAACGATAATTTCTTCAAACTGTCCCTGATCAACAAAACTCATGTTATTGGGTCGTCAACCAAAAAGCAAATCGACTTCTTTAAATGGGAAGATCCCAAGTTCACAATTGAGCAGTATAAAGGATGGTTTGAAAATCCTAAACCCTGCATCAAAGGTTCGGACGCGAAAAGGGCTGATTTCCCATTTGGTCATTTAACAGATAGTCATTCTCAACCAGTTGACAAGCATTGTTGGATTAATGCGGATATGACGTTCAAAGGGTTAAAACAAACAATTGTTGAGCCTGAAAGGGTTTTTATAGGAGACGAACCCGATCTACTTAAACGAATCAAGGGTAACCAAACCAAGTTCATTAAATCACTGTCTGTAAACAAAGTTGCGGGGGTCACCTCTGATGATGTTTGGTTCCATAACTTTCACATCGAACTCAATAGCGCCCTCGTCGCAATTATCGGAAACAAAGGTGGGGGGAAGAGCGCCTTTACCGACATTGTTAGTCTTTGCGGAAATACTCATCAAGACCCGCAGAATTTTTCCTTCTTACATCAAACCAAATTCAGAAGAGTCAAGCCTCTAAATCTATCGGAGAGATTTGAGGCTAAGATCCTTTGGCATGATGGCGCAGAATCAAAGAAAGTCCTTAATGAAAATCCAGACAAGACCAAACCTGAAAGAGTTAAGTACATCCCACAAAACTTCTTGGAACGTCTTTGTGCTAATGTTGAAAGTGATGATTTTGAAAAAGAACTAAAGCAGATTATTTACTCACATACTCCAAACGATAAAAGACTTGGTAAATCTTCTCTCGATGAACTCATAAGCTACAAGTCAAGTCTAGTACATAATGAAATCTCCCATATTCAGAATCAGCTCCATGACTTGAATTTGGAACTTGTTTCACTTGAGAGCAAGGCCACAGGGACCCACAAAGAGTCCGTACAAAACCAGCTACAATTAAGACGAGATGAACTGAAGTCTCACGAAGCCACAAAGCCGGTTCAACCTGAAGTTGGTGAGGCAAGCGAGGAAAGTAAAAAATTAGTCGAACGCCTTACCGAATATAGAGAACAGATCAAAACTTTAGAAGAAGAAATTGCCGGTTTGAAAGGTAAAAAGACGGCACTCTCCATCAAGAAGGAGGAGCTAACTCGTGCAACCCAATATTTTAACAATCTTGATGAACAACTCAAGAAGATCATTGACCCATCCCATATCCATATCGACATTCTTACAAAGAACGGAATCAACGCAACCGACGTATTCACCTATAAGCTCGATACTTCCAAAATTGTTTCCATCACCAAGAATATTCAGCAAGACATTGATAACATTGACAGATTAGTTGATGTAGGAACAACTGACAGCAAGACAGACAGGCTTAACAAATTGAACGACGACTTGAAGCAGGGGCAGGATATCCTAGACAAACCAGCTAAGCAACAACAGAAATACCTTGACGACCTAAAAACCTGGGAGAAGAAGACAAATCGAATTGAAGGGAGCGCCGAATTGGAGGGCACGCTGAAATACTTGGAAGCCCAGCTTACATATTTGAGCAACGACTTGCCATCAGAACTTTCCAAACTGAAAGAGAAAAGAAAGGATTTTGTCGAGTCTATCTATTCAAAAAAACTCGCTTTGTTGGCAATAAGGAAAGAGCTATTTCAGCCTGTAATGCAATTCATAGATGAATTCAAAGGGCTTAAACAGAAGTATGATGTTAAGATTGACGTTAGTCTAGACCTTCGTTCTTTCGTTGACAACTTTTTTGGGCTTATAAATCAACAGAGAATTGGCACATTCTGTGGCAAAGAGGAAGGTTACAAGAGGCTTAATGACATAATTGAAAAAACCAATTTCAACACGAAAGAGGGCTTCCTTGCGTTTGCGGAAGAAATAATTGATAACCTCAAGAATGACAGAAGGACTTCAGTTGGCGAACCCGTTGAAATAACTAGTCAATTGCGAAAAGGGGTCGAACTGAATCAGCTTTACGATTTCGTATATGATGCAGAGTTCCTGCAACCTGTATACAACCTTAAGTTAGGCAATAAAACCCTTCAAGAACTTTCTCCTGGTGAGAGAGGTGCACTGTTGCTTATTTTCTATCTTATACTTGACAATGATGACATTCCATTGATTATTGACCAGCCTGAAGAAAATCTAGACAATGAAAGTGTCTATCATATTCTAGTGCATTTCATCAAGAAAATAAAGGAGAAAAGACAAATTATTATCGTTACCCACAATCCAAACCTTGCAATTGTTTGTGATGCCGATCAGATTATCAATATGCAAATTGAAAAGGAAAACAAAAACACAGTCAAATTCCAATCAGGAGCAATTGAGGATGAAGAAATGAATAAGATCATCATAAATATCCTTGAAGGCACTTTACCTGCGTTCAACAATAGGGATCTCAAATATTTCCGCTGAGTATTCACCATAATGATCACAAACTAAGAATTCGAACATGCTAACTGGCCTAAATCTGAAGTCAAAAGTTGATTCCCTCTGTTCCCACTTCCGGCATCGCCTGCCGGCTTGTCCGACCGAAATGTAATGGAGGCTGGAGCTTCAGCGAAGGCGGCCTTATTGTAATAAAAAATGCTGACCGACACCAATCTCAAATCGAAAGTAGACACTTTGTGGAACCGCTTCTGGTCCGGCGGCATCAGCAACCCGCTAACGGCCATCGAGCAGATGAGTTATCTCATTTTCCTCAAGCGCCTCGAGGATATTGATAACGCCAACGCGGCGGGGGCGAAGCGTAGGAAACTCGAGTATAAATCAGTATTCAACAAGAAGAGCCAGAAGTGCAAATGGAGCTACTGGTCGCAGCTGCCGGGGGATGAGATGCTCAAGCATGTGCGCGACACGGTGTTTGATTTTTTGCGTAACCTGGGCACAGAGACGAGCACGTTTACCCAGCACATGGAGGATGCAACCTTCATGATTCCCAAGGCCTCCCTCCTGCAGGAAGCGGTGAAGATCATCGACGACATGCACATCAGCGAGCAGAACATCGATGTGCAGGGCGACTTGTATGAATATCTGCTGCGGCAGCTCACCACAGCCGGCAAGAACGGCCAGTTCCGCACGCCCCGGCACATTATCCGCATGATGGTGAAGCTGCTCGATCCCAAGCCCGGCGACCGCATTTGCGACCCCGCCGCGGGCACGGCCGGCTTTCTCGTGGCGGCCTACGAGCACATCCTGGAGACCAATACCTCCAAAGATATCCTCACCTACGACGAAGAGGGCAAGCCCCACAACCTGATTGGTGACAAGATTGATCCGAAGGTGCACAAGTTCCTCAAGAGCCGGGCCCTATCCGGCTACGACTTTGACCCCACCATGGTGCGCATTGGCGCCATGAATCTCATGCTCCACGGCGTGGACAACCCCAACCTCCACTACGCCGACACGCTGGGCAAGCAGTTCACCGAGAAGCAGCAGTACGACGTGATCCTGGCCAACCCGCCGTTCAAAGGCAGCATCGACCTGAGTGACCTCAACGCCCGCTTCCGGGTGAAGACCAAGAAGACCGAACTGCTCTACATTGAACTCATCCACGACCTCCTCGAAAGCGGAGGCCGCGCAGCTGTGATCGTCCCCGACGGCGTGCTCTTCGGCACCAGCAACGCCCACCGGGACGTTCGCAAAGTGCTCGTGGACGACTGCACCCTGGAAGGCATCGTCTCCATGCCCTCCGGCGTGTTCAAGCCCTACGCTGGCGTGAGTACGGCAGTGGTCCTGTTTACAAAAGCTAAGCCGGAGAAAGACTACGACGTCTGGTTCTACGACATGCAGGCCGACGGTTTCTCCCTCGACGACAAGCGCCAGAAGATCGTCGACAACGATATCCCTGATATTTTGAAAGAATGGACCTCACGGTCAAAGAAGAAAAGTGACAGCAAGAAGGTGGTCCGGGTGAACACCAAAGAAATCCGCAAGAACAAGTACGACCTCAGCCTCTCACGGTACAAGCCGATTGAGCACCAGGTGGTGGAGTATGAGAAGCCGGAGGTGCTGATGGAAAAGGTAATGAAACTGGAAGAAGAAATCGTTGAGTACATAATAGCGATTAAGAAAAGTTCTTGATGCAGACGAAAACAATTGGCGAGTTGTGCAATGTAATTGGGGGAAAACCAGCGCCATCCGAAAAAGAGGCATTTGAGAATGGTGTTATTCCCTTCTTGAGAATGAGAGACCTGGGGGCTTATCACCACACAAACAACCTCACAGAAATCAAAGACAAGTTAAATCTACAGTATGTAAAGAAGAAAAATCTAAAACCCGTGAAAAGCGGTGCTTTGCTTCTACCGAGAAGTGGATCTGTCGCCTTGAATCATAGAGCAATTCTTGGTGTTGATGCCGTCATAGTAAGCCATGTTTGCGCGTTGGAAATATTGAATGGACGGGTCTTGGATAGACAATATTTCTACTACTATATGACTCAGGTAGACATGTCACGTATCACTAAGAAGACAACAGGACTTGACGCGATAACATTTGAAGATTTAAGACAAATAAAGGTCCCGCTTCCAGACCTTAAAATCCAGCAAGATATAGCATGTATCCTCCAACAAGCCGACG
Source organism: Cyclobacteriaceae bacterium (assembly GCA_016787645.1). Lineage (GTDB taxonomy): Bacteria > Bacteroidota > Bacteroidia > Cytophagales > Cyclobacteriaceae > ELB16-189. The sequence continues at coordinate 19,089 of JAEUUF010000017.1, read as the reverse complement.
CCGCCCGTCATAAGCGCTGGGAGGCCAACCGGCTCACGGAGCAGTTTCTTCAGTCGGCCTTTCTGGAGATGTTTGGGGATCCGGTGAGGAACGAGAGGGGGTGGGAGGTGGTTTCATTAAAAACAATCATTAGAAATATTGATAGTGGATGGAGCCCGGTCTGCGAGGAATTCTCCAGATCACATGATGATGAATGGGCAGTTTTGAAATTAGGAGCCGTTACCTATAGGGTTTTTAATCCTCATGAAAACAAAACGCTACCGAAGCTGCTTTCGGGAAGGGAGAATATCGAGGTAAGAAAGGGTGACGTCCTTTTTAGTAGGAAGAATACGAAAGAGTTGGTAGGTGCGACTGTTTATGTAACCGACACTCCGAGGAAGTTAATGATGTCCGATACCATATTTAGGTTAAACTACGATTCAGGTATTATTTCAGGCTATTATATCTGGTATCTGTTTAATGAAATGCGATTCCGGAAAAGAATTCAGTCACTAGCAACGGGAAGTGCTGGTTCAATGCCCAATATATCTAAGGACAAATTGATGGGATTTAAGATTCCCTTGCCACCTCTTCCCCTCCAGAACAAATTCGCCACGCTGGTCGGGCAAGTCGAGCGCCTTCGGTCCAGGCAGCGGGAAAGCGAGCGGGAGCTGGAGAAGTTATTTCAGAGTTTGATGCAGCGATATTTTGGATAGCATCTATGAACTTTCCATACAAAACGGTTTCTGTCGAGTCCTTTGCAGCTTTTGTGAAGGATGTAAAGACCCATTGCACTGAGGACACCGTGCTGTTCAGAGGTCAGAATTCTGATAAGCCACTAATTCCAAAGGTTGGCCGAATAAAGTATCGAAACGGTAATATTCTCCATAATGAAAGAGTACTCTTTAGGGAATTCAAAAGACTTTCCGTCCCGTATATTACGGTTGTTCCGAAGAATCCCTGGGAATGGCTCACGCTTGCTCAACATCACGGTCTTCCTACCAGACTATTGGATTGGACAATCAATCCATTAGCCGCACTATGGTTTGCAGTTGAAAAACCAAGCAACAATCTGAACAACAAGGAAACTCGAGGAGTTGTGTGGATGTTCTCGCCGAATGACAATGAGATCATTAACCTTGATATCATTGAAAGCTCAAAGCGGCCCGACCCCTTCAGTATTCCGAGGACTCAACTGTTTCAGCCAAGTGTAGTGTCGAATCGCGTAACCACGCAATTAGGCTGGTTTTCTGTTCACAGACTTGATGCTACCAATAACAAGTTCATTTCATTTGAGACAAATAAGAACTATAAGAATCGACTAGTGAAGTTTGTAATTGAACCTAAGTACTTCTCCGACTTAAGAAGTGATTTGGACAGATTCGGAGTTAACAAAGCATCGCTATTCCCAGACCTTGATGCCCTTAGCTCTCATATCACTTGGTTGCACACATTGTTAGAGGATGAGTGAGCCAGGGATATCATTCCAGGCTCAATCCAGCACACGTCGGTATAGTAGGTTCAATTGTATTTTAGAATTCTTTAGGAACAATTATGGCAGAAAGTGACCTTTTCAAGGGAATTAGTTGGGACCACATTTTTAAGGCCCTCGGCATAATCAATGAAGAAGGCTATCCGCCGGAAAGGAGATCCACTTCATATGATTTAGTGTACAATAAAATCACGTACCCACCTAAATATGTATTGTCTCTAGCTGGCCACGTGCGGGATGGCAAGTTTATCGATCACAACCATTTTTCGGGTGGAGAGCGTAGTGAAGCATTCAAATATCTGAGAAATCACGGATTCAGCGTAGTTCCAAAAGCGGAAACCAGGGAATTAGAGAAGTCAAGGGAAAACCCGGAGGTTGTGGACAAATACCTGAAAAAACCAGAACAAGATCCTATCCAGCAGATCATTGAGCGTTATAAAACGAATGTCAGGGAAACACGGCTCAAAGACGAGATCTATAAATGGATACTGCTGGGCGAATTCCAGGGGAGGCCACGTACCGAGGCAAAGGATTTCGGCAATGAGATAACTTCAATTAAGTTCAAGAACCTTCTTTATCCGATGGTTTTTGCTGTCAGCAAACACATTCTGAAGACTGCTTCTGAACCCTACCGCCAATGCTTTCAATTGCTCTTCAATGAAGCAAAACCGCTCATCGAACGGATTGAAGAATTTGACCAACAGATCATGACCATCTATCGTGGAGTTGGAGGTAAACATTCCCATCACCACGATGAGCGATCCATTGCCACATTCCTCACCTATCATGATCCGGGCCGATATACTTTCTACAAAGATGGCTTCTACCGGAAATACTGCGAACAACTTGGGATTGAGCCCAAAAAGAAAGGTTCAAAGTACGTGCACTACCTGGAACTCGTAAAGGACCTGATTAGCGACTATATCAACAAAGACAAGGAGCTGATTAGCATGGTAGATGAGCTAATTCCTCCAGGTGCCTACCGTGACCCAAGTCACACATTACTCGCGCAAGATATTCTGTACACTACTTTTGCCAAGGGAATTGAAGAGATTGAAATCGGAGATGCGCGGGTTTTCAAGATTTCAATGGGTAGCCTCCCCCTAAAAGAGTTGAACAATTGTGTCAGCCGGTCGCTTATTGTGGTTCATAAGGATACACGAGGTAAGGGAACTACCAAAGAAACTCAAGCTGAGGCATTTGTGAAGTCAATGGGGGTTGGTGACTACTTCTATCTAACCCACGGCAACAATGAGGGTGGAATGAAACTATTTGGCCGCATCACAAGTGACTCTACAGAGTCAAGCGAAAGATTTGCCAACCATACTGGCTGGCTTCAGCGAACCTTCGAATCGATTGTCGATCCTGTCAGTGACTCCAAATATGAGGGTCCAAGCAAGTGGTGGGCACCGAACAACAACAGCACGTGCATAGAAATTGAACCAGATGAACTTAGTGAAGCCAACAAACTGATATTCGAGCCATACTTCAGGACACGGCTTGTGTCCAACAACAGAAGCGTGGTCGCTGATCCGGAATCAACCTATGTAGAAAACATTTCAGGAATGAAAATGCCGCTAAATCAAATCCTCTATGGTCCTCCGGGCACCGGAAAGACCTACGAATTGATCAATACCTACTACCCCTTGTTCACGTCGGCACCCGAAGAAGTTTCAGAGCAGGAAAAACTGACATCGCTGGTACTAAAATACACGTGGTGGCAGGTGGTTGCCGCTGTTGTGCTTGACCTTAAAACCGCCCGGGTCACGGATATTCTCAATCATCGATTGCTTCAAATAAAAGACAGCGTATCCGCTCAAAAGAATGCCAGGGCCATGATATGGGCTATGCTTCAGCAGCACACAAAACAGGAATGTGAGCATGTAAAATATGCGCTCCGAAATGAACCGCTCTTTTTTGACAAGGACTCGCAAGGTAACTGGACGATTGACACTACGATTGTTGAGGCTGAAGCCCCTGAAGTAACGGAACTGCTGGCGGCCTCTAAAGCACCTGCCCAGCGGGGAACAAATGAGATAATAAAGCGATACGAATTCGTGACATTTCACCAATCATTTTCTTATGAAGACTTCGTTGAGGGCATAAAACCCATAATGGAGGAGGATGCCGAGGTGGTGAGATACAGCATTGAAGAAGGAATCTTCAAGCGAATTTGTGCAAGGGCCAGAAGAGACCCAGACAATAACTATGCACTATTCATCGATGAGATCAACAGGGGAAACATTTCCCAGATTTTCGGCGAACTGATAACACTGATCGAAGATGACAAGCGTGAAAACGCTGCCAATGCTATCGAAGTAGAATTGCCATATTCCAAAACGAAATTCTCGGTTCCATCCAATATTCACATTATCGGAACCATGAATACCGCCGACCGTAGCGTGGAGGCCCTGGACACAGCACTCCGCCGTCGCTTTAGCTTCAAAGAAATGATGCCGAGACCCGACCTGATTCGCAGTCACGGAAAGTCACGTGACCAAAACGGAATCATTGAAGGCGTTGACCTGGCAGAATTGCTCACCTGCATCAATACCCGGATTGAAAAGCTACTCGACAAGGATCACTTGATTGGCCACAGCTATTTCATGGATGTGGATTCGTTGGATTCATTGAAGACTGCTTTCCAGAACAAGATCAATCCCTTGTTGCAGGAGTACTTCTATGGAGACATTGGCAGGGTCGGTCTGGTGCTTGGATCAGCTTTTTTTGAGGACAATTCAATTAATAAGAAAGAAACCCTCTTTGCCGATTTTCCGGATTATGAAACAAGTGAATTGTTAGAACGCAGGGTTTACCGATTGAGGAACGTTTTGGAAATGACTAGCGGAGAGTTCCTGGGTGCATTATCCTCGCTTTTCAGAAAATGAGAACCGCCAATTCCATTGTAGTCTATGAACATGAATCCCTGAAAGCGGATAACATTCGTCTGACGACCGACCAGCTGAAGTCGCTGCAGGCATACTATGGTGAAAAGGGAGTCCCCTTTTTCTCACTGATTCACAACGGGGTCAAATTCAACGAGTACGTCGGTGTAATTCAGGTAGGCAACACCACTATTGAAGTATTGCCAAAAGCAGATAAGCAGGCTGACGAAGCTACCTGGCGGACTATGCTTATCTCCATGCTTAAAGCAACCGGCATATTCGAAGTCCGGGCAACCAGCAGCAGTTCCCTGAAACTGAGGGCAAACTCCATCCTTGATCTTTACTTTGAGCTTTTCTTGTCCGAGTTGGAGGGATTGCTTCATCGCGGCCTGGTGAAGAAATACCGGACAGACGAGGGCAATTGCAAGACGCTCAAGGGGAGCATCCTTTTTCCAAAACACTTGCGTCAGAACGTGCTGCACAAAGAGCGGTTTTATGTGAGGCACACGGCTTACGACGTGCATCACCAACTGCACGAGATCCTTTACAAAGCACTTAAGCTGGTTCAGCGAATCAACACCAACCCATTGTTATTCAGCAGGGCCGCCACATTATCGCTATGGTTCCCTGAAATGGATGACATCCGGGTTTCTGAATCCACCTTCACAAGGCTGCACTACGATCGAAAAACGGAACCCTACCGAAAATCGATGGAGATCGCAAGGCTGCTGTTGCTGAATTTTCATCCTGACCTTTCACGGGGCAGCAACCATGTCCTTGCCTTGATGTTCGACATGAACCTCCTGTGGGAGCGCTTTATCTATATATCCCTGTTTCGGGAATTCGCTAAAACCCATCCCTCCTTCCACGTGCATCCACAAGCGAGGAAAAGGTTCTGGAAGCCTGAAATGGGATACACGGCCTCCATAAGACCGGACATCGTGGTAGAGACTGACGGTCACGAATGCGTCGTTCTTGATACGAAGTGGAAGAACCTCCAGGGACAGAGGCCTGCCGATGACGATCTGAAACAGCTTTTTGTCTATCACAAGTACTTCACCGCGAATAAGGTGGCCCTGGTCTACCCGGGAGAGTTTGCAACCGTCAAGGGAAACTACTTTGATCCTGATGGCAATGAAGCGCCGGAGAAATGCAGTCTCATTGGGATAAGCGTGCAACATGATGTAGGAAAATGGCAAAAGGAAATTGGGGAGAATATTTCTTCCTGGATGCAATCAACTTCAAAACAGCCGATTCAACAATCTTAAAAAGACTCACCATACTCGAAACACGGTGGAATGGATTGGCACTAGTTACCAGTTGACAATTTCCCATAAGTATCCCGGGTCAGTTACCACGTACCAAAGCAAACCTGTTGGCTGTTGTCTTTAAGTTCCGCTCCAGGTTTTCATTCACGGTTTGCAGAGTGGGCAGATGAGATTAGTGCCGCAAAGCGATTCGGTCTAAAACCTACTTTATGCAGTTTGGGCATTTGCCTGGGGCAATATGGGAGCAGTACAGCTATGCCAAAGGACTAGAGAAGGGGAATTTCTACCACAGAAATGCCCGCTTAGGAGTTACTACTACTACTGAACATATATTCTGGTGTCTCTCTTGCACCTTAGCACTGGATCAGAAAGTAGCCAAGCTTAACCAATACCTAATGGCACGTCTACAGTATTTTGTTGTCTACCATCAGAAGCAATGGATGATAACTTTTGAACAGAAGCAATACGGACCCTATAACACCCAGGCAGAGGCCATCCGAGTTGCCATCGACTCAGCACATAGTAGTGGAATCAATGGCCACAATGCTCAAGTACTGGTGCAAGGAACAAATAATCAATTTCGAACAGAATGGACTTATGGCCATGATCCATATCCCCCAAAGGGATAGAAATCGAAGGAAAGTCGTTTAGCCATCACAAGGGTTAGGTTCCCTGGTTAAATTGGGGTTTACAACAGCATTAATCATGCGGTCCATCTATCGCATTAAATGGGCGACTTCACTTCCTTTGGCACCTTGTCGTCTGAAGTGTCAAAATACAACGCTTGATTTTCCTTGATAAAAGAATTGATTCTATCGATATAGAAATCAAGGGAGTCCAGTTCCTTTCTTCCAATGAGCCCTTTGTTATCCTGGAGAAGGCCGACAATGTCCAGTTGCACACCCGTGAACTGATTGTACTTGGCGTAGTTATTCTTCACGCTCTCCTTTGTATTCACTACGTTAGAGATGACCCCAAAAAAAGTAGTATAAAAGAACACAATTACCATGCTGATCTTTACGTAATCATTCAGTGAGTCAGTCCACCCTGCCTTCAGCACCATAGCAGCAATGACCGCAGAACCAATGGAAAAAGCAGTAAGGAAGATGGAGAAGGCGAACATGAAGGCACTGAATGATTTCGCCATAAAGAGATGCGGCTGCTTGATTTCATTGATAAGAACGAATTGATTCTTCAATTTCTGGATTTGAGCCAGATTTGAATCCGAGAGATTTAACGCAGACTGAATGATTGAATCTCGTCGAATAAATGACGCATCTATCTTTTCTGCCGATTCCTTGTAAGTAAGTGTGGTAGCGAAGAACAGAAATGGAATGGCCAGGAATGCGGAAATACCAAACATGATCTTGTGTGTTTTGCCACTGAGCGCTCCTTGCTCGACCGGTGAGTAAATGAGGAATAGAACAGCGCCGATGATGCACAGAATAGCCAACCCTATGTTTAAGATAAAAATGGGATGATCTTCAAACGGTACATAAAGCACAACGACAACAACGGCTCCGATCCCACAAAGGCTCAGGAGAACGTTTCTACTCAAGTGTTGCATTTGACGGGGTTTTGGTGAAGTTGATTGGTTTCAGGCGGGGTCAATGATTTTAGAATAATTTGGGAAGATCCCATCAAACACCATGATTTAGCGTAGGAGTTACTGCTAGCAAATTCCTGCCTCTTTAATTCTTGTTTGCTAGTTTAGTTAAACCAGTATCAGTGAGCCCTCAACCCTTTTCTCCCTCTAAGGGTGAGTGCTTTCGTTTTGAACGAGTTGAGTATTGATGGCATTACTCACTAAAGTATACCCTATGGACAACGATAGAATTATCAGACTTGACAAGCGTATCGCCAAGTATCGAAACGCATGTGGTTGCGCCATGGGTGCACAATTTGGTTTCGGTTCGCTCTGTATACTTTTTGTGCTCTACTTTTTCCGAAACGAATTATCAGCAGGGATAGACCTCAACTTGTGGAACTGTGTCGGAATCTTCCTGGCAGCGACGCTGGCAGGAAAGATAATTGGCATCGTGGGTTCGCAGCTGTTGGCAAACATTCTTGAAATGAGAAAGCTGAGATTAACTAAAACACAATCCTATGGCATGTAGAAAATATGTCAACATGTTCACTTTCTATTGTAAGCTGTGGACACAAAAGCTGGTCTATACCTGCGTGGAAACGGCGGAGGAATGGTCCTATGAATGCGAAGAGTGGAGAGACGAAGGGTACAATGAATGCGACCGAAAAGAAGATAGGGGGCATTACGAGTGTTGTGATTGGGTGCCTTGCTCCTGGTTTTGCGATGCCTGGGTCTGGGTCAAGCATCTTGTTTGCGTCTCCTGGCACTGGGTCGCAAACCTGGTTTGCCAGGGATTTGCATGGGTTCTCATTGCCGTGTGCAAGACCATGGGCTGGATTATGGAGGCGGTCTGCAGTGCGTTCGGAGTTATCCTTGAAGCTGTCTGTGTGGTCTGGGATTTTGTCGCATGTCGATTCACCAGTCGCAAGAAGAGCAAGATCAAGCATTTTTTTGTATTGGCCCTTGAGAACCGGTCATTCGACCACATGCTTGGCTTCAGTAACATCGCCGGCACGGATGCCGTCACCGGCGCTGCCACGGTCGTCAATGGATGCGATCCAGCCCGCGACTTCAATGTGGATCCCGATGATCCTACCGGCACCCGCGTACCGGTAGGCACTCCGGCGGATTTCAAAATTGATCCGTCGGGATCGGATTATGACCATGAGGACCCAGGCCATGAGTTTCATGACACGTTGATTCAACTCTGTGGAAGAGGTGCTCTTTACAACCCTGCGGCCGCCTACCCGGCGATTAATAACCAAGGGTTTCTCTATAATCACATTCAGCGCGGATCCATCTTGCCTCGTCGCGTGATGGATTGCTTCACTCCTGCCCAACTGCCAATTTTGAATACGCTGGCCAAGGAGTTTGCCATTTGCGACAATTGGTATTCATCAATGCCCGGGCCCACCTGGCCCAACCGATTTTTTCTCCATGCGGCTACTTCTGGAGGGCTAGACGATAGCCCGGGGGGCTTCGACATCGTGACGGCCACAACGGTGGATGGCTACCGGTTTCAACATGGTCATATCTTCGATGCACTGGACGACAAGTGCTTGGACTGGTCTGTATTTGAAGGTGACGAATTTCCGATCACCTTCGCCCTTGGCGGCATGAACCTGGATGCCTATCGCGAACGATTCATCGACTTTGAGGATTTTGAATCAACCCTCAGCCGGAGTGACTTCAATGACCGCTATATCTTCATTGAACCTGACTATGGCAACGTAATTACAGGCGCAAAGGATTTTTCGTGCGGAAACTCTATGCACCCGATCGATGACGTAACTCGCGGTGAAAAGCTCATCAAGCGGGTTTACGAGACGATACGGAACTCATCCGTCTGGGAGAAGAGCGCCCTCATCATTACCTTCGATGAGCACGGAGGCTTTTACGACCACGTAGCTCCTCCCGTCGCAGTTCCTCCAGGCGACATTACCTTGCCTGAGAATAACCACAATAACTTCAAGTTCAACCAATATGGTGTCCGGGTACCAGCAATCATTGTGTCACCTTTTACCTCCAAGGGATTGATTGATCACACCTTATATGATCATACTTCGGTGCTGGCCACTATAGAGACAATGTTTGGTATAGCGCCTTTGACAGAACGAGACCGAGCCGCCAACAACTTCGAACACCTGTTTTCGCTTTCTGCACCAAGAAGCGATGCACCAGACTCCCTTCCAGGTGTTCCGGATTCAGGCTGGAGATGCAAAGACTGGCTGGATCGACTCAAGGACAAACTGGCCGCACTGTTTTTCAAAGAGAGGAAGGAAGGTTCTAAGCTGCAGAAGGAAAGGTCAATGGCCAGAAAAGAAATGCTTGAAAAACAGAAACAAGAACTGATCGGCGCATTGGTTGAATATTACGACAAGCCCAAGCGGCTCCAGGTGGAGGATGTCAACAAAGTGCCCACGAAAATGCAGAAGGGATTTGCCTATGTGGGGCTTTTGAAAGCCATGTCCAAATCAAGGTATTCCGAGCGAGTGAAATGGGTGTCAAATTACAAGGAGGCTTTGGGTAACATGTCCGACTACCGCCGATTCATGATCGAAGCTAAGCTTAAGATAAGATTCAACCTCGATGTCACCAAAGCGAAGGACAAGAAGCGCATGCTGTCGAAAAAACGCCGGCCCGGCTAACCGAGCCAAGGAGTCATAATCCTACGCTATAGTTCTCAGGGCTTGATCGGATATTAGGCCCATTCAAGGGTGAACGGTAAAACCTGGTATTACGACTTACCAGTTGATTAGTTCATTCATTGCCCGCAGTGTTTGCTGGTGCTGTCGGTTGTGAGTCTTTAGGAGGGAAAAAGCGGTCAGCCAACCAATCCGCGGCCCTCGGTCCGGCCCAACCCCCTGCAAAGGCCACCAGGCAAAACACGAATTGATTGAGCACAACGCTTTCGGTTAAGCTACCTACTTTAAAGAAAAGTGCCGCGAGAATAGCAATGTTCCCGGATAACCCCCCTACTGGCACGTTCCAATAATTACGGTCTGGTTTGTTAGCCATCATGACTTTAAGAAATCCGCCAAGCAGCCCGAACGCAGTCGATAGGATGAGGTAGATATAAGGAAACATAATGGTTACAGTTATGATCCTGTCGGGATAATTCCTTACAGACAGTATCACCTTGTCCTGCCCCAGAGAAATCGGAACCAAATTGAATGTGGCTCCAAGCTTTGATGGCGTTATTACCACTTCATTGTCAGGACTTACCTTAACAATATCTGACCTTGTCGGCCGGGCGAATACGGAAACATTCTTATCCACCTCGATGGGGTTTCCTTGTTTGTCCTTTGGAACGATTGTGATTTGCGCGAAACTAAGGAGATGCGTTTCAGCTGAAATGGTGTCGGGGTAGAATGCATCCACTGGCTTGGCGAATCTTATCGTAATTGTTTCGCTGGCGGAATCCATAGGAACGTTTGGATTCGTAGAGTGGCAGGATACCTGGATCGTGCCCGGTTGGGTGGATCGCAGTGTCACTATGGGAGAAACTGAAACCGTATTTTCAAGTTGAACAGTGCCCTGGCTTAACGTACCACTGGAGGCTACTATCATTACGGTCACAACAGGAGCAACAATGTCAGCTGGACCATCCAGGTAGAAAAACAACTTGGCTTCGTCAATTCCATCAGCCCGAAAGTATCCATCCGAAGAATAGGGTGGATTGACTTTTACCACAAGGCCTTGAGGTTGAACAAGGCTGACAAAATGAAACACGTTGCTCACCCGACGAGTCATTCGTGATGACCCATCGTTTCCCAGAACTTTTAGGAAGAGTTCTGTTCCTCTAAGCTCCTCGCTTTCAAGAATGATGGACAAGGGGCCGCTGTGCTTCAAAGGCACTTTCAAGATCACGCCATTGCTTCCTTCTTGGATTTTCACCTCAAGGTTTTCAGTTTCTTTTGACTCGAAGTATGTACAGCGTGCCGATATCACGTACATTTTCCTTGCATCAACACGCTCCCCTACAGAATCGGTCAGCATGATTTCAACCTCCAATGTTTCGCCGACATTGAACCTGTTTTTGGGTATGCTGTACTCAATTCTCCTGGGCAACCCATATGCATCCGGGGCTGGAACCCTGTTCAAGGTGGCCTTCCGAATCGCCTTCTTAAACTTGACAGGTGCGCTGCTTTCTGCAAGAGGCGTGCTGTCTTGAAGATAAGTAATCGAGTCAGGAAAAGCCGCAGCCAGCGTATCCGCTGCTGGCGCCGAAGCCGAATCCGTGAAACGACTAGACTCACCGCGGTCACCCTGCTTTTGGCAAGCAATCAATCCCATTGAAAATAAGATGGTTGAGTAATATACAATTCGGTATCTCATAGGGTTAAGAATTTGATGGCTCCATGTCGCTGAGAAACGTTGTCGAATCAATTTGAAATATTACTCAACCTTGGCGCTCCGATACCAAAATTCAAAGTAGCGGTCGAAACAAGGTTGTTGCCGGTTTCTGAAGTCGGAGAGAATTTTCGCCCAAAATTGTAGGAGAGTACTATTGCATCGGACAGTCGATAGTTGAAATTGATCAGGCATTGAAAGTCTGAGTCTGTCTTGCTCCGGGTCGTCTTCACGCCGTTAGAATCGGTGTAGCTCTGGAGTATGATTTTGGATGACCGGCCGATCATTTCTGCTTCTATGGAAAACCGGTCCTTCCGGAACACAACACGCGCCCCGTAGTCCCAACTGTTGTCAAAAGAGCTGGTATCCGATGTATAGGTTGAATAGAAGTCGCGGTTATAGTGGAAGAACCTGATCACACCAAGGAACTGGATGTTTTGTGCCTTTGGCTGGTAGGAAGGTGTTATCCAAAATCCAGCCTTCGGCACGTATGAGAAATCTGTCTTGTTGGTGGGGAAGTTCAGCGAAGCGGCGGCGGCTATCTCAATCTTGAATCCCTGAGGCTCCTTTTGAAGCTCCGTGAGTCTCGATACATTCTGGTCAAACCCGAGAATTTCATCTATGATGTCACCAACCTGATTGCGTATCAGGGAGGTGTCTGCGGAAAGTCCCCTTCTCAAATGCTGCTCCAGCCTGGATCGGTCAATTTTCAGCGACGCGTCTGTGTCTACTTTGTTGAGAAATTTCCGTATGAACTCCTCCTTGGTGGCAAATCTCCCTTCATTCACATCCTCCGAATACTTGGAGAGTTTGACCTTGCGCGGCCCCTTCGCATCCACCTCCTTCAGCAGCTCCTCTTTCTCCTTCCGGGAGTCCTTATCCTCGAAGATCCAAATACTCCGGATACCAAAGCCAATCGCTTCTGAATGAACAGAGTCATTGACCATAAAGCTCTTCGTTGATGCTACGGAAAATGACAAATTCTGCATGAATGACTGACCTCCCTTTGGAAGAAGGAAATCTTCTATTGTTCTCTTCTTTGTGGTATTGAGCCAATAAGGACTCACCTCAATGGCAAAATCATTGGGCACAACAAATGACCCGTTTTCATTGGAAAAATTATTAAAAACTGCTGCCTCCACTGCTTCCCACGACTTGGGACTTGTAATGGAACTGGGTTGGATTCCAGCTACGACGGACGCCGGAGAAGAGGGAGCTTTGAGCAAACTAAGCCTGTCTGCATTTTGCGCAACTGAGAGCACCGGCACAAGGATCAAACACCCTAAAACACTTGCTTTCATAATATCCGTTAAATGAAAACTATAGTCGTGATCACCAAGGGGGTTTGGTCCACATTCTTGAGATTGATGTGATCAACGATTTGCACTCCGTTGATGTAGATCTCCTGCCGTATGTCGTCCATATTGGGATTGACATTTATGGGAGAAGAATGAATCACTGTCCGTTCCGCCTTCAACTCGGAACCTGTCCCAATAATCTCATCCACTTCTCCTGTTCTTTCTCGGTCGATTGGGCCAGGAACATCGATGAAGTGATAGGACGTCGAACCTGCGTCAGGAAGTTTTATTTCCAGTATCACCTCTTCATCGTCGCCGACGACAACCTGCTTACGATATCGAAAAGTTGGCATAAAATTCTATTATGGTTTAAACTTCGATTTACCTCCTCCTAGTACGTTCAACACATCCTCCACAACCGCACTGGAACTATAGTAATACCAGTGATTCCCCTTATCCGTCTTCAACGAAGGATCCAGGTCATCCTTCACGTTGGTGACGTTGGCATCGTACACGTCGCTGAGGTTACTGTCAGACCTCTTGCGACCATACCTTCCCAGACGGTTGCTGAAATTTTTGGTGTATTTTGAGATGTCTAGCACCCGGTCCTTCTCATGGTAATAGACGTGCACGCGCTTTCCCAGATCGATGAGCTGGGTAAATGGGTTACCCGGCTCGAAGATGTTGTACTCGATGTCGGCCGCCATGAGCAGCACCTCGGCGAACAATTCCGGTACGCGCAGTTGCTTCCGCTCCAGTTCGAGCAACATGTGTTTCAATACGCGGTTGCCCATGCTGTGCACCATCAGGTGGATGTCGCGGTTGCAGGGATCGCGATCACCGCCGTGCAGGAATTCGCGGAAGAACCGCGTCACCTTCTCGATGCCCCGCGCCAACGCCTCCCCGGAATGTATGGCGTCGTTGCGGTCATTGAAATAGTGAAATGGAATAAGCGGGGCCATCCCCGGCCAGGTGAAGATGACGATATGGCGCACGGATGATCCTGGCTTTTGAACGTAACTCCGCTCGAGCCAGTCAAAAGCGCTCCGTACACCATCCAGGTCTGTATTAAAACCGTGGATAAAGAAGAGTACATTATTGTTTTTCGCCTCTTCTCCTCCTTTGATCAGTTCATCATACAGGGCCCGGAAGAAACGGGCCGACCCTTTCAGGCTTGCAGCGTCAACGTCGTGTGGATCTGCGTATATCGCTTCTACCTCTGAATCCGGCTCGGGAAATAGCTCAAATACGCCCTTCTGATAAACGCCGAAGCGCAGTCTGTCCGCCGCGTTCTCTTTGCCGTCTTCCCGGATGGATTCCTTTCCTCCTTTTCCTTTGATGATCTCCCGGTTAGTGATGAAAAAGTTCATGGTGTTTACTTAATACCTAATCGTTTGCAAGCCTCCGGTCCCGCCACACCATCAACTGTAAGCTTGTTGGCCTTTTGAAAAGCTTTCAGCGCCACAACGGTTTCTCCTCCAAACACGCCGTCTTCCACAATGCGCTTGGCGCCCCTCCGGTTCAGTGCCTTCTGGAGAGCAAGTACCGGCGCCCCGGCATCGCCTTTCTTCAGGTACACGCCCGTCGTGAGTTTGGAGTCCTTGACTTTCGGCTTGTTCTTCTCCGATTCGATTGCGCCTTCTGTCGCGACATCGACGGTTCCGGTTACCATGAGGCCGTGTTCTCCCTGGAATTTCTTCACCGCGGCTTCTGTGCCCGGGCCAAAATCTCCATCCACCACCATGTCGTAGCCAAAATCGTACAACATCTTTTGAATCCGTGTCACTTCTGAGCCAACATCGCCTCTCCGCAGGGTGGATGGCACCGGAGCGATGTTATCATTGAATAACCCGGTGTTTACAAATGCTTTTACCACTGACTTCTTACGGGTGCGCGTCATCACTTCTCCGCCGTCGCTATCGTTGCTCACCGATGTGTTCCCTTCCCAGCTTGCAAAGGTTTTTCCCTCCTCAATCCAGCGAATGAAGATGCCAGTATGATCGCACGTTCCGTCGCCATTCCAGTCAAAGAGCACGATATCACCGGGTTGTGGATCTTCCGTGAGCCGGTTGTTGGCCTTCCAGAAATTGTAACCGGAGGGGCAATACTTGAAGCCCCTCGGGGTTTCTACTTTTCCCAGCGGATGACCGGCCATGTCGTACACCCAGCTGACGAACATGGCGCACCAGGGTGCACCGTCAAAGCCGAACCATGCACCGTACTTCGTCCTATTGGAGTTGGGTGGGCTCTCCTTTGTACCGCTTTCAGCAGCTGCGGTGTCGATGATGGATTGGCGCGACATACTTGGAGCTGTTGTTTAGTTCAGGTTGTACAGAAGAAACCACCGGAGCACCACGCCCCGGTGGTAAACCAAAACCAGAAAATATTATCTACTGCTCAACCTAGCTTTTTGGAATCAACCCGGCTGGCACCGGGTAGGAGATTATCCCAAGCGATCTTTTGCTTTGCTATAGGAGTTACTCCCAGAACAGAAGCACCAACAGTGCGTCAACAGCCTAGCTTTTAGAAAAAACCAACAAATTCTATGGCAACAACTCCTTCTTACAATGGCTCCGACGGCGGCCGGATTGACCTTCCCACCGCCCGCCAGTGGGCACAGAACCACCGCACCACCAATCCATCGGGGTTGCGTTCCCATTACTTCGGGCGGGATATCCTCGATCAGATCCTCCGCCAACCCGGATGCACCGGAATCAGGGTGTATTATGCCCTCAATGACAAACAGGAAAAGGTACTGCTGATTGTCGGCACAGATGCGAAAGGCAATCCCCAACTGCCCGCCTCCCCGGGAACTGCGCCCGGCGACAACGCCATCCTTGACTTCTCATGGCCATGTCCGCCCTTCTGCCCACCTGGCACGGACCTGTAGAAGCAAGGTGGATTCTTTACCTTTCCTGAGGCTCCGCCAACAAGCTTCACCTATGGCACTATTCCTGACCATCAATTTTGCCTCTTGGCTTTCCGCGCTATTGCCTCTGATTCTGGCCTCGCGCACGTGGAAATCAAACCCCCATGTGGTCAGGTTAGTGATGTTGATCGCCGCTTGTAGCTTCCTTTTTGATCTGCTTGGCTATGTTCTGGGCATGAACAAACTCAGCACCTACCCTGCCGGCAATGCTTACCTGCTGGTACAGGCCCTTATTTTTCTCGTGATTTATCGCGAGGCACTGAAGATCAAGAACCCCCTTTTCTATGCGATCACAGGGATTTACAGTTTGTTCTTTGTAACCAATTATTTTTATCTGCAGGGGCCATTTATCATCAATTCCTACTCGGTTGTTGTGGGCTCAGTGGGATTTATTCTGTTGAGCCTGCTCTACTTTCGACAATTGCTCAACAATCTACCCGAGCCTTTTGTGCACCGAATACCCATGGTGTGGGTGAATGTTGCCGTCCTGATATACTTCGGGGGAAATCTGTTTCTCTTCATGCTTTTCAATTACTTCGTCTCCGCCATCTGGATTTTGCATAATATGCTTAACATTACCAAGAACATTCTCCTATTCGTGGCCGTATGGCAGAGTCAGCGCAAGATGAACTCCTCCTCCTCCTGACCCTGGGCACAATCGGTGTACTGGCCCTGGCCCTGTTCATCATATTGTTCTTCTTTATCTATCAAAAACGTATCCTCGTGCTCCAGCAGCAAAAACAGAGGTTAGAAATTGATTTCCAGGAACAAATGAGCAACGCCCAACTGGATGCCCAGGAAAAAGACCGTATCCGCATCGCCGCAGACCTTCACGATTCGGTTGGCTCCCTCCTCTGGGCCGCCAAACTCAACGCCTCCTTTATCGAACGGTCCGTTCCCCTGACCAACCCCGCCAGGGAGTCACATGACGAACTCATTAAGATTCTCGACCAGTCCATTCAAACCGTACGCCGCATTGCCTGGCAGCTTACCCCTGAAGCTTTTCAGCATGCAGGCCTCGTCGCCTCCCTGGAACGCTTATGCAATACCATTGACGGGCGAGGTATCACTGTATCCTTCGAGTCCCACCATTCCTCCCTTTGGAACGACGGAAATGCTTTGCAAACATTTCGCATTGTACAGGAATTGCTCAGCAACAGCATCCGACATTCCGGCGCCACCAAAATCCTTGTCAGCCTCTTTTGCCCGGGAAACACCATGTTTGTGGTTGTAGAAGATGACGGCGTGGGCTATCAACCTCAGCTCACCACCGATGGCGTGGGCTGGTGGAGCATCAGGCAACGCGCCAGGCAAATCGGTGCCGAATTATCCATAGGACAACCTCCTAGTGGCAAAGGGCTGTCAGTTACTGTCGCTATACCTTTGAAGCCATGAAGAACAACCTGCTTGTCTATCTGGCTGACGATCACACCGTGGTGAGAAAAGGGATGTTACGCCTCTTGAACACATTTAGTCGCGTGGGTCAGATAGGCGAGGCAGCCAACGGAAAAGAACTGATTCAACTGGTGGAAGCCAGGCAGCCGGATGCGGTGATCCTGGACGTGGAGATGCCGGTGCTGGGTGGCATTGAAACCACACGTTACCTCGCTGAACACTTTCCTGACGTCAAGATTCTTATCCTCACCATGCACACCGAAGAAATCTTTGTCATCCGGCTTATGGATCTGGGCGTCCACGGTTTGCTCAGTAAGTCGTGCGGACCAGATGAAGTGGAGAAGGCACTGTATGCCATTGTCGACAAGGATTTTTACCGAAACGACATTATGGAAAGGGCCTTGAGAAAATTGGAGAGCAATGTATCTGTAGACAAATCCTATCAGAAGCTGACCTCACGTGAACTGGAAATCTTGCTGCTCATTTGTCAGGAACTCAGCCCGGGCGAGATCAGTGAGCGCTTGCAGATTAGCGAAAAGACTTTTTTTAATCACCGCGCCAACATTCTGTCCAAAGTCAATTGCCGGGGAAATGTGGGGCTGGTAAAGTTTGCCCATGAGAAAGGGTTGCTTCACCTGAGTAAGCCGATGGAGTGAATGGGGATTGGTGGTCAGTAGCTGTATTCTACTCTGTTTTCTGGTCAATCACTGCCCACTTGCCTCCACCCCAAACCGCTGCACCCTCTTCCCCGGATTAACCTCCACCGTGTACAGGTTGCCTTTTGAGTCCGAGGCAATGTTGTGCATCCATCCAAACTCGCCGGCGTTGCGGCCGCCGTGGCCAAAGGTGCACACTTCCTCCAGGCTGGACCGCAAAACAATCCGCACCTTCATGTTCATGCCATCGGCGATGTACAGGTAGGTCTGGGCGGCGTCAGGTGAAAAGGCCATGTCCCAGATGGCACCGGTGTTCAGCGTGTGGATGGCGAGGAAAGCTTCGCGCAGGAATTTGCCGTCCTTCTGAAAGACCTGGACCCGGTTGTTCGCGCGGTCGGCCACGTAAACCAGCCCGTCGCGGGAGATCCGCACCGCGTGCACATTCCGGAAGGAACGGATGGGTTTCTCCCCGGCCACATACGGGGGCAGCGGGCTGTCGTCGGGCACTTCACCGTACGCACCCCAGTGCCGGTTGTACGCTCCGGTTGTCGCGTCAAAAACAATCACACGGCGATTGCGATAGCCGTCGGCGACATATACTTCATTGGCTTCCACATCCACCGCGATATCGGCCGGGCCACCCAAGTGCAGCGTATCGTTGCTGCCCTTGCTCACGCCCCACTCGCCAATCTGCAGCAGCAGTTTCCCCTCCTTCGAAAATTTCAGGATCACATCGTCTTTCACATTGTTGCCTCCCACCCACACATTATGGTTGTCGTCAACAAAAAGCCCATGCTCGGAGGTAAACCACTGTTGGGTGGTATCCTGGCCGCCCCAGGCCTGCACCACGTTGCCCTCCGGGTCAAACTCGATCACGGCCGGCGCCGGCGCGCAGCATTCAGAAGTTGGAGGCGTAGCCACCGCTCCCATCTCCCGGTCGGTCAGGATCCTCCGCTGAAGCACCCACACGTGATCATCCGTATCCACCGCCACACCGGCTACTTCGCCCAGCATCCAATGGTTGGGCAGTGGCTTCGGCCAAAAAGGATCGACTGTGAATACGGGGACATTGGCCTGGTCTCCAGCCGGCTTCGTGTCTGGTCCGGTGCAAGCGGAAAGCAGCACTACAACCAGAAGGAAGGCAACAAACTGGAGACGGGTAAGTCGAGGGTGGTATTGCATAAAAACCATATTCATTGATA
This sequence comes from Cyclobacteriaceae bacterium, assembly GCA_016787645.1. Taxonomy (GTDB): domain Bacteria; phylum Bacteroidota; class Bacteroidia; order Cytophagales; family Cyclobacteriaceae; genus ELB16-189. The sequence continues at coordinate 44 of JAEUUF010000017.1, read as the reverse complement.
GACTCGTTCAACTTGACTTCGGGGAATGGACACAATATAGGCAG
>JAEUUF010000016.1 GCA_016787645.1 Cyclobacteriaceae bacterium | reverse complement strand
TGGCCTCATCTTTCCTTATTGTCCGGCTAAACCCCCGCTCTCGCTTCAGTCTAACCTTCCTATTTTAAGAATCAACTCGCCCTTACCCTCTATCGAGTAAGAACGGGTCCGCTATCAATTCCATCTATTCAAAGAACGTTTACCTTGGTCGCACGGGTCTCTCGGGATACTCCCGAATCACCTTGCCAACCTGGGTACCGAAGTCAACTGACTTAAAACCACCTCTTTGGGAGCCTGTCCCGACTGGACCAAGGCTAAACCACCCGAAAAGGGAGTGCAAAGATAACAGGCGTGGCCAATTCCTCAAAATTTGCCTCTAATATTCCTTTCACCCCCAAGGGCCCGACCCCCTCTCCGATCACTTTTGTAAATCAAAAAATCGTAGCCATCTTTGCAGCCCTAATTTTCGCGACCATGAAACGCACCTACCAACCTTCCCGCCGAAAGAGAAAGAACAAGCACGGATTCCGTGAAAGGATGGCTACGGCCAACGGCCGCAGAGTGCTGGCTTCCCGCAGGAAGAAGGGCCGCAAAAAACTGACGGTCTCTGACGAAAAGACCTTCAAGCACAAATAACACCCTGTCCCCCGGCGGAAGGCTATCTTTGCGCCATGGGAAACTTTCGATTTCCGAAAGAAGAACGGCTCCGAGGGAAGAAGACGATCGAAGATCTCTTCCAGAAAGGCGCGTCTTTTTCCTCATTTCCCCTGAAAGTAATTTTTGTGCCCCGACCGGCCAATGCCGGTCCCAGGTCCGAGGTACTCATCACGGTGCCCAGTCGTACTTTCCGCAAGGCTACCGATCGGAATACCCTCAAACGACGTATTCGGGAGGGCTACCGCCTCAACAAAACACTCCTATCGAAACCCACTAACTTCGCCCTCGCGTATATTTACATAGCCAAGGAAATTCTCCCCTCAGCGACTATCCACCAGGCCATTCAATCCTCCTTGCGACGACTGAACCGACATGAAACTAAAGATTAGCCTGGCCGTGCTGGCCTGTTTTGCGTTCCTGGCCTTCACCCCGCCGGCTGAGCCCTATTTCGAAATTGCCAAGAACCTCGACATTTTCACCACCCTGTTCCGCGAGGTCAACGCCTATTATGTTGACGAGGTCGACCCAAAGCCGCTGATTAAAACGGGCATTGACGGAATGCTGGAAACACTCGATCCTTATACGGAATTCATTCCGGAGGAAGAGTTGGAGTCCTTTACCATTCAAACGACCGGTCAATACGCCGGCATTGGCGCACTCATTAGCACCATCAACAAGAAGAACGTCGTTACCCATCCTTACGAAAATTTTCCAGCCCATCGGGCCGGGATCAAGGTTGGGGACGAAATCATTTCCGTCGATGGAAAGAATGTACTCGGTAAAAACACCCGGGAAATAAGTGCCTTGTTGAAGGGCAATCCTCAATCGGATGTTTCCCTGGTGATCAACCGGCAAGGCAAGGAGTTCTCCTTCAAATTGAAAAGAGAACAAATCAAAATCAACAACGTGACGTATCACGGGATGGTAGACCGGCAAACGGGCTACATCAAAATGGACGAGTTTACGCCCGGCGCGGCCAAGGAGGTTGAGGCCGCCGTGGTTTCACTTCGTCAACAAGGTGCCTTACGGTTAATCCTGGATCTTCGTGAAAATCCCGGTGGTCTACTGTATGAAGCAATCAACATAGTCAACTTGTTTGTTCCCAAGGGAAGGGAAGTAGTATCCACCCGGGGTAAAGTGAGTGAATGGAACAAGACCTACAAGACACTGAACAATCCCCTCGATCTCGAAGTGCCCTTAGTCGTCCTGGTTGATGGGAGCAGCGCGTCCGCTTCAGAAATTGTTGCCGGCGCACTCCAGGATTATGACCGCGCTGTATTGATCGGGCAAAAGACGTTTGGCAAAGGCCTCGTACAAACCACCCGGCAACTGGCCTACCAGGCTCAGGTAAAGATTACCACCGCACGTTATTACATCCCCAGTGGACGATGCATTCAGGCACTTGATTATAGCCATCGTCAAAAAGACGGCTCTGTCAAGAAATTTGCTGATTCCGTTAAACAGGCTTTCAAGACCAGTCGCGGGCGCACGGTTTATGATGGCGGCGGGCTTGACCCGGATATGGTTGTACAACGTCATCCGTACGGCTCAGCACTGATCCAGTTGGTGCAATCCGGATTGATCTTCGAATATGCCAATCGGTATTGTTTTGAACATCCGGAGCTTTCCTCATTTGTCAACTTCTCCTTGAGCGACAAAGAGTACGGGCAATTTGAAAGCTGGCTGAAAGACAGAAAGTTTGTTTATGCGACTGATTTGGAGAAACAAATTCAGGAACTAGTCAGTGAAGCATCTGGCGTGCCGAAATCCGGCGATGTTCAGTCCACGCTTGAGTCCATGCGATCAAAAATCGCAGCCAATCATGCCGGCTACATGACACGTTTCCGGGATGAAATTCAACCGATGCTTGAGGAAGAAATCGGCTTTCATGCCGCACTGCACCGCGGTCGTGTGGAAGCTTACCTTGATCACGATAAGGAACTTCTCGAAGCAATACGGCTATTGGCCGATGAGGCGGCCTATCAGAAACTTCTATTGCCCCACTGATGTCCTTGGTGCTTAGCCTGGAGTCTTCAACCTCAGTCTGCTCGGTAGCCTTGCATGAAGATGGGGAATTGATCATTGAGCGTGAAGTTCATGAGCCACAGGCCGCCGCCGCCTTGCTCACCCCGATGATCGAAGGTCTTTTTCAATCCACCGGATTGCTGCGTAATCAATTGAGCGCTGTGGCCGTCTCCTCGGGTCCCGGTTCGTATACGGGGTTACGGATTGGTGTCTCTACCGCAAAGGGTATCTGTTTTGCACTTGACCTTCCGTTGATCACGCTGGATTCACTCCATGTGCTGGCCAGCGCAGTCAGTCCGAAGGGAGACGGGCGGTGGTTGTGCCCCATGATCGATGCGCGTCGAATGGAAGTATATACCTGTTTGCTCACAGAAACGCTGGAAGTGGTTGAAGCCACGCGTCCGGTGATTGTTGATGAACAGAGTTTTGGCACGATACTCGAGTCGCATCGAATTGATTTTTTCGGTAACGGAGCAACCAAATGTGAAGCGGTTATCCGCCATCCCAATGCCACATTCATGAGCGGCTTGTACCCCCGGGCTGCTTCTATGGGGCTACTGGCATTTCGTAAATTAGGGGCTGGAGAGTTCGCTGATGTGCGCAACTTTGAGCCTGCGTACCTGAAAGAATTTGCCATCAAAACTAAAAAAGCCTGAGTGTGGTTGTATAGTTATTCATCATGGAAGAAGCCATTGTCAATCGCGTTGCCGGCAGCGGGCTGGTCACTCTGAATCTCGAGGATCATTTTCCGACCATCGGGATTTCAGAAATCGACCTGAAAGACCTTCTCGTGGAAGGATTGATGCTTCGCGAAAAAGACCTAAGGGAATTTATCCGTACTCATGACTGGAACCACTACAAGGACAAAGTGGTTGCCGTGCATTGCTCATCGGATGCCATCCTTCCCACGTGGGCCTACATGTTGGTTGCCATTGCCCTTCAGCCTTATGCGAAACGCTCCGTTTACGGAAATCGTGAAGCAGCGCTGACGCTTATTTATCTTGAAGCCCTCAACACTATCGACTGGAACCAGTATCGAGATGCAAAAGTTGTCGTGAAAGGATGCAGTGATGTTCACGTTCCCGAGTCAGTTTACGTTGAGGCGGCCATGCGACTGCGCGCTGTCGCAGCCAGTATTATGTACGGTGAGCCCTGCAGCACTGTCCCGTTGTTCAAACGTCCCAAGTCGGGTGCCTGAGCCGCGTTTCACGGTCTATTTCGACGGAGTCTGTCACCTCTGCAATGGTTTTGTCCGATTCATTCTTCATCGGGATCAAAAAGGATTATTTCAATTTGTTCCGCTACAATCGCCACTTGCAGCGCAACGGCTTCAACATTTCAAGCTGACGGAATCTGCAGTTTCTACCGTTGTGTTGACGGAAGGAGATCGGGTCTTCACGGAATCCACTGCCGCCCTCCGCATTGCCCGTCACCTGGGCGGTTTGTGGGCATTGACGTACCTGTTTATTCTTGTCCCTGCGTTTCTTCGCGATGCCGTTTACCGCTGGATTGCGCGACATCGTTACCGGATCTTTGGCCGGGATGACCAGTGCATGATCCCGCGGCCCGAATGGAAGGACCGCTTTCCGGTTTAGAGGATCTCCTCCATAATTCACTTATCCGCCGTATTTTTGAGGCTTATCAGTCCCCATGAAATTCAATCGAAAGAAATACACCGATGAAACCCTCGTGCAGTTGTACGAGGGGTTGCTTCGGCCGAGGATGATCGAGGAAAAAATGCTGATCCTGCTGCGACAGAACAAGATCAGCAAGTGGTTTAGTGGCATTGGACAGGAGGCCATTGCCGTAGGGATTACGCAGGCGCTCGAAGCCGATGAATACATTTTGCCAATGCACCGCAATCTCGGAGTATTCACGGGACGCCAACTTCCTTTCGACCGCCTATTTGCCCAGTGGCAGGGGACTCCCATGGGGTACACCAAAGGGCGTGACCGGTCATTTCATTTCGGCACCAATGAGCATCACATCGTCGGAATGATTTCACACCTTGGTCCACAAAATGGTGTGGCCGATGGAATTGCGTTGGCTACCAAACTGCGGAAAGAACCAAAAGTAACCGTGGTGTTTAATGGCGATGGCGGTACCAGTGAGGGCGACTTCCATGAGGCGATAAACGTGGCTGCTGTCTGGGATCTCCCGGTAATCTTTGTGGTCGAAAACAACGGCTATGGACTATCGACTCCGAGCCAGGAACAATTTCGCTGCAAACAATTTATTGATAAGGCGCTAGGGTACGGCATCGAAGGAATTCAGTTGGATGGGAACAACATTCTTGAAGTGTTTGACTCCGTGAAAACCCTTGCGGAAAAGCTGCGCAAGAAGCCACGGCCTGTTCTCCTTGAATGCCTTACTTTTCGCATGAGGGGACACGAAGAAGCATCCGGAACGAAATACGTTCCCAAGAAACTGATGGAAGAATGGGCCAAAAAAGACCCTGTTCAGAATTATGAGGATTATCTCCTCAAGGAAAAGGTGATCGATCAAAAGACGGTCGATGGATTAAGAAAAAAAATCAAGCAGGAGATTGAAGCGGGGCTGGGGGTGGCTTTTCGCGAAACTCATCCTGTCGCAGACACCGACGTGGAGCTGAAGGACCTTTATGCACCCTATACCCCTTCGTTGATTCAGCCCGCTTCGTCCAAGCGCTCGGAAAAGCGATTCATTGACGCGATCAGCGACGGGTTGCGCCAAAGCATGGAGCGTCATGAAAATCTTGTGCTGATGGGGCAGGATATAGCCGAATATGGAGGTGTCTTCAAGATTACGGAAGGCTTTGTCGCTGCGTTTGGGAAAGAGCGGGTACGAAACACTCCACTTTGTGAATCCGCCATCGTGGGAACCGGGCTCGGATTATCCATCAAGGGCATGAAAGCCATGGTGGAAATGCAATTTGCAGACTTCGTGACAGAAGGCTTCAACCAGATCGTAAACAACCTGGCAAAAACACATTGGCGATGGGGCCAGGCCGCAGATGTAGTGGTACGCATGCCGACGGGTGCAGGAACCGCTGCGGGTCCATTTCATTCACAAAGCAATGAAGCGTGGTTCTTCCACACCCCGGGATTGAAGATCGTGTATCCTTCCAATCCGTATGACGCAAAAGGATTGCTTTGCGCGGCGATCGATGACCCAAATCCTTATCTCTACTTCGAACATAAGCTGCTCTACCGTTCAGTCAAGGGCGAGGTTCCGGATGATTATTACCACGTGGAGATTGGCAAGGCAAAGTTGACCCGGGAGGGGTCCCAACTTAGTATCATTACCTACGGAATGGGCGTTCACTGGGCGCACGAGGTCCTCGATGGAATGCCCGACATCGCGGTCGATGTGCTTGATCTCAGAACCTTGCTTCCCTGGGATCAGGAGGCAGTGTCGGAGACAGTTAAAAAAACCAACCGTGTGTTGATCCTTCATGAAGACACACTGACGGGTGGAATCGGTGGCGAACTCAGTGCCTGGATCAATGAACACTTGTTTGAATACCTGGATGCTCCCGTGCTGCGTGTGGCCAGCCTGGACACTCCTATTCCCTTTGCCCCGACACTTGAGAACAATTTCCTGCCAAAAGGTCGGTTGAAAAAGGCCATTGAAACACTCGTGGGTTACTAGGGCGGTCAGCTGCGCATAGACGGCTGAAATCCACTGTTTTATGTATCTTAGCCTGTTTTATTGCCTCTTCTGAAGCCATCGATCACCCATACGGCAGGTTTGAACTTGATGTCCGTGAAAGCGCTCGTCTTTCTTGTGGGATTTCTGTTCCTGGCTGCACCTGCTTTTTCACAGAATACCAAGGGCGATCGTCCGGTTGGCAACCAGCGACAGGTGAGAGAAACCAAAGGGAAATCCATCAAGCGTAAAGAGCGCGGCAGAACAAAAGATATTGCAGGACGCAGGTTGCGTACAAAAGGAAAATCATCGGCCAACCGTGCCAATGCCAATTTTCCACGACCCTCCACATCCTCCCGGCGACCGGCGCGTGGTGAGGAGCGGTCAGCTGCTCCTCGCGGGCGTGTATTCACGCGAGCACCCCGTGAATCAAAAAGCAGGGCGTGGAAAGGTGATGTGTCGGGTTATCCCATGAGGCGCATGAAACCTTCGGGTGCGGATGCCGCGAGAACCAATGTTTATCCTCAAAAGGGACCTTATGTCCGGTATGCGCAACGGAAACCCAAGGAGAAACCCCCGGTTTATAAGCGAACAATCAAAGGGAAGAAGTTTGTAACACGGCGGCCGCAGTCGAAAGAGCGTGCGTGGAAAGGTGGCCTCCAGCATGAGCCAGTGCGCAACCAAAGTGCAACAGGTACCATTAAAAACACTTACTCTCAGCGTGGACCCTACGTGTCTTCCTATGCTCGTCGACCGAAGGCTCGTGCCAAAGTTTACTCCAATCGCTCGGAAGTATCCCGTGTAAAGCGATACACACGACCACCGGCCACCGGCGGGGGGCAACCTGGATTCTTTCCATCTTCCCGAAGCAAGTCCTATGTACAGCGCGGGCGGAAAAACGTTTACTGGGGCAAGTATCAAAAGAAGGAGCAAGGTGTAACCACCGATCTGACCGGAGGGCCGCTACGAACCCGCAATTATAAATCGCCTACTGCAGGTCTTGTTGGGCGTGACAGCCTCCAATTTTTTGGCAGAAAACCTTCCGGTGACCGGGCATCCCGATCTGCTGGTGGATATCCGACGGCTACCAGGAGTGGCCGAGGCTGGAAAGGTGATGTCGCCGGATGGCCTGTTCGCAATCCACGAAAAGCACAGGATCGCACCCAGGGTCACTTGCGCGTTACCGAACCTGGAATTGGAGCATTGTGGTTGTCCAAAATCTTTGACAAACGCTTTCGCGGGGTAAAGCCCAAGGACCGCATACCGGATACCCGTGAAGCCCGTTACCAGGGAAATATTCCAAGGACTGGTTCTACCAAGAATTTCGGCGAAGCGGGCATCGGGTATTCCGGAAACATCAAGGGTGGCAGGGGATTCTCAAGGGCTCACGCCGGGTATTCAGGTACCATGCGCCGCGGCGGCGGATTTTCAAAATCGGGAGCAGGATACTCGGGCAACATCCGCCAGCGGGGTCGCGGCTTTTCAGGCGATTATATAGGATATTCAGGTGATGTACCCCGGGGTTCTCTGAGTGAATTCAGTGGAAAAGGATTAGGCTATTCAGGCTTTCTCAAGAGAGGCCAACAACCGGGAATGTCGAAAGGTGGCGCCGGATATTCCGGCAACCTTCGTCGCGGCCAGGGCACCGGATTCTCGCGTGCCGGTGCGGGATATTCAGGTAACATTCGGCGAGGTCAGACAACAGGATTCTCACGGGCCGGCGCAGGCTACTCCGGCAACATGAAGCGCGGCGCGGGTTTCTCCCGCAATGGCGCAAACTATTCCGGAAACATAAAACGAGGCCGTGGATTCAACATGGAGTATGCGGGGTATTCAGGAAATATAGAGCATGTTGGTCCTATCAAGCAGTTCAGCGAAGCCGGTGTTCGTTATTCTGGATTTATGAAACGCGGGGACCGAGGGTTCTCGACCCAGGGAGCAGGTTATTCTGGAAATGTTAAGCGTTCAAGCATGATTGGGTTTAATCGTGAGGGGCCCGGTTATGCTGGAAACATCCGCTCCAAGAGGGCGCCGAAAGGGGGAGGCAGTATCAGCGGATTATGGAACAACGACGAATCACCACTTGGCAAGACTGCTCCGCTAACCTCTGGAGGCGCGGATTTCTCCGGTTGGAACAAGGCCAAAAGGCCGTTGAAGGGCGGTGGTTCAGTGAGTGGCATTCTGTGGAATAACGAAGAATCTCCGCTGGGCAAGGCCGCGCCGTTAACAACGGGTGGGGCCGATTTCTCTGGGCGCACGAAAGCCAAAAAGCCACTGAAGGGTGGTGGTACCGTGAGCGGCAAACTCTGGAACAACGAGGAATCAGCGTTGGCCAAGAATCTTCCAAAGTCGATGGGTGGCGTTGATTTTTCAGGAAAGACCAAGGCAAAGCGTCCGTTGAAGGGTGGAGGAAGTGTGAGCGGGGTTTTATGGAACAACAATGAAAGTGCCCTCTCCAAATCTCCACCTGATAATGCCGGAGCTCCTTCGGGTCTCCAGGTGAGGGTCAAGCAAGCCAACTATTCACGGAAAGAAAAAGCCAACCGGGATGCCTTGCCCGGGATTGCGCCGACCCATGCTTCTGTGAAAGCCAGCGAATACTCACGCAACATGAAGTTATACTGGAATTATAAACACAACCCTTCGAGTTCACGTGATGCAATGAAGACCATTGCCCCGGGCAAGGCCGAAGCCAGGATTCGCGACTACCAGGGCAACGTCAGAATGAGAAAGTATAGTGGAGGTGGACTTCACCCTGACGCCAAGTTTGCACATAGTGAAGAAGACAATGTGAAGGCCGAACGAAGCTTCCTGACCAACGTAAAAGTTTTCTGGGAAAAAATGTTTCACAAAAATGGCGGTCAACCTTCCAGCGTGAAAGACAAGCCCAAGAAGCTTCAGTATGACAAGCGCGAGAAAGGCCTTTGGGCTTACTAGCGCAGACTATCCGAAATCAAATAACACCGTTTGCTTAATCTCTGCAGACAGGCTCATGGCGACCGGGCAGGTGCGTGCGGCATGTTCCAGCTTCTTCCTTTGCTCCGGACTGGCATTAAGCGTGGGGAGGGAAAAGGTGATTTGAATTTCGGCGATTCGTCGAGGGTTGGATGTCATGATTTTAGTAATCTCAGAAGTCATGCCTTTGAGATCAATTTTTTCCCGTTCCGCAAGAATTCCCATGAGCGTCATCATACAACTACTGAGCGCGGCGCAGACCAGGTCGGTCGGGCTAAATGCCTCGCCTCTCCCGTTATTATCGGGAGGAGCATCGGTAATAATCTTGTTTCCCGAACGATGATGTGTGTCTTCGGTTCGCAGCCCGCCCAGGTAAGTTCCACTCATGGATACCATATGGAAATAAGTTAATTTTGCGTTCTTGGTCTAACGGCTAAATTTAGGACGAAAGTAGCCAGAAATGCTTCTTTTCAGGATTCCACGATTGCTCTTATCGGTTGCTGCCCTGGTGCTGCTGGGAACTGGCTTGGCTCAGGGCCAAACGCAAGACTCGTATGAATACAATTCTGAATTTATTTGGGGCATTAACAAGAATTCTTCCGGAGGACTGATTGGTGGATTTGTCTTCAAGAAATCGAGGAAGATGACCGACCGTTTATTTGAGACTTTCGGGCTGGAAGTCATGAATGTTAAGCATTCGCAGGAAGTTCGTCAAAGTGCCCGCGCCACAGGTAATTACTTCATTTTCGGAAAGAGCAATTACCTGTATTCCTTCAGGCTCCAATACGGCAGAGATTATATACTGTTTGACAAAGCACCGCAACAGGGCGTCGAAATTAAAGCTGTGGGCGCGATCGGGCCCAGCATTGGAATAGTAGCTCCCTACTACATCGAGCGCATGGTCGACAACAGTTTCTTTGTTACGGTGCATGAACAATATGACCCTAACAACCCCGAGCATCGATTCGAAAACATACTGGGCACGGGCAACCTGTTCGAAGGGCTTGGGGAATCTTCCCTTCAACTGGGGGTCAACCTTAAATTGGGGCTGAGTTTTGAGTTTGGGACGGTAAAGAGTTCTGTGACCGGCTTTGAAGTAGGGTTCCTTTTGGACACCTATTTTAACAAGATCATTCTTATGCCTACGGCCGAAAACAAGGCCGTTTTCCCCACTGTTTACTTCACGCTGTTCTACGGAAGCAGAAAATAATCGCCTTTTTCAGTGTTTTTTTGCTGTTTCTGTGACGAACTGCTTTGAACTGGATTCTGTTGCTATATTTGAAATCCTAAAAAACCGAAATCTATGGAAGATAAGAAGACGGACCAGGCAGACCTGAACAAGAAATCAGGATTCTACCTTAGCATCGGTCTGATTGTAACAATGGCCTTGGTGGTGATGGCCTTTGAGTGGAAGCAGTTTGACGATCGCATCGCCGACCTGCAGGGCAAGAACATCAACACTTTTGATGAAACCATGGAGGTTCCTCCTACCGAGCAGCCCCCTCCACCCCCTCCCCAGGTGCAGCAGCCCCAGGTGGTTGAAGTTCCTGATGAAGAAGAAATCAAAGAAGACATTAAAGTTAACCTCGACGTGGAAGTCACTGACCAAACCAAGATCGAAGAGATTGTTGTGGCGGCAGCTGAACCCGAAGAGGAGACTGACCAGATTTTCACTATCGTAGAAGAATCAGCGGCACCCAAAGGTGGTATGGCCGCATTTTACAAATATGTAAGTGATAAGATTAAGTATCCCCCACAGGCTCGTCGGATGGGCATTGAAGGCCGCGTGTTTGTGGAGTTCGTGATTGCAAAGGATGGTACCCTCACCGAAGTGCGCGCGATCAAAGGAATTGGTGCCGGCTGCGATGAAGAAGCCGTTCGAATCGTGCAGTCCGCACCTCCCTGGAATCCAGGTAAGCAGCGCGGTAAGCCTGTGAAACAGCGCTACACCCTCCCCATCATTTTCAAGCTGGGATAATCTGTCAAGAAAGTTTCCAAAAACCCTGTCGATCACCCGGCAGGGTTTTTTTTGTGCCTTTATTTTTCATCACGCTTTATGGAATCGGTGCTTGTGACGAATCCTCAGGTTAGGAATTATAACAACAAACCCTTCAACCTATGGAAGCAAAAAAAGCACCCGGAAAGGACGTGACACGGTTGTCCAGTCTCTTTCTAAGCCTTGGCTTTATCTTTTCACTGGCCATGAGCATTGCCATGATCGAATGGAATTTCGAAGATGATCCCATGATCGATTTGCGAGGTGCTGACGTAGTATCTACGACAGAAATCCTGACCGTGCCTGTCACCAATCCCATTCCCCCTATTCCTGCTTCACGGCCCGTAGTCATCGTCGAAGTACCGCCCGACGAACCTGAACCCGACCTGACCAATCCGTTTGATCAAGGCATTGAATTCCCGACTGAGTTGCCCACGTTAACGCCGCCAGAACCAGAAGTGTTGCCGGATACTCCTTTTACTCTGGTAGAGCAACCGGCATCTCCGGTAGGTGGTCACGGTGCATTTTATGCCTATGTAGCTACTCAACTTAAAGGTAAGTATCCAGTCATGGCGCGGCACCTGGGTATCGAAGGAAAGGTATTTGTTGAGTTTATTGTCGAGAGGAATGGAGCGCTCACTGATGTACATGTCGTGAAAGGAATCGGTGGCGGGTGTGATGAGTTGGCGGTGAAGGTGATTCAATCGGCTCCCGCCTGGCATCCGGGAAAACAGCGTGGTCAACCGGTGCGTCAGCGCTGCACCCTACCTATCTTTTTTAAATTACGATAGACTCTAAACAATCAGGCCAAGCAGCAGGCCAAGCACAATCACCAAAGCAGATGGAATTCGGGTGAAGGCCAGCAGAATAAACGTGCCCACAGTGAAGGCATACGTGGCAAAAGCATTGTCCAATGGCTGGAAGAGAAAGACAGCTGCGGCAGCCACCAGTCCAGCACTCGCAGCGGTGATACCTTCCAGGGATGCCCGCACTACCCGGTACTTCTTCAAGCTGTCCCAGAAGCGAATCAAAAAAAAGATCAGGAAGGTCCCCGGCAGAAAGATTCCAGCGGCTGACATGAAGGCACCGAGGCACTGTATGCCAATAGGTGCCCCAGCCTTGTGCATCGATAGTGCTCCAATGTAGGCGCTGAAGGAAAATACCGGACCTGGCAAAGATTGGGCAATGGCATACCCGGAAAGGAATTGCCGGGCATCGAGGTACTGCTTCAGTTCCACAAACTCCGTGTACAGCAAGGGTGTCAGTACTTGGCCACCCCCAAAGATCAAGCTTCCGTTGCGGTAGAAGTTCTCGAACAATCGAATGGGAAGGTAGTCCGTGAAGTGACCGAGCGTGGCCGCAGCAATAAGCACACCCGCCCAAAGCACGAAGTTCTCCCATCGCACCTGCATGGGAATCTTGTCTTCCTTCGGGTGCGCCTTATATTTCATTGAGGTAACCAGGCCGGCGACAATTAGCGCAGCCGGATAAAAGAACGGAGACCGGATAAAATAGGAACTGACTCCAGCGAGTACCATGAGAAGAACACCGGTTCGGGTGGTGACAGACTTAACAGTCATGGTGTAGGCCGCATAGCTCACAAAGCCTACCGCCATCGCGGGTACAAAACGGGTAAAGTTAAAAGAGAGATTCCCCTGGAATGTCGTAATCAGTACAGCGGCCAGTGTCATCAGTATTACCGCTGGCAGCATCCAGATCAGCAAAGTGAGATACGCCAGGTTAGGGCCACCGATTCGAAATCCAATTGCACACAAAGTTTGCGTGGAGGTAGGACCAGGAAGCACCTGGCATAAAGCGTTTATTTCCAGGAGGTCCTCCTCGGATAGATAGCGTCTATTCTCCACAAGTACCCGCATGAAGTGGGCGATGTGCGCCTGGGGGCCGCCAAAGGTGGTGACCGATAGCATGGCCACGTCCTTAAGAAATTCCAGATATCGCACCCGTTGGTACACCGGGCGCTATTTTTTCAGGCCGATTTCCTTCAGCCGCTGATTCAGAAATTCACCGGCCGTAATGTCGTCCCACAATTTTGGATGCGAGCTATCCACACAACCCTTGAGTGCCGCCAGGCTCATCTCACTCCGCGGATGCATGAAGAACGGGATGGAATAGCGCGGCGTATTCATCAAGTGTCTCGGTGGATTGACTACCCGGTGAATGGTGGACTTGAGTTTCTTGTTGGTGAGGCGCTCCAGCATGTCGCCAACATTGACCACAAGTTGTTCCGGCAACGCCGTAATGGGAATCCACTTTCCATCCCTTCGCAAAACCTGGAGTCCGTCTGCACTGGCGCCCATCAGGAGTGTGATCAGGTTGATGTCTCCATGTTCGGCGGCACGTACCGCATCGGCGGGAACCGCATCTGGGTTCTCAATCGGGTAATAGTGAATGGGACGAAGGATGCTGTTGCCATGTTTTACCTTGGAATCAAAGTAGTTTTCGGGGAGGCCCAAATACAAGGCGATCGCCCGAAGCATTTCGACGCCGGTCTTTTCCAACTGTCGGTATACTTCAAGGCTGATGTCTCGAAATTCCGGAAGCTCAGCGGGCCAGACATTATCCGGATATTCAGACTTGATCGGGTCATCGCCGGTCACTTCCTGTCCCACATGATAGAATTCCTTGAGATCACCGGTGTTCCGCCCCCGGGCGTGTTCCTTGCCCTTGCCAATGTATCCGCGCTGGCCGGAAAGACCGGGAATCTCATATTTCCCTTTGGTTTCCCCGGGCAAGGCAAAGAAACGTTTGATTACATCATATAATTTCTTCGCTAGTTCGTCTTTGAGGTAGTGGTTGCGAACAGCGACGAAACCAATGGTATTGTAAGCGGCACCCAAATCCTCAACAAATTTTGCTTTTCGTGCGGGATCACCGGCGGTGAAATCAGCCAGGTCAAGGGAGGGGATCTCCTCGTAAAGTCTATCTTCCATTGAGCCAGATTATGGTAGATTAAATCTATGTATTTTTTGGGTAACTTTCCCGTACTACGATTCGGGGCGGCCCGGATTTTGCATTGAGGCGTTGGAACATTAACCCCATCAAGATGAACCGAAGAAAATTTGTCAAGGATTCAGCCCAGGCCACCGCCGCGGCTGCCCTCGGCGCAGTGCTTTTGTCCGAATCATTTTCAGCGGTGGCTGGTCCCTTGGCCGTTAGCTTCAGCCAGGTTCCGCTCCCCTATCCCTTCGCAGCGTTGGAACCTTCCATTGATGCCATGACCATGGAAATACACTACACGCGACATCATGCGGCGTACATCAAGAATGTAAACGATGAGATTGCCGCCAAGTCCATCACCTTTGGTACTGAGCAAGAATTCTTTGCCAACGCGTCAAAACTTTCCGACAAGGCGCGCAACAATGGAGGTGGCGCCTGGAACCACAATTTCTTCTGGCAAGTAATGAAACCTGGAAGTACCGCACCCAGTGGCAAAATTGCAGAGGCGATTAACCAGGCGTTTGGAAGTATTGACAAATTCAAGGAGCAGTTTACTTCTGCCGCGATGGGTCGTTTCGGTTCTGGTTGGGCCTGGTTGGTCAATGACCAGGGGAAGCTTAAGATTGGCTCTACTCCCAACCAGGACAATCCGCTGATGGATATTGGTGATCTCAAGGGTACCCCACTCCTTGCGCTTGATGTTTGGGAACACGCCTATTATCTCAAGTATCAGAACAAACGTGCTGACTATGTTGCAAACTGGTGGTCGGTAGTGAACTGGGACGAAGTGGCAAAACGGCTTGGGTAAGGAATGCGGGTTGTTTTCGTTTTTGCTTTAGTGATTGTGAGCGTGTGCGTTTACGGCCAGGAACGACTGGTTATGTATCCTTCCTTTGGCGGGGCTCACTTTGAATATGAGAAGGATACGGCCGTTTACCAGGTCACCCCAAAGCAGGTAAGCCAAATCCTTTTTGATCATCCCACTGCGTACAAGGAGTTCAAGAAAGCGCGGAGCCACAGTACATGGTCTGGCATTCTGGGATTTGTTGGGGCAGGCCTCGTCATCGTACCGATTACTACGGCTGCTCTTGGTGGCAGCCCCGAGTGGGGACTCGCGGCAGGAGGTGCCGCCATGATCGCAGGCTCCATTCCACTCGGCATCAGTTACCGTCATAAGGCCCAACATGCCATTGATCTTTTCAATGAGCGACGCAGTTCACTTCGACCACAACCCCGACTTTACATTGGGGCTACGCATGTCCGCCTGGTTATTCGATTCTAGAAGAGGGATTCTTATAAATGGACAATCGGTCTCCCGATAAATCCATTTCATCCACCAATAATCCGCGCAGTAGCGGCGCCGCTATGCCCTGGCGCAATTCCATGGTTGATTTGAATATCCGGGCCTCATGCCACCAGCCTGAAGTGATGAAGGTGGCCAGGGTTTCGGCGCCTCCTTCCACGATGACTGATCCAACGTTACGCTTTGAAAGATCAGCGAGCAGTGCGTGAAGAAATTCATCGGCTTCTAATTTTACAAAAGTGAGATTCTGGCGCTCCTCCTGGCGTTGTAAATTATAACACAGCGTTGGCTGTGACTGATCGAACAGATGGAGTGACGCAGAAAGTTGCAAGGCCGTGTCGATGACAACCCGGACCGGGTTTCGCCCTGCCCAATCCCGCACATTCAAACGGGGGTTATCGATGGCAGCTGTTCGGGTGCCTACCAACACAGCGTCTTCTTCTGCGCGCCACCGATGCACCAGTTGCCGGCTAAGTTCGGTGCTAATCCATACGGGTCCTGAATCATGATGGCCCATATAACCGTCGGCACTTTCCGCCCATTTGAGAATGATATAAGGAACTCCTTGCTCCATTCGGGCGAAGAATCGTTTGTTTAAAGCCCGACCCTCCTTCTCCAATACTCCAAGGGTTACTTCTATCCCGGCCGCCCGAATCTTCTCAATGCCCTTTCCGGCCACGAGTGGGTTGGTATCCAGGTTGGCAATCACTACGCGTTGCACGCCTTTTCGGATGATCAAATCAGCGCAGGGAGGCGTCTTACCTACATGCGAACACGGCTCCAGGTTGACATAGACGGTGGATTTGGTGAGTAACGATGAATCGGTGACTTGATGAAGAGCGTTCACCTCGGCATGAGGTCCTCCGAACTTACGATGCCAACCCTCGCCGATGATGCGATTATCCGTCACCACCACGCAGCCCACGAGCGGGTTGGGGCTTACGCTCCCCAATCCGAGCCGTGCCAGCTCCATTGCCCGTTGCATGAAAAGTACGTCCTGCTCCACGGCGCGAAAGATGGGCAAATGCAAAAACCAAAGCAAATGAGCAGAATTACCAAAATGATTGTTACACTTGCGCCAACCCATGCGCAGCGATCAACTTTTCGACCGCCTGATAAATGCGATAACCCTTCCCGTCAGCGAGGGTGAGAAAAGAGCCATTGTACGATGGTTATTGGAAGACCGGTTGGGTTGTTCCTTCGCAACGATCCAGTCAGGGTTAAATACTGAGAAAGACGAAGCTGCGTTTGACAGCGATTTGCAAAGAATCAATCGTCATGAACCGCTTCAGTACATCCTGGGGCACATGGATTTTTATGGTCGACGTTTTTCCGTGAGCCCGGCGGTGCTCATACCACGACCTGAAACCGAATTGATGGTTCACCAGGTTATTCAAACCGTCGGAAAATCATTCAGCGGCAAAGTGATTGATATCGGGACGGGCAGCGGCTGCATTGCTATCAGCCTGGCACTTGAGCTTCCCAACAGTCAGGTCCTCGCAACGGATATCGATATTGCTGTTTTAAACACAGCTACTCAAAACGCTGCAAGGCTTGGAGCGAGGGTGACCTTTCTCAAGCATGACATACTTCATGAACCATTTTCATTTCAACCATTAGATATTGTAGTCAGCAACCCGCCTTACATTCTTGAGGCTGAACGGTTATCCATGAGCAAGAATGTTACCGCATATGAACCTCCGGGGGCGCTATTTGTGCCTGACAGTGACCCGCTGGTGTTTCACCGAACCATCGCGCAAAAAGCAGCTAGCAGTCTGAAACCTGGTGGATTGCTCTTCCTGGAACTCAATGAGGCCCTCGGGCCTGAAACTGCTGAATGTTTAATGCGTGCCGGATTTACGGAGGTTGCATTGAACAAGGACCTCGATGGTAAAAATCGATTCGTTACCGGCCGTCGACCTTAACGGCCAAACTTGACCGTCATCATTGCCATGAAGTTCCGTCCGGCTTGCGGAAAATAGTAGGGCACACCGCCATAACTGTACCCATTGGAGGAATACCTGACATCGAGCACGTTGTTAACAAGTACACTCCAGGAGATTGATTTGAATCCTTTTGGAGAGGTCTCGTAACTCAGCCGCAGGTCATTGATCCAATAGTCGCTCAGTTTGACAGAAGAACTTTCCGTATTGTCGAGGTACTGTGAGCCTACATACTTTGAAAGCCAGGCTGCCTCCACACCAGCCCACGGTCTCCAGCTGAGCTGACTACCGGCGATCATCGTAGGCGAAAGAATGATTTTAGTATTCTTTGGCACTGGCGTATTATTTTCAAACACGATGAAGTCCTTGTTTTGGTTCACACTCCAGGTTGCATTTGCATTCCAACTCCATCGGTCAGAGAACCGGAAGATGCCAGAGATCTCCACACCCGTGCGGTAGCTGTTGCCGACGTTGGCCCTTATGGGATAACCTGCATTGTCAATGGCGCCAGTCTGGACCAATTGGTCTGTGTACTGCATAAGAAAATAATTGACATCAAACGCGTAACGGTTCGAATTACGGCGGAGACCGAGCTCAAGGTTATTCAGGTGTTCAGGTCGTGGCTTGGTAGTTCCTTCAAGGTAGTCGGAGCGATTAGGCTCACGGTTCGCTACGGCATACGATGCATAGAGAAAATTCTCCCGCGACAATTGATAGCTGAGGCCAGCTTTGGGATTGAAGAAGTCAAACCGATCATCCACCGCATAACTACTTTGGTCGTCGCGGGTACCCTTGGTGGTGTAGTTTACGCCACGGTACTGCACATCGACAAATGACTGGAGGCGTTCATTGAGTTTATAGGTCCACTTGAGGAAAATATTTCGATCTCCTTTCTCAGATTGTCCATCATAATAGGTGTAGGGTGTCAACGCAGGAGTAACAATCGACCAAATTACCTGCCCATAGTGCCGTGCAGGGCTGTATTGGTGGATGGCACCTCCCAGCAGCAACGTTGACTTTTCTCCCTGGTATTGCAGGCCAAACGTGGCGCCATAAAATTTGTTATCCAGCCATTTGCGAACAACCATATCGGTCGAGGCAATGGTCGTGTCGGGGGTTACAAAATCCGGTTGTCCCACACTGACAAACGGTCTGGATTGCTGGTATTCTTCATAATACCCTCTCCCGTAGGTATAGTGCAACGCAGCGGTGACGCTCCACTGGTCATTGAACTGATGAGAGCCATGCAACTGGTAATGGTCCTGACGGTAATTATCAACCTGGTTCCCGTAATAACCCGTGATATTACCATTGACGTCATACAGCGCGCCCGCATAATTCATACGGCGGTTCGTCTGCAGCGTTGCCTCATCGACGCCATACCAGGACTGGTAAGTTTTTTCTGTACCGCCGAACACCACCGTTTTCACCATCGTTTTCTTGCCATGATAGCCAGCGCTGAAGTAATAAGAATTCAGGTCGGAACTGGCGCGCTCCACGTAACCATCTGACGTGATGCGCGAAGCTTTCACATCGAATGACCAGTGCTTGCACAGAAGGCCAGATCCAGCACGTAGCGTGTAGCGTTGCGTATTGAAAGATCCTCCGGCCGCTATCAGGTCAGCATAGGCGTCGCTGTTTAATGAAGTAGTTTGAAGATTAATGCTGGCTCCAAAGGCCCCTGCTCCATTGGTGGACGTGCCCACGCCCCGCTGGATCTGCACACTTTGGGTCGATGAAGCTATATCTGGTATATCCACCCAAAAAGTGGATTGTGATTCGCTGTCATTATAGGGAATGCCATTGATGGTCACGTTGACGCGCGTGGCGTCACTGCCACGGATTCGGATTCCGGTGTACCCTATTCCTGCGCCCGCATCAGAAGTGGTTACAACGGATGGCGTCCAATTCAATAATACAGGTAAGTCTTGTCCAAAATTCTGCTTCTGGAGTTGCTGCCGGTTGATATTTATGAAGGTGGTCGGCGTTGATTCATTGGCCCTTGTCGCCTGGACAATAACTTCCTCCGTCACGGTGGATGTCTCATCGAGGGAGATGGTCAATGGTTCGCTGAGCGGAACGAGAATGGTTTCTATGCGATCACCATATCCAAGAAACCGGATCAGCAGAGAATGATTTCCTTCGGGTACCCGCTCCAACCGGAACATGCCCAACTCATCCGCCACGGCAGACTGCTTGTCACCATCAACCTGGACGGTCGCACCCGGCAATGGTCTACCGGTTGATGCTTCTACAATTTTTCCAGTGACGGTTTGTTGTGCATAGACGGTTGTCCCCAGCATCAGCAATAACCATAGGAGTACACGCATGGCGTTTTCTATGTTGCTTCAGCAACGCCCAGGGGATGTGTTGCAGAAATGTTAGTACTGAATTTGCCTCCCTACGGCCGCATTACCGGCATCAGGTTCAGTGGGTATGATCTCAGCCCGTTTTGTTAAGGCACCCCTAGTGGCGTAAAGATACTGCTTGGTATTATCGAAAGTCAACCACCTGCCGATTTTCGGCTAAATCTTCTTCAGCAGGCTCACCAGTGAGCATTTGCCCGAGAGATTGCTGCGCAAGTCGGCGATCCGCACCCGGTCCTGCTTCATGGTGTCGCGGTCGCGGAGGGTTACCGTATCATCCTGGAGGGTCTGATGGTCTACCGTCACGCAGTAGGGTGTGCCAATCGCATCCATGCGGCGATAGCGTTTACCGATGGTGTCTTTGTCCTCGTAGTAGGAAGAAAACTCGAACTTCAGGTCGTGCAGAATGGCCTCTGCCTTTTCGGGCAACCCATCTTTTTTCACCAGCGGCAGCACGGCGACCTTGTGCGGAGCCAGCGCCGGGGGTAGATTCAACACCACACGTTCGCTCCCATCTTCCAGCTTTTCCTCCTTGTATGAATTTGAAAGGGTGGCCAGGAAGAGGCGATCCAGTCCAATCGAAGTTTCCACCACGTAGGGGATGTAACTCTGATTGGACTCGGTATCAAAATACTGAAGTTTCTTCCCCGAATATTTTTCGTGGCTCTTGAGATCGAAGTCGGTGCGTGAGTGGATGCCTTCCAGTTCTTTGAACCCCATCGGGAAATTGAACTGGATATCGCAGGCTGCGTTGGCGTAGTGCGCCAGGTTGACGTGGTCGTGAAAGCGATAGTTTGCAGTTCCCAATCCCATCGCATGGTGCCACTTCATTCGCTTTTCTTTCCAGAACTCGTACCACGTCATTTCCTCGCCAGGCTTAACAAAGAATTGCATCTCCATCTGTTCGAACTCCCGCATGCGGAAAATGAACTGCCGGGCAACGATTTCATTGCGGAAGGCCTTTCCGATTTGCGCTATGCCAAACGGGATCTTCATACGACCGGTCTTCTGCACGTTGAGGAAGTTGACAAAGATGCCCTGGGCAGTTTCCGGGCGCAGGTAAATTTTGTTGGCATCTTCTGCCACGGAGCCCATTTCTGTGGAGAACATCAGGTTGAACTGCCGGACATCGGTCCAGTTGCGTGTGCCCGAGATCGGGTCTGCCACTTCCAGGTCAGTCATCAGCTGCTTCATGGCCACCATATCGCTGTTGGCCATGGCATTCTTCAGTCGTTCGTTAGTCTCGTCGATCTTCTTGGCGTATTCCATGACCCGGGGATTGGTCGACAGGAACATTTCACGGTTGAATGACTCCCCGAACCGCTTCGCTGCTTTCTCCGCTTCCTTCTCGATCTTGTCTTTCATTTTCTCGACCGCATCCTCGATCAGCACATCGGCCCGGTAGCGTTTCTTGGAATCCTTGTTGTCGACCATTGGGTCGTTGAAGGCATCCACGTGACCGCTGGCTTTCCAGATGGTGGGGTGCATGAAAATGGCCGAGTCAATACCCACGATGTTATCATGGAGTTGGGTCATGAATCGCCACCAGTATTCCTTCAGGTTATTCTTTAACTCGACGCCGTTTTGGCCATAGTCATACACAGCACCGAGGCCATCATAGATTTCGCTGGAGGGGAAAATAAAGCCATATTCTTTGGCGTGGGAAACTACGTTCTTGAGCAGGTTATCGTCTTGTTGTGCCATAGGGGGGCAAAGGTAGAATAGGATTGGCAGGATTTTTAGGATTTGTAGGATTTAGAGTGCGGAAGTGGCCGTCTTCGGAGTCTTCGATTGAGAAGCGAACGACGGTAGAAATACCTTATTCAGTACCTGTAGGATTTAGGTTGTCGGACCGTGTAAATTCACCTTATGATTATTCGGGCAGCGACAGCGAACGACGGGGCGGCCATTCAGCGGCTGCTGGAGCAGCTGGGATACGCTGATATTTCCCTGGAAGATACCCTGCGAAACCTGGGCCATCATACCGAACCGGACTACCAGGTGCTGATCGGAGAAATTGAAGGACATGTGATCGCCTTTATTGCTCTTCATTGCTTCCACCTCATGCACTGGAAAGAGAAGATGGGTAGGATTTCTGCTTTTTGTGTCGAGGATGGATTTCGGTCAAAAGGTGTCGGTCGTCAACTCCTGCATGCCGGGGAAGAATGGCTTGGTTCAAAAGGGTGCGCAAAAATTGAAGTGACCAGCAATGCCCGGCGCATACGAGCCCACCAATTCTACCTCAACCTAGGGTATACGGAAGATTCCAGGAGGTTTGTCAAGTATCGGAAATCACGAAGTGCTTAAGGAGCCGACAGGATTTTCCTATCTTGATTCTCCAACCAAACCCCTCTAACCCATGGAAGAAATGCCCATCAGCATGACGGCCATTTTGGTGACCGTCGTAGCCACCTTTGTTTTTGGATTTATTTGGTACACGCTCCTTTTCGGAAAGGCGTGGGCCACGGAAATGAAATTTGACATGACGGTCAAACCACCGGCCAGTGCCATGATCAAGGGCCTGGCTTTCATGCTGGTCGGAAATTTTTTCATGGCATTTGTTTTTGCCAGCAACAACGCCGCCTGGAGCTTCGTCCCGGGTATAGACAAAATGGGCATGGTAGAAAGCATAGCTAATGCGGCGGGATTTACCTGGCTGGGATTTTTCCTTCCCGGTGATTTATCGCGTGTGGCCTGGGAACAGCATTCCTGGAAACTCTTTGCCATCAATACCAGTTACCATCTCCTGAACCTGGTGATTGCAGCGATCATCCTGATGAATTTGTGACCACCGCCTAAGGCTTCACCGACGTCTCCCCGGCATTCGCCGACGCCCCGCCCTTTCCTGCCTATCTGCCCTGTTCGGAAGGCTTGAAAGGGCGTTTCTTTGAGTAAACAATTGCATATGGAAACAAACAACACGAATAATTCGGGCCATGACACCCGGATGAGCAGTAACTCAGGCCGCGTAATTGGCGGTATTGTCATCCTCATGGTCGGTTTGGCCATTCTTGCGCGACGGGCTGATTATGACTTACCGTATTGGCTTTTCAGTTGGCCAATGATATTGATCGTAGTAGGCCTATATATTGGTGCCCGCAACAGCTTCAGGCTCGGGGGCTGGATAGCCGTCTTCCTGGTTGGCGCCGTCTTTTTGGCCGACGATATTTTTGGATATTTCGATCTGGACATCAGTCGCTACTTCTGGCCCTGCGTCATCATCGCAATAGGCTTGTACATGATTTTCAAGCCACGGCACAAAGAGTGGACGTGGGATTCGACCGTGTCCGCGGAAGATGTGATCAATACCACTGCCGTTTTTGGCGGCAGCAAGACCAATGTCATCTCCAAGAATTTCAAAGGTGGGGAGATCAGTACCATCTTCGGCGGAAACGATATTAACCTGACCCAGGCCGACTTCCAAGGGACCGTGGTGTTGCAGAGTTCAACCGCCTTCGGAGGAGTCAAATTGATCGCCCCGGCACATTGGAACATCAAGTCAGAGATCGTCTGCATCTTCGGAGGCATTGATGACAAGCGGCCTCAGGCAAAAGAAGGGACTGATTCCAGCAAGACCCTGGTGCTGAAGGGAACGTGTATCTTCGGCGGCGTGGACATCAAGAGTTTTTGATCAAACCGTAAAGCAACCCGGCTATGAACTATTACATCGCCAAGATAGTTTTCCGGATTACGACGGCTCAACCGGGTGCCCTGGGTCAATTCGACGAGCACCTCCGGCTTATCCACGCCACGACATTTGAAGAAGCATTTCGCAAAGCACGCCTAATTGGAATTGGTGAAGAGGACCCGTCGCAGGATGGTGATGCTTCCTGGGAATTTGTGAACATTGCGGAACTCTTTCCCTTGCAACAGTTGTGTGATGGCGCTGAACTATACTCCCGGATTCACGAAACACCGGAGGTGCGATCTTACATCAACCTGGTGCATCTCAAAGCTGCCGAATTGGCTCGCTGATGAACTCGGAGGGTACCATCAAATTGGTTAATTTTCACTTCGGCATGGCGACTCCCCAGCTTTCTTTTTTCAAGATCATACTCGTTTACCTGGCCTGGTGGGTTTTCTGGGGGGCCGACCAGGTTTACCTGCTCGTTCGAAACGGTTTTGATCTTAATACGGCGATTACGGACGCTATAGTTACCCAGGGCATATTTGCCATGGCCGGTTATGTGATCAATACCTCGATGCATTCGTATCGACCCAGTGGGAAGAATGCACTTTACATTATTATCTGGAGCATTGCCCTGACCTACATCTGCATGTACCTCCAGCGGGAAACTCTGTACCGCATCATCGAAGAAGATGCTTATCGGGCCTCCTTTGAAAACTCCGTAATCATCCGGGCGGCATTTGGCTGGCTGATGATCATGCTGGTGGCCGTGCTTACCTGGGCCTGGGTGTATGTAAAAGAAAAACAAGAAAGTGAAGAGCGTCGCAATGAAGCGGTCAAGCTTGCGCGCGAGGCGGAACTCACCACGCTGCGCCAGCAATTGCAACCGCATTTTCTATTCAACAGCCTCAATTCCATCAGCGCCCTGGTGATGACCCAGCCCGAACAGGCCCGAAAAATGGTTCAGCAACTCTCCGATTTCCTGCGGGGAACCATACGGAAGGATGATAAAGTATTGGTCACCCTGGAAGAGGAACTCACCCATCTGCAATTATACCTGGATATCGAAAAAGTCCGTTTCGGTCATCGGCTGAAGACTGAAATCAAGATCGACGAAGCTGCACAGCAAAAAAAGATCCCGTCCTTGCTCTTGCAACCTGTCGTCGAAAATGCGATCAAGTTTGGCCTTTACGACACTACCGGGGAGATCACGATCGTCATTTCTGCCCGTACCGATGGCCCCATGCTTGAAATTGAGGTGACCAATCCTTTTGATGAGGCCACTTCCACCCGGACAGGAACCGGGTTCGGACTTTCGGGAGTACAACGTCGACTCGATCTGTTGTTCAGCCGGAATGACCTGCTGAAGACTTCCCGGAACTCCGGTATTTTCACCACTGTATTACGTATACCTCAGTCTGCCGCATGACACGGACCATTCTCATCGACGACGAGCCCCTGGCGCGAACGCTTGTGCGGGAATATTTGCAGTCCCATCCGACGTTTGAGGTAATAGCCGAATGCGGCGACGGTTTTGAAGGCGTGAAGGCCATTGCACAACATAAGCCTGACCTGATCTTCCTGGACATTCAAATGCCCAAAATCAACGGGTTTGAGATGCTGGAGCTATTGGAATCTCCTCCTGGTGTCATCTTTACCACCGCCTTCGACGAATACGCCATGCAGGCCTTTGAACGTCACGCGATTGATTACTTGTTGAAACCCTTCAGCAAAGACCGGTTTGACAAGGCGATCGCAAAATGGAAATCGCAGGGGCAGAAACAAAACGAGCACACTGCTGAACTGCTGAACTCCATTTCACAGCCTGAGGAACGCACGCGCATTGTGGTGAAGAAAGGAAGTAACCTGGTAATCCTTCCTGTCCAGACCGTCTTCTACATCGAGGCATTTGATGATTATGTGAAGGTTCACACCAAAGACGGTTTCTTCCTCAAGAAGAAGACCATGGCGCATTACGAGAAGGTTTTGGATCCTGCGCAGTTCATTCGGGTGCATCGGTCGTATCTCCTCAACCTGCAAGAACTAACCCGCATTGAGCCGTTGACCAAGGACAGTCATGTGGCGCTTTTGAAAAGCGGGGTGAGAGTTCCGTTGAGTGAAGCGGGGTTTGCGAAGCTGAGGGGGGTGCTGGGGATTTGATCCTCATCACTCCATCGCCTCCCTCAAAAATTCATTGAGCGGCTTCATCGCCTTGCTCGCTTCCACGAGCTTCTTCAGAAACTTTTTGTCCTTTACTTCCGCGTCGGTGAACTTGTGGCTGACAATGTAGGATCGGTGCCGTAGCCAGTCGAGCCGGGGATGGTCTTTGGCATAGCCCTTGGGCGCTGTCTTCATTTTATCAAAATCATCGAACCCGGAGAACCACTTTTTGAACGTCTTATCCTTGAGAATCTTCTCCAGTTTGTCGCCATTGTAGTCGATCTCCTGCCGGATCTTCGACAAATTGGAAGGATCGGGCATATACATACCTCCCGCCAGGAAACATCCACCTGGCTCAATGTGCAGGTAATACCCAGGCTCCTGCATCATCTTGCCCCCGGGTGAAATACCCGCTCCCATATTCACTTTATAAGGACTCTTGTCCTTGCTGAACCGGACATCGCGATAAATGCGGAACGGCAATTTCTTCGGATTCAATCCCGCGAGCGAGGGATTGAACTGGATCAGCTCATTGAGGAACTGCTCAATGAACAACTCGAAATTCTCCTTGGCCTGGAGATACTGGTCTTTATTTTTCTCAAACCACACACGATCGTTGTGCTTTTTGAGTGCGGCCAGAAACTTGAGGATTTGCGGAAAGTCCATGGATGAAGTTATGGAAATTGGAAATATTCTTAAAACGGTGGGCGACCCACAGGGTTAATGACCGAGGATGAAAAATGTTTCCTTCAGAGAAACTCCACGATCTTTTCCATGGCCATCCCCCGTGATGCCTTGACCAGGATGGTGGCGCCGGAAATGGGATGGGCTTTTAACTCAGCTACCAGTGCCTCCTTCGACTCAAAGAATTTGCCTGATGGAAATGACTTCTTCGCGGCCGACATGAGCGGACCGCAGAGGTAGGCCGTTGAAATTCCCTTTTCACGGAGCACCGCGCCCATGCGGATGTGTTCCGCCTCTGCCTCCGCTTCCAATTCATACATGTCTCCCAGGATGGCCACCTTGTTTTTTCCTGGCATTCGGGAAAGATTGTCAATGGCGGCTTCCATGGACGTCGGGTTGGCATTATAGGCATCCAGGATAATTGTGTTGGTGCCTTTCTTAATGACTTGCGATCGCATGTTGCCGGGCACATAGGAAGCCACGGCGGCATTGGCTTTAACCGGATCAACGCCAAAGAACTTACCAATGGTCAGGGCTACCGCTACGTTCTCAAAATTGTAACTGCCGGTGATCTGGGTTTGAATCCGTTCACCGTTTTCTGCCGTCAACGCCAGGAAGTGCCCACCTTCCACGAGTTCGCAATGGTAATAGTCTCCTTTGGCCGGGTAGAACAACGGTTTCCTGAACCGCTTGGCCATATTGAAAAGAATCGGGTTTTGGGAATTGATGAATACCGTACCGTTCTTCTCAATCAGGTGCTGATACAATTCCGACTTCCCACGAATGATATTTTCAAAACCTCCGAAGGTGCCAATGTGTGCCTTGCCAATGTTGGTGATAAAGCCGTGTGTCGGATTGGCAATCGAACTCAGCAGCGCAATCTCGCCAAGATGGTTGGCGCCCATCTCGATCACGGCGATCTCAATGGTCTTGTCGATCGAGAGGATGGTGACGGGCACTCCAATGTGATTGTTCAGGTTGCCAGGCGTGGCAAAAGTCTTGAACCTGGTCCCCAGTACCGCATTGACCAGTTCCTTGCTGGTGGTCTTGCCGTTTGAACCCGTAAGACCAACAACCGGAATCGTCAATTGAGCACGGTGATGCCGGGCCAGGTCCTGTAAGGCGCGAAGCGCGTCTTCGACCAACAGGCACCTCGAATCCCTGGCATACTTCGCCTCATCCAGCACTACATAGCTGGCTCCTTTGGCCAGCGCTTCATCCGCGAACTGGTTGCCATTGAAGGTGGGACCTTTGAGCGCAAAAAATACCGAACCGGGCGTGATCTGACGGGAGTCGGTGGATACTTTACCTGATTCTAAATACTTTTGATACAATTCCTCGATCTGCATACAACATTCCGACAGGCAAGATAACAGTCCAGGAACTTCCGGCGTTGACAGGATATAAATTAATTGGTTTGCGACTCCTCTTCCTCCTGCTGCTGCCTTTCCCGCTCTGCGCTCAATTTACCTACCGCATCAGCCAGGACATCCCGGTTGAAGTGAATGGCACCGACTTGCGCAACCCCTGGGCGGGAGGACTGAACAGTCCGCAGGTCAGCATGATGGACCTTGACAATGACGGATCGGAGGATTTGGTTGTTTTTGACAAGATGACCGCCCAGGTCCGGACCTTCCTGTGGAGTAGCACAGAATATCGCTACGCACCGCAGTACGAACCGCTATTCCCGGAAGGGCTCAATACGTTTGTCTTGTTGCGCGACTTCAATTGCGACGGTAAGAAAGACCTCTTCACTTTTGGGCAGATCGGAATCCTGGTGTTTCAACAAATCACGGAAGCCGGCAAACCGTTTGCGTGGAAGAAACTCCGGTTTTTCAATTCATTCACCGGCCTGTACAGTGAGGTGCTATTGACCAAAGGCTTCACCACCAAGATCAACCTGCTCCCCGGAACCAATGATCTGCCGGATTTCACTGACATGGATGGTGACGGTGACCTGGACGTACTGAACATGCGGTTTGTGAGTCCCAGCACTGCGGAGTATCACCGCAACCTCAGTATGGAACGGTACGGTACCTGCGACTCGCTCGACCTGGAAAGACAAACCTCCAACTGGGGAGGGTTTATTGAATGCAGTTGTGGAAAGGTGGCATTCGAGGGACAGACCTGTGCCGATATCGGCGGGCGAACCAATCATACCGGGGGCAAAGCCATGCTCAGCCTCGATGTGGACGGCGATTTGGACAAAGACCTTCTCTTCACCGAAGAATCCTGCCTCACCATTTACCGGATGGAAAACCTCGGCACAACGGAAACTCCGGTCATGAACAACCTCGCCCCATTTCCCCTGGGAGATGCCGTGTCAATGCCCAACTATCCAGCGCCGTACCTGGAAGATGTAGACCACGACGGTCAAAAGGACTTGCTGATCGGACTCAACCTCAACACGCGCGACAATATTTACAATGACCTGGGCTCCTCTCTTTGGCGTTACAAGAACACCGGAACTAATTCCGCGCCTGCTTTTGTGCTGGAACAAAATAATTTTCTGCAGGACGAGATGATCGAAGTGGGTGATCTCTCGGCTCCTGCCCTGGCCGACATTGATCAGGACGGGGACCTGGATCTCTTTGTGGGCACTTTCATCAACCCACACGATTTCAGGGGAGCACTCACGTATTATCAGAACATCGGCACCCCAAAAGCACCCCGGTTCCGTTGGGTAACCGACAATTTTGCGGGTCTGACTTTCACATCGCTCTACAATATTCGGCCGCAGTTCATTGACATCGACAAAAATGGTTACCAGGATATGGCCTTCACTGCGGCTGCCGGCGGCATCACCCGGCTGTGGTATATTCTATCCGTGAAGGGTTCGATCAATTTTGATGGTCAAAACCTTCTCTACTTTAATATACCCATTGGCGCCAACGAGAATGCCACACTAGCGGATATTGATCTCGATGGCCGGTTGGATGTGTTGGTAGGAACTTCAACCGGTGCGCTGTATTACTACCGGAACACGGGTAGTGGCAGCGCGTACAGCTTTTCATTGTCGAGCGATTCTTACCTGGGATTGGCTAGTGGTACTTCGCGGCAAAATTTAGCTGCCGCCCTTGGCGATCTCGATGATGATGGCCGGGAAGATCTGATCGTGGGTGACCAACTGGGACTGTTGTCAATATTCAGCGATTTTCGTTCGACCGGACCCTCGCCTTTACCAGAAACCAATCTTCTACTTGTATTTGAGGAATTCAGCCAACAGTACCTGGTCAGGAACCTGGGTGGAAACACACGTCCGGCGATTGGTAACCTTTTGGGCGTCAACAGGCCCTCGTTGGTGGTGGGTAACCAGCAGGGTGGGTTGCACCTGCTTCATGCCGACAATACGGTGCCGCTTTCCAATGAGCCCCGGGTGACTATTTCCCCCAATCCGGTCGCAGCAGGAGATCCGCTGATCATCCGGTCAGACCGTAGTGTAACGATGGAAATATTCACCGTGCTCGGTACCCGCCTGGGCCAATCCCAGGTTATCCCCGGGGGTCAATTGGTCAATTTTCCCATACAGGGCATTGCTTCCGGGTTATACATCGCCCGCTTTACGGCCGGGGGTATGACCACCACCGTGAGGTTCATCATCCAGTAATTGCATTTCCCGCCGTGTTTCAGCCTCCGGGTCAATATTTGGGGGGTACCTTGGATAATTGGGGGTGTTTTGTCGATATTTGCAGTCCTTTTCAGGAAAAGCTTTAAAAACCAACGAGTTATGGCAAGGGTTTGCGAAATCACAGGTAAGCGTCCGCACGTAGGAAACAAGGTTTCCCATGCGAACAACAAGTCCAAGCGCCGGTTCTACCCGAACCTGCAGACAAAGCGCTTCTACGTTCCTGAGGAAGGCAAGTGGATTACTTTGAAAGTAAGCACCAACGCGATCAAAACCATCAACGCCAAGGGCATCACAGCCGTGCTGAAAGAAGCGCACGCCAAGAAGCAACAGGCATAAACGGAACAAGACATGGCAAAGAAAGGCAACCGCATCCAGGTGATTTTAGAGTGCACAGAGCATAAGACCTCTGGCATGCCCGGCATGAGCCGTTACATCACCACGAAGAACCGGAAGAACACGACCGAGCGTATCGAGCTCAAGAAGTACAACCCGGTGTTGAAGAAGTATACTGTTCACAAAGAAATTAAGTAACCATGGCAAAGAAAGTTGTTGCATCGCTGAAGAAGGCCGATGGAAAGAACTACGCAAAAGTGATCCGTGCCGTGAAGTCTGAAAAGACCGGCGCTTACACCTTCCGCGAAGAGATCGTCCCCATGGACCTCGTTAAAGAAACTTTGGCCAAGAAGGCCTAAAGGCTCTTTTTACCTTTTGTAAAGTCCCGATCCCGATTCCCGCGGGAGGGACTTTTTTGTTACTACCAACGCGCAATCCCATGTCGATCTTCGGAGGTCTGTTTTCCAAGGATAAGAAGGAGTCGCTGGACAAAGGTCTGGCGAAGACCAACGAAGGCTTTTTCGGCAAGATCACCAAGGCGCTCGTCGGTAAATCAACTGTGGACGCTGATGTGCTTGACAGCCTGGAAGAAGCGCTGATCAGTTCGGATGTGGGTGTTGAAACGACGGTGAAAATCATCGCTCGCATTGAAGAACGCGTTTCGCGCGACAAATACCTCGGGACCCAGGAACTGAACAAGATCCTTAAAGAAGAAGTAGCCAAGCTGCTCTCTGAAAGCCGAAGCACGGAGACAGAACGATTCGAGACGCCGGCGAATGTGAAACCCTATGTCATTCTCGTGGTAGGCGTCAATGGGGTTGGGAAAACGACAACTATAGGCAAACTGGCCAGTCAATTTAAGAGCCAGGGAAAACAAGTCGTATTGGGCGCGGCGGACACGTTTCGTGCCGCGGCCGTAGATCAACTGAAATTGTGGGGGCAGCGTGTAGGCGTTCCCGTCGTTGCCAAGGGCATGAACACGGACCCGTCGGCAGTGGCCTTTGAAGCCGTCGAGGAGGGCGTTAGATCGGGTGCCGACATAGTAATTGTAGATACGGCGGGAAGGCTGCATACCAAGGTGAACCTCATGGCTGAACTTTCGAAAATCCGGAGAGTCATGCAGAAAGTCATCCCGGCGGCCCCTCACGAAGTATTGCTCGTACTGGACGGTAGTACCGGTCAAAATGCCGTCATCCAGGCACGAGAGTTTACCAAGGCTACCGAAGTCAGCGCCCTGGCGATTACCAAACTAGACGGAACGGCCAAAGGCGGCGTGGTGATTGGCATCTCCGATGAGTTCAAGATTCCCGTGAAGTATATCGGCGTCGGAGAGCGTGTCGAAGATCTCCAGGTCTTCAACAAGGAAGAATTTGTCGACTCCTTGTTCAGGAAGGTATAGCCATCAAGGCAAGGAAGGAAGCGGCTTCTTCTTTCGTTCGAATGGAATCCGCCAAAAAACCTGGTAGTTGAATCCCCAGGTGATACCCTCTCCAATCACGCCAAACCCCGGAACATAATAGGAGTACATGTCACCTGTCCCGCGGACGGCCAAAGCGATCTTCATGCGGGAGGTGAATCCCATCCAGAATTCCTTCCATACTTTCACCCGTAATCCCGCCACCAATTCTCCCCATGACCCACTGGCCGCTGGATTACTCACCTGGTACTGAAGGGGGCCAAAATAGGTATCTGTGGATGTGTAATTGACTACTTCATTATAGGATGCCCGTGCATACCGCAATCCGAAGAACAGCATGTTGCGGTCCGGGTCCTTCTTGAGCAGGTTGACATCCAGGCCCACGCGCCAATAATTTCCATTCACATGATAATCGCCTCCCGTGGCGAGTTTCTCATCGCGTGCAGCATACCCGTAATCACCGGCCAGGTAGAACCTTCCAAAATCGGCATCCGCGTTTACTTCCCAGCCGTCAAAACGATCAGAGTTGGTCAGGATCAGGGCCAGCAGGTCAGTTCCGAAACGAAGGGATCGAAAACGAATTTTCTCTTTGAGGCTGTCCGGTTTTTTTACCTCCACGCGCAGTTCTGCCGAGTCCACTTCTTCCTCCACAGGATCCGGCGTCTGTCCCAGGACAGCCCCTGCCCACAACAGCAACAACAGGCTATAGCTTAATCGTAACATTCGTGGTGCTGCTAGTGGATAATTGAGGAACTAAAACTTTGGTGCTAAAAAAAGAGGATGACACAACGGCAAGATTCTGAATCTGGTTGAACGCTCCACAGGCAGGGCTAATGACCCGTGTGACACGCACATAAGACAAGGTTAGCGTATCCATGCGCGATTCGTAGTAGAACTTGAAAGTAGTCTGTATAACGCCAGGATTTACAGGCAGCGAAACCGAGGTTACACTGTCACCCATGTTAAAAACCGAATCCGTTCCCATCACCAGGATGGAATCCAGTTCCACTGCCCTGGTGGAATCTGAAGTCAGTTTCAGAAACGCGATGTTTACCTTATTAGACGAGGTTACGATACAGTCGGGCTCATTGAGGCACGATGAAAAAAGAAGAATCAGAAAGCCCAGCGGAAAAAAGCGTACCATGGGAATTAATCTTCAAATATAGCCGTTCACACCTCAAACTGCGTATTTTTGCATCCCTTATCGCGAATCTGTGCGTACCCGAGGTAACAAACGAACGAAAGTCAACATCGTCACGCTGGGCTGCTCCAAGAACCAGGTTGACTCTGAGGTGCTGCTTACCCAACTCCGGGGCAACGGCATCGAGGCGGTACATGAATCCGCATCCGACGACAGCCGCGTGGTGGTGATCAATACCTGCGGGTTCATTGATAATGCCAAACAGGAATCCATCGATACCATTCTCCGCTACGTTGACGCCAAGGAAGAAGGCTTGGTGGAAAAAGTATATGTCACCGGCTGCCTCTCACAACGTTATAAGGATGACCTGAAAAAGGAAATACCCCAGGTGGATGCGTGGTTCGGTACGCGTGATTTATCCCGACTGCTGAAACAGTTCAATGCCGACTACAAGCAAGAGCTTGTGGGCGAGCGGATACTCACTAACCCGGGGCATTATGCTTACTTGAAAATTTCAGAAGGGTGTGACCGTCCTTGCTCCTTCTGCGCCATACCCCTGATGCGCGGAGGACATGTGTCACGACCGATCG
Source organism: Cyclobacteriaceae bacterium (assembly GCA_016787645.1). GTDB lineage: Bacteria > Bacteroidota > Bacteroidia > Cytophagales > Cyclobacteriaceae > ELB16-189. The sequence goes on along the minus strand of JAEUUF010000016.1, from coordinate 132,604 downwards.
AGGAGCTGGTTAAAGAAGCTTCCAACCTGGCCCGCCAGGGTACGAAGGAGTTGTTACTGATTGCCCAGGACTCTACTTATTACGGGCTTGATCTATACAAAAAACGGAATCTGGCCGAACTGTTGACCCGCTTGACGGAGGTGGAAGGTATTGAATGGATACGCCTTCACTATGCTTTCCCCGCGGGCTTTCCCATGGATGCTCTTGACGTCATGGCGCAGCAGCCAAAGATTTGCAAGTACCTTGACATTCCACTTCAGCATGGTTCTACGCGCATGCTAAAACTCATGCGGCGGGGCATCACTCGTGAAAAAACGGAAGAGCTGCTTCAAACGATCCGCGAGAAAGTGCCCGGGATTGCTATTCGTACCACCCTCATCGCAGGGCATCCTGGAGAGACCGCAGAAGACTTCGAGGAAATGATGGGCTTTGTGGAGCGATCCCGATTCGATCGCCTGGGTGTGTTTACCTACTCCCATGAAGAAAACACCCATTCTTATACAATGAAAGATGATGTTCCTTCGGCCACCAAAGAAGAACGAATGGAAGCCATCATGGAACTTCAGCAGGGCATCAGCCAGGAGTTGAACCAGGCGAAGATAGGCCGGACGTTAAAAGTGCTGGTTGACCGGACAGAAGGTGGTCAGTTTGTCGGTCGTACTGAATTTGACTCCCCGGAAGTAGACAATGAAGTGATCATCTCTTCCAGTGAATATGTCCGCCTGGGCGACTTTTGTGATGTCACCATCACTGCCGCTTCCGAGTTTGACCTTTCGGGCGAAGTGTTGGCCGGCCGATCATAAATTCGCCAACCTTACCATAAATTTGCCGTTATTCGGGCTATGCTTCGGCCTCAAACCTGTTGTTAACCATGCATCTTCAGAAAATTCCCTTCCGAAGCGCGCAGGCTTTTTCCGAGTTTTTTCTGAAGTACATTGAGCAGCAACCTGAACTAACGCCTTTTTACGGACGCTTTCCATCCGTGGAAAGTTTTGGTGAGCAGATCAAAGAAAAGTCCTCCGCTTTTCCCGCCACGACCCGGGCTATCCTTGTTGAATCACTCCAGCAGCAATACAAGGATATTAAGTTAACTCCGGCGGTTGAACAGAATATTACCGCACTCCGTGAGGCAAATACGTTTACAGTAACTACCGGGCACCAGCTATCTGTTTTTACGGGGCCACTTTACTTTGTTTTCAAGATCGCCACCGTTATCAAGGCATGTCGTGAATTGAAAGCCCGCTATCCCAAGCATCATTTCGTTCCCGTATACTGGATGGCTTCCGAAGATCACGACTATGACGAGATCAAGTCATTCCGGCTTTATGGCAAGAAGTACACTTGGGAGACAGAACAGCAAGGAGGCGTTGGGCGTTTTCACACCAAGGATTTCAAGAAGCTTCTCAGTGAAATCCCGGGAGACATCAAAATCTTCAAGGATGCCTATACCCAATGTGCAACGCTGGCTGATGCGGTCCGGCAGTATGTTAACGCGTTGTTTGGTGCGGAGGGGCTCGTTGTTATAGACGCTGACCGCCTTGAGCTGAAGCAACTGCTCAAACCGGTGATGCAGGATGATCTGTTTGCCCATACATCGTTTCGAATCGTCAGTGAAACCAACCAGAAACTCGAAGCGCTCGGTTTCCATCCACAGGTTAATCCCCGTGAAATAAATTTCTTTTATCTCGACACCCAACTCCGCAGTCGCATTGAACAACAGGCGGAAGGGTTCACCGTCGTAGATACCCCCTTGCGGTTCACGCGGGAAGAAATACTCCAAAAACTGGAATCCACTCCTGAAGTATTCAGCCCGAATGTGATCCTGAGGCCCGTTTACCAGGAAATCATCCTTCCCAACCTGGCCTATGTGGGCGGACCCGCCGAATTGGTCTACTGGCTGGAGCTAAAAGGTGTCTTTGAACATTTCCGTGTTCCCTTCCCGATCCTGCTGCCCCGCAACTTCGGTTTGGTGATCGATGGGCCGACTTCCCGAAAGATGAACCATACCCGTCTGCGCCTGGATTCATTCTTTCAAACGAAGAATGATCTGTTCAAGCACTGGGTCACCCAACACTCTGAACATGACCTTTCCCTCGAAAAAACGGCGAAGTCGATGGAGGTACTCTTTGCTGAAGTTCAGGCGCGCAGCGCCAAAATTGATCCGACACTTGGCCCAATGACGGCTGCGCATGCCGCCCGGATGCAAAAGATGATCCATGCGATTGAGCAGAAGATGATGCGGGCTGAAAAACGCAGGCAGTCTGATGGTTTACGGCAAGTCGAGGCTGTCAAAGACGCACTTTTTCCGAACGGAGGACTACAAGAGCGCACCGACAACTTCCTTAATTTCTTTCAAACCGATCCCTCATTTATCCGGCAATTGATCGCTCACTTCGATCCTTTTGATTTTCAATTTCATGTGATGACCTACGATGACCAAAAAGGAACTTCGAAGGCTGTTTCTTGAAAAGCGCAAAGCCTTGTCGGAAGGCGACTTTGCCCAGCGCAACATGGCGCTATACTCCCATTTTTTCGCTTCCGTTGATCTCTCATTTGTCCATGTACTGCACACGTATCTGCCCATGGTAAATTCCAGGGAGGCGGATACCTGGATGATCGTAGACCGCGTGCGCCGGGAGTTTCCTCATGTACACATCTCCATCCCACGCGTGAGTCATGACCATGCCCTGGAGAACTTCTTTTACGAAGGGCCGCAGCAGTTAAAATCCAGTGCCTGGGGAATCCCGGAACCGAAGCATGGCGTACCCACGGAAGCTGAAAAAATTGACATGATCCTGGTTCCCCTCGTCACTATTGACAAGTTCGGTCACCGGGTGGGATACGGCAAAGGATATTATGACCGGCTGTTAAAATTGGTGCGCCCGGATTGCCAGAAAATCGGGATATCGTTATTTGTGCCGGTTGATAAGATCGAAGATGTAGGCGCAAATGATATGGCGCTGGATAGCTGCATAACGCCGGAGGGAACAATTGTGTTCAGGTAGCCAGGTTACTTGCTACGTAGCCCTGATACTCGGATCGTCAGAGAAATAATTAACCGCAGAGACGCGGAGACGCAGAGATTTTAATGTGAAAGGGTTGCGCGGATCATCTCCTTCTTACCGGGAGGACCGGGCAAAGTTTCGACAGTGAGGCCGAAGGATGCAAGATCACGCTTCACCTGGCCTTTGGCGCAGTAGGTTATCCAAATACCCCCTGGCGAAAGATGACTTGTTACTTTCCGAAGGACTTCTTGCGTCCACATCTCAGGCTGCTTGGAGGGGGCAAAGGCGTCGTAGTAAATCACATCAAAGCTTCCCTCGAGTTCATCCCTTAACAAATCTTTCCGTCGCTTATATAGAGTAAAGGAAGGTATTAGGCCCACTTCGTTATCCCAAGCTGCCTCGTGCACCGCCTTGAATCCCTGTTCATCACCCAGGGCATTTCCATAATTCAACTGACTTATGAGGCTTCCCGGCACAGGATGTAATTCCCACGTCTCGTAGTAAACCGTCAGGTGCTGGCGCTTCGCTTCAATGAGGGTTAGCACTGCATTAAGGCCTGTACCAAAACCCAATTCAAGTACACGAATGTTTTTGCCCGGCTGCTTCTGTTCTGCAACGCGCAAACCATGATCAATAAAGACATGCAAGGACTCGCGAATAGCCCCATGGACTGAATGATATGTCTCGTTAAGGGTAGTATTCAGGAGTGAATGTGAGCCGTCGGCAGTCGTGATGACCTGAAGACTTTCCATCAGCTTCGGGAAATAAGAACAACAGCATAGGCATTGAGGCCCTCCATCCTGCCGACGTACCCCAGTTTTTCGTTGGTCGTAGCCTTGACGGAAACATCCTCCGGTGCGATATTCATCAAAGGTGCCAACGCTTGCTGCATGGCGTGAATGTGCGGTTTCACCTTGGGGGCCTCCAGCGTGACGGTACAATCAACATTCTGAATCTTCCAGCCCTTTGCGGCGATCATCCGGGTGACTTCCTGCAGAAAATATTTGCTGTCCATCCCGGCCCACCGGGGGTCCGTATTCGAAAAGTGAGTTCCGATGTCACCGAGGTTGGCCGCTCCGAGGATAGCATCGCACAATGCGTGGATGAGCACATCGGCATCCGAATGGCCCACGGCGCCTTTCATCGCCTGGAGTTTCACTCCGCCCAGCCATAGCTCGCGCCCTTCCTCGAGCGGATGAACATCAAAGCCGAAACCTACGCGTATTTTCATGGGATTTCAGGATGTTGCCTCGTAATAGAGTACGCTTGAATTTTCCTCACGGAGAATTTCACCGGCCATACGGCGAATATCCACTTTCGTAACCGCCGCGATGCGTGAAGCCTCCTGGTTAACGTGATTCGGATCACCGGAAAGCGCGGAGAAAGCCAGGTTCATCGCGCGATTCATCACCTCGACTTCGCCGAATTCAAGCGTGGATTCGGCCTGGTTCTTCACCTTCTCCAGTTCTTCGTCGCTGATATCCTCCTCCACAACCGACGCCAGGATTTCATCCACCGCACGCTCAGCCTCTTCAAATGACCTCCCCTCCTGGAGCCGGCCGCTGACCACTACCAAACCGGGGTCCAATGAACCCATACCGAAGGACGAGATCGAAGTGAAGATCTCCTTTTCCTTAACCAGTTGGCGATACAGCCGGCTTGACTCACCGCGTCCGAGCACATCGGTCAACAAATCGGCTGCGTAATAATCCTCACTGAAGCGGCCAGGCATATGAAAGGACTTGTACAGGGCGTGTGCAGGAACTTTTGCCTGCACCCGAAGCTCGCGGCGAGCCGCCTGCTTTGGCTCCTGGGGTAAATTGCGTTTAGGCCGCTGACCCCCGGGAATTGGTCCAAACCATTTTTCCGCCAGTGACTTTACTTGATTCTTCGTCACCTTGCCGGCAACCACGAGGATGGCATTGGAGGGCAGGTAGAACCGGAAGAAAAAATCACGGACGTCTTCCAATGAAGCATTTTCAATGTGTGAAATCTCCTTGCCGATTGTAGCCCACTGGTAAGGATGCACAGTATAGGCCAGCGGACGGAGTTTAAGCCAGACATCGCCGTAAGGCTGGTTAAGGTAGCGCTGCCTGAATTCTTCGACCACCACGTTGCGTTGAACGTTAAGTACTTCCGGGTCGAAGGATAAACTCAGCATGCGATCACTCTCCAGCCAAAAGCCAGTCTCCAGGTTGGAAGCGGGCAACGTGAGGTAATAATTCGTGATATCGGTATTGGTGAACGCATTGTTTTCTCCACCAACTCGCTGGAGCGGTTCGTCGTAATTGGGAATATTTTTGGATCCGCCGAACATCAGGTGTTCAAAGAGGTGCGCAAATCCGGTCTTGTCAGGCCGCTCGTCACGGGATCCTACATCATAGAGAATGTTCATCACCGCAATGTCCACCGAATGATCTTCGTGAACCAGCACGGTCAGTCCGTTGTCAAGCGTAAACGAGGAGAAATCAATCATGAATACCTAAAGTTACCGCCCTTTCGGGTCATTCGAAAAATGGGCGTGGGCGATGCGTTTGCCACCCGGAACCGACTTAAGAATAAAGGTGACCGGCCCACGTTGCTCAGGGCCATCTGGGCGTTGGAAGTGCCAGGTGGCGGTCACGGCCGAAGGAAGGTACCTTGTCCCGGTGAGCCATAGCCGATTGGCTGATGACTTACCCCCGGGGATAAACCCGAACGACCGGTGGTGCTTCAGCAGGGAGTCAATGCCATGAATCAATCCGGCTCGTTCCGAAGAGAAATAAGTCACAGAAGAATCGTTGACAAACAACCGCCCAACCTCATCCAGGTCATAGGTATTCCAGGATTTTTCCCATGCAGCGATTAGTTTCTGGGGCGTCTTCTCCTGCGCCAGGCAGGATATGGAAAGAATCACCAGCGATACCAGGAGGGATAGCTTCATCTTACTGTACAAGGTCTCCCAATACTTTCTTTACTTCGTCCGGCTGCATGCGCGGGCCCCACTGCTGTACGACCCTTGAAGAAGCCAGCGACGCCAGTTTTCCCGCCTCGGCATAACTGTGATGATGGGTAATGCCATACATGAATGCGCCGGCAAACATATCACCGGCCCCGTTGGTGTCAATGGCGCGAACGCGATAGGGCTCGATTTCAATGTAAGTATCGCCATCAAAGATGAGGGCACCGTTGGCGCCGAGCGTGATGGCAAATCGCTTGGCTACCGTCCTGAGTTTTTCACGGGCATCCGAAATGAAGTCGGTGCCGGTGAAGATCATGGCTTCTTCTTCGTTGCAGAACAGCAGATCAACCGATGCGCCAACAATCTCTTCCATTTGTTTTGAGAAGTACTTGGTCATGCTCGGGTCGCTGAACGTGAGGGCCACATTGATTTTATTTTGCTCGGCGATCTTCTTCGCCTCGATCATAGCCTCCAGTCCTTTCGGGCTTGATACGAGGTAGCCCTCCAGGTACACATACGTTGAGTTTTTGATAGCGTCCTCATTCAGGTGTTTGGGTGAAAGAAAGGAACTCACTCCAAGAAACGTATTCATGGTTCGCTGTGCGTCGGGTGAAGTCATTACCAGGCATCTGCCGGTGTGGCCCGGGGGGCAATCTTCGAACTTCAGGTTGGTATGAACACCATTACGGTCGAGGTCTTTGAGAAAGAAATGCCCAAGGTCATCATGGGCAACGAGGCAGGAATAATACGACCTTCCTCCCAACTGGTTGATCGCCACTACCGTGTTACCGGCAGACCCTCCGCCTGACATCTTGCTGCGATGCATGTCAATGGCCTTCATGAGCTCAAGCTGCCGCTTCTCATCAACAAGTGTCATCACTCCTTTCTCCACATTGTTGCGTTGAAAGAAATCAATGTCCACTTCGGTGACAATATCCACGATCGCATTGCCTATGCCATAAACGTCGTACTTCATACGTATTGATTAAGGGGTCAAAAATAGAGAAAAGCAGCCATCACCGAATCTTCAAACTCTTTTATCCTTGGTCTATTTGCGTTCAATCTTCAGCGTCATTTCATACTTGGCGGCCCGGTCAGGATAATCGGTGATGAATCCATCCACCCCCAGGCCTTTTAACGCCAGCATTTCCCGCTCATCGTTCACGGTCCACGGTATAAGCCGTATCTTCTTTTGATGGCAACCCTTCACCATTTCTTCATTCACCAACTTATAGTAGGGGCTATAGATCGAGGGTGTAAATCCCAGCTCATTCAGGTTCTCCTGGAGGTTTTTTTTGTTTTCTACCAACGCGGCGAGTCGTATCTGTGGATATTCCTTATGCCAGTACTTCAACACCCGAAAGTCAAACGATTGTATGACCACGCGGTCCATCGGGAGGTATTGATCCACGAGGTCGTAAACCAGCTTTGAAAACTCTTCCGGTTTGGGGTGGAACTTGTTATCGCTATGTTTATCACTCTTTATTTCAATGTTATAATCAACCTCGTACTTCGTATGGTTCTTGATATGATTTTCGACGGCGACGATTACATCTTTCAAGAGCGGCTTATAGGCTGACATCTTCAACTGCTCGGGGAAACGTTCGTTGCCCTTTGAACCGCAATCGTAGCTACGAACCTGGTCGTAAGAGAGCGAAAAAATATTATGCTTCAGGGAGTCCTTGATCGCAATCTCGTTTCCTCCCGGATCCAAACAAATGGATCCTGACATCCAGGGTTCATGGGAGACTACTACCTGCCGGTCACGGGTAATCACCACATCCATCTCCAGGGTAGTAACCCCGGAATCGAGCCCCAGGAGAAAGGCAGGAATGGTGTTTTCCGGTCTGAGGCCACGGCAGCCTCGGTGTCCCTGGACATCAAACTTGGGTGTGTACACCTGGCTTTGAGCCATGGTCACAAGTGAACTTGCCAACAAAAGAAAAAGAAGAAGGCAGCGATGCATACCTCAAAGGTAACCATCCGCCTCCTTCTTCCCTTGCTTTCTGGAAGGCTAGTTGTTCATCATCATGCGCATGCCCCGCCGTCCTCCGCGGCCTCCGCCCATGGGATTGAGTTGCTTATTGAGGACGTAGGTGAAGCTCACCATATAATACCGGCCCAGGTTGTTCATCGTCTCCTGTTGAAGGTAGTTGCTCGTGGCCGATTGACTCACACTCATACTCTTGTCCAGCGCATTGACCACACCTAACTTGAGTTCGCCTACATTGTTTTTCAGCAAGAACCGTGACACCGAAAGGTTCAACAGCGGAATAGTCTGGTCAAAGCCGGTCGTCTGGCTTCGGTAATGATAAAAATCAAACGTGGTATTAAAAGCATAGTTCTTCAGGAAATTGATGTTCAGTTCTGAAGAATAAGTTTCATTCAGGTATTGTTGATTTTGCGCAGTGTTAAAACTGTATTCTGTTTTGTTCTGGCTAAGGTTCGCACTGAGCCCGAGGGTAAGCACTTCCTTGAAGGTATAGTCATAGCGTATGGTGCCCCCATAGGTGCGCTGGTCAGAGCGGTTTTCCTTGAGGTTGATGAGGGTGATTCCGCGGTTGTAGGTAAAAGTCGGACCCAGGCTGATCCGGCTGCTGATGGCGCGGATGGGGAATCCAAAATTGAAATTACCGTTGATGCGCATGTTATCCGCCACGTTGACGGGCACAGTGAGCCTTACAAGTGTTTCCGGATCAACTGATTGCGAATAGGTAATCGCGTTTGTGGTGTACATTGACGTCAGGAAGGCGAAAAAGCCAATGTTGGATGCCGGATCAAACTGGGTATAGTTCAACCGGAGCGTGTGACTAAACCCGGGCTTCAGGTTGGGGTTTCCAGACGACAGGTTTAATGGATCACTGTTATCGATCACCGGCTGCAACTGTTGAATAGTCGGTTCCTGCATAGCCGTCTCATAATCCAGGCGGAAATGTTTGAAGCTGGTGAAATCGTAGTTGAAGTGGGCTTGCGGCAGGATGTTTTCAAACGTCCGGTCGATCGTGGTATCCCGCAGCAGCAGGTCACCCTTCAGACGGGTATGCTGGTAGCTTGCGCCAACGGTCACATTGAATTTCTGCCGATTCATGCGCAGGTTGATCCCCGGGCGATTGTACAGATAATTGCTTTTGTACCGGTTGCTCAGCGTATCGTTATAGATCGGTACACCGGAATTCACATTGTATACGTCCCGGATCACATCATTCAGGTTTGTTCGAATCGAGTAATTCGCCTCCAGGTATTTTCGATTTCCCAGCGGTTCTGTGTATGAAAACTGTGCTCCGTAGGTTTGACTCTCATTCTTTTGGGTGTTGGTCTGTTCGATAATTTTCTCAGTTGGAATGGTCGAATAGAAATCATTGTCCGACCTGAGCGAACCGTTCGAAGTAGTTTGGCTCAACCCCAGGGTAAGTGTGGCAGAAAGCGTCCGTCCCTTTTTGGGGAACCGGTGACGGAACAGCAGGCTTGAATTCAGGTTGGTTCCACTTCCTTTGCTGTAGCTGTCCCTGATACTTTCATTCTGCAACCCGCCGCTGACGTTCATGGTCTGGCTCTTGCTCTGAATCGACTGCTCGCTGTTGGTAAGGGTCGCGCTGGCCATGAATTTGAATGAATTCGCCGAGTCCAGTTGTTGGTCGAGCGTGAGGTTGGCGCGGTGATTATCATTTTGATTTACCTGCCGGCTAGCCTGGTTGAAATCATAGCTGCCGTTGGGAAGGTAGTTGATTCGGTTCAGGACCTGGCTGATGTTTTGGTTCAGGTTATTGTAGAAATAACTGGCGTTCATTTTTGACTTCGTGCCAAAATCCTGGTTGGTGTTGATCCCGCCCGCGTAGTTGGTAACAATTCCGTTTTGCCGGCCGCCGAAATTGAGTGGCACGCCATTCTGGTTGTTGCCGTCCAGTTGGATCGTCATCCGGCCGCCCCCGCCCATCATCTGCTGGGAGCCCCCTGAGAAGTTCATGTAGTCATCCATGGAGAAGCCCTGCTCATTGATATTGTTGCCCATCCCCAGGAACGAAAGTTGTTCCCCCTTCGTGAATTTGTTGACACTGCCTTTCGCCTGGAAGCGTTCTTCTGTTCCCAATCCACCCATCAGGTTTCCAAAAGCTCCTTTCCGTTTCTCTTCCTTTAATTCAAGATTAATCGTCTTCTCGCGCTGACCGTCTTCAATACCCGTGAATACCGCCTGGTCCGATTTCTTGTCAAACACCTGGACCTTGTCCACGGCGTCGGCCGGGAGATTACGGGTGGCCAGTTTGGGATCACGGCCGAAGAACTCGCGGCCATCCACCATTACGCGTTGCACTTGCTCTCCCTGGGCCTTGATCGATCCGTCTGTTTCCACTTCAATACCCGGCATTCGCTTCAGCAGGTCTTCTACGTTGGCATTCGTCTTTGTTTTGAACGAGCCTGCATTGAATTCAATCGTATCCCGTTTTACCGTAACGGGTGCCTTCTCGCCCTTGATGACCAGCGCGTCCAGTTCCTTTGACACAGGCTCCAGGCGCAAAAGTCCAAGTTCCATGACCGGTGTTACAAAATCAGACGACTTGATTTCCTTGATGGCTGAGGCATAGCCTACGAACGTGATCTTCAATTGATATTCCCCACGATTGATGTTCTTTAATTCGAAGTTGCCTTGGCGGTCGGTGGCCGCAAAACTCACCAAGGCGGAGTCTTTCGCCTGTAGCAACATCACGGTAGCCGAGGGCATGGGGCTGCTCACCGTGTCGACAGCCTGACCGCGCAAGGTGAATTTCTGGGCGGAGCTGGACAACACAGCCAGCGCAAAAAATACAGACAAGAGTATCCTGGTCATCGCAAGTGGGTTAACGATTCAACTAATATGCCCGGGGAGGATTATCTAATTGCGGATGATCATGCGTCCATTCCCGCCACCCATTTGCTTCATGGTCTCATCTACGATCTTGCGGAACTCTGCCTGTGTCACTTTTTGTCCGCTGTTAGGGATCTTCATTTCGTTCTTCTTCAGGGCCCGCATCTCGATTTGTCGGGCAACAATCACCCGCTCGCCATTGTTGACATCGATGGCCAGCACTGTTCCGGGCAAAGACCCGAACAACTCCGGACCCAGCATGGGGCGCAACTGGTCCGTGTACCACGCCGTAATTTCGAGTTTACGATCCGGCTGTCTTTCATCAACATACCAAGCCATCTTGCAGGGGTAGCCCTGGATTTCCTTGGTTTCCGTTCCCAGCTTCCAGGGAGAAATCTTGAGTGTATCCTGGATGAGGTAATCTTTGCCCATGAATTCCCGCTTGGAGATCACGGCGCTTGAACCCGGGTTGATGTAGACTTCATCATTAGGTTGCTGCATGCGGATACGCACACCGCCACCGCCACTACCGGCCACCATGTCCTCCTCTTCGTCTTCTATAATCGGTTTGTAGAGTGACTCATTGACATTGAAAAACAATTGCTGCTTGGTTGTTCTGAATTCCGGGATCATGGCCTTGCGGTCTTCCTGGCCGGGGGGAATGCGACGGTGAAGATTAACCTTCACTTCATAGGTGATCACCCCATCCGTGCCCTGGGCCAATACAACCTGGGCGGCTGCCATGGAGACCAGGATGCCAATTACAACGAGTATTCCTTTCATGATTTTCGAGGTTAGCATGGTTTGTTGCATGTTCTGGTGTAAATCTACGGCTAAGGAGCACCGGGGCCGGTTAATAGTTCTGTAACTAAGGTTAATTAAGGTTAAGCCGTGAACACCGGAGAGAGCAAAGCCGTTACTTTTGCCAGGACAGAAAGGAAATTGTGAAGGCACCCAGGAATTACATTACCCTCGCCCTGATGAGCACCAGCTTGATCTTGCTGGTGGCTTTGCAGGCATTCTGGCTTCGCAACTCTTATGAAAAGGCCTATGATAACTTCCGCGGGCAGTCCAGCCGGTTGTTGCGCGAGGCTGTACTCGCCGTCCGTGATTCTGCCCTTTTGAAGAACATCCAGGCCATCCCTCCGGACAGTTCACGGATACTTGTTTCACAACAGTTGGACACCTTCACCCTCCGTACCAAGGGTCACTCCATTCCACCGCGCAGGGAAGGTCAGGTACAAGTATTTGTTTCATCCGACGCGCCGCCAGATTCAACCCGTTTGTTGTTGCGCTCAATCGCTTCCCAATACAGTGAAGGGAAATTCAAGGAGAATTCCCGGTTCACTATACGTATCGGAAATGACTCACTGAACCTCGACAGCGTCAAATCAACTTTTGCGAGAGCCCTGCGGAGAAATGGTAAAGATTTGCCTTTTGAAATTCGGCGGGTGACCAGCTTGCCTCCATTTCCGCGCATGAATCACGGAGGTAGTTCGATCAACCGAATCTGGATTGGTGACCGGTCAGGACAGGATGATCATCGGCCCCTTCTGGGCAATGAACTCAGAACAGAGTGGGTGCGCGTCGATCCGGTGTCGCGGTACTCTGCCGTGATGACCCGGGTGAGGCCTCTTCTGCTGAAAGAAATTGCACCCCAGATTCTATTTGGATGTTTTCTGACCGTGATCACTTTTCTTTCCTTTGCCGTCATGTACCGCAGCATCCGGTCACAACAGCGGTTGATGGCCCTCAAGAGCGACTTCATCAGTAACATTACGCATGAACTGAAGACGCCCATCGCGACGGTGAGCGTCGCCCTCGAGGCTTTGAAGAATTTTCGTGGCATTGATAATCCGAAACTAACCGCCGAATACCTCGATATAGCGCAGTTGGAATTGACCCGGCTTTCGATGCTCACTGAAAAAGTATTAACCACTTCTCTTTTCGATGAGAACGGGGTGTCATTTGATCTTGCGCCGGTAGACCTGGAGGAAGCGATTGCGGCGGTAATGGGTTCGCAGAAATTAGTCTGGGAAAAAGCCAACGCCACGGTCACGCTACAAAAGGAAGGGTCCGACTTCACGGTCCATGGAAGTGCATTGCACCTGACCAATGTGGTACACAACCTGCTTGACAACGCCCTGAAGTACAGCCCTTCGAAACCTGAAATTGCAGTGACGATCAAGGACCTGGTTTCAAGGGTGGAGCTTTCGGTATCGGACAAAGGCATGGGCATCCCGGCCGAATACCAGGATAAGATTTTCGAGCGGTTCTTCCGCATGCCTTCAGGTGATGTCCACAACATTAAGGGATACGGACTCGGGTTAAGTTATGTGGACCAGGTAGTAAGAAAACACGGCGGAACCATTTCGGTGATGAGCGTTCCGGGGCAGGGAAGCACCTTCACGATTATCCTACCCAAGCAACCGTCCTGACATGGCGAGCATAACGATTCTTTACGTTGAAGACGAGCCCTTCCTGGGGCGCATTGTAAAGGAGAGCCTGGAAAGCCGGGACTATGCCGTTCATATGGTAAACGATGGCAACGATGCCATAGCTGTATTTCGACAGAGCCGTCCCCAGATCTGTGTGCTGGACATCATGCTCCCTAACAAGGACGGGTACACCATTGCCCGGGAAATCCGATCCATCGACCCGGAAGTCCCCATCATTTTTGTGACCGCCAAAACACAGACAGAGGATGTTGTGAAGGGCTTTGAGACCGGGGGCAACGACTACCTCCGCAAACCCTTCAGCATGGAAGAGCTGATTGTTCGTGTGAACAACCTCCTCCGGCTTTCCAAAAAGACGGATGTCGCTGGCGCATCGCACATCACCATTGGTCAATTTGAATTTCACCCAAATCGGTACGAGTTGAAGCGGGGAGACACAGTGCGAAAGCTTTCCCATCGCGAAGCCATGCTGCTGGCCGTGCTTGCCGAGAATATGAATGTCATTGTGCAACGAAAAGATATCCTGATGCGGGTGTGGGGAGATGATTCTTTTTTCAATTCCCGAAACCTGGATGTCTACATCACGAAGCTCAGGGATTATTTACGGGAAGATCCTGCTGTTGAAATTGTTACCATCAAGGGCGTCGGGTACCGGTTTGTGACCGGATAAAAAAATGAAAGGGGACTTGCGTCCCCTTCCTTCACTAATCCCTTACACCACACTAAACAGCAGCCAAACGCTGCAATTTTTCTTCCTTGCGCTCGCTGTTCCGGGCAACTAAGGTCGTCCTGCCTGACTAATAAATCAAACTGATATAGTCTATCTTTGCATAGATACTATTGATACCATGAACCTGCAGCAACTGGAGTACATCATTGCGCTGGACCACCAGCGGCAATTTGCGCGCGCCGCGGAAAAATGTTTTGTCACACAGCCCACGCTGAGCATGATGGTGCAGAAGCTCGAAACCGAATTGGGCATCCGGATCTTTGATCGCTCGCGTCAGCCAATCGCGCCCACCCGGGAGGGGGAAGAAGTAATCAACCGGGCAAAGCAGATCCTCGCCGATGTCAATCGCCTGAAGGATTTTGCCCGGCAGCTCAAGGAGGAGGTATCCGGGGAGGTCAGGCTGGCGGTGATCCCCACGGTAGCACCCTATCTGCTCCCTTTGTTTCTCAAGTCCTTTGCGGAAAAATATCCCCATTTGAAGATCAGCATTCGCGAATTGGTCACTGACGAAATCATCCATGGTCTGAAGACGGATGAACTGGATATCGCCTTGCTGGCCACGCCATTGAATGATCCCAAGCTCGTCGAACATCCCATTTACCAGGAAGAGTTCCATGCCTATGTGGCGGAGAATGAACGGGCATCCAGGAAACGTTATGTGCTACCCAAAGACATTGACTTGAGTAAACTTTGGCTGCTGGAAGAGGGGCATTGCCTGAGGAACCAGGTCCTGGATCTTTGTGAGCTCAAGAAGAAGGATTTTGAGAGCGACCGCCTTCATTATGAAACCGGGAGCCTGGAGACATTGAAAAACCTGGTAGATCATCACCAGGGCATCACGATTCTCCCTCACCTGGCTACCCTTGATCTTACCAGGAAACAGAAAGAGAAGATTCGCGAATTTGCCCCGCCCAAGCCCGTCCGGGAAATCAGCCTGGTCACAGCCGTGAATTTTCACCGGGTCCGGCTACTGGAAGTGTTGAAGCAGGAAATCGAGAAGCATTTGCCTGATTCCGTGAAGAAGGTTCAAGACACGCGAGTGATGGCAGTGGAAAACTAGATCCAGGAAGCAACGGCCTCAGCTCAATTTCTGAGGCACTACAGTGAAGGGGTGCTTGCCGCCCACCAAACGTCATGGACTTGTGGGTATTACAGGATTCGAACCTGTGACCCCTACCCTGTCAAGGTAGTGCTCTAAACCAGCTGAGCTAAATACCCCTAATGTCTCAAACTCCACCCGAACGCCACCGGGGTGGCAAATGTAAAAATGTAGCGCGCAGGGTGCAAAAAAATGATTCGACTAGTCCTGGAAACCGATCTTCCGATGGGTGCCGTCGCAAAAGGGCTTGTTGGCCGAGCCCCCGCAGCGGCAAAATGCGGTAACCTTCTCCTTGCGGGTAATTGTGCCGTCCGGCTTCTTAATAGCAAGCGTGCCATGCACCATCAGCGGCCCATTGGGTGAAGGCTCTACCAATGTGCTTTGTCCGGTGGGCTCCTCG
Source organism: Cyclobacteriaceae bacterium (assembly GCA_016787645.1). GTDB lineage: Bacteria > Bacteroidota > Bacteroidia > Cytophagales > Cyclobacteriaceae > ELB16-189. The sequence continues at coordinate 117,133 of JAEUUF010000016.1, read as the reverse complement.
GCAGAAGGAACCTCATTGTTCATTACATAGCTGAGCGCCCCGGAAGGGCACTTCTTGATTTGGTCGATAATCTTATCTGTGGTCGATCGCTGAGGGGTGATCCAGGGCAGTTCCTGGGGATGGAAGACCTCACCTAAACCGGTGAAGCAATTCCTGGAATGAATGCAAAGCGAAGGTTTCCAGACAATGGTTACTTCACCGTTGGAGTATTTCTTGACAATGTCTTTCATTGGATCAGTGAGAGGTGAGTGATAATCTCAACCGGATTGGTCAGTGTCTTATGTACCGGGCACAATTTAGCAATCTGGAGCATCCGTTCCTTCTGCTCTACGCTGAGGTTTCCCGTAATTTCTATGTCACTGGTATAGGTTGTCTTCTCTTGGAAGGGCCCGTTCGATACCCGTACTTCAATCTGGTCGACCGGCCATTGCTTTCGGTCAGCATACATCCGAAGGGTAATCGCAGTACATGACGCCAACGCCATGCGAACAAAATCACCGGGGCGCGGACCCAGGTCCTTGCCTCCAATCTCAAGTGGCTCATCTCCAACCAGCGTGTGCGTCCGCGATTGAAGTGTAGTCCGGTAATGATCTTTGCCGATAACAGCGATCGCGGTTTGAACTTCCTTGGATTCCATTTCAGAAGGGTTGGTTCATAACAAATTCCGACCGGGTCATCCTCACCCGGGGCGAAAGTTCACGGGTACGCAAGGGTTCGGGCAAAAGCGCCGCGTCACCCGGGAAGCCAATAGCCATGACTACGCCGAGCTCCAGTTCTTCCGGGATATTCAGGCTCATTCGAAGTGTATCGCGATCATAACCGCCCATTTGGTGAACATTGAGCCCCATGCTGGCAGCCTGGAGTGAGAGGAAAGCGTTTGCACCTCCCAGGTCGTAAAGGGCAGTAGGATTTGGCCTCCCATTTCTGCTGAATGCTTTTTTGGCCATGCTTACGATGAACAGTTGGGCTTCCTTTGCCCATACTTTGTTGCCGTCATTCAGCGCTTCAAAGATCGTCTCCCACAAAAGTTGTCCTTTGGTGGCATAGACATATCGCCACGGTTGCTCATTCACGCTTGACGGGGCCCACCGCGCCGCTTCAAACAAGGTATCAATTTGATCCTGTGACACCGTTTCCGGGGCAAACGCCCTCCGGCTTCGGCGCGAAGCAATCGGCTCCAGGATAGGCATTTCAATGGTATCAGGCATTTCGGCGATCATAGTTAAAAATGTTTTTCAGCGTTCTAGAGTAATAACACCGCTTCGACCAAACGGTTCACCTTGACCACTTCGGAATGCCATACAGGGCCAGGGCGCCTGAAATAACGTGCATCGGTGCCACCAGCAATGGAAATGTGTCGTCAACGGCGGTACCATCCGGTAGCTGCGTTGTAGAAAAGATGGGAACGAAACTGAAAAGCAAAAAGCCTGTTCCCAATACGGTAAAGATAAGCGTGCCCTTGGCGGTAAACCGGGCCAGAACAAAATAGATCAATGAGGCCACGATCACCGGTAACAAGGAGGACAAGGTTACCGCAATGGCAAAGGCCGGGGGAATGGTTGCTCCGAAAGCCGCCGCCAACAGGCTCCACAGGTTGTTGAGTCCAACGCCAAAAAAGCCAGCAATAATTCCCGCTTTGAGTACGGGGGTAAATCGAACAGAATTGTTTTCCATGATCAATAGGTTATAGTTTACTCTTCAATCAGTACACCCATTTTGCCGACCCGGTAATCGCGCATGGCTTCGAGGATCTGCGTCTGGGTATTCATCACAAAAGGACCGTACGATACGACTTCTTCATGAAGTGGAGCGCCGCTTAGCACCAGGGCACGCGTATCTTCTAAAGCTTCCAGGGTCAATCCATCACCATCATTGTTGAAATGGACCAGGTGCAAAGCTTCTACCATGCCAAATCCCTCCACGGTAAGTTTTCCGTCGAGCAGATACACCAGGGCATTATGATGTGCTGGAACAGGTACCGAGATTTTGCCACCCTTGGCAAACGCGAGGGTGGCCGCATTCACATCGGCAGGCGACGGGATCGGGCCTTGCACACCTAACAATTGTCCCGAAAATATTCTCGCCTCCACCTGTCTATCTGCTGATTTCACGACGGGCACCTTATCGGCCTCCAGCGGGAAATACGATGGTTGATCCATTTTCCGTTCGGCGGGCGTGTTGATCCACAACTGGATGATTTCTTGCCGTCCGCCGATTTCATGAATATCGTGGGTAGGCCGTTCGCTGTGAATAATACCGCGACCGGCATTCATCCATTGAGCGCCGCCGGCATAGATCGTGCTGTCATTGCCCCGGCTGTCCCGATGGTGCACGCCTCCTTTGAAAATAAATGTGACCGGCGAAAACCCACGGTGCGGGTGCGGCCCGACTCCGGCATGATCTGGCTCTATCGTGGATGGCACCTTAATGTCCGCGTGGTGCAACAGCAGGAAGGGATCGACCTGACCAACTTGCTGAGTAGGCAAAGGTTGGCGAACGGGAAGGCCGCCCATGTCCACCTGGTGTGCATAGAGCAGCCGGGATATCGTTCTGTTTTTCATCGTTCAATTCCGTTCATGGGTACTTCCATCAATAACACTTCAGTATCCTGGTTGGCTTCCATGACAAAACCTTCTGTGTCATAAATCCCAAGGCCATCTCTTTTGTTGAGGGCCTGGGTGCCTATGGTGACGGTGCCTTCGATCACAAACACGTAGACACCGCTCCCCTTCTTCCGCAACGTATACTCAAGGCTTGTTCCTTGAGAGATATCTGCCAGGCTGAACCATGCGTCCTGGTTGATCCAGAGCGCACCGTTTTCTTTGCCTGGTGACACTACGGTTTGAAGTTTATTGACGCGGTCTGCCTTGGCGAATACACGCTGCTCATACCGTGGCTGAATATTTCTTTCCTTGGGAAATACCCAGATCTGAAGGAAGTTCACTTCCTCCGAAGCGGATGCGTTTTTTTCACTGTGGGCAATCCCCGAACCCGCGCTCATGATCTGCACTTCCCCGGATTTGATTATGGCGTGTCCTCCGGTGTTGTCGCGATGCTCTAGAGCGCCCCGCAACGGGATCGAGACAATCTCCATATTGTCGTGCGGGTGCTGGCCAAAGCCCATCCCGCCTTTCACGACATCGTCGTTGAGCACCCGCAGGAGCCCAAAGTGGACGCGGTAGGGCTCATAATATCCCGCGAAGCTGAAGGTGTGATACGAATCAAGCCAGCCGTGATTGGCGTGACCCCGGGTTTCGGCTTTGTGAATGACGGTTTTCATGACACTGGGGGCTATTTTTTACATAAAGTTATATACCATTGTTGTATATACAACTATTCAAGTCCAAAAGTTCAGGGCGGTGGGGAAAATCACGCTGTACTAGCTATTGTCCACGCCCAGCAGTGGCAAGGCAACATTAGGAATGAAGTCGACGAGGAAGTGTGCAATCATGTTGGCCAGCAGGTCCTTTTTCCAGAGGTAGGTGGCCGTAAGAATCGCTCCGGCCACAAAAGAAATGAGTATACCCCCTGGTCCCTGCCGAAAATGGCCAATGGAAAATATCAGGAGGGGAACCGCAATCGCCACCCACTGGCTGCCGGTAAGCGCTTTGATACGCTCAATCGCATAACCACGATAAAACAGCTCTTCGGCAATACCCGCCCGAAGCACCATGATAAAGAGAGCCCACACCGGGATATCCTTGTAGGCGCCAGCCTCTTCCCCTCCCACCTTCCATCCCAGGTATTGCATGAGCACTATGCATAGCAAGACGCCTGCGATGGAAATTAAGCAAATCAGCAAGGCCAAGCCAACCGACTTTCCGATCGAACTGAATTTCAGACCGACCGATTCCAGCCCAAGGCCTTCCAGGCGTATAATGAACAAGAGAATTCCAACGAGAACAAAGATCAGTCCTTCACGCACCAGCACAGATGAGATACTAATGCCATACCAGTCGCGGTACCAAATGGCAAAGAAGGCAAGCCCGAAGAGGGAGATGAGCAATCCAATGGCCGTGGCGGCGGTCAGGCGAAAGGGGTTGGTTGTATTCATGGAGGGTAGTTAGGTTAGATCGAAACGAAGGTTTAAAATGGGCAACAGGGTTAGCCAATTCGATAGCTAATAAATATTAATTTAACAGAATGAAAAGAGTAATCCTTCTTCTCCTCCTTCAATTAGTCCTTCGGCAGGGATTTGGCCAGGTTGCGGCCAACCAACAACATCCCCCATGGATTCTGCAAGGAAATATCTATGAAGTCAATGTCCGCCAGTACACCGATGAAGGGACGTTAAATGCATTTGCCAAACACCTGGATCGGCTGAAGAATATGGGTGTACAAACACTTTGGTTCATGCCAATCAACCCGATCAGCCACGTGGATCGTAAGGGTTCCCTCGGAAGTTACTATGCCGTATCTGACTACACTGCTCTCAATCCTGAGTTCGGAACCATGGACGATTTCATTAAACTGGTCAAGGCCAGCCATGATCGGGGAATGAAAGTGATCATCGATTGGGTGCCCAACCATACCGGTGGCGATCATCGCTGGTTAACCCAGCAGCCGGATTTCTTTGTAAAAGACAGTCTTGGTAGAGCGGCCATTGCGGTTGACTGGGCCGACACCCGGCAATTGAACTACAAGAACACCGTGATGCAAGACAGCATGATTGCGGCTATGAAATATTGGATCACCCGGGCGGACATTGATGGGTTTCGATGCGACGTGGCCTGGAATGTTCCCGGCTCCTTCTGGCAGCGGGCCATTCCACAATTGAAGCAAATGAAATCCATCTTCATGTTGGCCGAAGGAGACAACGCCTATCTTCCGCAGAGTGGTTTCGACGCGGTATATCCCTGGCACATGTTCAAAATGATGGAAAAAGTGGCCAAAGGAACACGCACTGCAACCGGCCTCGACAGCATCCACGCTGAACAAGACCGACTCTATCCATCGGGCACTATCCAGATGTACTTTACTTCCAATCATGACGAGAACAGCTGGAACAAAGCCGACTACGGAACTTTCCCCGGCTCCGTGCACGCTCCTTTCGCCGTCTTCACGCAAACTATGGCGAACAGTGTCCCACTGATCTACAACGGACAAGAAGAACCGGTCTTGCGTCCCCTGAAGTTCTTTGACAAAGACCCCATGGTTTTTCAAAAGTTTGAACGAGCCCCCTTTTATAAAACGTTGCTTTCTCTCCGGGAACGCAACAGCGCGTTGGCTTCTGACGGGTCATTCCGAAAAGTCAGTATAGGCGATGATAAGGCTGTTTACGCGTTTATTCGTGAAAAGGGAAAGAACAAAGTGCTGGTCATCCTGAATTTTTCAGGATCGCAACAGCCCACTACGATCACTGACAAGTCCTTGACGGGCCAGGTTTACAATGTCTTTGAGTCCCGCAAGGAAACCCTCACCACAAAACCAGTGTCCATAGGCCCGTGGGGTTATGCAGTGTACGAGTATGTGGCAGGCCGTTCTAAATCCGACAAAGCAAAATGAAACTGACGCTCCTCCTGGCGGTCGCACTACTGCTTTCCTTCACGGGCATTGAAAGCCCTGTCGACCGACTGGGTGTGAAGGGACCATTAACTTTTGACAAAACCCATTTTAAACTGGCATGGACGGCCAAACCCAATGAAAAATATTACATTCAAGAATATCTGCCGGACGGCGAGACCGTGGAGGCCTTCCATCAAATGCTTACCCTTCATTTGTTTGACACGGAAGTTCCGGTAGAAGATGCAGTGAAAGTAAAAGTGAAAGAACTCACACAAAGGAAGCAGACTGACCCCATTTGCAACTACTCGATCACCGAGAGTCCTGACCAGAAAGAGTTCATTGTTGATTTCTTGCTCGGTGCAAGCAAAGGCGATCACATGACTATCGTTGAATTTAACATCTATCGATACCGGCAAATCGATTCAGGAGCTGGCAGAAAAGCTTTACTCATTTTTGCTTATTCGAATAGGGCCTATGAAGATGAGATTACCCCATTTCTGAGTGCCCTGGGGGACCGCCGGATGAAATTCTTAAATCAGGTGATCGAAGCAGAAATGCCATCCGTAAGAATCGAGGGTAATTGACCCATAAGAAGCTCACCCAATAATCCGTTTTAAAAGGAAATGACCCATGCACTACAGGCGCATGGGTCATTTCTTAAGCAGCAACCACTACTTCTTTTTCCAATCTGCCACAATCGGTTTAATATCGTTCTCCTGCAGTTGCTTCAGGAAATCCGCCAGCGCGGTACTCATCACCTTTTCATATTCAGCCTGCGATTCCGTGAGGCGACCCTTCAGGACGGTATACACTTCTTTGTGTGAATCCGTGGGAGGGAAATCACCGGTAGACACGGCATTGAAAAGGTAGCCAAGCTTGCCGGCCAGCATGTCCGGGTAACGGACGTCGTCCTGACCGGTGCCGGTGTATTTCAACTGTACCAACTTGCCTTCAACTGCTTGCAAGGTGCTGTCCAGCTTTCCAGCCGACTTCGCGAGGTTCTTATACTTCGCCTTCGAGGAGAGCACATCGCGCAAATCATACACCTGGCGCCTTACCCATTCAATCTGATTGACCATATCTGCTATCGTGTTGTAGTCAGCTTGCAACTTGGTCAACATTTCTGTTTGGGCCTGAATGTCAGCCACCGACCCCTCCGAGCTGGGGTCTTTGACAATATTGAGCGAGCTGGTGAATTTCTGATCTCCTGCCACCATGCTTACTCCATACTTGCCCGGGGGAACCAGGAAGTTGCGGATCGGGTTGGTGATGTAGGCATTCCGGGTACGGTTCTTGTCGAGCCCTACCCACTCACCGGCCGTGGGCAATGTGCGCATCGTGATGCTCTTTCCTTCTTTGCCGCGGAGGTCCCACCAAACACGATTGATGCCGGGCTTGCCTTTCATCTTGAAAGTCTTCACCGTATCTCCGGCCGAACCGGTGATGAAAATCTTGACGCTATCCTTGTCATTATTTACCCAGAAGTTAATGGACGCTCCATAGGGTGGATCTTCGCCCGTGGATGGTTCCGGGAAGATTTGCATAGTCGAGGTGCGATACTGGAACCGATAAGCATCCTTCGGGTTGAAGAGGGCCGCTTTCACTGCCGAAGGATTTGCCGGAAGTTGTTGCAGGGGTGTCAGGTCATCGAGGATCCACGCACCGCGGCCGTAAGTTCCCAAAACAAGGTCGTTGAAATGTTCCTGCACTTCGAGCCAGTACATGGGCGTATGAGGAAGGTTCGGCATGAACACCGACCAGTTCTCGCCATCATCGAATGAAATGTAAAGTGTGCTCTCTGTACCGAGATAAAGCAAACCCTTGCGAATCGGATCTTCCTTGATATTTCGGCAGTAGTTGAGATTGCCAGGCTGAATTCCTTTCACAATTTTCTTCCAGGTCTTCCCAAAATCGGTAGTGCGATATACGAACGGCTGGAAGTTGCCTACTTCATGCAAATCCACGGTAATGTAAGCTTTGCCTTCGCTCCACTTCGAGGCCTCAATGTTTCGCACGGTTCCCAGCGGCGGCAGTTCCGGAATACTTTTCGTCTCATTAGACCAGCTTTTTCCGCCATCCCGGCTTACCTGTACTTGTCCGTCATTTGTCCCGGCCCAGAATAATCCCTGTTTCACCGGTGACTCTTCAAAAGCATAGATCACGTTGGCATATTCAACGCCAATGTTGTCGGGGGTCAATCCGCCCGACATCTTTTGCATGTTTTTGTCATTGAGTGTCAGATCCGGACTGATTACTTCCCAGGTCTGCCCGCCATTGGTGGTACGATGAACTACCTGGCTGGTCGCATAAAGAGTATTGTTGTTATGCGGGCTGATGAGCAGCGGGAATGTCCACTGGAAGCGGTACTTCACTTCGCTGGCCGGATGACCGGCAGTGTATTCAGGCCATATTTCAACCTGGCGATATTGGCGTGTCTTCTCATTGAATCGAACCACTACTCCACCAACTGCCCCGGTTCCAGACGCACTGGAATAAACAATGTTAGGATCCTTGGGATCGGGTGTGGCGAAACCACTTTCTCCGCCGCCTACGTCATGCCACATGCCCGTGGCAATTCCCAGGTTGAAGAATCCGCCTGTGTTGCTCCGGCTGGGGCCACGCATGGAAGGTCCATCCTGGCGGTTGGTGAGCACATTGTAGGGAATGGCGTTGTCAACGGTTACGTGATATAATTGAGCAACGGGCAGGATTGTGCGCTGCCATGTCTTCCCGCGGTTCTTGGAAATGGAGATACCACCGTCACCAGCGACCGACATGCGATTGCCATTGGTTGGATCAATCCACATCTCGTGGTGATCCCAGTTCGGCTGGCTCAGAAAATCCATGATGGGCTCGATGGATCGCCCGCCATCAATGCTGCTAAAGAACGTGGACGAGATGAAGTACACGTCATTGATCTGGTCGGGAGATGCCGCGACCCGGGTATAATAAGCCTGCCGCCCGGTGAGGTTGCGGTTGGCATTGATCATGCGCCAGGATTTTCCCTTGTCGTCGGATCTCCACAGTTCGCCGGTTTCGCCTTTGTCGCCAATTTTCTCCAGGCCGTCGCCCGTTTCAATGAGGGCGTAGACACGGTCGGGTGCAGCCGGCGTCATGCTTACCGAGATTTTACCAACCGGTGTTTCCGGCAGCCCGGCGCCCTTCAGGCGTGTCCAGGTGTCTCCTCCGTCTTTCGACATATATAATCCGCTGCCTGTGCCTCCGCTGGTGCGGTTCCAGGTTTTCAATGACAACTGCCACAACCCGGCAAACAGGATACGCGGGTTCGTCAGGTCTATGGTCATGTCCGATACGCCGGTATTCTCGTCCACAAACAGCACTTGTTTCCAACTCTTACCCCCATCGGTCGTCTTGTAGAGACCGCGTTCTTTTTGAGGGGCATAGGCATGACCGAGCGCTCCCACCCAGGCGATATCCGGGTTGGTAGGATGAACGATGATCCGGCTCACGCGGCCGGAATTCTCCAGGCCTACCAGCGACCACGTTTCGCCGCCGTCGGTTGATTTATAGACTCCATTGCCGATGGAGATGTTGGAGCGAATGGAACTCTCGCCTGTGCCAACGTATACGACCCGCGGGTCGGACATGGATATGGCCACTGCGCCGATCGCATGTACATTCTCTTTGTCAAACACGGCCTTCCAGCTCAATCCTCCATCAACCGTTTTCCACACACCACCGGTGGCTGCACCGACGATATAAACCATATCGTTGCCGGGGACGCCGGCAACACAGGTTACCCGGTTTCCAATCGGGCCAATGTGGCGGAATTTAAGTTGATCGATTTCTTCGGGCTTCAGCGTCTGAGCCACTGACGTGGCGAAGAGCAGAAGAAAGGCCATGGTAAATAGCGTTCGAAAATCAGGTGAAGTTCTCATTGGGTCAGGATTTGGTAGAAACCAAATATAAGGAATGGTGTGTTGGATTTGTACTGATTTGGGTCAGACGGTCGAGCCTGAAAAATAATTGATTCTGCCTTCCATGAGGTTTCTCTGTGTTCCCGGGTGAATTTCTTCCACAAAAGTGAAACATAGCCATTTCTTTCACGTTTGCAGAACTATTACCTGACCTAACCGAAAATTTACACGTATGAAAGGAACCTATCTTGGTGAGCTGGAAGAACTTGTCCTGCTGCATGTTGGCATCCTGCACCCCAACGCCTATGGAGTGGCTGTAATGGATGAAATCGAAAAACAAACCGGGAGGAGTCTCAATATCAGCGCGGCCCACTCGGTACTCACCCGCCTGGAAGACAAAGGATTGCTGAAGTCCCGAATGAGTGAACCCACCGAGGAACGCGGCGGGCGTAGAAAACGCATTTTTCTACTTACCGCTGCAGGCAAACGCGCGCTGGAAGACGCAAATGAATTAAGAACTCAACTATTCAATCAGATACCCAAGGTGGCTTTGCAGTTCCGATTGGCATGAAAACACACGCGCCTCCCCGATGGGCGGATCGCTTCCTGGAATGGTACTGCCGGGCCGACCGCCTGGAAGAAATCCAGGGCGATGTGCACGAGCTCTTCGACCGGAAGGCGAGGCAATCCCTACGGTTGGCGCGGCTTCAGTTTGTGTGGAATGTATTCCGGTTCTTCCGGCTAAAGAATATTCGAATGGCATCCGATCGCTATCAGAATTACTCGCTGACTATGTTCTACAATTACCTCCTCATCGGCTTTCGCAACGCGGTCCGCAATGGCCTGACCTCCCTGATTAACATCGGGGGCCTTTCCCTTGGTGTTGCCGGGGCCATCACCATTTTCATATTCGCTGACCAGTGGTTTCATACCGATGACTATCACCTGAACCGGGACCGCATCTATGAAGTGACCAACATCGTCAATCGTGACAGCGCCCACGTTATCCTGAGTGATACGCCACTTTTGTTGGGGCCTATGCTCCAGGAAGATGCCTCCAGCATTGAGAAAATGACACGGATAGAAGTGGGAAACGGGGCATTGCGCTACGGTGAAACCGTCTTCTTCGAGCGGCTATGGTATACCGATCCTGCCTTTTTTGAAATCTTTTCATTTGACCAATTCGGTGTGCCTTCTGATGCGCTGAAATCCCCCAACAGCATCGTGATCACTCAACCCGTGGCGGAAAAGTACTTTGGCGACCACAATCCCGTCGGCCAGACCGTCTCAATGAAATTTCCCAACAACGCCACCCGCGAATTCGTGGTGAGCGCCGTTGCCAACCTTCCGGCCAACAACACACTGCATTTCAACATCGTTCTTTCGATGGACGTGTTTCAAAGCTTGAAACTCAAAGATGTTTATGATTGGAATTACCTGACTGACGCAACCTTCGTTATGCTGAAAGAGGGCCAGGCCATTGAATCGCTTCAACCGCTGATGGCCAAATACAAGAAACTCCAGAACGAAGCTTCGCCGGACTGGCCCATCGAAGAATTCCGCTTCTACAGTCAAGACGATCTTAACACGAGCAGCGGCGAAATTGAAAGCAATATGATGGGACCGGGTCAACCCCAGGGAATTTACACCATGTGTGTCATTGCCTTCCTGCTCCTGCTTTTGGCCTGCTTCAATTACACCAACATTTCCGTGGCTACTATTACGACCCGGCTGAAAGAGATCGGCATACGCAAAGTGGTGGGCGGACGCAAATCGGAAATCGTGCAACAGTTCATCGCGGAGAACATCCTCATGTGCGCGTTTGCCGTGATCGCTGGATTACTTATTTCCTACTTGCTTTTCATGCCGGGACTTATCTCCCTGGTGGGGTATCCTATTCCATTCGCATTCTCTTCAGGGACCATGATGCTGACCTTCTTCACGGGCATACTTATCTTCACCGTCATGATTTCCGGGGTGTACCCGGCAGTCTATGTCGCGGGTTTTCAACCGGTGCAGATTCTGAAGGGCAAAGAGAAATTTGGGCAGCGCAGCGCTTTTAGCCGCATTCTGCTCACCATGCAGTTCATTCTCGCGTTCATGACGATCGTCGGCTGTTTTCTTTTCATTGACAACAGCCTTTACATGCGCAGGAAAGACTGGGGATACGATCACCATCAGAATGTTGTTGTGCCGGTGAATAACCAGGAGCAATACCTGAAACTTCGCGACAAAATAGCCACCCGCACGGATGTTGTTCAGTATGCGGGCGCGGCACATCACATCGGCTCAAGCGCTGAACGAACGGTATTGGAGCACGTTGGCAACAAATTCGAGATGCTGCGCTTCGATGTGGGCTACGACTACCTGGAGACCATGAATCTCCGGCTGAAGACCGGGCGGTTCTTTGACCGTACCATGCCTTCCGATTCGGTAGCTTCGGTGGTCGTCAACGAGAATTTTGTGAAGGCCATGGGGTGGGTGGACGGCCTCAACCAGTTCTTCATGTATGATGGCAAGCAACGGACGGTGATCGGTGTCGTGCATGATTTCCACCATGATGACTTCTATATGGGCCTTCGGCCCGCGCTGTTTACCCTGGCTCCAGAGACTGCCTACCGATACCTTGCCATCAAAGCCCGGGAAGAAAACGCCGGCCAGATTGAGTCCGATATGCGTACGCTGTGGAAAGAGATCGGCCCGGATGATCCCTACCGGGGAATCTTACAAAATGATGTCTTTTACAACTTCAATCGCAACAACCGCAACGACATGACCATCATCATTTCTGTTGCGATCATTACCCTCATCCTTGCGTGCCTGGGGTTGTTTGGCCTCGTGGCCTACAACATTACCCGACGCCTCAAGGAGTTCAGTGTACGGAAGGTTTTCGGAGCGAACACGCTTCAAATCTTTCGCCTGATGAACCGCGACTACGCCTGGATCCTGACAATCGCCTTTTTGGTTGGTGCTCCAGCAGGATTTTTTCTGATGAGCCAGCTGATTCACGCTATCTATCCTGATCCGCAACCTGCCGGGGTATTTCCCTTTGCCGTCGCCATCTCCATTATGTTCCTGACGGTGGCACTGACGATAGGCTCGCAAATGAGACGAGTCGTGAAAGAGAATCCTGCGCAGACGCTCCGGAGCGAATAGTTGAGCCTCCTTATCTTTGGTCATGGTCCGATTCACCACCAAGATCCTGCGCTTTGGAAAAATGGGCGAAAAGACGGGTTGGACCTACATCCGGATCAGTGCATCCCAGGCCCAGAAACTAAACCCCGGCAAGAAGACCGGATACCGGGTTAAGGGTACCCTGGACCAGCACCCGATCCAGCGAGTGGCGCTTCTACCGATGGGCGAAGGCGCTTTCATTATTCCGCTCAACGCCAAAATGAGGAAAGCGATCGGGAAGGGACAAGGCGATTCGCTCACTGTTTCCCTGGAGGTAGATCAGCGCACGATCCCGCCTTCCGCCGACTTCATGAAATGCCTGAAAGACGATGCCCGGGCCATTTCTCATTTTAGAACGTTGTCGGGATCACACCAGCGTTACTTTAGCAAGTGGATCGAAGAGGCCAAGACTGTAGAAACAAAAACAAAACGCATTACTATGGCAGTAATTGCTTTAGGAAGTGGCCAGGGATTTCCAGAGATGATTCGAGCCAACAAGGCCCGCAAGCACTGACAAACGCCACTTTTACATTTTACATTTCCCGTTTTACATTTTGCGGTTTCCCGCCGCGGAGCTTGTCGAGAATCCGATTAAGCTCCTTTGCTTCCTCCTTCGAAATATTCTTGAGGGTTCCTGTCCAGTTCTTCGATTCCTTATCGATCGACTCCAGGGTGCGGAGCCCTTTGGACGTGATGTGGATGTCTACCTGGCGGCGGTTATTCTCACACTGCGTCCGGCTAACCATCCCCTTTTGGCGAAGCTTCTCCACCAGGCGGGTGGCATTGCTGCTTTTATCGATCATCCGGCAGGAAATGTCAGCCAGCATGAGTGCTTTAGGATGGCTGCCTCGCAAAATTCTTAACACATTGAACTGTTCGGGGGTGATGTCATGTGGCTTGAGCCGCATGGCATTGAGGTTGTAGAGCCAACTGCTGGTAAACAGGATATTTACAGCCGTCTTGTGAAAGTCGCTTTCAAATTTCTCCTGCCGGATTTCGTCTTCGAGGGCCATACAACAAAAGTAGCGGGTATTATTGTCTATACAACAATACCTAGGTCAGGGATGTTTCACCTTCTCTTTTTGACCCCCATACAGCACGTCGAGTACACCAGGCTCGGCAAAAAACTTTTGTGGAAAGGGGAGCTCGATGCGGGAAATCTCATTCAGTTCATTTACGGCATCAGCGGGCAATTCCCAGGCAAGGCACCCAAGGGTGTCTTCCAGCTGGCTGATTTTTGTTGCCCCTACGATTGGAATCATTGATTGCCCTTTGTGCTGACGGGTCCAATTAATGGCTACCTGCGAACCGGTGACATCCAGTCGCTCGGCAATTTCCACGACCTTCCGGGTAATCAGGATAGCTCGTTCTGACAACCTTGAACTGGTTTCGGGCAGCCGGCCCCGGTTGCCTTTCAGGTACTTTCCGGTCAGCGCTCCACCCGCCAGCGGTGCCCAGGGAGTAACCGTGAGGTTGAACGCTTTGGCCATCGGCAGGAGTTCAGGTTCCACGGTGCGCTGAAGAAGGTTGTACTCGATTTGCAAACCGGCAAAGCGATTCCACCCGCGCAGCTCGGCGAGGGTATTCGCCTGGCTCACCACCCAGGCCGGAGTATCACTGACTCCGATATAGTGCACCCACCCGCGACTGATCAAGTCATCAAGGCCACGCATAATTTCTTCGGCTGGTGTCCACCCGTCCCACGCGTGGACCCACAGCACATCGATAAATTCGGTATTTAGTCGCTTGAGGCTTTCGCGGACGCTACGCATCATGTTCTTGCGGTGATTGCCGGAGAAATTCAGATCGCCGGGCCGGTCACGCAGTGAATACTTGGTGGCTACCACGAAATGATCCCGGTCTGCGGCGATAAATTCTCCTATGAACTTTTCTGATGTCCCCTCGGTGTACCGGTTCGCCGTGTCTATGAAATTGCCGCCCGCGTGAGCGTACAGGTCAAATATTTTTTGGCTGCCTTCCCGGTCAGCACCCCACTTCCATTCGGTGCCAAAACCCATCGTACCCAGGGAGAGTTCAGAGACACGGAGGCCGGAATGGCCAAAGAGGTGATAGTTCATGATGCGGTGATTGGATGAATTGAATAGCTTTATAATCACAAAGGAAGAGAAAAAGTTTTCAGTCGCTGATGAAATCGATCGCTATTGTGCTGTTTGACGAGGTTGAAGTCCTTGATTTCGCGGGGCCTTTCGAGGTATTTTCAGTGACTGGCCGGCGCTCGATGGGTGAGCCCTACGAGGTGTTCACCGTAGCTCAAACCGAACGGGTTGCGGCGCGGAACAACCTGGTGATTACACCTACCTACACGTTTCAGAACTGCCCACCGTGTTCAATGTTCCTCGTGCCTGGCGGGGGAGGATATCAACCGGATGGAACCCCATTTGGCAGTCGTCGCGAAATGAATAACGCGGTAATGCTTGACTGGGTGCGTCAGCGAGCCACTGTGGCAGAAAATGTATTGAGCGTCTGCACTGGAGCATTGATTCTCGGCAAAGCCGGTCTTCTCGAAAACCTGGAAGCCACCACCCATTACCTCGCCATGGATGCGCTCCGTTCTATTTCGCCTGCTATCCGCATCTCGCCGGAAAAGCGGTGGATAGATAACGGGAAGGTGATTATTTCCGCAGGAGTCGCAGCCGGCATTGACATGTCGCTCTACCTGGTGGCGCGGTTGCAGGGTGTTGAAGTGGCCCGTGAGACGGCGGCATACATGCAGTATGACGCCTGGAAGGAATAACTAATTCTTCTTCTCCTTTACGCTTTTACTTTCTTTCACACCGAACTCCTTCATCAGGTCCGTACCAAAACTCCGAATTACTTCGATGATAGGGATAACCCGCCTTCCCCTGGGGGTGATGGTATACTCGACTTTGGGTGGGACAACCGGGTATACTTTTCTCGTAATGAATCCTTCGGCCTCCAATTCCCGCAATACCGACGATAACATTTTGTGCGTGATGTGCGGAAGTTCCTTTTTCAGCTCCCCGTATCGAAGCGTTTTCTCCCGGAGCCTCCACAAGAGCGGCATCTTCCAGGTACCGCCAATGCGGTCCATGGCAAATTCCACGGGGTTATAATAGAGTTTCTTGTCGTAGATGAAGTCAGGCATAATTGCAGGATTCCATAAGGTTTGTGACTCAGCGCTCAGGATCCCCTGCGCAAAGATGAGAGGAATTTAGTTCGTTCTCCCATTTCTTTCCAAATCGGTAGTATCCTACATAATAGTGCATATATTGAACAGGGGACAATATGCATTCACTTTTGCGTTCGAATCAAAACAGAAAGCAAATGAAACGAATCATTGTTCTCCTTCTCGCGCTGGTGGCCTCTACCCTATCGTGGGCACAGCATGGCGCAGGCACTAAAGGCAAAGTGCTCCTTGTAGTTTCCAATCCCTCCGTCAGTAAACAAACGGGCTGGCCAATTGGCGTCTGGGCAGCTGAAGTAACGCATCCTTATTGGGAATTTTCAGAGGCCGGCTACACGGTAGATATCGCCAGTCCAGATGGTGGACCTGTTAAGTTCGACGGATTCAGCGACCCGGAAGACGTCAGCAAATATTCCGCCTTCGATCTTATTTCCCTGGGCTTCAAGAAGGATCCCGCCAAGATGGCGCTCCTGGAGAATACCTTAAAACTTTCAACCGTCAATCCAGCCGACTACAAGGCCCTTTTCATTTGCGGTGGGCAAGGCCCCATGTATACCTTCATTGACAACACGGAACTCCACAAGTTCTTTGCCGACTTCTACCTTACGGGCAAACCGGCTGCGGCAATCTGTCATGGTACCGCCATTCTGCTGAAGACAAAACTTCCCAACGGTAAATTCCTGGTAGAAGGAAAACGATGGACGGGCTTTGCTTCGAGCGAAGAACAATACGCCGACAACTTCGTGGGTATGAAGATTCAGCCTTTTCGCATCGAAGATGAGGCGCGCAAGATGCCGAATAGCCGCTTCGAGGTAGGTGCACCCTTCGCACCTCATGCCATCCAGGATGGAAATTTGATTACCGGTCAACAGCAAAACAGCGGCACAGCTGCCGCCCGGTTGACACTCAAAGCATTGGAGGAAGGGGCGTCACGCTATCCGAACTATGTACTCGTACATGGCGCATGGGCGGATGAGAGCGCATGGGGATTTGTACGAAATCAATTGGCCGTCCGTGCCAACGTAATCACTGTCAATTTGAAAGGACACGGATTGGACCTGGCAACCGCCAATGCCGTGCGCATGACCGACTACGTCAACCAGGTGGTCGATGTGATTAAGCAACAAAAAGGAAAAGTTATCCTGGTGGGACACAGCATGGCCGGAATGGTGATCTCACAAGTGGCTGAGACGATCCCCGATAAAATTGAAAAACTGGTCTATGTAGCGGCCTACCTCCCGGCCAATGGCGAAGATCTTCTGTCCCTATCCGCTGCTGACACGCAAAGTAAAGTAGGCGGTGCCATGCAATTCAACGAGAGCAAAACTGCTGCAACCCTTGCGAAAGAAGTCATTGTACCCGCCGTATGTGCAGACTGTCCCGATTTTATGAAGGAAGTACTGGTAAAATATCACAAAGCCGAACCGACGGGTCCCCTGGGAGAAAAAGTTACGCTGACCAAAGCAAACTTCGGGCGCGTTCCCAAATTCTATATTGCGACTACCAACGATCAAGCGGTTGGGTATGAACTGCAAAAGGCAATGATCCGCAAGAACGGATCCATCAAGAAGGTGGAGGAACTTCCGACTTCCCATTTGCCCTTTGTAGTGAAGCCTGCTGAGTTCCTCAACGCGCTGCAAGGCCTGCAATGAGGATAGCGCGCATCATCGTATTCCTGGTGCTGATTGGCGGGCCATCCCAGGCTCAGCTGCCGATTGAGATCCTGGGAGGCCATCAAAGAACCACAGCCGATGTGCTGTGGTTCAGGCCTTTCAAGGACTCTTTGGGGAATTCATCGCGATTCCTCTTTTTCAACCGCAGCCGGGCATCAGTTGATTACAGCAATCAAACCACGTTTGGTACAACCCTGGCTGTTTCCTACAACCTCCCTTCCGGATGGGGTGTTGTATTGTCCGGTCAATTCTTCAACAATGGGTTCTCCCCGAAAGCGGGAGTACAATACTTTAAGCGCTCGCGACAGTTGATGGTCTTCTCATGGGTAACCGCAGAACTGCTGCAATCGAAAAAACTGGATTGGTTTTTACTGAGCCGGTGGGAACCCCGGTTGAATCGTCGACTGAACTTGTTCAGTCAATTGGAATTGTTGAGCACTACCGACTGGGACGGGAATCTTGCGCTAATCCAACGCCTTCGGGCAGGGCTGGGTTTCCCGTTAGGATGGCAAACCGGCCTGGGCATGGATTTTGGGCAAGTGGGCAAATCTTCATTCATTACTTCTTCCAACATCGGTATTTTTATCCGCAAAGACTTTTAGCTATGAGTTTCAATTTTTCAAAGACAAGGGTAGAAGCCTTCAGTGACGGAGTCTTCGCCATCATCATTACCTTACTGGTCTTGGAGATCAAGGTTCCTCACATCGAGGATCAGTATTCTGTTCAGGAGTTGATACAGAGCCTGATCGCATTGTTGCCGAAGCTGGCCAGCTGGATCATCAGTTTTCTTATTGTCTGTGTTATCTGGGTGAACCATCATCGCATACTTGACAACATCGCCACCATGGACAATCCCTTGTTTTGGCTGAATGCGAACCTGTTGTTGTGGTGTTCTTTTATTCCATTTCCTACGGCATTGATGGGAGACTACTTCGACAATCCCCTGGCCGTATCTTTTTTTGGTATCATCATGTCCCTGAGTGCGCTCGGATTTGTATTGATACGTCATTATGTTCGTAAACATCCTCACCTGCTCAAGAATCCAGGTACCCCGCAATTGCTCCGAAAGGAAATGATTCGTTCATTTCTTTTTGGTCCGGCGCTCTACTGGATGGGGGCACTGTTTGCGTGGATCAATCCGATGATTTCTGTAATTGTCTATTTTCTTATCCCCATCTACTTTATCTTCCCAAGACCAAAACCTGCATCCACATGAAAATTGCCATCCTTGGTTCCGGAAATGTAGGCAGTGCGCTAGCTCCCGGGTTAGTTCGTTCAGGTCATTCAGTTTCCTTTGGTGTCCGCGATGCCGCGTCCGCCAAATCATTGAAGGCAGGGACCCTGGCGTCAGCCGTTCCTCTCCGAACGGTACCGGAAGCCTCGGCAGATGCCGATGTGATCATCGTGACTACTCCGCCAGAAGCTGCGCTCTCCTTGGTGCCTCAACTTGGCGATGTCCGGTCAAAACTAATTATTGATGCCACCAATTCCGTTCGTACCCGGCCCGAGCCATATCCAACTGCCTTTCATGCGATCAAGGCACTTACCAAGTCGGAAGGAGTGGTCAAATGCTTCAACAGCACGGGTTTCGAAAACATGCTGAATCCCACCTATCCCGGCTTCGGCGGGATTGATATGTTTTGCGCAGGCAATGACAAAAAGGGGAAACAAGTGGCACGTCAGCTGGCGCTCGATATTGGTTTCGGGGAGTGCTGGGATTTTGGCGGTGATGACAAAGTGGAGCTACTGGAAAAGTTCGCCTTGAGTTGGATTAACCTGGCCATCCTCCAGGGCCACGGAAGAGGCATTGCCTTCAAGGTTATCAAGCGTTCGTAAGGCGCCTGGGAACGTGGAGGCAGATGACCGTCATCATGTCGATCGATGATTGTTCTCACCTAACCTGCATTTCACCTGTAAAAAGGCACACCTTATCGGTCCCGCAAGCATTCAGGCAATACATGACAAGTTTGTCGGTTACTTTTGTGGTGTCGAAGGACTCTTAGACAAGATGAAAAAATGGATAGGCATTGGGTTGGTCGTCATTACTGCTGTGTTGCTTGCGGGTTACCTCTATGTTAACCAACCTCATCGGTCGGTCAGCAGCGAGGAGGGCATGTCCATTTCGGCTGATTCTCTTTTCCTCGCTTTTCAGCAGGATGAGATGGCGGCTAACAACCGTTTTCTGAACGCGGTTTTGCGCGTTCGTGGCAAAATCAAGTCGGTAGAGCACAATACGGAGGGCAAACAGGTAGTTGTGTTGGAAACCGGCGACATGATGTTTGGCATCAATTGTGCACTGGAAGAAGCGTATCCTGTGAAAGAAGGCGATGAGGTAGTGGTGAAGGGAATATGCACCGGCTATCTCGCCGATGTGGTTATTAACCAGGCTGTCATTGAAAAGAATCCATGAAGCAATACCGGAACAAATCTGTCAATTGGCTTAAGAAGATCAGTGGTTCTGCTGCGGTCTTAGTCGTCCTGTACGCCTGTGTGCACGACCCATTCCCGGCCGTTGCTCCACCGATTGAAGTCAACCCCGGAAACGACTACGGCGGAACCATACCCGACTGCAAGTATGTCGGCATCTGCTTTGAAAGTAGTGTACTGCCGATTTTCCAGTCTTCCTGTGCCAAGAGCGGGTGTCATGACGCAACCACGGCAACCGATTATAACCTCACCACCTACGAAAACATTGTGCGGAAAGGCATTGTGCCAGGTAATGCATCACAAAGCAAGCTGTACCAGGTCACCGGCTACAGTGGTGAGGACTTGATGCCGCCTGCTCCAAATTCACCGCTGACCACTGCCCAGCGCGACTCCATCGCCAAATGGATTAACCAGGGAGCCAAGAACACTACGCACTGCAACTGTTCATGCGACACCACTAAATTTACTTTCGCAGCATCCATCAAACCGTTGATGGACTCGTACTGCGTCGGATGTCACAACCCGGCCTCCGCAGGTGGCAATATCCTGCTCACCACCTATGCTGGCGTACAGACTGTGGCGCTGAACAATAAGCTCATGGGATCGATCACGCATGCGGTTGGCTTCTCCCCCATGCCGAAAGGAGGCAAGCTCTCCCAGTGCCAGATTACCCAAGTCAAGAAATGGGTAAACGCGGGAGCATTAAATAATTGACCAGCATGAAAACCCGCGCCCTCCTCGTATTCAGTTCACTGCTGATCGCTGCCTGCTACAACGACAAGGAAGCTATCCTGTATCCTGAGACGAATTGCGTTCCGCCAGCCGCGCCATCTTACCAGGCTGACGTGACCCCGATCATGTCTCAATATTGTACCTCCTGTCATTCCGGTGCATTCGCGTCGGGCGGCATCCTGCTTGACTCCTACCCGGAAGTCAAAAAGTACGTTGACAACGGCAAACTCATTGGCTCCATTACCTGGGCCTCCGGCGTTTCGCCCATGCCCAAAAACGGCAACAAACTTTCCTCCTGTAACATCAGTAAGATTCAGGCCTGGGTTACCGCTGGTGCCCCGAACAACTAAAACTCGAACCCTTATGAAAACGCTTAGTGGCCTTCTGTTCCTGCTTCTTGCAGCATTTCCCTCTTTCTCACAAGACGTGTTCATGACGCGCAACGGAAAGATCAGTTTCTTTTCCCGCACCCCGATGGAAAACATTGATGGTGTCAACAACGAGGTACTGAGTGTGATCGACCTGAAGAAAGGAGAAATCGCTTTCGCGGTTCTGGTGAAAGGTTTTCATTTCGAAAAGGCGCTCATGGAGGAACACTTCAACGAGAACTACATGGAATCCACGAAGTTTCCCAAGGCCACCTTCAATGGAAAATTTGTGAATGCAGGCACCATTGACCTGAAGAAAGACGGAACCTACCCCGTCCAGGTGGAGGGCGACCTGACGATCCACGGGATCACGAAAAAAACATCGGCCACCGGCGAATTGATCGTTCAGCAAGGAAAACTATCTTCGAAGTCCGCTTTCAAGCTGACGATCAAAGATTTCAATATTGCCGTTCCCAGCGTCGTATCCGAAAAGATTGCGGAAGTAATCGACGTGACCGTGGAGTGCAGTTACCAGCCAAAATAAATAAACATGCGCGTTTACTTCTCCTTGCTCCTCCTCGTGGCAAGTTCCACTGCCTACGGCCAGGACTTGCTCAACCTGCTTGATGCCGAGTTGGAAAAGGACAAGAAGCCTGACTACGCTACGGCCACTTTCAAGGCCACGCGACTCAGCAACGGCCACAGCATCGAAACACTGGCAGCCGGAGTTTTGGATGTGCGTATCTCACACCGGTTCGGGTACATCAATACAGGTATCGATGAATTCTTCGGGTTGGATCAGGCCACCACACGACTCGCCCTGGAGCATGGAATCAGCAACCGCCTGATGGTTGGTGTGGGGAGAAGTTCCTACCAGAAAGAGGTGGATGGTTTTGCCAAGTTCAAACTGGTGCGCCAGGCTACCAATGGAGCGCCAGTTACAATTACCGCCTTCAGTTCAGCGATGGTGAAGACTGGTCCCTACGATGACCCTACCCGTGTGAATTACTTTTCTTCGCGGATGTCATTTGCTTTCCAAGGCCTCATCGCAAGAAAGTTCACGGAATCATTTTCACTGCAGTTGATGCCCTCGGTGGTTCACTACAACCTGGCTCCGGCCCCCAACATGAATAACAATGTATATGCGATGGGTGTAGGCGGTCGGCTTAAACTCTCGAAGCGCATCAGCATGAATGCCGAATACTATTACCAGATCCCGGATACGCAATACGCGGGTACCACCAATTCCCTGGCCCTTGGTTTTGACATTGAGACCGGCGGGCACGTCTTCCAGCTCTACTTCACCAATTCCACGGGTATCAACGAGCGGGCCTTCATTACACAGACCACTGGCGATTTCTTCAAGGGCGACATTCATTTTGGGTTCCACATTTCAAGGGTATTTACCCTCAGCGATCCCCGGAAAAAAGGCTGAAAGCGGGTTGTAACAAGGCATTTGAACCAATCTCAGGGGTCACCTGCCCCTGCTTTTTGCCCGAAAGAATTTCTCTGTTACATTTGCACTCCTTAAAAAGGGAGCTTAGCTCAGCTGGTTCAGAGCATCTGCCTTACAAGCAGAGGGTCGGGGGTTCGAACCCCTCAGCTCCCACACGAAAAATCAGGCAGTTGCGAAAGTGACTGCCTTTTTTCATTTATGTCTTACTCCTATCTCCCACTTTCTCCTTCCCCATCCTATTTTCCCTCCCACTACCGCCCCTAAAATTTAGGCCGTATTTTTGCGTTATCCAGTCCGTTGAAACGCGTAAAGAAAATCTTCCTCGTCTTCCTGGCGGTCCTGCTGGTGCTCGTCAGCGCCACCGTCGCCTCCCTTTTCCTCTTCAAGGACCGGATTATCCAGCAATTCATCCGGGAAGCCAACAAAAGCCTCGGCACGCCGGTCAAGATCGGCCAGATCAAGGTCACCGTCCTTGACGACTTTCCCCGGCTGTCCATCGTCTTCTCGGACGTGTATGTGGAGGACAGCCACCCCGGCCAGTACCCTTTGCTGACCGCCAAAACGGTTTCGTTTTCCCTCAACCCCTGGGATGTCTACCAGGGCAGTTACATCGTCCAGGGGCTCACGGTGACTGACAGTGAAACCAACCTGCGCATCAACAAGGAAGGGAAAACGAACTACGCCATCGTCAAATCAGGGGGCAAAGGCGGAGGCACGGTGGCGTTTGATCTCGAGAATGTTCACCTGAAGGCCTCCGCGGTGACCTACGTTGACCTGTCGGTGACGCAACACCACGCGTTCTCCAGTGAGACCCTGGACGCCACTATCCTCGCACGCGGCAATGCCTACCAGATCACCGCACGCGGCGATCTCACCGTCGTGCAACTCGGCTTCGGCGAGGCCCGGTTCCTCGAACAAAAAACCTTCGACGTGGCCGCCTCCCTAGATTACAATGATTCGTCCAAGCAACTCGTCGTTCAGCCGAGCACCCTCGCCGTCGGCAAGCACCGGTTTGAAGTAAGCGGCAATTACGGGTTCAAGGATAAGAACCTCATTGATCTTGTCGTCGCCGGCAAAGAAACGGATCTACAAACGCTCCTGGCCCTGCTTCCTTCCTCCACCTCCCGGCGGTTTGCTCGCTATGCCAGCCAGGGCGAAGTGTACTTCGATGCCCGGCTGAAGGGAGAAATCAAACGAAAACGCAGCCCGGCCCTGGACGTCACCTTCGGGTTCCGGGAAGCTACGCTCACTCACCCTGACTACACTGCCCGACTTGAACAGGTCAACCTCGAAGGAAAATTTCGCACGCCTTCCCTTTCCAACTTCAGTGGCGCCGAAGTGTCGCTGCAAAACATTTCCGCCACCCTCAACGGTCGACCCCTCAAGGGCAATTTCAGCATGATCAACTTTAATGACCCATACGTCGCCCTTGACGTGGATGGCGAGCCGCGGGCCGCTGATGTGCTCCGTTTCTATCCCGTCGAAGGCGTCACCGATGTTTCCGGATCGCTGAAAGCCCACGTATCCCTGGCCGGCCGTATTGCCTTGCTGAAGAACAAGACCACGGCCCAGCAAGTGAAGACGGAAGGGACCGTAGAACTGGACAGCCTTCACTTCACCGCGGGCCAACGAAAACTTCGGTTCACCAACCTGCGCGGCACCCTGCAGTTCAACAACAACGATCTCGCGATGAGCGACCTCACGGGCTCCTTCGAACGAAGCGACTTCCGCCTCAACGGGTTCTTCAAGAACATCGTCACCTATGCTATTTTCGACAATCAGCCGATCGGTGTCGAGGCGGATCTTTCCTCCCATTTCCTGGATGTGGATCGGCTCTTCGAGGTAGGATTCAGCACGTCCGGCAGCGGACCTTACGTTTTCTCAATCTCGCCCACCCTGAACCTGAATTTCAATTGCGTTGTGGATTCGCTCACCTTCAAGAAATTCCATGCCCGTAAGGTCAAAGGAGACCTGCTGGTCAAAGGACAGGTTGCCGTGTCGAGAAGCATTGACCTCAACGCCATGGGTGGGGCGTTACACCTGTCCGGGATCGTCGACGCCCGGAACCCGAAAGCGATCGATCTCATCACGTCGGCCGAACTGAAGGGGATCTACATCGACTCGCTGTTTTATGTCTTCGAAAATTTTCAGCAACAATTCATTCAATACAAACACCTGAAGGGTCAGGCAGATGCCACCATCAGCCTGGAGGCCACCCTCAATGGGGCGCTCCGCATCTTCCCGGAAACCCTCGTCGCCGATGCGAGCGCCACCATCCGTCAAGGGGAACTGAATAATTTCGAACCCCTCAATGCCCTCAACAAATACCTGGATGATGAAGGACTCAACCGACTGAAGTTCGCTGATCTCAAAAACGACATTCACATTGAAAAAAAGACGGTTTACATTCCCCAGATGGAAATCCGGAGCAACGTAACGTCGCTGGTTCTCAGCGGCACCCACACCTTTGACCAGCAGATCGACTACCGCGTCATCGCGCCGTTGCGCAACAAGAAGAAGGTCGATCCCGATGAAGCGTTCGGGGCCATCGAAGAGGACTTGCAAGGGAGGTCAAAAATCTATTTGAAAGTCATCGGCACCACGGACAACTACAAAGTGCTCTACGACCAGGCCGCCGTGCGAAAGAAGATCGCCAGCGACATCAAGAAGGAGGTACAGGAGTTGAAGGAGGCCTTCCGGCTTAAAGGGATGAAAAAGAAGAAGGACCTGGAGCTGAAAAAAGACGACTACTTCGACTGGGAAGAGAAACCCTGATTCTCCCCTTTGATTCGAGCCGGCTTGCGTACCTTTATCTCCTCATGATACCTCTGCAGGCCCTTGTCCGGCTCACCCGGCTCTGGAACCTCCTGATCATCGGGCTGGCACAGTACTGTACAGCAGGGCTGCTTATTTCCAGGGATCTCGTCACCGACCCACGACTCCTTATTCTCGCGGTGTCCACCATTCTAATCGCCGCCGGCGGTTATGCCATCAATGACTACTATGACGTCAAGATCGATCTCATCAACAAGCCAGAGCGGGTGGTGGTGGGAAAGACTCTATCACGGAGAAGCGTGCTGCTCTTCCACAGCCTGAACTCGATGGCCGGCACAGCGCTTGGATTCATCCTTTCCTGGCCCATCGGCGTGGTGAATTTCACTTCTGCCTTCCTCCTGTGGCTGTATTCCAACGCCTTGAAACGAATGCCCTTCGTTGGAAACTTTGCCGTGGCGCTGCTTACCGGAATGTCGATCCTGGTGGTCAATCTTCTCTTTACTCCTTTGCTCACCCTTGTTGTAGTCTACGCCCTGTTTGCCTTCTTCATGACGCTCATTCGGGAAATCATCAAGGACATGGAAGACCTGAAAGGCGATGACACGTTCGGATGCCGGACCCTTCCCATCGTCTGGGGACTGCGGAACACCAAATTATTCATCTACCTGCTCATCGCGCTCTTCAGCATTGTAGTGATCGTTATCCATTGGCAAGTGACCCCCATGCCGGTCTGGTTCTTTACCGGTTTTCTGCTTATGCCCATGGGCGTGCTCGTGGCCTGGCTGATCCGGGCCGACACGCGGAAGGACTACCATCTCCTGAGTCAGTTCAGCAAACTGATCATGCTCGCGGGCATTTTCAGTATGGCCTTCCTTTAGCCTATCTTGAAGCCGTGAACACTCAACCTGCCCGACTTGCCCTGCTGGCTTCCGGCAACGGCACCAATGCGGAAGCCATCATGCAGTATTTTCAACATCACCCGGACATCCAGGTAGCCATGGTGCTCACCAACAACCCGGATGCATTTGTCCTTCAGCGAGCGAGGAAATTCAA
This sequence comes from Cyclobacteriaceae bacterium, assembly GCA_016787645.1. GTDB lineage: Bacteria > Bacteroidota > Bacteroidia > Cytophagales > Cyclobacteriaceae > ELB16-189. Next base: position 90,926 of record JAEUUF010000016.1, on the reverse strand, counting down.
TGTGCCTGCGCGCGTTTTTACCCGCGAACAATTTCGCGGAGCGGATGTCCTTGGTTGGCTTCGTGACGAAAACATAACGCACCTGGTACTCGCGGGCTTCCTTTGGCTGGTTCCAACAGCGCTGATCAACGCTTTCCCCGACCGCATCCTCAACATTCATCCTGCGCTGCTTCCCCGTCATGGCGGTAAAGGCATGTATGGCGATCGTGTTCACGAAGCCGTTAAAACTGCTGGTGATAAAGAAACGGGGATTACCATTCACCTGGTCAACGAACACTTCGACGAAGGCCGGATCATCTTCCAGGATTCCTGCCCGGTATATCCCAACGATACGCCTCAAACCATCGCCGGGAAAGTGCATCAACTGGAGTACAAGCACTTCGCTCCCGTAATTGAACGCTGGGTTCACGGCGAACGGTAATCACGGTATTGAGAAATACATATCTTGTGACTGTTTCCTGAGCGCGCAAAACCCTCATCATGCAGGCCTCCATTCTTACCACCGTCATTATGCCCATGGCCCTGGGGGTCATCATGCTCGGGCTCGGTCTTTCCCTTACGCTGGAAGACTTCCGCCGGGTGGCGCAGTACCCGCGGGCTATTTCGATTGCCCTGGTGTGCCAGATGATACTGCTCCCCGCACTTTGTTTCATACTGGCCCTGGCATTCAACATGCCACCCGAACTGGCGGTTGGGCTGATGCTGCTCTCGGCATCACCCGGCGGCCCCACCGCGAACCTCTACAGTCACCTCTCAAATGGCGATGTCGCGCTGAACATCACGCTCACCGCCGTCAACAGTCTACTTACGTTGTTCAGTCTGCCTTTCATCGTCAACCTCTCGCTTGACTTCTTTATGGATTCAGGAGAATATCTCCCGATGCAATTCAAGAAAGTCATGGAAGTGTTCGCCATCGTTCTTGTTCCGGTAACACTTGGCATGGTCATCAAGAACAGGTTGCCGGTATTTGCCGCACGGATGGAAAAACCGGTAAAGATTCTCTCGGCTCTTTTTCTCGCGTTGGTCATTATTATGATTTCTGTCAATGAGTTTTCCCGGATTGTGAAATTTCTGCCACGATTGGGTGGGCCGGTGCTTGCCTTCAACGTGCTCAGTATGGCGGTCGGATATTACTTACCCATGCTCTTCCGTGTGGAAAAGAAACAGGCCATCGCCATCGGTATGGAGATCGGCCTCCATAACGGGACGTTGGCCATCTACATTGCCCTTAATGTGATGCACAACTCCACCATGGCCTGGCCGCCCGCACTGTATGGTGTGTTGATGTTCTTTACGGCTGCGGTTTTCGGGATGTTGGTGAACCTGAAGCGGAAGGAAGCCCAGGTCGGTTAAATGTACGGCATTGGTTTAGAGGGGACTTACCAACCCTAAACCACTACTCAATCGCGTGGATGGTCACCCAATACCGCCACGCAACAATCGCCTTCTCCCACTTCTTCAGTTTGGTCAGGTCTCGCTTACTCATCCGTGGAAGCAGCACGCGATTCAGCAAAGCCAGGGTCTTAAATGCGATTTTCTTCATGGTCAGGGTGAATTGATCTCGTTGAAACCATCCTGGTGATCGGTCCAGCTCATGGGGTAGTTGGCATCAATGAATTCTTTCGCATCCGTCGTGAGAAACAACGGACGGAAGGTGTCGAGCATGACGGCGAGTTCTTGGGTCTCTTTGGCGCCAATGCTCTTTTCCACTGTGCCCGGGTGGGGACCATGCGGGAGCCCGCCGGGGTGCAAGGTGAACGAGCCACGTTCAATGCCACGACGACTCATGAAATTTCCCTCGGCATAATACAACACTTCATCGCTGTCGATGTTGCTGTGGTTGTACGGCGCAGGGATGGCGAGCGGGTGATAGTCAAACAGCCGGGGCACAAACGAACAAATGACAAAGTTGTGCGCTTCGAAGGTCTGATGTACGGGTGGCGGCTGGTGCACGCGCCCGGTGATGGGCTCAAATTCATGAATAGAAAACGCATAGGGCCACAGGAAGCCGTCCCATCCTATGATATCAAGAGGGCTGTAGTCGTAAACATATTGATGAAGATATCCCTGCTTCTTGATCTTGACGAGAAACTCGCCCCGGGAAGTGTCCGTCACCAATTGCTGCGGAGGACGGATGTCGCGTTCGCAATAGGGTGAATGTTCCAACAACTGTCCGAGGCGATTGCGATACCGCTTTACCGTCTCAACCGGAGAGGCGCTTTCGATGACGAGTAGTCTCAATGGGCCCTCATTGAATTCCATTTTATAGATCACGGTCCGAGGGATAACTACATAATCTCCCTGGCGGAATTCCACTACGCCAAACTGGGTGATTAGTTTGCCGCTGCCATCGTGAACAAACACCACTTCATCGCCTTCCGCGTTCTTATAGAAATAGTCCATGGTCCGCTTTTTCGGCGAACAGATGGCCATCGAGCAGTCCGCGTTCATTAGCAGGACTTTGCGCGCCGAGAGGTAATCCTCGCCGGTTACGCCGACCTTCGAAGTATTCAGGTGAGTTTGCCGAAGGCCATAGTTCTCAAGAATTTTCGGGCCGAAGGGTACCGGTGCGCCAAGCGACTTGATCCGCGTTGGCGGATGGATGTGGTACAGGATTGAGTAGATCCCGGAAAATCCCTCCGAACTGACGACTTCTTCTTTATACAATGTCCCATCCGGCTGTTTAAACTGGGTATGCCGCTTGGGGGGAATCGATCCGAGGTGATGATAAAACATGATAGTCGGTCCGTATTGATACGGAGCCGAAGTTAGGAAATTCCTGTTATCAGAAGCGCTGGCTCTTTCCGGCTCCCGGGCTTACATCTTTGACCGATTCAAGTCGGGGATGCGATCAAAAAGACGAATCGCCTGCTGGAGCACTTCGTTCGACTCATTGAAGATGGGATAGAATCCTTCGTTCCCCCAAATGCGACGAGCCACTTGTGCCTTCACGTTTACCTGAAATATACTCTTGTGGCGGTTAAGGTCGTTCAAATTGGGGGCGACTTTGTTCTGCTGACCGACCTTGACCAGTTGCGTAAGCATCTCGTCAGTCACCACAAAACGCTCAAGGTATTTGGACAACCCCATTTTCCTTAGCTCCTTGTCATGATCGTTCGCGTAGTTGAATGTGTATTCCTGCATGGAATTGCTGATGTACAGGTCATTGAGGTATCGGCTGTTTTGTGTGGTGTCCAGGGGAACAAAATAGTCGGGCATAATGCCTCCTCCGCCATAGACGGTGCGTCCGCTGGTGGTTTGATATTTGAGCGAATCACTGAAGTGAATACTGTCAGCGTGGAAGAACTCCCCGCGGCGAAACCGTTTGCTGATATCTTTGGAGTATTCCTCCATATTCCCGTACGGCTTCTGAATGGATCGGCCGCTGGGAGTGTAGTAGCGTGAAATGGTAAGGCGAAGTTCTGACCCATCACTGAGATCAAACGGTGACTGTACAAGACCTTTGCCAAAAGATCGTCTGCCGACCACCAAGGCCCGGTCGTTGTCCTGCAGGGCGCCGGCAAGAATTTCGGCAGCTGAAGCGCTTCCTTCATTCACAAGCACAATCAAATCTCCCTGCTCAAAATCTCCTTCTGATGTTGACATGGCATCCGAGTCATACTTTCCGTCCTTGCCCCGGGTAAAGACAATCTTCTTTCCCTCCGACAGAAACTCATCCGCCATATTGATCGCCTGGTTCATGTACCCTCCGGGGTTACCCTGCAAGTCAAGCACGAGCCGTTTCATTCCCTGGGTCCGGAGGGTGTCCATCGCCTTTTCGAATTCCTCAAACGTGGTCTGTGAGAAGCGATTGACTTTGATGTACCCTATTTCCGGTGTGATCATGTAAGAAACATCGACGGAAAACTGTGGAATCTTGTCGCGGATGATGGTGAATTGGAGCGGTTGTTTTTCATTCCGCCGAATGACTTCAAGCCTGGCTTCCGTTCCCTTCGGACCTTTGAGCAGTTTCATCACCTGCGAGTTGGTGAGCCCGACACTGGCTATCACCCGGTCTCCCACTTTTACAATCTTGTCACCCGGGCGAAGGCCGACGGCTTCCGAAGGTCCACCGCTCAGCGCGGAGACGACCACCAACGTATCGTGAAAGATGTTGAACTCAATGCCAATGCCTTCAAAGTTTCCCTGGAGATCTTCGTTGGCTTCGACGCGCTCGCTGATCGGTATATAGGATGAGTGGGGGTCCAGTTTCTGAAGCATGTGTTCGATTGCCTCATCCACCAGCTGATCAGTCTTCGTGGTATCCACGTACTCATCCCGGATAAGCCCGAGTACTTCGCGCAATTTTCGGACATCCTCGCCGGAGTCTCCCATGGCCGGCTTCGAGGTAAGGCTGGCCCCGATAAGAACCCCAGCGGCAAGTCCAATCCCCAGCACCAGGGGTAAGGCAATCTGTCGCGTATTATTGTTTATTTCCATTATTTCCGTCTAATACCTCATAGAACGGCAAAGATGGAGCAAAGTTCACAGATGCGAAAACTCTCCCGGATCACTTCGTTGTCATTGCCAGTCCTGGCGCCCTATCTTTAGGGCTGTTAAACGATGAGCAGGATTCTGGCGATTGATTTAGGATTGAAGCGCACTGGATTGGCAGTAACCGATCCGCTTCAAATCATTGCCACTGCCCTCGACACCGTAGAGACCGTCCAACTGATTCCCTATCTGCAAGCCTACACGGCAAGGGAAACAGTAGAGCGGTTTGTCCTGGGATTCCCCATTCGGCTAAATAGCCAGGACAATGAAATGACTCCACACGTTCGTGACCTGGAGGAAAAACTAAAGAAGATATTCCCCACGGTCCCCATCAGCCTGGTCGATGAACGCTTTACCAGCAGCATGGCCAAGGCAGCAATGATCGCCGGCGGGATGAAGAAAAAGGACCGGCGCGAAAAGGGGAATGTCGACAAGATCAGTGCCGTACTTATTCTTCAGTCCTACATGGATTCCAAAAAATGACCATTCATTAGTTACCTTTGTGGTCAATTTCAGGAAGCCGATGGTATACCCGATCGTTGTTTACGGTGATCCAATCTTAAGAAAGCGTGCCCAGGACATCCCCCGCGATTTCCCTGACCTCCCCGCCTTGATCCAGGACATGTTTGATACCATGTATGCCGCTCATGGTATTGGATTGGCGGCCCCGCAGATTGGCAAGGGCATCCGGTTGTTTGTCGTGGATGGTACTTCACTCAAGGAAGAAGGAGAAGAAGAGGATATGACGGGATTCAAAAAGGTATTTATTAACCCGGAGCTGGTCGATGAACATGGCCTCGCCTGGTCGTTTGAGGAGGGGTGTCTCAGCATCCCTAACATCCGGGAAAATGTGTCAAGGCAAGAAAACGTGCGAATACATTACTTTGACGAGAACTGGAACGAGCAGGAGGAGGAATATTCAGGCATCAAGGCCCGGATTATCCAGCACGAATACGATCATCTCGACGGAAAACTCTTCATTGATTACCTGTCTCCGCTCAAAAAGAGGATGCTCAAAGGAAAGCTCACAAACATCAGCAAGGGTGACGTGGATACCGAGTATCGCATTTCCGCACCCCTGAAGAAATAATCGCTAGGACGTATACTTCAGGTGCGGCAGCTTGGAATCCTCCGGAACCCTGACCACAATATCTGCGTTTACCAAGGCCTGACAAGCCAGGCGCTCGTTCTGAAGCAGTAGCCCGGCCTTCTGGTATTTCAACTCGGCTGCGGTGTGCGGACCCATTCCCTCGCCACCTTTCAAGACGATCATCCGGCAAGTGGTGCACCTACCTTTGGCCCCACAGGCATGCATCCAGTCTACTCCCTGGGCCTGAATGTGGCGAAGCGCCGGCTCGTCGGTGCGGGTAACCGGCACTTCTTTTTGTCCGAGGTTTTCTATGATTATCTTTACCATCACTCACCCGTTAGCGGAGACCATCATGGATGAAAAAATCAGCGTTAAGGCCCTGGAAGACTACAGCGATGACTACGCTTCGAAGGTAACCGCTCAATTTTTCTCCACGAAAGATAAGATTTCCGGCCCCGAGATTCTCACCCTTTGCGATATTCAGCAGATCAACCTGTTTGTAATCCGGGAGCTGCTGAGGGCCTGGAAACTGGAAAGTCAGAAGTTGCGTTCTCCGTACTTCGATTACACTGCACCCCCGGTTGCTGACGCCCTTACGCGGTTTCACAACCTGCTCTCCAATCACATTGCTATCTCGCGCGAAAACTTTCAACCCCTCCTGAAGAAGGCCGTGGCCCAAACAATTTCCTTGATTCTGAATCCCTACGATTTCTTTTCAGAAACACTGGGCGGTCATGGCACTGCACTCCGGCTGGAAGATTTGCGCAATGATGTGAAATACATCCGTATCAACCGCGTGCCTCTTGAACGGCTCTTAAAGGAGCTCGAAGAGAAGAAACAAGCGTCGATCACCGGGAACGAGGCTTTCGCTGCCCTGGATCACATTCTCGAGGAGGTAAACTTTACGCCGGAGGAGCTGGATGAACACTTGTCGCGATTCTCGGAGGTTGTTCCGCTCACCCTGGATTTGCTGTACGATCAAAAAGAACCCGAATCAAAGCCTGTCCAGCCACCGACAACGCAGGAGAAAGAAGCGGCGCCTGCCAAAGCCGAAGCCATTGTCTCTCCTGCTCCGGCACCCAAGACAGCCCCTGAGACCCCAAAACCAGAGCCAGCAAAACAAGAAATCAAGAAACCGGGTCCCGTCCAGATTCCGCTATATGATCAACAGCCCGGCAAGGGTACTACGCTGGCTGAAAATTTCCAGAAACGCAAAAAGATCAAAGACAGCCTGACCATCAACCAGAAATTCATGTTTACGAAGATTCTGTTCAATGGCGATTTTGAACTCTTCTCCGCGGCGGTCGAGCGATTGGATGAGCTCGATAACCTGACCCAGGCCAAAAGCTACCTGAGCAACAATTATGGAGAATGGAACGCGGAGAGCGAAGAGTACCAGGAATTTATGGAGATGGTGGAACGCCGCTTTTCCTGAGCAGTTCGGCGACAGCACTAGATCCGTTGGAGCATCTGTCCGCGATGCGCGTCAATCTTCAGCAGGATAAACAACAGAATTGTAAAGCCCCATAACGAGGAGCCCCCGTAACTGAAAAAGGGCAAGGGAATCCCAATAACCGGAAACAGCCCGATGGTCATCCCGATGTTCACGGCGAAGTGAAAAAAGAAAATTGAGGCAGCCCCATAGGCATAAACCCGGGCAAACCGATTCTTCTGCCGCTCAGCAAGGTAAATGATGCGCAGGAGCAGGGCGACAAACAGCGCGATGACTAAAAGGCTTCCGATCCAACCCTCTTCCTCGCCGATGGTGCAGAAGATGAAGTCCGTGCTTTGTTCAGGTACAAAATCAAATTTCGTCTGGGTTCCCTGGAGGAACCCCTTCCCGCCAAATCCACCGCTGCCAATGGCGATTTTTGATTGTGTAACGTTCCATCCATAACCCAAAGGATCCGCATCCGGATTGATCAATGCTTTAATGCGATTCTGTTGGTGTGGTTTTAGTACATCTGTAATAACATAATCCACACTTTCCACTACCCCCATGATCAGGATTGCACCGATCGTGAGCAAGGCAATTCGCTTGAATTTCTTCTTACCCATTACAATTAGCACAACCAGCAGGAAAACAATTCCTGTATGCAGGTACCACGGATTAGGTACCAGCAGCGTGAGAATGAACAGTGCGGCGGCGCAAAATCCGACAATGATCAGGAATGGCGACATGCCCTCCCGGAAAAAGACAATCATGAAACTGGTGAACACCAACGCGGTTCCGGTATCCTTCTGTAAAAGAATCAGCACCATTGGCACTCCAATTAGCGCAAAGAGCACCGCCTGGTTTCTTAAGTTGTCCATTCGAAAACCGACCGATCCGATGTATTTGGCCACCACGAGTGCCGTGGCAACCTTGGCGAACTCGGAAGGCTGAACGCCAAACGAGCCGATACCCAGCCATGCTTTGTTTCCGCCCACTTCCTTGCCAATGACCGGAACGAGTATCAGCATGACCATCAGGAGGCCATAGAGCAAGTAGGCGATGGCGTCATAGAATCGCACATCCAGGATAACAATCCCCAGAATGATGAAGAATGACGCACCGATAAACATCAGTTGACGGCCAGAGTTCAATGACAATGTAAAAATGGATTGACCCACTGCCTCATCATACCCGACGGCATAGATGTTCAGCCAGCCCAGCAACACCATTGCTGCATACAAGCCGATCGACACCCAATCGAGAGAGCTGGAAATATTCTCCTGTCTCATTGTTTCTTCACATCCTCAAAATTACCGGCGAGCACATACTGTTCGATATAAGGGCGACGCGTGGCACCAAACAAGTACTTCTCAATCATCAACGACGCAATGGATGCCGCTGCCCTTGCCCCCTGCCCTGCATCCTCCACATAAACCGACACGGCAATGCGGGGATTTTGCCTTGGCGCAAAAGCGATGAAAACACTGTGGTCAAACAGCGGCGGATTGTTCTCCACTGTTCCTGTTTTGCCGCAAACGATGACATCTGCTAAACGGGCGCGATATTGGCCAGTACCTGATTCAACCACTTGCTGCATGGCATCAGCCGCCACTTTGAAATAAGCGGAGTCAATGGTCGTGTAATGCCGCTCCCGGTATTGTGACAAGGGCAGGCCATCTTTTCCAATCGCCTTGACGATATGGGGGGTATAATAAAATCCTTTGTTGGCCACGGTGGCGGCGAAGTTGGCCATCTGTATGGGTACCACGAGGTTTTCACCTTCGCCGATGGCGATGGAATAGATATTCGAGAATTTCCACGGCCTGTTACGGTAGGCCACGTCATAGTAGGCCGGCGACGGAATCAAACCGCCCTTCTCATTGGGGAGATCAATTCCCAGCGGCTGACCAAAACCAAAACTGGTAATATGCTTGTTCCATTCCGCCAGCCCCATCCGGGTATCTTCATATGGATCATTCGACTTGCCCTTGTTGAGCATTCGACGCAGTACACCATGAAAATACGGGTTGCATGAATTGGCAATCGCCCCACGCAAATCCTCATTGGTGTGCGCCCCGTGACAATTGATAATGGTCCGGTCGCAGCGGATCCTCGTCTCAGGCGTAATCACGCCCTCCTGCAGGGCCGTCATGGCCTGCGCAATCTTAAAGACCGATCCCGGCCGGTACTGCGCCATCAATGGACGATTGAACAAGGGCTTGTTGGAATCAAGGCTGATCATCCGGAAGTTGGAACTGTACTTCCGCCCGGTAAGCAGGTTCGGGTCATAGGAAGGTCCCGACACCAAGGCAAGAATTTCTCCCGTGGCTGGTTCGATGGCCACGATGCTTCCGGACTTCCCCTTCATTAAGAATTCCCCGTACTGCTGCAAATCGAGGTCAATACCCGTAACCAGGTCCTGGCCGGGCGTGGAAAGCGTGTCATACTTGCCGCTTTCGACAGACCCCTGGATGATTCCTTTCACATTTCTCAGCTTGAACCGGACTCCGCGGGTTCCGCGCAATTGCTCTTCATAGTATGCCTCAATACCACTTTGCCCTACGTAGTCTCCCTGCTTGTAGATTCCGGATGGATCTTCATCCAACTGCTTCTTGCTGATCTCACTCACATAGCCTAACGCATTGGCGAGGGCCGGTGTGGAATACGAACGCGTGGTCCGGGCCAGGACATAGAACCCTGAAAATTCGTCCATGTAATCTTGTACACGGGCAAAGTCCTCGTTGGACAACTGATCCAGGAAAAGGGTTGGCTTGTAGGGTGAGAATTCCTTCCGGGCCTTCATTGCGCGGAACGTGGCTCGAAGCTCCTCGCGGGACATCCGAAATACCCGGCAAAACTTTGCTGAATCAAAATCCCTGACATCCTTCAACAAGACTTCCAATTTAAACTCCGGTGTATTATAGACAATCAATTTTCCATTGCGATCAGTGATAAGACCCCGCACCGGGTATTCGGTTTGCCGAAGAATAGCGTTGCTATCAGCCATCTGCCGGTAGCGACTGTCTACCACCTGGATAAAGAAAAGCTTGACCAGGAAGATAATCCCGGTAACTACAATGATCAGTTGCAGTATTTCTCTTCGTCCTTCGTTCATCGCCTGCGTCTAAATGAGAAGTACTGGAATAACAGCAGTATCGTCATGGTAAACAGGAGACTCGTCACAATTTTCGACATGGTATACCAAAACACGCTAAATCCTCCTGCCTCCAAAAAGAAAAGTACCGCATGATGAATAAAGAGAAGCGGCAAGCTATATACCAGGAACCATTGGAGGCCATTAGAGGCCAACGTCGGTCCTTCTCCCGCGTCATATCCACCTTGCGGAGTAATCGTGGTGAGCCAATAATTGCGGACATAGGCCACCAGCACCAGGCTGAGGGCATGGAGCCCGAGGCTGTCATAAAAGATGTCGATCCCAAATCCAAGTAGAAAACCTGATAACATCAGGGTAATGGTATTGGTTTCGATGGGAAGAAGAAGAATGAAAGCAACATAAATAAAACAGAATGCTGTATTGAACAGCACAAGTTGACGAAACAACATCACCTGCGCCAAGAGGTAAAGGACGAAATAGATCACCGCAAAGAGTCCGGATCGGTTCATGGCTGATTTCCCAGGGTTACGCGCTCCAAAGAATCCAACTCTCCCTTGAGATAACTCTTCACCACTTTCACATAAGCCAGGCGTCGAAAGTCCTGGGCCAACTCTACCCGCACGTCATAAAACTGGGCCTCTTTCTTCAGGTCAACTTCCCGGACAATTCCTACCAGGATGCCTTCGGGGAAAACCGCGTTGTAACCCGAAGTCACTACGGTATCACCCGGTTGGGGCTGTACATGGCGCGGAATGTAGAGCAGGTTAATCATGCGCGGATCCGTGCCGTCCCATTGAGCCGTTCCGAAGTTCCCTGTTCGTTTCAGCACGCTGGAGACCTGTTCGTCGGTATTGAGCAGTGAAGTGACTACGGCAAAATGCTCCGAAACCGACTTGACTTTTCCTACAGCACCCGAAGTGGAGATAACGGCCATGCCAGGAGCAAGGCCCATATCCATTCCACGGTTGATGGTGATGTGATTCTTAAACTGGGCCACCGAATTATTGATCACCCGTGCACTGACATAATCAAAATGGAGCACCGTATCCGGGGTAGTAGTCAGGAGATCCGTTTGAGCCGTGAGCTGCTCCACCAGGGTGCGGAGCCCGGCGTTTTCCTCAGCGAGCTCACGGTTTACATCGCGAAGCGATACATACTCGCGCACGCCTTCTGAAAAACGGATGATGCTCGCTACGGTGCGGTTGGCAGAATTAAAAAAACGGGTGTTTTGGTACTGGCTGTTTCCCACCCACAACCACGCGCAGAGAATTTCTAGAAAAAGGAAGGTGAGAAACGCGCGGTAGTTGTAGAGGAAATTGAGTAGACGCAGCATTGCATCAGGTCATCAGTACCTTGCGATAATGATCGAGGTTCTTGAGCGCTGCTCCCGTTCCCCGGACCACGGCCCTCAACGGATCGTCGGCCACATGCACGCTGAGCTTGGTCTTGAGCGACAATCGCTTGTCCAAGCCGCGGAGTAACGCTCCGCCCCCGGTAAGGTAAATGCCCCGCTCATAAATATCCGCCGACAATTCGGGTGGAGACAATTCCAGTGCTTTCAGTACGGCCTCCTCCAGTTTGGAAATCGACTTGTCCAGCGCAAAGGCAATCTCACTGTAGGAAATCTTGATGGTCTTCGGAATGCCGGTCATGAGGTCACGGCCGCGAATTTCATAGTCGTCCGGGCCGTCGTCCAGCTCGGTCAAGGCGGATCCGACTTCAATCTTCACCCGCTCAGCGGTGCGCTCGCCAATCAGCAGGTTATGCTGCCGCCGCATATAATCGAGAATATCACGATTGAATGTATCACCGGCAATCCGGATAGATTGGTCACAGACGATGCCCGAAAGTGCAATAACCGCAATGTCGGTTGTTCCCCCGCCAATGTCTACAATCATGTTGCCTACCGGCTGCTCAATATCAATACCAATACCGATGGCCGCTGCGATCGGCTCGTGGATCATGTATACTTCCTTCGCGTTGGCGTGCTCGGCGCTGTCGCGAACGGCTCTCTTCTCCACTTCGGTGATGGCGGAAGGAATGCAGATCACCATCCGCAGTGACGGCGGAAACAATCGACGGCCGGTGTCGATCATCTTGATCATTCCACGGATCATCATTTCGGCGGCGTGAAAGTCGGCGATCACTCCTTCCTTGAGCGGACGTATGGTCTTAATATTCTCGTGTGTCTTCTCGTGCATCTGCATCGCCTCACGACCGATGGCCAGCACCTTGCCGTTGAGTTTATCAAGGGCAATAATGGATGGTTCGTCTACGACAACTTTATCCTTGTGTATGATCAGCGTGTTGGCGGTTCCCAAGTCAATGGCAATGTCGCTGGTAAAAAAATCAAATAGGCCCATGGGCAGAAGTTCCTCCTTATGTTCTGGTTAAAAGTGCCCCGAAATTACAGAAATAATCAGGTCAAATATCAAGGTCAGTGTTTAAAATGGCGGTAGCCGGTAAAGACCATCGCCATATCGTGCTCATCGCAGTAAGCGATGGAGTCCTTGTCCTTGATGGAGCCGCCGGGCTGTATGACGGCCTTGATGTTGTATTGGTGGGCGATCTCCACACAGTCGGGGAAGGGGAAAAAGGCATCGGAGGCCATGACGGCGTGATCGAGACTGAAACCAAATGCCCTGGCCTTCTCAATCGCTTGTTTGAGGGCATCCACGCGGCTGGTCTGGCCAACGCCGCTTGCCAGCAATTGGCCATCCACTGCCAGGATAATGGTATTTGACTTGGAGTGCTTGCAAATCTTGCTGGCGAAGAGCATAGCATTTATCTCTGTAGGTGAAGGCTCCCGCTTGGTCACCACTTTTAAGTCAGAAAGCTCATCGGTCTTCCAGTCATAATCCTGCTCAATGACGCCATTTAGCAGGGTTTTTACCTGTTTCCCGCGTATGAGTGGTTGCTTTTGAAGCAGGATTATCCGGTTCTTCTTCAGGCGAAGCAGCTCCAACGCGTTCGCGTCATAATCCGGCGCAATGAGAATCTCGAAGAAAAGACTGTTCATGGCCTCGGCGGCAGCCATGTCCACGCATTGGTTGGTGGCTAGCACCCCTCCAAACGCAGAAAGCGTATCCGCCCGGAAAGCTTTCTCATAGGCTTCTTTGACCGTTTCTCCTGTTGCCACGCCACAGGCATTCGTGTGCTTGATGATTACAAAGGCTGCCTCGTCGTAGAACTCCCGGACCAGGTCAAGGGCCGCGTCAATATCGACAAGGTTATTGTAAGAGAGCTCTTTGCCATTGAGCTGCTCAAACAGGTCATGGAGCTTTCCATAATATACCCCCTGCTGATGCGGGTTCTCCCCATAGCGCAAGGTGATTCCCTGGGAATAACTTGCTTTAAATGCCGGTATCCGCTGCTCCTGGTTGAAATAGTGGAAAATGGCCGTGTCGTAATGGGAGGTCACTTCAAACGCCATCGCCGCGAACCGCTTACGGTCTGACAAGTCTGTGGAGACCTTCTTGGCCTGGAGCAACGTAAGGAGTTCCGCATAGTGTTTACGGGAGGATACAATGAGAACATCCTTGAAATTCTTGGCGGCAGCCCGGATCAGTGAAACGCCACCGATATCAATCTTCTCGATAATCTCAGATTCACCGGCGCTCATGGAGACGGTCTCTTCAAAAGGGTACAGGTCGACAAGGACGAGATCAATAGGGTTAATCTTGAATTCCTTGGCCTGGCCTCGGTCTCCTTCATCTTCCCGTCGGAAAAGAATGCCGCCAAACACCGCGGGATGCAAGGTCTTCACCCGGCCACCAAAGATGGAAGGGTAACCGGTCAGGGTTTCAACGGGAGTGACTTTGTACCCCAGTGATTCGATAAATTGCTGGGTACCGCCGGTAGATACAAATTCCACCCCGGCCTTGCCAAGTTCGTGGATGATGGGCTCGAGATTGTCTTTGTAATAAACTGAAATCAGGGCGCGGGTGATGGGCTGGGTATTCATGGGTCAGGCAGAGCCGCAAAAGTAAGGCACGAAAGCAAGATTGGGGATGACGAATCTCAATAAATCCTCAAGACATCCGGAAGTCATCGGCATCGAGGTAGGCCGGGAATCGCACACGATAATCCCGTAATAACCCGGCATCAAGGGAAAGGGTCTTAAGGGTGTCAGCGTCCTCACCGAACCAGGCCACATTCCCTTTGGGGTCAACCATAGCAGAGTGCCCATTGTAAACTGTCCCCTGCGCATCCGGCCCAACGCGGTTTACCCCCACTACATAACTGAGGTTCTCAATGGCCCTGGCTCTGAGCAGTGCGTCCCACATCGTCACCCGGGGCTCCGGCCAGTTGGCAACATACACCAGCAGGTCGTATTCCAGCGAATTTCGACCCGCATCCCAGCGGTTGCGGCTCCAGACCGGGAACCTCAGGTCATAGCAAACCAGTGGGCAGATGTTCCATCCCTTCCAGGAAGCCACCAGACGCGAGCTTCCACCCGAAAAAACCGAATTCTCCTTGGCCATACGGAAGAGGTGGCGCTTATCATACGTGCGGATAATACCTCCGGGCTCTGACCAGATCAATCGATTGAAGTAATTGCCTGATTCCTTGATAATGACACTGCCGAGGATCAGTGCTCCTGTCTGGTCAGCCATCTGCTTCATCCAACGGGTCGTCTCCTGGTTCATGACTTCCGCTACCGAGGCCGCATTCATAGTGAACCCCGTGCTGAACATCTCGGGGAGAATGATCACATCAGTGGATTCACTAATCCTCCAGATCTTTTCCTCCAGCATCGCGCGATTCGCCACCGGGTCCTCCCAATGGAGGGCGGTCTGGATGGCAGTAACAGTCAGGTTGTTCATCGGCTCAAAGGTTGCGTAGAATTTTTCCTGCGGCCTGGAGCGTCTCCTCCTTCTTGGCAAAACAGAAGCGAAGCAGGTGATCTTCCTGCTTGCTGTGGTAGAAAGCTGAAACCGGGATTGAGGCCAACTTATGTTCCTTGGTCAGCCATTCCGCCATCTCCATCTCTCTTTTCGACGAAACAGTGCGATAGGAAAGCAGCTGAAAATAACTTCCATGACAAGGCAATGGTTGAAACGAAGATCCTTTGAGTTGTTCCAGGAAAAAATCCCGCTTTGCCTGATAGAATTTACCCAGCGCCCGGTAGTGTGAGGGTTCTTTCATGTAAGCAGCCAAGGCATGTTGAATGGGTGTGTTCACCGCAAACGTGATAAACTGGTGTGCTTTCCGGATTTCTGTCGTCAAGGCCGGTGAGGCCACGGTGTACCCGATCTTCCAGCCGGTGGCGTGAAAGGTCTTGCCAAATGAAAACACCGCGACACATTGGCCCGCGAGGTTAGGGTACTTCAGAACACTCTCGTGCTGAATTTCATCGAAGATGATGCGCTCATATACCTCGTCGCTCAGTACAATCAACTCGTGTTCAAGCGCGATTCGTTCGACTGCTTGCAGATCACTTTCCTTCAATACCGCACCACTGGGATTGTGCGGCGTATTGATGATGATCATCCGTGTACAGTCTCTTACATGCAGTTCCACTTCTGCCCAGTCAATGGAAAAGTCGGGAGCAGACAGGTTGATCGGTACCGGTATTCCTCCATTCAGCCGGATAGCCGGTGAATACGAATCATAGGAGGGATCGAATAGAATTACCTCATCGCCGGGGCGAACGAGTGCGGCAATCGTTGAGAACAGTGCTTCTGTCCCTCCAGCCGTGATGGTAATCTCTGTGTCAGGATCGGTAGCTCGCTGGTAGGTTTTCTGAATGGTCTCTGCAATCACCTGGCGCAGGGCTGGCACCCCGGGCATTGGCGCATATTGATTATGGCCGGCTTTGAGGTTTTCGTAGATCAGCTCCACCAGTTCGGCGGATACCGGAAAGTCGGGAAATCCCTGCGAGAGGTTGATGGCTCCATGTTCCAACGCCATTTTGGACATCACTGAAAAGATGGATGTTCCGGTGTCGGGAAGACGTGAGGATAGGTTCAAAGGAAACGGCTTGTAAACAAAGGTATTGAATAGGCCGGAAACGAGGTACCCACATTTCCGCCAACCATGTAACTTGCGCGTATGTTTCTCGAACCTCACCTGGAAACGCGTGAACGCGACGGCCGCTCCGGCTGGATCGAAGTGATCTGCGGATCCATGTTCTCCGGCAAAACAGAGGAGCTGATCCGTCGTCTCACCCGGGCGCTGATCGCGAAACAAAAAGTGGAAATCTTCAAGCCCAAGCTCGACACGCGCTACCACGAAGAAAAGATCGTCTCCCACGCTTCGCGCGAGATCCGCTCCACGCCCGTTGATTTCGCCAACGACATTATCCTCCTGTCCGGTGACTGCGATGTAGTGGGAATCGATGAAGCCCAATTCTTTGACGCAGGTATCGTCGATGTTTGCAACAACCTGGCTAATTCCGGCAAGCGGGTCATAGTCGCCGGACTTGACATGGATTTTGAAGGGAGGCCGTTCGGACCCATGCCAAACCTACTGGCAATCGCGGAATTCGTGACTAAAGTACACGCGATATGCAGCCAGACCGGAGCCATGGCCTCCTACTCCTATCGACTGGGCGATGACAGCAGCCAGGTGGTGCTCGGCGAGAAGGACAAGTACGAGGCACGCAGCCGAAAGGCGTTCTTCGAAGGAATGAAGAACCGGAAGAAGAAATCCTGAACGACATGCTGTACAAGACCCGTGGCATCGTCTTCCGGTTCACCAAGTACGGTGACACTTCCATTATTGTAAACATTTTCACGCATGTTTTTGGCCTGCAGACCTACCTCGTCAACGGCGTGCGCAGCAAATCCGGGCGGGGTTCTATTTCCCTCTATCAGCCACTCACGTTGCTGGACATGGTCGTTTATCATCGGGAGAACGCCAACATCCTCCGCATCAAGGAAGTGAAATGCCTCCACTCTTACCAGCACATTCACCAGGACATTCGCAAAACCACCATTGCCTTATTCCTGAATGAAGTGATCAACAAAGTCATCAAGGATCAAAGCAATGCCGAGTCGCTCTTTGACTTTCTCATGCGGTCCTTCATTTCATTGGACCAGCTCGAAGCGGTAGAAAATTTCCATTTGCAGTTTCTCATCCAGCTAAGCCGGCACCTGGGATTTGGTGCCCATGAAACACGCGAGGTCCTCGAAGGAGGGCAATCCTTGCCTGAAACCACACAAGCCTTGCAGACGCTGCTCACCTGCGGATACGAAGCGCCTCCGGAACTTAGCTATGAAACCCGCAGAAGTCTCCTCGAATCGTTGCTTGCCTTTTATCATCGTCACGTCGAAAGTCTGGGTGAAATCAGATCCGTCGACGTCCTCAAAGAAGTATTGCGTTAGTCCCCCAGACCGTGAATCCATTCAATACCCGCGCGAAGATTGTCATCACTTGCAACAAACGCCTCACGCCGTTTCTCGCGGAGGAGGTCGGCGAACTTGGTTTTGCCTTGCAGCGGAGTTTCCAGACTGGAGTGGAGGTGCTGGGCACACTGGAAGATTGCATCCGCCTAAACTTAAACCTGCGTTGCGCCAGCCAGGTCCTGTATTCATTGCGGGCGTTTAAGGCCAACCGCCCCGAAGATGTTTACAGTCAGTTATTGTCAATTCCGTGGGAGAAGCTCCTGGCCAACAATGGCTACTTCTCCGTCACAAGTACGGTAGATCATTTCACAGTAAACAACAACCTGTTCGTCAATGTGAAGGTCAAAGATGCCATCGTTGATCGGATTCGTCGTCAGACAGGGGCGCGCCCCGATTCGGGACCCGACCTGGGGCAGGCGGTGGTGCACCTCTATTGGAAGGAAGAAAGCGCTGAAATTTTTCTTGATTCATCCGGCCATACCCTCGCCAAACACGGCTATCGAAAGATACCCGGCAAAGCACCCATGCTGGAAGCCCTGGCCAGCGCGGTGGTGATGGCCACCAAATGGGATGGAACTACTCCGTTCGTCAACCCGATGTGTGGCTCCGGGACGCTGGCGATTGAGGCGGTGCTGATCGCCACAAACCGTCGCCCGGGTCTTTTTCGTTCAAATTATGGGTTCATGCACATTTCGGGTTATCGAAAAGAGATGTATGAGAAAGAAAGGACACGCCTCAACGAGCAGGTAAGAGAAATTCCCAACCTCACCGTTATCGCGACCGACAACCGGCAGGATGCTATTGATATCTCACACATCAATGCCCAGGAGGCCGGTGTAGAGCATTTGTTGAAATTCGCGGTGTGCGATTTTACTGAAACTGAAATTCCACCCGCGCCTGGTGTGGTGTGCATCAACCCGGAGTATGGTGAACGAATGGGCGAACTGGCTGAACTTGAAGTGACCTACAAGCAAATCGGCGACTTTCTCAAGCAGAAGTGCCGGGGCTATCGCGGCTATATTTACACGGGCAACCTCGATCTCGCCAAGAAGATTGGATTGCGCGCCAGCCGGCGAATTGAATTCTACAGCGCGAAGCTGGATTGCAGACTGTTGGAGTACGAGTTGTACGAGGGTAGCAAGCGGGCTACTACACCTGGTCAGCCTTCGCTTCCAACCTGAACCCCACTCCGTGATAGTTGGTGATCTGCAGGGAAGGGTCTTCCTTCAGGTACTTCCTGAGTTTTGAAATAAACACATCCAGGCTGCGCCCGAGGAAATAGTCGTCGTTGCCCCACACCTTCTTGAGGATCTCCTCCCGCTTGAGCACCCGATCCCGGTTGCCGCACAACAACTCCAGTACCTCCGACTCCTTTTGGGTAAGCACTTTTTCGCCAGTCGGATGATGGAGTGTGTACGTGCGGGGATCAAACCGGTACGACCCCAATGTATGCACGGCTTGTCCTGGGTTCCGGGAGCGGCGCAGGAAAACTTCCATGCGAAGTACCAATTCCTCCATGCTGAAGGGCTTTACCAGGTAGTCGTCTCCGCCCGACATAAAGCCGGTCACTTTATCTTCGAGCATACCCTTGGCCGTCACAAACAAAATGGGAATGGTGGGGTTGGTTGTACGTATACCTTGCGCCAGCGCGAATCCATCTTTCTTCGGCAGCATCACGTCCAGGATGCACAAATCATACGAACCTGCATTAAACGCGGCCTGACCCTTTTCGCCATCTGTACACCAATCCACCTCGAAACCCCTCTGCGTGAGGCCGTCCTTAACGACGAAGCCAAGGGATGGATCATCTTCCACCAGCAGAATCTTTCGGCTCATGCGTGACGTGTAACAGGTAAAACTATTTCGAATGTGCTCCCTTGCCCCGGTGAGCTCTCAACAGTGACCCGGCCCTTGTGCCGGCCGACAATCTCCTTCACATAACTCAATCCCAGTCCAAAGCCTTTCACGTTGTGCACATTGCCTGTATGCACACGGTAGAATTTCTCAAAGATTCTGTTCTTTTCAGAGGGAGCTATCCCTATACCATTATCTGTGACACGAATTGCGATGTGATGGTCGTCGGGATTGCTTGTACGGATGATTACCTGGGGTTGGGTCTGGCAGTACTTCACAGCATTGTCCAGCAGATTGTACAGCACGTTGGACAAGTGCAATTTGTCGCCCTGCACCCGGTGATGGTCGGCTTCCAGGTCCAGTTGAATTTCTCCACTCAATCCAACTTTTCGACTAGCGACCGTTTCACTTATCATTGCGTGCACGTCTACATGCTCCTGTTTGAAACCAATATCCTCCTGGTCCAACTGGGCAACCTGGAGTACGCGTTCCACCTGCTGGCGGAGTCGTAGATTTTCGTTCTCAATGATGGTAGCATAATTCAGCAACCGATCCGGTGTATGTACAATACCCGGGTCGCGCAATACCTGCGCCGAGATGGCGATGGTGGAGATCGGCGTTTTGAATTCATGCGTCATATTGTTGATGAAATCCTTCTGCACTGCGGAAAGCCGGCGCTGCCTTAAGATGACAAACAGCGTATAGCCAAAAAAGAAGATCACCACCAGCGTGACAGCCGAAGAAAATCCCCAGATCCCCATCTGGCTGATGAGGTTCGCCTCCAGGAACGGAAATTGCACAGCAAAGTAATAACCGTCGGTGCTCATTTTCGGAGTTTCAGGAAACTTGGAAACGGACTTGATATTCCTGGGTGAGATATAGTTTCCTCCCACCATGCACTTTTCGACACAGTCATAGATACCATATTCGAAATCGGCCGTGACATTGCGGTTCTTAAATTCAGTCACCAACAGAAACTCGAGTACGCTCGCGTTGATAGGTCCATTGACATGAACAATGAAATAGTTGGTCGAAACCTGTTCCACCGGGTTGGTGGAGGGCACCGAGGCCTGGTTGATCTCGTAGATATTTTTCGCCACAGTATTCAAGGCGGAATTGACATCACGATAAAACTGATTTTCGCGTATATCAAAAGCCTTCCGCACCCAATAAATCTGGGTAACGGTAATGCCCGAAATGCTGATTACCGCCAGAATAATGACGATCCGAAGGGTATGCCTGCTCACCTGGCAAAAGTAAGGAGTATACAGGTGAGCCCTCCCGGGTTAACAAGTCATTAACATCGTTTAAGGGCTTATTAACAGGCTGGCGTGGGATTTGATGCGATGTTTGTACCGATCACACAGACCACCTAATTTTAAACCTCTAAAACACACGACATGAAAAAACTACTGTTCCTTGCCGCTTTTGTTCTGGCCGCCCAGGTGACATTCGCCCAGGCTGCCGCAGCGAGCCAATCTTCCGCTGATTATGCAGTGGCTACCGTGGACAACCCCACGCACGATTTTGGCAAGATCAAACAAGGTGTTCCGGTTACACACGAATTTGTGTTCGTCAACAAGGGCAAAGTGCCCATGATCATCACCAATGCGCAACCTAGCTGCGGTTGCACGGTGCCTTCCTGGACCAAAGACCCGATTCCTCCCGGTGGCTCCGGATTTGTGAAAGCAACGTTCAATGCTGCCGCTCCCGGCGCATTTGACAAATCGGTGACCGTTACTGCTAACGTAGAAAATGGTGTCATCATGCTCCGCATCCGCGGCGAGGTGATGGCGAACACACCGAATAATTAAGAGATTTTTTTGCAGGCTTTACATTAGCTTAGCCTGACGCGAATGAGAGGCCAGGACAATTCCTGGCCTTTTTTCTTGCCCCGGAATTAATGCCGGGTTATAACTCCCGAACCCAGATGTTCCGGTAACTCACCGGGTCGCCATGATCCTGTAAAAGGATGGAGGCTTTGCCATGTACCTCATACACCGGAAACCCCTGGTTCTGCGTAGGGCCTTTGAGCGCTACATGGTTGTGGATCAACACCCCGTTGTGAAATACAGTAACATAGGCGGGGGTAACCACGGTACCTTTATCGCTGAACCTTGGCGCGGTGAAGATAATGTCGTAGCTCTGCCACTCTCCTGGCTTTCGGCTCGCATTCACCATCGGGATTTCCTGTTTATACAGCGCGCCGGCCTGGCCGTTCGAGTAGGTCTGGTTTTCGTAACTATCCAGCACCTGGACTTCATATCGCTCCTGGAGGTATACCCCGCTGTTGCCCCGCTCCTGCCCATTCCGCTTGATTTCCGTCGGAGTGCGCCACTCCAGGTGAAGCTGAATATCGCCAAAGACTTTCCTGGATTTGATACTGCTGGCGCCGCGCTGAACAGTCATCGCGCCATCATTCACTAGCCATTTCGGATCTCCTCCTTTGGTGGCTGTCCACTGGCTGAGGTCCTTGCCATCGAAGAGGATGATGGCATCGGACGGTGGCTGCCCAACAACACTACCCGGTGTGATCACCGGCGGCACTGGTTGCCAAAGTTCGGTTGATTTTGAATCCAGTTTCTCGCGCCATTCATCCTGGGCATGAATAGGCGTCCAAAGGGTCACGAAGAAAATCAAAGAAATGCTCCTGATGTAATTCATGGCTTCAATCCATTTAGTCTTCCGGGGTTCCGTATGTATCAATAATGTGCTGGCTGATGACCCGGTAAATCTCCGCAATTTTTTCATCCTCCTGCAGAAATTCAAGGTGCCGGTCCAACACTTCGAGCTCGCTGTGCGCGGCAGGCCCGGTCTGTGCCTGCTCGGGACCAACCGAAAGGCTTTTGTTAACGGTTTCCTGGATCAACGGCTTCAGCAGTTCAAAGTCGAGACTATTAGCTTTCAGGATGCTCTTCGCGATGGCCAGCAAATGATTCGGAAAATGAGACGCAAACACGGCAGCCACATGAAGTGCCTTTCTTTCCTCGGAGGTAATCTTCTTCACCTTCTGACTGATGGCACGGGCCATGGTCATCAAGATTCGTTCGCCCTCGTCATTGCCGCTCTCCACAAACACGGGCACCGTCTTAAAGTCAACCCGTTTCGACTTGCTGAAGGTTTGCAGGGGAAAGAATACGCCTATGTTCTGAGCCGCCGCGTATTGCAACAAGCTGAGCGGCTGACTGCCCGAACAGTGAACCAGGGTCGCCTCTTCGGGCAACACCATATCCATCGCCACCTGGTCGATGGCATCATCAGAGGTCGCGATGATAAACACGCGGGATTTGCTTGTAGAGAAATCGAGTGAGGCTTTCACATCGGCCTGGTAGAGGCGCTCAGTAAGCGCCTCGGCGTGGCGTGGATTGCGGCTGTAGACTTCCCTTACCACGTAACCCGCATTATCGAGCGCGGGGGCGAGGTGCCAAGCCAATTGGCCGGAGCCGATGAAGGAAACATCCATGTTATACCGGCACGCGGCAGATTTCCATGAGCTTACCTACGGCAAAATCGATTTCCTCTGTAGTGTTGTATTTGCTGAACGAAAACCGAACAGCGCCCCGCTTTGATTCCGGGTAAAGCGCAGCAAGCACATGTGATCCTGTTGAAGCACCGCTGCTGCAGGCACTGCCACCCGACGCCGATATGCCATGAAGGTCAAGGTTGAACAGCAGCATGTCGTTCTCATCCGATTCCGGGACCGACACATTTAGTACCGTATACAAGCTTCGGTCGAGGTTTTCAGAATCGCCATGAAATGAAATACCGGGGATATTCTCCTTCAGCTTTTCTATCATCCGGGCTTTTAGTCCACGGATATGGCGCTCATGAGCAACCATGTCCCGGTAAGCAATCTCCAGCGCTTTGGCCATCCCGATGATCCCGGTAACATTTTCCGTTCCCCCGCGCATATTGCGCTCCTGTGCTCCGCCATGGATGAACTGACCAATCTTATGGTCTTTTTGGATGTACATAAACCCTACACCCTTCGGCCCGTGAAACTTGTGTGCACCCGCAGTCATCCCGCACACATAGAGTTCTTTCATGTTGTGGCGGTAGTGACCCATCGTCTGTACTGTGTCTGACTGAAAGAAGGCGTCGTAGGATTTCGCCAGTTCGCCCACGCGCTTGATGTCAAGGAGGTTCCCAATTTCGTTATTAGCGTGCATCAGTGAGATGATCGCCTTCGGGTGTTCTTTTAACAACTGCTCGAGGTGATTCAGGTCAACGTGGCCCTTCTCATCAAGTCTTACGTAATGAAGTTGTATCCCTTCCTCCTTTTGCATTACCTCCAGGGTATGCTTGACGGCATGGTGTTCTATGGGCGAAGTGATGGCATGCTTCAGTCCATACGTGTGGATGCCGCTAATGATCAAGGTATTGTCTGCCTCGGTGCCGCCAGACGTGAAGATGATCTCGCCCGGGGTGCAATTGAGCAGTTCCGCTATTTTCTTGCGCGATGATTCGATCGCGGCCCTTACCTTCCTTCCATGGGCATGTGTGGAAGAGGGATTGCCAAAATCCTCCAGCATGAACGGTTTCATCGCCTCAAATACTTCGGGATCGAGCGGCGTGGTGGCCGCGTTGTCAAGATAAACGCGCATGACTGCAAAAGTACGAATAACCCCAAAATAGGTGGTCATCCCGCATATCCCGGCGATTATTGGTTGCTACGGATGGCGCGGATTTACACGGATGTTATCAGCGCCTCGATGTCACGGATAATTCGCTTGGCCAGCGCATCCGCTTTCGCTTCATCCCGCGATTCAGCGTAAATCCGAATGATGGGTTCTGTGTTGGACTTCCGGAGATGAACCCATTCCTTCTCTTTTTCAAAATCAATCTTCACACCATCTACCGTACTTATCCGCTCTGCACTATATTTTCCCCGTACGGTATCAAGGACTTTATCGACGTTGATGCCGGCGGTGAGTTCGATTTTGTTTTTCGAAATGAAATAGGGCGGGTAGCTCCTTCTTAATTCGGACGCAGTTTTCCCGCTACGGGCAAGGTGCGTAAGAAACAACGCAATTCCGATCAGGGCGTCGCGGCCATAATGGAGATCGGGAACAATGATGCCGCCGTTGCCCTCACCGCCGATAACAGCTTTGGTCTCTTTCATGGCAATGACCACGTTCACTTCACCAACGGCAGCAGCAGTGTACTTGCCTCCTGCTCTTTCTGTCACATCCCGAAGCGCCCGGGTGGATGACAGGTTGGAAACCGTGTTACCTTTCTTGCGACTCAATACATAATCTGCGATAGCAACTAGGGTATACTCTTCGCCGAACGGTTTGCCGTCCTCCTGAACCAGGGCAAGGCGATCAACATCAGGATCAACCACAATGCCAAGATCGTGTTTGCCTTTCTTTACTTCCTTGCAGATCGTCACGATGTTTTCCGGCAATGGCTCCGGGTTATGAACGAACTTGCCGGTTGGTTCGCAATAGAGCTTCTTAACTTTTGAAACGCCGAGAGCCTTCAACAACTCGGGCACAGCAATACCTCCGGTTGAGTTCACGGCATCCACCACCACACTGAATTTGGCCTTGCGGATTGCTTTCACATCCACCAGCTTGTGACGGATGATGAGATCAATGTGTTTCTTGATATAGTCGTCTCGTCGGGTGTAGCAGCCCAGTTTCAGCACTTCCGCGAACTGAAATTTTTCGGCGGCGGCAATCGCCAATACTTCCTGGCCATCGGCAGCGGAAATAAATTCTCCCTTTTCATTCAGTAACTTCAGTGCATTCCACTGGATGGGATTATGGCTGGCCGTCAGGATAATTCCTCCCCCGGCCTTCTCGCGCGGCACGGCGATCTCCACCGTGGGTGTGGTGGAGAGACCCAGGTCAATGACATCCAGGCCCAAGCCTTGCAAGGTTGCACTGACCAATGTGGTGACCATCTCTCCTGAGATGCGGGCATCACGTCCGATGACCACTTTTTTCCCCTTGCGGGAAACTATCCAGGTGCCAAAGGCGGCAGCGTATTTTACAATGTCAACCGGGGTAAGTGCATCGCCAGGTGAACCACCGATGGTGCCGCGGATGCCGGAGATAGATTTAATGAGGGTCACAGCAAATCTGTAAATTCAGCAACAAGGTAGGGGTTTAGGTTTAAGGTTTAATGTCGAAAACCTAAGGTTGATCCCCTCGACATCATCCTGTATTAACCCTAAACTTTAGACCTTTGACTTTAAACTTACTTCGGGCAGTGGTGTGAGCATGGGGTCCTGCTTGTCTGCGTTAGGACACGATTCACCTTCCCCGATTGTCTTTCCACAATAGCCACAAACAATCCCCTCCTTGGCAAGGAACGGGCTCTGTGTCGCGCAGGTGCCGCGAAACTCGCCGTTCTTGACGAAAAACAGGCGCACCGACATCAGGGCGAAAAAGAGGGCGAAAACACCGAGGGCAAACAGGAACGTCATCATGGCTATGCTTCTATTTGGAATGCCGAAGTACTAACCGGAACTTGGGCTCAAAGTTACTGTAAAAACAGTCGCTGCGCCCACTAAGTTTCCCATTATGAAGAAGCCCCTATCCGCCCCGGACCCCAACCGCGAAGCCAAACTCAAGGCCTTCGATCGCCTCCTGACGGTGATGGATGAACTGCGAGAGAATTGCCCCTGGGACAAGAAACAAACCTGGGAGTCACTGCGCCACCTTACAATCGAGGAAACCTACGAACTCGGCGACGCGATCCTGGACAATGATGTACCTGAAGTAAAAAAGGAACTCGGCGACCTCATGTTGCACAATGTATTTTACGCCCGCATTGCCGCTGAAAAGAATCAGTTTGACATGGCCGATGTGCTGAACGGCATCTGTGACAAACTCATCGAACGACATCCGCATGTCTATGGCGATGTCGTGGCCACCGACGAAGAAACGGTAAAGGCCAACTGGGAGAAGATCAAGCTGAAATCAGGAAACAAAAGCGTACTCGAAGGAGTGCCTGCCTCCCTCCCAGCCCTCGTCAAGGCCATCCGCATCCAGGACAAGGCCCGCGGCGTTGGGTTTGACTGGGAGAAGAAGGAGCAAGTGTGGCAGAAAGTGGAAGAAGAGATGGCCGAGTTCAAGAAGGAATTCCAGCCTGATGCCGGTGCACCGCCGGATATAGCCCGTGTTCAATCTGAGTTTGGAGACTTGCTGTTCTCCCTCGTCAACTACGCCCGATTCATTAACATTGATCCAGAGGAAGCGCTGGAACGAACCAATAAGAAATTCATCAAGCGGTTCCAATACCTGGAGACCGAATCAGCCAAGGAAGGCAAGAAATTGGGCGAAATGACACTGGCGGAAATGAATGAGTATTGGGAACGAGCCAAGCAACTCTGACTATGTTGTTTGAACCTGTAGGGCAACAGGGAATGATCTAGCTGCCTTCAAAAAAGCAAACCGATCCCCCCACCCAGGTTTTGTCTTTATTGTATTTCACACCAATCATTTCACCCCGGCTGAGCCGGGCCAGGTTGGTCACCAGTCTGGGGCGTGGCGCGCCCGGCTCCCAGAGGTAAAGCAATCGTATTTCCACTTTCACATGACCATCGGGCGCTTCCACCACCGGAAGGTATTGCACCTTCCGCTGCAACATGAAGTTGGAACGATCTTCCTCACGAACATTCTTCAAATCATCGGGGGTCACATGAAAGATTACGCCGGTACCGGAGAAAGAAAACAAAGGCTTCAAAACATAGTTCTCAAGGTCCGCGGGATATTGGGTGAAGTCTGACAAGAATTTGCATTCAGGGATATACCGGCTTTGGATCATCGGCATGGTGTACTTGCTGATCCGGAAAAACCAGTTCGGATGACCGGCCCATGAAACGTCCACGTCTTCGGTTAGGTTGAAATCCATGATTAGATCAGGGCGCTTCACCAATTCGTCAAAGATTACCCGGTTGTAAATGCGCTTCACCTCAATGCTTTTGCCCTCACGAGTGTAAAAGAGTTTCTTTCCTTTACGCACCAAGTCACCGATATGAACAGGCGTGATGCCGGTCATCGCCTGCGTGGCCAGAAAATCAACCGCCGTGTTTTGCTTCATGGGGTCAATCTCCAGCAAGATAGTCTCGTTCGGGTCGTGGTTATCCAGCAGCAACTGCTTCAGCAGCGCACGGTAATCCGCGGAATTCAATCCAAAATGACTCTGCATTTTCGCCGGTACAGCAAAGTGCTCCCGGTACTTGGCTGACAACACATCCTGCCATCCAAACAACGATGGGAATCCTTGCATCTCAATGAGTCTTGGTTCCGGTTTCCCATTGATATCAACCACACCAAAATCCAGTGCGAGAAACAATGACCGGTCCGTTTCATTGGGTACGCGAAGCTTTTCAGGAATGGCCTTTTCGGTAATTGTCTTAAAATCCGGCCGCACGAGAAAATCAATAATGTCGTCACCTGCCTTTCTCAGTTGGGCTTCAAAATCCTTTCCAACAAAAACCGGAGTCTCCGCCACGCGAAAGGTGATCTCCCGATGGAAAATGCGGTTCAGATCGCCGATAAAGCGGCGGTATTTTTCTTCCGAGAATTGCTGGTTGTAAGCCTGGCGGACGGAAGGGATCATGAAGTTACTTCGGTAAGCCGGTGACGCAGAGCCCGGGTGAGAAAGCCAGGGAGAATGGTATTATGCGTGAGCATGATCTTGTCGGGGTCATTCAAATGCTCCAGCATGTCGCGATATTTCGTCTCTCCAAATTTTTCAGTTACGATCTCCCGCTTGTCGTCCCTGAGCAAATACTTGCGCATACCTTCCGCATCGGCTTCGGGATGAAATTGGGTGCCAAAGAAAGCTTCGTCGAAGCGGATCGCCATCACCGCCCGCTCGAGCGCCACATGCGGCCGGTATTTTTCGATACACAAGACAACCCCTCCTTCTTCCTCCATCTTCTTCAAATTAGGTTTCGTCAGCTGGTAATCGCGGGAATCGACAGCCCAAAAGGGATCACTCAATCCCGCCAAAAGCGGTTCATGCTTTCCATCCTCGGTTTTGTGTTCCGGCATCACACCGAACGAAGTGCTCTTCCGCTTCGAAACCAGTCCGTAGCCGTAGTACCGGCAGAACACCTGGAAGGAGTGACAAATAAGAAAAACATGTTTCTGGCTTTCAGGATGCTGGCGATTGTGCTCCTTGATATTCTCGATCAGCTCAAAATACTTTTGTTCCCATACAGAGCCCTCGCTGTCCAATGGGCTTCCAGGGCCACCAGTGGAAATGTATGCGTCATAGTCGACCCCAGGAACCTCCGCCTTCGAGCGGACATCAAAAATGTCGTAGTGTATGTTGAGTTGATTTTCTGAACCGAATTCCTCGATAATCTCCCGTATTCCCCGCATTCCTTCGTTGGGGGTGCCCTCATACATGTCGAGGATGGCGATTCGGATGGTGTCGGCGTGCTTCAAACGGGAACGCAAGTTAACCCTATTTGGAAAGAAATGACAGGCGCCTGGCCAATCATCTCAGCAGTCCTTCAGCGTCTGCTCAACAATATAATCGACGACCGCTGGCAGGCTTTTCGTCTGCTCAAATACCGCTAACTGCCGGTCGGCCCCTGTTCCCTCAGCCAAAATTTTCTCGATGGTCTTCAGCGCATGGCGGTTGCCCAGGTCGTCGACTACGTCATCAACAAAATCAAGAAGCTCATGAATAAGTGTCCGGGTGTCAACCTCCACTTCTTTCCCAAAGTCAATGAGTTTACCATCGAGTCCGTAACGGGAAGCTCGCCACTTATTCTCGTTAATCAGCGCACGATGGTACATGATGAAGCTCAGGTTGTGCTGACGAAGCTTGTATAGCTTGGCCACCACCGCCTGGAACAGGGCAGCGATAGCGATCGACTCCTCCACCCGCATGGGAACGTCACAGATTCGAAACTCAATCGTGTCAAAGAATGGGTGAACGCGTACATCCCACCAGATCTTCTTGGCATTGTCAATGCAGCCTGTCTTGATCAACAGGTTGACGTAGTTCTTGTAATCATCCCAATCGGCAAAGTCATCCGGGATGCCCGTGCGTGGAAATTTGTCAAACACCTTCGTGCGGAAAGATTTGAATCCCGTGTTGCGGCCTTCCCAGAAAGGAGAGTTACACGACAGGGCATAAATGTGGGGAAGAAAATACCGCGCCGTATTCATGATGTGAATGGCCGTGTTCTTGTCTGAAATTCCCACATGCACGTGCAAGCCGAAAATCAGGTTGGAACGCGCCGCCTCCTGCATTTCATTGACGATGGCATCGTAGCGCGGGTTAGGCGTAATGAGTTGCTGGGACCAGTGGGAGAACGGATGGGTACCCGAAGCACCAATTCTCAGTCCGAGGCTTGCCGCAATCTCTGCCACACCTTTTCTCAAACGAACAATATCTTTCCGCGCTTCTTCGGCATCCCGACAGATGCCCGAGCCTACTTCAACGACCGCCTGGTGCATCTCCGCCTTCACCTGGTCGTTTAGCACCTTGGCGGCGATTTCTACAATCTTCTGATCATGGGAGGCGAGTTCCCGCGACATCGGGTTTACCACCATGTATTCTTCCTCTACCCCGAGCGTAAACTTTTCCATGTGCAGAGATAAGACTATTTCTTTTTCGCAGGCGCTTTCGCAGCGGCTTTGGGGGCAGGCTTGGCGGCAGGCGTTTCTTTCGGCCCCTGGCTGGAAAGGAAGTTAGCAACACCGTTGGACACAAACGTGCCCCACGTGAGGTTGTCCTTGCCAGGCTGATGCATGCGGGCGCGCTCCACAGCCATCTTGGCCGCGTGCTCGACTACCCATTCAAAATTTTCCTGGCCCACAGAAGTTACTTCCGCGTCAGGAGCGGGATTGCAGAAGTCAATCGCATAAGGCACTCCATCGCGGACTGCCATTTCCACCGTGTTGAAGTCATAACCCAACGACTGGTTCAGCGCCATTACGTAGTCATGTACTTTCTTCAGGAGTTTTTCTGATGCAGGTCCTTTGTTTACCGCATAGCGCAGGTGATGGGGATTTCGTGGCTCGTACTGCATGATGCGCACATATTTGCGCCCGAGGCAATAACAACGGAAGTAATCATCAAAAATAATTTCCTCCTGAAGCATCATGACCAACTGGCCGGTTTGGCGGTAGGCCTCAAAAAATTCATCAGGTCCCCGGAGTTTGTATACGCTTTTCCAACCTCCACCTGCGTGCGGCTTCATGTAGGCTGGCCAGCCGATGTACGCGAAAATCTGCTCCCAGCTCAGCGGAAATTTCAGGTTGCTGAAAGAGGCATCTTGTGTATCAGTAGGCTTCTCGTGTGAAGGAAGTATTACCGTTTTGGGCACGGGAACTCCGATCTTCAACGCCAGTGCGTTGTTAAAGAACTTTTCATCCGCGCTCCACCAGAACGGGTTGTTGATCACCGCTGTTCCGGTACTCGCGGCATTCTTCAGGTAGGCGCGATAGAAAGGTACGTCCTGGGAAATTCGGTCGATAATAACATCATAGCCACAAGGCGCTCCCTGTTCCACCATGTCGACTTGAACCGGTGCAGCGCTGATGTCTTTTAAGCCCATTTTGTTGATTCGCTCGACAAAGGCCTCCGGAAAGGACCGCTCCATGCCGTGCAATACGCCAATTTTCTTCATAATCTGTGTTCGTTTGGTGACCTCCTTTCCTTTAAGGATTACGGAGGGAAAGGATAATGTCCTGCAGTTTTTTCGGTTCCGTAAGGTTAAGACTATGGGAGGACTTTGTAAACCAAAAGAGGTCCTTTTTTTCAGCCTGAACCTTTCCGTAGTAATCCGCGGTGATTTGAGCAACAGTTTGACGATCACTGCTTCCCAGGAAGAAATAAACCGGGCACCTGAAAACGGTTGCAGTGGTAAGGTCCATGGCCGACGCTTCCTTGAATAGGGTCAGCCATTGCCTGCTCCATTGTTCTACAAATTCCCTGGACACGGGTTTGCGGCCCTGAAGAACAGAAAGCCATTTCCGGTGAACGTAGAGGTCTTCGAAATCCACAAAGGGAACCTTCACGTTGTCCAGCTCAATGAGGGCATCCTTCTTTCCCTGCCTGCGTGCTTCTTCCTTCATCCAAACCAGGGATTGTCGTTCGCTCTCGTCCTGCTTCACCATGGGATTGATGGCGAAACAGGCGTACAACCATTCAGGGTGTTCTTGCGCTGCAATCAAAGCGAGGAATCCGCCCCAAGAATGTCCCGCGAGATAGATTCCTTCACAAGAGAACTGTTTACGGAGGTGCTGAATCATTGCGGCAACGTCGCTCTTCAATATTTCCACGGACACCGGTGGCGTCACGCTTGAAAGAGTAGCTGTCTTGCCGCTGTTGCGCTGGTCCCACTGCACCACAATGTATTTTCTTTCCAGTTCGCTGGTGAATTTGCGCGCGTAACTTATCACGGAGTTCCCGGGTCCTCCATGCAAAAAAAGCAATACCGGGTTCTTTGCGTCACTTCCACGAGCCGTCACCCACTGTGAAACCCCGTTGATATCTACCGCTCCCGCCCAGCGAACCTGTTGTCCAGCTCCATCAGAAAATGAAATGAGAAAAAATAGGAAGACCGCGGCACGTCCCATGCCGCGTCACCGAATCAGTGACAAGTAGTGCGGGAACATTTGTCGCCAGGCGGGCCAGTCGTGTGGTGCATCCTGTCGAACATCCAGCCAATGCTGAATGCCTTTGTTACGAAGCACCGCGGCCATCTTCTCATTGGCATCCCAGCACATGTCATGTGTTCCCGTTCCGAGCACAACAAACATATCCTGGTAGTAAGGATTTTGCGCATTAGGTATGAAATCCGGTGGGTTGTTGAAATAGACATTATCATCGTAATACCCATCCAACTGGTCTTTAATGTCAAAAGCTGCGCCCATGTTAAAGATGTATTTTACTACTTCTGGATGTTTGAATCCGAAATTGGTGGCATGATAGCCCCCAAAGCTGCACCCGGCGGTGGCAATGCGGTGAACGCCGGTCTCGCGCTGCATCAGCGGAACAAGTTCTGTTAAAAGATACTGGTCATACCAAATGTGATTCATCACCCGTTGGGCAGGATGAATAGATCGATTGTACCAACTGAGCGAATCAATTCCGTCTGGGCAATAGATTTTCACAAGCCCTTCGTTCACAAACCACGCTACACTATCAAGCAATTTGAAGTCCTTGTTCTCATAGAACCGCCCCATGGAGGTAGGGAACAGCATGACCGGATAACCCCGCGTGCCGAAGGCGAGAACTTCCATTTCTCGGTTAAGGCTGGTGGAGTACCAGCGATGATAATGTTCGTACATGGGAACGGGGATAGGTAAACAGTAAGGTAAGTTAGTCCGCGATCTTCTATTTTTGCAAGCGCCCCATGGAAGAACAGTCCCTCCCCGCCCCGGAACCCATCGCTTCGCCTTCACCGGCCTTTACGTATAACGTGGAGAAGTTGACGGGCATTTACACGAAAATCCTTCAAAGGAATGTCGAGGTGGAGATATTTACGCCCCCGGAAATTGATAGCCACAAAGCATATCCGTTGCTGATTCTCAATGATGGACAGGATAGCCCCGGGGTCAAAGTGAAGAGCACCTTGGAGCGGTTAGTCGGAGAAAATGTGATTCCGCCAATCATTGTCGTGGGTGTCACCGCCGGTGATCGGATGCAGGAATATGGTGTCTCTTACCGGCACGACTATCATGGTCGCGGTAAACAGGCGAAAGCTTACGCGGAATACATTACGAAGGAACTCCTTCCCTACATTACATACCGCCATCCCATTACCAGGGATATCCGGCAACGGGCCATGGGAGGGTATTCCCTGGGTGGACTTTCCGCGATGGATATTGTATGGAATTACCCGGATTTGTTTGGCAAGGTGGGCGTCTTCAGCGGCTCCTTCTGGTGGCGCAAACGCGACTCGGGCAGCTTCTTTTACTCCGATTACCGCGATCGCCTGATGCACCTCCAGGTGCGCAGGGGAAAGTTCAAGCCGGGACTTAAGTTCTGGTTCCAGACAGGAACCCTGGACGAAGACCAGGACCGCAACAAGAATGGAGTGATCGATTCGATTGACGATACCATGGACCTCATCAGTGAATTAACTCGCAAGGGCTACCGGCCATTCCACGACATTCAGTACCTCGAAATAAAGAACGGTCGTCACAACCAGGAAACGTGGGCGGAAGCCCTGCCGCACTTTCTGACATGGGCGTTTGGAAATCATTGAATCAAAATGGGTAACCCCGAAACGATCATCTTCGACCTGGGCGGCGTGCTCATTGATTGGAATCCGAGATATCTCTACCGCAAGATTTTTTCCACCGAGGAAGAAGTGTCGTGGTTCCTGGAAAACGTATGCACCCCGGAATGGAATGAGCACCAGGACGCGGGCCGGTCATTTGAAGAAGCAACCGTTGAATTGCTGAGTCAATTTCCGCAACATGAAACCGCCATTCGTGCGTGGTTCTCCCGATGGGATGAAACTATCGGCGGTCCTATCCAGGAAACCGTAGATCTTCTTGCGGCCTTGCGTTTACTGCAAAAACACAGGCTCTACGCGCTGACCAACTGGTCCGCGGAAACATTCCCGTGGGCGAAGCGAAACTTCGATTTTCTCCACTGGTTTGAAGGCATTGTGGTGAGCGGGGAAGAGAAAACACTCAAGCCACGGCCTGAATTCTACCAAATCCTGTTGAATCGATACCAGGTAGACCCTGTCCACGCACTTTTCATCGACGACAACATTCGGAATGTTGAGGCAGCCCGTGCCTTAGGCATGGACAGCATTCATTTTAGAAGCCCTGCACAATTGCGGGATGACTTTCAGAAGCGAGGAATTTTAAGCGGGCTCCAGGATTGACTTTACCACTTCTTCCGCGACCCGCTCGGCGGAAGCCAAGGCACCATTGACCATCCCGGAATTTCCAGTGATGTCAGTGGCTTCCCCGGCAAAAAACAACTTACCATTGATGGGTTGCCCAATGTTCTTGCGGTCATCATTGGTGGCCCCTGGCAAGGGGTAGGAGTATCCGCCAAGAATATGCTCCCGTACAGTCCAATCTTCCATCACATAGATAGGATCTGTTTCTGCCAATGTCACAGGATCTACCTTGCGTCGAACATACTTAGTACCATAACCCACCGGATTCGGAGCTTTGTCATTGTACAGCAAGTCGAGATCAGCAAGTAGCGCATCAATCGCCCCATCGCCCAGCGATGAATACGTGGCCGCCTTAGCACCATTGACGGTAACCTGCAGGGTGGCATTGAACACGCTCCGATTCAGTCCCATCGACATGAATTCCGGGACATTGGTTGAGCCGAAGATAAATCCAACACTTTCGCCCCAGAAGTTTCTCTTGAACTCGATGATGGCTCTAAACGATGCACCCATGCCAATCTTCGCCAGCGACCCGGTATGCGTACCCGGCAACCCCGGGCTAAAAGTGATTCCTCCATTCTTGAGGATGCTCACCGGGACAGTGACAATAACTTTGTTGGCTTCAAAGGTGGATCCGTCCTGGGCTGTAAGGACAACCGGATCCGCACCATATTGAATAGAAGTAATTGGGGTGCCCAACTTCACGCTGGGCAACACCCCATTGAAGCGGGAGATGAGCAATTCCTGTAACGGGTTGCCGGTAAGCACCAATACCTTACCATCACCGGTGCGCAGTGTCTCCGCTTCACCCAATGCTCCCGCGCCAGCCAGGTCGTTATCGGCCCCATACAAATTGCCAATCGTTCCATTGAGCAGGCTGTGGGCCCGTGTCGATATTCCGGCGGCTACAATTTCTTGTTGAACACTTTGGGAACTTCCGGCCAGTGACTTGAGGTTCTGCCGGAAAGCCATGGCGGCGGCAAAGTCCGGGTCTCCACCCCAATCCGTTGCTGAATATGCCGTGTTATCGATGACGTAATGATTAGCCGAAGCCGGAAACTCTGTGGTGGCGAGCCGATAGTCCTGAACGATTTTTCCCAGTATGGAATCCGTTCCAATAAAAGTGTCCGCACCCAGTTCCAGCGGGAAGTCGGAACTCATTAATGGAATGTTCGGATAAGCAGTGACCGGCTGGTTACGAAGTGACTTGACACGACCGCCAATCTGGGTGCCGGCCTCATAGATCGTTACTTTAATTCCTTTTGATCGAAGGATATCGGCCGCATAAAGACCTGCGGCACCCGCGCCAATGATGGCCACCGATCCTGCGTAATTGATCTCGGGTCCCGGATCATTCGGCGTGCATTGGGTGAATAGCGACGGCAACAACCATCCACCGGCCATTCCCATCCCGATTTGCTGTATGACTTGTCTTCGTTTCACCTTAAGAATTCGATTTGAAAGATACGATATTACCAGAATCAACCTCCAATCACCGCGGCAGGAAATACGGAACCAAATTTCAGTATCTTGCCAATAGCCTCATGAAAGCATTTCAACCCGATAGTTCCCCGGCCATCAAAATTGTAACCATTGTTGGGCCGGAATGTACCGGAAAAACTGACCTTTCAACCTACCTGGGGAGCCACTTAAAGACGGCCGTTGTTCCGGAATATGCCCGGGGGTATCTCAATAAGTTAAATCATCCCTATGAAGCATCCGATCTGACCAAGATTGCACACGGCCAGGTGCGCATGGAAGAGGAGTGGATGCCCGACGCCAATGGAGTACTGATTTGTGATACCAACCTATTGGTGATCAAAGTGTGGAGCGAGTCGAAGTATGGATCGTGCGATCCCGAGATCCTCCGCCTGATGCAAAGCCGCCATTATGATCTGATCCTCCTCACCAACATTGATGTCCCCTGGGAAAATGATCCGCAGCGCGAGCATCCGGACAAGCGGGAGCATTTTATGCAAATCTACCGGAAGGAGACGGCGGCGACTGGCACCCCGGTAATTGAAATATCCGGGGATCGAGAAACACGCAGGGCAACAGCCGTAAAAGCTATCCAACAATTGCTGACCAAGTCATGACAGGTCCGTATGCGGCGATGAAGATCAGGGACTTTCGCCTGTTCATCTTCGCCAGGTTCTGTATCACGCTGGCCATCCAGATACAGGCTGTCGTGGTTGGCTGGCAGGTGTATGAAATCACGAAAGACCCGCTGTCACTCGGGCTAATTGGTCTCGCTGAAGCAATCCCTTCTATTGGAGTTTCGTTGTACGCCGGGCATGTGGCCGACATCATGTCGCGTAAACGGATCATTCTCATCACGGTGGCCACGTTGGTCTTCTGTTCGGGCTCACTGCTTTTCTTCACGATGGATGCCGGAAGTTTTCTCCTCGCTTACGGCGTCATCCCCATCTATACCGTAATCTTTATCAGTGGAATTGCCCGAGGCTTTATTACCCCGGCTGTCTTCTCCTTCATGCCTCAGCTTATACCCCGTGAGCTGTACCAAAATGCAATTACCTGGAACAGCACACTTTGGGAGATGGCTTCCATTGGCGGGCCACCCGTCGGTGGATTGATTTATGGATTCTTTGGCATCACCGCTGCGTATTCTGCCGATGCGGCGCTTATGGCCATTGGATTGCTGCTGGTAATTTCCGTTGCCGATCGACCAGTTCCTCCCGCTACCGAAGAGCAAGGCATTGCCGAAAAAATCAAAGCGGGACTCAAGTTTGTTTTTGGGAACCGGATCATTCTAAGTGCGATTAGCCTGGATCTCTTCGCTGTGCTATTCGGTGGTGCAGTTGCGTTGCTTCCCATATTTGCTGACCAGATACTCCATGTGGGAAAGATTGGCCTTGGTTTCTTAAGATCGGCGCCTGGGATCGGCGCGCTATTAACGGCGATTTACCTAACCTACCATCCCCTTCGAAAACACATGGGCGCCATTCTCCTTGCTGCCGTAGCGGGGTTCGGCGTGTGTATGATCTTGTTTGCCTTGTCAGCCAACTTCTGGTTATCGATGGGTGTGCTGGCCATCAGCGGTGCCTGCGACTCGGTCAGTGTGATTGTACGTGGCACCCTGCTCCAAACCCTGACACCCGAGAACATGAAAGGCCGGGTGTCAGCCGTAAACAATATATTCATCGGATCCTCCAATGAAATCGGTGCCTTTGAGTCTGGTGTTGCCGCCCGTCTGCTTAAAGTGATTCCATCTGTCATTTTTGGCGGCGTCATGACTCTCATTGTTGTGGCGGTTGCCTCCTGGAAAGCACCTGAATTGAGAAAGTTGCAGGAAGTGAAATAGGTACTGACCTTTGTCTCATGGAAATGTCCATCAATACGCCTGCTATCCTGTTCCCAGCCATCTCCCTGATGATGCTGGCCTATACCAATCGCTTCCTGGCACTGGCCAGTTTAATCCGGAAACTTTACGCCAATTATGCTGCTTCTGGAAAAGATCCTCAGCTAAAAGATCAAATCAACAACCTCCGTCGCCGACTCAACCTGGTGCGTCTGATGCAAGCCAGTGGGGTGCTTAGCTTCTTTCTATGTGTGGTCTGTATGCTGCTTTCCTACCTCGGCTACGGCGGTTGGGCCGTTTCCATTTTTGGACTCAGCCTGGTCTGCCTGCTGTACTCACTCGCCCTTTCACTGAAGGAAATCTTTATTAGTACCCGGGCGCTGGAAATCGCTTTGAAAGACATGGAGGCCTAAATAGGCAACCCGTGATTCGCCGTCTCCCTTCCTGATCCTTACCGTTCGTACATTTCCATTCCCCGGGATGAATGGAAATTTCCTACCTTCCTTTACTTAATCCCACCGCCATGTCATCACGCCGCAGCTTCTTCAAAAAATCATTCACGTTGGCCGGTGCCGCCTCGCTTACCGCACTTTCTTACCGTGCCCAGGCCAACGATGTCGCCGATGCCTTATTGGAATTGAATGACCTGTCGCCGGAAACCGCCGCCTCCGACGAGGAACTTTGGGCCCGCATGTCGCAGGCGTACACGGTCTCCCCGACCATCCTTAACCTCAACAACGGAGGCGTCAGTCCTCAACCCAAAGTGGTTCAGGATGCCGTGGATCGATATTATCACCTGAGCAATGAAGCTCCGTCCTATTATATGTGGCAGATCCTGGATCGGGGTCGTGAGTCGGTGCGCCGCAAACTCGCCGACCTGGCCGGCGTTTCTCCGGATGAGGTGGCCATCAACCGCAACACGACCGAAGCGCTTGGTACGTTTACCTGGGGTATTGACCTGAAGCGTGGCGATGAGATCGTCATGACGAAACAGGATTATCCGAACATGATCCACGCCTGGAAGCAGCGCGAACTCCGCGAAGGTGTCAAAATCAATTGGATCAATATCAACCTTCCCGTAGAAAACGACGACACGGTAATCAAGGCCTACATCGACGCAACCACGTCAAAAACAAAAATCTGGCACATCACGCACCTCGTCACCTGGACAGGCCAGATCTTCCCGGCTGCGAAACTCTGCGCCGAAGCTCGCAAGCGTGGCATCATCAGCCTGGTGGACGCGGCCCATTCGTTCGCGCACCTCGACTTTAAGATCACCGACCTGGGTTGTGACTATTTTGGCACCAGTTTGCACAAGTGGCTGTGCGCCCCGTTCGGCACAGGCATGATGTACATTCAAAAAGATCGGATCGCCAACACCTGGCCGATCTTTCCCACCGACAAGCCACAAAGTCCTGACATCAGAAAGTTTGAAGCCCTGGGCACCCGATCATTCGCACCCGAACAAGCCATCGGGCAGGCGATCGATTTTCACAACGCCATTGGCGGACGGCGCAAACAAGAACGCCTGCATTACCTGAAGACCTACTGGTGTACGGCGGTGACAAAGAACCCTCGGGTGAAACTCCATATTTCCCTGAAGCCTGAATACTCCTGCGCCCTGGGAACGTTTAGTATTGATGGCATGACCCCGGGAGACATCGTCTCGAAACTGTTTTCGGATTACCAGATCCACACCACGGGGATTGTTTGGGAAAACGTCAGTGCAGTCCGCGTAACGCCGCACGTCTACACAACGACCAAAGACCTGGATCGCCTGATTGATGCCGTGGCTAAGATCGCCGCTTCCTAAGCGATCTCAAGGAAGCATGTCCGGCGCAGCAGGGGTGCTCTTGCGCATGGGTTGAAGTTTCCAGTAAGTAAGACTGCGCCAGAGCCATTCGAGCGGACCGAAGCGAAAGAACCTCAGCCACGCGACGGAGAATACAATCTGAAATACCCACACCGCGCCAACCACATAGAATTGTTCATAGCGCTGGATTTTCCCATAGTACCCGAATCCATATCCAAAAAACAAAAGCGTACAGATAATGGACTGCATGAGATAGTTGGTGAAGGCCATCTGCCCCACTCGGGCCAGGGCATTGATCAACCATCCAAAAGCGCCACTTTTCCATACGAGCACTACCATGCCAAGATGCCCCAACGAGAAAAAGACTCTTCTGATTTGATAGAGGGAAACCTTGACCGGCGAAATTTCAATGAAGTTGTAGAAGTTTAAGTTAGCCTGTTGCCACCAGTGGCCCACGAACCAGGCATAGATCAAACCCCCGGTATACCCAACGGCTACAAACGCAGCATAAAGCCACCACGGCTTCTCTCCGGTTAAGACACCCATCTTGAAAAGCGCCATTCCCAACAAAATAAAAATCATCGCGTCGAAGAAAAGCTCGTCGTATAAGTAGACTGACTCAATGTCGTGGTTTAACTGTCGAAAGTGGGACCAAACCCCGGTATAGGACTGCTGCACTTTGGTGATTTCCCTTTCCGCTTCCTTGCGTTGGTTCTCAATCTTGCTCGACTCCAGGCGATTCTTCCAGGCTGACAAATCTTGCTTCTGTTCTTCCGTGAGGGAATCCTTCTTCGCTTCAATCGCCATGGCGGCAACTCCCTTCTCGCGAAGCTTCAGACTGTCCTGCCGGGACAGCCAGTCTTTGAACATCAGGACAGCAATAAAAAAGAGTGCGATTGTCAGCAGCAACCGAATCGAACTATTGCGGAATGGAAACAGGAACAACCCGCAAATCGCATAGCAGTACAGGATATCCCCTACCCACAAGATTACCCAGCCATTGATAAGACCAAAGATCAGGAGCCAGATAAGTCTCCGGTAGTAAATCTCCGCGGGACGCAAACCGGGCATATTTTTCTCCAACCGACTGATCAACAAAATGGCACCGGCACCAAACAGCATTGAGAACAAAGCCCTGAAAGAGCCCTCGAAAACGAAATTTTGCAAGTACCAAGCAATCAGGTTTGCTCGGCCGGACTCATTCGCGAGGTGAAAGTTGAAATGCCATTGGTACGGTCCTGAAAAACCGGGCATGTTCAAGATCAGGATTCCGCAGAGCGCAACGCCCCGAATGGCATCCAGGAGCACAATTCTTTCCTTCTGCGGCAAGGGGGTCGCTAATTCCATGATCAGGGGGTTTTCGGAAGATAGGTCTTTGGTCGAATTGTTCCAATTCACTGACCCTGCCCGTCACCGCTCGTCACTCTTGAAATTGACTCCGGAGCAACAACCATCATTCTTCGCAAAACATTTCTCAATGAAGCATCTCTCTGTCGCACTGTTCCTCCTCACTTTTCTGACCTTCTTCGGGTGCGGCGATAGCCGGCAATCACTTCAAGTCAAAGGTCTTCACGAACCGGTGGAGGTACTGCGCGACACCGCGGGAGTGAACCATATCTACGCAAAGAATGAACATGACTTGTTCTTCGCCCAGGGATATTGCGCCGCGCGCGACCGGCTTTTTCAGTTTGAACTTTGGCGGCGCCAGGCGACTGGAACAGTGGCCGAAATACTGGGTCCCTCGGAAGTGCAACGCGATATCGGTGCGCGTTTGTTCAAGTTTCGCGGGAATCTCGATGCCGAGTTTAACCACTATCACCCGCATGGAAAAGAGATCATTACTGCCTTCACCGATGGCATTAACGCTTATATCCGTCAAGTGCAGCGCGACACTTCCCTTCTTACCGTGGAATTCAAGTTGCTTGGAATTCAGCCCGACCTTTGGAAACCGGAAGACGTCATCTCCCGGCACCAGGGGCTACTGAGCAATTTGCCCGACGAGTTGCGCTTTGCCAGGGCGGTAGCCACGGTTGGTGAAGAAAAGGTAAAGCAAATTGTTGCGTTTGAGCCAGGTGAACCCGACTTGCGCCTTGATACGAAGATTGACCAAGCTGGTTTGTTCGACAGCGTCTCTGCAGTGTACACGGCGTTCCGGGCAACGGTGAAGTTCAAACCCGAACAACTCATTGCCTCCTCCCGAAATGAAAACAATTTTCAACAACTCGCCAATGCCGATGAAGCCCGTTGGCGCGAGGTGATGGATGCTGAAAAAGAATCCATTGGAAGCAATAACTGGATTGTTTCTGGCTCCCGCTCCGCGAGTGGAGCACCGTTGCTGGCCAACGATCCTCATCGAACAATAATGGTTCCCTCACTCCGCTACCTCGTCCACCTGAATGCCCCCGGGTGGAATGTGGTAGGGGCCGGCGAGCCAACAATTCCCGGGGTCTCCATTGGGCACAATGATCATGGGGCATGGGGCCTGACCATCTTTAATCTTGACGCCGAGGATATCTACGTCTATAGACTTAATCCTGCCAACCACGACCAATATGAATATAAAGGTCAATGGGAGAACATGAAGGTGATCGCGGACACCATTGTGGTCAAAGGTGGAAGTGCACAACATATCTCACATCGATTCACCCGCCATGGGCCCGTGATGTTCATCGACGCGGGACGCCACGTTGCCTATGCGGCGCGATGTGCTTGGCTGGATATTGGCGCCGCACCGTATCTCGCCAGCCTGAGAATCGATCAGGCCACCAACTGGGAAGAATTTCGCGAAGGTTGCTCCTATAGTCGTCTGCCCGGTGAGAACATGATCTGGGCCGACAAGCAAGGAAACATTGGATGGCAGGCCGTGGGCGTTGCCCCTGTACGGACAAACTATACGGGATTGTTGCCTGTGCCTGGAGATGGAACTTACGAATGGGATGGTTACCTCCCCATCCAGGATCTTCCTCATCTTCTTAACCCCAAAGCGGGATACTTCGCGACAGCCAATGAAAATAATGTACCCGACGGTTATTCCCACCGCAACGCAGTGGGATGGAACTGGGCGGATCGATTCCGTGTAGAACGAATTAATGAGGTTCTTGCTTCCCGCAACTTGCACACTCAGCAGGAAATGATGCAGCTGCAGGTTGACTATTTATCCTTGCCCGCCCGCAAACTGGTGCCTTTACTGGCAACAGTTCGATCGAACGATCCGTTGGCTGAGTCATTTCGGAATCGTCTTTTATCCTGGAACTTTATTATCAACAAGAATTCAACAGAAGCTACCGTCTATGTTGCCTGGGAGAAGAAACTGGGTGCCCGGCTCAAGCAACAATTCGTCCCTGCAGAAGCCCAGAAATACTTGCGCACCATTCCGCTTCGCAAGGTGGTGAGTTGGTTAACAAAGAAAGACAGCCCACTAAAGTCGGCAGAACGAAATCGTCTTTTTCTGACTTCGCTTGAAGAGTGCATCGAGGACTTGAAGAAAGTCCTCGGGCCTGATACCGCTGCCTGGGTGTACGGCCAGGAAAAAATGCATCATATTCTGATCAAGCACCCGTTGAGCAACGCGGTGGATTCCGCTACCCGTTCCCTACTTGAACTCGGTCCCTTGCCCCGCAGCGGATATGGGGCCACTCCCGGTGTGACCAGCAACACCAACAACCAGACCTCGGGTGCCTCAGTCAGGATTGTCACAGATCTCGCGGATTGGGACAAAACAATGTTCTGCAATACGCCGGGGCAAAGCGGGGATCCGGCAAGCAAGTATTATCGAAACTTATTCAAGGCGTGGGCAAATGATCAACACTTCCCTGTCTACTTCAGCCGGAAGCGAGTCGAATCGTCCATGAGTGAGAAACAAATACTATCGCCTTGATTAAATGGCCTTGAGGGCCGCATCGTAGTTTGGCTCTTGCCCGACGGTGGGAACCATTTCGGTATACTTCACCTTCCCATCGGGGCCAATCACGACCACGCAGCGGGCAAAGAATCCCGCCATCACTCCTTCCATCATCAACACACCGTAGGCTTTCGAGAATCCGAGATCCCGAAAATCTGACAGCGTCATCACCTTGTCAATTCCCTCGGCACCGCAAAAACGCCGCATGGCAAAAGGTAGATCCTTGGAAATGCAGAGAACAACTGTGTTAGAAAGTGCGGCTGCCCGCTTGTTGAATTCACGCACGGAAGTAGCGCAAGTACTGGTATCCACACTGGGGAAGATGTTCAGCACTACATTTTTGCCCGCAAAGGTTGTTGAATTGACTTCCTTCAGGTCATTGCCCACGAGTGTGAAGCCGGGTGCAACGGAGCCAATGGCCGGCAATTCTCCATTGGTATTCACGACCCGGTCACCAAG
Source organism: Cyclobacteriaceae bacterium (assembly GCA_016787645.1). Classification (GTDB taxonomy): domain Bacteria; phylum Bacteroidota; class Bacteroidia; order Cytophagales; family Cyclobacteriaceae; genus ELB16-189. Next base: position 47,249 of record JAEUUF010000016.1, on the reverse strand, counting down.
TTTTGTCTGTGCCATAAAATTGTGTTTTGGATAATTAACAGTGAATTACCGGATTCGTTCAGAATCACGGACTAGTTTTTCATCCCGGCGGATGAACCGATTGGCGATCATGTTGGAGATCATCGCGCCGGCCGGAAGCCACAAGGAAAGACCATAATGACCTGCCAGTTGATTGGTCTTGATCAATTGCGTCGCAAAGTACACCAGTGAACCAAGCGACCCCGCCATGAGCAGTGAATTCAGGGCCCCCAATTTTATCTGGAGCATCCGGTTTTCATATTTACTGATTTCGAGAAGGGCAATAGTCGCCGCCGCTACCGCAAGGATGGCGCTCAGGGCATAGGGATAGTACACCGTTGTCTTTACTCCTCCCTCTGTAACTGAATAATGCAGAGGGTAAAGAACCCGCTCAACTTCACCTTCCTTAACCAGCCACGCTGGGAAAAAAATCATCAAAATCATGCAGGCGCCGGTAACCGCCAGGAATATCGTTTGCTTTCTTTGCCACATAGTAAGGTTGCGCTAACTTGAGCCGCCCAAAAGTAGGAATTTCTCCGTTGTAGAGGGAAAATCCATTGCCTTGCCATGAAAACTGCCTTCGTAATCGATATCCTTCGCACGCCCATCGGGAAATATGGCGGCGCCCTTTCATCCGTTCGTCCGGATGATCTGCTGGCACACGCGCTGCGTGAACTGATCCGGAGAAATCCCGGAATTTCACCGGAAGCCATCGAGGATGTTATCGCGGGGGCGGCTAACCAGGCGGGTGAAGACAACCGGAACGTGGCCAGAATGGCCCTGCTCCTCGCTGGACTTCCTGCCACCCTGGGCGGCGTAACGGTAAACCGACTTTGTGCTTCTGGATTGCAAGCAATTATGAACGCGGCACAAGGGATCGCATCAGGTCTTGGCGAGGTATACATCGCCTCCGGTGTGGAGAGCATGAGTCGTGCTCCATACGTGATGGCAAAAGCAGAAGAAGCATTTTCCCGCAAGACTGAAGTTTACGATACCACGCTGGGTTGGCGTTTCACCAATAAAGTGCTGGCGAAAATGTACCATCCCTATTCCATGGGAGAAACCGCCGAAAATGTCGCGGAGCGATGGAAGCTGTCTCGCCAGGAACAAGACACGTTTGCCCTTCGCTCACAGCAGAAATATACCAGCGCGGAAGCCGCTGGAAGATTTGCCGCCGAGCGCATCGCCGTGCCAGTCACACAAGGAAAAGCAATAGTTCAGTTTGCCCTGGATGAATTTCCGCGAGAAACCACGCTGGAAAAACTCGCCAACCTGAAGCCAGCCTTTAAAGAAGGAGGTACCGTGACTGCCGGTAATAGCTCGGGCATCAACGACGGTGCCGCCGCCGCATTGGTGGCTGAAGAATCTTTTGTAAGCAAAGCTGGCATTAAGCCGCTCGCTCGCATTGTATCGATGGCCGTGGCCGGCGTTGATCCCGCCATCATGGGTATCGGGCCAGTCCCTGCAACGCAAAAAGCCCTGAAACGCGCCGGGTTAACCGTGAACGATCTTGGCCTTATTGAACTGAATGAAGCTTTTGCCTCACAATCGCTTGCCTGCATTCGCGACCTTGGCCTTGATCCCGAGAAGGTAAATGTCAACGGGGGCGCCATAGCCCTCGGACATCCGCTTGGCTGCAGCGGCGTCAGAATCAGCGCGACACTTATTCATGAAATGCAGAAGCGCAACGTGAAGTATGGGCTCGCAACTATGTGCATTGGTGTCGGCCAAGGAGCCGCGGTTATTTACGAGCGCTGTTGATGCGTTACTTTTTTGAAATCACCTACGATGGGCGCAACTACCATGGCTGGCAGTCGCAAAACAATGCGCTCGGCGTACAGAGTGTGGTGGAGAAAACAATTCGTCAATTGTTGCGTGACAATACCCTCGCTATTGTCGGCAGCGGGCGTACCGATACCGGTGTGCATTGCCTGCAGCAGTTCTTCCACTGTGATATCGACAAGCCCTTCGATCCCCATCAACTGGTTCAGCGGATGAATTCCTTTCTCCCGCGCGACATTGCCATCCGCACAATCCGCAAGGTCAAAACTGACGCTAGTGCCCGGTATTCCGCGACGGAACGAACCTATGAATATCACATAACCCGCACGAAAGAGCCTTTGCGCCGCGGCCTGTCCTTTTATTTTTTCAAACCCATCAATTTGCAAACCCTGGAGCGTGCGACTGCGTTACTGTTGGGCATGCACGACTTTCAATGCTTCAGCAAGGTAAAAACCGATGTGGACCATTTTCGGTGCGATGTGAAGCAGGCACGCTGGACAAAGAAGGGCGATTTACTCGTATTCCGGATCACCGCCAATCGTTTTCTCCGGGGGATGGTACGTGCGATTGTTGGCACCTTGCTGGATGTGGGAACCGGTAAAACTACGCTGGACGAGTTCAAGGCCATCCTGAAGAGTATGGACCGGAAAAAAGCGGGAATGAACGTTCCTGCAGAAGGTCTGTTCCTCGTTCGCGTAAAATATCCTCAACGGATTTTTGTTAATTGACCCTCGTGGAGAAAGAAAAAGTCAGTAGCGGCAATATCATCGACTTCAAGGTACTGAAGCGCCTCATCTCTTTTGTGCGCCCGTACAAAGGACGGTTTTATGTGATCATTGTGCTCACCGTGGTCCTCGGCATTCTCACGGCCGTTCGACCCATCCTGATCCTGCGCACCCTCGACGACGATGTAGCCAAGGGCGATTATTGGTCGATGGTCAACATGATGCTCCTCGTGTTTGGGCTGTTGGTCATTCAATCTGTTTTCCAATACATTCACACCTACCTGTCCGGACGCATAGGGCAATTTGTGATTCGTGACATTAGAATCAAGTTGTACAGTCATCTGGTCAATCTCCGCCTGGCCTTCTTTGATAAGACGCCGATCGGACGGTTGGTGACCCGCACCATTTCTGACGTAGAAACGCTGGCAGATGTGTTCAGCGAAGGACTTGCTGCCATGGCGGGTGATTTGCTGCAAATTGTTTTCATTCTGCTGTTCATGTTCATCGTGGATTGGCGCATGGCCCTCATCAGCCTTTGTACCTTCCCCTTGATGCTCCTCGCTACGTATGTGTTCAAGGAAAAGATTAAAGTGGCTTTCAATGATGTGCGCAACGCCGTGGCTAACCTTAACTCGTTCGTTCAGGAACACATTACCGGAATGAACATCGTTCAGATATTTGGAAGTGAGAAGCGGGAGTTTGAGAAATTCAAGGAGATCAACAAAGAACACCTGCATTCCAACCTCCGATCAGTACTTTACTATTCAGTCTATTTCCCGGTCGCTGAAATCATCGCCGCCATGGGCATTGGTTTGCTGGTGTGGTATGGCGCACAGGGGGTGATCCACCAGGAGCAAACGGGCATTACGATCGGCACCCTAACCGCCTTTATCATGTACATCCAGATGTTTTTCAGACCCATCCGGATGATTGCAGATCGGTATAACACGTTGCAGATGGGCATCGTGAGTTCCTCCCGTATTATCAACCTGCTTGACAACCGGGAATTTGTAATATCCAATGGCACCCGGGTTGTCCCCAGCCTCCGCGGTGACGTTACTCTTGAACACGTTTGGTTTTCCTACAAGGAAGGAGAACCTGTGCTGAGAGACATCTCTTTCAAAATAGGTGCGGGCCAGACCATCGCGCTGGTAGGAGCTACCGGGGCTGGAAAATCATCGGTGATCAGCCTGCTCAACCGGTTCTATGACATTCAGCGCGGCTCCATAAAGATCGATGGTATCGATATCCAGGAGTATGACATCAACTACCTCCGGCAACATATCGGGGTAGTGCTTCAGGATGTCTTTCTCTTTTCGGACAGCATTCGCAGCAACATCACGCTCGGCAACCCGAATATCACGGATGAAATGATTCTTCAGGCCGCAGATGAGGTAGGGGCTTTGCGTTTCATCGAACGCCTTCCCGGCAAACTCGACTATCAGGTCATGGAGCGGGGCGCTACGCTTTCCGTGGGGCAGCGGCAGTTGCTTTCGTTTATCCGGGCCATGGTCTATCACCCAAAAATTCTCATTCTGGATGAGGCCACCTCTTCAGTAGATACGGAAACGGAATCCATGATTCAGGAAGCCATTACCCGGATGATGAAAGGAAGGACTTCCATAGTCATTGCCCATCGTTTATCCACCATACAGAAGGCAGATACTATTCTTGTCCTGGACAAAGGTGAAATCAAGGAGTCGGGCCGCCACGAGGAGTTGCTGACCCAGGAAGGGCTCTATGCCCAACTCTATCGGATGCAGTATAAGGAAGCAGTCTGATCACTACGAGGGCCATCCCAATACGTTGAATTGGCTATATTTGGGTGATGCGCTTTGCCCAAACCTTGATTATCGTTTCGATATTCTGCCTGGTGGCTGCCGACAGCCTCGGTCAGATGAAGCACAGCCCGCGCAGCTCATCATATTCCGTCCCGCGGGTTGGGGTAAACAAGGCCAGGATCATCTGCCCAATCTTTGAAACAAGCCGATATCCCTACCAGGGGATTGGGTTCAAATTAGGTGACCCATTTGCGCTGGCATACAAGTTCTACCCCAACAAGCATTTTTCATTCGCGGTGGATGCCGGAAAAGCGGCGAGCGGACTTTATAATAAATACTACCGAGAAGCCTTCAATTCATACCTCCCGGATACCTTAAACAGCGATCAGTCCATATCCTATCTCGCCCATAAAGCCGTTGCCGACTGGTTTCTCGAGACAAAATTTCTCTACCAGTGGGATGCCGAGAAGATCTCCAAAGGCCTGCAATTATATGCGGGAGCAGGATGGCAATGGCGCAACACAGAGCTCGAATACGACTATACCTTCAACGATCGTTCCAACAACCAGGACGACGGCAAATTCGGCAAGTTCACCGAGACGCGGTTCACCTATGGGCCCGTATTCGTGGTGGGTTTCGAGTATTCCTATTTCTCGTTGCCCTTATCGGCGTTTATCGAGGTCGAATGGTTTGTAGATGCCTTGATCGATCCAGGCTATCAACGATTCCAGGGGGGTGTAGGCCTCCGGTACGTATTTTGATCAATGCTGCGCGTGAAGTCACGTAGACATTTTGTTGCCTTGCTGATTCTGGCCGTTGTCATTCAGGGCTGTATCATCCACACTACCTCCCCGAAATCCACGGCAAAATCTTCCGCCTTCCGGCAGATGAATTTTCAGGATCTTATTAAGCGCTACATGCAAAAGCAGGGGGCCAACTCCATCGAAGGTGTGTATGCCGTTTCCGGAATGGTTATCAAGAAGAGCAAGAACTTGTTGGGCGAAATGCGCGAGAAAACCACCGACCGCAAGGATAATTACGCCACAGTCGCCATCCTGAAGGAAAGTGAGGACAGCAACGATTACATTGAGCTATCCCTGAACAAGGAAGGCCAGGCAAGCTACTCTATCATCGGGGAGTTCAAGCCGGCTTCGGGGAACCTGCTTCTCTACAATCATTTCGATTCAAAAGGAAAAGATACCAGCTTTACCTTCACGCAGGATGAAAAAGCTGAACTCCTGGAAGGAATTCGCGTGGACGATGAGGGTGGAAAGCAAATCACGTACAAACTGACTTACGTCAAGCTCAAGGCGCGCTGAATCAATCTTCGAGCACTTCGCTGCTCATCTGTCGTTCATACAACTCCTTGTAAAGTCCATCCAGTTGCATCAACGTCTCGTGCGTTCCCGCCTCGGCCATGCCGCCATCTTCCAACACGATAATTTTATTGGCAAGTTTGGCTGAAGACACGCGGTGGGAAACAATCAATGTAGTACGTCCCCGCATTACGCCGCGCATACTGTTCAAGATGGTGTTCTCCGTTTTCGTGTCCACGGCAGACAGGGCATCGTCGAGCATGAGAATTCGGGGTTGCCGAACAATGGCGCGGGCGATGGAAACGCGTTGCTTCTGACCACCTGACAAGGTGATTCCCCGCTCTCCCACCCGGGTGGCAAATCCCTGTGGGAAGTCCATGATGTTCTGATACACGTCCGCATCGCGGGCCGCCTGGATAATTTTCTCTTCGTCAGGTTGGTCCAGGCCGAAACCTATGTTGTTCAGGATGGTATCACTGAATAGAAATACATCCTGTGGCACATACCCAATTTGGCTTCGAAGGCACGTAATGTTGTAATCAGCAATGGGAATTCCGTCGATCAGGATCTCGCCTGAGGTAACATCATAAAGCCGCGAGATAAGATTGGCCACCGTACTTTTTCCGGAACCAGTTGCGCCAATGATAGCCAATGAGTCGCCTGGCTCCAGCACAAAAGATACGTTGCGAATAGCCTGAATGCCGGTATCCGGGTAAGTGAACGATACATTGCGGAACTCGATTCGCCCTTCTATCGAGCGCTCCATATTCTTTTCAGAAACCAGGTCGGTCTTTGTCTTCAGGAATTCATTGATTCGTTTTTGGGATGCTTCTGCGCGCTGTACGAGGCTGCTCGTCCAGCCCAATGATGCCACCGGCCAGGTGAGCAGGTTAACGTAGATGACGAATTCCACAATATTTCCAAAGGTCAAGGTACCCTCGATCACTTCCACACTTCCTTCATACACGGTCAGGATCGTGCTTAAACCAATAAGCCCGAACATAAGTGGAAAGAACAGCGCCTGGACCCGGGTGAGTCGCAGTGACTGATGTTTGTATTCATTGTTCTCCATCGTAAAGCGGTCGATGGATTCCTTTTCACGATTGAATGATTTAAGCACACGGATGCCGGAAAAGGCTTCTTGCACAAACGTGCTGAGCCGGGACTGGCTGCGCTGAATTTCCTCTGACCGCCGCTCAATGATGTTATTCACATAGTAGATACTGAACGACAAGATGGGAAGTGGGATCAATGCGAAGAGCGTCAATTTCACACTGATCGTAAACATGACCGGGATAAGAATAATGAACAACGTGAAGAGCTGGAGTCCATACATAATGGAGGGACCCAGGTACATCCGTACACGTCCTACATCCTCCGAAATTCGGTTCATTAAGTCTCCGGTATTGTTGCGCCGATAAAAACTCAGCGGGAGCGTCTGGTAATGCTGGAAGATATCATTCTTCAGGTCATACTCAATCCTGCGGCTCATGACAATGAGGGTTTGCCGTACAAAGTATAGAAACAACCCTCGCAAGAGAGCCATTACGAGTATCAATACCGCATAAAGGAGAATCCCCTGGGTAAAGACTGAAAAATACTTCTCCTGCTGGGGGGTACCGCTGAACGAACGGTACAGGCTGATGTTATTTGTGACCAGGTCGATCGATCGACGTACCAACTGGGCCGGCACAATCTGGAAGATGTTGGATATTATCACAAAGACCAGCCCCCAGAAGAGGTGCCACTTATAGCGCAGCAGGTAATGGTTCAGGTGGGCGAGTTCCTTCATGATAGGCGACCGGACCTATGTAACGGGTCCGAAGGGAATTTTGGTTCAAATCAACCATTTATGCCCCACAAAATGTAACTTGCGCCCTTCTTTTTTACTGTTCCTTGTCATGCTCAACCGACGGACCCTGCGCATCAAAATCATGCAAAGCCTCTTTGCCTATGAGCAATGCAAAGAAGCCAACTACCTTCTCGCGCTGGATTCCATCGATGCCTTCTTCAAGCCCGATCTCAATTCGATGAAAATTCAGGACAAGGAGTTGCTCAAAGGGCAGCGCGAGGTGGCTGTCCGACTCTTTGAAAAGAAATTTCGAGGCGAGCCAATCGCTGAAAGCCCTGATCCCCGGATCGGTCAATCGCTTGACGAAGCGTTTGCCTTGCATACCAAACTGACTAAAAAAGATTTTGCCTACTTCCGGAAGCAAACCATTATCGAAGTAGAAAAAATCAACGAAATCTACTTTTCCGTTCTTAACCTGATTCCTTCGCTCGAGCAAGTGGCTTCCCAGGACAAGCGGATCAACGCGGGTGTTTTTTCCCACAACCCGGTAGTGAAAGCCCTTCGCGACAATGTTGACCTCCGCCGGGAAACGCTGAGAAAGGGTGGTAGCTGGGATCACCAGCAGGATCTCATCCGCGATTGGCTGAGGGACTGCCTTAAGCCGGACAAGTCATTCAAGGAATATATTGCCCTGACCAGGCCATCCGCCGAAGACCATGCAGGGTTTGTCAAACACCTGGTTCGAAAAATCATACTTGGCAAAACCCCCATCAATGCATGGCTGGAGGAGCAGGACCTTTGGTGGGCAGAGGATCATGAGATTGTGCGGAGCATGGTCGACAAAACATTAAAATCACTAACCGAGCAAGGAAGCCTTGAGCTCCAGAAGCTCTCCTTAAACTGGGAGGACGACAAGAATTTTGTAGAAAAGCTGTTCCATTCCGCTTCTCAACTCGATCCCTATTTTCACGAACTGATCGCGAGTCATACCCGAAATTGGGAAGTCGATCGGTTGCCCCTCACTGACCGAATCATTCTGCACATGGCCCTGGCAGAAATGACAGATTTCCCCAACATCCCGGTGAAAGTGACCATCAACGAGTACATTGAACTGGCAAAAGAGTACAGCACCCCGAAAAGCCGGCAGTTCATCAATGGCATTCTCGACGCACTCTCTAAGGAAATGGTGAATTCCGGGAGAATCAAAAAGAGCGGTCGCGGCCTGATTGACAACAAATAGGGCTGATTTTTCGCCCCCTCGGGCATATCGGGCATGCCGCCGAATGCCTATCTTTGATGTCCAAATTCACGCGTTATGAGCAAGAACAGTAGCAATGCCCTAATGGCTTTTCTGGCCGGTGCAGCCGCAGGGGCTATACTGGGTGTCCTCTATGCACCCGATAAAGGATCGGCCACCCGCGAAAAACTGTCTTTCCGACTGGACAAATACAAAAAGATCCTGGAGGAATACCTCAATGACCTGGTGACGGGAAAGGAAACTCCACTTACCTCCGAAGCGAAATCCCAAGGTCAAAAAGTTGTGTCTGAGGCCAAGGGAAAAGCAGAAAGACTGCTGGAGGATGTGGATGAACTCCTGGAACAAATACGGGGAACCCAAAAGAGTTAACGATTTGTTAAGGACAGGAAATGTTTGTTCATACTATTTAATTTTACCGATCCAATAGAAATAAACTACCTATGAAAAAGACCCTTTCCATTCTTTTGATTGCCGCTGGCATGGTTGTTCTCCTGCCTTCTTGCAAGGACAAAGCAGCGGAGAAGCGCATTGCAGAACTGGAGAGCCGGCTCGCACAACTCGAGACCAATAAGGCCACCAGCGCTGCACAAACGCCCGCACCTGCACAAACCGTTACCGAAGAAAAACCGGAAGGCCCGCTACCCGTGGCCGTGTATGAAACTACTGATCACGATTTCGGAACAATTAACGAAGGCCAGAAAGTGGTTCATGTGTACAAGGTGAAAAACACAGGTGAAGCTCCCCTGATCATTCAAAGTGCCCAACCTTCCTGCGGATGTACCGTCCCGGATTGGACGAAAGACCCCATTCCAGTAGGAGGTTCCGGCTTTGTTAAGGCCGAGTTCGATAGCAGCGGAAAGCCCGGCATAAACAACAAGACGATCACCGTCACGGCCAATACCTGGCCCAAGACTACCACACTTCGCTTCAAGGCCATGGTTACGCCCAAGAGCGAAATGAAAGGCCCGACCCGATAAGCAAGAGCCCCCGAAATTGAAAAAGGCCCCTTCATCGGGGCCTTTTTCATGATACCGGTTCGATCCAAAAACCACTACCTTTGCGGACTAAAATCACCAATCCATCATGTTTGTTATTCTCCTGCAATCCACCCCTGGCCAAAGCGGCGCCTGGAGCCAGATCATCCTTATGGCGGCTATCATCGGTATTTTCTACTTCTTCATGATTCGCCCTCAGCAAAAGAAGGCCAAGGAAGAAAGAAAATTTCGGGATGAAGTAAAGAAAGGCGATCTCGTCGTCACGATTGGCGGCGCCCACGGACGCATTGTTGAAATGGAAGACGATACCGTGGTGCTGGAGTTTGAGCGGGGGGTACGTATCCGCTTTTCAAAATCATCGATTTCGATGGAATCCAGCAAGCGGGCGAATGCTGTTACAAAAACACCGGCTTAACTGTAGCTAACCTTACTTGAACATCCGATTTGAAGTTTCTCCGTGCCATCATCAGCCTGCTTCGATTTGACCGCACCAATTGGACGGCATTGGCATTGTGTGTATTCGCCGCAATAATCTTTTGGACGTTTAATGCGCTGAACAAGGAGTACGCTTCCAATCTTTCAGTGCCGCTCCGGATCGAGTTCGATGAAGACCAATTCGCAGCAGCAAAAGAAATCCCCGTCAAACTTACAGTGAATGTCAGTGGAAATGGCTGGGACTTGTTGAGAGCCTCCCTCAACCAAAAGTCATCCGTTATTACGATTCCCATCGAACGGCCAACTGAGGTGCACCGTATCCCTGGCGCCATCCTGGCTCCCCAGGTAGTGAGTCAACTGGGGCCATTGAAACTCAACTTCGTAGTATCAGACACGCTAAGACTCTCCATTGAACAAAAAACAACGCGTCACCTCAAACTTGTAGCCGACATCAGTAAAGTCAATTTCAGAGCGAACATGGGTCAAATCAGTCCGGCGCTGGTTCTGCCCGATTCAATTCGACTGGAGGGACCTTCGAGTTATCTCACTGCACTCCCTGACTCGCTCAACATCGAAGTCCCACGGCGCCTGATAACGGCACATTACCGCGAAACGCTCGAAGTGCGAATGGAGCATAGTGAATTTATCAAACGAGATCCTCCCGTGGTTGAAATCTTCTTTGAGGTTGGACTGGTACGCAACGTCAGCCTTCGACTTCCGCTTATCGAGCCCAATAAAGTTTTCGGAATGGCCACCGATCAGGACAGCATCACTTGCATATTGCAAATTCCACATCGCGACCAGGCGCGATTCAAAACGGATTCTACAGCGCTGACCGCAATCCTGCCAGTTGTAAGAATTCAAAAGGGTGACTCAATTCGAGTGGCCCCGCTGCTGGGCGGATTGCCTTCCTATGCCAAAATCGTGCATGTCGATTCCGTAACACTCCAAAGAAAACTTTGAAATGAAACTGCCCTATCAAGTAGGGATAACGGGGGGCATTGGCTCCGGAAAATCCACCATAAGCAAGATATTCCAATGCTTCGGTGTTCCCGTTTATGACGCCGACTCCCGTGCGAAAAAATTAATGACCACTGACGGAATACTGGTCGACCAAATCAAAAAAGAATTTGGAACCTTGTCGTATTGGCCAGACGGAAGCCTGAACCGGGCGCACCTCAGCGAAGTCGCTTTTGGAAACGCGAAACGATTGAATACGTTAAACGGTCTGGTTCATCCCAGGGTGGCTGTTGATTACCAAGGTTGGGTTGCCGAGCACGCAAACCACCCCTACTTGATTCGGGAAGCCGCCTTGCTTTATGAAGCTGGCGCGACTACTGGCCTGAGTTGTGTCATCCTGGTGATAGCCCCGGAGGCCTTGCGTCTTAAGCGCGTTCTGGCCAGGGACCCGCAAAGGACAGAGGCCAGCGTCCGGGAAATTATTAGAAACCAATGGCCAGAAGAAGAAAAAATGAAAAGAGCAGACGTAATCATATACAATGACGACCACCACCTGGTCATTCCCCAGGTGATTGAGCTTCACCAAAAATTTTTGCAAGCACAGTCACCCGTGCAAGCCTAATACCTCAGCATGAAAAAACGTATCCTCACGATCTCCATAACTATTGCGGTCCTCTTTCTGCTGGCTTTGCCCAAACTTGGATGGTTTGACAAAAAGGAAACAGGCCCGGCGGCCGGAGGGCCTGCCCAGGGAAGCATTCTTCAGGTGGAAGGTTATTTATTGAAGCCGGTTCTCTTTGACAATTCCCTGATCATTACAGGATCAATTATCGCCAATGAATCACTGGAACTCAAAAGTGAGGCCAGCGGTAAAATCACCATGATCAACTTCAAAGAGGGAGCCAGGGTGAAGAAGGGAGAATTGCTGGTGCAGATCAACGACGAGGAAATCCGGGCCCAGATTGAGAAGCAGCGCTACATGCAAAAACTCAACAAAGACAATGAATTCCGTCAGCGTCAACTCTTCAAGAAAGAGGCAATCAGCCAGGAGGAATATGACAATGCGCTCAACCGCCTCAACACAACCATATCCGACATCAAACTGCTCGAAGCTCAACTCCAGAAAACACGGGTATTCGCTCCGTTCGATGGTGTCATCGGGCTGCGTTATGTGAGCCAGGGTGCCTACATTTCACCCGCCACCGTTATCGCCACGCTCTACAATAACTCACCCGCTAAAATTGAATTTGCAGTACCTAGCCGGTACAGCCCGATGATTGCCAATGGGGAGAAAATCAGGTTTACCGTAGAGAACGATACCTCCCGGGTATTCTTTGGGGATGTTTACGCCATAGAACCTCGAATCGATGAGGCAACACGTACGCTGAAGATCCGGGCAGTCGCTGACAACTCAAAAGGCCTACTGATACCTGGTCAATTTGTCAAGGTCGATCTTATCCTCAATTCCAAACCGGATGCCCTTCTCATTCCCACCCAGGCTGTCATCCCCGGTCAGGCGGGTCAAACCGTATATGTTACCCGCTCCGGGAAAGCCAAACTAGTGACGATTGAAACCGGAACAAGAACCAATCTGAAAATCGAAATCTTGTCTGGTCTTCAGGCCGGCGACACTGTCATTACCACCGGCATCCTCCAACTGCGGAACGAAATGCCTGTTAAGGTCGTTAAGGTTAATTAACCAGCATCACGTATGGCCAGTTTATCCATCACCAGCATCAACCGCCCTGTCCTGGCCATTGTCATGTCGCTGGTGATTATCCTCTTCGGATACATCGGCTTTACCTTCCTGGGGATTCGGGAGTTTCCCAGCGTAGACCCTCCCGTAATTACGGTGAGTACGGCTTACGTCGGAGCAAATGCAGATGTTATTGAATCCCAAATTACCGAACCCCTTGAGGATGCCATTAACGGGATCGCCGGTATTCGCACACTAACCTCAGTAAGCCGCGAGGGAAGAAGCACCATCACGGTTGAATTCGAACTCGGCGTAAACATCGAGGCCGCCGCCAACGATGTACGCGACAAGGTTGCCGGTTCGCTGTTTAATCTCCCACGCGATGTCGATCCACCCGTCGTGGAGAAAGCGGACGCTGATTCTGCGCCCATTATCTTCCTTTCGGTGGCCAGTGACCATCGCGACCTACTTGATCTTTCCCGGGTCGGAGAAATCATGTTCAAGGAACGACTGCAGACTATTCCGGGTGTTAGCTCTGTGCAGCTCTGGGGACAGCGTCGGTATTCCATGCGTTTGTGGATGGACCCCATCAAAATGGCCTCCTTGAAACTCGCCCCCACGGACGTACTCCAGGCCCTTAACCGGGAGAACGTAGAGTTGCCGTCCGGACGCGTGGAGGGTCGAAATACAGAATTGACCGTGAGAACTATGGGGCGCCTGACAACCGTAGCCGATTTCAATGACCTTATTATCAAAGATGACGGGAACAACATTGTCCGCTTCAGTGATGTAGGCTATGCCCAGTTATACCCGGAAAACGACCGCACCTTGTTGCGCCGGGACGGCAAGCCGGGCATAGCGCTCGCCGTTGTCGCACAGCCTGGCGCCAACAACATTGAAATCGCTGACCGGCTCTACCAGAAGCTCGAACAAATTCAGGCCGATCTGCCATCCGATATCAAATATTACATGAGCTGGGACTCCACCCAATTCATTCGAAGTTCCATCAAGGAAGTTGAGGAAACAGTGATCATTGCCTTTAGCCTGGTATTGTTTGTCATCTTCTTCTTCCTGCGGGATTGGCGCACTACCGTCATCCCCATAGCCACCATCCCCATTTCTCTCATTGGGTCATTCTTTGTCATGTACGTCCTCGGATTCACCATCAACGTACTGACCTTGCTAGCCATTGTGCTGGCCATCGGCCTCGTGGTGGATGATGCCATCGTGGTACTCGAGAACATCTATGTGAAGATCGAGGAGGGCGATAACCCGGTTGAGGCCGCCAAACGCGGATCTGTTGAAATCTACTTTGCTGTTATTTCCACAACGGTATCTGTGGTGGCCGTTTTTCTGCCCGTCATTTTCCTGCAGGGACTTACCGGTCGCTTGTTCAGGGAATTTGGCCTCGTCGTAGCCAGTTCGGTAGCCATCTCCGCGTTCGTTTCACTTACACTAACACCCATGATGAGCTCACGCTTACTGAAACGGCGTGAACAACAACCCTGGCTATACCGTAAAACCGAACCTTTCTTTCAATGGCTTACCAACCAATATGCTTCCTCCCTTGAATCCTTCATGAAGCACCGTTGGATCGCCTTCATTATTGTTCTCGTCTCGGGCCTGCTGATCGTCTATTTTGGAAGGAGCCTGCCCTCCGAGTTATCACCGCTGGAAGATCGCAGCGAATTCCGAATTATGGCCCAGGGTGCAGAGGGTGCAACGTTTGAATACATGGACGGCTACGTAATGGATATCACCAACTTCCTTCAAAAAGAAGTACCGGAAAGTTCCGGGCTGGTCAGTGTTACGGCCCCGGGCTTTGGGACCGTCGGCGTCAATTCAGGAATGGTTCGAATCATACTCAAGAATCCTGAAGAGCGTACCCGTACCCAACAAGAAATAGTGGATGATGTAACTGAAAAAGCTAAACAATTCAGCGGTGTCCGAACGTATGTGACGCAAACGCAGACAGTAGGTGGCGATCGGCGAGGTGGCTTCCCTTTGCAGTTTGTCATCCAGGCTTCAAGCCTGGAAAAATTAGAGGCTGTGCTTCCGGAGTTCATGGCGAAGGCAGCAGCCAGTCCCAAATTTTCATTTGTAGACCTCGACTTGAAATTCAATAAGCCGGAAATCAACATCACGATTGACCGTGACAAGGCGCGTAATATCGGGGTAAACGTAATTGATATTGCCCAGACGCTCCAACTGGGGCTTAGCGGCACGCGCTTTGGCAACTTCATCATGGAAGGTAAACTATACCAGATCATCGGCCAGGTAGAACGCAAGGATCGCAATGAACCTCTTGACCTGAAGAGCCTGTATGTGAAAAACAAAAAGGGTGAACTGATTCAGCTCGACAACCTGGTCACCCTGGAAGAGCAAAGCAAACCACCGCAATTATACCGGTTTAACCGGTATTCATCGGCCAAAGTCCAGGCTCAACTGGCCCGGGGAGTCGCCATGGGCGAAGGCATCAAGGAAATGAAACGAATCGCAGATGAGGTTCTCGATAAAACTTACTCCACCAGCCTGGACGGAACGGCCCGTGAATTTGCGGAAAGCTCCTCAAGCATTTACATGGCCTTCATCATCGCTTTAGCCATCATCTATCTTGTTTTGGCCGGTCAGTTTGAAAGTTTCAAGGACCCTTTCGTCATCATGTTCACGGTACCCCTCGCCCTGGCTGGCGCATTGGTCACGCTATGGTACTTCAGTCAAACACTGAATATCTTCAGTCAGATTGGAATTATCATGCTCATTGGTCTCGTCACCAAGAACGGAATATTGATTGTTGAATTCGCCAACCAGCGCAAGGAGCAAGGCCTGAGTGTGATGGATGCGGTAATCGGATCGGCAGAGTCCCGTTTCCGTCCAATCATCATGACGAGCCTCTCTACCATCCTGGGTATTCTCCCCATTGCCCTTGCGCTCGGTTCAGGTTCCGAGAGCCGCGTATCGATGGGCATTGCAGTAATAGGCGGGATGCTCTTTTCGACCGTGCTGACCTTGTTTGTTATCCCGGCTATCTACTCCTACCTCTCCAGCCACACGCCGGTTCACGGTGCCCAGCCCGCCGAAGCTAAGTAAAATAATTTGGTGCCGCCCAAACAGCCCACCCGTAGCCGGCAAATCGGATGATGCGAGTCACGCAGATAAGCAAAAACTTGTCGATGGGGGTGTGGACCGACCCCGCCAACATGCACGTTGCCGAAAAGGGCACCGGCGTGATCGCTCCCACCAGCACAAGGTACAATCCATAGGTCCTCAACTTCTCGTCATATTGCTTGAGGTACCGCTGATGAATCTGTACATAGAAAGGCGTCTTCGAAAAATAATACCCAATGTAGTAGCCCAGCACACCGGCTCCATAGGAAATCAGGGTAAGGTAGGTGAGATTGATGGCATATTCGGACAACACTCCCTTCGATTGCCAAATGAGCATAAACAATTCAGGTGGAATAATCCCAAACACCACCTCGGAAACGGTGAAAATTCCCAACAGCAAAGGCAGCCGGTCACCAATGTTATTGATCTCCTTTTGATAAACAGCAATCTCTTCCGCGGCAAGAATATAGGCCGTAAGAATGACGGCAAACCAGATCAGCCCCCGGAATAGATTGCGGAATAGGAAACTGGATCGGGATTCGTCTTGCTCACCCATACATTAGTTCAGAATAGGATGACGACGGAATGGTTTGGATTCATCGAACAGTTTTCGATAGGTAACGTGTCGTTTGCTGACAAATCCCCCAACTTGTTCAACCACTTGTATCATCTTTGGATTAAAGTCTCCTATCCAGTTCATTTCGTATTCAATGTACGGGAGTTTGCCTGATTGATAAAGCTTCCTGGCCGACATGATCAGCGCACCATCCACACCTTTACCCTGATGCTCAGGAATCACCCCAAACAAAATCCCAAAGGCTTTTCGGTTAGGCCGCGTAAACTTATACCATCCTAATTTAATCAGTCCGATCCAATCCAGCTTCCCGTTCACGTACTTGAACCATTGATTGATCTCCGGGAGTGAAAGGAAGAAGGCGACGGGGTCATCCTTGTAGAATCCAAACCAAAGGAGACGAACATCCAGGATTGGTCTCATCTGCTTGACCAGCAATTTCGCCTGGGCAGCGGTAATCTCTGGCGTTTCCGCCCGGTTGTTCCAGGCCTGATTGTAGACCTGGCGGATCAGTTCAGGCAACTTGCCGATTTCCGCCTTGGACAAATGGCGAAAGGAATAATTTGAATCTGCGCTGGCCAGCTCTGCTTTATAGGCAAGCCGTTCCGACAATGGATCCATCACTTTCCGGGCATAGGTCAATTGAGAGAAATATAACTTAAACCCGTATGCCTCAAAGATTTTAGCATAATAAGGAAAATTATAGTTGCACTGGTAATTCGGTTCACGATCAAATCCTTCCACTAACAATCCCCACCACTTTTCGCGACTTCCAAAATTAATCGGACCATCCATGGCTTCCATGCCACGCTCTGTCAACCAGCGTTTGCATTGATCAAACAAATGAAAAGCTGCCGCCTGATCATCGATACACTCGAAGAAACCCATTCCCCCGGTAGGTTGATCATTGCCGCGGTTCACGGTGCGCTTTAACACGAAGGCCGCCACGCGACCAATCGTTTTGCCACCTTCATCCCTCAGAATCCAGCGGCTGCATTCACCTTCCCGAAAGGACTTATTCAGCTCAGGGTCAAATACCTGTTCAACATCCTTGTCCAACGGCCGAATCCACTGCGGCACATCACGGTACAGGCGGACAGGCAGCTGTAAGAATTCACGCCGCTCTGCCGGATTCTTGACTTCGACGATCTCCATAGACGGCCGGTAAGATAACAGGTTATTTTGGAATGAGATTGGGCAAAGTAATGCGGAAACGTGTACCCACCTGTAACTCGCTTTCGACCTGAATGGTACCGCCCAAACGGTCGACTGCGTTCTTTACTATATACAGGCCCAACCCACTTCCATCCGAACGGTCGCTGGCGCGAACAAACATTTCGAAGATACGGGGTACCAGCGCGGGATCAACACCGATCCCATTGTCCTCCACTACAATTTGACAACTGTCGTTGCCCACCTGAACTTTTACATTGACGGCCGCGTCATGATTAAGTTTGCGATACTTGATGGCATTGGAAATCAGGTTTCTGAAGATCTCCCCTATACGCCAGTGGTCGCTGAAGAATTCCATTCCTTCTACCGACACTGCTCTTCTCACTTGATCCGAACCTGCCAGGTAACTTAGGTCGCTAAATGTCTTCCCAATGATTTCAGGCAGATCGACACGATCCACAGTAACCTCCATCTTCAGGTTCTTGGAATGACTCAGTACATCACTGATGAAGTGATCCAATTGCATCGCTTTCTCTCCCATGAGACGGACATACCCCGCGAGGTCATCGCGGTTTCCGGGCATCGCGGCCAAATGGGCCAGTCCAAGCATGGAAGAAAGCGGGGCGCGCAGATCATGCGAAACTTTATAAACGAAATTGTCAAGTTCCGCATTCCTAATCTTGAGTTCTTCGGCCACCCGTTGCCGCTCGGTTACATCCACATACAAGCCGAAGATTCCAATTTTTTCATCACGCAGAAGAACCGGAACCCCGTAAATGATTACCGACACGGGGTGACCATTTTTCCTCCGGCGTACCGTCTCCACGCGGATCACTTTGTTTTCGGTAATGGTGCTGTTTATTTCATCTCCCTCACGTTCTAACTCAGTTGGAACAATAGCCTCGGTCAACGTTCGGCCTACCAAATCCTGGAAAGTGTATCCAAAAAGGTCTTCAAAACCCTTATTGATTTTCACCACCTCGCTTCGTTCATTCAACAACACGATAGCAAGCGGAGTATTCTGAAACAATTCAAAAAACAGGGTCTCCGTCTTCTGAAACCCCGCCTCTGCTTCCTTTCTTTCGGTAATATCCGAAAAGATCACCTGCACGGCCGGCAGGCCCTCATAGGTATAAGGATGTCCGATGCTTTCAACGATGATTTCCTTGCCATCAAGCCGAACGAACTTTGTTTCCATTGGCGGCACCGGCTTCCCTTGCAGTATAGTTCTGATTCGCTCAAGTGAATGACTCCGGTAATCTGGATGAACAAATTGAATGGCCTCCTCCCCGATTAACTCACGAGCCTCCCTGGCACCCATCAGCTTTACCGCATGGGCATTCGCAAACCTGATTACCCCCCCAACATGAATGGCAATGCCCAATGGCAGTTGCTCAATCAGGTTGCGGTAACGAACCTCCGATAACCGGTTCTTATCTTCCAGTTGTTTGGTTTCTGTGATGTCCGAAAAGATTCCATGGTAAACGATTCTTCCGTCAGGCATCCGGGTGGCCGTACTCTTTGTTTCAATCCACAAATAGTCATCCTTTCCCATTACCCGGCCTCTCCAACACCAATCCTTGAGGGTAACCACACTTTCTTCAATCCCAGCATTAAAACTGGCCAGGTCATCCGGATGGATAAAGTTGCCCATCGACAGGCGGCCCTCCAGGATGGTGTCGGCAGGTAATCCAATTAGTTCGAAACAACGAGGACTGATGTAAGTGAAACCCCGGTCTCCTTGCGGAAAGAATGTGTATTCAAAGACCACTACCGGCAAGTGATCGATGACTTTCTGCAAGTCGCCCCGGAAGAGCTGCGTGGTGGCCATGAATCCCAAAAGTAAGTCATGGCCTTCTACGATTGCCCGGGATGTAAGAAAGGTTACAAAAGCGCAACTTTCCCCCTACAAAGAGCAAAAGATGATAAGGGCCGGGATGGAAATTTAGCAGGAAAGGGATTTGCCCTGAACTATCCCCATTGGAAAGAAAGTTCGCTAGGAGGCCTTCAGTGCTTCGGCACCGGCAACAATTTCCAGGATCTCCTTCGTGATGGCGGCCTGGCGCGTACGGTTGTAGGTTAATCTGAGCTCCTTAAGGATTTCCCCTGCATTTTCAGTGGCCTTATCCATGGCCGTCATGCGGGCCCCGTTCTCTGAAGCATTGGAGTCCAACAGCGTCTTAAACAACTGCACTTTCAGCGACTTAGGGATTAGACCCGCCATGATTTCCGTCTGATTCGGCTGAAAGATGAAATCAATGGGGTGCTTTTTGCCGCCGGCTACCGGAAGAACCGGGAGATACTGCTCGGTGATGAGCACCTGGGTCGCCACGTTCTTGAATTGGTTGTAAATAATTTCAATCTTATCAAACTTCCCGGTGCGGAAAGCATCCATCAGGAAATTGGCCGCTTCAGAAGTAGCCTCAAAACTCAGCCCGTGGAAAAGATTGGCATACGTATCAATTACCGGATAACCCCGCTTCGAGAAGAACTCAAGCGCCTTCTTGCCAATCGGCATGATGGTTACATTCTTTCGGGCTTGCTGTGCGGCATACTTCTCCTGGATCAGCCGCAATACGCCCTTGATCGTGCTGGAATTGAATGACCCACAAAGACCGCGGTCAGAAGTCAAGGCAAGGATGAGAATCTTTTCTTCTGACCGGACCTTGCTAAACCAGTTGTCACCGTCCGTCATGCCGGAAGACAGATTTTGAAGAATCCCGTTCATTTCCTTGGCGAAGGGACGCATTTGGATAATCCGGTCCTGCGACTTGCGCAATTTGGCAGCCGCAACCATCTTCATGGCTTTGGTAATCTGCTGGGTACTGATTACCGAGCTTATCCGCGTTTTGACTTCTTTTAGACTCGCCATTCGTTCAACTTATTCCCTGTTAACCAGGATGATCGTCAGTTTAATATCTGCTTGCCAATTCAAGGGAAACCTTTTTCACCGTCTCGAGATCTGAATCCTCGAGTTTACCTGCACGGAAGTTGTCGAGCACGTTCTTGTACTGACCGCGCATCAGGTCGATAAGTTCCTTTTCAAATTCCTTTACCTTATCAGCCGGGATCTTGTCGAGATACCCACGGGTAGAGGCTAGGATGATGGCGACCTGCTCTTCAACCGGCACAGGAGCATACTGGGGCTGCTTGAGAACTTCCAGGTTGCGCCGTCCTCGCTCAATCGTCAATTTGGTGGACGCATCAAGGTCAGATCCAAATTTCGAGAATGCCTCCAACTCACGGAATTGTGCCTGATCAAGCTTCAGCGTACCCGCCACTTTCTTCATTGACTTGATTTGTGCGGCACCTCCTACACGCGACACGGAGATACCTACGTTGATGGCAGGACGTATTCCAGAGTTAAACAGGTTGGTCTCCAGGAAGATCTGACCATCGGTGATCGATATCACGTTGGTTGGAATGTACGCGGAAACGTCGTTGGCTTGCGTCTCAATAATAGGCAGCGCGGTCAACGAACCTCCACCCTTCACAAGGTGCTTGATCGAAGGCGGCAGATCGTTCATCTGCTGGGCAAGCGCATCGTTATTGATAATCTTTGCCGCACGCTCAAGAAGGCGTGAGTGCAAATAGAATACGTCGCCAGGATAGGCCTCCCGACCCGGGGGACGACGAAGCAGAAGCGATACCTCGCGGTAAGAAACTGCTTGTTTGGAAAGGTCATCATAGATCACCAGTGCAGGCCTACCGGTGTCCCGAAAGAATTCACCAATGGCCGCGCCGGTAAATGGAGCAAAATATTGCATCGGCGCAGGATCAGAGGCTGTTGCTGAAACAATCACCGTATAAGGTGATGCTCCGGCTTTCTCCAGTGTAGCCGCTACCGTGGCAACCGTGGAAGCCTTTTGTCCAATGGCTACATAAATGCAATACACCGGTTTGCCCTTATCATAAAATTCACGCTGGTTGATAATCGTGTCAATGGCAACCGCGGTCTTTCCTGTTTGACGGTCACCAATAATGAGCTCTCGTTGACCGCGTCCAATCGGAATCATGGAGTCAATGGCCTTGATACCTGTTTGGAGCGGCTCATTAACCGGCTGACGGTAAATTACACCCGGTGCCTTACGTTCCAGCGGCATGTCATAGACTTCGCCGGCAATTGGGCCCTTCCCATCGATGGGCTTGGCCAGGGTATCCACCACGCGTCCAAGCAGACCGTCTCCGACGTTAACCGAAGCAATTTTGCCAGTACGCTTGACCGTGGCTCCTTCCTTAATTCCTTGCGGATCACCCAAGAGTACGACGCCAACGTTGTCTTCTTCAAGGTTGAGGACAAGTGCCCGCAGTCCGTTTTCGAACTGCACCAACTCGCCAGCCTGTGCTTTCGAAAGTCCATAGATTCGGGCTACCCCGTCACCAATGGTCAACACCGTGCCAACCTCTTCCAATTCTGCATCCGTCCGTGCTTGGGCAAGTTGTTCGCGTAATATTGCGGATACTTCCTCGGGTCT
Organism: Cyclobacteriaceae bacterium; assembly: GCA_016787645.1. Lineage (GTDB taxonomy): Bacteria > Bacteroidota > Bacteroidia > Cytophagales > Cyclobacteriaceae > ELB16-189. Next base: position 25,161 of record JAEUUF010000016.1, on the reverse strand, counting down.
GATCTCTGCCATAATATGCTCGATTTATTAGTCCTTCTTAACAAAATAGTTCTCTTCAAATTTCAAACTCAGGGTCCTCAGTTTACTGCGCACTGACGCGTCGATTTGCTGGTCACCTACGTTCAGCACAAACCCCCCGATTAGATCGCTATCCACATTGGTCTGCAGTTCGATGGTTTGCAGGTTAGTAAGCTTCTTAGAGATACTTTGCATCGTCTCCAGGAGCTCTTTGCTTGCGGGTACCGTGGTGGTCAGGTAGGCCTTGCCGATTCCTTTATGGCGGTTATAGGCGTTATGGAATTCTGCTGCAATTTCGGGAAGAATTGCTTCCCGATTCTTGTGCGTAACAATGTTTATGATGGCCAGGCTTAAAGGGCCCACCTTGCCGGTGAACAGTTTCTTTAGCACAGACCGCTTGTTCTCATGACGGATAACCGGGCTGCGGAGGAGGCTCACAAAATTCCGGTTCTCGCGGCACACGAGGCTGAATAATTGCATATCACGATGCACTTCTTCCAGCGCTCCCTGCTCAACGGCGAGTGCCAGCAGGGATTTAACGTACCTCGATGCTACCCTTATGTCTGCCATTCCCTTAGTTCAGCTTGATTTCCTTTACAAATCCCTGGGCCAGGTCCTGTTGCGCTTTATCAGCGGCCAGGTTCTTCTTAATTACCTTCTCGGCAACTTCCAGTGAGAATTTGGCGACCAATTCACGAACATCCTTCATGGCGGCCTGCTTCTCGGAGTTGATGACGGCTTTGGCCTCATCAATCAAGCGATCCGCATTCTTTTTGGCAGCAACTTGCGCCTCCTCGTGAATTCGATTGGCGGCTTCCCGGGCTTCGCGGAGAATCTTATCACGTTCCTCGCGCGACTCCTTCAGCAGCTTTTCATTGCCCGCTTTCAGCGTGGCCATTTCCTCTTTCGCTTTTTCGGCTGAATCGAGGGCTGCCTGGATCGAAGTTTCCCTTTCTTTCAGGGAACTGAGAATCGGCTTCCAGGCGAGTTTTGACAGCAGCAGGAATAGTCCCAGGAAGACGACCGCCTGCCAAAAGATTAGACCAGAACCCGGGGTTAGTAATTCCATAGTATTCTATTTTTTTGACGGACCGGTTTGCCGGTCAATCTTGGTTAGTTCAAGAGAAGAAACTTGCCCGGCCCAGCGCCTAAGGCAAGTTTCAGCTTGGCACAGTTCCGTGCCCTGTTCCGATCAGGCGATAACTGCGCCAGTCTTGTTCGAAATCAGGAAGCAGATAACCAATGCAAACAACGCAGCTACTTCCACGAGAGCAGCGATGATCAGCATCGAACCTTGCAATTTGTTGGCCGCCTCCGGCTGGCGAGCCATGGCTTCCATTGCAGATCCACCGATCCGGCCGATACCGATTCCGGCGCCAATTGCAGCCAGACCAGCACCGATACCTGCGCCCATGATGGCGTAGCTAACGTCCAGTAACATTGAGAATAACATATACTTTAACTATTAAGTGAACCAAAATCCGGGTCTATCCCGGAGTATCTTCATTGCACGGCTTCCCGCGCATTTAATCTCTTTCAATGCGCTTCCTCGCCGTGGTGTTCTTCAACAGCCAATCCTATATACAGCGAAGTAAACAGCGTGAATACATACGCCTGAATCCCCGCCACCAGTAATTCAATCAGGCTGATAAACAACACGAATATCGATGAGCCAATCCCCACCATGTAACTATGGAATATGAAAGTGAGCGAAATAAGGCTCAGCATCACAATGTGTCCTGCGGTAATGGCTGCAAAGAGACGAATCATCAGGGAGAATGGCTTGGTAAAAACACCAATGATCTCCACCGGCAGGATAATCACGCGCAAAGGAAGCGGAACACCTGGCGTCCAAAAGATGTGCTTCCAATAAGAAGAATTCCCGCTAAAGTTTGTAATCAGGAAGGTGAACACCGCCAGCGTAACTGTAACGGCAATGTTGCCGGTAAGATTAGCTGCTCCTGGAAGCAGGCCCAACAAGTTTCCAAAGAGGATAAAAAAGAATAGTGTGAGCAGGTAGGGAAGGTAACGCTCGTAACGCGGTCCTATATTTGGCTTCACCACCTCATCTTTCACAAAAAGAATCACCGGCTCGATAAAGGACTGCAGTCCGCTCGGGGCCTTGCCTGGATTGGCGCGGTAGGCCCGTGAAACCGCCAACATAACCCAAAGTATCAAAGCAGCATTGAGGAACAGCATCGCCACATTCTTGGTGATGGAAAAATCCCGAACAGGCTTGCCTTCTAGGTAGATCGTGTTATGCTCGAGCTTGTAACCGTTGTATTCCACCAAAGCGTGGTGCTCATTGTAGAAATTGCGGGATGAAAAAATCTCCAAGCCGCGCTCCGGTGTGTGAACAATCACGGGCAGGTACCATGTCCCACCATTGAAAAAGTGCCAGACATGGTTGTCCATGACGTGCTCAATGATCACTTCGCTGATGCTGGGCTCCTCCCCGGAAGGGGCGGAATGTTCGGTGGTTGAAGCACTATGTTCCTCTTGTCCAAAAGCCCCCGAAAACGCGAGCAAAAACGTGGCCAGAGACAGCAGAAAAATGCCCTTTTTGATGGTATTTAGGGCGTTTCTAGGGAGGATTTTCACGGTCTTAAATGTCGACGCAAAACTATTGATTAATAGCCCAAAAAAAAATGTTTAAAGTCCTTTTTGGCCTGTTTTTGTAGGTTCGTTGCGGCTCACCGTTCGATAAAGGGCTATCACTTCCAGGCCTGTAAACAAGAAGTAGCTGATCAGGAAAAAGAGGGCATTTCCTGCACTGGAAACTGGGTCCAGCCGGATGACCAGAAAAATAAACACACCAAAGAAGAGAATCCTGAGCACAGCCGAACCAAGGTAAATCTTGACAAAATCCCCGGGGCGTTGATGGAGGTGCCGGGTCACAAATCCAAACATCCCCGCATGGGCGACCATCAAGAATAAGGTGGACTCTAACGCGAAGGAAGGCATCCCAAACCAGGATTGGCTGGCGCCTACCATAACCCCGCCATAGAGCATGCCGGCCAGAAGAAGTGTCAACAAGGCAAAGCGCAGCACCTAATCTTTGTTTAGCGTTTGATACATCTGGTAGAGCATACCTGCTAGCGTGACCAGGATGAAGGTCAGCATAAATGCCGGAAATGAAAGGCCTAAAAATTCATCCAGCTTGTAACCGAGCCACCCGGCAACACCAATGCCCCCGAGAAGCTGGAAGGCAAATCCACTGTATCGAACAAATGAATTATACGGCGGCTTCGGATCGGAAGGAGCTGGACGCGGCATTTTCGGCAGACTTGATATCCTTCACAGCAGCGCCCATTTTGCAAGTCCCGTTGAAAACAGCCCCGGGCTCCACCACCAATTTTCCGGTGATGATATCTCCCTGAACCATCCCAGTCGCTTTCAATACCAGGAGGTCTGCAATTTCCACCTTGCCTTTTACCGTGCCCTCAATGTCAGCGTTCTGGGCCGACACATTACCGTCGACAACACAAGAATTGCCAAGGGCTACTTTCGATTTTGACTTGATGTTGCCGATGATCCGGCCTTCGATCCGGATGTTTCCGGACGCTTCAATGTTTCCCTCCAGCACCGTGCCCTTCCCAATAACATTGCTGGAATTGGTAATCTCGTCGGCTGCCTTCTTTTCCTCTTTCGTAGTGAACATTTCGTTTGTTTTAGAATGTTACAAATTCCTCAGGATTAAGTGAACTGCCGTTGTACCACAATTCAAAATGCAAGTGCGGTCCATTCGTCATTTCACCACTGTTGCCAACTATAGAAATGATTTCACCTGCATTGACAAAACTACCAACTTTTTTCAAAAGTTCGGCATTGTGCTTGTACACAGAGATGAGGTTTCCCCGGTGTTGGACGGCGATCACATAGCCGGCATCCAGGGTCCAGGAGGCCATGAGTACGGTTCCATCGGCTATACACTTTACCGGCTCGTTGGTTTTGGCCACGATGTCTACTCCGTAGTGACCCTCCTGCATATTATACTTGTCGGAAATGAACCCGGTAATCGGCGTGAAAAAGAATGTCTCGCTTAGTTCATTATACTTGCTGCTGGTCAAGGAAATCAAAGAAAGTTCAGACTGTTCAAAGTCTTTCCGGAATTGTGAATCGCTGGGCGAAAGTTTCGCTTTGCTCACTGGCTTGATCGGCTTAGTCTGTTCCTTTAAAGCGGCGGGTGCATCTACAAATCGACTGGAAGTATCCCCGTTGAGCACCCTTTTGAAATTGGAAATGAATTCAGATTTCTCCTCTTCTTCGCGCGCTAATGAATCTACCCTTAGCCGCAATTGATACAACTTCTTGTCCACCTCCCGCTGCGCATAACGGGGATCAAACCAACGGGCAAGAAGGCTCTGTGATAGATAAAGGCTTGCCGCAAAAATCAGCATGAAGACAATGAACCCGATCACCAAAATCCGGGTATAGGTAAAGCCAAAGGTCGATTTCTCTTCCAGGTTCTCCTCCTTCCGGATTACCAACTGGTACTTGGTATTGAACCGCTCCGCTATGGTTTTCTTGGGTTTCAGCTTCGTAAATTGGCTCAAAATTAGATAATCTGGCTGATTATAATATTGAAAACCTGATTTTTACGTTTATTGAGTAAACCGGCACATGAGGAATTTTCGACCCTTCTTGAAGACTGTGATCGTTCTCTCCATATGCGGTTTTGGGTGGCGTTGCTCTTCCAATCAGAATACGGTCACAGGCGACATTTATCATAATACAACGGCACATTTCAACGGCTATTTCTACGCCAAAGAAAAGATTCTTGAAATAGAGAAGACCATCACCCAGGGCCAGGATGATGACCCCAACCAGATTCTCCGCCTATTCCCGAAGCTGGATACTGCACTGGCCAAGTCCTATCGCAAAGACACCGAGGAAGCCATCAAGATGGCGTCCATTTCCATTCAACGTCACCCCAACAGCCGATGGCTCGATGACAATTACCTCCTGGTTGGCCTCGCACGCTTATACGATTGCGATTTTCAAAATGCCATACAAACATTCAAGTTCGTTAACACCAAAGGAAAAGATCCCAATGTGCGGCACGAAGCCATTGTTCACCTAATTCGAACATTTACTGAGAATGGAGATTTTCCACGAGCAGAAGAAGCATTTCAATTTCTGGAGAAAGAAAAACTGAGTGATGCCAATACCAAGCGTCTATTTCTTGAAAAGGCCTATTACTACCAGGTGCGCGGCGACTTTGATAACATGGTTCGAAACCTCAGTGCCGTCGATACCCTGTTGACCCGGGCCGACCGGAAAGGACGGATCTACTTCATCATCGGGCAGGTATATCAACAGTTAGGTTTTCGATTCGAAGCGTACGGCTACTATCGGAAGTGCCTGGCGACCAATCCGGAATATGAAATTGATTTTTATGCCAGGTTAAATATGGCGCAAGTGGCCGAACTGGACAACGACAAGAACAGACGGCTGATCCGGAATCAATTTGAAAAGCTGCTCAAAGACACCAAGAATGCGGAATTCAAGGATAAGATCTATTACGAATTAGGAGAGTTTGAACGCAAACAGGGAAATCTTGATGAAGCTATTGCAGCCTATAAACTAGCTGCCCATGCAGGTAAGAACAGGCGTATCCAGGGTAATGCCTTTCTCCGAACTGGCGAAATCTATTTCGACTCGCTCCGTAAGTTCTCACCCGCCAAGGCTTATTATGACAGCGCGGTGGCTTCACTTCCCAAGGACATTGAAGGCTATGAGGCCATTAGCAAACGTCAAAAGGTCCTGGGCGACTTCGTTACCTACACCGAAACGATTCAGTGGCAGGATAGTTTGTTGGCGTTGGCTTCACTTGATTCAACCTCCCTTCGTCATCGGGTAGATTCGACGCTCACCGCCCGGCAGCCCAAAGAAGATACCAAAAAGAAAAAGAAGCGCCGCGCGGAATCAGCATCTGATACACGCCAAACCAGTACCCTTTATCAAACGGAATCAACCAGCACCACGGACTGGTACTTTGGTAATCTCTCCGCTGTTTCAACGGGCCAGAGTGAGTTTAGAAGAATCTGGGGTAACATCAGCCTGGAAGACAACTGGCGCCGGTCTACCAAAACAGCCAATGCCGCTCCTGCGCTTTCGGCGGGAGCCACAGCGACCCAGCCCACAACAGGCGAATCCGCCCCAGAAACAAAGGCCACCGAAGCCCCTGACGCCGCTTTTAACGAATTATACAAGGCCATTCCCCGAACAGAGGATGCAAGGGCATCGGCGCTGTCGAAAATTGAAGAGGCCTATTTCAAACTTGGCGACCTTTATTATTTTCAGTTAGAAGAAAAAGCAAACGCCACACAATCTTATGAGATGCTTCTGAGTCGCTTCCCGGCTTCCGAATACAAACCGGAAGTGCTCTACAAGTTGTACCTGATCTACAAAGAGAAAGAGGATGGCCTAGCCTCAACATATGCTGAGCAATTGAAACGGGAGTTCCCGACTTCAACCTACACCAAGATATTGCTCAACCCGGACTACTTGAAGGAAACCAGTGTTGCCCAGGAAAAACAAAAGTTGATTTATCGCGATGCCTATGCCGATTTCCAACGGAATAACTTGCGTGGGACCCAGGAAAAACTCCGTCAGGCGAACAGCATTGGAGAGACTCAATTCACGCCACAGCTCCAGCTGCTTCAAATTCTTATCACCGGAAAGACAGAAGACGTAACCCGTTACCAGTATGAATTGGGAGAATTTATCAAGAAGTACCCCGAAGGCAAACTACATAGCTACGCGGAAGAGTTGCTCACTAGTTCCAGAACCTTCCAGGAGAAAACGGAGCGTGCCCGAGGCATTCGCTTTGCCGTTTCACTCGATGAGCCGCATTACTTCGTGGTGGTTCACCGAATTTATGATCAGGCTAGCGGCGAAATCGCCCAACGTCTGGACAAACTCAATATTGAACAATTCAAAAAGCATAACCTTGTTTCCACTAACCTCATTTTTGATGATCAACTTGCGTTGACCTTTGTGGGTGACCTGCCCACGCTGCAGGAGGCGCTTGCTTACCTCCAATCGTTTGAATCCCGGTTGGCAAAGGAAAAGCCCTTTTCCACCCTAAATTTCCATAACTTTGTAATCACCAAGGACAATTTCAACATCTTCTACCGCAACAAGGCCCTCGATGAGTACCTCAGCTTCTTCGACCGATACTACAAGAAGTAAAATCCATCAAGTGCTCGGAGGCAAGCAACCCTGGTTTGGAAAGGTTGTCAAATATGTCTGGATACTTTTCCTGTGCCTAACCCTTGGGCTACCGATTTATGTGTTTACGGTAAGCGTCGATCTTTTTGGGCTATTCGGTGGTATGCCCAGCTTGGCTGAGGTTGAAAACCCCGAAAATGACCTTTCCTCCGAACTCATTTCCGCGGATGGTGTGTCACTCGGTCGATATTTCCGGTTTAACCGAAGCCAGGTAACTTTTGATGAACTTTCCGATGATCTGGTCAACACCCTGGTCTTGTCTGAAGACCATCGCTTCTATGAACATTCCGGGCTTGACTTCCCCGCGTACCTGCGGGTAGCTTATGGGCTGCTTACCTTTCAGCCTTCTGGGGGTGGGAGCACGATCACCCAGCAATTGGCGAAGAACTTGTACACCCGCAACCGCGACCGGGGATTAGATGGGACCATCGCGAAGCTTGGGCGCTATCCACGCCGTATTGTTCAAAAAACCAAAGAGTGGATCATTGCTGTGAATCTGGAGAGAAACTTCACAAAACAGGAGATCATCGCCATGTATCTAAATACGGCAGAATTCTCCAGCAACTCGTATGGCATCAAGGTGGCCAGCGAAACCTATTTTAGTAAATCCCCAGACAGTCTTAACCTCCAGGAATCCGCATTGTTGGTGGGGATGCTTCAGAATCCGACGTTCTATAATCCAGTACTTCGTCCTGAAAACGCATTGTCAAAGCGTAACGAAGTTCTTTACAAGATATTCCGAAGCAAATATAAGATCGTTGCCCGCGAGCAATATGACTCCCTGGCAGCTTTGGATCTTGGACTCAAATTCAAGATTCAAAATCAAAATGAGGGATTGGCCACTTACTTCCGAACAGTGATCAGCACCTACCTCATGCAGTTCTGTGCTGAAAGAGGCATCGACTTATGGAATTCCGGGTTGAAAATCTACACTACCATTGACAGTCGATTGCAGAAATATGCCGAAGATGCCATGCTGGAACACATGAAAGGCCTCCAGACCGAGTTCAGCAAACAATGGGAAGGCAAGAATCCCTGGGTCGACGATGACCGTCAGGAAATTCAGGGTTTCCTTCGCATGCGCATCAAACAAACCGATGCCTATAAGAACCTCGTTGCCAAATACGGGGAAAAATCAGACTCTGTCCGCATCATGCTGAATCTGAAAAAGCCGATGACCGTCTTCACCTGGCGCGGCGAACGCGATACCCTGTTCAGTTCCATGGACTCCCTTGCGTACTACAAGCGGTTCCTGCAATCAGGCCTGATGTCAATGGACCCTACTACCGGTCATATTAAAGCGTGGGTCGGTGGATTCAATTATAAGTACTTTAAATATGATCACGTGAAACAAGGCACGCGACAGCCTGGATCCACATTCAAGCCATTTGTTTATGGACTTGCCATGGAATCAGGTTACTCTCCCTGCTATGTGTTGGAGGACATCGCACCCAGCTTCAAAGTCTCAGGTACCGTCTGGTATCCGCCCAACTCCGATGGTACGCGGGGCACCGGCGAAAAAATGACAATCCGCCAGGCAATGGCCAGGTCAGTAAATTCCATCACCGCCCAGATGATGAAAGCTTTGGGTGAGGAGAACGTTGTTGAATTCGCGCACCGCGTCGGTATAGAAAGCAAACTGGACCCTGTCCCATCGCTTTGCCTTGGTGTCAGTGATGTCTCACTTTTTGAGATGGTTGGCGCCTACAGCACTTTCGTCAACAACGGCATATATACCAAACCTTTCTACATTACCCGCATCGAAGACAAAAACGGTAACGTCATCGAAAATTTCGTTCCTATCCGCCGGCAAGCTATCAATGATCAGACCGCCTATAAGATGATCTACATGCTTATGGGAGGCATTGAAGAGTCAGGCGGCACATCATTGGGGTTAAGCCGAGAGTTGAAAATAGATAATGAAATTGGGGGCAAGACAGGAACGACCAACAACGCCTCAGACGGTTGGTATGTAGGAGTTACACACGACCTCGTTACCGGCGTTTGGGTTGGGGGCGATGAGCGTGCAATTCACTTCCCTTCCTGGGTGTTCGGCCAGGGTACAAGAACCGCACGCCCCATCTGGGATAAATTCATGATGAAGGTCTATCAGGATCCTACCACCGGAATTACCAAGGGAAAATTCAAGCTTCCAAAATCCGGACTGGATATCAATCTTGATTGCGCCAAACAACTCAAGTCTGACTCCGTCAAGGTAGACGAAAAGCCCTGGGACATCAACAATTAGTCATGACGGCTGATCTACGTGAAAAGGCCGCCGCACTTCCTGACGCTCCGGGCATCTACCGCTTTTACAACAAGGAACAGGTATTGATTTACGTTGGCAAGGCCAAGAGCCTGAAGAAGCGCGTTAGTAGCTATTTCAATAAACAATCCGCCTATAGCCGAAAAACCGAGAAGTTGGTTTCGGAGATACACTCCATTGAATTTACACTTGCCAATACTGAGTTCGACGCCCTGCTGATGGAGAACAACTTCATCAAGCAATACCAGCCAAAATACAATATCCTCCTCAAGGATGACAAGACCTTCCCCTATCTCTGCATCCTTAGAGAACGGTTCCCAAGAATCATTTACACCCGAAAATATATTCCAGAACAAGGTGAGTACTTTGGCCCATACAGCAGTGTACAATCGATGAAAAGTGTACTGGAACTCGTTAGAAAACTTTACACTATTCGCACTTGCAACTTTCTGCTCTCTCAATCCAACATCAAGCAAAAGAAGTTCAAAGTATGCCTTGAGTATCACCTGGGTAACTGTAAGGGTCCGTGTGAAGGGCTACAGGAGGAACAAGCGTACCTGGAGGAAATTGCACAAGCACGACACATTCTCAAAGGTAATTTGAGTCTTGTTGAGACTCACTTCACCGACCACATGAAGATGCATGCTGAAGCGCTTCAGTTTGAACTTGCCGAACGCTATCGGCATAAAATCGAGCTACTAGAGAAGTTCCAGGCAAAGTCTACGGTCGTGAACCGAAAGTTGACAGACATCGATGTCATCACTATCCTCAGTACGCAGGATACTGCCTTTCTCAACTTTATGCAAGTGAAAGAGGGGGCCATCATCTACTCAAGGGACATTCAAGTAACAAAGAAACTTGATGAACCCGATGCGGAACTTTTGGCGATGGTTGCCCATCAGGTTCGCGCTGACCTAAAAAGCACCCACCAACAAGTGTACAGCAATCTCGCATTGGAAATCGCCGATGAAGGAGTTGAAAACATTGTTCCTCAAATCGGAGACAAGCGGCGACTCGTTGACCTCTCCCTTAAGAACGTCATCTACCAAAAAGCCCGGAAGGAAGCCGCTAAAGAATCACAAGCGCAACGCCATCAAGAAGTGCTGGTTTCGCTGCAGGCTGCGCTTAGGCTTCAACGGCTACCCCGAACTATCGAATGCTTTGACAACTCCAATCTCCAGGGGTCAGATCCGGTTGCCTCTATGGTCAGGTTCGTAGATGGCAAACCCGACAAGGGAGGCTACCGACATTTCAACATCAGAACCGTGAAGGGTCCTGATGATTTTGCCTCCATGCGGGAAATTGTGGTGCGAAGATATCAACGTATTATACAAGAAGCCTTGCCCTTCCCTGACCTCATCATCGTTGATGGTGGAAAAGGTCAACTCAGCAGTGCTGCGCAGGCACTGCAGGAACTAAATCTTTATGGGCAAATCCCCATTATCGGCATAGCCAAGAAATTGGAGGAAATCTATTTTCCAGAAGATCCCCTCCCACTGCACATTCATAAAAAGTCCCAAGCGTTGCTACTTATTCAGCAGATTCGCGATGAGGCTCATCGGTTTGCCATCACCTTTCACCGGAAGAAGCGCAGCAAATCAAGCCTTCTGAGCGAATTGGAGGAGATACCCGGCATAGGACCGGCTGCCACGGAATCCCTATTGAGGCACTTCAAATCGGTGAAGAAAATCATGACTGCTGACCCGAATGAACTGGAGGCGCTGATTGGGAAATCAAAGGCACACAAGATCAACTTGTGGAAACAAAAAAGGGAGAACTGAGGTTCTCCCTTTTTCGATCACAATATTTTTCTCTTAGTATTCCCAGAGGTTGTGCTCCTTCTCCATAAGCCTCATCTCTTCCCATTCCATCGCCCAAACGGCCTCTTTGTACGGACGACCATTATACGTATCTGCAATCCGCTCATCATCCGGGTTTTCGACCTTGTCGATCACACCATGAAACAGGCGCAGGAGGAAGGCATCCGCATAATTCTTGTTCTCTGCGGTGTTATAGCGATTGAACCAAACCGCATCCTTCGTGTGATTCCGGAATATCTTCTCCAGGTCCTTGTACTTGAACCAGCCCACAGATTTAAAGGTGCCCGTGTTTTGGTCAAAAGCAGCAAAGCCCATGGCCAGCATGTCGTAATAAAGACGCGAACGACGCTTGTCAAAAATCACATCTTCCATAAGGGTAATGCGATAAATCTCATTCGCCTCATAGCGGATAGCCTGGCCCCGTGTAGTAGCCTGCCAATCATCCGGTGAGGTCGAAGGATTCTTTCCCCTGCTGTTCACTGCAGCCTCGTAGTTCTTTCCATTGAAAGTAACGACATCTCCCTGGTAGTAATCCGATGCGGGCGCCCAAACCGGAAAGGTTTCACCTTGTTGCGTTACCATCAGGCCATTAAATTCATCCTTAGAGTACTTGGCAGTAAGTGAATCGTACTTGTAAATATCAACCAACTCCCCTGAGCTGATAGCCTTGAGCAACAGCTTGGTTATTTCGTTTCCGCGGGCAAAGAAACCTTTGTTCTGCTTTTCGCGGAGGTCGATCACTCTCCAAACACGCACCTTGTACAATTGCTCATACTTGGGAATGTTGAGCAATGAATTCGGATTCACCTGCCCCTCCTCTTCCTGAGCCCACGCAACCGTGGAGAAACAAGTGATAGCCAACCCAACTAAGAAAGACCTCCTGAGCATAGTTCAGTGTTTATTGAATAGGAATGTTGATTGTGCCGGATACAACAGGAACGTTTTCCTGTTCTCCCGTAAATGTATTGCGGGTAACCGTCTTAATATCGATAATGATCCGGTCGCCAGGGCGCATTTGTGAACGCCACCGGTTGAGATCAAGGTTCTCTGTGGTTGAATTGAACTGGTCAACGCGCGCCGTTCCACGCGCCAGAATCACCTCCATAGTCCGAATGCGATACACTGCATCTTTAGGCACCTCCGCTTTGAAGTTATCCTCAGCATCTGCATTGATACGCAGGCCAGTTACGGCTGTAGAACGAATACCATTCTTCAGGTCAATTTCCTTTCCACTGTTATCGCGGGCCACATAGTGAGGCTTGGGTATTGGCTTAACATCAAAGTTTTCAGTGCCAATCAAAGCTCCGCCGTTCGACACGGTCACCGAAACCTTGCGCTCCTTAGGGATGATGGTCACTTTTCCGGGCTTGTCGCCCTTCTCAATGGTGCCCCCCTTGATGCTGAAACTGGGGTTATAGTTGGCCCCTAAGGCAGGTACTTCAATATTTACAAAGTTACCGCAGTTCATATAAAGGCTCGGTGCATTGCCATTGGTAATCCGGATGGTTGGCCGGATAACGGTATACTCAATAGTGCGCGTCAAGGGATCCTTACCGGCTACGCGGATCTCCGTTTTGTAAGACTGCTTAGATTGTCCATTGGCGTCATAATTCGAGGCGGTTGCCGCAAACTCGATCTTTGCCATCTTAATGCTTGTCTCCGGGTCGGTTGTCACGGCAAGCGAAGCACCATTGCGGAACATTTCAGGGCTTACGCCAGAGGCGGCGCCAGCCATGAAAAGCCGGCCAGAGTATTTAGCTCCGGCGGCAACCACATCCGGGCCAATCACCATGGGCACTACTTTATCAAACTTGAAGTTCACGCCTTCAGCAATGCTATTCAAAGAGTCTAATGCAAGGCCTTCATGCTCTAGAATCTCCGTTTGCATTTGGGTTATCCCCGTGATCGCGGCCATGGTAGGTGTGCCTTCGAACGAAAACTCAATGAACGACTTCTCGGCATGCTGAACCTCACCTTTTTCGTTCTTCAATTCTTCAAAATCAACCGCCTTTTTATTCAGCTTGGGAAACTTCATTCCCGACAGCTCCTGGAGCTTCGTATTAAAATCTACCAGGGTTTTCTCATAATTATCTCCGATGGTTGACTTGTCATTGAGCATCTTTTCCTCGGCGATATTGGTGTTTGAAACCAACTCGTCACCCACCATAGGTTTGCCTGAATGATCTTTCGACAATTCCTCTTTCAACTTGTCGAGCGTCTCCATAGTGGACTTAGTCAAGTCACGAACCTTTTGAGCTTTGTCTTTCGCATCCAAAACAACCGGCTTATCGCTGGTTGAGCGCATAATTGCCTGCAACTTGTTCTCGTTGGTGCGGCTGCTTTCTTCAATCAACTCCACCAACGTGGTATTGAGAATGGCAAACTTCTCGAGCACGGCACTGCTGACGTTTAGCGCCAGCAGGGCGGTGAGCACGAGATACATCATGCCAATCATCTTTTGCCTCGGGGTTTCCTTGCCACCTGCCATAGTTTTCTAGTTTATGTATGTTACCCTTAAACTCTTAAACGACTACTTGGAACCCTTCATCGCAGTGAGCATGCTGCCATAGACATTGTTCAATGCCGTCAGGTTGTCCGTCAACTTGCCCAGTTCAGAGGTAAACTTGCTGGTATTAGCTCCTACAGAAGACAGACCAGACATGGCTCCAGTCAGACTTTCGTAGAACTTGTTCATATTCTTGACATGGGAATCCGCATCTTTCAATTCCATCTCATAGATGGTATTGAGGGCTGCCAGGTTCTTGGTGACCTTCTGCACCTGCGCGTGGTATTCACCCGTATCTTTAGAAGCATCTGCCATAGCGGATACAGCCTTCATAGCCGTTCCGTAGGACTTATTCATTTCCGAAAGGGAAGCAGAAGCGGCTTGAACGTTCTTGGCGTATTCGTTGGTCGCTACCGCTGCGTTGGAAAGATTATTCATTTGATTAGCTGAGGTGGCCAAATTGGTCAACCCTTTGCCAAGATTATCGAGCAAGTTTTGATCGACCTTGGCAGTTTTCAGCATTTCGTCAATTTTGATCAGCGGTGAATCACCAGTAGGGCGATTGCTGATTCGGGTCGCTGTTTGGGTTGCGGGGCCCTCGAAGTCTTCAGAAAGTTCAGGGTAAACCTTAGACCAATCTGGCTCGGCGTGTTTCGGTTCAAATGCGCTCAGGAAGAAGATAACTGCCTCAGTCGAAAGACCGATCATCAGCATTTGGTTTGCTCCCGGTAAGTGCAAAATCTTGAAAAGTGCTCCTACGATTACCACTGCAGCTCCAATGCCGTATACTTTGGGCATAATGGTTTCATAAAGCAACTGCATGAATCCGCCTTTTTTCTTTGCCATGATTATTTAGAGTTTAAGGTTTAAGGTTCGTTTTGCTCGAGATTTCTAAAGATAGTAGGTGTTTTCCATTATTAAAATTCCTTTCCTGACGAACGACCCAGGTGGGTCATTGCGCAACGGAATCCGATGTAAGCCCGGGAGGAATCTTTGAATTCATACGTACGCGTACCCGTCTCAAGGTAGTAGGCAACATCCTTCCAGGAACCACCGCGAACCACCTTCTTGGGGGGCACCTTGGCATTGAATTTCTTGCTTTCCGGATCTGTGCGAGGGTCTATGTATTGAGGGTTCAGGTCCCAAACGGTGGGGACCGAAGCGGGGTTAAAATCATCCAAGCACCATTCCGACACATTTCCTGAAGTATCAAACAAACCGTAGTCGTTCGGGAAATAGGATTGAATGGGTGAGGTATATGCAAAACCATCATCAAAGAAGTTACCGCGGCCGGGTTTAAAATTGGCCAGCATGCAGCCCTTAGAGTTTCGGATGTATGGGTTACCCCAGGGGTACTTTGCCATATCCCGTCCACCACGGGCGGCGTACTCCCATTCTGCCTCGGAAGGAAGGCGGAATTCCGGCATGGGAAATTCTCCTACCGTCTTCCTAAAATCGTTCAGGTAGGCCGTTCTCCACTTACCAAAGAAAACGGCAGCATCCCAGTTAATTCCAACTACCGGGTAAATATCATAGCCCGGGTGCCAGTAGTAGTAATCCTGAATAGGATCACCCATGTGGTGCGAAAAGTCGCGAACCCAAACGGTAGTGTCTGGATAGTATTTCTGACGGAATTCTTCCGCGCTTACCGCAGGAAATCCTTCAATTGTTCCATTATCGACCAAAAAGAAATTGGTGAACTGACGGTATTCATTGTTGGTAATTTCGGTGTCGTCCATAAAGAATGGACCAATGGTCACCTGCTTGTTGAAGTTGATTTGTGTGGATGCGGGGTCTTCATCGGCCTGACCCATATGGAACGTTCCGGCAGGAATCGGCACCATGCCATAAGGAATCGTCATCACCCAGCCTTCCCGGTTAGGAACGCCCACCAGTTCGCCTTGTGAGTCGCCCTTTCCTTTCTTCCCACCTAAGCCCAAGAGGCCGCAACCCGCCAGGGAGAGGGACAGGAGGATCAACGATACATAGCCAAGACTTTTTGATTTCACGCGTACATCCATACTTGAATAGTTAAGTCACCGTCTTCCTGCTTCAGTCCAACGAATGGACCATAAATTTATTTCATTCGCCTGTTTTGCCAAAAATAGAGTTCCGAAATTCATCAAAATCTTCAAAAAACCCAAAAAAGTTGAGATTTAGTAACGAAAACGTGGCGTCCGGATGACCTTTTTCCTGCTCGTTGAGACAGGTATGGTGTAGGATAGCATGAATTCATGAGAGGTCGCCTCCTTGGCCTCCTGGTCATTGACCACGTAGTCCAGCGAATAACCAAGGCTTAACGACTTGTCTTCCAGGAAGCTATACCCCAGCAGCAGGCTTATCGCATCGGACTGCCGGAAAGAAAGGCCGCCCCACATGGTATTTCGCAAGTAGGCCAGCACACCCAGGTCGAAAGAGGTTTTGACCAGGTCGCTTTTTACGAACCCAACAAACTGGAAGCGAAGGTCAAAATTCATATCATAGAAATAGGACCCTGTGACATACAAATGTGGCTTTAGCTTGTTCTGCTGGGAGAGACCAAAATCAAAAGATGGCTGTGTTAAATGATTTATGCCCGCGCCCAGATAGAATTTCTCCTTACGATACAAGGCGCCAAAGGCAAGGTCTGGCCTGAACTGCGATTCACTTCCCTTCCTTCCCAGAAGTGGGTCGTTCGGATCAATAGCCCGGAATTTGGAAAAATCAACCTCCTGAGAAATCATCCCTGCCCGAATACCAAGACTAAGCCGGCCATTTCGGACCGGCACATAATATGCGTATGAAGCTTGGAGCTCCATATTGGTGATTGCCCCAAGGTTATCGTACACAAAATAGCCCCCCACTCCTCCCTTCAACATGGGCATTGGCATGTTCATGCTTATTAACTCTGTGGTAGGCGCTCCACCATCACCATAGGTTGGTGAATAGCCCATCCATTGGGCCCTGTGAATGGCGGTGATCTTCATTACTCCTTCCGTTCCGGCAAAGGCGGGATTGAAGTAGAAATTATTGAACATGTATTGCGTAAACTGGGGATCCTGCTGGGACCAGCTTGGTTGCGATGCCAAGAGCATCAACATAAAGAAAAGTCTCTTTCCCATCCCGTGCACAGGCATCAAATATAATTCAATATCCATTCGTCCCGGGGAGATTCAGCGACGAATTAACGAAACGGTGCGGACTTCCTTATTTCGGAGGGTTGACCTTTTTAATGTAGAGCTCCAAAGCTCCCGTCATTGAGGGGGCATTGGGTAGAGGAGCTTCAATATCCAGCACCAATCCGGCATCACGCACAGCCTTGGCAGTAGCCGGACCAAAAGCCGCAATTCGTGTGTTGTTCTGCTTGAAGTCCGGGAAGTTGGTATACAAGGAATGTATGCCCGACGGACTGAAAAAGGCGAGGATATCGTAAAACACTTCCTTCAAATCAGACAGGTTAGCCGCCACGGTATGATGAGTGATCGCCTCGCAAAAATGAAAGTTATTTTCCCTCAGAAAATCAGGTATATCATTCTTGCGAATGTCAGAACATGGGAAAAGAAATTTTTCGTTTTTATGCTTTTTGATGATCTCAAGAAGATCCTGGGTATCCTTAAGTCCGGTGAAGATTTTACGCTTCCGGATCACGATGTATTTCTGGAGGTAATTTGACGTCTGCTCCGAAATGCAGAAATACTTCATTTCAGGAGGCATCTCAATTTTCAATTCACGGCACAGCGTGAAGAAATGATCCACTGCATTGCGACTGGTAAAGATAATTGCTGTGTAATTCAGAATTTCCACCTTTTGTTTGCGGAACTCCTTAACCGCAACCGGCTCCACCTGGATGAAAGGTCTAAAATCAACCTTCACCGAATACTTTTCAGCAATCTTGTAATAGGGTGAGGCGGGGTCGGAGGGCGCTTCCTGTGTGACCAGGATGCTTTTCACTTTGCGCATCCTGTCAAGAACAAGGGTATCATTCATATCAGCACGCTTCGGGTTCTCAGTTCAGAAGAATATCTTGAATAGGATCACCAACGGAATAAATTCCGAAATGCAAAGGTAGGAAAATAAATGAAACAAGGAGAAACGCAGTCGACCCAATAGTTTTACAAACACCACCATCGAGCCCATTGTAAGTAGTACCAGCGCCAATCCAATCAGGCGCTCAAACCAAACCTCGGCATCTATCTTGAAAATGAAAAACAACAGACTGATGACCGTTAACACCACTGCCGTGAATAATATGAAGCGGAGAAAATTGAAAAACTGGAAACTGATGGTGTCCCGAAAATCAAATAGGGTAGAGAAAATGAGAACAATGACCAGTTTACCAGCCAGCAGTAACAGGATAAAAAAGGAGAGCCGCGTCCAAATCCAGAGTGTAGACTTCAGCGAAGAGAATTGCATTGGCCGGGATGCCATAAAGAACGGCCCGGATGAATAGAGGATAGCGGACAAGAGAAAACCGGTGAGCAGGGCACAGAAGAGGTAGAACAAAAGGTTTTCGCTGGAAGTTATCCTGGATGCAAGCTGGGTCTCATTTCGCTCCGTCGAGGAAAAGACCTTGGAAAACGAAAAGTAATCCAGGGTCAATTGTGGGTTATTCCGGAATAACACCAAGAAGAAGAGGACCAGAATCAACGAGGCGATGATTCCAAAATCCAGAAAGAAGGTGGGGGGCCTAAGAGACATTACCGGTGCCGGCCGGTTTGTGTCCTGGGTAAGCACTACCAGTTCTGAAGTCGCTTCACGCACTCCCCCTGGCGAATGGATGGCGGCCACGAGAGATTCACCAAATTCGGCCTTGAGATCATCCATGGCGATCAGGGTGGAATCACGCAAGGTAAAGGCCAGTTTCCCATTGATAAACAAATAGCCTCCGCCGGGTGTGCGCAACAGCAAGTGTTGGCCACCGTGCTTTCGGGCATCCAGTTGAAAGTAAACTGTTGTTGCGTGCGAGAGCTGCTCGGAGGTGGCCGGCCGGTAACTCTCCTGATCAACGAGGGTCCACAACGGTCGAAGATCCTTAACCGGCATTGGCGCAGCCCAGGCCCACGGCGCGATCAGCAGTAACAACAGGAGGATCATGAGGCAAAAATATTCCAATCCTGCCCGATTCAGGAAACAATTCGCAATTTCACGGAATGGCTGGCATTTATCTTCATGTTCCTTTCTGCAAACAAGCCTGTTATTACTGTGATTTTCACTTTTCTACAGATACCCGCCACACGGAAGAAATGATCCAGGCTATGCTCCGGGAGCTGGAATTGCGGAAAGGCTTCATTGCGGGTCCCTTAAAAACCGTCTACTTCGGAGGAGGAACGCCCTCCCTTTTGTCAGATGTTCACCTTGCATCGCTTCTTGAACGAATCCGTGACCTCTACCCGATTCATCCTGACGCGGAAATTACCCTGGAAGCCAATCCGGATGATCTTTCTCCAGAGAAGTTGCGGGCGTTGAGGCAATCCGGTGTGAATCGGCTCAGCATCGGCATTCAGTCTTTTGATGATGCCATCCTAAAATATCTTCACCGGGCGCACGATTCAGTTGCTGCACGCCGGTGCCTGGAGGAAAGCGCTAAGGCCGGCTTCCACAATCTTAGTCTTGATCTCATTTATGCCATTCCCGGGATGACGCTTGCCAGTTGGAAGCAAACACTCCGCCAAGCACTCAACTTCGGACCCGCTCACCTCTCTGCTTACGGTTTAACCATAGAGGACCGAACAGTATTTGGTCAGTGGAAAAAGAAGAATCGGCTTGTACAGGTTAGTGAGGAGGATGCGGCTTCGCAGTTTGAATCCCTGCAGGACATTCTTGTTGATGCCGGTTACGAACAATATGAGATTTCCAACTTTTCACTTCCCGGATATCACTCGCGTCACAACAGCAGCTACTGGATGCAAGCGCATTATCTGGGCATTGGGCCCGGCGCCCACTCTTATGATGGCGCCCGCCGGTACCTGAATGTGCGCAACAATGCGTTGTATGTAAAGGCCATCTCGGAGGGGCGTCTACCGGCTGAAGAAGAATTGCTAACGCGCGAAAACAAAATAAATGAATACCTACTTACCCGACTGAGGACCCAATGGGGGTGTAACCTGTTGGAGTTACAAAAGGAATTCTCGGACAACCTGTTTGTGCGGCGAGGTACCCGTCTTCAGCACTACCAGGACCAAGGTCTGATCACCATTACGAATAACATCCTGCAACTTACCCGAAAAGGGAAACTACTGGCGGATCAGATCACCGAAGAACTCATGATTTGAGCGGCGCAAGGAATCTGAACTACGATAACTTGTGGGCAGCTCAAAAAAATTACGACCTTTAAGCAAATGACTTCTGAGGAAAAAAGGGTGTACCTCTTGTTGAAAGCTGTGATCTTCCATTACCACGGGTTGGATGAACAGGAGAAGCTTGATCTTGAAGCGGCTACCAAACGACTCGAAGCCAGCGAGGAGTTCAAATGGGCTATGGAATTCATCGACAAGGACCAGGTGACTGCTTTTGACCGGGCGCGTGCTTTCCTAAACGATATCATTGGTGATTACCCCCGGAACAAGCGCATTGAACTGATTAACATGGTGTGGGAATCCAATAACCTCAAGGGCTACGTGACGGAAATGGAAGCCACTGCCATGATTCGCCTGGCGCGTGACTGGAACGTCGAAAAAGAACTGGTGGACCTGGTGCTAAAATAGCCTTGTCAAAGACTCATCATGTCCTTGAATTTGGCTGCCTGTCGGCGACTCACTTCTACCTTGTCTCCCCCCCGCAATTTTACCATCAATCCACCATTGAACCAGGGCTCTATGCCTTCCACCCAGCTGAGGTTGATGATATGTTTGCGGCTGGCGCGGAAAAATGAACGTTCATCCAGTTTCTCATCAAGGGCATTGAGTGACTTATGGATCATCGGTCGATTAGTATCAAAATACACTTTGATATAATTACCATCTGATTCAAAAAGTCGGATGTTGGCAAGGCTAACAAACCAGCAACGCTCACCATCTTTAACAAACACCTGGTCTTCCAATCCCAGCTTTTGATCACGGCCGCGGCCAGACCGGACTCGTTCTTTTTCCTGAATCTTGTGTACAGCCTCCGCGAGGCGCTCAGCGGTAATGGGCTTCAGCAGGTAATCCAGCGCATTGATTTCAAAAGCCTTGAGCGCGAATTCATCGTAGGCGGTGGTGAAAACTACCAGAGGCACAGTATCCAATGATTCCAGCAGCTGAAATCCCGTGCGGCCCGGCATCTGGATATCCAGAAAAAGAACATCGGGGTTGAGCTCGTTGATGAGTTGTTCCGCCTCATCCGCGTTTTGTGCTTCTCCGGCAATCTCAATGGAAGGGTGCTCCTCCAGAAGCTTAATAAGTTCCTTTCGGGCAAGCCTTTCGTCATCAATGATAAGTGCTTTCATAAGTGGGTTTATCGGTCAGCGCAAGTGCGGAATTTCAACTTCAGTAAGCACAAAAGTATCGCTTTCAGGAAGAATTCGAAACGACGCATCATTGCCGTAAATAAGTTTGAGTCGCTGCCGGGTATTCTCCAGGCCCAGACCTTCCGAAGACGTGATCGTGCCATTTACGAAATGTCCGCTGTTCCTGATTTGTATGATCAGGCGATCATTGTGCACCATGGCTTTCATTTGAATAACGCCGCCCGCAGTGAGTTTGGCAATGCCATGTTTGATCCCATTTTCTACCAGGGTTTGAATCATCAGGGGGGGGACCAGGAAATCCCTTGACTCGGGGTCAATGTCAAATTGCGTCCGTAAACGCTCTTCAAAACGAATGCTCTCCAAACCAAGATAGTCCTTGACGATTTTCAACTCATCTTCAAATTTTGTCAGCCCTCGCTTTCCCGTGGTCAGCGAATTGCGGAGGATACTGGCCAACTGATTGATCGCTTCCTTGGATTTGCCGGGGTTCTCGTCTACGAGGGCTCGGATGCTATTGAGGGCATTAAAGATGAAGTGCGGGTTCAGTTGAGATTTTAGATTGTTCAATTCGATCTCCCGGATGGAGGCCTCCAGTTTCAGGGAGGTATTATAGCGCTCGAAATAGTTATAAATGAAATAAAGTACCGACCAGAGAAAAAAGATCACTGCATAAACAGTGGTCAGGCCAAGGATGTTGCCGAGGTCGAAAGCCACGCTGCTGCTGTAAAGTCCCAGGGGCAAGGATATCGGCATGCGAAGGAAATACATGATGAGCCCCAGCACAAAAACACTCCCAATCACTCGGGGAATTAAGACTGCCATGCCGGCCTGAAGCCACTTCCACCGGATAATTAAAATCCGGAAACCATGCGTGAGCAGTAAGCCAAATACGGCCTCATATGTTAGGAAAATAATTCGTTGGGCGCTCACACCCGGGTTGTCGGCTACAACTGCACTGCCAAGAATTTGAATCAGTGCATAAAGGGACCAACCTCCAATTTGCAACGTCCAGTATAGTCTGTTTTTGTTCACCATGGGCTATCTCCGGAACTGACGTAGATCATTGAAAATCTGTTACCCAGAAGGTACCTTCCTCTCATCAACCAAATAACTAATAAGCCATGAAAAAGGTATTAATTCTGGTAGGACTTCTTGCCTTCTGCACGATGGCGCAAGCCCAGTCCTTTGGCGGTAAGTTAGGTATTAATATGGCCTCGATTTCAGGCAGTACGGATGCTACATCCAAAATCGTCTTTCATGGAGGGCTTTGGGCGCTGTTCAAACCAACGGACAAATTCGGAATCATGCCGGAAGTTGTCTATTCATCTCAAGGATGCGGTATAAAAGGGAGCTCGGCTAAAGTCAACCTTAGTTATATCAATGTCCCCTTGATGTTTAACTATTATTTCAACGAAAACTTCTTCATGCAGGCGGGGCCACAGGTTGGTTTTCTGATGTCGGCAAACCTGGAGGATACGGGTGGCAATACCGATATCAAACAATACATGACCTCAACTGACATCTCTATTGGAATAGGAGCCGGGGGCCAATGGGACAAATTTCTGCTCAATGCTCGCTACAACATCGGAATGAACGACGTGATTTCTGATGCCGCCTATAAAGCTGCGGTTGGTCTTTCTGGAACCCTTACCAATTCGGTGATCCAGATTTCGTTAGGCTACAAATTCTAAGCTTGCTTCAACTCAGTCTTAAGAAACCGGCCGGTAAAACTGGCCGGGTTTCTTGAAACTTCTTCGGGCGTTCCTTCAGCCACAATGCGCCCTCCTTTCTGACCACCTTCCGGTCCCAGGTCAATAAGGTGATCTGCCGATTTGATCACATCCATGTTGTGTTCAATAACCAGGACAGTGTTTCCTTTGTCCACCAATTTCTGAAGAACTTCCAGCAGATGCGCAATGTCCTGAAAATGAAGCCCGGTAGTTGGCTCATCCAGTATATACAACGTTTTTCCCGTGTCGCGCTTGGACAATTCCGTCGCGAGTTTTACTCGTTGTGCTTCTCCACCTGATAAGGTAGTGGCATGTTGACCCAATGAAATATACCCCAAGCCCACTTCATTGAGCGTCTCAATCTTACGAAGGATGCGCGGCTGATTCTCAAAAAAGGTGACGGCCTCTTCGACCGTCATGTCCAGCACATCCGAAATTGATTTGCCCTTAAACCTTACTTCAAGTGTCTCCCGGTTATATCGTTTGCCTTTGCAGGTCTCGCAGTGAACATAGACATCGGGCAGAAATTCCATCTCGATCAACCGAAGTCCGGCGCCTTCGCATGTCTCACAACGCCCCCCTTTCACGTTGAACGAAAACCGTCCAGGCTTATACCCACGAATCTTGGCTTCCGGCATTTGCGCAAACAAGTCACGGATATCCGTGAACACGCTGGTGTACGTCGCCGGATTCGATCGCGGTGTTCGACCGATGGGTGACTGATCCACTTCAATCACTTTGTCGATGTGCTCAAGCCCTTTTACGCTCTTGTAGGGCAGGGGCTCAGTTCTTGACCGGTATACATGTCGGTTCAATATAGGAAAGAGTGTTTCGTGAACCAGGGTTGATTTACCACTTCCCGAAACACCAGTGACGCAAATGAACGTACCCAGGGGGAGGACAAAATCTACCTTCTTCAGGTTATTGCCCGACGCCTGGGTGAGCGCCAGTTCCAAACCGTTACCTTTTCTTTTTTCCTTTCGATAAGGAATCCTGAGTATTCCGTTAAGGTATCCTGCCGTCAGGCTATCATTTTTCAAGAATTCCGCAGGTGTTCCGGCTGCCACTACCCTGCCTCCATGTCTTCCGGCGCCCGGGCCTATATCCACGATGTAATCAGACTCCATCATCATCTCCTTATCGTGCTCCACCACCACCACTGAGTTTCCTAAGTCACGCAGGTTCTTAAGGGCATTGATTAGCTTGAGATTGTCGCGCGCATGCAAACCGATGCTGGGTTCATCCAGAATATAAAGAACGCCCACCAATTGAGTCCCAATTTGCGTAGCCAGGCGGATACGTTGCGCTTCTCCCCCGCTCAGCGTACGCAACGGCCGGTTCAAATCAAGGTAATCCAACCCCACGTCAACCAGGAACCCAATTCGCTTACGAATTTCCTTTAGTACTTCAGTGGCAATCGTCTTTTGCTTGTCAGAAAGTCGATCCTCCAGATGGTCGAACCAGGCTTTCAGTTGGAGGACATCCATCATCGACAACTCTGCAATATTCTTGTTGTCAATCTTGAAATGCAATGACTCCTTTTTCAGGCGTGCTCCCTGGCACTCCGGGCAAACACGGGTGGTCATGAAGTCTTCCATCCACCGCTTGGCTCCTTCCGAAGCGTCTTCCCGCATTTTTTCGAGGAAACTAATAATCCCCTCGAACTTGGTATTCCAATCTGTCCCGGGGTATTTTACCGAAGGGACAGCCACTGGTACGTCATCGCCATACAGGAGGGTCTTGATCACTTCTTTGGGAATATCCTTAATTGGCGTTGACAAGGAGAGTTTGTGTCGTTTCAGGATGGCTTCCACTTTCTTGAAGATCCAGATGTCTCTGTACTCCCCCAGGGGAAGGATGCCACCGCGCAGAATGCTAAGCTTCTTGTCGGGAATCACTGAGTCCTCAGTGATCTCCTCAATCACCCCAAGTCCATTGCAGGCGGGACAAGCGCCATATGGGCTATTGAAAGAGAACAGGTTCGGTGCTGGTTCATCATAAGAAAGCCCGGTTTCCGGATCCATCAAGTACTTGGAGAAATGATGGATAGTGCCATTTTCCTCCATGAGCATCATCACGCCTTTGCCTTCCTTCAGCGATCTGGCCACGGACTGTGCAATCCTGAATCGATCGCCTGGATCGGCCACTATCCGGTCAAT
>JAEUUF010000015.1 GCA_016787645.1 Cyclobacteriaceae bacterium | reverse complement strand
TGGCCTCATCTTTCCTTATTGTCCGGCTAAACCCCCGCTCTCGCTTCAGTCTAACCTTCCTATTTTAAGAATCAACTCGCCCTTACCCTCTATCGAGTAAGAACGGGTCCGCTATCAATTCCATCTATTCAAAGAACGTTTGACTCCTGCACCCCCCGGAACAAGTCCGTTCGGCCGGGTCTCTGCGATTTCCTAAGAAATCCTGTCAATACTACCCTTTCCAACGCCTCAGTAAGGGCCCTTTTACAAAAGGGAGTGCAAAGGTAACAGGCAAATTCAATTAAGCAATGCCCGATTTTAAAGAATTTTGAGGCCTCCGGCCTACTTCTTGAACCGGTGGATCGTCTCTTTCCGGTCTGGGCCCGTGGATATCAGGGAGATAGGAACCCCCAACTGGGCCTCCAGGAATTCTACATAATGGACTAACTCTATCGGCAATTCCTTCTCATTAAGCCCTTTCAAGTTACAATTCCAGCCCTTCAACTCCTCATAGATGGGCGTGATCCGCTCATGAATCAGCTCGTAAGGCACCTGGTCGGTCACCTTCCCATCGGCCAACTGGTACCGCACACACGCCTTGATGGAAGGAAAAATGCTCAACACGTCGGCCTTCATCATCAGCAATTGCGTTACCCCATTGATCATGATCGAATATTTCAGCGATGGAATATCGATCCAGCCACAACGTCTCGGTCGACCCGTGGTAGAACCAAATTCATTGCCCTCCTTTCGAAGCGCCTCACCTTCTTCGTTCAGCAACTCTGTCGGAAAAGGGCCACTCCCCACGCGGGTACTGTAGGCCTTAAAAATTCCATACACCTCTCCGATGTGCCGGGGGGCTATTCCCAGGCCGGTGCAAGCCCCTGCGGTTACGGTGTTGGAACTCGTCACGAAAGGATAACTCCCAAAATCAATATCGAGCAATGATCCTTGTGCGCCTTCTGCCAGGATCGTGGACCCCGCGGATAACTCCTGGTTCAGGAAGTACTCGCTGTCAATGAGGTTAAACGTTTTCAGAAATTTCACGGCATCCATGAACGCCTTTTCCAACTCGGGCCAGTCAAAGGATACGTCGTGCAGTTTGAGTATCTCCATGTGCACATTGACCAGCTTGTTGAACTTTTCCCGGAAGGAAGGAGACAGCACGTCACCCACCCTCAGTCCCTGCCGTCCAATCTTGTCCTGGTAGGATGGGCCAATACCTTTCAGCGTAGATCCTATCTTATCGTCACCTTTCGCTTTCTCCTGCGCTTGGTCCAGCAGCCGGTGAGTGGGTATAATCAGCGTGGCCTTCTTCGATATAAAAAGATTGGAACGGACGTCCAGATTATACTTACTCAATTTCCCGATCTCAGTCTGAAAAACGATTGGATCCAGGACCACTCCATTTCCAATGACATTTCGAGTCTTGCTCCTGAAAATCCCTGACGGAATCTGGTGCAGCACATGCTTGATACCATCAAACTCCAGCGTATGCCCTGCATTGGGTCCTCCCTGGAAGCGGGCCACTACATCGTAACGGGGAGCCAGCACATCCACAATCTTGCCTTTTCCTTCATCCCCCCACTGGAGACCCAGGAGTACGTCCACTTTCATTGCCGTTCTAATTCCTTGTTTGAATATTTCCTTTTGGGGAGTTGGTGATCATTTCTTGCGAACTTCGATGACCTCCTCTTCGCTGCTCACTACCTGGAAGATCGCGTTTAGCTTGGTGATTGCCAGCAATTTCTTCACACTCTCGGATGGGTTCATCAGGTAAACTTCGCCTCCCTTGTTCCTGAATTTGGTCAGCAAAGTAATAAGCACCCCTATGCCGCTGCTATTAATGTAGCGGAGTTGGGAAATGTCGATGATGCAGGTCAATACCTGGTGGCCTACCGCATCGTTGACTACTTCCATCAGCCGTGTGCCGGTGTCCTCGCCGATCAGGTCGCCGGAAATTCTGAGGATGAGGGTGTTTGATTTGATTTCTTGTGCAAAATTCATGACTTCCTGTTTTCGCAATTGACTTTCTTACAGTTCGCGTACAAAATTAAGGAGTGGTGAACAACTTCAAACTGCATCAGTTCTTCCACCGTATTTTGAATGGTCTGAATCCGCGGATCGCAAAATTCCACCACTTTATTGCACTCCAGGCAAATCAAGTGATCATGTTGGCGTGAGCCGTAGGACTTCTCGTATTGTGCCTGGTTTTGCCCAAACTGGTGCTTGGTCACCAGGTTACAGTGTGCCAATAAGTCCAGCGTATTGTAGACCGTAGCCCGACTCACGCGGTAACTCTTGTTCTTCATGCTGACGTAGAGCGATTCTACATCAAAGTGACCATTGGTCGAATAAATCTCTTCCAGGATGGCGTACCGTTCAGGGGTCTTGCGAAGTTCCTTGCTCTCCAGATAAGCCGTAAAGATCGTACTGACTTCGTCGAAAAGCTTTTGATTGAGCGGCATACCGGCAGTAAATATAGCAGAAGGTCAAGGATTCCCTCTTACTCACGCGCGAGGCATAGTAGCCGAGTCAAAGCGGGACACTTTGACCACTCCTTCCACTTTTTCAAGCTTTTTAATGAGCAGGTCGAGGTGTCGTGTATCGTTGACATACAGCATGATTTCTCCCTCAAATATTCCCTGGTCTGTGCGGAAAGCAATGGAACTCATATTCACTTTCAGTTCTTCGGAAATAATCTTCGATACGTCGTTAATGAGTCCAACCCGGTCAGTCCCTACTACTTTAAGACCGGTGAGGAAAGATACTTCATGCTGAGAAGTCCACTTGGCTTTGATAACCCGGTGACCATGATTCGAAAGCAACTCCGGTGCGTTGGTGCAATTTGTCCTGTGAATTTTGATTCCTTCATTCATGGTGACAAAACCAAATACTTCGTCACCCGGAATGGGCGTACAGCATTTGGCGAGTTTATACTCCACCACATCCATGTCCTCCCCAATGAGCAAAATGTCTTCATGCGGACGTTTGGCGGGAGCTTCTCCCTCTCTGCGTGGTTCTTCCCGGGGTCGGGGCGTTTCTGGTTTGTAATCTTTGAATCGCTTGAGTTCACTCAGGCCAATCTTGCCGGTAGCTACTTCATAATGAAGATCCAGTTGTGAATTGACATTAAAGAAGGCGCGCATGACCTCATACACCTGCGGGGTCCCATCGATTTTCAGCTGCTTCATTTTGCGCAACAGGACCTCCTTGCCTTCCTCGGCCATTTTGCGCTTGGCTTCCTTGAGCAGGTCTTTGATCTTTGCTTTGGCCTTTTGGGTGACCACAAAACGCAGCCAATCGTCATTGGGCTTCTGCTTGGATGACGTAAGGATTTCAATCTGGTCGCCATTTTTCAGCGCGTGGTTGATCGGCACAAGCTTCTGGTTCACCTTCGCGCCGATACACTTGGCGCCTATGTCCGTATGAATATCAAAGGCAAAATCAAGTGCTGTTGAACCGGCAGGCAGCGTCTTCAGTTCGCCGCGCGGGGTGAACACAAAAATCTCCTCGGTGAAAAGGTTCCCCCGGAAGTCATCCACAAATTCCAGTGCCGTAGTATCCTGTTTCTCCAGGGTCTCGCGTACGCGTACGAGCCACTTTTCAAGGTTGGACTCGTGGCTGGAGAGGCTATCCTTGTACTTCCAGTGCGCCGCATATCCTTTCTCGGCAATTTCATCCATTCGCTTCGTGCGAATCTGCACTTCCACCCAATGTCCATTCTTCGCCATCACCGTCGTATGCAACGATTCATACCCGTTGGCCTTGGGGGTGCTGATCCAGTCCCGGAGCCGGTCGGGGTTTGGCGTATAATAATCGGTCACAATGGAATACACCTGCCAGCAAAAGTTCTTTTCCTGCTCAAGCGGTGAATCAATGATAATGCGGATGGCGAACAAGTCGTACACTTCTTCGTACGGGATGTTTTGCTTGCGCATCTTGTTGTAGATGGAAAAAATAGATTTGGGGCGACCTTTGATTTCATAGTCGACTTTCAGGCGGTCGAGCTCATCCTTGATGGGGGCGACAAATTGCTTGATGAATTTGTTTCTCGAGGCCTTGGACTCATCAATCTTGTTGTTGATGTCATTATAAACCGCCTCATCGGTGAATCGCAGGTAAAGATCTTCCAGTTCGGTCTTGATGGCATTGAGTCCAAGCCGGTGGGCCAGGGGCGCATAGAGATAGATCGTTTCAGAGGCTACCTTCAACTGTTTGTTGCGCGGCATGCTCGCCAGCGTGCGCATGTTGTGCAGCCGATCGGCCAGTTTAATCAGAATCACCCGCACATCCTCCGAAAGCGTAAACAGCATCTTCCGGAAGTTTTCCGCCTGAGCTGAAGTGCCATACTCGAAGACTCCCTTGATTTTGGTCAGCCCATCCACAATTTTGGCGATCTTCTTGCCAAACATCCTTTCCACATCGGCCAACTCGATGTCGGTATCTTCGACGACATCATGGATCAGCGCCGCGATGATGGACGTGGTTCCCAGGCCGATTTCCTCGGCACAGATTTCAGCAACACTCAGGGGGTGGAATATGAACGGTTCGCCGGACTTGCGGCGCATGTCCTTATGGGCCTCCAGGGCCAGCGTAAAGGCGCGTTTGATGCGTTTGGCATCATCGCCCTTCAGTACCGGTTTACACTTTCGGAGAAGACGCCGGTAGCGGTTGATAATCTCCCTTTTCTCCTCCACCGAATCCGTGACAGCCGCAGTTACCAAGCCGATTGCATTTTACCTTCTATGCTAACGAATAATCTCTAAATTTGCACTCCTTTTTGTAAAAACATTGCTTTTGGAGCAATGGTTTCCCTGAAAGAGGACATAACTCAGACGTTGGCGTCGGGTTAACTCCAAGGCAGGCGGCCAGGGGTAATTCACTTTGAAAATAGAGTCACATGCGGATGTGGCGTAATGGCAGCCGCGCCAGACTTAGGATCTGGTGCCGAAAGGCGTGGGGGTTCGAGTCCCTCCATCCGCACATATGTGGCAAGATGGTGCCGAAAGGCGTGGGGGTAACGAGTGCCGTGCACAGCACGAGCATGCTCGCGACTCTGTCGCGGCATCCCTCCATCCGCACATATGTGGCAAGATGGTGCCGAAAGGCGTGGGGGTAACGAGTGCCGTGCACAGCACGAGCATGCTCGCGACTCCGTTGCGGCATCCCTCCATCCGCACAAGTGTGGCAAGATGGTGCCGAAAGGCGTAGGGGTAACGAGTGCCGTGCACAGCACGAGCATGCTCGCGACTCCGTCGCGGCATCCCTCCATCCGCACACGTGTGACAATGGTGGTGCCGAAAAGGCGTGGGGGTTTACCCTGAGCTTGTCGAAGGGTAACGAGTGCCGTCCCGATTCGATCAGGACGAGCATGTCGCGACCCTGTCAAAGAACAGGAATTTTATAACAGAATTGAACACTAAAATAGAAGCAGCTTGAATATCACATTGGATCAACCCACGCCGACCGATGGCGTCATCAAAATCACCCTGGGGGAGACAGATTACCTTCCTAAAGTGGAAGAGAAAGTGCGGGAATATTCCCGCAAGATGAATATCAAAGGTTTTCGTACCGGCAAAGTGCCCACCGGCGTTGTCAAAAAGATGTACGGACGAAGCATCCTCGTAGAAGAAGTTAATCACCTTCTCTCCCACTCCGTTTCCGATTACATCAAAGAAAAAAAACTGACGGTTCTCGGAGACCCGATACCGAACCACGAGAAAGCCCGCCAGATCGATTGGGACAACCAGAAAGATTTTGAATTCGAGTTTCAGATTGGATTGGTAGAACCTTTCACAGTAGACCTTTCCCCGAAAGTGAAGCTCACTTCCTATCAGATTGAAGTGGATCAAAAGGTTATCAACGAGGCGATCGAGGACATGAAACGGCGCTTCGGCACAGTCTCCAATCCAGAGGTAAGCGCAGCAGGCGACAATCTTTTCGGTGAGATCACCATGGCCGACGGCTCGACCAAATCTTCCTACGTACAGATTGAGAAGCTTTCGAAAGGCGAGCAAAAGAAATTCCTGGGACTCAAGAAAGAGGATACCGTCACCTTCGACATCGAGAAACTTTCCGATGACGCTGCAGTCTTGTCACGGATCATGAACGTCACCGAAGAAGAGGTCAAAAACCTCAAGGGATCGTATACGCTGAAAGTCACCAGCATCAGCCACATGGTCCCTGCCGAAATGAACCAGGAATTGTTTGACAAAGTCTTCGGCAAGGATGTGGTAAAAAGCGAAGAGGAATTCATCAACAAGATTCGAGAGACTATCAGTGAAAATTACCAGCGCGAAAGCAATCACTTACTGGAGCATGAAATCCAGCATCACCTGGTAGACCACACGGCGGTCAATATGCCTGATCATTTTCTCAAAGCCTGGCTCAAGTCAACCGGCGATGGCCAAATAACCGACGAAGTCATCGGAAAAGAATTCGAGGACTATAAGAAAGGCCTCAAGTGGGATTTGATCAAGAACCGGATTGCTGAATTGCACACCATTAACGTGGAGACTGCTGATGTGCGTGAACGCGCCAAGCAACTCATCGCCCAGCAATTCGGCGGGCCCGCGATCATCGAGCAACTGGGCGACAAATTCAACGCGATCGCTGACAACTATCTTTCCGGCCAGGACGGCAAGGGTGAAAATTTCATGCGGGTCTATAACCAGCTCCGGCATGAGAAGATCATGGCCATCGCCAAAGAGAAGATCACGGTAACAGGGAAGAAAGTTACCCTGGACGAATTCAAAAAAGCCGCCGAGGCCCACGCGCACGAATAGGAGAACTTCAACATGTTTGAACCTCCCCGGGGCGTGTCGCGTTTTCATAGCGCAGCCCCGGGGAGTCCTTTTTTATGGAAAATTTATTCTCTAACATTGAATGAATTAGTCTCCTGGGTAAACTAAAACGGCCCCAAGACCGACTATTGGAACAGCGTTAACTTAACCCGCATCACGATTTATGGACAAGAACAACGAATTCAGGAAGTACGCGGTACATCACCTCGGCATGAGTAGCAATACCATCGACGGGTATGCCCAGAAGATTGAAAACATGACCCAGTACGTCATCGAGGAGCGTCCGGGTAATTTCCGGGCCATTGACGTATTTACCCGCCTCATTTCAGACCGCATCATATTCCTGGGGATGGGCATCGATGACCAGATCGCCAACCTGATCACGGCACAGTTGCTGTTCCTGGAGTCGGCAGACCACAAAAAGGACATCATTATGTACATCAACAGCCCCGGCGGCTCTGTATATGCCGGACTGGGCATTTATGACACAATGCAATACGTGAACCCCGATGTGGCCACTATCTGCACCGGCCTGGCGGCTTCGATGGGCGCAGTCCTGCTGGCTTCCGGCGCTCCCAAAAAGCGCTCCGGCTTGCCCCACGCTAGGATAATGATCCACCAGCCCTCATCCGGAATGCAGGGTACATCCAAAGACATGGAAATCTCCCTGAAGCAGACGATCGAGATTCGGGAAGACCTTTATAAGATCCTCGCCAAACACAGCGGCCAGACTTTTGACAAGATTGAGAAAGATTCTGACCGCGACTATTGGATGCGCTCCATCGAGGCGAAGGAATATGGGTTGATCGACGAGGTTCTGGAGAAAAAGAAATAGACGAATACCAGCTTTCGGCGATTGCGGTATGCCCTTTGCAGCCGCAATCGTCAATAGCTTTTCGGTGAAATACTCCCTACCTTTGCCCTTGAACTTTTCAACAACACATCCATGGCTGAAGTAACCTGCTCGTTTTGCGGAAGAAGCAAAAAGGATGTGGACCTCATGATCTCCGGGATTCACGCCCACATCTGTGATAAGTGCGTGACGCAGGCTACCCAGATTCTCCAAGAGGAAAAGAAGAACAAGGTAGAGGCGGGGAATACGCCCAACTTCAAGCTGATCAAGCCCAAGGAAATCAAGAAATTCCTGGATGAGTACGTCATCGGGCAGGACCAGGCCAAGAAAGTATTGTCGGTGGCCGTGTACAACCACTACAAGCGGTTGATGCAGCGGAAGTCAGAAGTCACCGATGTCCAGATTGAAAAGTCCAACATCATCATGGCGGGTGAGACGGGTACGGGTAAAACCTACCTGGCCAAGACGCTCGCCAAAATCCTCCAGGTTCCGTTCTGTATTGCCGACGCTACTGTACTAACTGAGGCGGGCTACGTAGGCGAAGATGTGGAGAGTATCCTGACACGTCTGCTTCAGGCTGCCGACTACAATGTTGAAGCTGCCGAGCGCGGCATCGTGTACATTGATGAAATCGATAAGATCGCCCGCAAATCCGATAACCCTTCCATCACGCGTGATGTGAGTGGCGAAGGCGTGCAGCAGGCGTTGTTGAAATTACTGGAAGGAACGGCAGTCAACGTTCCTCCGCAAGGTGGCCGGAAACACCCTGACCAGAAGATGATCACGGTCAATACGGATAACATCCTGTTCATCTGCGGCGGTGCTTTTGAGGGACTCCCCCGGCTGATCTCCCGCCGGCTGAACACCCGCCCCCTCGGTTTCGCGTCCGGTGACGGATTACATCCCAGCGACATTGACAACGACAACCTCCTGCAATTTGTATCGGCCCAGGACCTGAAGACTTTTGGGTTAATCCCTGAACTTATCGGGCGATTGCCCGTGGTCTCCTACCTGAACCCACTGGATGCGGTTGCCCTGAAGAAAATCCTGGTCGAGCCCAAAAATGCCCTGGTCAAGCAGTACAAGAAATTATTTGAGATGGAGGGCATCGAATTGGAATTCAAGGACGGCGCACTTGATTTCATTGTGGAGAAAGCGATGAGTTTCAAACTTGGCGCCCGCGGGCTGCGTTCGATCTGCGAGGCCATCATCAATGACGCTATGTTTGAACTTCCTTCTGAGAAGTCGGCGGACAAACTGATTGTAAACCGCGCTTATGCGGAAGAGAAATTCAGCAAGTCGCGGTACAGCAAGCTGAAAGTAGCTTAATCATTTCTCTTATTTACCTCAGGAATTGAGGTAACTGATCATCAACCTTGCCGTGTTCTCCGATGCCGACCCGATATCCAGCGTGGCGTGCAGGCGATCGTACTCCAATAACATTTTCTTTCGGTAGGCCTCATCCTTAACCAGGCGGTTCAGTTCTGCGATCAACGACTCGTTGGTAAGATCTTCCTGGATCAATTCCCGAATCACCTCTTTGCCGGCAATCAGGTTAACCAGGGAAATATGTTTCACTTGCACTACAGCCCTGGCAATCTTCATCTCCAACCAACCCGCTTTGTACACGCATACCTGCGGTACCCGGAACAACGAGGTTTCGAGGGTTGCCGTGCCCGAAGTGACGATGGCTGCGGTCGATGATTGCAACAAGTGATACGTGTCGTCGAGAATCCAGTGTACCCTCGGATTGCTGCGCAAAGGCTCATACAGTTCACCCTCCAGGTTGCTTAGTGCAGCCACCGCAAATTGCCAATCTGGGAACTGTACGATCAATTGATTCATCACGGGGATGATCCGCTTCAGTTCCATCTTGCGACTGCCGGGTAGCAGTGCAATGATCGGTTTCTCGGAGGACAGGTTATGCCGTTTGAGAAAAGTCGGATCGGGGATCAGGGTTTTCACTTCGTCCAATACGGGGTTACCCACATAATCCACTTCCATCCCGTAGCGTTTGTAGAACTCCTTTTCAAAAGGAAGAATGACAAAGATCCGGTCAATGGTTCCTTTTAACTCCTTCGCGCGACTCTGGTACCACGCCCACACCTTCGGCGGTATGTAGTAGAAAGTGCGAAGACCACGGGGCTTTGCGAACTTGGCGATCCGGCGGTTAAACCCGCCATAATCAATCAGGATGACAACATCCGGCTTGAAAGCGAGTATGTCCTCCTTGCAGAACTTCAGCATCCGGCGGATCGTACCATAATTGGCCAATAGCGTAACGAACCCCATGAACGCCAGCTCCTCATAATGCACGGCGAGTTCCGCGCCCTCTTCACGCATGCGATCGCCTCCAAAACCCCGGATGACTGCCTGGGTATCTTGCTGACGCAATGCCTTGATGAGATTTCCTCCATGGAGATCTCCAGAGCGTTCACCGGCAATGATGTAGTAACGCATCGGGCTTTGAGTGGGCGTCAGTCGCCAAAATATTCCACGTAATTGCGCGGAGTTTCGAACAAGCGAACCGAATGAAGTTGTGCCCGGGCTGAAACCCGGGGTACTGCCGGGGACAGGATACGCCAGATCTCAATAGCCAGGTTTTCAGTACTGGCCATTTTATCCCGCATGAAGTCCACGTCCAGGTTCAGGTTCTTGTGATCCACTTTCTCCACCACTTCTGTGCGAATCAACATGCTAAGCTTCTTGAGATCGATCACGAATCCCGTTTCCGGATCCGGGTCTCCCTTCACGGTAATGATCAGGTCGAAGTTATGACCATGCCAGTTCTCATTGGCGCACGGGCCAAAAACCTCGGCGTTTTTCTCCTTCGACCACGCGGGGTTGCTTAGTTTGTGTGCGGCATTGAAATGCTCCTTGCGGCTGACGTAAACCATACTGTTAATGAGCCGCAAATATACATTAACTTGCAGCAAACCTTACCCGAATGATCGTCGTTACCGGTGCCGCCGGCTTTATCGGCAGCTGCCTTGTCCGCAAACTGAACCAGGAGAATTTCAATGCCATCGTGGCTGTCGATTCGTTTGATGACCCCGTCCGCAACAAAAACCTCGAAGGCCTGAAAATCAAGGAGCGAGTAGCCATCGGTGAGTTGATGGAGTGGCTCGACAAGAACGAGGAACTTGTAGAGTTCGTCTTCCACATCGGAGCGATTACCGATACCAGCGAGTTTGACAAGGAAAAGTTGAACCGGTTCAATACGCAATACACCAAGGATTTGTGGACCCGGTGCATTCGCTACCAGATTCCCCTCATCTACGCCTCGTCTGCGGCCACCTATGGGTTGGGAGAATTGGGCTATTCTGACGATGAGTCGCTCATTCCGAAACTCAAGCCCCTGAATCCCTATGGACAATCCAAACAGGACTTTGATGTGTGGGCATTGCAGCAGGAACAAAAGCCCCTCTTCTGGGCCGGCCTCAAATTCTTCAATGTATACGGCCCGAATGAATATCATAAAGGTCGCATGGCTTCAGTGATCTGGCATGCCTATAACCAGATTCTGAAGACCGGGAAAATGAAATTGTTTCGCTCGCACCATCCGGACTTCAAGGACGGTGAGCAGATGCGCGATTTCGTGTATGTGCTTGACGTAGTGGACGTCTGCTATTGGCTTATGCATCACCGAAAAAATTCAGGGATCTACAATCTAGGGTCAGGCAAGGCCCGCACCTTCCTTGACCTGGTGCGCGCCGTTTTCCGCGCGATGGATAAGAAGGAAGCCATCGAATTTATCGACACGCCCGAAGACATACGTGACAAGTACCAGTACTTCACGGAAGCAGCTATGGGGAAACTGCGTTCGATTGGCTACACTAAACCATTTCACTCGCTGGAAGAAGGCACAACGGATTACGTCCGGAACTACCTGATGAAATTGCCTTTATCATGATCGCTACCGGATCAACCGAAACTCAATTCGTCGGTTGATTTGCCGATTCTCTTCCGTATCGTTCGGTGCCAACGGTTTCTGGGCGCCATACCCTTTCTGCGTCACGCGGCCCTGGTCGATGCCATGGGTCACCAGGTAGGAAGACACGGCCTGCGCTCGTTTCAGTGAGAGTTGAAGATTGTAAGCGGCGGTACCCAGGTTATCGGTGTGTCCACTGATCTCAACCCGGATCGAAGGGTTGTCGGTCAAGAACCGAATCACTTTATCCAACTCGGTCACTGACTTTTCCTTCAGGTCATATTTATTCAAGTCAAAGAAGATGTTGTTCAGGACAGCCGAAGCCCCGGTTTTGACACCGTCCAGGTTGACATCCAGGAGTATCGGGACCAGGTTCTCCTGTACTTCGTAATTGAAATTGAGACTCTTGAAAAGGTACCCCGGATGAGAAACATAAAGCGCATAGTCGGCCCCCTGGGTCAATACCATCAGGTACTCACCCGTTACCGAGTCAGCTTGAACATAGGATGTCAGCACATTCTTGTTGATGTTGAACAACTCCACCCTGGCACCCAGCGGCTTTTTGGTTTGGGCGTCCCGAACAATTCCTTTGACGTAGTTGCTTTTGTATTTCAGTTGGAGTTCAGCCGGCACGCTAATCTCAAACAAGATCGATGAGTTGACTTTGTTATTGTCTTCATGGGAGTAGAATCCCCGCTGACCGTCACGCGTGATGAAGAGAGAGAATTGATCTTCATGGTTATTGACAGGCGAGCCGAAGTTTTCCATCGCCGTCCAGGCTCCATTCTCATAATCACTGCGGTAGAGATCATACCCTCCGAAGCCAGGTAAACCGTTGCTCGCCACAAAGAGCGTTCGTCCGTTGACATGGATAAAGGGACTGATTTCATCGTAAGGCGTATTGATTTTGTCTCCGAGATTTTCGGCTTTGGTCCAACGCCCATTCTCCAGTTTGTAAGAAACATAAATGTCTTTTTTACCCAGTCCGCCGCGACGGTCCGATACAAAAAAAAGCGTCCGTCCATCCGAAGAAAGTGAGGGTTGTGACTCCCATGCAGGTGAATTTACTTCAGGACCAAGGTTGACCGGGCGCGTCCACTCGTCGCCGACCTTTCGGCTTTCAAAGAGGTCGCAACTCCCAAAACCCCTCCGCCCGATGCAGGAGGTAAAAATCAACTGTCGGCCATCTGCTGAGATGGTGCAGGTGCCTTCATTCATGGGACTGTTGATGTTTGGGGAAAGCGACACCGGTGGCTGCCACCGACCGAGGGAATCTTTTCGGCATACCACAAGGTCCTCATCATCGTTGTCGCCGCCACCTACCCGACGCGTAAAGATCAACTCCTGTTCGTCGGCGGTCATGACGGGAAAGTATTGCATCGCGAAGGCATTGACTGTATCGGGGAGTTTCCGGGGAAGAAATTCGGAGGTGACTTTTTTGTTTCGCAGGGCAAACTGCGCATTGCGCTTCCAGATCATGGCTTGTTCCATTTTAGGCTTGTTCAGGATCTCAGACTCCAGGTAGCGATCCAGGAACTCCAGCGCACGTGTGTAATTTCCTTCGAGGAGGTAGTTGTCACCCAGTTCATAGAAGAAGGCCTTTTGCTTCTTGGGATCATTGGTGGTGTTCAGACCAATCATGAACACTTTGGTGGCTTGGGGATAGTCACGAACTGCTTTCAGGATGATTCCCTGGCGGAAATAGGCTTCGCAGAAGTTGCGATCCTTCGCGACAGCCTGGTTGAGCAGATCCATCGCTTCACGATATTGGCCACGCACCCGGTAGTTGTCCGCTTCGGTGTATAATTCAATGGACTTCTTGTTGGTGGTACAGAGGGATGACTGAGCCTTCGCGTCAATTGCCAACAGCACAAAAACAAAAAACCAGTATCTCATACCGCGTGAAGATAGTCTAACGATCACTAAACGCGTCAGGGAATATTTAAGTACTTGTGGACCTGCAGGGAAATGCGCCATTTCGGGTTCCGCTTTATATAGTCAATGATGAGCGGAACCATTTCCTTTTCCCGGGACCATTCCGGCTGCAGGTACAAACGGCATGCCGGTCGAACGTGTGTTGCTTCTTTCTCTGCCCACGCCAAATCGCTGGGATGATACACCACTACCTTCAGTTCGTCGGCTTTGCCATAGCTTGTAGCATCTGGCTGTTTGAATTTCTTGGGTGAAAGGCATACCCAATCCCACTCGCCGGTAATCGGATAGGCACCTGAAGTCTCAAGGTGAGTGCGGAGGCCTCTTTGTTTGAGTGCGGCCGTCAATCCTGAAAGATTATACATCCCAGGTTCTCCCCCGGTAACTACGGCGATAGGTGCCCCACTCTGGGCAGCGCGGTCAGCCATGATTTCCGTTGACACCAGCGGGTGCTTTTCAGCCGGCCAAGACTCCTTCACATCACACCATACGCAGCCCACATCACAGCCGCCAAGGCGCAGGAAATAGGCTGAAGTTCCCTGGTAATATCCTTCACCCTGGAGGGTGAGGAAGTCCTCCATCAGGGGTAGAATGTGTTGAGGTGCTGAGGTGTTGATGTGTTGAAGTATTGAAGTGTTGGCGTTTAGTGTCTGGGTGTTCGATCATGAACCCTGACACGGCTGCACCAATATTAACTAAGGATGGCGTAGTTCGGTGGCACGGAGGGTATTGAGCAACAGCGAAGCGATCGTCATGGGGCCTACTCCACCGGGGACGGGCGTGATGAACGTGCACTTCGGTGCCACGTTTTTGAAATCCACATCTCCCTTGATGCTAAAGCCATTGGGCTTGCTCGGGTCGTCGACCTTGGTAGTGCCAATATCAATAACCACGGCGCCTTCTTTGACCATATCGGCAGTCACCAAGCCAGGTTTACCAACCGCCACGAGAAGGATGTCAGCATGCTGGGTGTAGTCCTTCAGGTTTTGGGTGTATTTGTGACAGATGGTTACGGTGGCATGACCTTGCTCCACCAGCATCATGCTAAGGGGCGCTCCGGCGATGCGGCTGGCACCCACGACCACACAATTCTTGCCTTCGGTCTGGATGTTATACCGACGCAGGAGTTCCATCACTCCAAAAGGAGTTGCTGGCATCAACAGGGGCACCTTGGAAATAATGCTGCCAAAGTTTCGGTTGGTGAAACCGTCGACATCCTTGTCCGGGCGAATCTTGTCCGTGATGCGTTCGACGGAAATGTGTGAGGGCAAAGGCAACTGTACGATGAAGCCATCCACATCGTCATCGTTATTTACCGCGGTGATATGTTTGCTGAGCTTCTCTTCCGAGATCGTATCGGCAAACCGCATCATGGTATAGTGATAACCTACATCTTTGCACGCTTTGACCTTGTGGTCCACGTATGTCTGGCTTGCGCCATCATCGCCGACCAGGATAAAGGCGAGGTGGGGAATCTTCTTCCCGGCCTGCCGGCGTTCAACTACCTTATCGGCAATTTCCTGCTTGATCTCCCCGGCAATTTTGCGGCCGTCGATCAGCGTGTAAGATTTGGTGGATGTATCCGTCATGGTGATCGTCCGGGGATTATTCAATCTTTAACACGGCCATGAATGCCTCCTGCGGGATTTCCACAGAGCCTACCTGGCGCATGCGCTTCTTTCCTTTTTTCTGCTTCTCAAGCAGTTTGCGTTTGCGGGAAATATCCCCGCCGTAACATTTGGCGAGTACGTTCTTCCGCATCGCGCTTACCGTTTCCCGCGCAATGATCTTTTGACCGATCGTTGCCTGGATGGCTACCTCGAACATGTGGCGGGGGATCAGCTCTTTCAGTTTCTCACACAATTTCCTCCCCCACTCATAAGCCTTGTCACGGTGCACAATAGCCGAAAGCGCGTCTACCTTCTCGCTGTTCAGTTGAACGTCGAGTTTCACCATATCGCTTTCGCGGAAACCAATCAGGTGGTAGTCCAATGAAGCATACCCGCGTGAAATGGTCTTCAGCTTGTCGTAGAAATCGAATACAATCTCGGCCAGGGGCATATCAAAGGTCAGCTCCACCCGATCGCTGGTGAGGTACATCTGGTTTTTAATGATCCCGCGCTTGTCCATGCACAACCCGATGATGGCCCCGATGTATTCCGATTTGGTAATGATCTGTGCCGTGATGTAGGGCTCTTCGATCATCTCGAGGTGCGTAGGGTTCGGCATTTCCGACGGCGCGTTGATTTCGATGATCTTACCGTTGGTAAGGAGGGCGCGAAACTGAACGGAAGGAACCGTGGTGATCACCGTCATTCCGAATTCACGCTCCAGGCGCTCCTGGATGATTTCCATGTGGAGCATCCCCAGGAATCCGCAGCGAAAACCGAATCCGAGCGCCGCGGAGGTCTCCGGCTCCCATACGAGCGATGCATCGTTCAGTTGAAGTTTCTCCATCGAGGCACGAAGCTCCTCAAACTCATGTGTGTCTACCGGATAGATTCCGGCAAAGACCATGGGCTTCACATCCTCAAAACCCTTGATAGCGGGGCCAGGATTATCGACCTGAGTGATGGTGTCTCCCACCTTTACTTCCTTGGCTACTTTGATTCCCGAAATGAGGTAGCCCACGTTACCCGCCGCGATTTCTGTGCGCGGGTGTTTGTCGAGCTTGAGTACACCGATCTCGTCGGCATTGTGTTCCGTACCTACGTTGACAAACTTGATGCGGTCATTTTTGCGAATGGTCCCATTGAATACGCGGAAGTAGACTTCGATTCCCCGAAAGGAATTGAAGACCGAGTCGAAGATCATGGCCTGGAGTGGGGCCTTGGGGTCGCCTTTTGGGGCTGGAACACGATCGACCACCGCTTGCAGGATTTCTTTGATTCCAATTCCTTCTTTTGCGCTGGCCTTGAGCACTGACTCACGAGTGCAACCGATGAGGTCAACGATCTGATCCGTCACTTCCTCCGGCATGGCAGCGGGAAGGTCAATCTTGTTAAGAACCGGGATAATAGTCAGGTTATGCTCCAGGGCCAGGTAAAGATTGGATATCGTCTGGGCCTGAATGCCCTGGGCTGCGTCTACGATCAGCAGCGCCCCTTCGCAGGCGGCAATCGAACGAGAGACTTCATAAGAGAAGTCCACGTGACCTGGCGTATCAATAAGATTAAGGATATAGTCCTTGCCATTGAGCTGATAGCTCATTTGGATCGCGTGGGCCTTGATCGTGATACCCTTTTCACGCTCCAGGTCCATGTTATCCAATACCTGGGCCTGCATCTGCCGGTCGGTAAGGGTACCGGTGTACTCGAGCAGGCGGTCAGCCAAGGTGCTTTTGCCGTGATCGATATGGGCGATGATGCAGAAGTTGCGGATATTTTCCATTCCCGGGGTAAAGTCAGCCTAAATTGAGGTGCAAAAGTAGCCAAAATTCCGTCTCTCAGGGAGCGCCACCGCAAGATGCGCCAAGGTGAAATTCCATCGGTTTTGCCCGTAATCTTAACCAGTCCACTGCCCTTCATGCGAATTCCGACAACCTTAATCCACAAGCCTCGTTCCGGTATATTGTAATACCTAGTACCGATGAAGAAGCTGCTCCTCCTGATACTGATTCCCCATCTGACGTTGGCTCAACCCCAATTCATCAAGCTGAATCAGTTTTGCGATTCGCTGGTGCAAGCAGGCATGAAGGAAAAGTTGGTTCCGGGCTTGGGCTTAGTGATGATAAAAGGTGACAGTTCGTTCTCAGCCACCTATGGATTCGCCAACGTCGAGAAGAGTATTCCAGCCGACACCACTACACTCTTCCAATTGGGCTCTGTAGGAAAAGTGTTTACGGTGATTGCCGTCTTACAACAAGTAGAGAAAGGAAAACTTGACCTTTATTCGGATGTAAACACTTACCTGGAAGGATTTGCCACCGCACCTCCAGGTCGCCCGATTACCTTGTTCGATTTGCTGACCCACACTGCGGGACTTGATGATCGAGTCATCGGATACCTGGCGCGAAGTGAAGAAGACGTCAAGCCGCTGGGTGAACACCTCCGTGAGTACTTGCCTCCCTCCTTTCAGTCACCCGGCAAGGAAATCAACTACTCGAACTACGGTTATGCGCTGGCCGGTCACATCGTCGAGCGGGTGAGCGGGAAGGAATTCAGGCAATACGTGACAGAAAATATCTTCCAGCCCCTGGGCATGATCAGGACGACCTACGCATTGCCGGATAATTATGAGGAACTCCTGCAGTATGCCCATGGCTACCGGATCAGGGATACTTATGAAAATGTCACTTGCTATCCACGGCATGCCACCCCTGCTGGCAGCGCCCTTTCATGCTTGGCCGATATGAAGAAACTGGTTCAAGAACTGCTGAGGCCTTCGGGCAAACTTCTCTCATCAACGTCGATGAACAAGTTGTTCAAACGTCAGTTCAGCAGCCATGACCTGCTTATGGGCTACACGCTCGGGATGGAAGAACAGATCATTAATGGCCACCGAGGTGTTGCCAAAGGAGGCGCGTTCACCGGCTTTCTGTCTGAGCTGGTCCTCTTTCCGGAGCAGCAAGTTGGGTTGTTCATCACCACCAATACGCAAACCGATAATTTCCTCGAGTTATTCCGAACCAAAGTCTTTGAACGGATTTTTCCGCAGCCAAACTATGTCGCCTCGTTTCCGGAGATAAAAATAGATCTTGCTGAGTTTGCCGGCGTCTACCGGAGTGAACGCTACAATCATCGCAGCATTGAAGATTTGCTGGCGCTGTACCAGGGCAAGTTGGAACTCTCTGTTTCGAAGGACGGCGACCTGACCACTTACCAGAACGGATCCTGGCAACACTATCGCCCGATCGACTCACTGATATTTCAAAATACCCGCGCGCCCGAGCAACGCCTGGTCTTCGTGCGGGACATCGAGGGGCGGATTTCAAGGTTGTACACCAATGTCAATCTCGCAGGATTTTATTTGCCGGTGAGTCTTACACCGGTTGCCTGGTATGACGATCCGGTAATGATCAATGAGTACTATTTCATCGTATTGGTGATCATCCTGACCTTCATCTTTGTGCCGCTGTTCCGAGGTTGGGTGATGTGGCGAAGGAAGAGCAACTCCGAATACTTCAGCAATGGGCTGGTCCCTATGATGTACCTCTACCCCGTGTTCGCAGTACTGATCTTCTATACCATACAATTCTTTGGGGGCTTCCTATACCTGGCCCGGCACATCAATGACTTTTATTTTGGGGTACCCGAATCGTGGACCAAGGTGCAATTGACCACCTACGTACTTCCCTTTGTGGTTTTGTTATTGGTCATTGCAGCCATTCGAATCTGGCTTAATCAAGAAGGACGATGGCCATTCAGGATTTACTATTCATTAATCGCCGTATGTGCAGTGGTCCATCTTGCCTTCTTGTGGCGGTGGCACTTTATCGGAATTCACGTTTAGAGCACAGTAGCAAATGGGAGGATGGTGTGTCCTAGCTACTTGACACTCTTCTTAAATTCTTCCAGCCTCTTCACCAAAGCAGTTTTATCCATGTCGCCCATTTCCTTGAT
This sequence comes from Cyclobacteriaceae bacterium, assembly GCA_016787645.1. Lineage (GTDB taxonomy): Bacteria > Bacteroidota > Bacteroidia > Cytophagales > Cyclobacteriaceae > ELB16-189. The sequence goes on along the minus strand of JAEUUF010000015.1, from coordinate 312,458 downwards.
ATTAAGCAACAACTCAAACACTGCCTCCTCCCGAAAACCAAGGCGTGCGGCCACGAGGGCACAATAGCGCATCTCCTCGGCATAAAGTTTCTCATCGATCCGCATTAATTGGATCAATTGCAGCAGTGTCTCTTCCTTGTTCACCTTCACATCGGGCAAAGGCTCTTCGGTCGGTACAAACAACGGGAGAATTTCTGCTACCATGAGGTGATTGGCGAGGCCGATTGAAATTATGTAGTTACGTTCCTTTTCCGATAACTCGCCGTCGGCTTTGGCAAGGGAAATCAGCAATCTCAGGCGGGCCAGGGTATCCATTCGCTTATGTTTGTTCAAATGTGTCAAAAAAATGACTGGGAAAAAATGACCGTTCTCAGTCGCCCGACGACCCGCTTAGTTTCCACCAAAGTGTACCTTGCAGCATGAATTTTCTCGCCCACCTCCATCTGTCCGGCGACGATCCCCAGGTGATGGTCGGGAATTTCATCGGCGACTTTGTCCGTGGCAGGGACCTTACCACGCAGTTCGGCGAAGGTATTGCCCGTGGAATCGAACTCCATCGCGCGATCGATGAATTCACGGACAAACACCCAACTGTCAAACTGAGCAAAACACGACTTTGGCCTTCTTACCGTCATTACTCCTCCGTCATTGTCGACATCTTCTATGACCATTTCCTGGCGGCCGGGTGGAAGGAATATTCCCATGAACCACTGGACGTGTATGCCCAGCGCGCTTACCGGCTCGTGGAAGAGCACCATCCTATTCTCCCTGAAAAGGTCAGGCAAATGCTTCCCTACATGACGCGGGGCAACTGGCTGCTGAATTATGCCGAGGTGGAAGGCATTCACCGGGCCCTCACCGGTATGTCACGACGGGCGAGCTTTGACTCAAAGATGGAGCAAGCGGTTGAAGACCTGCGAACCAACTACCAGGAATTTGAATCGGATTTCAAAGCATTCTTCCCGGAACTCAGCAAGTTTGCGGAGCGGTGGAGGGGAGAGAATGGGTGAGTGATCTCACGCGAAGGCGCAAAGGCGCGAAGTAAGGCGCGAAGGCGTGAAGTAGGGCGCAAAGGGAAAGGGTTAGGCCTTTGCGTAGAAGTCAATTCGGGTTTCTTTGGCGCCGAGGGAAGTGAGGTAATCAGCTACAGGTTTGGAGAGGTCACCTCCCTTGTTCGCGTGATGCAGCATGGTAAATCCGTGAGGGCCCTTGGAGTTGAGCAGGCCGGGGTTGAAGGTCAGCACATTCTTCACGGTGTCCAGGTGGCCAAGCATACAGGCGAGGTAAATGTTGTAGCGGGCACCTTTACTAAGCAAATAAGTCGCGATCTCGCGGTTGCCGACGTGACCGGCCGCTTCAATACCAGATTCATAATCTCCGCCACCCCAATCGTATGATACGTGCAGGAGCAGGTGGTCATTTTCCAACATTTCCTTTACGCGGGCAAAGTTGCCATGGGAAACTGTGACAAACTCCTTTACGATATCCAGCGCTATGGCCGGGGGTTTTTCCTGGGCCTGTTGCCCGGAGGCCAGAAAGCCCGGGAGCATCAGCGCCGTGCCCCCGATGAGGCTGCGCTGGAGAAATTCGTTGCGGTTCATAGCATAAGGGTTTTACGGGTATAACGGCCCCTTGCTCCAGACGTTTCCGTTTTCGTCATTTGCGTTCGCTGAATTACGCAAACGGTCAACCCCCATGACGAACGACCCTGAATTGGACGGAAAATACCTCGGAACGATATCGCAGGATTTCATCAAGGTGGCGGATTCGATCAAGGAGGCCTCGTACCAGATCCGCAAGGCGGGCTTCGAATATCCCATTTTTCCCATCTGCGAAGACGACCAGCCCATCGGGCAAGTTCTCTTCCGTCATGCTGAACTGGGAACGAAGTGGTCCTACTTTGCGTCATTCCTGGATGAGTTCATGCAACGTGAACTTGTGGCCAAAGACAAAGAGGAGGAATTCAAAAAAGCGTACAAAGACCCTGATGAGTTCTGTTGCCTGTTCGTGATCGACAAGGCATTTACGCGGTTTGTTTTTATTCCGTATCCGGAAGACTAGAAAGTGTCTAGGTATCTAAGTGTCTAGGTATCTAAGTGTCTAGGTATCTAAGTGTCGAAGTGTCTGCGTGCACTCAGATGCCCAAGCACTCAACTAACTAGACAACCAGACACGCTGATAATTAATCTTGTTGGTCAAAAATGCACCCAACCTTGCGCCTTCAGCGGCACCACGTTCCCGTTTTTGGTAATGAGAACGTTTTGAGTTGGATCCGCGTGGATGTAACCGATCATTTGAATGTCGGAATGGTTTTTCAGTTTCTCGACATCGGCCTGATGGATGGTGAAAAGTAGTTCGTAGTCTTCACCGCCGTTGAGGGCGCAGGTAAACGGATCGAGGTTGAATTCCACTGCCGTGTTGAAGGCATCCTGGTCGATGGGAATTTTGTCCTCGAAAATGCGCACGCCTGCTTTCGAATTCTTTGAGATGTGCATAAGCTCCGAAGCCAGTCCATCGGACACATCGATCATCGACGTCGGCTTCACCCCCAGGTCGGCCAGCTCATAGATAATGTCCATGCGCGCCTTGGGCCGCAATTGACGGCCTACCGCGTACTCATGTTTGTCAAGTTCAGGCTGCATATTGGGATTGGCCAGGAAGACTTCTTTCTCGCGCTCAAGTATCTGCAAGCCGATGTAAGCGCCACCCAGGTCGCCGGAGACGCAGAGCACATCGTTGTCTTTGGCTCCACTGCGGTACACCTCATTCCCTTTCTTCGTACGACCGAGTACACTGACATTGATGACCAGACCTGCTGGTGAAGCGGTAGTGTCCCCTCCCACCAGGTCAACCTTATATTCATCACAGGCGGCACGGATGCCCTCGAAGAGCGCGTCGATCGCCTCGACCGAGAAGCGGTTACTAACTGCCATGGCGACGATGATTTGTTCGGGTTTGCCGTTCATGGCCGCAATGTCAGATACGTTGGCGGCTACGGCTTTGTAGCCCAGGTGTTGCAGCGGAGTGTATGAGAGGTCAAAATGAATGCCTTCCACCAGCATATCGGTGGAAAGGAGCATGACCTCCTCTCCGGCGTCGATCACCGCGGCATCATCGCCGATGCCCCTGAGTGACGAGGTGTTTCTCAACGTGAAACCGCTGCTGATGCGGTCGATCAGGCCGAATTCGCCGAGGGTGGAAATGTCGGTGCGCTTGTCAGTCATGGGGTGGTGGTTTGGCGATGGCTTGGTCTATTCGACGGCAAAAATAGAGGGATAACGGCGAATTTGACGAACCTGCCCTCGAAACCAGTATTCAGGTCAAATCAAGCGCGTTATGAAAACCGTGATTTCGATCCTCCTGGTCTCCGTTATTTTGCTGGCAGCCTGTGGTCCAAAATCGTATTCGGACACAGCGATCGGGAAACGGAAGTGGAAGTATTACAACAAGACCCAATACGGAATTCACCCGAAGAAGGGGCCTGATTTTTAGCTGCCTTTATCCTGGCAAATTTCCACCAGTACTCCGTTAGTCGACTTAGGATGAAGGAAGGCTATCATCTTGTTGTCGGCTCCCGTCATCGGCTTGTCGGACAACACCTTGAAGCCATCTTCCGTGAAGGCTGCAATTTTCTTTTCGACGCTCGAGACATCAAAGGCAAGATGATGGATACCTTCACCGCGTTTCTCAATGAAGGTGGCGATGGCCGAATCGGGTCGAGTGGCTTCCAGCAACTCAATCTTGACCTCTCCCACCTTGAAGAAGGAGGTGCGAACTCCCTCCCGCTCCACCACTTCGATTTTGTAATGCTCCACGCCCAGCAATCTGGCGAAAAGCTTGTTGGATTCGTCCAGGTTGCGGACGGCGATGCCGATGTGCTCCAGCTTATTCATTTCCTGAGGATTACGGGTTCTTTGCTATTTTTGTCCAAGGGATGAAACTTTTGGCGGATTAGAAAGGTTTTAGGCCATATACAAAGGTACATGATTGAGACGACGGGCGATACACATGTGGAGGCGGCCAAGATCCAGCAGCAGATCAAGGATTACCTTGGCTTGCGCACGGCTGACCTTATCTTCGAATTCAGCACTTTCGAAGGCACGGTGAAGCTTGACCTGATCACCATCAACCCGCGCCATAGCCAGTCTTTCCTCTTCCACTCCGAGCGAGCTTCCGACAAGGTGAATGCCTTGCGGAAAATGCTGGACTACGTCAAGAATTACAAGGAGAAGGAAAACTCCTACACCATCCAGTGGGTAGCGCGTGGCGAACACGAATTGCACACTTCGTACTTCCGCGCGAGCAATATCCTCGAGGCGTTGGAGAAACTCTATTATGGAAGGGATCGGAATACCATTACCGTCTTTAGCGTAGTGTTGAACCCGGTCAGTTAAATTGCATTGAAATGATTTTAGTTACCGATAAAGCAAAAGAGAAGATCATCGAACTGCGGGCCAAAGAAGGCCTCGCGCCGAACAACAACGTCCGCGTGTCGGTGAAGGGCGGCGGTTGTTCAGGGCTGATGTACGATTTGAATTTCGACGACGAAATCAAACCTGTGGACCAGGTATTTGAAGACAAGGGTGTCAAGATCCTCGTGGACAAGAAGAGCCTGCTGTACCTGCTGGGCACCACCCTGGATTTTTCCGATGGCCTCAATGGCAAGGGATTCCAGTTCATCAACCCAAATGCCTCCCGCACCTGTGGGTGTGGCGAGAGTTTCGCGGTTTAGCCAATACCTTTATTAGAGGTGGTGTGGTGGTGGCTTCGGGAGCCTCAGCCACCACCGCCGAAACGACAACCATTGATCCGGGATGGATTGGGGCGGTCTAACACAACCGAAAATATCCTCCATGCGTTGGTATAGGTGGCTTTCTCCCGCTACCCTACCTTATCGCATGATGAAAATTACCTTTTTGCTTCTCCTGGTCGCTCTTTCTGCAGCGGGACAAAACCCTCAACTGAATGTCTACCTCACCGAGTCACGACAGTTCATCGCACAAAAGGATTACGTCCAGGCCTATGATCGGATGATGTCCGCTCACGCGCTGCATCCGTACCATCAGGGAATACTTTACCAGCTTGGTGTCCTCTGTGCGCTCACCAACCGGCCTGAAGAAAGCATCACTTACCTCCGCAAAGCCATTCAAATCAACGCCGGGTTCAAGCTGGCCGACCAGCCTGACCTCGCCACGCTGAAGGACCGTGCGGATTTCCGCAGCCTCCTCGAACTTCAAAAGAAACTTCAACTGCCGATTGTGTCGTCAGACACTGCGGTTGTTCTTCGCGACCGCACCTTGCATATTGAGGCAGTGACTGTCGATCCGGCCACCGGAACATTCTATCTCGGGAGTATTCACCGCCGCAAGATTGTCAAGGTGGACCCGCAAGGGAACGCGAGTGATTTCACCAGCGCAGGGGCAAATGGAATGACGGCGGTATTCGGCGTACGGGTAGACCCGAAGAAGAATGTTCTTTGGGCATGTTCGTCGCCGATCGAAGAGATGCAGGATTACGACAGCACTGCAAAATCGGCTGTCTTCCAATTTGATCTCAAGTCGGGCAAACAGGTACGACAATATATTCCGGCGGTGAAGAAAGGTCATGTGTTGGGTGACCTTGTTCTGAATTCCAGGGGAGAGGTGTTCGTTTCCGATTCAAAGAACAACGTCATCTTCAAGGTCAACGAACAAACCGGTTCGCTCGACCTCTTTTTTGAATCCAGTGAATTCTGGAACCTCCAGGGGATCACGTTCAGCCCGGACGGCCGATACCTCTTCATCTCCGACTACATCAAGGGGCCTTACCGGTTGGACATGAAGACAAGGGCCTTGGTCAAGATTCAATCCTCTATTGAAAACTCGCTAAAGGGAATTGATGGTTTGACCTTTTACGACGGATCCTTGATCGCGCTCCAGAACGGCACGTCACCCCTGCGGGCAACACGTTATGTGCTCAATGGCCCGATGGACACGATTATTGGTGCCACGCTCATCGACCAGGCGCATCCTGCCATGAACGAACCGACTATCGGAACAGTAGACGATCACCTATTTTATTATGTGGCCAACAGCCAGTGGGGTGGTTATGATGATGCCCACCGGCAGAAGCCGGAGACTGAGCTTCACGATATTGTGATTTTGAAGGCGAAGCTTCGGTAGTTCAATCTTCATTGGTACAAAGGAGAACCAAGGTGGCTTCGGGAGCCTCAGCCACCATATCAAAGAAATCCCACCTGGCCCATAGCTGGTGAAGAACACCAACCATGTGCAAACAAACCGCGTCAGGGTTGAACATTTTGTAGCCCCGGGTGCAACCCGGGGCAATAAACAAGAATTCAAAAGAGGGCCACAGGAACTTTGTATCCGAGAGATAATCTGATTGGCCCGCAAAGGTGAACGACCTGTTCGCACGCACTTGATCCGTGGCAAACGCAACGGCGGCTTCGAGTACCTCAGCTACCGTATCAAAACAAGAAATAGTCGCTTACTCAAACACCGCTCACCACCGCAACACACTTCAACTCGATCGCAATAGGCGTCGGCAACGCGCCGACCTCCACGGTGGTGCGGCAAGGCTGCGTGGCGGGGTCCGGGAAGTATTCCTTGTAGACCCGGTTGTAGGTCGCAAAGTCGCGCTTCATGTTGGTGAGGAAGACGGTGACATCGACCAGGTCTTCCCACCGCGCGCCCGATGCCTCCAACACGTGCCGGACATTTTCAAACACCGAACGGCATTGCGTTTCAATGTCGGCCGCGGTGATGTTGCCATTGGCATCCAGGAAGACGCCGGGAATTTCCTTCGATCCCCGCTTGCGCGGCCCCACACCGGAGAGAAACAACAGGTTGCCCACACGGCGCGCGTGCGGGTAAGGGCCCACCGGCTCGGGAGCCTTGTCGGACGAAATGGAGGATTCACTCATGGCGATTGTATTTCAAAAACCAAACTGGCCCACTGGCTCTGATAGTCCGCGCCTTCCTGCTCGGAAGGAATCATCCTGACCGAACTCACCATCCACGGGCCGGTACTGCTGATGGGAAAACGGATGGTGCCGTCTTTCTCCGAATAGATGTTCTGCAAAAAAATGCGGTTGCCCACATGGCTCCACACTTTCACCATCACGTTGGCGGCAGGTTTGCCTTCCCACATCACCTGGCAATCAAGGTAATCGCCCGGCTTCAGGGTGGCCGGGTTGGCCAACGGGAAAATCTCGTAGCGAAAACCCGCACTCCGGCGGAAGGTGTTGTCGAGCTTAGTACCGCACTGAACGATCATCTTCGCATATCGCTTGTAATACTCTTTGGCCCGTTTCCCCGTGCGGCCGGATCGACGGCGTTCATCGCGGATATTCTCCAAGCCATCCTCCTCCAGGTACGTGTTGAAGGTATCGGCGCTCAGTTCAATAAAGGCGAAGTTGCTTTCAAGGGCCACGAGGTGTGTTCCTTCCCGGTCAAACTTGTAGATGAGGTTCTTTCCTTTGGTGGGCGTTACCTGTTTCTCCAACTTCTTTACCGTGATCCCCGTGTGAATCTCCAGCCGCTCCACTTTGTGGCGGCCCAGGTCCCAGGGCTCACCCTGGAAGTTTTCACCCACCATGAAGGCCACGTTCATCTCTTCACCTACGTTGTAGCGATACCTGGCGGATTGAAGCCAAAACTCATGGGCCTGGCTGAAGGCAGCCACCAATAGAACGACACATCCGGTGCCGATGAGTTTGCGCATACTCACTTGCTGTTCATGATCTCTTCGATCTCCTCCGCTTCAATGGGGATGTTCTTCATCAGATCGTCCACACCGTTTTTGCGGATGACCACGTTGTTCTCGAGGCGGATGCCAATCCCCTCTTCCTTGATGTAGATACCCGGTTCAACGGTCCAGACGGATCCTACCGCCATGGTGGCGTGCATGTTGCCGAGGTCATGTACGTCCAGGCCCAACATGTGCGATGTACCGTGGTAATAGTACTTCCGAAACGCTTCCTGCCCGGGCTTTTGATTTTTAAGATCGGATTTCGAAATGAGCTTAAGCCCAATCAACTCGCTTTGCATCAGCTTTTCCACTTCACGGTGGTAATCAAAATAGACCATCCCGGCGCTCATCAGTTTCATGGCCTTTCGCTGCACGCGGAGCACGGCGTTGTACACGTCCTTCTGCCGCTTGGTAAACCGCCCGCTGACGGGAATCGTGCGGGTGAGGTCGGCGTTGTAATTGGCGTATTCAGCGCCCGCGTCGAGCAACAGGAGGTCACCCTTGGCGCAACGCTGGTCATTGTCGATGTAATGGAGGATCACATTGTTCTTTCCGGAGGCAATGATCGGTGTGTACGCATGTCCCCGCGAACCGTTTCGGAGGAATTCGTGGGTGTACTCCGCCTCCACTTCGTATTCCATCACACCCGGCTTCACAAAGTTCAGCACACGGCGAAAGGCACTTTCGGTGATATCGCAGGCACGCTGCATCAACTTCAGTTCCTGCGGTTGCTTAATGGTCCGCAGTTTGGCCAGGATGGGTGCCAGCCGTTGGTAGGTATGGAGCGGGTACCTGGCCTGGCACCATTTGATAAAGCGCGCGTCACGGGTTTCCACCACTACTTCGGCCCGGTAGTGCTCGTTGGAATTGAGGTAAACATTTTCCGAACCGCTCATAACCATGAGGTGATGAAACATGCCTTCAAAATCCGACAGCCACATGACCGTCTTGATGCCGGAAATGGCCGTGGCCTCCGCCTTGGTGAGTTTATGCCCGTGCCATTTTTCCAGGTGCTCGTTGGGCTCGCGGAGAAAAAGTATCTCGCGCTTTCCTTCCTCACAAAATCCCGGGCACAGCAGCAGGATGGATTCCTCCTGGTGGATGCCGGTAAGGTAAAAGAGATCACTATTCTGTTTGAAAGGCATCGTGCCGTCGGCGGTAGTGGGCATGATGTCGTTGGAGTTCAGCAGGGCCAGGGACGCTGGCTTGAGTTCCTTGATGAGTCGCTTCCGGTTGTTGATGAACAATGCAGGATCGATTGGCACATACCGCATAGAGCTTGGAATTAAGGAAGGCAAGTTAAACAAAAAACCCCCTGACCAGAGGGGGTTTGTGATGTAGGGAGATTCTGTCTAATCGCTTTCGCCGGCCGGGTCGTTGACCTCATCCGAATCGACGTAGTTCATGAGTACGAACGTCACCAGCAGCCCGGAGAAGACCCCTTCGAGGGCGACGATGAACGCCGACATGTACTCATTCAGGTAATGACCCATTGGCTCGTTTTCCTGGATTGACTGCAGCAGCGAAGGATTGATTTTCATGTAGATGAAAAGGAAAGCGCCAAACAGCACTGAGGCAATCGCGCTGGTGGCGACACCTACGATGAGGCCACGGAAATAGTTCATGTGGTGCTCATGAGTATTCTTGAATTTCTTCAACGCGTAATAAATACCGACCGAAAGGATGACCAGGTTGAACAGGCGCAGCTCCACGTGATGGTGCTTGTCGATCAGTTGCATCGCAATGAAATAAACCGCCAGTCCTCCGGCGGTCTTTAGCCCGTAATTTTCGGGAATTCGATTGGGATCGTTGAATAAACCCATAGGCGATTGGTCGGTTAAGTTTTTCGAATATTTGGATTTTTCATCAGATATCCAAGGTAATTACTCCAAAATGGTCTGCAAAGGTCAATTAAACGAAATGTAAAGGTATCCAGTTCAGGCATCGGCATACCACACCTGCCTGCGTATATTTGAAAGGTTCATTGCGAATGCTCAGATCAATTGTCATTGTACTGATGGTAATAGGTACCAGTGTCCGAGCCCAGGAGAAAAGATATTACCTGGATTCGTGTGAAAATTTTGTGAGCGCCGACCACTACGCATTCCTACGCATTACCAGGCCGGTTGCCGGAAAATTGATGGATGTGGATTTCGAGGACTATGACAAAAACGGAAATCTCCTTGTCAAAGGCCAGGCCGGCTCCCGCAATGGATTGACAAAGAAGGGATCTTTCGAGTACTACCGACCAGGCGGCCGTCTCCTGGCCAAAGGGTTCTTTGAAAAAGGTGTGCGGACGGGAGCATGGCAATACTTCGATGCACACGGTCGCCCGACCACAGCTGACGAATTGATCAAGGAGATGCCTACCGTGACGTTTGTGAAGGACAGTGCGCTCGAAAAGGGACGGTGTCTTTGCTATGCCCGGCACGGTTACTGGGAAAAAATTGATTTGTCAACCCGCGATGCGATGATCAGCTATTATCAAACGGGAGACCTTATAACAATCGATGGGGGTTTCATTGAGGTTGACATGCGTCCCGAATATCAGGGAGGAATGGAGGCCTTCTACAAGTATGTGCACAGAAAAATTGACTACCCCAGGATTTCACGTAAGAAGGGTATGCAGGGGGACGCGTTTTTTAGTTTTGTCGTTTCCGCACAGGGGGAGGTAACAAAGATCAAACCGATACGATCCGTAGACTATGCTACTAACAAGATCATTGAGAAGGCGCTGCGATCTACGTCTGGTCATTGGCGGCCGGGCATTCGCGAAGGAAAGAATGTACCAACTTACCTAATCCTCCCCGTGCAATTCAGATTGACGGAACGATAACCCGGCAACCTGACTAGTTACTTTTGCAATTCATGGTCGCGTGCAGCAAACCGGCGCAGTTGCCATTGTTCCCACTCCGCCTTTCGTGCACGAAGCTCTTCCTCAGTTGGTCGGTAGGAAAGCAGCAACCGCAAATCCGGCTGGCCCGCGTCCACCCAAGCGGTGTACCACAGATCAGCCGTCATCTTCACACTCGCCCTCATCTGTCTCTCCACCATGCCGCGCAGCATTTCGTGGTACTTGGTTGAGTAATCAACACTATAAACTCTGACCGTCTGCTTGCCTTTCGTCTCGTAGTTATACCGGATGTTGGAGTGATTGATGGCGAGAATGCGCTCCAGGTCCAATACCGAATCAACGCCTTGGTGCGCCCGCGCAACCGCGTCCCATGCACGCTGCTGAACGTCCGGAACATAAGCCGCCTTACCCACCACAAAATCATACTGAGCGGAGAATAGCTCGGGCAACCGCGACTCCCAGAATCCATGAATGCCGTGCTGACCGGTGAGTTGACCGTTGTGATTTTTGGTGGTGTGAAGAGGAACATTCGCGTCAGCCACATAATGCCCCAATTCCGCTGAGCACTTCAGAATTCGATCAGGGTCGTTGATGAAGAATGCCTCCTGCAGTTGATTCGTCATCCTCACAATATGCCAGGGCACGATGCCATGCGCCATCAGTGTGTCTTCGCCCAACTTATTCACTGCCTCCTTCCAGTACTTGGGAAGCAAGACCATGGCACTGTCACCATAGCTATCCAGGTCGATATAATGACGCGGCCCCTCCTCTTTTACTGCGTACCGCCGGCGATCGGGGTTGACAGAAGCTTCTGCCAGGTAATCGATGTGCCGTTTGTAGAAAACGATCATCTCCGGGGGCAGCGCAAAGACGGCCAATCGATTGATGGCTTCATGCCCAAAGAAGCCCCAGCCGGAATTCATTACCACCATCAATAACAAAAGCACTTTCAGGGCTGGCCTCATCCGCTTACATTCAGGCCGAAAGTATTCATTCCATGAAGTACACCCTTGCGCTCCTGCTGACGGTTTTCCTGACAATCGCACATGCGACGGATCCTTATCCACGCCAAGACGCCGTGGATGTACAACGCTATTCATTCCGGATTACCCTGAATGATTCCACCAATATCATTCATGGCGAGGCACAGATCACCATCCTGTTCAAGAAGGCCACCGACACCTTCTTTCTCGACCTCGCTGAAAAGTCACCTCAAGGCCGGGGAATGACCGTGTCAGAAGTCACGATGGATGAAAAGTCAATCAACTATAAACATACAGGAGGGCGACTCACGTTAACCTTGCCCGCGGCAACGACGGTCGGACAAGTGAAGACGGTCCGGGTACGGTATGCCGGTGAGCCGGAAGATGGTATTCTCATTGGGAAGAACCGGTATGGTGACCGCACCTACTTCGCCGATCATTGGCCGGACCGGGGTCACTACTGGTTACCGTGCATTGATCATCCTTCCGACAAAGCCACCCTGGAATTCATCATTGTGGCACCGGAAAAATACCAGGTTGTGGCCAGCGGTGTAAAGAAGGAAGAAACCAACCTGGAGAAAGGAATGAAGCTGACCCGTTACGTGGAGTCTGTCCCAATCGCGATGAAAGTCACCGCGGTAGGTGTAGCCCGTTTCGCCACGGAGGAGAAGGCCATCGTCGATCAAATTCCACAGAGTATCTGGGTCTATCCCCAGGATCGCGATGCCGGGTTCAATGATTTTGCGGTTGGCGTCCAAGTGTTCGAATACTTTCATAAAAACATTGGTCCCTATCCCTACGAGAAACTAGCACACGTGCAATCCCTGACACGATGGGGCGGATTGGAGAATGCTGGAAATATCTTTTACCGCGAATCAGCCGTGACAGGAAAAAACAACATCGAAGAACTGATCGCCCATGAATCCGCCCACCAGTGGTTTGGGAATTCCGTGACCGAGAGAGACTGGCATCATGTGTGGGTGAGCGAAGGATTTGCCACCTACTTTGCGCTGTTGTTCCTCGAGCAGGCACATGGCTCTGCCCCGATGAAAGCGGAACTGGCGAAAGACCGCGACCAGGTGGTAAAGTATTTCAAGACCAACCCGAAGCCCATAGTGGATACGACCATCACCGAAATCCGCAAGGTGCTCAGCACAAACACGTATCAAAAAGCTTCGTGGGTTTTACATATGCTCCGGCAAGCGGTAGGTGACGAAGCATTCTGGAGTGGTATCCGTACTTATTACAAGACTTACCGCGATCAAAATGTATTGACTGCTGATTTCCAGAAGGTCATGGAAAATGCATCCGGGAAGAACCTGGGCGATTTCTTCCGCCAGTGGCTCTATACACCCGGGCAACCCAGCTTATCGGTCACGTGGACCTATGATAAGGCAAAGTCAACCGTGAAAGTATCGGTCAAACAAGAACAGCCCAACCCCTTCCGTTTTCCCCTGGAAATTCGTCTTCGGATGGAGGATGGAACGGTGGTGGATCAAACCCTGGACATTACGGCTACTGCTGGCCAATTTACCCTGGCCTCAAAAGGTCGCCCGACGGCGCTGGACCTCGATCCCAACTGCCGGCTGCTGTTTGAGGGTACGGCAAAGGGCAAATAGCCTGTTCTGGACAAGGTTTTGCAAATCCGGATTAAGGGTATATTTTTGCAGTCCTTTTTAAAAGACACATGGCAAACCACAAATCAGCCGAAAAACGCATCCGGGCCAACGAAAAGAAGCGCGTACGTAACCGCTATCAGCATAAGACCACCCGTACCCAGATCAAGAAACTCCTCACCACGACCAAAAAGGACGAGGCCCAGGCCCTCCTGAAGGAAGTGACCTCCATGATCGACAAACTGGCCAAGAAGAATGTCATTCATTGGAAGAAAGCGGCTAACCAGAAGTCAAAGTTGACCAAGAAGGTCAACGCCCTGGCCTAATCGCTAAAGACCCCATTTTTCCCTTCTTTGCCCCCGGGTGAAGGAGGGTTTTTTTATGCCCTGCAAAAACGATCAGGATTTCCTGCCGCTCTTTCTTTTGTGCGCTTGCACATCCCGGATAGCTTCGCCGGATGCAGATCGAAGACGGAAAGCCACTGGCCATTAAGAACTGGTCTCCCGAAGACCGCCCAAGGGAGAAATTATTGTTGAAGGGTACCGCTGCCCTTTCTGATGCCGAACTCATCGCCATCCTGATCGGCACCGGATCGCGGAAACTCAGCGCACTCGACCTCGCTAAGCGAATCCTCGAAGCCGTTGATCACCAGTTACCCGCGCTGGCCCGGATGACCGCCAAAGATCTGACACGCATCAACGGCATTGGCCCGGCGAAGGCCATAGCCATCGTAGCATCTCTCGAGCTGGGACGACGCCGAAAAGAGACGGACGTGCACGAAAAGCCCAAGGTGGGATCCTCACGGGAAGCGTATGACTTGATCTGTGGCGACCTGATGGACCTTCCGCACGAGGAGTTCTGGGTTCTCTTGCTCAACCGGGCGAACCGGCTGATTCGGAAACAACGCATCAGTGAAGGCGGAGTAAGCGGGACCGTGGCCGACCCCAAGGTCATTTTCAAAGGCGCCCTGGATCACCTGGCCAGCGGGATCATCGTGGCACACAATCATCCCTCCGGCAACCGCACCGCCAGTCAAAGTGATATCGACCTCACCCGTAAGTTGAAGGAAGCAGGGAAGTTTCTTGAAATTCAATTGCTCGACCACCTGATCGTTTGTGGCCCGAAGTATTTTAGTTTTGCGGATGAAGGGATGCTTTAGCCGGCTACCTTACTACTCCTTATGAAGCGCTCGACAATACTGATCACCCTGGTTATCGCCGCTATTGCCGCGATGGTTTATTTCTCAATCTCCTCCGGTCCAACCCCCGAAGAATATTCGACTGTGATCAACGAGGAGCGTGTCCGAAAAGATGAGTTTATGAAATCAGGTGCCGAGTCGCCCATGAAAGACAAGGGGGATTCGATCCGGGCCCTAAACTATTTCCCGCCTGATTTAAAGTACAGGGTCCTGGCAAAACTTGAACCGGTGACCAACAAGCAGGTCAGGGTTTTGGAAACCAGTACCGGTGAACAGGAGCGCTACCTTGATTATGCCTGGGCGGTTTTTGAACTGGATGGCCAGGAGTACAAATTGCTGATCCTGGAAATCATGGACATGGGTCCGAATCGTGGCAAGCTCTTCCTTGCATTTGCCGACGGAACGAGTGCCGGTCAGACTTATGGCGGGGGGCGTTATCTCGATCTTCGAAAGATCCCGGCGGCCACTACCATTGAGTTGGATTTCAATAAGGCCTACAATCCCTACTGCGCTTATAACGACAATTATTCGTGCCCTCTTCCTCCGCGAGAAAACATCCTCAGCGTAGCGATCATGGCCGGGGAGAAGAACTATAAGTAGAAAAAAGTTCAGGCCAGGAAGACCCGGCCTGAACACTTTTCTGAATTCCTGCTATTTGAAGCTTGTACCGGTGCCAGACTGGTACACGTACCGGAATGTGTAGTAGCGATCCACGTCGGTGCTCGCGGGTGAAACCGGGGAATCCTTGTAATAGCTTAGGATTTCCATCTTGGCATATTTGCCCTCCGAGGTCTTCACGACAATAATACGTCCGGCGATCGGTGAAATGACGTTGGTGGCGCCGTTGTAATTATACCAGCCATTACCCGAACCTTTAGGAATCGCGTAGGTGGCGGGCACGGTAGTCTTGTTGTCCGTCAGGTATCCCGTTGTGGGCGCATTGGCGAGCTCGTCAAAAATTCCAGTGACCACCTGCGCGCCGGCTGTACCGGGGCCGCTCGTGCCGCTGTTGACTAAAATCGTAGTGCCATTGAAGCCAATATCCCAATTGGCGGTGGCGCTGTCCGCGTTCAGTACGATTGCACCAGTCTTGAAACTGAAGAAGGTATACTTCTTGGTTACCCCGATGGGCTGGCCATTCATCGGATCATATCCACCACTGGGCGGATCGGCGGGAAGGTTGGTGATGGTCTGCGACTGCACCGTAACGGGCGCCGGGTCGTTCTTCGAGCACGAGCTCAAGGTGATGAAAGCCACGCCAAGAACCAGGAGAGAAAAGCGATTGTTTAACATAGTAACTAAGGGTTTACGTTTGATTTGTTTTTCTTTTGGAAAGTGAACCCGACGCTGGCATAGACCAGTCGGCCGGGGATGTTGGGGATATAAATCGGATCGGTGTAATCGAACAGGTTGTCGACACCCACCTGGAACCGAAGTCCCGAGCGCAGCACGCGCGCCAGGGACAAATTGACCAGCGCATAACCCGAGACAAAATGATCGTGGGTGTCCAGGATTCCATTCCCATTGATATCGGAAGGAGGAAGCACTTCGCCCTGGATATTACCCCGGATATCACCCATGCCATACGGGCCGCGGTAGATCACGCGGGCGCTGGCCTCCCATCCCGAAGGATCATTATAAAAGACTTTAAAGTTGCCCATATGCCGTGAGCGATTATATAAACCGAAGTATTCGTCCGGTTGCAGGCGACGCGTCACGAGGGTAACGGGATCTCTCCAATAGACTTCTCCCCGCTCCACCTTGTCCACTACGTCGGCATCCTTGGCGTAAAGAAGCTGGTAGCCCAACGACAACGAAATCTTCCTGGAAAGCGGATAGGTCAGGTTGGCCTCCAGACCCTGGGTATAGACGCGCTTGATGTTCCGGTAGCTGTAAATCGTCTGGTTGGCGGTGGTCACCGCCACAGCTTGCGTTTCGATCAGGTTGTTGATGGAGTTGTGAAAGAGGTTGACATCCATCACCAGCTTGCTGAAAAAATCCGCGCGTGCGCCGACGTTGAAGGCCTGCGAGCGTTCCGCTTCAAGGTTGCCGAGCAATGCCGGGTCGATGAGGTAGCCGCTGATGAGTCCTTGCGCATCCATTTGTGCCAGGCGAGCCTCAACGACTTCCGTACCCAGGACACTATATCCACCCGCTGCCGAGTTGTTGAAATTCAGGTAGAGCTGCCGAAAATCCGGAGCTTTGAATCCAACTCCGTACGAAGCCTTGAGCGCAACATGTTTTCCCAATTCATAGCGCAACGACAACTTGGGGCTGAGCTGTGACCCATAGACGGTATTGTAGTCATACCGGGCGCCGGCAATCACGTTCAGCCTGTCCATCGGCGTCCATTCATCCTGGAGAAAAGCATACTTGGTTTCCTGGTGACGGGTAATGGCATCGCCGTAGCGCATGGTCTCAACAGACTCAAGATTCGCACCGGCGCCCACCGTGAAATCGTGCTGTCGCCCGAGGAAGTATTCAAGGTTTAGTTCCGGCCGAAGAAACGATTGCCGAAAATCATCGGTGTAATACAGTGTATCCGTGGCCGGGTTGACCAACCGCGTTTCGGTCTGGTAGTGCGTGGCGTAAAGACGTGCGGTTACTTTGGTGCGCTCATTGAAACGGTGAGTTAGTACCGGATTAAAGTTCCAATCGGACGTGATGCCATCGCCGGTGGTGAGGATCTTCTCATTGTTGCCGGTCAGCACTTCAAAATCATATTGTTGCTTCTCGCGGAAATAGCGCCCGGACAGGACCAACTCGGTACGGGGGGAAAATGAATAACTGATTCTCGCACTGCCCGTGTAGCTGTGGAACGGAGAAACTGTATTGCCATAATTCTGCGGCGACAAGTCATATCCATGGGTGCTGTAGCGATTGCCAAAAACATAAAATCCCCACTTTCCGGACGTTGTTCCGTAATCAGCAGTAAGGTCGAGGGTTTGGTTGGTGCCATAACGCGAATAGAAACTACCCCGCGTACCATCTGGTCGCTCGGTAATGATATTCACCACGCCCGCCAACGCATCCGAACCATACAGGCTGGAAGAAGGACCCTTGACGATTTCGATTTGTTTGATGTTACCAACCGCGATGCGGCTCAATTCGAGTGAGCCGGTGTATCGGCCGATGAGGGGTTCTCCATTCAGCAGGATCAAGGTGTAATCCGGGTTAAGTCCCTGGATCTGGATGCCGCTGCCCTGACCGTTCACCTGCGGAACAACGGCAAGCCCCGTTTGTTCGGTGAGCACTTCGGTGAGACGCAGTGAGCCCATGGTACGGATCTGCATCTTGGGAACTACCATCACCAGCATGGGCAGGGCGCCCATGGTTCTTTCAGTACGTGTGGCCGTCACGACCAAGGCTTCCAACTGCTGGGGTGCAAGTGTATCGGCCTCCTGCGCGAACGAATAGGTAGCAAGAAGAATAAGTACAGATGCAATCAGCGCAGTCTTCACGGGCGCAAAGATTGGCGGGCCCGGCATTCAAAAATACCCAGATCAGTACGATTAATGCCTACCTGACTAAAATCAGTCATTTGTGGGTATAAAACACCATAAAACCTGACTTTTAGCATAATTAGAGCTCTCTAATGAGGTACTTTTGCCAAATGAACACTCAAAATGACCCCCAGGTGGAAAGCCAAAATACCTCAAACAGTGAAGGAAGAGTTTTGTTCAACTCGCCGGATCAGACCCTCTCTGTCCTGGAAAACACGACAGACTCCAGCTTGACGCTGCCCAGCCTGATCCGTAAATCGATCATTCATTTCTACTTCTGCCTGGAAGGCAACGCCATCTTTGAATTTGGTCCGCATTACCAGCGGGAGATCCATGGGCGTCGCAACTATTTCTTTTTCAACCCTGACCAGGAACTTCCCTTCCGGCTCAAGCTGGCCCCGCATTCGAAGATGGTGCTGATGGACATTACCCTGGAACGCCTGCACGAGTTGTTCACCCACGAGCCACTCCCCTTTCTTAAGCCGGAGAATATTCGCCAGAAGTATTACGATGAGCGCGACATCCCCGCCAACCTGCTGGTGGAACTCAACCAGTTGTTTAACATCCAGCTGAGCCCAAACGCCAACCGGCTCTTCTACCAGGGAAAAATTCTTGAATTGCTCGCCCTCTATTTTTCAGAGCGCAAGCCCGATATGGAAAATTGTCCTTTTCTCAACAACGAGGACATGGTGCGAAAAATAAAGAATGCCAAAGAGCACTTACTTGCCCACGAAGAACGCCCTCCGACGATCCGCGAACTGGCCAAGCTCGCCGGGCTGAATGAACATCAGCTCAAGGCAGGATTCAAAGAAATCTATGGGAACACAGTTTACGGCTACCTGCTTGATCACAAGCTCGACCACGCCCGGGTTCTGCTCGATTCCCAGAAGTTCCAGGTGGCGCAAGTAGCCTACCAGGTGGGCTACACTAATCCCAGCCACTTCATCGCCGCATTCAAAAAGAAGTTCGGGATAACGCCCAAGAAGTACCTGATGGCCAAGGTGGCTTAGGACAATCTAAAACGCCCAATGATACCCCAGGCTGATGGCTACCGGCCACGGCTCATTCTTGAACTGAATGGCGGGGTTGTTCTTCAACGTGTTGAGGTCATCGGTAAAGGCTTGTGGCCTGAAGGGTACCACCAGTTCCACATTGAAATAATTACCGTTCTTCCTCTTGGAATGAAACTCAAGTCCTGCCGCCAAAGAAGGGCCATAATAAATTTTGTTGTACTGGCTGGCGCCTTCCACGACAATCACGCCATTATACCCGTACATCACGCCCAGTGTAGGGCAAGTTTGCTTGTCGGGTGAAATCCGCCAGGCGGCGCCAACGTTATAGCCCGCTCCGGCCAGGTTATAACCCAACCCGCCGAACAACCCCACCTTGGGCGCCGGATGAAAGGCCACACGCCCGCCAAATCCGCCGTAGTCCAGGCCAATGCCCAAACCGAAATCACCTTTTGATACCGTGCTTTGATCCTGGGCGAATGAAGTCAAGGACATCACGCTAATGATTATCGCAATAACTCGTTTCATAACGGTAGTAACAGATAGGTCAATACTCAATAATACCGGCGACGGGTGCTGGTACGCCGTGGCGTTGATCCAAACAACATTCCAAACACCCCTCTCACCAATTCCCGCCCGACCTGTTTCGCCACTGGCGAAGACATGACTTCCTCAAAAGTGCTCTTTTCTTGTTTTGCAGGGCGGCCCGAAGTTTTTGCGGCCGCCGGCGCGCTGGCTTCCTGCTCCTGGCGGATGGCCTGTACCCGCTCGTTCAGAATTTCAAAGGCGCTTCGCGGGTCAATCGTGTCTTTGTATTTCTTGTACAGCTCCGATTGGTCCAGCTGGCCCTGGTACTCTTGCGGGGTGAGCGGCCCCATGCGGGAAGCCGGCGGCGCGAGGTGCGTAACCACCGTGGCCGTGGGAATACCTTTTTCATTCAACACGGTAATGAACGCCTGGCCGATACCCAATTGGGTAAACTGCTGCTCCATGTCATAAAACTCCGACTTGGGAAACGTCCGGATCGTATCCTTCAAATCTTTGACATCGTTGGGCGTGAACGCCCGGATGACATGGTGAACCCGGTTGCCGAGCTGAGAAAGGACTGAGGCCGGAACATCCTGGGTCACCTGCGTACAAAAGAAGACACCCACACCCTTCGAGCGAATCAACCGGATCACCTGCTCGATCTGATCCATGAACGCCTTGGGCGCATCCTTGAACAACAAGTGCGCTTCATCGAGGAAGAACACCAGTTTGGGTTTGTCGAGGTCGCCGGCCTCGGGCAGCGACTGGTAAATCTCCGCCAGCAGGGCCAGCATGAAGGTAGAGAAGATTGCCGGCTGGGATTGTACATCCGAAACATTCAGCAAGCTGATGACCCCGCGACCATCTACTTTCTCCAGGAGGTCATCGATGTCAAACGACTTCTCCCCAAAAATCTGGTTCACGCCCTGCTGCTCAAGCGCCACAATCTTTCTCAAAATAGTGCTCGCCGTGGCGGGCGATATTTTGCCGTACGTCTCCTTGATCTCCGCAGCTCCCGTTCCTTCTGAAAGGTAATTGAGAACTTTCTTGAGGTCATTGAGGTCAACAATGGGCAGGTCCTTGTCATCGGCGTATTTAAAGATGATCATCAATACGCTTGACTGTACTTCGTTCAGTTCAAGAACTTTGCTGAGCAACACCGGTCCAAATTCTGTTACGGTGGCCCTCATCTGCGCTCCGAGTTTTCCGCTGAGCGAATACAGTTCCACCGGGAAAGCTGAAGGCGTAAACGGTACCCCGAGGGCGGCCGCACGCTCGCGGATCTTGTCATTGACCACACCTTCCGCCGCTATGCCGGAAACATCGCCTTTCATGTCGGGCATGAAGACCGGTACTCCCGCCGCCGATAGCTGCTCCGCCAGCAACTGCAGTGTCCGGGTTTTTCCTGAGCCCGTGGCCCCGGTTACGAGCCCGTGACGGTTCATCATCCGCAAGGGAAGATTCACTTTTGCTTCTGGAACGATTTCCTTTTCAAAAACGCCGGCTCCCAAATAGATAGAGGCTCCCGTTGGAGCATATGACGCCTGGATGGTTTCGATAAATCTTACTCTTGACATAAATCATCTTTAAACGACTTGTACGACTGACAGAAGTCTCAGAAAGCTACTTCAAAAACGGTAAATTTGGTATAGAAAATCACCCTCCTATGAAGCATCTGCTAGCGCCCTTGTTGGTCATAGTATGCCTGCCGTGTTTCAGTCAAACCGAGTCCCAGGAAGAAGTCCTGGTTCGAATAGAAAACGAACGGCTTCAGGCTATCATCAACCGCGATACCGCCAAGATCTCCTCGATTTATGATGACCGGTACCAAGGGATTCTGGCTTCCGGTCATTCCGTCGACAAAGCCGGAGTACTTGAGTTCCACCTCTCCGGAAGTCCGCACATCCTGATCAGCATCGAAGATGTGAAGGCATGGGTCTATGGGAATATCGGGGTAACGACCGGGAAGCAGCTCAATAAAGCCAAGTCAGGACACGTCATCGGCCAGTCCAAGTTCATGCGGATCTACCAGAAGAACGGCAACAAATGGACCATCATCAGGAGCCAGGGGACCATTGTTGTACAGGATTAGCCGCCCGGGGGTAAATTCATCGGGTAATGCTGGAGTTTTTTGGTAGTTTTCAACTATCATCAAAAATTCCATGAAAAAAATAATCGTTGTCACCCTGCTGACCCTGGCGTTCCGCGTCGGCGCGCAGGATGCAGTAAAAAAAGCACCCGAAGTAAAGGAGGGTGACGGACCCTATACCCAGCTCATCATCCGCGGCGTCATGCTGATCGACGGAACCGGAGCGCCCCCCGTGGGCCCGGTCGATATCGTCGTCAAACAAAATCGCATCGTGAACATCGCCAGCCTCGGCCTTCCTACACCCGGCATGGCCAGTTCGTCCAATCGCATCAAGCTGGAACCTGGTGGAAAGGAACTCAACTGCGAAGGCATGTACCTCCTCCCTGGCTTTGTGGATATGCACGGACATATAGGCGGCGGCCAGGCCCCTGATGCGGAGTATGTCTTTAAACTCTGGATGGCTCACGGTATCACCACCATCCGAGAGCCCGGTTCCGGCAACGGGATCGACTGGGTACTCGATGAGAAAAAGAAAAGCGAACAAAACCTGATCACCGCGCCCCGCATCAAAGCTTACGTGACGTTCGGTTCAGGTGCCAAGGAACCGATTCGCAATGCCGAGCAGGCAAAAGCATGGGTGAATGAAAACAAAATGAAAGGCGCCGACGGCATCAAGTTTTTTGGGGCTTCACCCGAAGTCATGGACGCCGCGCTCCGCGAGAACAAGCGCCTCGGCCTCCGCAGCGCTTGTCACCATGCGCAACTCGGTGTGGCCCGCTGGAATGTGGTGCAATCAGCTGCCGCCGGTCTCACCACGATGGAACACTGGTATGGTTTGCCGGAGGCCATGCTGACCAGTTCAACGCTGCAGAACTATCCCCTCAACTATAATTATTCCAACGAACAGAATCGTTTTGAAGAAGCCGGTCGTCTCTGGAAACAAGCAGCGGCACCATTTACACCCAAGTGGAACGCGGTGATGGACACCTTGCTGAAGATGGATTTCACGCTCGACCCGACCTTCGACACCTATGAAGCATCGCGCGATCTGCACCGCGCCCGCCGCCAGGAGTGGCATGAAATGTACACGTTGCCGAAACTCTGGGCCTTCTACCAACCCAGCCGCATCGCGCACGGATCGTATTGGTTCTCGTGGGGAACCGAACAAGAGGTGGCTTGGAAAGAAAACTTCCGTCTTTGGATGACCTTCGTGAACGAATACAAAAACCGCGGCGGTCGCGTTACCGCCGGTTCAGACAACGCCTTTATCTTCCAGCTGTACGGCTTCGGCTACATCCGCGAACTGGAACTGCTGCGTGAGGCGGGCTTCCATCCCCTCGAAGTAATCCGTTCAGCGACACTTTATGGCGCGCAGGCAATCGGCATGGAAAAAGAAATTGGCTCCGTTGAAATTGGCAAGCTGGCCGACTTTGTTATCGTGGATCAGAACCCTTTGGAAAACCTGCAGGTGCTATACGGTGTGGGCGCGATCAAATTAATGGACGATAATACCGTGAAGCGTGTGGGCGGAATTAGTTACACGGTTAAAGATGGTATCATCTATGACGCGAAGAAGCTGCTCGCCGACGTGAAGAAGATCGTTGATGCGGAAAAAACCAAAGCCGGCTTCGTCCTGAAACAGCCGGGCATGAACTAACTCATCCTATGCATCGACTGGTCTTCGCCCTCTTGTTAGTTGTCACCGCCTGCGGGACAGGTGAGCAGAAGAAAAGCCCGGTGGTGATTTCCCTGCTGGGAAAAGCCTATTATGAGCCGAGCCGTTCCGCCAAAGTGCAGGCGCGGCTGGACAGCAACCTGCGCGTTGCCAAAGCGAACTGGGAGGCAGATCCTTCGGAAGAGAACTACATCTGGTACGGGCGACGCCTCGGTTATCTCTCGCGTTACCAGGAAGCCGTGGATGTCCTGACGGAGGGCATCCAGAAATTCCCGAAGAGCGCCAAGTTGTATCGCCACCGCGGACATCGTTACATTTCCATGCGGCTGTTTGACCGCGCCATCGATGACCTCGAGCAGGCGCACCAGTTGGCAGCTGGCTTTCCGCTTGAAATCGAACCCGATGGTATTCCCAACGCGATCAACACACCGCTCTCCACGCTGCAGTTCAACATCCGCTATCACCTTGCGCTCGCCTACTACCTCAAGGGCGACTTCGCGAAGGCGGAGCAGGCTTATATTGAATGCCTGAAGACCTGCGACAACGATGATTTGATGGTGGCTTGTGTTGACTGGATGTACATGACTTACCGGCGACAGGGCAAGACCGAGCTGGCGCAGTCTATCGTGGGCAACGTGCACGAGGGCATGAAGATCATCGAGAACGACTCATATTACAAGCGCTGCCTGATGTACCAGGGCAAACTATCTCCCGACTCGGTTCTTCACGTCGCTGACGCCGACCCCGAGCAGCGCGACTTATCCCTCGCCACGCAGGGGTACGGTGTGGGCAACTGGTATCTGTACAACGGCGACTCCGCGAAGGCGAAGGCGATCTTTGAGGAAGTGGTTGCCGGAAAGCACTTTGGCGCGTTTGGTTTTATTGCGGCGGAGGCGGAGTTGTATCGGTGGAGGGAGTAGGAAATAATCAATGCCGAGTTACGAGATTTGATGCGCTGGACATAAAGATGTTGGCGGTAATGCTAATCAAATAACTGAATATTTGTGACATCTAGAGAGAATACCCCGAGTATTAGTACAGGAATAATGATTATCCTATTGGCAGGATTTATTTGTTGGTCGCTGGCTACTACAGTTGATATGAGCCATTATGAGCTTGGGGGCTTAATAAATCTATTCTGGCCACCAATCCTTACAGCCTTTTCTAGTTTGGTCTACGCAATTGTTTGCAGAATCTATAAGGCCAACAAGACTCGCTTCATAACTCTGACAATTCTCACTGGTTACTTGATCTATGTAGGTATAGCGCTACATCTTGAAAAGGATAATTGGCCACTTGTTTGGTAACCTATTCATCGGAATGCACTACCGCCAACATTCTAGATGACATCATACCTGGAATTCGCTCGTCAAATAAATAGTTAACTTCGTTTCGACTCGATGATCAGTGTGCATACACTGATCGTTGGCAGTGATTTCAGTAACACCCCATAATTAACTCAGGACATCGAACAACTTAAAATGACAAAGAAAATATTGCTAACTCTTACGACTCTCATTTTAGTCATACTCCCCTTTTTGGTTGGAATTCCGATTGGCCAATATTCGCCTTATGTTGACTCGAACAGCTTTAAGACTTATGTAATAATTTGGACGGCTATTTCATTGGTTTTTGTTGTTGTTGCCTTGGCCGTTTCAAAGTATTACAAACAGTCATTCGGCAGTTTATTAGTTAGCGGACTATTACTTTTTCTACTGATTTGTCCTATTATCGGAATAACCGGTTTAGCCGCAGCGCCTGACCTCAGTATAAAAATGCTTGAGCATCCCGAACGTGAACATTTACGGTATATTTTTCTCTTCCTGGCCGCGCTACTTTTTGGAACCTTCCCCCTGGTTTTATTGAAGAGGAATTCATTGGAAATAAAAAATGTGGCGAGGTTGATAATGACCTTGCTTTTTATTCTTGCTTTCGTGGAATCTATTTGGGAGTTCACGCATCACTATTTGTACCCAGAGGCATTAAAAGAATGGATTGACCATGGAAACCATGCAGAAGAATTCGGCAAATCTTATGACAACCTGACTGTCATTACTATTGTAGCAGTGGGACGGCTCATTCATTTCTCATTAGTGATATGGCTCTCCATACAACTATACCGCTTACAACATATCAAACTCTGGAGTCCGATATTGACGATCCTATTTAGTTTAGTTGGCCTTGCCTCAGCCATTGTCATTTATATTACTCAAATGAACATTCCGAAGGGCTTTGAAATTCTATTTCTATTCTTTATTCCAGGAATACCCTTTCTTTTATTGTATTGGTTGGGTGTAGGAATAGTAACCAAAGTCAAAAAAAGCGAAGTGGCGGTGTAGGCCTCTATTACCTATTACAACGGCGACTCCGCGAAGGCGAAGCCGATCTTTGAGCAAGTGGGCACCGGCAAGCACTTTGCGCGTTTGGGTTTATTGCGGCGGAGGCGGAGTTGTATCGGTGGAGGCAGTAGGCGGACATAATGCGATGGCATAAGCTCATCGGACTTCAATCAAAAAGTAACTATATTGGTTCTGATGGGGAACGAGAGCGACTAAACGACGCTGGGTTTCAAGCAAACAACGGTTCATGAATTTTCAGTGTTATCAGCCCTCTTGGTTGGCTTTTTGAACCCTGATCATAAGGACATATGCTGCATTATGGCAGTATATACAACGTTAGCAGTCATGCTCTGAATCAAGATGGCGACACAAACAACAGAAGAGGTAAAGGCAGAAATGATTCGCAAACTTGGACCAGAGTTCGGTTCTCTACTCTATTCACTTTACAATGAAATTGTCTGGATCACCTACAAATGGACAGAGTTCAAAGAATTATACGGATCAAAGGAATCACGTATAGATCTAATGAATGAAGCTGCCTCCTTGTTTTTCTATATTGTTCAGAGAGTTCTATGGGATAATTTGCTGCTTGGGGTTGCAAGAATTACTGACCCCCCAACGACCAACGGAAAAAAGAACATCACCTTAAAATCCATTTGCCCATTAGTTGCGGATAATGAGTTTAGGATCAAAATTGAAGCTTCCCTTAAGGAGATTCTTAAGGAATCAGAATTCTGTCGAGACTGGAGAAACAGATGGATAGCACATATGGATTATGAATTGGTTTCAAATCCTCAAAGTGCAGAACCTCTAAAACCAGCAACGAGGGACAAGTTGGAAAGCATTCTGCGAAGGATACATGCTTTGTATAACAGCATTTCTGCGAAGTATTTAGACTCTACGGTTGCATTTGAATATACAAACAGTATTGCCGGTTCAGTGTCACTATTGCGGCGAATAGAGAGTGGTATTCGCTTTGAGAAGAACGTCTATACACAAAAATTGAGAGATGAATGGACTCGGGATGAATTCAAAAGTAGAGTCTGAGCACGACTGCCAACACCAGGGATAGCGCGCACCAGTCGGGCTTGTTCCTGCGTTTTTAACAAGCCTCCTAGACCTGGCACGCCTCATATACAGGTCGTTCGCGACAATTCTTGGCCACGACTCCTGAAAATCTTAAAAAAATTGTATGATATGAATGCAAGACAATACAGAACAAAATATGATTTATCTGCCTTGGATTTTCCAGCTATCACAGGCCCCGGCGAGTCAAAGATTGATTTCAAAACTGAACCTCCATTTATTGTCAACAACAAGCTGAAACTGATAATTACTAAGAAGTTTATCCTTGTCGAATTTTATGATAGAAAAGAGCATGAAGTTCTTACTGCAGTGTCAGTTTATGAAATACCCGTGAATAAAATTAAAGCGAGAGAAAGCATCTATGAATGTTATAAGGATGCTATCTCAGGTCTGAACGAGGCATATGCATATGCCAAAAACCAATTGCCGCTTCCGGATATTATTTTCCCTACTCCTCCAATTGAAACATACCAAAAGGAAATTGATGGAGTTTTCTATTTGTTAAATACCTTAAATTAGAATAAATAATTCATACTAAACATTATTTGGTCTAACAAAGCCAATGTACGTGGGAAGTTCAAAGCAGAATTTAATAAACAGAATAGATTCATGAAGAAAACAATCCTTTTGACATTCACAATTCTTTTCAATGTTTCAGCGTACTCGCAAAACATTAAAATCGAAAATGAGATGTTTTACACGGAAGTAGAGAATGGCGTACACCAAACGAGAAAAGCAAATTTTTCAATTACAAAGGAGACTCTAAGTAAGATTAAGTTATCAGATAGTTATAAAATGTTTTTGACTGATACAGTTTTTTTAAAAACTAATCTTGCCAAAAGAAAAATATCTGACCCTGCTGCAGCGTATTTGTATTCTCAAGTAAATGGAGCTGTATTAATGACAAAATATATGATAAGTCTTAACCTAAAGAATGGGTTAACTTTTGATTTTATTGAAGACTCGGTTGGAGATATCTATTTCAATGATCAAAGTGAATTAATTGTAAGATTTTATTTCAAAAGTAAGAACGATCTTGGTAATGAAATATTATCAGAATCTAATTACAATAAAAATACTGGTAAAGTCGGCATTACCAGATAGTAAACTAACTGCGATTTTTTGGTTATCCGATCGGACTCTGAAAAAGGAGGTCGGAATTAGAGTGGCGTGGAAAAACAACTGCCAACAAGGCATAAAGAAAATGTAACTAATGAACGACAGAAGAGGGTTTTTTCTATTAGCGTTATTAATGATTCCGTCAATGTCGAATGCTCAAGTGCCGGTGAGAAATGAACCCAGGCATAAAAATGTTTTCGAAAATAAATACCTACGGCTTTTGGATGTTCATATTGCTCCTGGCGACACCTCCTTGTTTCACATTCATGCTACCCCATCTTTCTTTCTCATATTCACCAGCACCACAGTAGGAGCACAAATAGCAGGAAAGGACTGGGCGATAGCACAAAATGTTGCCGGCGATTCATGGTACACTTCTTTCCTAAATGATACACTCATTCATCGAGTAACCAATTGCGACACAGTTCCTTTTCATGTTACGGATATGGAGATTTTGAATTCCTACACCAATGGCCGCCCAATCAAACCATTGCCGGTTGATGTACTGCTTGAGAATGAGAAGGTATTGGCTTATGGCTTGCGCAATTCTTCATTGGATCAAAAGGTTATCAGCAAACGTGGGCCCATTATTGCGCAACTTGTTGAAGGCGATCAAATCTTAGTTCATGATCAGAAGACCAAAAAGACCAAGGAAATTAAAAAGGGTGGCCACTTGTATATAGAGCCACAGAGTTCATTTTACTTCACAGCAGTTGGAGAAGGCAAAATATATTTAGTACTGGTTGAAATTAAGTGATTGGCTTTTTGATTATTACCGAACGGGACAAGAGTGTCTATGCAGCATACCGGGCACTCTCTCTTGAAATAAATACCTAACTTCGTTTCTACCCAACGGTCAGTGTGAACGTGCACAGCTGGTCGGGCTTGCCAGGCTTGTACCGGCGCCTTAAGCAAGCCCTCCTACTGCCCGGCACGGCGCATACACAGGTCGTTGGCGGTAATTTTTGCAATGAAAGTTAGATTCGTAATTACGGTAATAATTTTCTTTGGGACTTTCTTACAAGGTCAAGCAACTGGACAAGTAGGTGACGTTCTGATTTACAAGAACGACTCACTAAGACTATTTACAAATCCTTTAGAAATCTATTTCGAACTAACGGGACGGAGAGATCTGCCCGACTTTGTTGGTTGCGGGTCCACGGCCTGTTGGAGAGGTTATCAGGCGATTTGGAAAATTGAAGACGGACAACTTTTTCTTGTGAGAATTAGGAGTTGTCACAATTCTTGCGGTTTGGAAATTAAAGACGCCAACCTTGTTAAGATGTTTGGTGACAGATATGTACAAGGCAAAGTCCTAGCGAATTGGTACTCCGGAACGTTGATAGCTCCTTATGGGAAAGTAATAAGATACATTCATATGGGATATGGTTCTTCTTATGAAAGGGAATATAATGTTGAAATAGATTCAGGAAAGATTACGAAAGTAGACGATTTCAGAAACTACATTGACGACCCAAATAAACTTGACAGATTCAGTCATTATGACCCTTTATTTAAGATTTACAAAACAGTAAAAAGAAAACTCAAATGGAAGAAATTACCAGATGACGGTAGATACTGGTGGGAAGACTTTATTGTAACAATCGGACCAGACGGAAAGATAAAAACGGTTGAAAACACAGAGCTCGACTCAGAGCCGGAGTATGCGGATGCTGTATTTAATGCAATCAAAGACCTCGGACCGTGGGACATCATACAATCAAAAGGACAACCAATTGAAGAACAATTTCGGTTAAGCCTCGAATTTGACTTCCTTCTTCACCGAATTTATGACATGGACATTAAGTTTGCCATGAAAGAGCAAAGACGGATTAAAAAAGGAAAGTAGTGATGCAAAAACTACCGCCAACAATTGATGCGCATAATGCCCTGTGTTCTATTTATTTGACATAACCTCCCAACCCCCCATGCACAAACTCCTCCTCTCCCTCCTCCTCGTCTCGCTGGTCGCCGCGTGCACCACCAAGACCTCCACCGTGTACACCACTGACAACGGCGCCATTGACGGGTATGACGCGGTTGGTTTCTTCAAGGAAGGCAAGCCGGTGAAAGGCGATAAGAATTTTAGCACGGAATGGAACGGGGCCACGTGGTGCTTCAGCTCGGCTGAGAACCTGGAAGCCTTCAAGGCCAACCCGGAGCAGTACGCGCCCCAGTACGGCGGGTATTGCGCGTACGGTACCGCCGACGGCCACCTCTCGCCCACCCAGGCCGATACGTGGACCATCGTCGACGGCAAACTCTACTTCAACTACAACCAGGACGTGAAGGCCCGCTGGATGCAGGATCAAAAAGGATACATCGAAAAAGCGGACCTGAACTGGCCCGCGTTGAAGGCCGGTAAGTAGGCAGGAAACAGGTCGCTCAGAATTTTTTGCCGACCGCCAGCGAGATGGAAAACGAGTCGTACGCCTTCCACTTGATGTCGTACGTCAGGGCGGGCGCCAACTCCCACTCTCCCGGCAGCTCAAAGCCGTATTCAAACCCGACACGGGTCATGAGGTAGTTTCCGCTGGAGGAAAATTCACCGCCCATGCCCAGCGAATACACCGCATGCTGACCCGGCCGAAAAGATACCGCGCCAAGAGCTGCCACCGGGTGCTTGCGCTCAATGGTATTGGTTTCCTCCCCCAGGAAAAATCCATCGACTTCAAAGGTTTCCAGCAGGATATCGGAATGAACGCCCAGCATCCATTTATTGCTGAGTGAATAGTCATAGTCGATCACCCACATCGGGAGCGCCAGCCACGATTGCTTGCCATTGACATCCTTGCCCTTCCCCACCAGCGTATGGCCAAGGCCCACCGTCACCCGGCTGCGGGGTGACGTGGTTTCTTCCTGCGCCTCAGACAGGAAAGGGAAACACAACAGGATCAGGCAAAAGAATCGCGTCCATCTCATACGCTGGAATTTGATCAAAAATAAATAATCTCCCCGGATCGAAAGGCTGAGAAACATCATCCGCATGTCGCTGAAATGAAATATCTTTTCCGGGATTATGCGCCCATCCTTGAAGCAGACCTACCTCACCACTGTCCTGGTCTTCTGGATATTGAGCAGCTGCCAGGCGCCGAAACAGGAAACACAAACCGTCGCGGCCTCACCGGTCTCATTCACCGGGTCGGCGTCCTGCCAGGGGTGCCACACCAAGCCATTCCAGGACTGGCAACAATCCGATCACTTCCGGGCCATGCAGGAAGCCAGCGACTCCACGGTGCTGGGCAATTTCAACGACCAAACCTTCGTCGCCAATGGAATCACCAGCCGCTTCTTCCGGCGCGACGGCAAATTCATCATCAACACGCAAGGCGAGGATGGCCGAAACCACGACTACGAAGTGCGCTACACCTTCGGCTACTTTCCCCTGCAACAATACCTGGTCGATTTCCCGGGCGGACGACTGCAGGCCACGAGGGTAAGCTGGGACTCAAAAGCCAATAAGTGGTTTCTCCAATACGCCGGGCAGAAGATTCACCCCCGCGACTGGCTGCACTGGACCGGCAATGGCCAGAACTGGAACACCATGTGCGCGTCGTGCCATTCCACTAACCTGCAGAAGAACTACCACTTCGATTCAGACACTTACACCACCACCTGGACCGACATCAACGTGGGCTGCGAAAGTTGCCACGGACCGGGCAGCCGGCATATCTCTTTGGTGAAATCTTCAGCGTATTCGCAGGGCGAACGTGAGGTCAACTCCGGGCTGGTCTACAGCCGCGATACGTTGCCCCGTCAACAGCTGAACACCTGCGCTCCCTGCCACGCCCGCAAGTCCGACATCAGCGCCAGCCTGCTTCACAGCGACGAACTCCTCGACGACCTCATCCCGCAGGTAATCAGCAACGAGTTTTATCACGCCGACGGGCAGATCCGCGAAGAGGATTATGAATACGGTTCTTTCTCACAAAGCAAAATGTTCCACCTCGGTGTCCGCTGCAGCAATTGTCACAACCCGCACTCGGGACAACTGGTGAAGACAGGCAATGACCTGTGCATGAGTTGTCATTTGCCGAAGTACAATACGAAAGAGCACACCTTCCACACCGTCAACACCGAAGCATCGGAGTGCGTGAGTTGCCACATGACCAGCAAGGTGTACATGGGCAACGACGTGCGGCGTGATCACAGCTTCCGGATCCCGAGACCCGATCAAACCGCCGCCTTCGGTACTCCGAATGCCTGCAATTCCTGTCACGCGAACAAATCCCCCGACTGGGCCGCGAAGGCGGTTGAGCAATGGTTCGGTCCCAAGCGACCGTATCACTTCTCGGACGACCTCGTTCCAGGAAGTTTACTGAATGAAAAAAGTGAAGCACACCTGGTAGCGCTCCTTGCCGACCGGATGCAGCCGGCCATCGCGCGGGCTACCGCCGCCAGTTACCTGGCGAATATCGGAACTCCTTCGAGCGCGGCGGCGCTGGTCGCGGCCCTGAAGGCGGAGCAGGCGATGATCCGTTACCATGCCCTTCGTGCGTTGGGTGAATTTCCCCCGGATAGCTGGCTGCAGGCGGCCGTGCCCCTGCTTCGCGACAAGGTCAGGGCGGTCCGGATCGCCGCCGCCGACCTGTTCCACCAACTCCCCGCTGAAAGTTTACCTGCCTCCGCGCAGGCGGATTATCAAAAGGCGGATGCTGAAAACAGGCAGTACCTGGAATATCAAACCGATTTTGCCGTCGGCAACGTCATGCTCGGGGACTACGAACTGCAGGGAGCGAAGCCGGTGCGCGCGATTCAAGCCTATGTGCGGGGATTGCAGAAAGACAGCCTGATGAACTATGCGCGGTTCAACCTGTCGGCCGCCTACAACACGGTAGGGAAAAATGATGAGGCACTCAAAACCTTGCAGGAAGCTGCAGCGATTGATCCCCGGAACGACCGGACCTATTACAACCTGGGTCTCCTTTATTATGAAATGAAGGATGTGCCCAAGGCCTCCCAAAACTTTTCAACCGCCGTTCGCCTCCGGTCACGCATTCCTGGGGTATACTTTAATTACGGACTGCTGTTGCAGCAAACGGGCAAAAGCCAGGAAGCCGAACGAGTCCTGCTGTCCGGCTATTCCCTCGAACCCAATGCGGAAAACATCAACTACGCCCTGGCCTATCTCTATTTCCAGCAACGCAAACCCGCCAAGGCGAGAAAGCACGCCGAAGTGTTGCGCCGGCTGAATCCCAACAACCCGGACTACCAGGAGTTCTTCCGGGTGCTTGGACTTTGATGGGCGGAATCAACCCGGGTCACGCGTTGCTGTATATTGCAGTCGATTAACCGTCCCATCATGAATTTCAAACCCCTTGCTTTCTTCATCGTGCTGGTTGCACTTGCTTCCGCCTGTTCGGAGACAAAGAAACCCGAAACAACCTTGAAGCCTGTCGACAGCCTCTTCAAGGAATACTATGACTTCAAGAAGCGCATCAACCCGATTGAAGCCACTAAGGCCGGGTACTCCGAATACAATGACCAGGTGGCGAATTACATTTCCACCCCTTACCGCGAAGAGCTGGTTCGCAACTACCGGCGTTACCTCGAGGAACTTGCCCAATACGATTCCACAAGCGTCACGCCCGCGCAGTGGCTGAGCCTGGGGGTCATGAAGTGGGATTGCACCATCAAGCTGGAAGGGTTGACCAATCCGCTGGTGACGATCGCGTCGCCGATGTACGACATGCCCAACTTCGAGCTCATGCCGCTCATCCAGATTCAATCGCTGCACCTGTACTTCTCGCAGCTGGCCGGCGGAAGAAGCCTCCAGCCTTTCAATACCGTGGAAGACTACGACACCTGGCTGCGCCGCGTCGACGCTTTTCTTCCCTTCCTCGACACCGCCGTGGTGAAGATGAAGCAAGGAATGGCCAAGGGAATCGTACTGCCCAAAGTGCTCATCCAAAAGATGATTCCCCAACTGGACGGCTTTGTGAAGGCGCCGGTAAAAGAACACCTGTTCTACGCGCCCATTGGCCTGATGCCTGGGTCATTCTCTCCCGCCGACCGTGAGCGACTCACCAAAGCCTATGCCGACTTGGTGGCCAACAAGATTGCACCGAAGTACAAAATGCTCCAGGACTTTCTCATCAACACGTACCTTCCTGCGGGTCGTGCCACCTCGGGTATCAACGCGCTGCCCAACGGTGCGGAGACATTCCAATACCTTATTAAATATTTCACCACCACCAACATGACCGCCGCGCAGATTCACGAAATGGGCAAGAACGAAGTGGCCCGCATTCGGGGTGAAATGGAGCAGGTGAAAACCCAAGTCGGATTCAAAGGTGACCTCCGCGCGTTCTTCGATCATGTACGGAACAACAAGAAACTGATGCCCTTCAACCGACCCGAGGAAGTCATCGCCCGCTTCAACGTCATCCGCGAACGGGTGGACAAAGGATTGCCCAATCTCTTCGCGCTGAAACCAAAAGGTGGTTTCGAAGTACGCCGCACGGAAGCCTTCCGCGAAGGATCGGCCAGCGCCGAGTTCCTGCCCGGCAACAAGGACGGTTCACGTCCCGGCGTGTTTTATGTGCCCATTCCCGATGTGAAGCATTACAACACCTTTGCCGATGAAGCGCTGTTCCTGCACGAGGCGGTGCCGGGCCACTATTACCAACTGACACTGCAGCAGGAGAACAACGAGTTGCCGGAGTTCTTGCACCCGGAGAGCATCAGTGTATTTGTGGAAGGCTGGGCGCTTTACGCCGAATCACTCGGTAAAGAACTTGGACTGTACGAAGACCCTTACCAGTATTTTGGCATGCTCAGCATGGAAATGCACCGCGCCATCCGCCTCGTGCTGGAGACCGGCATCCATGCCCAGGGCTGGACACGTGAACAAGCGATCGAGTACTCGCTCAACAATGAAGCGGAACCGGAGGACAAAATTATCGTCGAGGTTGAGCGTTACATGGCGACGCCGGGTGCCGCCCTGTGCTACAAAGTGGGTCAATTAAAGATCCGCGAGCTGCGTACCCGCGCAGAAGCCACCCTCGGCGATCAGTTCGACATCCGGGAATTCCACAGCCAGGTACTCAACTCGGGAAGTCTTCCGCTGGTGCTGCTGGAGAAGAAGATCAATGCGTGGATTGCGAAGAAGAGGGGTTAGGGGTCAGGGGTTAGGGGTTAGGGGTTAGGGGTTAGGGGTTAGGGGTTAGGGGCCAGGAATTAGAGAACCCAGTTAGCAGTGACCGGTTACCAGTGAACCGTGAACGGTGAACCGTGAACGGTGAACAGTGAACGGTGAACGGTGAACAGTGAACGGTGAACAGTGAACGGTGATCGGTGAACAGTGACCAATAGCCAGTGACCGGTGACCAGTGAACAGTGAACAGTGACCGGTGAACAGTGGCCAGTAACCAGTGACCAGTTCCCAGAGCCCAGTGCCTAGTGACTAGTGCCCAGTGCCTAGCGCCCAGTGCCTAGTGCCCAGTGCCTAGCGCCCAGAGCCCAGTGCCTAGTGCCCAGTGCCTAGCGCCCAGTGCCCAGTGCCTAGTGCCCAGCGCCCAGCGCCTAGTGCCACTTTACTTCTAACTTAGTAATAGGTAGATGCCGGCGTAGTGAAATGCGCTGCCGCCCATGACGAAGACATGCCAGATGGAATGGCTGTAGCGCACGGACTTCATCAGGTAAAATATCACGCCGAGCGAAAAACACGCGCCACCGGCAATCACGTAGATGAATACCTCGCGCGAAAGCGACTGGTACAAGGGTTGAATGAACAATACTGCCATCCAGCCCATCGCGAG
Source organism: Cyclobacteriaceae bacterium (assembly GCA_016787645.1). Taxonomy (GTDB): domain Bacteria; phylum Bacteroidota; class Bacteroidia; order Cytophagales; family Cyclobacteriaceae; genus ELB16-189. The sequence goes on along the minus strand of JAEUUF010000015.1, from coordinate 276,949 downwards.
GTAAAGCAGGGTGGAGACGATATTGAATCGCTTCACGGAGAAAAGCTTGAACAAAATGCCGCCGATCGTGATGCTCCAGATGGCGATCAGCATCTCGTACCCATAGCTTTGCGGGAAGACGAGCAGCAGGAATGGCGTATACGTCCCCGCGATTTTCACGTAGATGGCGCTGTGATCCATCAGCCGGAAGTACTGCTTCCAACGTTCTTGTTCGATGTAGTGGTAGAGGGTGGAAATACTATAAAGAAGGATCATGGCCGCCGTATAGACCGCCGCGCTGATCCACATGGCCGCACTCGATTGCTCGCGGTGGGCCAGCGTCCAGAAGACAAAAACGGCCCCCGCCACGCTCAACACGACCCCCAAACCGTGGGTAAGCCAGTTGGCGCGCTCTTCCCATTGTGTATATGACCTACTCGAAGTATTCATGCTCACCTATCAATACATTAACGACTCCAAATTGGTTTACGAATGACCGGAGATTTTTTAAAACCTCCCTGCGTTCAGAAATCCAATGGGATGGGCCGTCGCGCCCTTCAACGCCAGGTCGGCCATGATCTCACCTACCACGCTGGAGAACTTGAACCCATGCCCGCTGAACCCGGCGGCCACACACACTTCCTTATCATAGCCGGGAAGGAAGTCAAGAATGAAATTTTCGTCGGGGGTGTTGGTGTACATGCACGTCTTCATCACATGCGTTGACTCGTATCCCTCCGGGAAGAACTTGTTGAGGGCATCGACAAGGACAGACTCATCTTCCGGCGCCGGTACGCGGTTGAGGTTGTCCGGATCAGACACCACACCATGATAATGATGCGCGAGTTTCAGTCCCACTGGTCCGCCAAATTTTGCGGTTGGCAGGATGGGAAATCCATAGAAGGTTCCGGGTTTGTCAATGTCCGCTATTGTCCAGCAGGGAAAAGTGCTCAGCTCAAATGCCTTCCAGTTGCGCGGCTTGACCCACGCGATCATCTGCCGCGTCACTTTCAGGTTCCTGGACAGCCCGGGAATCATCTTCCCTGCCCACGGGCCGGCAGTGATGACCAGTTTCTTGCATTGATACGTCTGCTTGTTGGTCGTAACGGTAATCGTCCCGCCTTCCCGCTTCCACGACAGGGTCTTCTCCTTGGTGTGAATGGCGGCACCCTTGCGAATGGCCTGTTCGGTAAACAACAAGACAGAGCGCTCGGGAGTCACAAAACCTGCATCGGGTTCCAGCACAATATCATAGGCACTGGGAATCCGGAACTGGGGAAAGCGTGACGTCATTTCAGCCTGTGAAACATCCTTGACTTCAATAGAATACAGGCTGGCTGACTTCCGCAGGCCCGCGATATCCTGCGATTCTTTCTTGCCGATGTGAAGGATGCCTGTTCGGAAATACAACTCGGCCCCAGTCTCTTGCTCCATCGCTTGCCAGTTCGCGTAAGCGCTTCTCAGCAGGGGCACATAGTCCGGGTGTTCGCTATAGGCCTTGCGGATCATGCGGCTTTGCCCGGCATGCGAACCCAGTTCGTGAGGGATGTCGAACTGCTCGATCCCCAGGACCTTGACGCCGCGACGGGCCAGGTGATAGCACGTCGACGAGCCCATACTGCCGACGCCGAGAACGATGACATCGTAGTTGGTCTCAGCCTGCGGTGTAGCAGATGCCAGGTCATTTACACGGGCAAACATATCAGCGATCGGCAGGCTGGCCACCGCAGAAATTCCGGCTGCCTTGGAAATGAAATCTCTTCGCTTCATGGGAAATGATTTGCCTGGTTATTTCGCGCAGGCTCCAACAATATACAAATAAGGTTCACCCGCATTACGCAGCCCTTTACGCTGTTTAATCTGCGGACCTTTTGATTACCTTTGCCCTCCCTATCGCATGGTCCCGTAGTTCAATGGATAGAATAGAAGTTTCCTAAACTTTTGATACAGGTTCGATTCCTGTCGGGACTACCACTGGCTTTTGGAACTAAACTTTTGATACAGGTTCCCTGCCCGCCCAATTTATCACTTAGAAAGTTCATCGAATTTTGGCAGGCGGGGATTCCTGTCGGGACTACTACTGGCTTTCGGAACTAACTTTTGACACAGGTTCCCTGCCCTCACCGGCAAGAATTTCCACTATCCGCGTTTTTTGCTAACTTTCTCTACTCCAACATTTTATGGACTTCGCAAAAATGAAGTCGGCATCAACCACTACCTGGCTCTGGCTGAGCCTTACTTTAATGGTATGTATTCGTGCCTACAGCCAGGCCGATTATTCTGACTACAAAAAATCGGAAGTGATCTCTTCCGACGAGTTTGACGATCCTCGTCCGGCCGGATGGAAGCAAACCGGTTACGATGTTAACGGTGGGTGGGCCATGCGCGTCCACGATTTGAAAGCGATGGCGCTTAAGGACGTACAGTTTAACGAAAGCCGGGACTTTGAAATGGAGGTAATGGCACAATTGACATTTGAAAAGGGTATCTGGCCCAGGATTTACCTGGGTGATTTTGTTATGGTTGCGACCTGCCTGAATCAATTCGGCACATGCAATTCCGGCTTTATGTTTTGGAATAAACCGGATTCCTATGGGAAATACCTGGGCCCCTCCAACGCCGTGGCTCCCCAGGTTCCCTATGACTTTTCAAGCGCCAAACCTACACTGATTACCATCCGAAAGGTCGGCGGCATGATGTATTTCTTCGCAAACAAGGAGCTCGTCGGCACAGCTTCTTACAAGCCATTCTCACGACAAACCATCGGTGTTTTCACCGTACGGAGTGTTGATTTTATCAAGCTCAATTATATTCAAAAAGCTACCGAGGCGCTCGCCACAGAAGAGCGTGTAACCCCCAGGCCACAAGCCGTTCCGGCAGGACCTCTTGTTGTGAAAAGTGGGGGCAACTATTATGCTTTACTCATTGGCGTATCCGCCTATCAAGACAACCGGCTCAACCTTGATCATCCTACCAAAGATGCCAGGAAGCTCAAGGAATTGTTGTTGAACAACTATTCGTTCACCGACTCCACGACTTTCCTGGTGACGGACCCTACACGCCAAAAAATAATTTCAGAACTATTCAGGCTAAGAAAAGTAATCGGCCCGAATGACAACCTGCTCATCTTCTATGCCGGCCATGGCTACTGGGACGAAGCCGCACAGCAGGGTTATTGGTGGCCGTCAGATGCCTCTCCCAATGACCCTTCCAACTGGCTCTCGAATAGCGACGTGAGGGAACAGATACGGAGCATCAAATCGGGTCATACGCTGCTGATATCGGATGCCTGTTTCAGTGGTGGAATTTTCAAAACGCGGAGTGCCAATGCTATCCGCGATGCCGGGATGGATATTCAACTATTGTATAAGATGCCGAGCCGACGGGCAATCACCAGTGGGACCATGACCGCGGTTCCCGACAAGTCGGTTTTCTTCGATTACCTCAGCAAAAGATTGCAAGACAACCAGGAAAAATACTTCGCTTCGCAGCAGCTTTTCGACAGCTTCAGGCTTGCCGTGATCAACAATTCAACCGTGGTTCCCCAGGACGGCGTCATTGCCGAAACGGGTGATGAAGGGGGTGACTTCATTTTCATCAAGAAAAACTAAACGGATAATTTGATTCCTGCCGGGGCTACATACATTCTGGATTTCTTCTCCCGATTTTTCCCTTCCGCATTCCAAACAGGCCGATGAAACACCACCGCCTGTCGCTGGTTGAATTTTCCCATTTCGGCTCTTCCAAAAATCTTACATTCGATTGACCGTAGAATGATGTAAGTAGTTCATTCATAAACCCGCCAATCCTCCTCCTATGAAGAATCGATTTGCCCTGCCCCTTCTCACCAGCTTGTTTGTCCTGGCCTGCAGCGGACCCACTACGCCTTCCCTGTCACCCGAAAAGTGGGGAGCCGGCGAGTTGCAGAAATACCTGGACATGGATGCACGACCCTATCCCAACAATCCGGCAGCAGTCGGACAGGTGGGTGCCGTTACCACAACGTTTCATTCTCCCGCCTCCCGCGCGGGACTGGAAGCGCTCAAGCTTGGCGGCACTTCGATTGACGCAGCGCTGACCACGGCCCTGGCGCAAGTCACTTTGAATGCCGGCGCGGTCATCAGCTTCTTCGGCATCATGAACATGGTGCACTACGATGCCGCCACCGGACAGATTGTGAGCATGGACGCCACCTGGAATACGGTGAAGAATGAAACCGATCCCATGACCATTCCCGGCGCGCTCAAAGGCGGCGACTTGTTTGCCACTCGTGAAATCAGCGGACGGACGGCGCTTGTGGGCGGCTTCATGCGGGGCCTCGAAGCAGCACACCAACGATACGGAAAACTTCCTTTCAAGACACTCTTTGAACCCAGCATCCACCTCGCCCGCAACGGATTCGTCATGAATGAGCGCACCGCCGAGTTCTTCAAGCAGCGTGACGCGCAACTCCGTCGACTTCCGGAAACCATGGCCACCCTGGTGAAACCCGATGGCACCGGCTACCAGTCTGGCGACTTCTTCAAACAGCCGGCGCTCGCCACTACCCTCGACAGTGTGGCCACCCGCGGCGCCGACTATATGTATAAAGGCGGTTGGGGGAAGAAAGCCATCGCGGCCATTCAGAAAGACGGCGGCAAAATGACGATGGATGATCTTGCCAACTACCAGGTGATCTGGAGCGATCCCACCCGGGTAAAATACGGCGACTACGAACTCGCCGTACTTGGCAAGCCGTCCAACGGAACAGTCAATCTCATCGAGGCCCTCAACCTGGCCGAAGCTTCCGGCATCGCGAAGATTGGCCATTGGTCGACCAATGGCCAGGCGTTCCGCATGATCTCGGATATCACCAACATGTTCACACTCTCCTACCTTCCGGTGGCTACGCGCAACCTGATCTATCCGGGCCTTAATCTTTCTGACTCATCGCGCCTGCTTAAGTCGACGGCACAGGAACTCTGGAAGCGCATGGAGGCCGGTGTGAAGATTGTATCCTACGCCGACAAGAATCCGAAACATTCAGACACGGTAGTAGCCATCGATCAGTGGGGTAACATGACGGCCATCACGCACTCCATCAATACAGCAGTATGGGGTGTCGAAGCCATCGTCGTGGATGGGGTATCCATCGGTGATGCAGCGTGGTATCAGCAAGCGCAGATCGCGCTGGCAGGTCCGGGCAACCGGCTGCCGGCCCCCATCGAGATCGGCATCGTGTCCAAAAATGGCGTGCCCATCATTCCATTTGCTTCGATGTCTACCGGGTTGCACCAGCAAACGGTGCAGTCACTGCTGAACATCATTGCCTACGACATGACCGTGGAACAAGCCATAAACGCTCCTTCCTTGCTATTCCCTTTGACGGATGCCTCCAATCCAATGGCGCCAAAGAACACCGTTCAAGTGATGACCGGGGCATTTCCGGAAGAAGTGCTGCAAGCCAGCGGCCTGCCTGTGGCCGCTATTCCGCCAACCGAACGACGTTATAAGCAAGGGTTGTGGGTAGGCATTCATCGCGATCCAGTCACCCGCAAACTAACCGCCGTTTCGCCACCTTATGCGAATGGATGCGCTCTTGCTTACTGAGGCTGTTATTACCCGGTGAGCCCCAAGTTCTCAAGGGTTCATGCTATTAATGCTGAGAAAAGAATTCCCGTCAAGTAAATGAGTGGGGAACACCTGGCAGCGGTACAACCCATTCCACGGGGCTAAACGCCTGTTTGCCGCTGACCTTTGTCATTAGAATTCTCTAAGAAGTTCATGACATTGAGGTGATTGCCACAATGCCATCGGATATTTGCCACTTCCCTGTTGTTATCGAGAAAACACTTCTCTAAAAATGCCGCCCATGGAATCATCGCTGTTGATTTCATACGTTGGATTAATAAACCTGCACGAACACCCTTAGACATCCCCATGCGCCGGCACACCGGCGATACCCATGAAAACACATACCTCCACCTTCGATGAGCACGTCGTGCTTCATGAACTGAAGCACTACCTGCCCGCGCAGGCTCCCCTCAAGGACTTCATTCACCACAATACACTCCACGCGTTTCAAAACCTGAAGTTTCATGAAGCCGTGCGGAAGGCATCGCAAATCCTGGGTTACCGGGTAAGCTTATCCCTCCATGAATTCCGCGCGATGTATCATTCCGGGAGAATCCGCGAGGACGTGCTGGATCGGGTGATCATTGATCGGTTTGGTAAGGAAAACCTTGGGTTATGGAAGGAACGGGCCCTGGATAAGTTGTACGGTCCGTTGCCGCTGCCCCGAATTGGCCAGTTGCGGGCAGGTTGGAAGAGGTACTATCAGATTGATCTGGACTCCATGGTGCATCCCCTGCTCTTCCGAACAGTGTGCAGCTTCATGGACCAGGGTATTTCCATGTGGAGTTTCCCGATCAACAACAAAAGCTTTCTCGATTCGATCCGGGAGATGGAGCGCAATAGCTTCACCAGCTTCTTCAAGACCAGCCGCGCGCGGATGCTTTTGCTGGAAACGCCCTGTACCATCGCTGAGCTGCTGGAAATACTGGTCGGCGACCAATCGTTGTTCAACCATTACTTGTTTGATCAGCAGTTTGCGCACCAGGGCTGGGCGGGCATGGTCTCTACGGTAGAAGATGTGCCACAAACCTTATTGGATCGCAAAAATATCTCGCTCAAAGATCTCATCATCTTCGAATGCCTGCTGGAGATCGATTCACTCGATCAGCACTTTGGTGAGGATTGGACCCCCCTGAGCAGCCGGTTGCCGGAAAGACCCGTGGAACTTTTCGCCGAAGTGCAGGAAAAGGAACTGGATGTGCTCCGCACCCTGTGGCAGGAAGCCTATGAATGGAGTTACTACAACGAGGTCCTCAACGGCATCCTGCTGGCGAGCAAAGAACCTGACCTTCATGTGGGCCGCACATTCCAGGCCATGTTTTGCATCGATGACAGAGAGTGTTCGTTCCGGCGCTACATCGAGCACGTGGATCCCGACTGCCAGACGTTTGCCACGCCCGGTTTCTTCAGTGTGGAATTTTTCTACCAGCCACAGGATGGAAAGTTCTATACCAAGCTTTGCCCCTGGCCTGTCACTCCAAAGTATCTTATTAAAGAAGTGGACAGCAAATCGAAACGGGAGAAGGATGTTCACTTTTCAAAGCAGACTCACTCGCTGTTGGGCGGCTTTCTCATTACCCATACACTGGGGTTCTGGTCAGCACTGAAACTTTTCATCAACATCTTCAAGCCTTCGATGGGGCCCGCCACGGCATCGTCGTTCCGGCACATGGACAAGTTCTCCAGGCTAACCATCGAGAATAAGAACCCGGACGATAAGGAGAACGGGCTGCAGGTTGGGTTTACCATTCCGGAGATGATCACCCGTGCGGAAGGTCTCCTGAAAAGCATAGGGCTCGTCGAAAAATTTGCACCCATCGTCTACCTGATTGGACACGGATCCAGCAGCATCAACAACCCGCACTTCGCTGCGTATGACTGCGGAGCGTGTTCGGGCCGCGCCGGCTCGGTAAACTCACGGGTGATGTGCTATATGATCAACCACCCTGAGGTGCGCAAGGGACTTGCAGAGCGGGGTATCCGGATCCCGGATGAAACACAATTCGTCGGTGGATTGCACGACACCACCCGCGATGAGATCATGTTTTTTGATGAGAACAGCCTGTCACCCGAGAACAAGGTCCGTCATGTAGCCAACCACAAGACGTTCGACAAAGCCCTGGACCTCAATGCCAAGGAGCGATCAAGAAGGTTCATCTCGGTGGATACCACCCGTTCGCCGGAAGAAATTCATGAAGAGGTTCGTCTTCGCTCGGTTTCACTTTTTGAACCCCGCCCGGAATTGAACCACGCCACCAATGCATTATGCATCGTGGGCCGCAGGGCCATGACCACTCACCTGTTTCTTGACCGGCGGGCGTTCATGAATTCATTCAACTACCAGGTCGATCCGGAAGGAAAATACTTATATAATATCCTCAAGGCCGCTGCGCCGGTCTGTGGAGGGATCAACCTCGAATATTTCTTTTCACGGGTCGACAACCAGAAGCTGGGTGCCGGCACCAAATTACCGCATAACGTAATGGGACTCTTTGGGGTGGCCAACGGGATCGACGGCGATCTGCGCCCTGGACTTCCCAGCCAGATGATTGAAGTCCACGATCCGGTGCGGCTGCTCATCATCGTGGAGCACTTCCCGGAAGTCGTCCTGAAGACAATTCAGACAGACGCCGCCACCTACGAATGGTTTATCAATGAGTGGGTTCACCTCATCGTGGTGAATCCGGAAACCCGAAAACTCTACCGATTCCGCGACGGCGCTTTCACCGAATACCAGCCGTTACCGACAGAAATTCGAAAGATCGATGACATGACACCGCTCATTGAGAAAGAGCACGACAACCTCCCTGTTTACGTAATTTCCTAGTTCAACCATGATCCACTTCCTCGAATTTTTCATCCTTGTACCGATCATTGGTTTTGCCGTCAGCATTCTCATCCCCAGGCAACAGGAGGACCTGATCTCGTGGGGAGCCTTCACCGCGGTAGGCTTGCACTTGCTGGTCGCAACCGTGTTTGTGGGATATTGGTTTTTTCAGGGTCACCCCACGTTGAACCTGCGGGAAATTGTGCTTTATGAAAGTGCCGACTATTCCTTTTTCCTTGACTTCTACTTTGACGGGATCACGGCAACGTACCTGATCGTAGGCGCCATCCTGACCTTCCTGGTGACCATCTATAGCCGGTATTACATGCATCGTGAATCCGGCTACAAACGGTTTTTCAATACGATTCTCCTGTTTTATATGGGCTACATGATTGCCATTTTCTCCGGCAATCTGGAGACCTTGTTTGTGGGGTGGGAAATACTCGGAATTTCTTCCTTCCTGCTGATCGCTTTCTACCGCGATCGATACCTTCCCGTGAAGAACGCGGTGAAAGTCTTTTCGATTTACCGCATCGGCGATGTCGGGTTGATTTTGGCCATGTGGATGAGCCATCACCTCTGGCATGAGAATATCACTTTTCTCAAGTTGAGTAACGCGGACCTGGTTCACTCCCACTTGCAGAGCCACACGCTCATCGGCGTGTTCATTTCACTCATGATCCTGTTGTCCGCCGCGGCCAAGTCGGCGCAGCTTCCTTTCTCGTCGTGGCTGCCGAGGGCCATGGAGGGGCCCACACCCTCCAGTGCTATCTTTTACGGAAGTCTTTCGGTTCACCTCGGTGCGTTCCTGATGTTGCGCACGTATCCCTTCTGGGAGGAACAAATTTCGGTGAAGATATTCATCATCCTGATGGGACTTACCACGAGTGTGATCACCACCGGTATTGCGCGTGTGCAGTCATCCGTGAAGAGCCAGATCGCCTACGCATCCATTGCGCAAATCGGCTTGATCTTTATTGAGATCGCCCTGGGGCTTGAGACAATTGCGCTGGTGCACTTCGCCGGCAACGCCTTTCTCCGCACGTACCAGCTCCTGGTGTCCCCTTCGGTCGTCAGTTACCTCATCCGCGAACAGTTTTACAATTTTCAGCCGCGGCCGGAGACCATTGAAAAATCTTTTCCCCAGCGAATGGCCTACTCCATTTACCTCATGTGCCTGAAGGAGTGGAACCTTGACTCGCTGATGTATCGTTACTTGTGGAACCCGTTGAAGATGGTGGGTCGAAAGTTGGAATTCATCACCCTGAAACGCGTATTCACGGTCGGCGTACCTGCCTATCTTGTTGGACTATTTGTGGTGTATAACCGCGAGGTGCTTCCCGCGAGCATCGAATCTTATTTTCCGTATGTGTTCAGCACGATCGCGTTGATCCTGGTGCTTAAAGCCTTCACCGAACGAATCGTTGCCCGGCTGAGCTGGATGCTCGTCATCATGAACCATTTCTGGATCGCGCTTGCCATTTCATTCAACGAGCGCTTCAGTTTCAACGAAGTGCACATCTACCTGAGCGGCGTTGCCATTTCCGGAATCTTAGGGTTTGAAGTGCTGCGGTGGCTAAGGTCTCATGAAGGCAGCATCGATCTCGACCAGTTTCACGGGCATTCGTACCGTCATCCGATTTTTGCGCTCACCTTCCTGATCGCATGCCTCGGCGTTTCCGGGTTCCCCATTACGCCTACTTTTGTGGGAGAAGACCTGATCTTCTCACACATCCACGAAGATCAGCCGATGCTGGCGTTGTTTGTGGCGTTGAGCTTTATCATCGACGGGCTGGCCATCATCCGCATGTATGCCCGCGTGTTCCTGGGGCCTCACGCAAAATCCGTATACGAGATGGCTTACCGGTCCTCGTGATCAATTTCCATTACAGGATTTCCCACGAAGGCTGAATATAATTGGGATAGATCTTCAGGTGCTTTTCTTTCACCGACTCAAAAATAACCCGGCGAAGCTCGTCGAGGTTTTTCCGCGTGGTGGCAGACACAAATACGGAGTTGGCGTAGCCCAGTTCACGGTAGCGGCCTTTAATGGTTTCCCATGTTGACGGATCCTCGAGGCCCGGGACGAGGTCCATTTTGTTCAACACCAGGATCGTCGGGATGTTGCCGGCACCAATCTCGCCCAGCGTCTTACTCACGACTTCAATCTGGTTATCGTGAAACGGGTGCGCCATGTCAACCACGTGCAGCAAAATATCAGCCTCACGCACTTCATCCAATGTTGACTTGAAGGACTCGATCAGGTGATGAGGGAGTTTCCGGATAAACCCAACAGTGTCGCTAAGCAGGAACGGAATATCTCCGATCACGACCTTGCGAACCGTGGCATCGACGGTGGCGAACAACCGGTTCTCCGCCTTGACATCCGACTTCGACAGCAGGTTCATCAGGGTGGATTTTCCCACGTTGGTATATCCCACCAGCGCCACCCGCACGATGTTGGTGCGCGATTTGCGCTGCGTCGCCTTCTGTTTCTCAATCTTCTCCAGTTCATCTTTGAGGATAGAGATCCGGTAGCGGATGTTACGGCGGTCCGTCTCAATCTCGCGCTCACCCGCACCACCCCGTGTACCGGTACCGCCGCGCTGACGTTCCAGGTGGGTCCACATGCGCGTAAGCCGTGGGAGAAGATATTGATTCATCGCCAGTTCCACTTGCGTCCGCGCCTGGGCCGTCTGAGCCCGCATGACGAAGATGTCCAGGATCAACAAGCTCCGGTCAAAGACACGGACCTTGCCTTCCTCGTCACCACCATTGAATTCTTTCTCCAGGTTGCGTAGTTGGCTGGGGCTCAGGTCATCATCGAAAACAAGATTTCCGATCTTTTCCTTACGTACGTATTCTTTTATTTCTGCCAGTTTTCCCTTGCCCACGTAGGATCGAACGTCGGGGTGAGGCAGGTTCTGAATATAGCGGCGCACGGCGGTTATCCCGGCAGTTTCCGCCAAAAAGGCCAATTCGTCCAGGTGTTCGGTGACCAGCTCTTCAGGGTCTTGGCCGGTGTTTACCGCGACGAGGACGGCCCGCGATTGCGGCGAGGGATGATTTATCATTTGCAAGGGGCAAACTTACCAGTTATTTGCACCTCCCGTTTTCGGTCACGGTTACTTTTTTTTAGTTTTGAATCATTAAAGCGTTGAATACCCTCCTGTCGATTCTGCGCTGGCTTAATGAAAGTAGCAATCGTCCTTAACACATCCTGGAACATCTATAACTTCCGGATGAACCTGGTGCATACCCTTATCCAAAAAGGGTTTGAGGTACATACCATCGCCCCAGTAGATCCCTATACGCCGCGACTGGAAGCCGCCGGATGCCACCATCATCCCTTGCGGATGGACAGCCGGGGCATCAACCCGGTGAAAGACCTGGCCTTGGTGCTCGAGCTCAGGGATATCTACCGCCGCGTAAAGCCCGATATTATCCTGCACTATACCATCAAGCCGAATATTTACGGTTCCCTGGCTGCCGCCACACTCGGAATACCCACCGTCAATAATGTATGCGGATTGGGTACCGTATTTCTCCGCAACAACTTGCTCTCGCGGATTGCGATTTTTCTCTACCGCTGGTCATTCCGATTCCCGAAGAAAGTTTTCTTCCAGAATACGGATGATCGCGACCTGTTTGTCAACAAGCGTTTGGTGCCGGCTCAATCCGCGGACTTGCTTCCGGGAAGTGGCATCGACCTCAAACGCTTTACCCCGAAACCATTTACCCGCAACAAGGAGTTCACCTTTTTGCTGATTAGTCGGCTCATCACCGACAAAGGCATCTTCGAATTTGTGGAGGCCGTCCGCAAGTTGAAAGCCGAGGGCCTCGAAGCTCGTTTTCAAGTACTCGGTGCCAAGGATCCGAAGCATCGTCGCGGGATACCGTTGGAAACGGTCCAGCAGTGGATCGATGACCGAACCATCGAGTACCTGGGCACCACCGAAGACGTACAGCCATTTATTCAATCTGCCGACTGCGTAGTCCTCCCTTCTTACCGGGAAGGTACGCCGCACACCTTGCTTGAGGCCGCAAGTTGTGGAAAACCTATAGTCACCACCGACGTTCCAGGCTGTCACCAGGTTGTCGAAAACAATTACAACGGCCTGCTTTGCCAGTTGAAGGATGCGAATGACCTGGCAGCAAAGATGAAAGCCATGAGTCGGATGGACGATGAAACACTCCGCCGTTTTGGAATCAACGGCCGTCTCAAGATGGAGAAGGAATTTGACGAATCCCTTGTCATCGGACGGTACCTTGACGTCATTTCCTCTTTCAAGGAAGCATCCTGACGGCCCTAGTTGGCCGGAAAATCGGTACTTTTACCTCCCGATGACCAAAGGCTTGACCTCATACCGCAACCTGTTGACATTACTGCTGACCGCCTGGCTGGCCGCGGGATGCGCATCCTATAAGCAGAACCTGATGCTGAAGACCCCTGATGATTTCAAGTCGGCCAAAGTATCCAAGGAAATCCGGGAGGCTGAACGGAATTACGTCATTCAAAAGAACGACCTGCTTCACCTGGAAGTGTACGCCAACAAGGGCGAAAGGATCATCGATCCCAACCCGACCCTATCCCAAAATAACAACTCCGCTACGACCGAGGAGCCCCCTACAGTGAAGTACCTTGTGGACCTAAATGGTATCGTCAAATTTCCGGTCATTGGAGAAATCAAGCTGGAAGGCATGACCCTTCGGCAGGCGGAGGCGATCCTGCAGGTCGAATATGAAAAATTTTTCAAGGACTCGTTTGTGATCCTCACGTTCCTGAACAAGCGGGTAATCGTGCTGGGTGCGGTCGGCGGCCAGGTTGTCACACTGGAAAATCACAATGTGACGCTTGCGGAAATCCTCGCTACCGCCAAGGGACTGCCGAATGAATCCAAAGCGCACAACATCCGCCTGGTGCGCAAGGACGAAGTTTTCATGCTCGACCTCAGCACGGTGGAAGGGTTCCTTGCCGGAAACATGATCGTTGAACCCGGCGATATCATTTATGTGGAGCCGGTTCGCAAACCGTTTGCCGAGGGAATTCGAGACTACGCCGGACTGGCCAGCCTCCTGGTGAGCACGCTCTCTTTAATTATAGTAATCCAAAGCACGAAATAGCCGTGGAGACCAAGATTCACTCATCCGGCAGCATCGAACGCATCGACACCGACAAGCTCGTCATGCTGGTGAAGAAGAACCTCTGGGTGATCATCACGCTCTTCATTGCCTGTAACCTGGCCGCTTACCTGACTTTGCGATGGACGAAAGACGTGTACGAATCCAGCTCTGAGCTCAAACTGGACATCAAGCAAGATGCTACGGCGCTGGGCATTGCCCAAATGGTGGAAGATCAAAATCGCAACATTGTCGCGGGCGAAATTGAACAGATGCGCTCCAAGCTTTTCTTCAGCCGGGTGCTGGACTCCCTTGATCTCTGGGTAAGCTACTACAGCCAGGGGAATGTGCTTGAGTTTGAAATGTACCGCGGGGCTCCCTTCCGCATATCCTACGAACTCCAGGATGAGCAGTACATGAACGTTCCGATCAACTTCGAGTTCCTGAAAGAGAACAGGTATCGAATCCAGGTCGGCGAGTCGAAAGATGAATATGAAGCCATCCTTGGCACCCCGGTAGCTTTGCCTGGAGGCACCATCACGGCCACCCTGGCCCCCAACGCCCAGCCCGACGTTGACAATGAATTCTTCTTTATCATCAACAGCCGCAATAAGCTGCTGGACTTCCTGACCACCAACCTCAAGGTCGAGCCGATCAATTATGAAGCCAATACCATTCGCATTTCGCTGCGCGATTTTAACCCGGTGAAGGTTTATACGATTGTGAACAAGGTTGATTCGGTTTACCTCCTTTATAGCAATGAACAGAAAAACCAGGCCAACCGGCAAAAGATCGAGTGGCTTAACAATGAATTGGCCCACGTGGAAGTCAAGATGCAGAACTTTGAAAACTACTTTGAGAACTTCACCCTGAAGAACAAGAGCAGTAATGTCGATTCCGATTTGCGCAAGACCATCTTTCTTATCAACTCGATTGACTCACAGCGATTTGAAGTAAGTAAACGGGTAGGCGAGCTGGATCTGTTGGCCGATGACCTGGCCGCAGCGCGAATAATGGCCACTAACCCCCGCCTGCCCGAGTACCTCAATAAAGAAATTGAAGCCTACCAGAAACTGATTCAGGAGCAGAAAAAGCTCACCCTCTCCTACAAAGACAACACGTATGCTTACCAGCAAAAAGAGCACGAGCTCAACTCGGCCCGCAATAATCTCCTGAACCAGGTGCAGGAACTGAGAAAACGCTGGATTTCCACCCTGGCAGAACTCAACCAAAAGAAAGACAAACTGGAAAAGCAGTTTGCTACCATGCCCGAGAAGGGCACCCAGTACACCAAGAACCAACGGTTCTATAAATTGTATGAGGAGTTCTACCTGAGCATGATGCAGGCCAAGGCGGAATTTGAAATTGCCCAGGCAGGCAGCACGCCGGATTTCAAGATCCTCTCCTCGGCCACCTTTTCCGCAGAGCCCGTGGCCCCGAATCGCCTAATGATCCAGGGCATTGGATTTGTGGCGGGCCTCGTCCTCAATTTCTTCTTCATTGGATTGGTTTACCTGATCAACAACAAGGTTACCGGATTGCAAGACATTGAGTCGGCCACCCGGATACCCATTCTCGGCGTCATCCCGGAAATGCGGAACAAGTCCACCAGCCCGTTTTATATCGTCGACCATCCGCGTTCCATCGTCAGTGAAGCCATTCGGACGTTGCGCACAAATCTTGATTTTTTTGTGTCTGATCATGCCCGGAAGGTCATCGTCATTTCATCTACGGTGTCCGGTGAAGGCAAATCTTTCCTGGCCATGAACCTGGGAGGTATCCTGGCACTTTCACGGAAGAAGGTCATCCTCCTTGATCTTGATATGCGGAAAGCCAAAGCGCAAGCATATGTCAACGCTGATCCCCACAAAGGAGTCAGTTCAATTCTCATCCACCGTCATACCCCTGAGGAATGCATCATTCATACCTCGGTCGAGGGTTTTGATTTCATACCGTCCGGTGTGCACCCTCCGAACCCATCGGAATTATTGCTGAACGGTGAATTTGAAGGGCTCCTCAGCACCTTACGCGAAAAGTACGATTACATCGTGATCGATACACCCCCGGTAGGGCTCGTCACCGACGGTATCATGGCCATGAAGCGCGCCGACCTTTCCATCTATGTGGTCCGGGCCAACTACTCCAAGAAGGAATTCCTGAAAAACATCGACCGCATTGTCGCGATCAACAAACTCGCCAACGTTTCCGTTGTGCTGAATGCCCTCCCCAGCAGCGGAAAAACGTATGGTTATGGCTATTACCAGGAAGACGGACTGAGGAAGAACTGGAAGAAGAAATTATTCCAATCTTAGCGTGTTCTCCTTCTTCAGCAAAAAACGGAACCTCCCCGTTACCCTGGTGACGGACATGCACTCCCACCTTATTCCCGGCATAGACGACGGCGTAAAAACACCCCAGGAAGCATTCGATGTAATTGATCAATTGCTGGAACTGGGTTACCAGAAATTTGTTACGACGCCACATATCATGACCGACTATTTCGGCAACACTGCCGAGTCGGTCCGGATCGCCCACGAACGCTTTCTGCCTTTGCTGCGCGAAAAAAACTACACGATGCCTTTTGACTGTGCGGCAGAATACTACCTGGACGATACAGTGATCGCTGCCGTCGCCCGGAAGGAACCCCTGCTCACCTTTGGCGGCAAGTACTTGCTCTTTGAAACCAATGTCATCAGTGAGCCCTTGCAACTGAAAGAATTTATCTTTTCGATCACCCTCCAGGGATACAAACCAGTGCTCGCACACCCTGAACGGTACCAGTATATGACCCTGGAAAAGGCCGAAGACCTTCGCAACCGCGGGGTGTTACTTCAGCTGAATCTTTTGTCCCTCATTGGCCACTACGGTCCGCCGATTCAGCGACTCGCGGAGAAGTTGATTGCCAAAGGCTGGGTGGATTTGCTGGGCACGGATTGCCACAACCTGGATCACACCCGGTTGCTCCGCGCCGTGACCAGAACCAGTGCCTATCGCAAGGCCATGGAACTCCCGTTGCTCAACAATCACCTGCTGGCATGATTGCAGTCACCGGCGCATCGGGATTGCTGGGTCGACACCTCGTTGACAAACTTCTGGAGGAGGGGGAACAGGTTATCGCGGTGGTGCGTGATGGCAGCGCCCGATTTCCGGAAGGGGTATTGGTGCGGGCAGCGGACCTGATGGATAGTTTCGCTCTGCAGGAAGCGCTGAAGGGCGTCCACGCGGTTGTTCATTGTGCTGCGCTGGTATCCTTTAATCCACGTCGAAGGAGCGAAATCATGCGGGTGAATGTCGAAGGCACCCGAAACCTCGTCAACATTTGCCTCCAGGAAAGAATACCGAATCTGATTCAGATCAGTTCAGTTTCAGCACTGGGCAGAAAACCCGGAGTGCTTATCCGCGAGGAAGATCCCTGGACGGATCAATATGCTACTGATTACGCCACGTCGAAGTACCTCGCTGAGCTTGAAGTCTTTCGCGGTGCGGAAGAAGGGCTCACGGTTGGATTGGTCAACCCCTCGGTAATTCTGAGCGGCAATCCACTTCACCGGAGCAGCGGCTCACTCTTCGATTACGTATGGAGAGGGCGCCGATTCTATACCGAGGGCACATTTAACTACGTAGACGCAAGAGATGTGAGTGATGCGGTTTATACGCTCATCCGAAATCCGCGGCCCGGAGAACGGTTTATCCTGTCGGCTGGAAACATTTCCTATTTTGATTTCTTCTCACGCCTTGCCCGGCACTGGCAGAAACGTACTCCTTCCATCCGGATTCCGCACGCCCTCGTTACCGCGTTCGGGTTCACGGAAGAAATTCGGTGCTGGTTAACGGGTCGGGAGCCACTGGTCACCCGGCAATCTGCCGCCATGACGGTACGTGATTTTCGCTACGACAATTCGAAAGCCATGAACATACTGGGTGTGCGCTACCGCACACTGGACGAGACGGTGGATTGGTGCTGCGCCCAGTATGCCCAACATGTTAGCGGGAACAAATGAGAGAAGCAAGTTGTACTTACCTGAATTAAGCCACACTTTTGTACCGGAATGAAGGGCCAAAAGCCTTCTCCGGCTGCAGGTTTCATTTTTCATAGCCGGTTTTGTATTTTGGTCAAACCCTTTGAGCATGGCGCAAGAGTTCAGGAAACGGGAGGAAGAGGAGGAGTTGGTGAGGCGCTTCGAAGACATCCTTAAACGAAAAGCGACCGCATTTTTTGATCTCGAAGCCTACGAGACCATCATTTACTATTACATGGATCGCGCCAAGCACAAGAAGGCGCTGCAGGCCGTGCAGATGGCCATCGTTCAGTATCCGTATTCGAACGAACTGGTGGCCGTGAAAGCGCAGGTACTCTCGAACCTCCAGCAGTATGATGAAGCACTGGATCTCCTCGAGCAGGCACTCAATATCCACCCGGGCGATTTGGATATTCTCCTTTCCATGGGTTCCATCTACTCGCTGCAAGGACGGCACGACGAAGCCATTGCGCTGTATGAGCAAGCGCTCACCCTTTCGGACGGGGATCACGATGAGCTCTACTACAGCCTCGGGCTTGCACACCAGAGCAAAGAAGATTACGGCAAAGCCATTGAATGTTACAAGAAGGCCATCGAAGGCAACCTGAATCATGAGGGTGCGCTGTATGAGTTGGCCTACTGCCTGGACGTGGTCGGTCAATTGGAGACCAGCATTTCCTACTACCGGAAGTTTATCGACGAGGATCCGTTTTCGGCACCCGCGTGGTATAACCTGGGAATCGTGTGCAACAAACTGGAACGATTCGATGATGCTATCGAGGCCTACGAATTTGCCATCGCCCTCGATGACAACTTCGCCTCCGCGTGGTTCAACATGGGCAACGCGCTGATGAGCAAGCAGCATTACACAAAAGCGCTCGACTCTTTCCGCAAGACGATCGAAATCGAAGGGCCCAGCCCCGAAGTTTATTGTTGTATGGGCGCCGCCTACGAAGGACTTGAGCAATACGATCTCGGCCTGAAGTACTATCAGAAATCAACGAAACTGGACAGCCTCTACGACGAAGCCTGGTTCGGAGCCGGAAGCTGCCTGGAAAAACAGGAGAAGTGGTACCAGGCGCTCCATTTCTTTAACAAGGCCATTAAACTGGATTCACAAAACGCAGACTATTGGAAAGCCGCTGCTCATGCCGAGTTCAAGATTGGCAATACCATTTCAAGCATCAGTGCCTACGAAGAGGCAAGCCACCTCGGCGCCACGGACAAGGAAATCTGGCTAAACTGGTCTTTTATTTATTATGACCGCGGCGAATTCGAAAAGGCCGTCGAAGTGATGCTCAATGGGCTTACGGAGCTTCCTGACGAGCCGGAATTTTTCTACCGCATCGCCATTTACCTCATCGAGGCAGGAAAATTCAAGGAGGCCTTCCAGTATCTTGAAAATGCACTACTTTTGAACTTTGAAGGACATACCGTCTTGTTCGACTTCTTCCAAAAACCGGAGACACAGAAGGCGCTGTTCAAGATTATCGATCAATTTAGAAAAGACAATCCGTCATGAATTATTCCCTTAAGAACTTGCCTGAGCGTACCACCAAGCCCAGGCAACTAGGATTTACTATGGCTATGGATAAAGGCCTGAGCGTGCGCCAGGCGGAAGACTTTATGTCGGTGGCCGCCGACCACGTGGACATTGTGAAGCTCGGATGGGCCACATCATACGTTACCCCGAAACTGAAAGAGAAGATCAAAGTATATACCGATGCGGGCGTACCCTGCTATTTCGGAGGAACACTTTTTGAAGCTTTCATTATCCGGGATCAATTTGACGACTACCGGAAAATTATCGACACGTTTGGGGTGAAGTACGCTGAAGTAAGCGATGGCTCCATCGATCTCGACCACGACAGAAAATGTGAGTACATCCGCCAATTAACGCAACAAGTGACCGTGCTTTCAGAAGTCGGCTCCAAGGACGCTGACAAGATCATTCCACCATACAAGTGGATTGAGCTTATGCAGAAAGAACTGGAGGCGGGCGCCTGGAAGGTAATTGGCGAGGCCCGCGAAGGTGGCAACGTTGGACTTTTCCGTGGTACCGGCGAGGTCCGCTCCGGCCTCGTCCAGGAAATTCTCACCAAAATCCCCTTTGAAAAGATTATATGGGAGGCCCCCCAGAAGGCCCAACAGGTCTGGTTTATCAAACTGCTTGGTGCGAACGTAAACCTGGGCAACATTGCCCCGGAAGAAGTCATACCCCTGGAGACGATCCGCCTCGGCCTGAGGGGTGATACGTTCCTGCACTTCCTTGGATTGACGCGAAAAAAGGATAACTCAACGCCGGCTTTTGAAATTGACTAAGTGCCCGGCCTCCGCTGAGACTTATCCATGAGAAGACCCAAAGAATACCTGCTGTTGTACCTGAAAGGCGTGAGCATGGGAGGCGCGGATGTCATCCCCGGCGTATCCGGCGGAACCATAGCGTTCATTACGGGCATCTATGAAGAGCTTGTGAACTCCATCAAATCGATCGATGGAAATGCCGTACGCCTGCTGCTTTCGCTGCAGTTGGCAGCCTTTTGGAAACACATTAACGGCAGTTTTCTCATTACCGTGTTGGCCGGCGTCTTGACCAGCCTTTTATCGCTGGCCCGCTTGATGACTTACGTGCTGGAAAATTATCCCATCGCGGTCTGGTCGTTCTTCTTTGGCCTGATCCTCATCTCGTCGCCCCTGATCATGAGGGACATTCACCGCTGGCACCTGGGCACCTTCCTGGCCTTCATCAGTGGTGCCGTCATCGCTTACTGGATCACGGTGCTTTCGCCCACCGAAACTCCAACTAACCTTTTCTTTATTTTCTTCTGCGGTGCCCTCGCCATCTGCGCGATGATCCTTCCCGGAATCTCCGGAGCTTTTATACTGCTGCTGATCGGAAAGTACGAGTATATGATCAACGCCCTCATCGAATTCAACTTTCCAGTGATCCTGGTCTTTGCCGTGGGCTGCCTGTTGGGATTGATTGGCTTTTCATATGTGCTGAGCTGGATCCTGCAATACTATCGCTACCCCGCCCTGGCGCTGCTGGCCGGATTCATGATCGGTTCATTGAACAAGGTGTGGCCCTGGAAAGAGGTCGTGAGCTACCGCTTCAACCACGAAGGAATACAGGTACCTGCCTTTGACAAGAGCGTGCTTCCCGGGCGATACCTCGAGGTGACCGGGCAAGACCCTCAACTATTTTACGCAATACTATTTGCCGCTACCGGGGTCTTTCTCGTGGTGGCTATTGAAAAAACAGCGGCCTACATCCGCTCCAAAAACTAATTATGGAAAAACGATTTGGCTTGATTGGATCCACCGTAAGTCACTCCTTTTCAAAGGCTTACTTTGATGAGAAATTCTTCCAGGAGGGCTTGCGTGACTATCACTACGATTTATATCCCCTTCCCAATATTGAGGCCTTGCCGGGATTATTGAAGGAAGTGCCTGAGCTGGTCGGACTCAACGTCACCATTCCCTACAAGGAACAAGTGATGAAGTACCTCACTGACATCGATCCGGGCGCTCATTCGATCGGCGCCGTCAATGTGATCAAAATCGAAGGTGCGAAAATGACCGGATACAATACGGACAGTGATGCCTTCCGAGAGACCATTGAAAAATGGTTTCCAAATCCCGCAGGCTCCCAGGCGCTTATCCTCGGTACCGGCGGTTCTGCAAAAGCCGTGCAGGTAGCCCTGAAGCGGTTGAATATTCCGTACAAACTGGTATCGCGCGAGAAAGGTCATGCCGATTACACGTATGCCGACTTGGGCAAAAAATCCAAAGTACTTTCGGGCTTCAACCTGATTATCAACACCACTCCCCTCGGCATGAGCCCAAATACCAACGCATGCCCGCCCATTGATTACGAAATGCTGGAGCCGCGTCATTTTGTGTATGACTTGATTTATAACCCGGCGCGCACCCTGTTTCTGCAGAAAGCGGAAATGCACGGATGTACCATCAAGAACGGGCTGGAAATGCTCCACGTACAGGCCGAGAAATCGTGGAAGATCTGGAATAGCTAATCTAACCTAAGGGCTCAGGATCGCCCCGCCGATCCCGATATACTACTCCCGGTCCGTGGAATCCTGTTTTCAGGATTTTCTTTGTCACGAAAGTCATCGGGTTAAAATTTGCCTCTGAATGCCCACCAAGGTACTTTAGTCCTCCCCGATCCATTTTGACCTGTTGATTTCCACTTGTGAACTGAAGCTTCCTTGAACTTTGAATTAACCAGCGAATACGTCCCCACCGGCGATCAACCCGAAGCCATCAAGAAGTTGGTCAAGGGGCTCGAGGAGGGAGAAGCCCATCAAACCCTGTTGGGAGTCACCGGATCAGGCAAGACGTTTACCATGGCCAACGTGGTGGCCCAGGTAAACCGCCCTACCCTCGTACTGAGCCACAACAAAACGCTGGCCGCCCAGTTGTATGGGGAGTTCAAGAATTTCTTCCCGAACAACGCGGTTGAGTACTTCATTTCCTATTACGATTACTACCAGCCCGAAGCGTATATCCCTTCTTCAAATCTGTACATTGAAAAGGATCTCTCGATCAATGAGGAGATTGAAAAGCTGAGGCTCAGCGCCTCCTCTTCATTGCTCACGGGTCGGCGGGATGTGCTGGTGGTTGCTTCCGTGTCCTGTATTTATGGCATGGGCAACCCGGAAGATTTTGGCAACAACCGCATCCAGCTGAAGGTTGGCGAAGTGATCTCGCGCAACCGGCTTCTGTTCTCGCTCGTGGATATTCTCTATAGCCGCACCGAAGCCGATTTCCGCCGCGCCACTTTCCGTGTAAAGGGCGACACCGTTGACGTATACCTCGCCTATGCAGATTACGCTATCCGCATCTACTTCTTTGGTGACGAAATTGAGTCTCTTCAGCGTATTGATCCCAAGACTGGCAAGCGACTCTCTGACGAGCAGATCGTCACCATCTTCCCGGCCAACCTCTTTGTTACCGGTAAGGAAGCGCTGCACACCGCCATTCGCGAAATCCAGGATGACATGGTGCTTCAGGTACAGATGTTTGAACAGGAAAAACGACACCTGGAGGCCAAGCGCCTCAAAGAACGAACTGAATTCGATTTGGAGATGATGCGTGAGCTGGGCTACTGCAGTGGAATCGAAAACTATTCCCGGTACTTTGACCGCCGAAAAGCGGGTGACCGTCCCTTCTGCCTTCTCGATTACTTTCCGGACGACTACCTGATGATCATCGACGAAAGCCATGTCACCATTCCGCAGGTTCGGGCCATGTGGGGAGGCGACCGCTCCCGGAAAGTGAACCTCGTGGATTATGGGTTCCGACTGCCGGCGGCTTTGGACAACCGGCCATTGACTTTCAATGAGTTTGAGGCGCTCCTTAACCAGGTGATCTACGTGAGCGCTACACCCAGCGAATATGAACTGCGCAAATCGGAAGGGGTAGTAGTCGAACAGTTGATACGCCCCACCGGGTTGTTGGATCCCCGGATTGATGTGCGACCGAGCAAAAACCAGATCGATGATCTCCTTGAGGAAATTGACGAGCAGGTGAAAAAGAAAGAGCGTGTGCTGGTGACCACCTTGACCAAGCGCATGGCCGAGGAGCTCACCAAGTACCTCGAGCGGGCAGGTGTAAAGTGCCGTTACATCCACTCCGAAGTTACCACCCTGGATCGCGTAGAAATACTGCGTGAACTACGGCTGGGCGTCTTTGATGTACTGGTGGGCGTCAACCTCCTGCGTGAAGGCCTTGATTTACCGGAAGTGTCGCTGGTGGCCATCCTCGATGCCGACAAAGAAGGATTTCTCCGCAACCAACGATCGCTGGTGCAAACCATCGGCCGGGCTGCCCGCAACGTCAATGGGCGGGTCATCATGTATGCCGATACGATTACCGAATCGATGCAACAGGCCATTGACGAAACAGATCGCCGCCGGAAGATTCAACAAGACTACAACCTGGCCAATAACATTACTCCGCAGACGATCATCCGGTCCAAGGACTCGATCCTCAGCCAGACGGCCGTGGCCGACTCCAAAAAGTCGGGTAAAAAGTACTACGTGGAGAACGAGGAAAAATCATTGGCAGCAGATCCGGTGGTCGCTTTCCTGGGCAAGGATGAACTCATCAAGCTGGCCGATCAGACACGGAAAGCAATGGAAAAGGCCGCCAAAGAACTGGAGTTCATGGAAGCCGCCCGGCTGCGCGACGAATACCTCGCTTTCCAAAAACTGATTGAAGAGAAGAAATAAAAAAGGGGCGTGTGAACGTCCCTCTTTTGTTGTGTCTGGTTTCGCTATTTCGCTGCGAAACGCTTGGCGACTTCATTCCAGTTTACCACATTCCACCAGGCCGTGATGTAATCAGGGCGGCGATTCTGGTAATGTAAATAATAGGCATGTTCCCAAACATCGAGGCCGAGGATGGGTGTGCCTTTTACTTCAGCGACATCCATGAGGGGATTATCCTGATTAGGCGTAGACGATATGGCCAGTTTACCGGAGGCATCCTTGATAAGCCACGCCCATCCTGACCCAAAACGGCCCACGCCAGCGGCGGCAAACTTTGTTTTGAATTCCTCAAATGTTCCAAAAGCAGCCTTGATGGCGTCGCCCAATGCTCCGTCGGGTGTGCCGCCGGCTTCTGGTGCCATGATTGCCCAGAACAAGGAATGGTTATAGTGACCGCCTCCGTTGTTTCGTACGGCAACGGGGTATTTCGATATATTCTTGCATATCTCCTCAATGCTGAGGTTTTCTTCCGGCTTGCCTGCAACGGCATTGTTAAGATTGGTCACATACGCGTTGTGGTGCTTTCCGTGATGAATTTCCATCGTACGGCTGTCAATATGGGGTTCCAATGCAGTAACTGCATAAGGAAGCGGAGGTAAGGTAAAAGCCATGGTGCAAACGTTTTGTTTAGTTAGTAAATATACAACCTGCCCGACGATCAGATGGTTTATCCTTCAACGAATAATTGCCCGTTCACGTCTTACGGGCCAATTCCCCCAGGGTTTTCAGGCCGTGGTCAACCCGGGAGCTCCACGGCAGGCCAAAACTGAGTCGAAAACAGTTCCTGAACTTTCCTTGCGACGAGAAGATCTGGCCCGGAGCAATGCCGATTCCGTGTTTCAAGGCCTTCTTGTGCAGAAGATAGGTGTCTGTGCCCCGACCCAATTCAAGCCAAAGCGCAAAACCTCCTTGTGGCCGGGTCATCCGTGTATCTTCCGGGAAGTAACGGGAAATGGCTTCCGTGTACCGAAGACTCTGTGTGTGCAGTGCACGCCGCAGGTGTCGCAAGTGAAGCTCATAACGCCCATTGGCCAGAAAGAGGGCAATCGCGGACTGCGCCAATGTGTTGGTGGACACATTGTTCATCCTTTTCAACCGAATGATCTGATCCTTGTAGCGACCGGGAATCACCCAGCCGATCCGGTAACCGGGTGCCAGGGACTTCGAGAACGATCCGCATTGAATGACAAGCCCTTCGGTATCATACACCTTGCAGGTACGTGGCCGCGTTTTTCCAAAATACAATTCACCGTAAATATCATCTTCGATCAGCGGAATGTTCTTACGGGTAAGAAGTTCCACGAGTTGCTTCTTTTTCTCTTCGGGAAGGCAGCTCCCGATGGGGTTGTTGAAATTGCAGACAAACAGGCACGCTTTGATCGAAAAGCGACGGATCGCACGCTCCAATTGATCCAGGTCGATACCTGATACCGGGTCTGTGGGGATTTCGACCACCTTGAGGCCCAAACTTTCCATCACCTGGAAAATGCCGAAATAAGTAGGGCTCTCAATCGCCACCGCGTCGCCGGGACGCGTAATGGCTTTCAAGGTAAGTGAAAGCGCCTCCATGCAGCCCGCGGTTACTACAATATCATCACCCCCCAACGTGCCGCCCCAGTTGAACGATTGCCTTGCAATCTGTTTTCGAAGTTCCACGTTGCCCTGCACATGTTCATAGTTAAGGCAACTATCCGGAGCCGTTCGTAATACCTGGGCAACAGCCTTGTTCAATTTCGCGGCTGGCAGAAGATCCGGGGCAGGTGCACCCAACGCGAAGTTCAGCAACTTGTCGGAGCGCAAGTCATTATAAACGCTGCTGATCATCTCATCGATCGTTACGGGTACTGCCTTCTCGGCCGGATCGCAGCATAAAGGAACATCCAGCGTATGGGAGGGTGAGAACTTTACATAATACCCTGATTGGGGCCTCGCTTCAACCAAGCCCTTGCTCTCCAGGTGGTAGTACGCCTGGAACGCGGTGCTGAGACTGATGCCTTGCTCCTTGCTCAGCGATCGAACTGAAAGCAATTTATCCCCCACCTTGAGGGCCCTCTTTTCAATGAGTTGCTCAATTCGATCGGCAACCGACTGGTAAAGGTGATCGGATGTTGCAGGTCTGTTTTTCATTTTTTTTGAAATTTTCTTGTTCAGCGCAGGATCTGTCTATTCCGTCCGCTCACCCTGTCGCCGCAGAATATTTGTTTTCAACGTGCCTTCACCACATTCTGTTTGTTGGTAAACTGATATGGTCAAAATACTAAAAACTGAAACTGTTTACTACACGTTCAAATGTAGAAAATTGTTTCGGTTATCCTCAACAAGGTTCACAAGAAACGGGTTGAGGGCCAGGAACGAGCAAAAGATTTTTGTGTTCAAAATATCACACACATGAAAACCCTTACGCTTGCTGTCCTCGCAATTCTGATCGCAGGAAGAGCCTTTTGCTACACGGCTGACTCCGTTGTGGTGGCGGAAAAGAAGCATTCGCCTGTGAAACTTTCTCTTCGCCTCCACTCCCGCGGACTTTTCTCTTACGGTGGCCGTCTGGTAACCTCCAACCCCGTGGTCGATTTTACTTTGAATTACACTGGAAAGAACTGGGGAATCCAGTTCTTCAAGGCAGTGGATGTGGCTGATCACCACACCCCGATCAATTTTACATTGGCCGTGGTGAATCGCCCCTTTCACCTGGGTAAAAGGTTGACGATCACTCCCGCGATGGGCGTGTTGCTTGAACAGTATGAATCCCTGGCCGACCAAGGCTCGGACGCGGCCATGATGATCACCACCAGTTACCGGATAAGTACAAGCCTTTCTATCGAACACACTTCGCTTGCGGGCAACCTGGTGTTGGAACCCAGCCTCCGCGATTGGATAAACCGGATACGGCTCATGTACAGTCACCGCCACATGGATGTTACGCTTTTCGGTTGGCACAACAATGGTCTGTTTGATGGCAACGCCTACGTGGCGGCTGGTGCCAGTGTATTTATCAGCCGGCTGAAGTTGACTGGTCCGTTAACGGCTCAAGTGGGTATCACCGGACTTTGGATGGCCGCCGCATCCGACGAACAAACCCGGAAAGGTGCCAGTGGTGTCTTTGCTACACTTGGATTTGCGTTGAACTAAACTGATCAACCATGAATACGATTCTCAAAAATCATCGAAGAAAGTTGGTCCTGATCCTGGGGATACTCGTTTGTGCCTTATTGATCACCCTGAAATTGACTGTACTTTCCATTTATTGACCATTGATTTATTCGCGAACTTGCCATGACTAACGTGAACACCAAGAGCAATCTGTTGGCCTACCTCGCCCTGGGAGCGGTATGCATTATCTGGGGCACCACCTACCTTGCCCTTCGGGTGGGCGTGACCCAGTTTCCTCCCTTCCTTTTCTCCGCCATCCGCTTTCTCTGTGCAGGTCCAATCCTGCTGGCGTTACTGGCAGCCATCGGCAAGTTTCAGTTTCCAACTGGAAAAATAATAAGACAACAGGCCGTCAGTGGGCTGCTGCTCTGCACCTTTGGAGTCGGGATTGTGGGTTGGTCGGAGATGTATGTGTCAAGCGGACTTGCCGCCATCATTTGTTCGGTTATGCCCATCTGGGTCATGCTCATCAACTTCGCCATTTCATCAGACGACACCCCCGCCTTCCCTGTGGTTCTGGGACTGGTGGTTGGCCTGGCTGGCATTGTGCTGATCTTCGGTGAACATGTCGCCGACTTTTCACAACCCAGTTACACCCTTGGCATCTTCACGACCTTCGCGGGCAACATTTGCTGGGCGTTCGGAACGGTGTGGGTGAAGCGCAAGACACAATCCACTGATCCTTTCCTTGCCGCGGGGCTGCAAATGTTGTTTGGCGGAATTTTCCTCATCCCCATGAGCTTCCTGTTTGATGACTACAGCACCGTCACCTCCAACGGGGACATGATCTTCGCCCTGGTCTATCTCATTCTTTTTGGATCCGTAGCTGCATATGCCTGCTACTCCTATGCCATCAAGAAACTTCCGATGACCCTGGTTTCGTTATACGCCTACATCAACCCGATCGTCGCGGTCGTCCTGGGGGCCCTCCTGCTTCAGGAACGACTTAATGTTCGCATTGGCATTGGCATTTTGGTCACGCTGGCCGGAATCTACATTGTCAACCGAGGATACCAGATCCGCAATTTTCTTCGGACTCAACTTTCCAAGCAGTAATCATGCATATTCCCTTTCATATCACGGACTGGAACAATCTTCCGGCCACCCGCACACCAGGCGAAACTGGCTTCGCGCTAAACCGTACGCGGCAGTATGGTGACCTCCGGGTTCGCCTGGTTGAGTATTCCGCCAACTACAAGGCAGATCATTGGTGTACCCTGGGTCACATTCTGCTTTGTCTTGAAGGTGAATTGGACACTGAACTGAAGGACGGCACCACTGTTCACCTGTCGGCAGGCATGTCGTACCAGGTTACTGACGGCGCCTCCTCCCATCGGAGTACTACAAAAGGCGGCGCCAGACTCTTTATTGTTGATGGAGGATTCCTCCGGAGAAAAGAACCCTTCCTGAATCCGGGTCTATTAACCGCTTTCTAATTTTTATGAATACACTGCGCTGGTTTGACCGCAACATGACGTTCGGGTATGCCCCAGAACTACTTCCCTTCTTCCTGGAGCGCCTGGACGGCACGGCGGTCCGTATCGAGGCCAAAGTGAAAGACCTGGACGACGTTCTGTTGTCAACCCGGTGGATGGAAAGTGGTCCATAAAACAACACATCGGGCATCTTTCGGAAGTGGACGCTGTTGCCAACCTGCGGATCCGGGAAATGCTGGAAGGAATTCCGACGATGTCGCCCGCGGTATTTGAGCCGAGGGATTACAACCCTTGGCCTATAGCCAAAGTTCTCTCGCATTTTAAAGAAGAACGAAACAAAAACCTGGAAACCTACCGTTCACTCGACGCAAAATCACTCCAAAAATCCTCAGTTCACCCGCGCCTGAAGGTATTGATGACACCGGTGGACCTT
The DNA here is from genome assembly GCA_016787645.1 of Cyclobacteriaceae bacterium. Lineage (GTDB taxonomy): Bacteria > Bacteroidota > Bacteroidia > Cytophagales > Cyclobacteriaceae > ELB16-189. The sequence continues at coordinate 248,081 of JAEUUF010000015.1, read as the reverse complement.
GCCTGGTTTGACGCCGAGCACGACGACCATCACCTGGTCAAAATAAATGAAATAATAACTACCTTGACAAAAACTTCCAGATCATGACTACTGCGCCTGCTATCGCTATTCAAAAAACCACGCATTCACGATTGAAGGAAACCGATTTCAATAACCTTGAATTCGGAAAGTATATATCGGATCATATGGTCATGGCTGACTGGGCCAAGGGAGAGTGGTCCGAACCACATATCCTTCCTTTTGGGGAACTAAAAATGACCCCGGCCATCCTCGCGTTGCATTACGGTCAGGCTATTTTCGAAGGCATGAAAGCGTTCCGCATGGTGGACGGCAACATCAATATCTTTCGTCCCCAAAAGCATCATGAACGCCTGATTAAGTCACTGGATCGGATGTGCATGCCGGAAATCCCGTATGATTTATTCATCCAGTCCCTGCACGCACTGGTGGAACTGGATAAAGAGTGGGTGCCTCGCTCAGAAGGTGCGTCCCTGTACATACGTCCGGTCGTCTTCGCCAGCGAGTCGCGATTAGGTGTGAAAGTGTCCGATTTTTACAAGTTCGTGGTCATGACCAGCCCGGTGGGCCCTTACTATAACAAGCCGTTCCGTCTCAAAGTCGAAGGACATTATACCCGCACCGCGGAAGGTGGTACTGGTTTTGCCAAATGTGCTGGCAATTACGGTGGTGCGTTCTATCCCACACAGCTGGCCAAGAAAGAAGGATTTGACCAGGTTTTGTGGACTGATCACAAGGAGCACAAGTACATCGATGAAGTGGGCATGATGAATGTGATGTTCGTCATGAATGGGAAGCTGATTACCCCCAAACTCAATACGGCTATTCTGGATGGCATTACCCGTGACTCCATCATCACCATTGCACGTGAGGAAGGACTTACTGTGGAAGAGAAGCGAATCAGCATTGATGACCTGGAAGACGGATTCAAGAGCAAGACCCTTACGGAAGCGTTTGGATGCGGTACGGCGGCCGTCGTCGCCCCGATTGCCATGATCAACATTCGTGGTATAGATTACCCCTTCCCTCCGGTGGATGCCAACAGCATTCAACAGCGCATCAAGAAGAGACTATTGCAAATCCGTACCGGTGCCGAACCAGATCGCTACGGCTGGAACCACATTGTGCGGGGGTAGTCTTTCCGCGGCATGAAAGCGGCTATTTTCAAAGGTTCCGGCTTACCCCTCCAGGTAGGTGAGTTTGTCAAACCCAAGCCAGTCAAAGACCAGGTACTGATCAAGCTGAATGCTGCAGCGCTGAATCACCGCGACCTTTGGATTCAGGAAGAGCAAGAGCAGGTGAGCCGACCCGAAGGGGTTATCCTCGGCTCCGATGGAGTCGGAACAGTTACGGATGTGGGAGAAGACGCCGATCCGCTAATGATCGGCATGGAAGTAATCATCAATCCAAGCCTGGAGTGGGGCGCGAATCCGATCGTGCAGGGCGACAACTTCAAGATCCTGGGCTTCCCGGACAACGGTACTTTCGGTGAGTTTATCGCCATCTCCAAGAAATACATTTTTGAACGACCCGAAGGCCTCTCAGTTGAAGAGTGCGCCGCAGTGCCACTATCAGGCCTAACTGCTTACCGTGCCTTGTTCACGAAAGCCAGACTGCGTGCGAAGGAAAAGGTCCTGATAACCGGTATTGGCGGCGGGGCGGCGTTGTGGGCACTGACTTATGCAGTAGCTTACGGCGCAAGGGTGTACGTCACTTCCGGGTCCGACCAAAAGATTCAACAAGCTGTTTCCCTGGGTGCGGTCGGCGGATTCAACTATCACCAAGGCGACTGGGCCGAGCAAGCCGCGAAAGCCACTGGTGGGTTTGATATTATCATTGACAGTGCTGGCGGAGACGGATTTGCCAAGCTCATTGAAATCGCCTTGCCGGGAGGACGCCTGGTAAATTTTGGCCGAACCGCGGGTGTCATTACCAACATCCCCACTCGGCTGCTTTATTGGAAACAGCTTTCCATCTTCGGCAGCACCATGGGCACACGGGATGAATTTTTGTCCATGATCGACTTCATCGAAAGTCGTAAACTGAAGCCGGTGATTGATTCCGTATTCAAGTTGGACCAAATCAACGAGGCCTTTGCACGGATGCAATCGCCGGATCATTTTGGCAAGATTGTCATTCGCCTGTAGGTGTAGTTTACTTCCACTCAATTCCATCCCGCCATGACCGAATTCAAGAAAACCGACAAGACCACCATCACGCGACTTCCCAAGCGAGGGACGTATGACCAGGATACCATCTACTCGATTTTGGATGAAGCCTTGTACTGTACGCTGTCGTGGAGTGATGAGGGGCAATCGTTTCAGATTCCAACAGGGTTTTGTCGAATCGGCAACAAGCTCTACATCCATGGATCGGTGGGCAGTCACTACATGAGATTGCTGGCTGGTAAAAAACTCCCGGTATGCATCGGGGTGACGCTTATCGATGGCCTGGTACTGGCCCGATCGGCATTTCATCATTCTGTCAACTACCGGTCGGTCGTACTATTTAGCCGGCCGGAACTGGTAAGCGAACCGGATGAAGCGTATGCCGCGCTCGAGGTCTTCACCAACAAGGTTTGCCCGGGTCGATGGGATGATGTGCGCAAGCCTACTGACAACGAGTGGAAGGCCACGATGGTGCTTTCATTTCTTATCGAGGAAGTTTCAGCCAAGGTGAGATCCGGGCCCCCCAAGGACGATGAAGAAGACTATTCTATGGATGTCTGGGCAGGTGTGCAACCCCTGTCACTTGTCCGCGGCGCACTAATTGCAGATCCGGCGCTTAAGCCCGGAGTGGCTGTTCCCGCCTACCTGAAATCATAAGCCATTCTCAGGAGCGCCAACCGAGAAGGACCTCCTCGGGAAAAGCATTATCTTTGCGCACCCAATGTCCGTTTGAGGCCAAAAAAGCGGGTTTTGGTGGCGAACCTAATTCCAGGCAATTGGGTTTATACAGGTGAACAGCATCCCTAAATCATAAATTCAATACTACATGGGCAGACCTCCGATCCTTCCGAAAAAGAAAAAAGACGGTTACTATATCGAAATCCGCAACAAGGGCGCCAAGACCGGCACGATCATCATCCGGGACACCGAGCAGGCCATGCTTCAGGCCGCCAAGCAATACGAAACCACCAAGGATGTTATTATCCTTGGAAGACATGAGAACGGCAAGCGTGTGGTAGAAGAGGGTAAGAAGAAAGTCAAAGCGTAATCAAGCGACTTCCGGGCTTCTCAGAACGGCAGGTCATCCGCCGAAGCATTTCCATTTCCTGCAGTAAAGGGTTCATCCCCGATCGGGTCGGCAGCAGCGGTTGCGCTACCTGACTTTTCAAGTTTCCAGGCTCGAGCCTCGGTGTACCAACGACCATTGTACTCGCGACTCTCAAGGTCGACCGAGACATTCACCTGGTCTCCTACCGACACACCGAACTGATCGATCTTATCGCCCCAGATGCTGAGGCACACTTTCTTTGGATATTGTGCCTGCGTCTCTACAATGAATTCCTGCTTTTTCCACGGACCTTTTTTGCCCATGCCCGATTGCTGCGGCAGCAATTGAATTACTTTTCCTTTTAATTCCATGCTCATGGCACAAGGTTACTACTTTTCCCGGAGGTTTCTAAAGAATTGCTCCAGGAGTGCCTTACCGGGTTCGGCCTCAATTCCCTTGCGAACCTCAGTACGGGGGTGAAGTAAGGGTGACTTCACCAGCTGGTAGCCACGCTGCACATCTTCTGCGCCAAAAACGAGACGCTGCAATTGTGACCAGTGCAGGGCGCCGGCACACATCGGACACGGTTCAAGGGTGACATACAGCGTGCATTCGTCGAGGTATTTTGATCCGAGGAAATTGGCTGCCGCAGTAATTGCAATCATCTCTGCATGCGCGGTGGCGTCATTCAGCCGCTCAACCTGGTTGTGTGCCCGGGCTATGATCTTGTTCTGACAAACCACCACGGCACCTACCGGAATCTCCCCTTCCTCGAAGGCCTTATTGGCTTCCTTGAGGGCCTCTCGCATAAAATGCTCATCCGTTGGGGCGCTCATCCGATCAAATTCTGCAGTCAGTTTACCCGGATGCGTTTCATCATTTCACGTGCAACAGGTTGCCACTCCACCTGCAGGTCTTTCGGGCAGGAGAATGTAAATACCAGGGTACGGTTCTTTTGCACGAGGTATTGGATGTAGGTGTACTTGAGCACAGGATCGCTCAATCCCTCCCGACGACGGTCACCACTGATCCGGGATTCAAACTCAAAGTAGATGAACTTCTTTTTGTGAATGGGCTGGATTCCTTCACTTATCATATCTACCCGGTCATACAAATTCTGGAGACTGGCCTTAAAGAATTTTTGAGCCAGTTCGACATCGGCATCCGGCCAGTTGGTGGCGCTGATATTAATACTGAAATCGGTTACCCGGTCTGCGTTGGTAAACGCCCCCAAGGGAGCCCGTACGGACGGGAATCGCTGAGCCATATCCTCCGGCGTCATCGGGGTAAGTTGTTCAGGCACTGAAACCGTAACGCCATCCGCGAGACGGCTCTTGACCCATTTTACCGGCGCGAGAGAAGTCAGGAAGAACAACAGCAACAGGGCCGTCGTTTTCACCAGCGTACGTGATGTTATCAGGGTGGTTTTATTAACTTGCACGCCCAAAATTAATCAATTTCAAAATGCTTCGGACTCATACGTGCGGTGAATTGCGGATAAAGGACGTTCAGCAGCAGGTTACCCTGACCGGCTGGGTACAGCGCCTGAGGGACAAAGGCAGCCTCGTATGGGTAGACTTGCGCGACCGGTACGGCATCACGCAACTCTTCCTGGAAGAGGGCAAATCGGATCCGAAACTCATTGAAGCTGTACGTCAATTAGGCCGTGAGTTTGTAGTGAAAGCTACCGGCAAGGTAGTTGAACGCCAATCCAAGAACGACAAGATGCCCACGGGCGACATCGAAATCCGCGTGGAGACACTGGAAGTTTTGAATCCCTCAAAACTTCCTCCTTTCACAATTGAAGAAGACACCGACGGCGGTGACGATTTACGCATGAAATACCGCTACCTCGATTTGCGGCGCACCCCGGTGCGGGAAAGTCTTCAACTGCGCCACAAAATGGCCCAGCAGACACGCACGTATCTTGACAGCCTCAATTTTATCGAGGTGGAGACACCCGTGCTGATCAAGTCCACCCCGGAAGGCGCCCGCGATTTTGTAGTGCCCTCACGCATCAACCACGGTGAGTTCTATGCGCTGCCCCAATCACCCCAGACCTTCAAACAGCTGCTGATGGTTTCCGGGTTTGATCGGTATTACCAGATCGTGAAATGCTTTCGTGACGAAGACCTCCGCGCTGACCGACAGCCTGAGTTTACCCAGATCGACTGTGAAATGGCTTTCGTTACCCGGGAGGATATCCTCAGCACCTTTGAAGGATTGATCCGCCACTTGTTTAGGACGGTAAAGGGCATTGATCTTCCTTCCTTGCCCCACATGACCTATGCCGACGCTATGGCGAACTATGGATCCGACAAGCCGGATACACGCTTCGGAATGAAGTTCACTGACCTCACCTCCCTGGTGCAAGGCAAGGGCTTCCAGGTATTTGATGGTGCAGAACTTGTAGTCGGTATTTGCGCTACCGGAGCGGCCACGTACACGCGCAAACAAATTGATGAGCTGACCGAATATGTCAAGCGCCCCCAGATAGGTGCCAAGGGATTGGTCTGGGCCCGTTATGAGGCCGGCGGAAGCCTCAAGTCAAGTGTAGACAAATTCTACAACGAACAAGAGCTAAAGAAATGGGCAGAAGCATTCAATGCCCAACCCGGAGATCTCATACTGGTTCTTGCCGGACCTGCCGACAGCACTCGAAAAGCGCTAAGTGAGCTTCGTCTTTTGTTGGGAACGCAGCTCGGCTTGCGCGACAAGAATACTTTTTCAGCATTGTGGGTAATTGATTTCCCGCTGCTGGAATGGGATTCTGAAGCGAACCGCTTCAACGCCATGCACCATCCTTTTACATCACCCAAGCGGGAAGATCTGCACCTGCTCGACAGCGACCCTGGTAAAGTACGGGCCAATGCCTATGACATGGTGATCAATGGCACCGAAGTTGGTGGCGGTTCCATACGCATTCATGATCGCCCCACACAACAATTGATGTTTAAGAAACTCGGCTTCACGGACGAAGAGGCAAAGAAGCAGTTTGGTTTCCTCATGGAGGCCTTCGAATTCGGTGCTCCTCCGCACGGAGGAATTGCGTTCGGTTTCGACCGCCTTTGTTCCCTCTTTGGCGGGGTGGACAGTATCCGGGACTTCATTGCCTTTCCCAAGAACAATGCCGGGCGTGATACCATGATTGACACACCGTCAACGATCTCCCCTGATCAACTCCGGGAATTAGGAATTGCTGTCGTGGAGGAGAAGAAGTAAATCCTCAGCGGTAGCTAGACCAGGAGTCGAATTGTCTCGTTGGCGTCTATGTTTACATCATCTTCGCCAACCTGATCGAACGGGTCTTCCAGGTGATCCTGGATATTGTCCAGGCTGACCAGGATGAAGCTATACAGGATCGGCATGACATACTCCAGGCTGGCCGAGAAGTCATGGAATGTACTGGCAAAGTACGGGCCATAGACAATCGGGAACACATAGATGAACACTTTGCTGTAGGTCCTTAATGTGATCGGTGTGCGATACTGGAAGATGATCTTCAGGTTATCAAAGGCGATCACCATCTTGCTGACGTATTGGCTTACCCGGGAAATCTCGCCGCTCTGCACGCCGTACTTGCGCATTTCCATCGTGATTTCAGAAAGCTTGGAAAAGAGTTTATAGAATTCCTCTTCCTTGTTTTCCCACGACTCCTTGCTGGACATCAGCATCTCTTTCGTCCGCTGAACCATTTCCATGGTCACGGCACGGGTGCGCTCGGGCAGATCATTGTTTTTGTCGGAAGGCCAGTCGCGGGTGGCGTAATAAATGGCAATCGCATGTCCACGGAAATCGGCCCACCGCTGCAAGGCGGTCTCCCGACGGGTATACGCGGACCCGATGGAGAAAACCACGGGGAAAACGATAGCCACACCGACCAACATGTCCGGGAATTTGGCGGTCAGCCCGAACCTAAAGCAGAGGTAACTGCACAGTACCGACATGGCGGTTAGCAGGTAAGTCTTGTAGTTGATAATGAGGGAAAAACTCCTCAGCATTTTCTTGATGCCCATAGGGTTGAGGTTTATGAAGCATAAGTTTTGCAAAAAGACATGACATTAACAATGTGTTAAGTCATGTTAACCCTGGAATAATGTTCAGGACTCCCGTTTGACCACGGTGGCGCTGGCTTGCGCAACGGGAAAGACAACCAAATCGGCCACTACTACGTGCGGTGGACGGGTGAGCGCAAAGAGGATCAAGTCGGCTATGTCCTCCCCGCGGAGAGGCTGAAGTCCGTGGTAGGGGGCAGCGGCACGTGCTTCGTCGCCCTTGAATCGTACCTTCGAAAATTCCGTCTCCACGAGGCCTGGGTTGACCTGGGTGACCTTTACCCCGGCGGCGTTCAAGTCAATGCGCATGCCCCGGCTCAATGCATCCACAGCAAATTTACTGGCACAATAAACGTTCCCTCCGGCATACACTTCCCGGCCGGCTATGGACCCAATGTTGATCACATGTCCCGATTTGCGCTCGACCATTCCGGGAAGTATTTCCCGCGACACATAGAGTAATCCCTTTACATTGGCATCAATCATGGCTTCCCAATCGTCAACGTTACCCGACTGGATGGGGTCGAGGCCGTGAGCGCCCCCGGCGTTATTGATCAACACATCCACTTTTTGCCACTGGCCTTTCAATGACTGTAGTGCATCGGACACCTCTTTCCGGCGACGCACGTCGAACACTAGAGTTTGTACCTCAGTTTTATGGGAAAGTTCTTCGCTGAGCCGTTGCAGACGGTCGGCGCGACGACCACAAAGAATAAGCTTGAAATCATGCGCGGCCAGCAGTCGCGCGATGGCCTCGCCGATGCCTGCGGTAGCACCTGTGATCAATGCAATGCGTTTTGCCATTATTGGAAAATAAAATAAACCGAAATGGTATTCGTGGTGATGCCTTTCAGCGGTTGATTGTAGATACTGTTCTCCGAACCCAGCATATTGACGATGCCACGGGAGAATCGAATTTCCTGTGAAAGCTTGAAGAGCGGGAAATAAAAATCAAATCCAATCCCCGCATCCAGCGTAAGGTTAAACCGCTTGATGTCGATGCTTTCGGTGGTAGCCTCCGCATCGTTTTTCCCCGAAGCTTCGATGCCCGGCGTGAATCCGCCGACCATGTACATCCGTACATTTCCGCGCCGCATCGATTTATATTTCAGCAAGAAGGGTAACTCGACCATAGTCGTCTCTATGCGTTGGGTACGGCTGGTCTTGTCGGTGAAGTAATAGGTAAGCTTGTGATTATAAAACCCGGCTTTGGGTAATACCCGGAGGTCGAGGAACTCATTCAGGCGGAGGTTGACGAGGAAACCCAGGGAAAAACCACCCGTAAAACTACCTTGCACCGAGTGGACGGTGTCAAACTTCTGCGTGACAAACTGGTCCGAATAGCTCACTTCATACATCGACGTGTGTAGGCCGATCATGAAACCATAGCTGAACTTCCTGCGGTCAAACTCAGGATTGTTGCGCGGCGCCCACTTGTAGTGTTGCGCCTCCGCAGCGAAGGTCATTAGCAGCAGTGAAGCTACTTGGATGCCCAGTACAGTGAACTTATTCCGAAAGTAAGTGGCTCGCATTGCGGATGCTTATAACCCAGGCCGGAAAGCACGTTAATAAAATCGGTTCCATCGGGAAAAGCCTTGACTGATTCAGGGAGGTAGCGGTACGCGGATGAGTCCCTTGAAATCCAGCGGCCTACGATTGGCAAGATGGCGGTAAAATACACGTTGTACAACTGCTTCATCGGGAATTTTGACGGCTTGGAGAATTCCAGGATGACCACCCGGCCACCCGGCTTGAGTACCCTCAACATCTCACCCAGGCCGAGTTCAAGGTTCTCAAAATTTCGTACTCCAAAAGCAACGATGACGGCGTCAAAAAAATTGTCTTCAAACGGAAGTTTCTCTGAGTCACCCGACCGTAGTTCAATTCTTGCGTCCAACTTGCGCTCCCGAATCTTCTTTCGACCCACCTCCAGCATGCCTTCGGAAATATCTACACCGATGACACGCTCGGGATTAAGGGCCAGCGCTTCGATGGCAAAGTCGCCGGTGCCCGTAGCCACATCAAGGATCTGCTTTGGCTGAATATCCCGTAAGAGCCGGATGGCCTTTTTCCGCCAGGCGATATCAATCCCCAGGCTGAGAAAGTGATTGAGGAAATCATAGCGGCCACTGATGCTGTCAAACATCCGGGCCACTTGCTGTTTTTTTGCCCCTGGATCTTCTTTATACGGTACAACGACTCCCATGCAGTATTTTCTATAGTAACTGAACCCCGATTTACAACTTTTGCCCGACAACCCATTCGATAACGTCCAGCCCTGTATAATAAAAGGGATCTTATGGGTAATATTGCAATGCATTCCATGAACATCAAGACCGCTGACTTTGTTGTCAGCAATACTAACCCTTCCGCTTGCCCGCCGCCTCACAAGCCCGAATTCGCCTTTATTGGCCGTTCGAATGTAGGCAAGTCATCGCTCATCAATCTCCTCGTTAATCGGCGAAACCTGGCCAAGACTTCATCTGCACCAGGAAAGACCCAAACGATCAACCATTTTGTCATCAATGACGCCTGGTACCTGGTGGACCTGCCGGGTTATGGGTATGCCAGCGTTAGCCGGTCGAAAAGTTTTGCGTGGGGACCGATGATTGAGACCTACCTGAAAAAACGCACGAACCTGATTACCACTTTCGTGCTCCTGGATTCCCGACTTGAGCCCCAGCGGATTGACCTGGATTTCATACAATGGATGGGCACCCAACAGATTCCGTTTGCTATGGTATTTACCAAGGCCGATAAGATTTCGCGGAATGAACTGACCAAGACGGTTGCCCTTTGGAAAAAGAAGCTGGAAGGAACCTGGGAGGAACTTCCTCCGGTCTTTGTGACTTCAGCAGAAGATAAACGCGGCCGCGACGAACTGATCGGGTACATTGATAGCCTCTTGAAATCTGATTAATGCTTACTTTTGCCCGCGCATAACCAACGGACTATGGAACTGAAAGATCTCGCAAGCATTTCCGGAAAAGGCGGCCTGTTCAAGGTGTTAAAACCAGGGAAAGCCGGTATGATCCTTGAATCCCTTGAAGACCCGAAGACGAGATTGGTCGCCAATCCAAATCTGAAATTATCCTTGCTGGACGAGATTTCGATTTATACACGTACCAAGGACGGCACCACCGCGCTGGGGGATGTGCTTAAAAAGATTCACAAGGAATTTCCTGGAGAACTCGGAATCGATTCGAATTCAGATCCTGCCGAATTAAGAGCTTTTCTAAAATCGGTTCTTCCCGAATACGATGAGGAACGGGTGTACGTTTCGGACATCAAGAAACTGGTGAAATGGTTTGAGGTGATTCGGAAAGCGGCTCCTGAAATTCTCACCCCGGAACCCGCCAAGTAGACTTCGCCTAATTCAGGAAGGAACCGGCCTTCTCCACCATCATCCTGGAACCCACGTAAAATGGCACACGCTGGTGCAGTGTGCTTGGTTTGATCTCCATTATTCGATTCTTCCCATCCGTGGCAAGGCCGCCAGCTTGTTCCGCAATAAATGCCAATGCATTGCATTCGTACATCAGGCGCAACTTGCCGTTCTTGTCTTTTGCAGTAGCGGGGTAGATATAAATACCCCCCTTCAGCATGTTGCGGTGAAAGTCGGCTACCAGGGAGCCGATGTACCGCGCTGTAAAACCATTCTGTTTGCAATAGTCAAGGTACTTCGCTACACCGGGGGCAAATGAAAGTGATTGCCCCTCATTGATGGAGAAAATCTTGCCGTCTGGTGGCATTCGAAGGTCAGCGTGGGAGAGAAAATATTCACCGAGGGTCGATTCATAAGTAAACCCATTCACACCATGACCGGTGGTGTACACGAGCATGGTCGATGATCCATAGAGAATGTAGCCGGCCGCCACCTGGTCTGTACCCTTTTGCAGTATGTCCTCCGGCTGAATCGGCGTACCAACCGGGCTGATCCTTCGGTAAATGGAGAAGATCGTGCCGATGGAAACGTTCACATCAATGTTGGACGAACCGTCCAGGGGATCTATCGCAATGACATATTTGCCGTCATTGTTGAGGTCCACGTATGATTCTGTCTCCTCCGAAATCAAAGCGCAAGCCTCCCCTCCTTTGGACAATGCTCGCGTAAAACGAATGTTGGCCAGTACGTCGAGCTTCTGTTGGTTCTCACCCCCGGAGTTTTGGGAACCCATGGCACCCATAATGTCTATGAGGCCTGCTTTGTTGATTTCCCGGTTTACCACTTTGGAGGCCAGCGCGATGTCGCGCAACAGCTGGGACAATTCGCCGCTGGCGTATTGAAATTGCTCCTGGTTATTCTTGATAAACCGGTCAAGCGCAATACCAATGGGTTGGGCAATTCGGGATTCTTCCATAAAAAATGAGTAATTCGCAGGGAAATATTCCCGCATCCCAAGTTACAGAGAATCCCCATCCGGTCACCGCTTCCCGTATGAAAAATCCCATCCACGTCTTTAAGTTCGGCGGCGCATCAGTGCGTAATGCGGATGCCATCCGTAACGTGGCGTCAATCATCCGACTCTACCGTGAAACACCGCTGCTGGTGGTTGTGTCCGCCATGGGAAAAACCACGAATGCCCTGGAACGTGTGGTCAGTGCCTACCAAGCCGGTAAAGACTTCACCGGTGAAATTCAAGCTATCCAAGATTATCATGCGGGCATCATGAAGGATCTCTTTGCGGAAGGGCATCCGATCTGGAATGAAATCAATAAGGAATTTGCCGAACTACCCTCACGAATGACAAAGGGGCTTGTCCTGGATCAACTTTACGATCAGGTAGTCTCAAGGGGTGAACTTATCTCAACACGGATTGTCGCGGCCCACCTCCAACAGGAAGGTTTACCGGCCATTTGGGTGGATGCCCGAAAATACATACTCACCGACAACACCTACCGGGAAGGCAAGGTGGATTGGGAAGCTACGTACAAGAAGACCCAGGAACTGACGCCAATTCTCGAAAAGAGCTTCATTGTTACTCAAGGATTCATCGGTGTAACCCCTGACGGGTTCACGACCACGCTGGGGCGTGAGGGATCTGATTATTCCGCAGCCATCTTTGGTTCTTGCCTGGGTGCGGCGAGCGTGACCATCTGGAAAGACGTGCCTGGCGTGATGAATGCTGATCCCAAACGTATACCAGGTGCCAAACCCTTTCATGAATTACCTTTTCGCGAGGCAGCCGAGATGACCTACTACGGCGCTTCCGTGATCCACCCCAAGACCATCAAGCCACTGGCGAACCGCGGCATACCGCTGCTTGTAAAAAACTTCGATGACCCTTCCCTGGAGGGCACGCGCATCCACGAAACAAAAGTGGGGCGGCTCCCACCGTTGATTGTCTTTAAAGACAACCAGTGCCTGATCTCCTGCGGCGTTACGGACTACACCTTTATCGACGAACAGCAGCTTAGCCAGATTCTTCACGCTGTTTCCAAACAGAACCTGAAGATCAACGTGATGCAAAATTCAGCCATCTCCTTCTCCTTCTGTGTCGATTTCCGGGAGGACAAGGTCCTCAGCCTGATTGAGGAGCTGGCGGAAAACTTCCAGGTATACTATAACACCGGTCTCACGCTCATTACGGTAAAGAACTACGATGAGGATACGTATCAGCAATACAGCCGGCAGGCCGGTGTTGTCCTGGAACAGACCTCACGATCCACCCTGCAAGTGCTGGTGAAAGTTTAGTACTTTCTTTCGCGGAGAATTTCCTGCAGAAAACCTTCCACCGAGCGCTCGAGGATTTCAAACACCTCTTGAAAATCCTTTTCACCACCATAATAAGGATCCGGCACTTCGCCGGGCCCCATGGGGTCGAACGACCGCATCAGTGTGATCTTGGAGTGATGCCGGTTGTCAGCCACCGCCAGCGTATTCCTTAGGTTTTGTTTATCCATGACGAGTATATGGTCAAACTCGTCAAAATCAGTGACCGAAATTTGACGCGCAGTGTGATCCATGCTTACTCCATTGCGAAGGGCATTCTTCAGCGTCCGGGGATCAGGTCCGTTGCCGATATTGTAATTACTGGTACCACAGGAGTCGGCCTGGATACGGTCATGAAGACCGAGCGAAGCAATTTTGTGGACAAACAGCGCTTCGGCCAGGGGCGAGCGACAAATATTTCCGAGGCAAACAAAAAGTACACGCATGCGGGCAGGAAAAGTGCAAAAATAGCAAACGTCATCCTGACCTCAACGGGAGGCCGATTTTCTCTTAGCTTTGCTGCAAATCCTGAATCATGGAACTGATCAAAGTCAACCCACAAGTAGCGCCACTCATCGCCCTGATCGAATTAAACCGCCCCAAGGAGCTGAATGCCCTCAACCCACAGCTGATGCAGGAGGTTAGAGATGCGCTGCAGGAACTGGACCGCAAGGATGATGTTCGTGTAATCATTATCACGGGTAATGCCCAGGCCTTCGCGGCCGGCGCCGACATCAAACAGATGGCTGACAAGAGTGCGATTGACATGCTGGTGTTGGACCAGTTCAGCACCTGGGACCAGATCCGCAAAACCAAGAAGCCCATCATCGCCGCTGTATCTGGTTTTGCGTTGGGTGGTGGTTGTGAATTTGCCATGACCTGCGATATGATTATCGCTTCAGAGACAGCAAAATTCGGTCAGCCGGAAATAAAAATCGGCACTATCCCTGGGGCAGGAGGTACGCAACGACTGACGAAGGCCCTCGGAAAGGCCAAAGCAATGGAGCTTATTCTTACAGGACGTTTCCTTTCCGCGGAGGAGGCTCACTTTTACGGCTTGGTAAACAAGGTCGTGCCCGTCGAATTCTATCTGGCTGAAGCCATTGCTCTCGCGAAAGAAATCGCGCAGCAGTCTCCTATTGCTGTTCAACTCGCGAAGGAGGCGGTGAACCGGTCATTTGAGACTCTCCTGGATGAAGGGCTTATGTTTGAGCGGAAGAACTTCTACCTCACTTTTGCCAGCGCCGACCAAAAAGAAGGCATGCAGGCCTTCATAGAAAAGCGAAAGCCTTCGTTCCAGGGGAAGTAACGAAGGCTTTCTGGGATCTTCCGATCCAAATTCAATTATCGTACGCTGATACCAAAGCCGAGGGTGATGGTATTGTAACGCTGGAAGGTGTAGTCACCATGCAAGGTGAAGACGGCCAGTTTCAGGCGGGCTCCTACGGTTGCCCTTGGTCCATTGACACTGGATGAAATGCTCACGGGGTCAGTCATTTGTGGGTTTGCCGGGGGCGGTGCTCCCGTGTCATAAGTTCCCAATGCTTTGAATGTTCCACTGGAGAAATTATAACCTATGGAACCATAAAGGCTAAGCACCGAAAACTTCTTCCCAACCAAAGCCTGGATGGTTGTAGCCGTAAAGTCACTTTTTCCGATTTGGCTCGGATTATTGGTAGGATCGAATGCGACTTCGGTATTGAACGTAGTGTAACCAAACAAAGCAGAAAGATCGAAGGGAAGTTCTTTCAAGCCGGGTATATGCTGCTTGATGTCATGTTGAATGGCAAACCCAAACAGATTGATTTTGGTGCCGCCGGAAGGATTTGCCGAGCCATATCTTAGCTTCAGGTCAGTATTCCAAAGCAACCCAATGCCAAGGTTAAGGGTGGGTACCGGTAAGCCGCCCAGCGGAATCTCATTCTTGAGGTCGGTTCCTTCGGGACCCTGGAAGGTGGAACCCGTGGGTACGCCATTGGCCATATACTCATAGGTGGGGGCCGTCTTTGGGCCAACCAGTGTAGGAACATTCCCATCAGCTGGAGACACAACTCTAATTGTCTGCAACTTTGAATTATCCACTTTATAATAGGAATCTTCGGATGGAAATTGAATTGAACTCACTGAAAGTGTCAAGTCAAAACCAAATTTCTTGTGGTTAGCTGCGGTGTTGTACCACCCCTGGTTAAGGCCGCTTCCGATAGCGTTTAATACTGGCTCCAGGTATCCCTGCGCCAGGTAATTGGCATCCGCCTGACTGCCCTTCAGCAGTTGGTCCAAGTCACCCTGGGCATTAGCTACGCCGAAGGAGAGGGAGGCAAAAAGTAATAGAACGATTCGTTTCATGCTACAAACAGGTTTGGTGATACCGCAAGATATGCTTTTTCCAGCTCAAGCGACAGGGGGCTGAATTCCGGATAACGCCCATGCCCTCAGCCTCACTTGTCATATTTTCTGGCAAGTATAGATACAGCCGATCAAATCAAGGTAACTGCCAACTTGATTCGCCACACAGTGCTTTAATAACTGAACCCTTCATTTCTCCTTCAATCCAATAGCATCCCCTATCTTAACGGAACTTTTCAATGGGGTTACTTCTTTACAACGCAGGAATTGGATTTGTCCGTGCCGCTTATTGGCTGGCTTCCTTGGTGCATCCAAAAGCAAAAGCATTCCGGGAAGGGCGTATTCAGCAGACAGATCGCTTGCAGCAGACTTTTCCCCTTCGGGAAAATCATCCCCTCGCCTGGTTTCACTGTTCTTCCCTGGGCGAATTCGAACAGGGTCGGCCTGTAATGGAAGCACTAAAATCATCGCATCCGAACGTAAAGATCCTCCTTACATTTTTCTCTCCGTCCGGATATGAAGTCAGGAAGAACTATACGGGTGCTGATTACATCTTTTATCTGCCCTGGGACACGGCATCGAACGCCAGGTGGTTTGTTACGGAAGTTCGACCTGCCTTCGCTGTCTTTGTGAAGTATGAGTTCTGGTTTTACTACAGCCGTGCTTTGCGAACAAATAAAATCCCGCTCATTTCCATTTCCGCCATCTTCCGCCCCACCCATGTCTACTTCAAGCCACAGGGATTCATCTTCCGCGCCATCCTTCGAAACTTTACCTATTTCTTCGTCCAGAATAATGAATCACTGAAGTTGCTGAAATCCATCGGCATCACGGCGGCCAGCGTGGCCGGTGACACCCGATTTGATCGGGTGAACGAAATTGTAACGCAATCCGGGGAAAACAGTGTTGCCCGGGGTTTCAAAAGCGGCCATAGGGTCATGGTCATTGGCAGCGCATGGCCCGATGACATGGCTGTGTTGCTGCCCTTCATGAACGCACAGCGCGGCTCCCTCCGTTTCATCGTCGCTCCCCATGAGATCAGTGAATCATTTATGCAAGCCATCGAAGGAGGCTTCAACGGGAAATCGGTTCGCTATACAAAGACCTCCGAGCAGTTGGCCCTGGATGCCGATTTGCTCATCGTCGATACGATCGGACTTCTGGCTCAACTGTATCGCTATGGAGAGTACGCGTTTGTTGGCGGTGGCTACAAGGAAGGCTTGCACAATACGCTTGAGGCAGCCTGCTATGGAATTCCCGTCTTCTTTGGTAGCAATGCGCCTTACGACAAATACCAGGAGGCGGTAGACCTGGTCGCGAAAGGTGGCGCATTTGCCGTTGCCAATACTCCTGAATTAACCGCGGCTTACGAGCAATTGACCGTGGACAAAGAAAAATACCAGCATGCCGTTGCCGTCACGCGAGCGTATGTTGCTTCGAACCTTGGCGCCACACGCGTGATTATGGACTACCTCAATAAAATTCTTCAATCATGGAAGGGCGTGTGATGAAGTCGACAGGGTCCTGGTACGAAGTGCTGGGCGAAGACAGGCAAGTTTATCTTTGCCGGCTTCAGGGGAAACTCAGGCTGGAAGAAGTCAAGGAATCCAATCCGGTTGCCGTGGGGGACGTCGTAGAGTTGATCATCGACAACAAGGACGCATCAATTACTGAGGTAAAACCACGCGACAATCATATCCTTCGCCAATCGGTCAAGAAGACGGGACACACCCATGTGCTGGCCGCCAACGTCGACCAGGTGCTGCTGATTGCCACACTGAAACACCCGCGGACCTCCACCGGTTTTATCGACCGCTTCCTGGTCAGCGCAGAAGCCTTTCGGATCGCGCAGGTGATCGTATTCAACAAGAAAGACCTGCTTTCGGAGGAGGAACGGAACGAAGTGGACCAACTTCAAAACCTGTACAGTGCCGTGGGCGTTGCCACTGAGTTCATCTCGGCCAAGGCAGACGAGTCCCTCGAATCGGTCCGTGAACTCCTCCGCAACAAAACCACGCTGATCGCCGGCCACTCCGGCGTTGGAAAATCAACCCTGCTCAACCGTCTTTTTCCTCACCTTAAGCAGGCGGTGCGCGAAGTTTCCGATGCCACACAAAAAGGAACACATACCACAACCTTTGCGGAGATGTTCCACATTGATTCCAAGACCTTTGTGATTGACACTCCCGGCGTAAAAGAATGGGGTCTGTCAGAAATGACCTCCCAGGAAATCTCTGATTACTTCCCGGAAATGCGAGAGTTGCGGCTCGACTGCAAATTTGGGTCCCGCTGCCTGCATCTCACCGAACCTGGCTGTGCCGTGCGCCAGGCAGTGGAAGACGGCCGTATCTATCTCTCCCGGTATGACAGTTACGTGAACATGGTGACCGGGAAAGACAATCGGAAGTAAGCTCATCTGATTTCCCGCCAAAGGCCGACATATTGCCATGCCAGTGAGAAATTGCCTGTGCGCAGCGCCTGCCTGAACTCAAATCCTGTCCTCTTTCTTAATGCCAAGCGGTCCTCTCTGTCGCGACACAACGCTAACGCTTTGCGACAGACTTTGAGCGTAGACCATTGTTGAGCACTGTTAGGGGCATATTGTCTTTTTCCCATGGAGGCAGTCACCACGCGTCGCTGCACGAGCGGTTCGGGAAGGTAGGCGTATTGTGTTCTTTGCGAGGAACGGACCCAAAAGTCAAAATCCTCGTAAGCGAGTGATTCATCGTAACCCCCTAATTCATCGAACAAACTTTTGCGGATCATCATGGTAGGACTGTTGATGAAATAGCGCGAAAGCACTTCGCGGAACACTTCGCCTTGCGGGATGGTGGCGTGAGGAAAGCGATCCGAATGAAAGCCGAGGCGTTTGCCCGCTTCGTCGATCAGCTCGGCGTCTGAAAATTGTACACCCACTTCCGGATGCATTTCCATGAAGGATACGCCTCGTTCAACCCGCGACGGCGTTAGTCGATCATCCCCGGAGAGGTCAATGATGTATTTTCCGGTAGCCCGCCTCAGTCCCATGTTAAATGCCTGGCAATTACCCACATTCTCGTTGATCGTAAGGAATTCCACTCCATCATGCTGAAGAAGCCATTCCCGAATTACAGCCACGCTATTATCGCTACTGGCATCGTCCACCACAATCAATTCGACTTGTGGATAAGTTTGATGAATGACGGAATCCAACGACTCGCAGACAAACCGCGCATGGTTGAAGCACAGGCAGATGACAGAAACACGGGGCTCCATCAGCCGAGTTGCTTTTCGAAACTGAGTTTGATCGATGGTTCTGCTCCGAGCCGAAGCTTGAAGTCCAACAAGGTGAAGTTGGGCTGCCCATGGAGGGACGAAGTTCCCAGGTCGAGAAGCTGGATGTTTTGCTTTTCGCAATAGCGGTACAATCCACCGAGCAGCATCACCATGGGGCTGAACGAATCGTGTTTTTTAAGGTGACCGCTGTAAAAATTGTAAAGAATGTTGGGGTGAACCCGGATGGCAATGGAAGCCGCTACCATTTCTTTATGCAGGAATGCCCCCGATAGAACAAACTCGTGCTGATAAGGCCTGGCCGTGGCCTCGAGTTCAGGCAAGGTCATACTCAAGGTATGCGATCGTTGTTCACGGCATTTCTGGATAAATTGATAAACCAAGGCCAGCTGATCAATCGGCAGTATGCGAACAACCACTCCTTTCTGCTTTGCCTGTTTGATTTTGCGCTTTTCCCAGGCTTCAATCTTCTCCTCGAAGTCCAACCGGTCGATGCGGATGCAGGAACTCAGTTCAGCATTGGAGATGCGGTAACCCTGGTTGAGGAGGATGGTGTGAAGCAACGCGCCCTTCGTCCGGTACACGGATGGGGGTTCGGTCAGGGTTACAATGGAGACTCCCCGCTTACTCAATTGCCGTTCCACCTGGTGCACAAAATCATAAAGTCCCTGGGGAGCCGCGCGATCAGAAAACAGGAAAGAACCAAACGGGGCGCGGAGTGGCGACCGGGCCACATGATCGCTCACGTGAAAGGCCACTTGGGCCATGATTTTCTGGCTTGGTTTCCTCAGGAGGTAAAAACGCAGCCACTCGGGCGATTGAAGCGCGAGGTGTCGGGATTCGCCGAACAAGAAGAAATCAAAATCCGGCGAGTACCCGGGGGGTAATTCTGTTGTAACGCTATAGCCTGTCTCCAATCAGTATGGGATTCCCATTCGTTTGAATACAAAGTGCATCAGCCAGGCAGGTCCAATCAGCAGGAACTGAAGGTCCTTGAGGAAAGAAGGTTTCTTGCCTTCCACTTTGTGCCCGTAGAATTGACCGATCCATGCGAGGACGAAAATGGTCAGGCAAACCACCCACAAGGTCCAGCCCTGGGAAGTAATCACGTTGATGAAGTACAAGCACATTGCACTGAAAAGCATCATCCCGAAGGCAAGCGGAATCGAGAGCGTGACATAATAAGCCAGGCCGAGGATCACAAAAACCGTTGCCCAGTGCGCATAGGGATTATCCCCCAATAAGTATTGCACCGGACCGGCTGGGATTGAGGCGAACAGCCCAAGTACACTGAAGAATATCAACGGAACACAAATCCAATGAATGGCTTTGTTGGTTGAATTCTGATGACTCTCGCCATATTCCGCGAGGAGTTGATCAATCTTGCGCATTGTGGTTTCCATCATGAAGTGAAATTACTCAAAACACCATAAACCTCAAGTCTTTGTCTTTACACTTGACCAATTCTTGAACTGCCAGAACACCTTTCCCGTGGTAAGGTGGTTACCCTTCGCGTCATGGATCTTGACCACGCAAGGCACTACCACGGATTCAGCGGATTGTAGCGGGCCGAGTATCGAAGCATGAAGCCATTCATCGGTAACAGCAAATTCTGCGAAGGCATCCATTTTTCCCTGGTAGTGGTAATCCATCTCAATGCGCTGCATAATCATGCGGTACTTGGTGCCGTCCAGCCGGGACAACAAAAGAAAGCCAGTAGCAAATTCAGAGAGGGTGGCCAGGGCACAGGCATGCAATCCCCGAATGTGGTTAAGGTTGCTGCGCCGGTAAGGAATGCGTGCCTTCAGGTGCTGATCAGACAACCCCACAATTTCAAATTTGTGTGGCAGGTTAAACGGAACACGGCGAGGGTGCGCCTGATTCAGAACCCAAAGCCAAAACGCTGAGCGTTTCGCTTTTTCAAGTATCTTCGCGGCTTCAAACATATACAGGTCAGGGTGTTAAAGTATCGACGTTAGGAAAAGGTATTAAGTTGAAGGTAGATAAAATAATGGCAGTTCTATGAAGAAGAAAGTGGTTGTATTGGGTGCGGGTTTGGTGGGCAAGACCATGGCGATAGACCTCGCCAAATCATTTGAGGTGACTTCGGTAGACATTAGCGAAGCCGCGCTGGCCGAAGTCAAGAAATCCGGGGTGGCAACCCAGCGGGTTGACTTGAGCGATACTAAATCGTTGAAGGCACTCGTTGCACCTTTTGATCTCGTTATCGGGGCGGTACCGGGTTTTATGGGATATGAGACGGTCAAGGCGGTCATTGAGGCCGGCAAGAACATGGTTGATATCTCGTTCTTCCCCGAGGATCCGTTCGGGCTCGACGAACTGGCGAAAGCCAAAGGAGTTACCATCGTGACGGACTGCGGTGTAGCGCCCGGCATGGGAAACGTAATCCTCGGATACCATGACAAGAAAATGAAGATCACCCATTATGAGTGCCTGGTGGGGGGCTTACCCGTAGTGCGTGAGTGGCCCTACGAGTACAAGGCGGTCTTTTCTCCGATTGATGTGATTGAAGAGTATATCCGTCCGGCGCGCTATGTTCAGAATAGCAGCGTGGTCGTGAAAGAAGCACTCTCCGATCCTGAACTGATTTCATTCCCTGAAGTGGGAACGCTGGAATCCTGGAACTCGGACGGGTTGCGCTCGCTCATCAAAACGATGAGCCATATTCCGAACATGATTGAGAAGACACTTCGCTACCCTGGATGCATTGAGTACCTCCGCGTACTTCGCGAAACCGGTTTCTTTTCTTACGATCCCATCGAGGTCAAGGGCATGAAGATACGGCCCATCGACGTGACCGCTAAGCTTCTTTTCCCCAAATGGAAACTCAAACCCGGCGAAAAAGAGTTTACGGTGATGCGGATCCGTATGACCGGGATCGAGAACGGCAAAAATGTGACGTACGAGTACAACTTGCTCGATCACACCGACAGTGACGGGAACCTTTCCATGGCCCGCACCACGGGCTATACGTGCACGGCAGCTGCTCACCTGGTTATGGATGGCTTGTACCATCATAAAGGTGTTTCTCCACCCGAATACCTTGGTGCTTCGGCGGAGCATTTCAAGTTCATGCTCAACTATCTCAATGACCGCGGGGTGATCTACCGGGTAGAGACGAAATGAATCGGCCGGACTTCAGCAAGAACATTACCAACGAGGAGCTGAATGAGCTGCCACTCGGCGCTTATGAAGGCGAAGTAGTGGTTATTTCCGATCCAACGAAAGTGCGGGCGGCCTTTCACGAGATTAATGCCCATGAGTACGTCGGGTTCGACACAGAAACTAAGCCGGTGTTCGTCCGGGGCCAGCGCAACAAGGTAGCCATCCTGCAACTGGCCATACCACACAAGGTTTTTCTCTTTCGCCTGAATGCCACTGGGCTTACCCCGGATATGAAGGCCTTCTTTGAAAATGAAGCCATTCTCAAAATCGGGGTCGCTATCCGTGATGACATCAAGGCCCTGCAGTGGTTGAAGAAATTCACGCCAAAAGGATTCCTCGAGCTAACGATGCTCACCAAAGCAGCCGGATTTGAAGTAGAAGGTGTGAAAAAATTGACCGCCCTGATTCTGGGTTTTCGAATCTCCAAAAGTGCCCAGACCAGCAACTGGGAAGCCCCCAAACTGGACGAAAAGCAAATCAGCTATGCGGCCACCGATGCCTGGGTATGCCTGCGGATGTACGAAGCGCTGAAGGTGTCGTTGATGTGGGATGAGACACCCTAAATCCTGGGTTTGCAGCAGGTTGAAATATCGAATATCAAACACCAAATTTCAAATGATGAAGTGGGGCAAACACCTTATGTAGCTCCTGTGATTAAGGGCAATCCTGAATTGTAGAGGTCTGCGTTTCATGAATTCCCAGCCTTTTTCGTCCCTGTTTCCGGATTGACATCAAATATTTTCGCGCTTAGGTTTGAAGATCAAGCCTGCAAAGCCCATGACAAAACCAGGTCCGAAGTATGACCTTGAAGAAAGGTTGATCAATTACTCATTGCGAATTATTGACGTAGTTGAGCTGCTCCCCGATACTATGGTAGGCAATCATTTGGGAAGACAATTGTTGCGTTCAGGAACGTCGCCAGCGCTTAATTACGGTGAGGCCCAGGGCGCCGAATCTCGTAAGGATTTTACGCATAAGCTTAAAGTGATTACGAAAGAACTTCGGGAAAGCTCCATTAATCTGAGGATTCTGGAGCGAAAAATGCTTTTGAAAGACTCCGGCATAGTCTCCGAGACCAGGGAACTAACTGCGATCTTTGTCGCCAGCCTGAAGACCACTCAAAGGAACAGCCAAGGCTCTGATGTTGTTTAAGGAGCCTCCGTATCACTGGTACTTTGACATTCGAAATTCAGCGTTCGATATTCGATATTAGACACCTCGAGTCCTCGGTTCGCAGCGGATTAAATATCAAATATTGAACGTCGAATGTTGAATAATGAAGTAGTGTTAAGGAAAAACAAAGGCTCAGAAGCAGAATAAGGAACGCTAGAGTTGGATGGCACTTTGAAATTCGAAATTCAGCGTTCGATATTCAATATTCACTCCACACCTAAGGAAACACTGGTCAACTCCCTTTTCCCTCCTCCTTTACATACTTCTTCAGCGTCTGGCGCGCGAGGATCACGCAGATGATGGTCAGAAAGGAGCCCAGCAGCATGGCAGCACTGGGCAGGTAGATGGGACCTCCGGGGCGGGTGCAGAAGGAGAAAAGATTGTTCATCAGGGGCGGGCCGAAGATTGCCGTCAGGCTCATGAGGCTCGTGAATCCTCCCTGCAATTCACCCTGCGCATTGGAGGGCACCACGCCCGACATAATGCCTTGCATAGCCGGGCCGGCGATTCCGCCCATGCAATACACAATTGTAAAAGCATACATCATCCAACCTTGTGTCGAAATCGCATACAGCAAAAAGCCAGCGGCATAGAATCCCAGTCCAAAATAGACGCTGCGTCGCTGACCCAATGCGGGAATAATCTTCCGAATGAACACACCTTGCACCAGGGCGAAAGTGAAACCAATCACAGCGAGTGAGATTCCTATCTCTTTTGGGCCCCAGCCGAATTTTTCCATGGTATAATACGACCAGTTGCTCTGTACGGCGTGCACCGCCACATACAGGAAGGTAAGTGCGACCAACATCCCCGCAATGACCGGATACTGCCACAAGCTCGTCAGCGTACCAATCGGATTGGCACGACCCCAACTGAACGGCCGCCGATTTTCAGGTTTCAACGATTCCGGCAGAATGAAGTATCCGTAGAGCCAGTTAATCATCGTAAGGCTCCCTGCCACCATGAACGGCACCCGCGGCCCAAGATCACCAAGCAGGCCGCCGATCATTGGCCCTATGATAAATCCCAAGCCAAACGCTGCGCCCACCACACCAAAATTCTGCGCGCGATTTTCGGTTGTGCTGATGTCGGCGATATAAGCTCCGGCTGTGGTGAAGCTGGCTCCCATGGCTCCAGCCACGATGCGCCCGATAAACAGCCATCCAATGGAAGGTGCGAAGACCAGGAAGAGGTAGTCCACCCCAAATCCGAACAAAGAGCCGAGCAACACCGGACGCCGTCCATATTGATCGCTGAGTCCACCCACAATGGGTGCACAGAAGAATTGGGTGATCGCATAGGAAGAAATCAGCCAACCGCCATAGGTGGCAGCCATACTCAGGGTTGCGCCCTCGCCCAACAAGGTCATTACCAGTTTTGGCATTACCGGAATGATGATGCCAAAACCCGTCACGTCGATCAGCAGGGTAATAAAAATGAAGAATACAGCAGGACTTCGCTTAGACATAGCTTGTAACGAATTCACAAATTAGGAATTTCATTGGATAATCAGCCGCGCCACTTTGTGTCTCAGCAACTTTGCGGTATATCAATGACGTTCAAGCCCCGGAGAAATCTCAATAGGTGACCCCATAGCCTTCAGGAGCGCAACCCGCTCCTTCACCTGCTCTTCCACTTTGAGCTTGACTTCCAGCTTCATCAACGCCTTGTCGGTAAATGCCTGCTCCAGGATGGTCACCTGGTAATCCTTGATCAGTTTCATAACCGACGGCGTCGCCGAAAAATCAAACTCCAGGTTCAGCGTGGTGATCACATCTCTCGCAACGATTACGGCATGAGACAGAGCGTCATCAGCCGCTGCCCGGTATGCCGCGATCAACCCACTTACGCCTAGTTTGGTGCCCCCGAAATATCGAACCACAACCACGAGTACATTGGTAAGCTTACGGGATTTGATTTGGCCCAGGATCGGGTCGCCGGTGGAATGGTTGGGCTCACCATCATCGAATGCCCGCCAGGTCTTTTGGTCCGGGCCCAGGATGTATGCATAGCCTTGGTGGCGGGCATCGAAATACTTTTTGCGTAGGGCCTGGAGTTGGTTCTTCACTTCAGCCTCCGAAATTACCGGGAAGGCAAAAGCAAGGAAGCGGCTGCCGCTGTCCTTAAAATAGCCTTCGGCGGGTTCCCGGATAGTGTTATAGGAATAGACAGGCATGAAATGAAATATCAAACATCCGGTGACGATTTACCAATTTCACTCAATTTCATGTGCGGCGACTTATTTGCCACCAGAAAAAACGTCCCGGCCCAAGCAACCTTTATCGCCGGGGCGCGTCCTTTAGGCTGTATAACACACCTGACCATGAAAACCGCCGTCTTACTCCTTGCGTTTGTCGCCATTTTCAGCCTGGCCGAAGCCCAGAAGCGTGAAACCCGCGATTTGTCAAGTTTCACCCGTATCGCTTATCGTGTGCCGGGAAAACTCTACCTGAAGCAGGGCAGCCCGCAGAAGGTTGAATTAGAGGGTCCCCAGGACCTGTTGAAGGAGATTGAGACGGAAGTAAGTGGCGACCGTCTAATCATAGGCAAGGAAAACCGCTGGAACGACTGGGGCTGGAAGGACAGTGACAAGGTGACGATTTACATTACCGTTCCAACAATCACGGGTGTAAGCGTTTCCGGTTCTGGTGATTTGCTATGTGAAGAAAAGATCAATGTGAACGACCTCGACCTTAGCGTGAGCGGTTCCGGATCGATGCGCCTAGCGTTCAATGCCACTGGCAATGTGGAAGCCGATGTTTCCGGCTCTGGCGATATGGACCTCAAGGGCAGCTGTAACAATTTTGATAGTGATGTGAGCGGCTCCGGCAAAGTTTATGTTTCTGCCTCTTTCAAAGGCACAGCCGATTTCGGGGTATCCGGGTCCGGCAGGATTCAATCGCAGGGCACTGCGCAGGAAGTCAAAATCGGAATCAGTGGTTCAGGCCGTGTGGCCGCCAGTGACCTGGCCGCGGAGAAGTGCACCATACGCATTTCCGGTTCAGGTGACGCTGAGGTCAGTGTCAAAGAAGAGCTGGATGCTACGATCAGCGGCAGCGGAAGTGTGACGTACACCGGCGACCCGAAGCGGGTGAACAGTCACTCATCGGGAAGCGGGCACGTCAGAAAGCGATAGGGGTTGGCAGTTGATTTCAGCGCTGGTGGGCACTCAAGTATCCCGCCACGTGCGTTGAACGTCTAATTCTTTGCTGGATCAAAGACGTAAAATAGTCTGCCCAAAGACTGGTTATCATACATCCCGACATACCCGTATCCGAAATAGGCTTTGTTGCCAATCGTCTCGTGGACCATGGGTACGAATGCTTTCGGACATGGGTGCATCTGCGTCCATGAGCTCTGCGCTATGTTGTAATTCCAAAAATCGGCAATGGGTGTGCTGTATTGATTGGTTCCTAATCCTATATAAATGTTCTCATTGACCAGGCACCCAATGGGGCTTTGCCAGTGTACAAAAGGCGATTGGTTCCACAACTGGGTCCAGGTATTTGCCAGCGGGTCAAATTTGTAGAAGCTCGTCGCACTGCCTAACGCCACGCATCCAAAATTCGCTGTGGCGCTTGACATGACTTTATATATGGGAGTTGTTGGAGCATCCAGCACCTGAGTCCATTGGTTTAACTGCGGATCATACTCCCAAACTTCGCCGAAGGTCGTGTAATTGACAGGGTACTGCATATCGACATACCCTTTGTTTTGAATTTCGAAGGATGCGGGGTAATCTGTGCTCTGTGCGGGAAAATCCGCCTTCCTCGTCCAATTCGATGTAGCCGGATCGTATTCCCACAAGTCGTTCAAATTCTGTGTTTCCGTCCGTCCAAGGCCGTAGTATCCTTTGTTGTTGCACGAAAAAGACACCGCACCGTAACGGGCCGTACCCGGGAATGGGGCTTTTTGCTGCCACTGATTTATAGCGGGATCATACACCCAAAACTCGTTCATCACCTGCCACGGGTTTGTCCTCAAGCCACCCAGAACGTAAAGTTTATCGTTGGCAACAAAGCTGCTAATCACCGCCATGTAGGTTCCGGGGAAGTCCGCTAATTGAGTCCAGGGAAACCAGATGTCGAACTGACCATTTGCGGTATCCTGCATGCCGGCGATCTCCACCTTGATGGGTACTGGTCCGCCTTGAGTGACGACTGGCACAGGAACATAAAGAACTCCCTCAGCCACTGAGTCAACTTTCGCCAGAGCGTTTCCGAAATACACTTTTGCCCTTGCTCCCAAAGTTCCCGGCAGGCCCAGGTTATTCAACCTGATTTCAACGCGTGACCCAATCGGTCCTTCCGCCGGAGAAAATGAAAGGATTTTTGGAGGCAAACTGCCCTGCGCCTCAAACTTGATCAGGTCTCCGAACACTACATGATCCGCCGTTTGGGCAAAGGGTTTCATGTAATATGTCTTGCCGGCTTCCAGCCCGGTAGATACCTTGACTGAATACGCACCCGCCGCAAACGACTGGTTCAATTTGATCGCATTCACTAGTTTGAACACTTCGGTATCATTCAACATGAATCCAAAGCTGGTTACGGGCGCAGTACCCACATCCAGTACCTCAGCGGAGAGTATTGCTCCTTCAGGAGACACCTCGACCGGCTTGGTAATCAAAAATGGGTAAGACTTTGACTTCAACGTCAAATCCGCGCAACCCACGGTTATACCACACGCAATCATCAAAATAATTATTCCAGCACGCATACCTAAAAAGTAAATCCAGTTAAAATTAAAACCTGGTCTTTTTGAAGCGAGTCACTGCCGCCATATGCCCTCGCCAGTCGCAACTCCACGAATACGGCATTCCTGGAAAGTAAATCATATTCGATCCCGAGGCCCGCGGCAACTCCCCAGGTAAGTCCTGGTAAAATCTTAACCTCCGTAGTGGAGGTGGTAACGACATCCTGGTCAAACGTGGAGGTATAGATATTTCCTTTCGTATTCAGGTTAAAAGAAGCCTGCAGCCCCGCATTGACAAAGGGCCTCCATCCAGGAGTTGGCAATCGGTATCGCACAAGGACCGGGACATCGATCGACGAGGAATTATATACAATGTCGGTCACCACGGCTCCACTTTGACTCACGGTGTTGAATTGACTGCGGGATAACAAAACATCCGTATGAAGGGAAACATAACCGCTGTTGATCGGAAAATCACCGGTAACTCCCACTACAAAACTGGAATAATCGGTCTTCCAGTTATAGGAACTGATGGGCCCAAAGTAATCAGGGCCCATGAATACGTTTGAGGTCCCATATCCCACCACTGCGCCCAGTTTCAGGCGCGGAAATGGTTTGGAAGAACACGAGTTGAACTGAGTAAGGAGTCTCGTCAGGGAACTGGGCCTATACCGTACCCACTTAACATTTCTTGCCGCGTGGGCACAGCTATCCAGGTAGCTGGACAGCAATGTCCTGTACCCTTCCTGTCCGTCGTCCAAGAGTGGAATAAGGTTCTTGTCCTTGGCTTCGAGGAAGAAAGCATCAAAATCGCGGGATCGGTAAGAATAGAGCGACAAGGTTCCGTTTACGCGTTTGTTAAGGAAAACCTTTCGTTCGGTCCCATTCACCAGGATGGTCTTTGCTACATAGGAAGACTTCCCGATCACGCCATACCCGGTCAGCTGTTCAGGGGTGTAGGTAACCGTTCCGGTTTTCAGCTTTAGTTTGATAAAGGCATTATTATCCCGCTCCGTGCTGAACAAAATCTTGCCGCCCGTAGATTTGGATGAATCGGTCTCGATATAGCTTTGTGCCTGGCCGTTGATCTGAAAGGCCAGCATAATCACTATGACCAAGAGAAAAGAACTGAAACTTGAACGCAACGTCATCATGCAGTCGGCTTCAATGGAATAGAATGTCGTATTCCTCCCTCCACAATCAAATATTGCGCGAGGACGTACGTGAGCATAATTAGCGGACCGGCCATCGCAAAGGCAGTGTGAAACTTGTTGATGGCGAGGATAGCGTCCGAAGTCATGAACAATATGGCGCCAATCGCGAGGAACCAAAAGCTTTCACCGGAAGTGCGACCAAACCGAAAGAATGAAGTCATCACCATGACCATAAGTACAATGGCGTATACGATCACCGGGATGGTCAGTCCTCCCAGTTTCGGAAACAACACGACGATCAGCCCGGTACCGGCCAAGGCCACTGGGAAACCGGCGCGAATCTTCTGGGTCATTAATAGTCCAGCAGCGGTTTCTTTCCACCGCAACTGGCGGTATGCCAAAATGTAGAGGGAATGGCCAATAAGGAACGCCACCAGGCCAAGGATAAAATACAATTCGTCATCCGACTGCTTCAACAGCAAAACATCTCCAGCCCAGCAGAAGAACATGGCGCGGAGAAAATGACTGTTACGCTTCGGCACTTCGCCGAGATAATAGCCGATAAGGCTCAGCATGATCAATGACTTGCAGACGATATGGACTTCAGCCCAGCCCATTGATACCGCCAACAATTCACCAATGCTGACCACCACAAAGAGCGCGAGAAAAAGATTGGTTCGTTTCATTCGGGTTTCCTCAAAACGGCTCTTAAATATAGGGATTGCGCTGAAATCTTATCAGCACATTAGACCATCGCTATAAAAGGTGATGTTCCTCTTACGCAGCCCTAAATCCGGGTTCCACCACTTTCCGGCGCACCCACAACAAGTAGAGAAAGGCAATGCCACTCAGTGCGCCACTGATCAGGAAGGTAACGATAATCATCGGGGTCTCATTCGCATAGATAAGACCTGAAAGAAAAGCGCCGATTCCGATGCC
Organism: Cyclobacteriaceae bacterium; assembly: GCA_016787645.1. Lineage (GTDB taxonomy): Bacteria > Bacteroidota > Bacteroidia > Cytophagales > Cyclobacteriaceae > ELB16-189. The sequence goes on along the minus strand of JAEUUF010000015.1, from coordinate 218,313 downwards.
AAACTCCATGAAAATGTACAGTGAGGCCACCCCCCTGCCCTTGTTCTCCGGATCACTCAGATCGGCTGCCCAGGCCAGCAGGGTTGGCGATGTTGCGCCTTGTGCCAGGCCATACATGGAAGCCCCGATGATGAGCATTAGTTTGGTGTCCGCCAGCCCAATCCATACCATGGAAAGCGTCATGAGGGCTGTGGAAATCCGAAGAACTTTCACACGACCGAAGCGGTCGGAGGCCTTGCCTCCAATGAGGCGAATCATAAAAGAAGCGACCGTGAAATAGGTAAACAACAATCCTTTGTTATGAATGCCTAACAGCGTTCCAAAGTCCGGCATGATGGTGAAAAGATTCCCATACGCATAGGCACAAAGTCCCATAACCAGGCATGGCGCCAGGACACGGGGCTCAAAGAGGTCCTTCTTTTCAATTTTGAGCAACTTCAACGAGACGGGATGCTTTTCTCTTACTGTTTCCTTGATCGAGAATACAATCAATGATGAGATGATAGCGAAGAAGGAGGAGCAATAGAACATAACATCGAGGGAGAATAACGTCGATAGCCATCCGCCTAAAGCAGGACCACCCGCCATACCCAGGGTTCCTGCTGTTCCCAACAGTCCCATGGCCTCTCCTCTTCGCTCAGCAGGTATGATGTCACTGATATAGGCGGTTTGTCCAGTAGGCGTAAAGCCCGTGGAGAAACCGTGCAGCAGGCGTAGGAACATGAAACCGAATACCGTGGTGAGCCACGGGTACATCATGCTGCAAACAAAACATACCAGGGAACCCACCATGATGACAGGCTTGCGACCAATCCGGTCGGCCAGCTTCCCGCTGAAGGGGCGTGAGATCAACGCGGTTACAGTAAACAACGCGATAATCAATCCTTTATACTCCGCCCCGCCCAAAGAAGTAAGGAACGACGGAAGTTCCGGTACAATCATATTAAAGCTCGCAAAGAAAAGCAGCGAACTCGTACAGAGCAGCCAGAACGGACGGGTGTAAATGGAGGTGGAGAGCACGTCTAACCGGTGAGCGGTAATCAGTATGCAGCAATCAGTTTCGGAACCTATACATTCTCCAATTCATCATCAAATCAACGAACCATCGAATTAACGAATTACTTCTGAATCGCCGATTCCTGAGCGCCCAGCAGGTAGGCCTTTATGAAGTCGTCGAGGTCTCCGTCAAGGACATTCTGCGCATCGGTTCGCTCGACTCCGGTGCGGGCATCTTTAACCAACTTGTATGGATGAAGGACATAGTTCCGGATCTGGGATCCGAAATCGATCTTCATCTTGCCGGCTTCAATCTTGTCCCGGGCCGCATTGCGCTTTTCCATTTCCATCTGGTAGAGTTTTGATCGCAGCATCTGCATGGCCTTTTCGCGGTTGGCATGCTGGGAGCGTTCCACCTGGCACACGATCACGATACCCGTAGGTTTATGAGTAAGCTGCACCTTGGTCTCCACCTTATTCACATTCTGTCCGCCGGCACCGCCGGAACGTGAAGTTTGCATCTCAATATCAGCGGGGTTGAGTTCGATATTGATGGTATCGTCCACTTCGGGATACACAAACACCGACGCAAAGGAAGTATGGCGGCGGGCATTGGAATCAAATGGCGAGATACGCACCAATCGGTGTACGCCCGTTTCAGACTTCAGCTTGCCATAGGCAAATGGACCCTCAATCTCTATGGTTGCGGATTTTATTCCGGCTACATCGCCGGCCTGGTAGTCAACCTCGCGGACTTTGTATCCGTTCTTTTCGCCCCACATGATATACATGCGGTGAAGCATGTCGGCCCAGTCCTGGCTTTCGGTTCCGCCCGCGCCGGGGTTTATCTCGATCATCGCGCTGAGTTGGTCTTCCTCCTTGCTCAGCATTTTTTTGAATTCGAGTTCTTCGACAGATTTGGCGGTCTTGGTGTATTCCTTATCGAGCTCCTCTTCCGATACGTCGCCGGCCTCATGAAATTCATTGAGTACCTCCAGGTCATCGACCTGCTTGCTCAACGCTTCATAGGCATCCGTCCAGACTTTCTTGGCCCGGATATTTTTAAGGATTGCTTCGGCCTGCCGGGAGTTGTTCCAGAAGTCAGCCTGTTGCGTAATCCGCTCTTCGTCTTCGATTTCTACGCGTTTGCGATCGTAGTCAAAGATACCTCCTCAAGGCAGCCACTCTGGCCTTCACGTCTTTCAATTGGTCGGTTGTCATAAAAAAGTTTGAGGGGCAAAGGTAACATTTTCTGAGGACCAGCCGGACACTTCCCAGCAGCGTTTTTAAATATTCAATGTTGAATGACGAATATCGAACGTCAATTTTTGTGAGCTAGCCATAGGGGCTTTTATAGAACTTCGATTTATAGTCCACCGTCCGGAGGAAAGTACCTTCATTGACACGGCGATATTTAGGGCGAATGAAGAAAAGGATGCTTCCTACACTGATCATCACCGCCGAAGCTTTCACCACATCCTGGTCAACCCCGGAAGTATTGTACCCCAAGGCGCTGTTGACCAGGTCGATGGTGAGGTATGTAACGCCTGCCCCCAACAACAATCCACCGAAGAGCGGTGCGATGCCTCTGCGCTGGCCTTTTGGAATCCCAATCTTGTGAATCTTGTTGAACTGAACCGTATCGTTCGAGGTAATCACCGAGAACTCCATCAACTCCACAATCTTTCCCTCGCGGTTGCTGCCATCTTTCATGATGAAATGGATGTACTCGCCTTCGGTAAATCGCCCAACCGGTTTCCCGTTCTTGAGAAGTACCAGTTGCTTTTGCGCAAAAGAATTGACGACGAGGAACAGAAGGATGGGCCACAGGCGCATGCCCGAATTTCGGTGATCGCGGCCTAAAGTCTAAAGATTAAAGCCCAAAGTTGAGCCGTCGGAATACCTTGGTTCCCGTTTAAAGAATGACCATGGTCAGATGGTATGAATCCATCCCATGGTGTCCGGGCGGGTGCCGTGTTTGATGCCGTCCAATTCTTCCAGCACGCGGTTGGAGAATCTACGCGTTTCGACGGGAGGCAGAAAATAGTTCTTGCCTTCATACCCAATGAGTTCGATGTGGGCGATGGTGGCTGCCGTTCCTGCGCCGAAGGCTTCGGTCACCCGGCCTGACTTCAGGCCATCGACCAGTTCTTTTACCGTGACCTTTCTTTCCTCCACTTTCAAGCCCCATTGACGGGCAAGCGCAAGCACACTGTCACGGGTGATCCCCCGGAGGATTGTGTCGCCCAATTCGGGGGTCACCACAACGTCGTCCATGACAAACATCAAGTTCATGGTGCCCGATTCTTCCACGTATTTGTGCTCCTTGCCGTCAGTCCAGATGAGCTGATGATACCCTTGTTCCTGCGCCAGTTTAGCTGGATAGAGTGAACCGGCATAATTCCCACCGGTCTTCGCAAAGCCGGTGCCCCCCTCAATGGCCCGGGTGTATTTTGTCTCAATCTTCACCCGCACCGGTGTGGAATAATAAGGTCCAACCGGGGAGTTGATGATCATAAAAGTAAAATCCAGCGACGGCCGTATTCCGATGTATTCCTCCGCGGAGAACATAAAGGGACGGATATAGAGCGAACTTCCCAGGGTAGTCGGGATCCAGTTGCGATCCATTCGGATCAGCGTTTCCATACCTTCCATGAAAATATCTTCTGGCAAGTAGGGCATGCAGAGGCGGTCGGCAGAAATGTTCATCCGCTTCCAATTGTCGAGCGGACGAAACACGAGCGCCTCATTTCGGTCATTCTTGTAGGCCTTCAACCCTTCAAAGATGGATTGACCATAATGTAAAGCAGGCGTGGCCGGACTCACTTGGATGTGGCCATAGGGCACCACACGAAAATGTCCCCAGTCGCCCTTTCGGTAATCGGCGATAAACATATGGTCGGCATACACTTTGCCGAACGGTATGTTGTTGAAATCAACCTGCGCGAGCCTGGAGGAGGCCACTTTGGTAATCTTGATATCCAGCGTTTCAACCATGACCCGGGTTAGTTAATTGGCGGCAAGATAAATTTATTCCGATAGGACGGCTAACGGATGTTAGGAATTTTTGGTTTTCGAAGAATTTCTAACGGTGGGCTAATAACACATTGATCCTGAGGACATTTCAGATCACATCCGGGGCTTCCAGGGCGTTTCTGGGGCTTTCAGCTCGGCCGTCATGGTTCGGCACAGCACAAAAAAATAGTCGGAAAGGCGGTTCAGATATTGTACCACCAAGGGGTCTATAGGCTCCTGCTGATGGAGGGCGATCACCAGCCGCTCGGCACGTCGGCAGACCGTGCGGGTGACGTGGCCAAATGAAACCGATGGGTGCCCTCCGGGGAGGACAAAAACTTTCATGGGTTCCAGTTTTTCCTCCATCGCATCGATGCGCTGCTCAAGGAAGACCACATCCTCCGGGGCAAGGGCTGGCACTTTCACTTTGGTATTGCCGGGTTCGACGGCCAGGATGGATCCAATGGTAAAAAGACGGTCCTGTATTTCAACGAGCTCTGTTTGTCTACTGCGGTTCACTTCCTGGTCGCGCAGTACACCTACCCACGAGTTGAGTTCATCCACTGTGCCATACGTGTCAATTCGGAGATCAGATTTCAGCACACGCTTTCCGCCAAATAATGCGGTTGTTCCTTCGTCACCGGTTTTTGTGTAGATCTTCATGATGGCTCTATTGGCGGTTTCGTAATGAATCCCAGTTGACCGTATAAGCAACAGTCAGGTTAAGGGCGTTTTGGGTGAAATCAGCATCTCCATATTGTGACACCGCCCCGGTTGGCGCGTTTGTAGTCTTGAACAATTTAGTAATGCTTCGCTGGTAGGAGACTGCAACCGTTAGGCGACTTTGGTCTGAAATATTAAAATGGGCGCCGGCCTGAACAGTCGGGAAGAAGTTCCATTCATTCACCATGTCGGTTCGGGATGAAGCCACCATGAAGCCATTGCCCATCAGGGTAGAAATTTCAAGCACAGAGCTGAGCAGGCGGCGCGTGGAAAGTCCACCACCCACAAAAAGCGATTGAGTTCCTTTTCGCCAAAGAGTAAAGTTGACAATTACAGGCAACTCCAGCCAGGTGAATGAATTTCTCCAATCCGAATAAGAGACAACTGCGTTAGGGTCGCCACTAACACTAACCCATTGAAAACTATTCTGGTTTGTCTCACGAACATATCCCAGGGACGATTCAATGGAAAACCGGGAGGAAAGTTCATGAATCAGTGTGAATCCGGTATTAAAACCAAAGCCTGCCTCTTTAGAAAACACGGCTGAAGAATTATTCCCACCGTTGATTGTCATCCACGATTGGTTGCCGGAAAAATAGAATCCCACGAAGGTCTTTGATCGGCTTAAGCTGGCTTCGGTCTGTCCGTAACCATAGGACGAAAGCAGAATCAGGACGATCAATGCTGCGTTCGGCTTCATAGCTTACGAAGCTACGAAAAAACGGGTTCTGAAAGCTACCAGGGAATGCTCAGTGAGCAGCGACCGCATCCGCGGCGTGTCGTGTGATTTTGTCATTCGGGCGGTCCCATTCCACGAGTCCGTCACGAAGGCGAATGATCCGGTGAGAATAGTGGGCGATGTCGTCCTCGTGCGTCACCATGATGATGGTGTTGCCTTTGTCATGCAATTCCTGGAACAGGGCCATGATGCTGTGCGATGTCTTGGAATCCAGGTTACCGGTGGGTTCATCAGCCAGGATGATCGACGGATTGTTCACCAAGGCCCGCGCAATGGCCACACGCTGCCGCTGGCCTCCGGAGAGTTCGTTTGGCTTGTGGTGATGCCGGTCGGCCAGGCTGACACTCTCCAGGGCGGCCATCGCCATCTCGTTGCGCTCGTCTTTCTTATATCCCGCATAGATCAGCGGTAACGCCACATTCTCAAGTGCCGTGGCTCGAGGCAAAAGGTTGAACGTCTGGAAGACAAAGCCAATTTCCTTGTTGCGAACGGTCGCCAACTCGTTCTCCGTCATCTCACTAACGACCTGGTTGTTGAGGATATAGGTGCCGCTGGTAGGTGAATCGAGGCAACCTACAATATTCATCAAGGTTGACTTTCCCGAACCCGAAGGCCCCATAAAGGCCACGTACTCACCTCGGTTGATGGAAATGGAAACTCCCTGGAGGGCATTGACAATGTTGTCGCCCATTTTGTAAACCTTCGTGATATCGTGGGTTTCAATGATTTTGCCCATGTCCATGCTGTTGCTTGCGATCTTTAACCTTCAACTCATGAATGGCCCCAGAGTTTCACTTTTTCTGTTAAAATCTCAAAATAAGGCCTTCTGAAGGGGCCAAAGGTACAATAATTCCAGGATCACTCAGTCTCAGGACGCTATGGTCGGCAAGAAGTTACCTCAACGGCTAATGAACTCGATGGTCCGGGCAATCACCTGCTCATCTTTAAGAATCCGGGTATGACCCAGGCCGGTGGTCTTGTAAAGTGTCGCCGACGGATACACTTTCAGCAGCTCCTCAGCGCTGCGGAATACCACATCGGTGTCTTCGGTGTCGTTGATCACCAGCAAATCGATCGGAGCCGGAAGGTGCTGGACGGCATAGCACGCGGTGAATTCCTCGAAGGGTTTGCCCGTCCTGCGTATGACATACTTTTTGAAACGCTCGGCCGATGACCACGAGCCGTTGATGGCACGAAGGAAGGTCTTCAAAATTTCGTCGCCGATAGAAGGACTGGCGATGTTTACCAGTTTCCGTACTGGCAGCCCATTCATCGCCGAATAGAGCATGGCCGCACCCCCGAAGGAATGCGTGATGATGCCCGCCGGTTCACCAAATTTCTGAAAGATCGACTTAAACATCTCGTGGAACTCCGGTATGGAAGTAACTCTGCCTTCCGAGCGGCCATGAGCAGGTCCATCGGGGCCAATGATGGAGTAACCCTTTTCCAGCAATGGCGGAATAAATTTCCTGAACTGAGTGGCCCGACCTGCCCAGCCGTGTACCAGGAAGATGTACGGTCTGGCAGGATCGCCCCATTGCCGACCCCGTATGGTTTTTTCTCCTACTGAAAGAGAAAACTCGTTGCCTTGATTTGCCACCTCTTGTTCTTTTTCGGGGAACGGGTAGCGAAGCGGAACATAGAAAACCATCCGGAAGATCCGGTCGGCCATAAATGGGGCAACACGCTCAAGGACCGGAAAAAGGAACCTGACGATACGCAACAACAGTGGGACGTTCCTTTGTTTCTTTTGCTTCATACCGCGCTATTCAATCCACATCAAATTCAAACGACCGTGTGGTGTGCGCAAAGGTAGCCAGGTCATAAACACGTTCGACAAACTGAACATGATTGTTGTGGTCTACGAGGATAACCGTGGAAGATCGTGAACCATATTCCGGGCTTTTAATGAACATGGAAGAAAGCATGCGCTCACGCTCAAGGCCAACGCCGGTATCCGGAAGCTGATCATCCGAAGCAACGCGATCATCATATAGAAAGTCCAGCAGTTGTTCCGGTTCAATGGTGTTGGCATTCAGGTGGGCCTCGAACTGTTTCTTGCCGTTCACGACTTTTGGCCAGGGCGTATTAATCAAGTGATTACTCAACCCATGGATACCCACGGGTACCTGTTGCACACCCGAACCGTAGTTTGAATAGTACCACAGGCTGCCCGGTGTTCCTGCGATAAGGTTAAATCCATTGTAGCGGTTGCCGATCTGCTCCACCTTGTGGATATAGTCCATTCCATCGGCATCACCCAACAGAAAGTCCGAAACCAGGTGTCCCCGGGAGGGTGCCGCCGGATTTATATTCTTCGGATCTCGGAAATTGGTAAGCAAGCTAACCTGTCCTTTGCGCGAGATACCAAGCCAAGTGCCGTTGGCTTCCAGGTCTCTGCCAGCCAATACATGAGGCGCCTCCGGCCAGAAATCAGCTGGGGCGGTTTTTCGCTTATAAAATTCATCCCGATTGCCCGCGATAACCAGTCTATACCGGGGATGGTGATTAACGGAAAAGAAGATCAGGCACATCAGGCAAAAAGTTCAAAGTACAAGGTTCAAAGTTTAAGGTTAAAGATTGGGAGAGCCTTGGTAACAATCAGTCCTGGTCAAATAATTCCAGTTGGCTGGGTAATAGTTGGAAGGTCTTACGATGGTAGGGGCTAATGCCCAGGGCGCGAATGCCATCGCGGTGCTCCGGGGTCGGGTAGCCCTTGTTATGCTCCCAGCCATACCCAGGACATTCAAGCGCCAATTGCTCCATAAGCGCATCGCGATGCGTTTTGGCCAGCACCGAGGCAGCCGCGATGGAGAAATACAATGCGTCTCCTTTCACGATACATTGATAAGGAAGGTCAAGCGCAGGCCGGAACCGGTTCCCGTCGATGAGCAGCATCTCGGGACGAAGGGCCAGTTTTTCCACTGCCCGGTGCATGGCCTTGTATGAAGCGTTGAGAATATTGATATCGTCGATTTCCGTGTGGCTTGCTTCCGCCACACCCCACGCCAGCGCATCACGAAGGATATCCTCCCGTACCTCCAGACGCTCCTCATGGGTGAGTTGCTTGGAATCATTGAGCAACGGGTGCCGATACGACTTGGGGAGGATTACCGCCGCCGCTACTACGGGTCCTGCCAGGCAACCCCGTCCTGCTTCATCGCAGCCCGCCTCGACCATGTCATGCGTATAGGAGGATTTAAGCACGGGCAGACCGTTTAACCATTGGGAGCAAAGTTCGATGATTATGTCGTTTTTTGTTTTTCAATAACCCAGAAACTGTGGACAATCCAAAAAATAATCCCTGGACGACCCTATCGAGCCGGGAGGTTTATGATAACCACTGGATCAGCCTTTCGGAACATCAGGTGATCAACCCCTCGGGCAAGCCCGGAATTTATGGGAAGGTTCATTTCAAGAACAAAGCCATCGGTATTGTCCCGATGGACGCTGAAGGCAACACCTACCTCGTTGGCCAGTTCCGCTACACCCTCAACGAGTGGAGTTGGGAGATTCCCGAAGGCGGAGGCGCACTGGATCTCGACCCCCTCGCGTCGGCCAAGCGTGAACTGCAGGAGGAGACCGGATTCTCGGCAAGCCGGTGGACCCTTCTCCATCGTGTCCACCTGTCCAACTCGGTAACGGACGAAGAAGGATTTATCTACCTGGCGGAAGATCTGACTGCCGGAAAAAATGCCCTTGAAGAGACGGAAGCAGACCTGAAAGTCATGAAGCTCCCATTCAAAGATGCACTTGAGATGGTGCTAACCGGCAAAATCACGGACAGCATGAGTGTAATTGGGTTGTTGCGGGTAGCTGTGCATCTTGCCAACCGATAGCCAAAACGCTGCAACTTGTAACTTACCTTCCCCAAACCCAGCGCCAAGCACCCAGTGGCAAGCCTCTCGTCCTATCGCGCCGAAGCCCGTACCAGCTTCCTCCTCGCCTACCCGGTCATGATCAGCATGCTGGGACAGGTGATGACGGGCGTGGCCGATAGCGTCATGATCGGGTGGACCGGCGCGGTGCCGTTGGCCGCCTCATCGCTGGCCAACAGTTTCTTTGGCGTACTGCTCTTCTTTGGCATCGGTGTGTCCTACGCCATCACCCCGCTCGTCGCTGAAGCTGCGGGTGCTGAAGACAACGATCGCATCATGAACGCCTTGAGGCACGGGATAATCATCAATCTCGTTACTGCCTTTCTGTTGGTTGCCCTCGTCCTGGTTGGACAAGATGTTCTCCATCACATCGGACAGCCCGCGGACGTGGTAGAGCTGGCCATTCCTTACCTTCTTGTTATCACGTACTCCATCATTCCCACGATGGTCTTTCAAACTTTCCGGCAATTTGCGGAAGGTCTTCACAAGACTCGTATGGCGATGGTGATCATGATCGTGAGTAACCTGGTCAACATTGTACTCAACTATGTACTCATCTATGGTATTTGGATTTTCCCTGAGATGGGATTGCTCGGCGCGGGTTGGGCGACCTTCATTGCGCGGGTGGTCATGGCCGTTTGGATGGGCTCGTATGTTTACTTCAATCGCTCCTTCGTCGCTTACCGTCATGGCCTTGCTTTCGGCAATTACTCCCGTGAGCTGATCAACCGAATGTTGCACATCGGGCTGCCGGCCGGGGCACAATTCATTTTCGAGGCCGCTGCCTTTGGATTTTCTGCGATCATGATGGGTTGGCTGGGGGCCAATACCCTCGCCGCACACCAAATTGCCATCAACCTGGCCACGGTGAGTTACATGACCACCTCAGGACTTGGAGCGGCGGCAACCATCCGCGTCGGAACTTTCCTGGGGCGCCGCGACGGCATCGCCGTACGAAGAGCGGGATTCACCCTCATCGGCCTGGGCATCGGGATCATGTTGTTGTGGGCAATCGCTTTCATCACCGGAAAGAATTTTCTGCCAAGCCTTTACATCAATGATCCTACCGTCATCTCTATTGCGGCTCCATTGATGGTTATTGCCGGATTCTTCCAACTATCGGATGGAATGCAAGTAGTTTGCGCCGGAGCCCTTCGCGGACTACAAGATGTAAAGTTGCCCTCGCTCCTGATCTTTGTGGCCTATTGGATCATTGCTTTGCCTTTGGGCTACTTATTTGCCTTTCCCCTGGGTTTTGGTGCCTTGGGAATATGGTCGGGCCTATTGCTTGGCCTTACGCTGACCGCTGCCGCCATGGTTTGGCGCTTCAATTACCTTTCGCGAAAGCCCCTGTAACGCAGTTGCTTTATTTCGATGGCAAGGCGTACCTTCACCCACCCTGAACCATGACCGAACTTGCCCGTCCCGTCCGTCATTCCCAGACGACCATCACGGAACTGATGGTCCCCTCGTATGCCAATTTCGGAGGTAAGATTCACGGAGGCATCTTGCTTTCACTCATGGACAAGGTGGCCTATGCCTGCGCCACCAAGCACGCCGGGAGTTACTGCGTGACCGTTTCTGTGGATAATGTTGAATTCCTGGAACCCGTAGAAGTTGGCGAGCTGGTCTCCATGCACGCTTCTGTCAATTATGTGGGAAGGACCTCCCTCGTAGTCGGTATCCGGGTGGAGGCGCTGAATGTGAAGACGAATGCTGTGAAGCACACCAATTCCTCTTTCTTCACTATGGTGGCGAAAGATGACCACGAAAAGCCGATGGTCGTTCCCAAGCTGATCCTGGAAACCAAGGAGGATGTCAAACGCTTTATTGAAACGGTAAACGCCCGCAAAATCAAAACGGCGATGAAAGAACAGATGTCGGATGCCCGTTCTCATATTGACATGGCCAGGGCGGCCGAATTACTAAAAGATGAGCGCTGCATCCTCGCCTGGAAATAACTTTGATCTAACCCTCACCTTGCCTTATGAAGTTCCTTTTCACCCTCGCCCTTTCACTTTCCTTATTTACGAGCCGAGCCCAGTACCCCGTGATCCTTAGTCAACGGGAGCAGGCCAAAGTGATTGATGAAATCCTGGAAGACCGCCTTCGGCAACTCTTGCCTTCCCTGATGCGCCGCGAAGGATTTGATATGTGGGTATTGATTTCGCGCGAGAACAACGAAGATCCTGTTCTCAAAACTATGCTCCCGGCCACGTGGCTGGCCGCTCGCCGAACTACCATGCTTCTTGTCTTCGACAAAGGCCCGGGGCAGGAAGTGGAATACCTCGCGGTTGCCCGTTATGATGTGGGCAAGGTATTCAAACGGGCCTGGGACCCGGACGCCAACCCAGATCAGTGGGCTCAGCTGGGAAAAATTATCGCTGACCGCAAGCCGAAGAAGATCGGGATCAACAAAGCGGAACACTACGGCCATGCCGATGGTTTGACCGCCAATGATTACGACAACCTCATGCGGGTGCTTCCGAAAGAATTTAAAGGAAATGTTACTACCGCGGAGAAGCTCTCGGTAAGCTGGCTGGAAAGCCGGACGGATAAGGAAATGGTTCTCTATCAACAAATCTGCCGCATTGCGCATCAAATCATCGCGGAGGGGTTCTCCGACAAAGTAATCCAGCCCGGCGTAACCACAACGGAAGATGTCGTGTGGTGGTATCGTGAAAAAATCAAAGAGCTAAAACTGGATACCTGGTTTCACACTTCGGTTTCCATTCAGCGCAATGAACCAGAGGCCATCACCTCGAAGCGCCCGCAACCGCTGGTGATTTTACCGGGCGACTTGCTGCACGTGGACTTCGGCATCACCTATCTCCGGCTCAATACCGACACCCAGCAACACGCGTACATTTTGCGCACCGGTGAAACGGAAGCACCCAAGTACCTGCAAGAAGCTTTCGCGAAGGACAACACCCTGCAAGATTACCTGACCGGCAACTTCAAAGAAGGTAAGACCGGCAACCAGATTCTGGCAGATGCGCGCAAGCAAGCGATTGACAATGGCATCACCCCTTCCATTTACACGCACCCCATCGGCCTGCACGGTCATGCTTCAGGAACCACGATCGGAATGTGGGACATGCAAGGTGGGGTTCCTCACACAGGTGATTACCCCATGCATTTGAATACCGCCTATTCCATTGAGTTAAACTGCTCGGTCCCGATCGCCGAATGGAAGAAAGAAATACGCATTCAACTGGAAGAGGACGGCTTCTTTGATGCGAACGGTTTCCGATACATCGACGGCCGCCAACGCGAATTGATTCTTATTCCAAGACAGATCGCCAACGCGAAATAAACTTACCGGCCCGGGACGGCACGCATCCATGAAGTTCCTCCGAAGAATTCACACCATCTGGGGTCTGCTTGGCTTCATGCTGTGTTTTGCCGTTTTGCTGCCCTTTTTTCTTGTTCCTATTTATTACCCGAAACTCCATCATTGGACTGGCAAACTAAATCGGATCTGGGCAAAGGGAACATTGCTGTTTTGCTTTCTTGGCTATCGCGTGAAGGTGCGGGCACCCCTGAATCCATTGCGCAGTTATATCTTCTGTCCCAACCACTTTTCTTACCTCGACATTCCGACGATGGGGCTCAACCCGATCGACAGCATTTTTGTGGGCAAGAGCAGCATGGAGAACATCCCGGTGTTCGGCTGGATGTACAGCCGTCTGCATATTACCGTAGATCGCTCCCGCCTCCGCAGCAAGTACAGCACGTATGTGAAATCGGGCCAGGCGCTTGATGAAGGCAAAAGCATCGTGATCTACCCGGAAGGAGGAATTTTTTCTGCCTATCCTCCGGAGTTGGCGCCGTTCAAGGAGGGTCCATTCCGGCTGGCCATTGAGAAACAAATCCCAATTGTTCCCGTCACCATACCCAACAATTGGATAATTTTGCCTCCACACGAATTCCTGGTCAGGCTCGGTGTGGTGGAGGTAATCTTTCACGAACCTGTCTCCACCGCCGGCATGACCCTGGCGGACATGAACCAGCTGATGGACCGGGTGTATACTGTAATTGACAACGAGCTGAAGGCACATGGAAATAAACCGGGAAACGCTGGATAAAATCGCTCACCTCGCGCGACTCCATTTTGACGATGCGGAGGCCGGGCGAATGATGGCGGACATGACAGAAATAGTGACCTGGGTGGAGCAACTCCGTGAAGTGAACACGGAAGGCGTGGAACCCTTGACGACCATGAGCCAGGAAGTCAATATTTTCCGTGCCGATGTTCCCGCGGTAACCCTTTCGCGGGAAGAGGCCCTCGCGCGTGCGCCGCGGCACAATGAAACGCACTTCCTCGTTCCCAAGGTAATCGACTGACCTGGCAACCGCCGATGACTCCTTTTTTCAATGATGTTTCGTGGCCACGTGCCGACCGGAACCTGCCCAATCTTCTAAGCATTATTTTCTTCGCGGCTATGCTAGTGGCCGTCCTTCTATTCTTCGTCTACCCGTGGCCCGTATTCACCTGGCAACAACTCCAGGAACTTCAAACGCAGGGGCTTCCACTCTATGCGTTTGAGCGGGGCAACCTCGAGTTCACGATCAGTGGCGAAAACTACATTGTCTTCGAACGATGGATGGGCAATCCGTTGCAACTGAATCAGGTTGCCCTCGACGGATACTTCTTGCTATACAGTCTTTGTCTCACCGTCCTGCTATCCATTGTTTCCACCTTGCCGCGGTTCTGGTTTTATGTCGGCACCATGATCACCGCATTCTTGTTGTCGACTTTTCGGTGGGATGCTTTGCTTCTTTTTGGTTTCGATAGTCGCTATGCCGGATTACCGGTAATTGCCCTGTACTTCGGTCTCCTTTTCTATTACCAGTTTTTTCGCACTTTCGCCCGACTCGACGAACGCGTCGTAGTATTCCTGTTCATCGGCGCAGTTACCGGCTTTTTTGTTGTTTGGGCTGCTGAAGCCAGTCATCCACTGCGGTTGCTGGCGGTCAATACAATACCATCTGCCCTCGTACTTGTGGTAGTCTTCATCATCCTGATCGCACACCAGGTGGTAGCCTCATTTGTATCGCTGGCTATCTCCAGTTCAAAAACACACGGGTTACGACAGTTCATTTTCATATCAATCATCTACCTGCTAAACCTGTGGCTGGCATACCTCAACCGCATTGCCTGGATGGATTGGGACTATGCCGTACCGTCGTTTGTTCTGCTGGCCGTCTCTGCTCTTCTTACGGTTTGGACCATACGACAACGCGCACCCGTTTATGAATCGCTCCTCGGTAGTGATGTACTGCTGGTAACCTTTATCCTCGCCTTTGCCACACTGTCTATGGCTACCTATGCGTACCTCATGGCCACCGCCAACGATGTGGTGTTGCTTTCATTGAGCGATCTCACACTCTACGCACACATCGGCTATGGAATGATGTTTCTATTGTATGTGATCTCCAACTTCCTGGGCGTGTTTGAGAAAAACCTGTCCGTGCCAAAAGTCCTTTACAAACCGACGGTGATGCCGTATTTCACCTACCGGTTTGCCGGGCTTGTCTTTACGCTGGCCCTGGTATTCTACAACAATTGGATGGCCCACATTAATCACTTTACTTCCGGGTATTACACTGCGCTCGGCGATCTGTATGCGGGTGAGTCTGAAGCCAAATCACTGACCTACTACCAGCGGGCTCACATCTATTCCACCTACAACCAGCACGCCTCCACCGCCCTCGCCGAATTGGAGAGCTTCAATGGAAACTTTTCCAAGCAGCTCAACTATTCCGTCGACGCCAACCGCTTTCAGCCTACTGAATTTACCTTTCTCAATACTGATCACCTCTACCTGCTATCGGGAAATGCCTATGAGGAAATCATGCTGTTGCGGAAAGCAAAAAAGAAATTCCCTCAAAGTGGCGTAATCCTCAATAACCTTGGCCTTGCTTATTCCAGGGTAGGGATGGTCGACTCAGCCAGTTACTACTTCCGAAAAGCGGAGTCAGATACCCGGACACGGAATACCGCCCGGTTGAACCTGCTCGGTTTGAAGGCAAAGTCCCTGTCACCCGACCGATCTGACTCAAGCTTGCTGGAAACTGAGGGCAGCGTCATCGCGGTGAAGAGCAATGCGCTGGCATTTGCCAATCACCTCGGGCGCCCGATAGAGGCGACAGTTGAACTTCCTGCAGATTCGGTCTTCGATCTTTTTTCCGCCTCCTGGGTTGCCAACTTCCTTACCAATCAAACCAACCGTATTGATACCAGTTACATTTCATCCTGCGTGCTGCTCGCTAGGAAGCCGTACAACCTTCCCTTCCGGCACATGATTTTACCCGCCGCCGCAAAAGCCTGCTATGCCGCCGGCCAGGTGAATCGGGCTGTTCAGTTGATGCAAGAAGCCGTATTTCTTGGCACCCAGGAAGGTGCCAACAACTACATCCTCGGCCTCATGGCGATGGACCAGGGCAAACACGATGTGGCGATCAGCTATTTCCTTTATGCGCTTAACCACAATTTCACACCCGCTTCGCTCGCTAACGCTGTGTGTCTCGCCGAAGAAGGACGCATTGACGAAGCCATCGTAGCCTGGGATACGATCAGTCATCGCCAGGACACCACGCTGCGGGCACGGGCCGAAAGTATGAAGCGAGTACTCGGTGCACCGGCAGCCTGGTTCAACGATCTCACAGAAACAGAGAAACTCTACTACACGCTATATCGCATTCCCCTGTCTGACTCAACCCTTTTTAACCGGCTCGCCGGTCAGATCAAGGATGAAGACTTGCGAGCCAAGGCCTTCTTGAATCGGGCACGCCGATATTTCACGATTGATGAAACCATCCTCGCTGCCCGGCAATATGGGCACTTGCAGGGATTACACCTTCGCGACACGGAACTGTTTGCCGAGGTGAAATACTTCGAACTGCAGCTCCTCGCCGCCCAGGGACGTATTGATGAACTATATAAAATTATTGACCAGGGTATTCTCTTCGGGCCTTACCGTGAAAGTGAACGAATCTACTACGAAGGCCTGAAGTATTGGACCGCTGGTGATACCAACGTTGCCCGTCAGCGGTTTGAGTGGCTTGCCCGGAACAACTGGTATTTCGATGATGGGATAGTCACTGCCTCCAAGTTCTTTCTCGGCGATGTCCGTCAGTCCTACCATATCTTGTCAGAAGCGCTACAAGTGAATCCAAAGTCGGTTAAGATTCTGAAGGCGTACGTCCCGGTAGCCCTGGCAAGGGGCTTTGATCAATATGCCGCTGATGCCCTGCAAACCTTACAGGGCCTGATCTCCGCCGAAGCGTTTAGGAAATATGTCACCGAAAATCAGCTTTCCGGCCTGCTCCTTCAATGAGGGGTATTCTTTACCTTTGCGCACCCAATTCCCCTGCGTATGGAAGTCAAACACATTCCCCTCGAATCTCTTCATGAAAGATTAGGTGGCAAAATGGTACCCTTCGCCGGTTACCTGATGCCCGTCCGTTACAGTTCCGATATCGAGGAGCATATGACGGTCCGCAAAGGAGTTGGTGTTTTTGACGTCTCCCACATGGGCGAATTCACCATCCGCGGCCCGCAAGCGTTGGACCTCATCCAACGGGTAACCAGCAACGATGCCAGCAAGCTGGTGGATGGCCAGGCCCAATATTCCTGCCTGCCTAATGAAACCGGCGGAATCGTGGACGACCTCATCATTTACAAGAAGAAAGAAAACGATTACCTCGTTGTCGTTAACGCCTCCAATATCGACAAGGACTGGAACTGGATCTCGCGCTTTAATACCAAGGGCGCCGAGATGAAGAATATCTCCGAAGACATTTGTTTGTTTGCCGTGCAAGGACCTAAAGCGGCGAGCGTACTTCAGAAACTCACGGCGGTTAGCCTCGCAGATATTCCGTATTACCATTTCGCCATTGGCACCTTCGCGGGTGTAGCGGAAGTCATCATCAGCAACACCGGCTACACGGGTGCCGGAGGTTTTGAGATTTACGTCAGCAAGTCGTCTGCAGAAAAGACCTGGAACGCCATTTTTGAGGCCGGCAAGGAAGAGAACATCAAACCCATCGGTCTCGGTGCCCGCGACACACTGCGGCTGGAGATGGGCTTCTGCCTGTATGGCAACGATATTGACGACACCACTTCGCCGCTGGAAGCAGGATTGGGCTGGATTACGAAATTCACCAAGGAGTTTACCAACAGCGCGAACCTCAAGGCGCAAAAAGAATCCGGTGTGAAGCGTAAGCTGGTTGGTTTCCGCATGGTGGATAAGGGTATTCCCCGCCACGATTACATCCTCCGCGATGCAACAGGAAACGAAATTGGCAAAGTAACCTCGGGCACCATGTCACCCATGCTGGGGATTGGGATTGGGCTGGGTTATGTGACCACTGCATTTTCAGCAGCAGGTTCAGAAATCTTCGTGGATGTGCGCGGAAAATTGCTGAAAGCCAAAGTGCATAAGTTGCCGTTGATTCAGGATTGATCGCCATGATTGAGTGATGGACTGAAGTCCAAATATCTTTTCAGAACTCAAGATCCACGCCCTGAAGGGCGTGGCTATATTCTCAACCCAACAAAACATGAATATTACCTATTGCCACGCCCTTCAGGGCGTGGATAAATGACACTTGTCACCAACCGGGCTTTAGCCCAATTCCAGAAATCATCATGAAAACCTGCAAATGAATTTTAGCAGGGCTATCAGTTTAGCGCGAAATTTGAATCCAATAGTTAACGCTATGCCCTATCTAAAGGTCTGGATTCATGCTGTTTGGTCAACTGAACAAAGAAGGCCATATCTCATTCAACCTGTGAGGCAGGTTGTGTTTGATCATATCAAAGCAAACTCCCTAAGGAAAGGAATACTCATTGACCGCATCAATGGATACTTCGATCACACACACGTTTTATTTCGACTGCCTAATGACCTGCCTATTTCAAAAGTCATTCAACTGATCAAAGGGGAATCCTCTTATTGGATTAATAAGGAAAACCTCATTTCGGAAAGATTTAGCTGGCAGGATGAATATTTTGCTGCCTCTATAAGTGAATCTGATTTACCCTCGGTGAGCCACTATATTGATCATCAAGAAAGTCACCATAAAAACAAAACATTCATGCAGGAGTATACAGAGATGATTAAGGAATTGGGGGTTGTACCAGGCTAACCCCCATTGCCAAACCGCCTCCGATTCGCCACCTTTGGGGCCCATGAAAACGATCGACGTCTGCCTCAGCCCTGAACTTATGCACCTGTACAAGGTGAGGGATCGCACGGTTGTTGTTGTGGACATCCTCCGGGCCACTTCATGCATGGTGACGGCATTTGCCCATGGGATAGAAACCATTACACCTGTGGCAGACCTCAATACCTGCCGCATGATGCGTCACAAAGGTTTCATTATTTCCGGGGAGCGTGATGGGAAAAAAGTAGAAGGGTTCGATAAAGGAAATTCTCCATATGAGTACATGGGGCCCGACATCCGACACAAACGCATCGCCTTCACTACTACCAATGGCACACAAGCCATCGAAAAATCCAAGGAGGCACACAAAGTAATCATTGGATCCTTTCTCAACCTGTCGACGGTGGTGAAATACTTGCTCTTCGGAGAAAATAACGTGCTGATCGTGTGTGCCGGCTGGAAAGGGAAAGTCAACCTGGAAGACACGCTCTTCGCCGGGGCCGTCATTGACCGGTTGCGCAATCACATCGAACCTGACTGTGATGCTCCGCTGATTGCACAACAGCTGTACAATGACGCCAAGGATGACATGGTCACGTACCTGAAAAACTCATCCCATGTCAAGCGACTCGACAAGCTCGATATTCACAAGGATATTGAATACTGTCTGACGATCGATCAGTACGACGTCCTGCCCAAGCTAAAACAAGGAGTGCTCACCCTCATCTAGGGTTACCCACGGTCACTTCATTACGTAGACCACTTTTCCTCCTACCACCGTCCGAAGAACTTTCACGTCGCGGATAGCTACCGGGTCGATGGCTGTGATATCCTTTTCCAGGATTACAAAGTCAGCCAACTTCCCGGGCTCCAAGGAACCTTTGATCTTTTCTTCGAAGGAAGCGTAGGCAGCATTGAGGGTGTAGGCCTGCAATGCTTGTTCAACGGTAATCTTTTGTTCCGGAACCCAGCCATCGGGGTTCTTGTCATCGAGGGTCCGTCGGGTGACTGCAGCATAGATTCCTTCCAGGGGCGTAGGGGGAGCAACAAACCAATCACTGCCAAACGCCACGGTGGCGCCGGCATCCATCAATGACTTGAACGCATAGGTAGTCTTGCACCGTTCGTAGCCAAGGTATTTTTCCGCGAAACGCCCGTCGTCAATGGCATGATAGGGCTGCATGCTGGCGATCACACCCAAGGTCTTAAGCCTGGGGATATCGGCCGGATGAATGTGTTGAAGGTGTTCAATCCGGAAGCGACGGTCGCGCGGGCCGTTCTCTTTCTGAACCCGCTCATAAATATCCAGCAGCGTACGAATACCCTTGTCACCGATGGCATGTACCATCAGGTGCAGGCCTGCACTGTCGGCCGACTTAATACCCCGGTAAAGTTCATCGGGAGGTGTCAAATAGAACCCCGAATCATTTGGCGCATCTGCGAAGGGTTTGAAGAATGCCGCCGTATGCGATCCCAGCGAGCCATCCACAAATTGCTTCACGTTGCCAAACCGCAACCATGCGTCTCCCCTTCCCTGCGATTTGATCCTGGCGTCGAGGTTCCGCCAGTTGTCGAGCGTGGTACCGGCATAAATACGGGTGATCAGGCGGTTTTGCTGACGAGCCCGCTCGAAAGCCTGCCAGTAGCCGGACATATTGTGGGCGGAGGTAACACCCTTCGATGCAACGTAGTTCATCGCCGCATCAAGAGCTCGATCCTCCTGAACTTCGGAGGCAGGCGGAACCACCCTATCAATTAAGCTCATGGCGTTGTCCTTGAATACGCCGGTTAGCTGACCGTTCTTTCGTTCGATCGCGCCACCAGGAACATCCTTCACTTTGTCCGTAATGCCCGCCACCTTCAGTGCAGCCGAATTGGCCAGCGACATATGGCCATCAAGGCGGTTAATCCAAACCGGGTGGTTGGGTGTCACCGCATCGATCCAACCGCGCTCGGGCAATTCGCCACCCCAATTCTGGTTATCCCAGTCTCCTCCCATGATCCACGTACCGGCGGGCACCGTGTTCGCATAGTCCGCAATATGCTGGACAAATTCCTCCCGTGTTTTTGCGTCGCGGAGTTGGACGGAGGAAAGTCGAAATCCGCCGTCGACGAAGTGAGTATGCGTGTCTATAAACCCAGGGGTCACCAGTTGGCCAGCTGGCAAGGCGATCACCGTGGTGCTGTCACCAATCCATGGGCTGACCTCCGGACCGCTCCCGACCGCCACCAGGGTGTCTCCCTTGATGGCCATCGCTTCTGCCCATGGCTTGGCGGGGTTGCCTGTCCAGATCTTGCCGCGGATGAATGTGTCCGCAGTAGGGTGTTTTGCGCACGCTCCCAGCAGGAGTACGGCGACAAGCAGGAGGACGTTGTTCTTCATAAGCTAAGGTTAGTGCAGGCAAAGGACAATCTTTTAGGCAGAAATGGCAATGAATAGCGCTTGAGAATTACCCTTACGGCAATGGTATATTTATAGAAAACAACTGGTTATGAAGCCTCATCACATGGTTCTTGGAGTCATTCTCACCAATGCCTTGCTGTGGATTCTCCTTGCCGGACAGTCCACCAATGAAAAATTCGATAGTATCACCGTCCGTGAGTTCCACCTGGTGGACGCCCAAAACAAGGAGCGAGCAACCATTGAGGTGGAGCCAAGCGGCGAAGTGGTCTTTCGCCTACGGGATGAATGTGGAATCATTCGGGTGAAGATGGGAGCCTCTGCGGAGGGTTCCGGTTTTGTTTTCCTCGACGAGGACACCAATCCCGTCATCCACGGATTGGCAAAAAAAGACGGCGGTAAACTTACTCTTACCGATGCAAAAGGAAACAAGCGGGAGTATTGAATCAAAGTGTAGGATCGTGGGCATGCTTGCGCCCCAAAGCCAGGGCAATCAATCCCAGTACCGGTCCCGGCGCGAGCCAGAGAAACAAATATTGAACGGAAAGGTCCTTGGCTATCGAGCTCAACGCCTGGATGCTCAAGATGGTGATGAAAAATCCGATGCTGTTTACCAGGGTCAGTGCGGTACCCCGTTGATGCGGGTGCGTATTCTTGGCCACGAGAGTCGAAAACATCGGCGAGTCGGCGATCACCGCAATGCCCCAAAAGAGAAGAAAAGCAAGGAAGATGGAGGGTGAGTCGATACCAAACATCAGTGGCGATACGAGGCAACAAATACCCGATGCAGCCAAAGCCCATACGGCTGTGGTGCGCTCACCGATCTCTGCCGACAAGTAACCCGCACCTACGCAGGCCAGGCTGCCAACGCCAATGATCAGAAAACTGAGCAGTGAAATATTCCATTCAGCTCCGGAGGTGCTTGCGTATGTGCCCAACATGAGTGGCACAAAAGCCCAGAACGTGTACAGTTCCCACATATGCCCGAAGTAGCCGAAAGCCGCGCTCCGGAATGACCTGCTATGAAAGACCTGGAAGAAAACGGTAAGGTCAATCTTACCGGTAGTTTTTCGATAGGGGCCGTCGGGTACCAGCCAGACCATGAGCACACCACCGATCAGCGCCAATGCGGAAGCCGTGGCAATAATGTACATCCAGGGATACTGAACCAAATAACCTCGGAGGAGATGCGGAAAAGCTGTACCCAGGACCAGCGCTCCCACGAGGAAGCCCAATGATTTCCCGAGGCCTTTGTCAAAGTAATCCGCAGTTATCTTCATGCCCACCGGGTAAATACCCGCGAGGAAAAATCCGGTCATGTACCGCAGTACGAGGATGCTGAGTCCTGAGTTGGACTCGCTGAGTATACCGAGGTTAAAAGCCGCTGCCGCAACGGCACTAAAGAAAAAAACTTTGGACGGCGAAAACCGGTCGGCCAAGGTAAGGACCGCGAAAACCAGCGTACCTGAAATAAATCCGAACTGGACCGCGCTCGTTTGGTGAGCAAAGAATAACTCTCCCAATCCAAAAGCGCTGACCACTTCAGGCATGACGGCGTTGCCTACAAACCACAGCGTCGTACACAGGAATTGAGCAAAGACGATGACCGTGAGAACAGGCTTCATCTGCCCTATTTCAATTTCGGGTTATTGCGATGGCGGTCCTTGTCGCGCCTCGTCTTCTTCTCCAGGTTCTTATGAAACGCTTCCGTCAGGTTCACCCCCGTTTGGTTAGCCAGGCAGATCAACACCCAGAGGACATCCGCCATCTCATCGCCCAGGTCAAGGTTTTTGTCAGACTCCTTTTCCGACTGCTCCCCGTAACGACGCGCCATGATGCGGGCCAGCTCTCCCACTTCTTCAGTGAGAATAGCCAGGTTGGTCAGCTCACTGAAATACCGCACTCCGTGGGTTTTGATCCAACGGTCCACTTCCTGTTGGGATTGTTCGATCGTCATGCTAGTTCGTTTCGAGTTCTTCAAAATCTATGTCCATCACCTCGTAGTTTTTCCACCCGTTGAAGTCGAAGTGCCACCACTCGTGCTCATACACCGTGAAGCCATTGCGCTCCATAACGGCGATAAGCAGGTCGCGATTCTTTCGAATCACCGGGTCACTGACCACGGCTGCAGGCCATGCCTGGGTATCAAAGGCGTCCCACGGCGTAGGCATCGGTAGCTCTTTACCAGTCTTGAGGTCGATGATGGTCATGTCCAGCGCACAACCGCGATTATGGCGCGACCCGCGGTAGGGTGAAGCCACGTAGGTAGTATCGTGGTACTCTTCATAGAACTTCACCGTTGCCTTGTAAGGCCGATAGGCATCATAGACTTTAATGCCATAGCCCATCTTCCTGAATTCGGCCTGCGCTTTTATCAGCGCCGCCGCGACCGGCTTCCGGACATAGGCCCGCGCCAGTGTATAGATCTTCTTGCCTGTAAAGTTCTTCTCAGTAGCATAGCCGATCTCCAACACAAGGTCTGGCGCTACCTTGGCGAGATTTACCAACTCCTTTTCAGGAGTGATTTTCAGGCTGGCTTTGTAAGTGGCCAAGCCCGTTGTCTGGAGCCCATACTTGTTCTGGGCCGCTGCAAATGCAGGGATAAGAAGAACCAGCAGAATCACTCTAAACATGCGGTGTTTACTAAATGGAGAAAGCAATGGTGATCAGGGGGTGAAGAGGAGAGCAAAGGGTAAGTGAAATTGTTAACTTTCTGTCATGAAAATACTCAAAAGAACGCTAATCGTTTTGCTGATTCTCGTAGTGGCCGTTGTTGCCGGGGGCTACCTGTACCTCAATGGGTCGGGTCCTGTCTACGAAGGCACTGTTGCCCTCCAGGGATTGAAAGGGGAAGTCGAAGTCTATTATGACTCCTACGGTGTTCCTCATATTTACGCAGGCAGCGAAGAGGACGCCTATTTAGCCCTGGGATATGTTCACGCCCAGGACCGGCTTTTCCAGATGGAACTTGTACGCCGGGCCGCTGCCGGTCGACTGGCCGAGGTGCTGGGCAAAGACCTTATACCTACGGATAAACTCTTCCGCACCCTCGGGATCAACCAGTTTGCCGAAGAACACGCCACTAAATTCCTCAGTGCCGATACCGCTGCCTACCAGCGCGCGGCACTCGCCTATCAGAAAGGTCTCAATGAATACATTCGCACTGGCAAAACACCCATTGAGTTCACCCTCATCGGCATTCCGAAAACGGAATTTGTTCCTGCGGACATTTATCGTGTCATCGGGTTTATGGGCTTTGGCTTCGCCGAAGGGATCCAGGTTGACCCGATGCTCCAGAAGGTTAAGTCTGAATTGGGTGATGCTTACCTGAAAGACCTGGCGGTCAATACCCCAGCGAATGCGGAACGAATCAAAAGTTACCGCGGCGCCAAAGCGAAATCTTCGAATGACAAATTGATTACTGCCGTTGGCGAGGCGCTGAACAAGCTTCCCATCCCCTTATGGATTGGCAGCAATGGCTGGGTGATCTCCGGGGAGCGGTCGGCCAACGGCGAGCCCATTCTTGAAAATGATACGCACATGGGCTATTCCCAACCGGCGGTGTGGTATGAGGCACACCTGGAATACCCAGGACATCGTTTCTACGGCCACCATGCGGCCGGCGTGCCGTTTGCCTTTCTCGGCAACAACTTGTTCTGCGGATGGGGCCTCACGATGTTTGAAAATGACGACACGGACTTCTTCCGCGAAGAACTCAATCCTCAAAATCCCAACCAGGTGCGCTTCGGTGAAGCATGGGAAGACTTGAAGGTGCGCGAGGAAATCATCAAGGTCAAGGGTGAGCAAGATGTCACACTGACGGTGAAAAGCTCCCGTCATGGCCCGCTATTCAATTCCATCATGGAAGATGCAGTACCTTCCGCAGAGCCTGTGGCACTCTGGTGGGAGCTGCATCATCAGACGAACTTCGCGTTACAGTCCGTCTACGACCTGAGTCACGCAGCCAGCTTCTCAGCCTTCGAACGCGCTGTCTCGAGGCTCACCTGCCCGGGGCTGAATGTGATGTATGGTGATACCGAAGGCACTATCGCCTGGTGGGCCGCCGCACGACTGCCGATCCGCCCTGCACATGTCAACTCTAAGTTTTTTCTGGATGGTGCATCCGGAAAAGATGAACACCTGGGGTACTACGACTTCTCAAAGAATCCGCATGCCATCAATCCGCCCTGGGGATTCGTGTATTCTGCCAACAACCAACCGGACACCGTGGATGGTGTCTATTATCCGGGCTACTATTACCCAAGGTCGCGGGCAGGACGAATCGTAGAACTGCTGAGCGAAGACAAGTTGTGGACGATCGATGAAGTAAAAAAGGTAAACCTCGATATCACGTCAAGAATGCATGCAGACATCGCAAACGTATTAGCAGACGTATTGATCACTTCCGGTGACTCGCGGTTTTCAGCTATGACAAGTTTGTTGAAGGCCTGGAACGGTGAACACAAAATTTCTGATACAGCGCCTTCCATTTACTACAACCTGTTATCCCAAACCATGTACACCGCCATGATTGATGAGCTGGGGTGGGAAGCTTACGATGCC
Source organism: Cyclobacteriaceae bacterium (assembly GCA_016787645.1). Taxonomy (GTDB): domain Bacteria; phylum Bacteroidota; class Bacteroidia; order Cytophagales; family Cyclobacteriaceae; genus ELB16-189. Next base: position 192,824 of record JAEUUF010000015.1, on the reverse strand, counting down.
TTCAATAGTACGTCGCTCGCCAGGAACACCTGGGAGATCCTGGTGTCGAATGAATCCTCACCGTGGTGGGACGATAAGAAGACCAAAGACAAGACGGAAACTCGCCAGGATATTGTTCTTCGTGCCGCAGAAAAAAGCCTTGCCCTGCTCCAACAGCATGGCGGCGCTGATCCTGATAGCTGGAAGTGGGAAAAATTCCATCTACTCAAACATCCCCATCCTCTTGGAGCGGTAGCGATGTTGGACAAGTATTTCTCGATAGGACCCTATGGCGTGCCCGGTGGTGCTGAAGTTCTCAACAACCTCCACTTTGACCTGGATACCACTGGCATTTTCATGTCCAACGGCGGACCGGCGCTGCGGAAGATCATGGACTTCAGCAACATCGAAAACGGTGTTACCGTTTCGCCAACCGGGCAATCCGGCAACGTAATGAGCCCCCATTACAAAGACCAGGCGCAGATGTATGTGAACGGAGAATCCAGGAAGATGATGATGAACCGTGAGGAGATCGTTGCGTCGTCGAAGAAGCTTCTGCTGGAACCCTAACAGATTATGACTCCCCCTCTCCGTAATACGGAGAGGGGGCCCGGGGGGTGAGGCCAGGCTTTAGGCCATTACCTGACCAGCATCACCATCTCCTGAACTATGCGCGAGCCATCGGCTTCCGGGCCAAACTCCCACGCCGTCGCTTTGCCGCGATAGACCTCAAGGCACCAATTGGCGATACTCCCTGGTTGCTGGCTAGTCCAGTCGACCAACAATTTCTCCCCTTCCGAAGCCTTGCCCTGCTTTCTTAGGGCCCAGGCTGACACCAAATTGTTGATGCCGGGAACGGCTGCCTGGCTGGTCACTCCTATCCAGGCATTAGCAGCCTTGTCGGATTTCCGGAGACCTTCCTGGCACAAGCCTTCAAGAAAATACTCAGGCCTCGAATCGATGTTCTCGTCATAGGGCTTTCCTACTCCCAGGTTCGCCGGGTACAATCGCGCTCTGGCGATCATGGTCAGGGCATCCGCGTATTTTTTAGCCTCCATCTTGTCAATGGCCTGCATCAGCCAAGCCTCGCGGTAGAGCGCGTGACCTTCTGTGGATCCTTCGTAGGGCAGCACATTCGTCTTGGATAACACCTCATTACACGCCACGAAATTGTTGTTAAGCAGGTATGCTTTGGCCAGGAGTAACCTTATCCTGAAATCATTTGGAATCCGCTGGTCGTACTCCTGTGCGGTCTTGAGTGCCTCGGCAAACTTCTTTTCGAGGATGTAATGCTGAACCAGCAACTTACCATACCGCCATTGCTTCGGATCTAGTTCCGCTGCCTTCTGAAGATCCTGTAACGTGGTTTCCTTGATCAACTCGGCCCGTGCGGCATACATCGGGGCAAACTCCGGGCGGTTCCCGCAAGCGGCAAACAACTCGCGTGCCCTGGTGGTTTGATTTTTACTCCAGTAGATCAAACCCAGCAGGTACTTGGCTTTCCAAGTATTGGTAACGCCCGTTGCCCAGGCAAATACATCGGCTGATTCAGGACGGAACGGAAATACTCCAGTCACCGAAGCATCGATAGCGCGCTGCAGTGCCTTGTCAGATGAGCCTATAAGTCTTTGTTCCAGGTACGCTTGCCAGAACAGTACCTCGACATTCGTTGGAGCAAGTTCAAGTACCTTTTGCGCATCCTGTAACAGCCCAACCCGGTAATACCACGCGGCCAATTCGAGGTAAGTCTCTACTGCCAATTCATTACGGATTCCCGAGGTGAACGCCTTCTTCGCGGAGGGTGTTCCTCTCAGCAGATAACTTTCAAACCAAGCAAAGTGGTTCAATGGGTTAATGAATTTCAATCGGCTGATCCACAACGAATCGCGCTCTTGCCCCATGGCGTCAGGGCGATGAGGGCGCAACCGGTGTGCTGTCGCCAGCAGTTGCATCGCCTCCACATTGACCTGGTTTTCCCGTAGTGCCAGCTCGGCGTACTCGATTGCCCGGTCATACCGACCATCTTTCAATTCCAACCGGCTCAACTCCGTGTACGCCGCTGTCCGGTAACGGGGATCTTGCGCGGCGATATCAAACCCGTCACGTGCATCCGTCCTCCTGCCCAAGGCAATGGACGTCAGGCCATAATAGAAGTTGGCAGAAGGATCATAGGTATCAATGCTCAGGGCACGCATGAGCAGGGACATAGCCTTTGGGTAATCCATATTACAATAGTTTACCATGGCGAGATCGGTGAGGGCGGGCAGGTAGTTGGAATCCTTGGCCAAGCACTCCTGCAACTTCTCTTCCGCTTTCAAATAGGCACGCTCGCGTATGAATTCTTTTCCTTCCAGGTGAAGACCCTGGACGCTGGACCAATCAAAATCCTTGGGCGACTCCACAGGGCGTGACAAAACCCCGTCAGTGGGGTCGCTATTGAACTCCAGCAGCTTGTCTCCTAATACAACTGTCACAGGATCTGTCGAAGGTGCAGCAATGGAATCGGCAAATGTTTTCAAAGTCTTCAATTCAACCACCTTGTCGAGCAACACCTTGCCACTTTGTTTGATAACCAGCTTTTCTTTCAGGTCCTGCAAGGGAGAAATGTCCACCCGTACCCTACCCTGGCGCATTCTTACATTCATGGCGCCGGCGGGGCTGGCCGTAACAAATCCTTGTGTCCCTTTTACCGGGAACCAGTATTCGGTCCAGGTGTCGGTGGAATTGGGCATGAAGCCACGGTGCTTGAATGGTGTTGCCGTGCTGGTATGGTCCGTTTGATTAAACAGCCGTCCCGATTGGACTTCCACATACTGCCCATCGGTATCCGACAGCAGGTTTTCCCAAATCATTCCCTGTTGCGAAAGACCCCAGATCCAGATTTTCTTACCGGCCTTGTCTTCGTGGGGTGCGAATCTTCCCATGCCGAAGTTTTCCTTATGCCAGAATCCACCAAAAAAATTAGTGTACTTACCAAACACATGATAGGACTTATAGGGTCCGAAATTGTTCTGCTCATAAAAAGAGAGGTTCTTCCCATTTCCCTCATGGATCGGCCAGGCTTTGTTGCTGCCATCGTGGCCGAGGTATCGTGTGCCCGGGTAAATGAATTCCAGGTTCCCCGCAGCCTTGATGCCGGCGTTCATCCACGTGTAGTAGGGTTGCTCCATGGGCGTGGTGTTGCTCCAAAAGGAACGCGTGGTGAAATACGCCTTATCACTCTCAAGCCGGATTTCCATGGTCCAGTAGGTTTGCGTAAGCAAATCGAGTGTGCCGATGAAGCAACTCACACTTCCATCAAAAAGGTCTTTGCGGATGGTGTAGTCAACCGGTGTGGCGCAATTGGGAGTGTGACCGATGATGCCATAGTTGGCTTCCAGGCCGCCGCTGGTCCAGGGGCCGCGCATGGCGATATCGCGAAACTTGACTACATGGTTGTAATACAGAAATGACTTGCCCGTCGATTTCTCCGTCGCTGCCCAGATCTTGCCGCCGATTTCCGGAAGAATCATCACCGAGATGAAGTCATTCTCCAACTCCACTACCTTCCATGACTTGTCGACCGCCTTGTCTGTGTAGCCGTCAAAACGAAAATAGGGATAGATGTGCCCCATTCGCGCTACGGGGTCGGGGTCGGAGAAGGGATAGGTCTTGAACACTTTATCATACTCCTTGACCGTGGCAGGAGATTGTGCGCCGGCTGTATAAATCCAAAGGACCGCGAGGAGAGTCAGTGTCGGTTTCATCAATTTGAGAGTTTTAAACATGACATGTTAAAGATGTCCCCCTTCCTTGCCCCGGCATTAATGCCGGGGCAAGGAAGGGGAGCAATAAACACAGGGCAAGTATTCATCGGATAATCATCAGCAACCCCTTTCCTTTCGGAACAACAAAGCCATCGAGGTTGATCAGCTGTTTCTGTTGAAAGTCTTTGATCTCCGGAGCGTTTGCTTCGGTGGTGGGTTTCAGACCGAGTGCTTTCCAATCGATGACAAGCTTGACATTAACATCGCTGGCCGCCCAACTGGCCACCGCCACCAAGACACGGTCATTCCTTTTATAGATGGTCGCGAGCACCTCCGGGTTATCCGTTTTCACCGGGTTTTTATCCACCCAGTAGCCAATCATCTCGGATCCTTTCATGCCAAAATCATCCCACACCTTCCACAAATGGCTGGGGTCGCTGTTCTCAGTCCAGGGCATACGGTTGGTCATACCATACACCATACCCCGCCATGGATTGCCTCCCTTCTCAAGCATCTCGCCCATCAAACCAAAGGGTATTCCTGACACTTCCGTCATCCAGAAGTCGGGCTTGGAATCATAATCGAAGTATTCACCAAACCACAGGCGGTTCAGGTAAGGGAAATGCTCCAGGTAAAGATTCGCGCTATTGTTGAAGCCATCTCGCTTGTTGTATTGGTTCGCCGAATGGAGGTCGATGATTCCCGGTCCCCGTTCGCTTTTAAGTACCCGACGGATGCGCTTCATCGTGGTACGGTCGAAGGCGACGTCGTCGAGGTAGATCCCGTCAATGCCGACATTCTTCACCAGCCAACTCATCCCTTCTACATAGTAGTTATGCCAACGGCTCATCCCGCTGTTGATGACCGCCGCATCTTTCAGCTCAGGCACAAACCAGGCGGCGATATAGTTATCAGCCAGGTGCTCTTGCAGCCACGAAAATCCTCCACCTGGTCCTGGTGAGTAGATCTCTGTTCCGAGGCTTCGCATAACCGGTGTCTCATAGGCTCGGTTGGATAATTCACGCACGGTGTTGTAGATCTTCACCTTCAATCCCTTGCTGTGCGCCTCGTCGATGTACGCCTTCATCTCCTTGGCGCGCAAGAACGGGTAGTTGATATAGGGGTTAATGTCATTGGCATGGTGAATGTTCACCACCGAAGCACCACGTTTGAGAATGGTGTCCACCGGGCTGTACTTGTGATAGAAGCGTGTTTTCCATTGGAAATCGGTATCCAACGTGTGGAAAGGAGTAAGCAGCAGCGTGAAGTTATAGTAGAGTGACTCTCCCTCTTTGAGTTCTCGTGCCCCGCTATAGGCATTGAGTGTTGCTGTGACGGCATCTTCGTTAATGGTGATACCACCCTTTCCAGCATTTCCCCACGAAGGTGGCAGGTTGAGGGGTTTCTGCAAATAGAAATTGGTGTTGAGCGGGCGCGAATAATTTTCCGCGCGCAGCGAAAACTGCATTCCTCCATTCACATCGCCGATCCAGGCGCCATCCTGGTTCTTGGTAGCCACATCCCACGACCAGTTAGACTGTTTTGGCCGGAGGCCGCCCTTCTGCCCCAGCCCCATCATGTATTTGGCAAACGGCTTGCGGATCGGGACGCGCATCCGAGTGTCTGCCAGCCGCAGGTCGCGCTGGGCGGTAAGCTTCATGGTATACATCACAAACCCATCAAACTCCAGTCGGCCTGTGACCTCCAGCGTAAGTCCATCCGCTGTGCTGACCGAAGTCCAGCTAGCGGCTCCATCAGATTCTTTGTGTATGGTCAACTTGTTTGGATGTATCCACTTGACCGGAATTTTGTTGGACTTCACCACCTGGAAGTCAAACCCGGAAGACAACAAGGGTCTGCCGATATTATCCAGTTTGGTCATGTACGGCGAGAAGTACGTCATGATCTGCTTGGGCAGTCCATTGTCGTCGACTTCCAGCTTGCGGCCGAGAATACTGAGTGAATTGCGGTTGTGCCCGATGGGTGTGTAAGGAGCGATCACCTCATCATTCGCGGCCAGCGTCGAGTTCAGCCAGGCCAGGCGTGTTTGCTTCCACGGCTCGTCCACGCCACCGTTAGTGGCCATCTTGCTGGTGATGATAAGCTTGATCGTAACATTGACGGGTTCAGCTTTCGCGGAATGAATCGTTGCCGTCCCTGTGTATTCTCCTTCCGCGGCGTTGGCCGGGATGGTAAGCAGGCACCAGAGCGGTTGCACCTGATCCGCTTCCACATCAAGGTCCTTGTCGAACGGCTGACCCGTCCAGCCAATTCCTTTTGTGTTGAGGCACGATAGCGCGTTGCCGGTAATTATTTCGGATGAGCCGGTGAGATCAGAAAAAGAAACAGTAATGTCTTCAACTTTGCCCGCGTGTGCCCACAGGCCGAGCTGGAAAGAATAATTCTCGCCTTTGTCAGCCGTACCTGCAAATGTGTCGGAAGGTCCACGGAGGATCCATCGCTGCGGCAAGTCGGAACGCATTTTCACCGGGAACATCCGGTCTTCCGGAAACACCAGGAAGGGTTTACCGCTGCTCTTTTCACGCAATGCATTGGTCGCTGCCTGTGTGGCGATCACTTCCATGGGATAAAAACTGTTGAGCGCGTCAATACTCTGGAATTCTTTAACCGTTGCAGTGACCGGCTTCACGGTCATTTGAGCGGCCCATTCCCGTGAGGCCGTTTCCTTGTATTCGGGGTAGATGACCGTTGGATAATTGGAACGGCCTTTGACAAAATACTTCAGATAGTACACGTAATAGGTCCCTGGGCCGGCGACAGGTTCAAAGTACACCTCACCATATTCACGGTTCACCGCACCGCGGCCGACATTCAAGACCAGCTTACCCTTCTCATCGGTCACCAGGATCATTTTCTTTTCAGGATTCTGGTCGCGGCGGCGCCATTCGATCTTGACCAGCGCCGTTTTGCCTGCCGAGGGGACAGTAATTACCGCCCGGTGATTGCCCAGGGAGTCGGGGTTCCAGCAATTCTCACAGATAGTGAAGGGAAGTTCCTGCGCGCTAGAAAGAGTATAAACGAAAAGGGAAAGAAAAGCAATGTAAAAGAGTCTCATGAGGGTGGTTAGGAAGTCTAAAATTATGAATTTTATCACTACCGATAATTTCCATTTTCGGGTATGCGGACCAAGTAACTTGCCACCTAAAACCTGACTTTAGTTCATGCTCACCATCGATCAACTTCGCGCGGAGACACCCGGGTGCAACATCAAGATTCACTTCAACAACGCCGGGGCCGCCCTCATGCCCAAACCCGTGATTGATGCGCAACTGAACTACCTCGCACACGAGGCGCTCACCGGAGGTTATGAGGCTGCCGACGAACGCGCCGGGGAAATTGCGGGCTTCTATACCAGTATGGCGCTCCTGCTCGGGTGCGCACCCCGCAACATCGCGTTTACTTCCAGCGCCACCAACTCCTTTGCCCGGGCGATATCGTGTGTGCCCTTCAAGGCGGGCGACAGCATTCTTATCGCCAACGAAGATTACATCTCGAACCAGATCCAGTTCCTCTCCCTTGAAAAGCGACTCAGAATAAGACTGCTGCGTGCCGACAGCCTGCCGGAGGGTGGCGTGGATGTGAACAGTATGTGCCAGCTCATGGACATCCATAAGCCCAGGTTGGTCTCCCTCACACACGTTCCCACCAACAGTGGGCTCGTTCAGCCGGTAGAAGAAGTCGGCAAGCTCTGTAACGAGCGAGGGATCCTATACCTCGTCGATGGTTGCCAGAGTGCCGGACAACTTGCCGTAGATATGAAGGCCATCGGTTGTGATTTCTTTACCGCCACCTTTCGCAAGTTCCTTCGAGGACCAAGAGGAGCGGGATTTCTTTTTGTTTCAGACCGTGTGCTGAATCAGGAGCTCTGGCCCTTGTACATTGATATGCGTGGGGCAGATTGGGTGGAGAAGGATCGATTCGTGCCCCGGCCCGACGCGAGACGATTTGAGGACTGGGAATTCAACTACGCATTGGTCACTGGCAGCCGAGCAGCAGCAGACTACGCGCTAAAAGTGGGTTTGAAAGCGATCGAGCAGCGCAACGTACTTCTTTGCCAATTGGTGCGCGAAGGACTGAAAGAAATGGGATTGAAAATATTGGACAAAGGGCAAAAGCAAAGCAGCATCATTGTCGTAGCCATTGCGGGTAAGGAGCCGGAGGTCGTATTGAAATCACTTCGCGCCAGGAATATCAACACATCCATTAGTTCACGCAGCTCCGCACTTATCGACTATGACGCAAAAGGGGTGACATGGGGATTGCGAATCTCACCACACTATTATAATACCGAAGAAGAGGTGGCGTTGTTACTGCGTGCGCTGGGAGAGATTCTTTATATTGGCTGAACCTAAACCTACGTATGGAAAGAAATGAATTCCTGAAATTGCTCGGCACCGCCGGGCTTGCGGTATGCGCCGGTTGTGCGCTCGAGTCTTGTTCAAGCTCTGATCCTGCACCAAGCGGCAGCACCAAACCTCCTACCGGGGTTGACTTCACACTCGACTTAAGCAGTCCTTCAAACGCTGCCTTGTTGACCGATGGTGGTTTTGTCTATTCCAATGGCATCATCATCGTGTGTCTCAACTCGGTCACCTCAACCTATACCGCAGTGAGCCAGGCCTGCACGCACCAGGGCAACACCATCGCGTACCAGGCAGCGCAAAGCAAGTTCGTATGTCCAGCGCACGGCAGCCAGTTCAGTCCCGCCGGGGTTGTACTCCAGGGTCCGGCTACTACATCGTTGAAGGCATACAACACGTCGCTGACGGGTACGATGCTGAGAGTATTCTCGTAGAAGGGGTCAGAGGTCAGGGCCAGGGATCAGGAATGAGGAAGAAATTAATTGTTTCCCAAATCCCATTGTGGAATTAAACTCCTGAATACAAGTCGGTCGACAACTACGGCTATCCCGACACCGAGGACATACATAAGAATGTCAATGGGGTCAAACGTGGTTCCGAATGCGTAGATTCCGTTGTATTGTAGGACCTCGGCCAGTACAGTCACCCCGATAATAACCCCACTTTTCACATACCATTGGTGGAGCGATGTGACATTAAACTCAGCGATGCACAGAAGGAAGTACATCCCAAAGGGCAGGATCAGGTCCGAAAAGTAGCTGTAATACCATGACCTCCAATCGCCGTCCAGGTAGTTGGCAAGGCTGAACACATGAAGCAGTGCAATCACCGCAATGATCGTCAATCCGACAGCTTTTCTGATAGACCGGGTGGTCATTGTCAGAGTTCACAAACCCAGCATCACAAACGCTCCCCAATAGTACGGTTCCTTGTACTTCGGGTTTGCCATCAGTTGGGCCTGGGCCTGCTTGAAAGCCTTCAGTTTATTACCGGTCTTTGTCCAGTTACTGTAGAAGCTGGTCATCAGCAGCTGCGTGGCGGCATCGTCGACTTTCCACAGGCTCATCAGTAACGTGCGGGCACCCGCCACCTGGAAGGCGCGCTGCAACCCGTATACACCTTCCCCGGCGCGCACTTCACCGAGGCCGGTTTCGCAGGCGCTCAATACAATCAGTGAGGTCCCCTCCAGGTTCAGGTTCATCGCTTCGTAAGCGGTGAGTACGCCATTGTCGTTGCCACTGAGGTCGGCCCGTCGCTCTTCCTTCGCGGGATCGGGCGCACCGGCCAAAATCAACCCTGACCGAAGCAACGGGTTGTTCTTCGCATGCTCGGCGCTCACTCCCATCGCGTCACCATCGGTGTCGGGAAGGAAGTAGCCGTGCGTCGCAATGTGTACAAGCGATTGCCCTTTCAACGACTTGATGCTCGCCTCGGTCGCCTCAGCCATGGTGTGGCGTCTCACCGAATAACCCGCCGTCTTCAGCACATTCCCCACCGCCTCAATCTCCGCCTTCGTCCCTGGCAACTCGGGGGCCGCGCCGCCGAAATCGGGGAAGCCCAGCAAGAAAGCCTCCTTGGCTCCGGCGGGCCGTTTCGCCTTTGCCGACACGAGGTCGCGCGAATTGCCCAGCACGACCACCTCGTACTTGTTGCCCACATAATCTCCTGCCGGCTTGCGGATCGTATTCACATTGATCTGTGCATATACACCATCGGGTGAAAAGTAAATTGTCTTTTTGCCGGCCAGAAGCGGATCGAGCTTCGACCAGAACTGGATGTAGGAAAACTCATCCGGCATCCGCTGCAGGATAGAGTTCTTGTAATACTTGGCAAACTTGGTCTCCAGGTCCTTGCCGTTGTCCAGCACGGTGACCTTTGGCGCTGCCGCCCCCTTGGTGAGCACAAGCATCACATACCGCGAATCGGCCGTGAGGTCCTTGTCGAATTTCCGCACGCGAACCACCTCCACCAGTGCATCGAGGTCACCCAATAAATTCGTTACGGCTTTCATCTCGGGCAGGCTGGCTCCATAACCTTGTGAGAAAGCAGCAGACTTCGCAGAGAGCGCTCGCTCGCGGTCGTTGGCATCTTTCTCCAGCGCGTCGAGATCAACTTTCTGGTTGGTGATTTCTTCTTTCGAAAGCGAATAATACCGCGCCAGCGCCTCCTTCTTGTCCAGCCACGCGAGGTAGTCCTGGATCAGCGTTTCATCACCGCTGTCGAGAATGGCCCGCTTGATCTTGTTGGTGGAATTAAGCAACAGCCCTTTCGTCGCCATCTGGTATTCGAACATCGTCTGCAGGGCGGCCGGGTTGGTGGCGCCTGCTTCCAGGCTATAATTGTAAAAGCGCTGGAAACGTGGCTGCAGCACATCCCAATACTTCGTCTTCTCCGCTTCACTCATCGGGGGGAAATAGCGGGTGATAAAGTCCATGGACTTGGTCATCGCCACGGTGTAGTACTCACTCGCCTTAGCGAGGTCGCCTTTCTTCCAATAGAGTATGCCCAAATCCTCCTGTGACTTTACATAATCGGGATGATTTTCACCGAGGGCGGTCAGCCGGATGGCCAGTGCCTGTTGCAGGCTCTTCTCGGCTTCATCGAGGCGACCTTGCATGCGGTAGAAATTGCCGAGGTCATTGAGCACCTTCGCGTAGTTGTAGTTCTGATCCCCGAACTGGGTCTTGTACACACTTGCGGATTTCTGAAAGTAGCCTTCCACCTTTTCCAGCTTACCCATCTGGATGTACAGCAAGGCCAGGTTGTCGAGCACACCGGCGTAGTACGGGTTGGTGCTGCCCAAGGCCTTCTCCAGGTTGAGGTAGATGGCCTCCGCTTCCGCCATTCTGCCCGTCTGCTGGTAGAGCAAGGCCAGGTTGGATTGGAAGCCCACCTGGTTGCGCAAATTTTTCTTTTTCAGTTTGTCGAGAATCGCCGTGGCCTTCTTCAGGTTCTCGATACCCGCGTCGTACCGGCCGATCTCTGAAAACAGGATCGCCTGGTTGTTGAGTGCAACGGCATATTCCTGGCTGCCGGTGCCAATCCGGCGTTCGATGGTCTTCAGCGCTTCTTCAAAATTGACTTCCGCTTCCTGATATCGCGCCAGCTCCTGCATCAGCACACCAAGGTTGTTGAGCGAGGAGGCGTACGCTTTGCTGTTCTTGCCAACTGTCTTTTCGCGCAGGGCCATCGCTTCACCGGTATACTTCTCCGCCGAAGCGAACCGTCCCATGGTCGCGTAAAGAAGCCCAAGGTCAGCATACACTTTGCTGTAGTTAATGTTGGACGTCACACCTTCGGTCTCGTAGGCCTGCATGGCGGTGAAAAAGGCGCCTTCGGCAGCCGGGTAGGCGCGTGATTCATAAAGCTTCTCAGCAATGTCGAGGAAGTCACGTGCGCGCTGGGCTGGCGTTTTTTCGTCGTTGCTCTTGGTGATGCTGGACACGCTTGTCACGGTCTTCACCACGGTTTCGCCCGCATCACGGATATCCATCATGCCGGAGTTATCAATTACCGAAATGGCATAGTTGAAATCAGAAGAGTCAATGCGGGCGCGCTCTTCCTCAAGGTCTCCGGAGGCAATTTTCTTGCCCTTGTCGATTTGCTTCTTCAGCAGGTCATCGAACTGTGCTTCCGCCGAGGTTACCGCCAGGAGGCAGAACACAACAGCCCACGCTTTCAAACAATTTTTAATCGTTTTCATCTTCAAATTCTCCAATCTTCAAATTTTCAAATCAAAAGGTATCCACACTCCGGTACGCCGCAATCAAGGCCATCTCCCCTTCTTTCCCGGGACTAAAATTTCCGTGCTCCATGCCCATCACCCCGCGGTAGCCGTGGTCGTAGATGTACTTGAATACATTCCTGTAATTGATTTCCCCCGTGCCCGGCTCTTTGCGACCCGGGTTGTCGCCAATCTGGAAGTAGGCGATTTCGCTCCAGCAACGCTCTATGTTGTTGATGAGATTACCTTCGTTGCGTTGCATGTGGTAAATATCATAGAGTATCTTGCACGACGGGCTCTTGACGGCCCTGCAAATCTCAAAAGTCTGGTCGGAGGTGCGTAGAAAAAGCTCCGGGGTGTCACTCAGTGGTTCAAGGACCATGATGAGCCCGTTCGGCTCAAAAATCTCTGCCCCGCGGCGGAGTGCCTCCACGACATTGGCCGTCTGCAGGCCGATGGGAATTTTTCGTTCATAATATCCAGGAACCACCGTCATCCACTTCGCATTTACTCGCTTGGCGGTATCCACGCACGTCTTGCAGGTTTTTACGAACGTATCGATGAACTCAGGTTTACCCGTCGTCAGGGATGTCTTCCAGTTGTCGCCGCCTTCAATGACGAACACCCCCATGGTCATACCCAATTGGTCCAGCGTCTTGCCGATGCGCTCTTGGTCAGCCACGGGTCGCTTCAGCAGGTCATTATCTTCAATGGCCCGGAAGCCCTGGTCGTGCGCAAACTTGATCTGGTCGATGAAGTCGGCGCCGCCGCTGTTTTTGAACATGCCTTCGTGCGGGGCGTAGTTCATGCGGAACGTTGGTGATGCCGCCGGGGCGGAAAAGGCGGATTGGAAAAGCACAGCGCCAGCGAGGGTCGCTACACCGTTTTGGATGAATTTTCTTCGTTGCATAGCGAATATCAAGTTAGTCAGGATCGCTTAATATCTTCTACCTTTCGCACAAAATTAGCCCTTGAGACTCTACCGCAACCTTTCCGAGGCCGTTGTTGAAAATCTTCATCACATCTTTTCTGAGAACCGCTATGCGGATAAGGTGATTGAACGTGTCCTGAAGCAGCACCCGAAGTGGGGTGCCCGCGACCGTCGCTTTATCGCGGAAACCACCTATGACATTGTGCGATGGTACCGGCTCTTCCTGGAACTCACGAAGGCTTCCGCCGATGATTATTGGTCACTCTTCGGCGCCTGGTGCATGTGGAATAAGGTGGATCTCCCCGACTGGGAAGAACTGGAAGGGCTCAGCAAAAGCCACTTCTACGAGCGCTACGACAAAGCACAACACATCCGAAAAATCCGTGAGTCCATCCCCGACTGGCTGGATGAACTCGGCGAACAGGAACTGGGTGCTTCCTGGGAACAGGAAATTCATGCCCTCAACGAACCTGCGAAGGTCGTCTTGCGGGTCAACACACTAAAAATTACGCGAGATGGTCTGCAACGCCTATTGAACGACGAGGAAAACATCGAAACGCAACGACTCGAAGACTACCCGGATGCGCTAACCTTGAACGAACGACAGAACATATTTACCCGCCAGGCTTTCAAAGATGGTTTGTTCGAGGTGCAGGATGCTGGTTCGCAGCGCATTGCGGCTTTCCTGGAAGTGAAGCCCGGCATGCGGGTGATCGACGCTTGCGCCGGTGGTGGCGGTAAGACCCTTCACCTGGCTGCCCTCATGCAGAACAAGGGACGCATTATCGCACTGGACACCGAAGCCTGGAAACTGGACGAATTGAAAAAGCGTGCTCGTCGCGCAGGCGCCAGTGATACCATTGAAACCCGGCTGATCGATTCTTCCAAAGTGATCAAGCGGCTGGAAAATTCCGCCGACCGACTCCTGCTCGATGTGCCTTGCTCCGGCCTGGGTGTCTTGAAGCGAAATCCCGACGCGAAGTGGAAGTTGTCGGTGGAGTTCATTGAGAAAGTAAAATCACTTCAACAGGAAATCCTGCAAAACTACACGTCGATGGTCAAGCCCGGCGGCATCCTCGTTTATTCAACCTGCAGTGTGTTGCCATCTGAGAACGAAAAACAGGTGGATATTTTTCTTGCGGCCCACCCCAACTTCGAACTTATCGAACAGGAAACGCTGCTGCCGAGTGCAGGCTTTGATGGGTTCTTTATGTGCAGGATGAGGAGGAAGTGAGGAGGGGCGCCAAGCCACTGGTTGCTGGGCTCGGGAAACTGGAGACGCGAAGCGCCGTGTCTGTCAACGCATTTCGTTTAGTTTACCGCAGAAAAGCAGGTGTACCGAGGATTGAATCAAAAACGTTACACCAATTCGCTAATTTCGTCAACTATGGTTTCAAAGCTTGAATCGCTGTTAAAAGATGTGGCTGTGGCCAGGAAGAATTTTCTGGATGCAACGGCCGGATTATCGGAGGAGCAGGCTCGGTTTCGGCCGGATGAACTCACGTGGTCGGTGATCGACAACGTGGAGCATTTGTTCTGGGCGGAGTTCGGCGGAATCAATGGTATGTGGAAAGTTCTCGAGGCCACCCGGCGGCAACAACCGGTGTTTACCGGAGAACGTGTGCACGAAGGATTACCGATTGAACAGGTAATTGAACGCACCTGGAAAGAAAAAGAGCAGGTGCCTGAAATCGCCAAACCAAAATGGGGAGGCCCACTCGCTTTTTGGAGAAACGCGTTGGAAAGCCTTCAACCGCAACTCGCCCGTCTGGCGGAGGCCATCACGGAAGAAGAACTTACCTCTGTCATTCACCCTCATCCCATTTCAGGTCCGATCAACGTCATCCAGCGTTTTGAATTTCTCCGCTTTCATATGAACCGACACCAGGGACAGGTGGAGCGGCTGCGGGCGAGTGCCAATTTCCCAAAATAACGCTGGCCTACCTTAAGGCCCAGTGTTGGTGTTTGTGCAGGTTTGAGCGCGGCGACACCAACACTCAGCAACAATTGTGTTGGTGCGGGGCAGAGCATTCTCAAAACAACGACTCCGGCAAAAAATTCTCCAGGTAGGTAAATCGATATCCGAGGGTCAGGCCCAGCTTGAGGTCAGTGGTTTGAAAATAGGATGGGTCCAGCAGGAAGTAATCATATTCAAATGAGGAGCGAAAGGCGGCGTAGAATCGCGGGCTGTTGTAACCAATGTTCAGCACGGCACTCCCCTTCCACTCGGCGTTGACCGAAGTTCGCTCTCCTGAATTACCCTTATATACATTTACCGCAACACCGCCACCGATGAAGATCATTGGCGACACAAACCAGCGGCTGTTACGAGTTACCCAATTGTATCCATAACCCGGCTGAATAGTCACGCCCGGCGCATACGCGTACTTCAGTCCCGCTTGCTCACCATAGGTAGCCGGCTTGTCAAGACTGGTGGGCACCAGGTTATTGGCAACGCCCAGTCGACGATAAAACGGTTCAACCCTTAGTAAAACAGAGCCGGCACTCTTTCGTTGCAACTCGTTTTGAAAGGCCGCGGCGCGAAACGAATAGCGGGAATGATTGAAATAATAAGTGAACGGAAGCCCCAGGCTCAGCATATCAACAGTAGGGCCAGAAATAAAATTACCTTCCGCGTCAGCGGCCACGAGGCCCGTGCTTTGCAGCCAATACCCCCGAATGGTCCATCGACGAGATGAGTAGCTTCCGGAAAGCCTGAATTGAGTGAGGTTCTGCAAACCGGTTTGCAAAATCTTAGACTGGGGCAATGAAAAGGCCAGGTCGAGATCAAGGAATTTGTACGTAAATCCACCACCCAACAATTCACTCACATTGCTGAACTGCCCGCTGGCTTTCGAAGATTGCCGCTTTGATCCATACATTAATAGGTAGCGCTGAGAGGTGTAGTGGATGCGAACATCGCTCTTCCGGGTGAACCCCATCACATAAAGGCTGTCCACATCATCCAGTGGCCGCAGACCGGCGACGGGGGATTGTCCAAGGATTCCGGCCAATGGGATGCAAACCAATGCCAGTCCGATGAAAACACTCCTTATCATGCGCCCAAAAATACCCGGATTGCACTTTATACCCACTGACGAACAACAGGCTATTTAGATTGGACGAAAGGCGGCTGATGCGCCTCATCGCTTCCATTGTATCCTTTCATCAGGTAAACAGTAAAATACCGGGTCATCCTTCCATTGCGATAACCATAAAAAACCTTCTGCATGTCAATGGAGGCAAACTGATGGTAATAGCTTTGATCAAGATTCATCGGGTAGTTACTCGGAACAATGCACAAGGCGCTGTCGCCCGGCTTAAGCGGCGGCCGCCGATGG
Organism: Cyclobacteriaceae bacterium; assembly: GCA_016787645.1. Lineage (GTDB taxonomy): Bacteria > Bacteroidota > Bacteroidia > Cytophagales > Cyclobacteriaceae > ELB16-189. Next base: position 176,721 of record JAEUUF010000015.1, on the reverse strand, counting down.
TTAAGGAAAGCATATTGGTGAATATCAACCACCCACCCGATGCCAATGACCGGTCGGTCGATGGGCCGCGCCACATAATATTCAATGTGAGAACCCGGGAACCATTTGTTCGACACAAGCGGTAGCCCGGCAGGAATGCGGCCAGCCTTCTCTTCGGCATCCAGCCACACGCGGAACTCTTCCGAAAACCGACTCCACCCACTCAGGTCTAGCGTAAAGTCATCTTCCCCGAACCGCTTTTTGTTATGGCTACCCAGCGTTCCAGGATAAAATTGCACAAGTAATATTGTGAGAATCATCAATCCACCCACCATGTAAAGACTCCATTTCAATACTTTAGGCTCTAACCCCGGGGCAGATGCCTGGCTTTTCTCGTCGAGGTAAGCAGCGACCAGCAGGGAAAGAATCATCATGGCGGGCCCGCTCCAGTGAGGCAGCATTGAATTGAACAGGGACATGAACGTGACCACCGCCACGAGGGGAAGCCCATTGAACAACACAAATCGCAATGACTCCTTCGAGAGGTAATTCATCGTCTTAATCTTCCACAGGGCGATGAGCAGGAATACACCGTTCACCGGGTTGCTGTAGACCAATTGCCCGCCGATGGCCTGGAAGAAGGAATCGATGTGTATCCACGAATCCTGCAGGTCCACACGCCCGCTGTGGAAGCGGTAAGTGAGAAAGTCGTTCTGGATGTTCCAGATCAGGATCGGGCTGATCACGATGGCCGTGACCACCGCGGCAGCGTAGAGCCCGGGTTCGAGCAGTCGCTTCCGTTGAAACAGCAGCACGTAAAGGCCGAGGCTCGCCCATAGAAACACCCCATGCACTTTGCAGAGGATGGTGAGGCCGACCAGCAAACCGAACTTTAGCCACAACCCCAGGTTGATTTTCTGTTCGGGGGCCGTGGTAACAATTTCATGCATGACCAGCACCGATGCCAGCCACGTCACTACCTGCGGGCTGTCGGGAATGATAAAAGCACCGGCGATGAGCGAGGTGTACAAGTTGGACGTGTACAACAGGGCAGCATACCATCCGGTCTGCTCATTCTTCAACACCGTTCCTAGCCGATATACCAGCGCCGTTCCTGCTGCGGAACAAGCAATGGCCCCCAGCCGCACGAAGAACTCATCGGTCAACCAAAGGTTTAGCGTAGAGAGGCGGATAAGCAACGCCACGCCCGGAGGATGGTCGAAGTAGTTGGGCTGTAGATCGAGGGCGTAGAGAAAATAGTAAACTTCGTCGTTGCCGAATTCCAGGAAGCTCGCTGCCAGCATGCGCAACACAGTGGCAGCAACAATCAATTGGACCAGGCGACGCGGCATAAAATCGAATGGTGAAAAGTACGCTTTTGTCACTTACATTTGAAATACCTGCTCACTTTGCGATGAAGGTTCGTACCCTCCTGCTATTGCTGCTACTCTCCATTTCCGCATTGGGACAAAAGGGAACGTACATTCAGAAGGTCCCCAACACCAGCATTTCATTCACTATGATTGCTATCCCGGCAGGTAAATTTACCCTGGGGAGCAAGAGTATTCTCGCCGATGCGGACGAGAAGCCCACGGTGGAAGTCGAACTCTCTTCTTACTGGATTGCCGAGCATGAAACCACCTTTGCGGAATGGGATGCCTACTTCAAGGATTCATCTGTACCCCAGGTGAAAAACATGGACGGGATCTCCCGGGCTACACCGCAATACATCGACCTCACATGGGGAATGGGGCGTGACGTTGACCATCCTGCCAACAGCATGAGCCAGCAGGCGGCGCTCATGTATTGCCGATGGCTTTACGCCAGGACCGGAACTTTTTTTCGCCTGCCTACCGAAGCAGAATGGGAGTATGCCTGCAAAGCCGGTGAACCAAAAGCCTTGGATCCCACCACGCTCGGAGAGGTTGGCTGGTATGCCGATAACAGCGGTGGCAAATTCCAATTGGTGAAACAAAAGAAGCCAAATGCCTGGGGCCTCTTCGACATGCTGGGCAACCTGAGTGAATGGACCATGGACCAGTACGATCCTGCCTCATATGCTTCTGCCGCACACAAAGATCCGATGGCAGCTCCCGGTCCTCGTTACCCTCGATCCGCCCGCGGAGGTTCCTACCTCGACGCTGCCAACCAATTGCGATGCACGAATCGCATTCCCTCGGACCCCAAGTGGAATATCCGCGACCCGCAGATTCCCAAAAGCCGCTGGTGGATGACTGACGGGATGTTTGTGGGCTTTCGGGTAGTACGGCCGGCCCGTCAGCCGTCGGCAGCAGAAGCCGAAGAATTCTACGCCCGCTACCTGAAATAAAATCCTACCTTAGTTATTCGTACCAAAACCGCTCCGCCATGAATAAACCAACCAACAGCCGCCGCACCTTTATTAAGCAGTCTGCGCTTGCCGCCGGGTCACTGGTCACCCTGCCCCTGGTATCCGAAGGGAGTTCCTTCTTCAACGCCTCCGCCGATGACACGATCAAGATCGCACTGATTGGTTGCGGTGGACGAGGCACCGGCGCTGCCCTGCAGGCACTGCTCACCAAACAAAATGTAAAACTGGTTGCCATGGCCGACGCATTCCGTGATCGGATAGACGAATGCTACAACAACCTTATGGCTGACGACCTCACTGACATCGCAGGCGTTGCCGGTAGCGTGAAGAAACGCGTGGCGGTGAAAGAGGAACACAAGTTTGTAGGTTTCGACGGCTACCTCAAAGCCATCCCCCTCGCCGATGTAGTGATCCTCACTACCCCTCCTGGCTTCCGGCCCTTGCACTTTGAAGAAGTGGTCAAACAAGGCAAGCACGCTTTTGTTGAAAAACCAATGGCCACTGATCCTGCCGGTGTCAAGCGGGTGCTCGAAGCCGCCATGGTGGCCAAGCAGAAGAAACTGAATGTTGTAGTTGGACTTCAGCGGCATTACCAAAACTCGTACCGCGAGTTGTTCGGACGCTTCAAAGACGGTATGATTGGCGAAATCGTCTCCGCGCAAGCGTGGTGGAACAATGACGGCGTGTGGGTGAAAGAACGCAAACCGGGCATGACGGAAATGGAGTACCAGATGCGAAACTGGTATTACTTCAACTGGCTGTGTGGTGATCATATCGTCGAGCAGCACATTCACAACATCGATGTCATCAACTGGTTTAAGGGAGAATATCCCGTAAAAGCCCAGGGTATGGGAGGCCGCGAGGTGCGGAAGGGCAAGGAGTTTGGAGAAATCTTCGACCACCACTACGTCGAGTTCCAGTATGCCGACGGCACCATCATGAACAGCCAATGCCGGCATATCAAAGGCACACTCAGCAAAGTGGATGAGTTGATTGTAGGCACCAAGGGATCAATCTCCTGTGACGCAGGTCGCATCACCGACCGGAAAGGAAACACCCTGCACCAGTTTGACCGGACAAAGGAGAACAACCCCTACCAGTCCGAGCATGACGAGTTGTTCGCTGCCATCGCCAAGGGTGAGTACAAGTTTGCCGATGCGGAAAACGGTGCCCGCAGTACGATGACGGCTATCCTCGGTCGCCTGGCAACCTATTCGGGACAGGTTGTTGAATTTGAAAAAGCGTTGAACTCCGGGTTGTCGCTCCAGCCGGCCAGCTACGCGTGGGATACTGACATGCCGGTGAAGCCGGATGCGAATGGCCTGTACGCCTGTGCAGTACCCGGAGTAACCAGGTTCCTCTCGTAAATCCAGAAGAGGATGAAAACGAAAGACAAGCGGGTAGATGCCTACATCGCGAAGTCGGCCGATTTCGCGCAGCCCATCCTCAACCACCTGCGGGACCTCGTCCACCAGGCGTGTCCCGAAGTGCAGGAGACCATCAAGTGGGGCTTCCCCCATTTTGAATATCACGGTGTAGTCTGCAGCATGGCCTCTTTCAAAAAGCACTGTGCCTTCGGTTTCTGGAAAGCCAAACTGATGGCGGACTATGAGAAATCACTCATGCCCGTTGGCGAAACCGCCATGGGACATTTTGGTCGCATTGCCAGCCTGAAAGACCTTCCCAGCGATGCCCGGGTAAGGAAATACATCAAGGAAGCTTGCCGGCTCAATGAGATGGGTGCGAAAGTGGCCCGGCCAAAAGCCTCACCCAAAAAACCGTTGACCGTTCCCGCCTATTTCCGCAAAGAACTGGCCTTGAATCCACTGGCCAAAGCTACGTTTGACAAATTCTCTTACTCCCATAAAAAGGATTATGTAGAATGGATCACGGAAGCCAAAACAGAGATTACCCGGAATAAACGAATCTCCACTTCCATCGAATGGCTTTCAGAAGGTAAAGGACGGAACTGGAAATACGAGCGGTAAACAGAAGGCCTCCCAATTTCATTTTCTTTGCTTACTTGCGCGATTAAAATCACCGCCCGTTGAACGTATTACGTACGGTTGCCAGCAAACTCTATGTCGCGTGGGTTCTCTTCGTGTTCTCGTTCTTTATGATCCTGTACCTGCCGGGGATCCTGGTTCCTTTCTTTTTTGGCGACCATTTTGGTAATATCAGTTACTGGTTCCTTAAGCTGTGGGCAAGAACGTTCAGCATCCTGAACTTCATCCCTTACCGAATCTATGGTCGCGGGCACATTCATCCCGGTAAGGCATATATCTACCTCAGCAATCATACTTCTTACCTGGACATTCCCGGAGTATGCCTGACGGTGCCGAAACAAATCCGGCCGCTGGCCAAGAAGGAGCTCCTCAAAATTCCTGTCCTGGGCTGGATCATAGATCACGCCTCCGTCATTGTTGATCGTTCCAGCAACGAGAGCCGTCGCAAGAGCATGGAACATTTGAAGGATGTGCTGCGTCGCGGAATCTCTATTTTGATTTTTCCGGAGGGAACCCAGAACAGGACTACGGAACCGTTACAGCCGTTTTATGACGGGGCTTTCCGCATTGCCATTGAGATGCAACAGCCCATCTTGCCCATGGTGATCCTCAACGCGGGCAAACTGATGCCACCAAAACGCATGCACATTGAACCCGGGACGATTACCATCAAGATCCGTCCGGAGATTTCAACAGCCGGCCTGACGAACGCCGATCTCCCAACACTGCGCGAGCGGGTGCGAAAGGAAATGCTGGAGATGATTGCTGAGCAACCTACGGCATGAATGCCGGGGCAAGGGCATGAATGCCGGAACAGGCCTGACTAAATGGGCAGATAGACTATCTTTTTTGTCTGAAAGAATTCTTCAGAGAAATAATCAGTGAGGTCGTAGAGTTGATATGGCCGCTTCAATTGGCTCATCTCTTCATCCAGGTCCCCGCCTTTTAGATAAAGGATACCATTGTCAAGCGCATGCGCGGAGTCACGTTTGATCTTGTTGTGCACCCAGCCATAAAATTCCTTCATTTGGGTGACCGCCCTGCTGACGACAAAATCATATTTGTGCTTGAGTTGTTCGGCACGGATTTGTTCAGCAGTAACATTCGCAAGACCCAAGGCTTTGCTCACTTCGTTCACCACGGTGATCTTCTTGCCAATTGAATCCACCAGGTGAAAGTGGGTTTCCGGAAAGAGAATAGCCAGTGGAATACCCGGGAATCCACCTCCGGTACCCACATCGAGAACTTCAGCGCCCGGAAGAAATGAAATCACCTTGGCGATTCCCAGGGAATGCAGCACATGGTTGATGTACAGGTTATCGATGTCCTTGCGGCTAATGACATTGATCTTGTCGTTCCACTCCTTATATAGGGGTCCCAGTTTCTCAAATTGCTCACACTGACGAGGATTCAGACCGGGGAAGTAGTGGTAAATCGCGGAGGCACCCGTTGGGCTCATAATTGAATATTCTGGGCAGGTGATGCAAGCTACAAGCCTCGGGCTAGGCCACCAAACCGGACACTCGATTTCAGGAATAACCAGTAACTTCCCATTCCGTTATCAGGAATATTACGCATGAAACGCAGAACGTTCATCCAATCGGTTTCCACGACTGCTGCAAGCCTTGGACTACCATCCATAGCTCTTGGCGAGGACGTCGTTGATTCTACGATCGCCACCCGCAAACTATTCATCTGGGGCGGCGGCACGGACAAACCCATTCTTAACTACCTGGTTAAGTTGACAGGCAAGGTGAACCCGAAGGTGTGCTTCGTTCCAACAGCCACCGGAGACAGCCTCGTCAGCATCACCAATTGGTACACCCTGGTGGAGGGTCTTGCACTGCAGCCATATGTCATGCGGGTGTTTATCAATTCGTACACTACGAAGGAATCCTTTGAAGAAACGCTTTTGAAGATGGACGCGGTAATTGTCGGTGGGGGCAATACCCTGAACATGATTGCCATCTGGAAAAGCCAGGGCATCGACCTTGCCTTGCGCAAAGCGTACGAGGCCGGCGTAGTCATGGCCGGTGCCAGCGCCGGATCGCTCTGCTGGTTTGAAAGTGGTACCACCGACTCGCGCCCAAAGGAACTGAGTAAAGTCGATTGCCTTGGCTGGATAAAGCATTCGCACTGTCCGCATTACAATGTCGAAGAATTCCGGCGTCCGCTGTATCATCAACTCATTCTCAGCCAGGAACTCTCCTCGGGCTATGCGTGCGATAACCAGTCCGGCATTTATTTCGAAAATGAAACACTGGTGCGGTGCGTCACATCAAATCCCAAGAGCCGATCCTTTTTCGTCGAACTCAAGGATGGCGCTATTGCCGAACGTGAACTCAAGGCTGAACTTATCCCTTAAGGGTCAAGCGAATGATTTTCCGATCTCTGCTCTTTCCGCTTGTCGTTGCAATTCTAACTTCGCTGACAACGGTGGCCCAGGTGACCGGTATTATGGTTGCTCCGAACGGTAAGCCCATAGCGGGTGCTGAGATCTTTATCAATCGGTCCTATGTGCGCGCACAGACGGATGACTTCGGGCAGTTTACTTTGAATGAGATCCCTCCCGGCCTTCACGAGATCGTTGCGTATAAGAAAGGGTTCACGCTCTACCGTGCCCCAATGCGCATCCAGGCAGATCGTTCTTACACGCTGAACCTGAAATTCTCCGCCGTCGAGAAAAAGCCTCGAGGCAAAACAACTCCCGAATCGCAAACCGCGTTCGACCAGGCTTTCCTTGGTCAGGAAGGCCTCTTAATGTACAACCCCGACACCCATGTGGAAGTCGAAACGGCCGAAGGAAAGTTTCGGGTGTTTTCTGGTCCGGTGGTGACCGAGTATCCCAATGCGGGTTATCGCATCACCGCGTATTTTTCACCCACCTCTTTTCTCGACATCGCTGACGCCGCCTATTGCTACCAGGAATACCAGGGATCGAATGTCAACCAGAACATGGCCGTGGAGCGCACCCGCATAGAGATGTACCAGGGATCGGTTCGACATTGGCTGGCATCAACCGTCTCCGGCAAGTCGGCCGAGGAAGGATTCAACCTGACCGATGTTAACGGCCAATCGCTGCCAGCCCTCAATGCCTCACCGACAGCGGTCAGCGGTTATTACCGGATCAATTGGGAGGGGTCCCTGATAGTTCATTACAAAGAGAAACAAACGATCGTAACCTTTCACGGGCCGGTTGATTTTACGAAGACAGGGGTCATGATCAACCCCAGGCAAGTACAATTGGAGGGTGCCATGAACAAGCCCGGCCTCACCTACCAGCTGCCTATCGATTATCGACCTATCCACGACATTGAATCAACCTACGCGGAGGCCCTCCGGTACTTTTACGAGAAGGTTTACGTGCAGACCGACAAACCTTACTATTATCCCGGCGAGCCACTTTGGTTCAAGGCTTATCTCAATTACTATAACCGTACCTGGCGCGATTCATTGTGCGATGTGCTTTACGTTGAACTGCTTAGCGCTAAAAAGCAGGTGATGGTTGAGAAGATGTTTCGAATCGAGAAAGGCACGAGCCATGGAGATTTAATCCTTCCGGATTCGATGGCAGAAGGAACTTACTATTTAAGAGCCTACACCAACCTCAGGCTGAACTTTGGAGATTCCGGGCTGTTTACCAAACCCTTGAGAATCCTGAATATGATGAATAAGGCTGACCCATCGGCGGGCAGGTCAGCTCCCGAAGCCGGCGCAGTGAGCATTGTTTCGCGGCAAAAAACCTACCGGGTCCGAGACAAAGTCACACTCGATATTCGCCTGGAGGAAGGGCTGCAAAGCGCAGATTCCGAGTTGTCGGTAGCAGTCACTGATGCGGCCCAGGTGATTCCTGTACCTGAACCGATCACGATCGTGAACACCTTCCCTATTGATCGCGCCGAGATTCCAAGGATCAACGAACTCGAGCATCGAATTGAACGCGGCGTTAGTTTTTACGCGGAGTTTCTCAATGACAAAGGGAATGGGGAACGCACCCAGTTGAGCTTCATTAAATGGGAGACCGGCGATGTACTTTTCGCTGAAACAGATGACGACGGCAAGTTTTGGCAGACAGGACTTCAATTTACCGATAGTGCACTCTTCTCGTACAAGTCCGACAAAGCCAAGGGCCGTCCTTATGGCAAGGTAGTAGTGCTCCCGAGGGAGGTTCCCCCACTTCACGTCCCGTTTACTCCTGAATGGAGCATCGTCAAGGTGGGCACCGCTCAGCGCTTTATATCCGAGTATGAAGTTCCTAAAGACAGCAAACTGCTTGAAGAAATTGAAGTGACGGGGCGGCGTGAAAGCGCGGAGGAGACCGAACGCGCCAAACGCCGGGTCTATGGCCGGGCCGATTATACGCTGACCGCCAAGAATCTCAATTTCGGTACCGGCAACCTCTTGTATGCCCTGGTTGGTAAAGTGCCAGGGCTCATTGTGAATCCGGGTGCCGGCACCGTATTCTTCTCCCGCGCCTATGGCTCTTCCATCACCAACTCCATCAGCCCACTGGTGACCATCAATGACATGCCCATCGCTGGCGACGCAGGAACTGTTCTACAGTCCATTGATTTCAATACGATCGAATCGATTGAATTCACCAAGCGCCTAAACGTGTTGTATGGATCCCAGGGGGCCAGCGGGGTGATCGCCGTATATACCAAAACTGGCGCGTCCATTGACAACACCGATCCTAATTTTCAAACCATCAAGCTCCCGGGGTTTGCAAGGACACGCACTTTTCAGGAACCGGACTATGAACTTCCGCGCAGCGATTCCGCCCAACCGGACTATCGGGCCACCCTCTACTGGAACCCGGTGGTAAGACCGGACGCTTCCGGAACAGCAACCGTTTCCTTCTTTGCGTCAGACCTCGCCGGACTTTATCGGGTTGTCGTAGAAGGTATTACCGCCGAAGGGCGGCCTGTTCGGGGCGAAGTATATCTTACCATTGAGGAGAAACCTTGAGCAAGCAGATGAATGCGCGGGCTGATCAGATGTGATCCTTCTTGTTCTTGACCATGTCGTACATAAGTTCGCGGGCGCGATGTAACTGCGCCTTGACCGTTCCCAGCGGGGCGTCCAGCTCCACGGCGATTTCCTCGTACGACAATTCATTGAAGTAACGGAGCCTCACCAACTTCTGGTATTTGGCCGGCAGCATCCCGACAAACACCTGCATCAGTTCTTCTTTCTGCAACTTGATGGTCTCCTCCTGGGGATCGAGATTACGGTCAGGCACATCGATGGAAACCGACTGGCCATCATCGTCGGTGTACGTATTCTCAATGCTCAGGGTATTGATTTTTTTCTTGCGGATATAATCAATGGTATTGTTCGTGGCGATTCGGAACAACCAGGTGCTGAAGGTGAAATCTTTCTTGAAACGGTGCAGGCTGCGAAACGCTTTTGCGAATGACTCAATCATCAGGTCCTCGGCGTCATCTACGTTGCGAACCATCTTGAGGATCATGTGGTACACCGGCCGCTTGTACCGCTGCAATAATTTGGCAAAAGCCTTGTCATCACCGCCTACCGCCCGGTCGATCAATTCAAAGTCCTCCAGCGCTTTGGAGGAAAAGCGGTTTTCTAAATCTTCCATCGAATTCGTTTGGATGCTAGCGCCACAAGGCCCGTTCCAAGATAGTAAATGGCATAATTAAAATCTAAAAGCGGAGTTTTCCACGATTCGAATGGGTCCCCCAGCGTCCGGGAGGCACGGTGCACCAGCAGGACCAGCATGATCTCCCGGACAAGGAAGCCCACCCATAGAAATGACCATGCTGCCGACGGATGGACCATGACAGGGATTACCAACAGCCAACTCAGCATCCAGGTAATCATAAATATTCCAATCCGCATTCGGTCACGCAACCGGTAGTGTCGACCAACGCTAAGATGACGCAACTTCTGATAGAGAAATGAACGCCAATTTTCCTTGGGTATCGAACGCATAAGGCTGCCCTCATCCACACAAGCCGTTGTATTGAGGCGCGAGGCATGTCGGTTAACAAATAGATCATCGTCACCCCCGTTCACTGAAAGATGCCCGTGAAAACCTTTATGGTTAAGAAAAAGTGATTTGCGGTAAGCCAGGTTGCGGCCCGTCCCCATGTACGGCTTGCCCAGCAATGCGCTCCCCATGAATTGGACACCGGTGATAAGCGATTCAAATCGAATAAATGAATTGAGGTACCCCGGGAAATTGAGGTATGGAGAATAGCCCAACACGATCTGCTTGTCTTGCGTCATCCGGGAAGCCATGGAGCGGATCCATTGATTGCCCGCGGGTCGGCAGTCGGCATCGGTGAGCAGTACCCAGTCGTGAATAGCCGCCTTCACGCCCAGCGTAAGCGCATACTTCTTCCCGGTGATGTGCTCTGGAAGGAATTGCACTCTCACCATTTTGAGACGGGGGTGAAGCCGGGTGGCCTCCAGGAGATAATCATAGGTATGGTCGTTGCAACGATCTTCGACAATAATTACCTCGAATTCAGGGTAATCCTGACCCAGCAATAAAGGGACCAACGTCCTGAGGTTGGCCTCCTCGTCATGGGCGCAAACGATCACTGAAACGGGCGGCGCAGCCCCGGCTCCGAATGGAGCGCGGCGCCAAAACGCGGCAAGGTAACGGCCCAGCATCATTAGCTGCAGGGTAATCACAATCCAGGCGACGATCTGAAAGGAAGTCAACACGTCTGATAAAAGAGCCCAAAGATAGACGAATCAATTCAGGTGAGGTCCGGAAGTCTATATTTGTGGGAATGAAATTTGAGCTCTTCGCCAAGGATCCCCAGTCGAAGGCCCGTGCCGGCGTCCTGTCCACGGATCACGGCGAGATACCCACCCCGATCTTCATGCCCGTGGGTACGGCCGCCTCGGTCAAAGCCGTTCACCAACGGGAACTCGAGCAGGATATCGACGCGAAAATCATCCTGGGGAATACGTATCACCTTTACCTGCGTCCCGGACTTGACCTGCTGACCAAAGCCGGTGGTCTCCATCAGTTCATGGGCTGGAACCGACCGATCCTGACTGACAGCGGTGGCTACCAGGTGTATTCCCTTTCGGACAACCGAAAGATCAAAGCGGAAGGAGTTACTTTCAAATCGCACATCGATGGCTCCAAACATTTCTTCAGCCCTGAAAGTGTAATCGACATCCAGCGCACCATCGGCGCGGACATCATCATGGCGTTTGACGAGTGTACTCCGTACCCTTGCGAGTATGCCTATGCCCGCAAGTCGATGAAGATAACACACGACTGGCTCGTACGTTGTGTGGATCGCATGAATGGCACAAAATCCGCATATGGATATGAACAGGCTCTCTTCCCCATTGTGCAGGGCAGCACGTTCCCCGACCTTCGGAAGGAATCGGCCGAGTTCATTGCCGCGCAGGATCAACCCGGCAACGCGATCGGCGGTCTCTCAGTGGGTGAACCTGCGGAAGACATGTATGCGATGACCGATCTCGTTTGCTCTATCTTACCCGATAACAAGCCTCGCTACCTGATGGGTGTGGGCACACCGGAGAACATCCTGGAATCGATCGCGCTTGGTATCGACATGTTCGACTGCGTTATGCCAACCCGGAATGCCCGGAACGGGATGCTGTTCACTTCACAGGGGATCATCAATATCCGGAACGAAAAGTGGAAGGATGACCTTGGTCCTATCGACCCCGCCTTGGGCGGCTATGCCAGCACCTTTTACAGCAGGGCCTATCTTCGCCACCTGATAATCAGCAAGGAAATTTTAGGCGCGCAAATTGCTACGCTGCATAACCTGACGTTTTACCTCTGGCTGGTGCGCGAGGCCCGGAAGAAGATCGAAGAGGGTACCTTTGCCCATTGGAAGAACCAGATGGTGAAAATCGTGTCGGCAAGGCTCTAGCATGACCCATGAAGATCATTGATCAATACATCATGAAGCGAGTGCTCTCCACGTTTTTCTTCGTGGTCCTCATCCTCATGGCTATCATCACCGTGATCGACATCACGGAGAAAATGGACAAGTTCGCCAAGAACAACCTGGGTTCGGGCGCCGTACTCGGATACTACCTGGATTTCATCCCATGGATTATGGGATTGATCACACCGATCACCATATTCATCGCGATCATCTATGTTACGTCACGGATGGCCAGCCATACGGAAATCATTTCCATCCTCAGTGGAGGTGTGAGTTTTCGACGCTTCCTGGTGCCTTACTTCATTGCCGCGGGCGTTGTGGCCTCCATCAGTTTTGCGCTAAACGGATGGGTAATCCCTGCAGCAACAAAATCACGACTGGCGTTCGAACTTCAGTACTTCAATAACCGGTACTACTATGATGCCCGCAACATTCACCTCCAGGTGGCTCCACAGGTGTACCTGTTCATCCAGAATTATAACAATGTCACTAACGTGGGCTACCAGTTCAGCCTTGAGCGATTCCAGGACAATGTGCTGGTCGAAAAATTGACGTCCGACAACATCACCTGGGACACCGTGAAACGGACGTGGTCACTGAAATACTGGAAACTTCACCGGGTCAACGACGTTTTCACTTCCGCATCGACTACCGACCCCAAGACCTTCCTGACCTATGGCAATGAGATGGATACCGCATTGGCCATTTCTCCAAAAGATTTTGAAGCGCAGGAACGCAGCTACGAAGGAATGACCACCCCTGAACTCACTGAGCACATTGCGAAACTCAGGTTCCGCGGGGCCTCAGGGGTAGCCATGTACGAGGTGGAGAAACACATACGGACCGCAGCGCCTTTCACCACCTTTATCCTCGTATTTATGGGAGTAACCGTTTCTTCCAGGAAGAGCCGGGGCGGCACCGGTCTCCAAATCGCACTTGGGTTTGTACTGGCCTTTATTTTCATCCTGTTCTTTCTACTAACCCGGAGGTTCGCCGAGACTGGCAGCATGCACCCCATCCTGGCGGCCTGGACGCCCAACTGCATTTTTACCGTTGTCTCGCTCGTGCTCTACCGATTCACGCCGCGATGAAACCGGGCACGCCAGACTTTCTTCGGCTGCACTTCATTGTTATCCTGTTCGGCTTCACGGGTATTCTGGGTAAGCTCATAACGATACCAGCGGTTGAAATGGTTTTTTACCGCACGCTCTTTGCAGCCGCGGGAATGGCGTTGTTTCTACTCCTTACGGGAAGATCATTCCGGGTGTCCGGGAGTAACCTCACCACACTTTTGCTTACCGGAATCATCGTGGGGTTTCATTGGCTTACTTTCTTTCTTTCCGGCCGAATTGCAAACGTCTCGGTAAGCCTCGTCGGATTTGCCACAGCCAGTTTCTGGACAGCCATCCTGGAACCCCTGTTCAACCGCACTCGCCACAATTGGTTTGAAGTGCTGCTGGGCCTGCTGGTCCTTGGCGGCTTGCTTATCATTTTTGGCTCCGACTTCGGGTATTCCGCTGGGTTATGGATCGGGATTCTTTCGGGATTCACCTGTGCCATCTTTGCCCTGATCAACGCACGCCTGGTAAAACAGGTTGACCCCTATGTGATTACGTTCTATGAGATGATCAGTGCAATGGGATTTATTGCATTGTTCTTTCCACTCTATCAAAGTCAGTGGGCAGAAGGTCATCAACTCCGGTTATCACTTACGGCTGCTGATGGACTTTGGATCCTGCTGCTGGCCTGGCTCTGTACCGTGTATGCTTACTCCGCCGCCGTTGAATTGTTCAAACGGATCAGTGTCTTCCTTTTTCAACTGACACTTAACCTCGAACCGGTGTATGGCATCCTGATGGCCCTCCTGGTATTTGGGGAAGCTGAGCGAATGAGTACTCACTTCTACCTGGGGGCCTTTGTGATTTTTTGCGCCGTGTTCATCTACCCGCTCATCAAGAGTAGACTAGAGCCAGCCCGACCATCCCAATGATCCAGGGAAAATAGTTTCGCGATCAACCTGCTTATCAAACAATCCAAAAACTGACGAGCCCGAACCACTCATACTTGCATACAGGGCCCCGGAATCATAAAGCCGTTTCTTAGTGGCCGGCAGTTCAGTAAACCGCGAAAAAATTGATTGCTCAAAATCATTCACCAGGTTATCCTTCCATTCGCTGAGTGGGCGAGAAAGGGTGCTTCGAAGATCCTCGCGTGGTGGCCCTGGGGATACCCCGGCATACGCTTCGGCTGTCGACACATGCAATACGGGAGAAACAATTACCAGGTAGAGTCCATTCAGCGATACAGCAACTGGATCAAGAATCTCTCCGCGCCCACTACCCAACGCCGGAGTAGGATAAATGAAAAATGAACAGTCACTTCCAAGGCGGCTCGCATAGCCCGACAACTGCTCCCTGGTCAACCCCAGGGAAAAAAGTTCATTCACAATTCTCAAACATTGAGCGGCGTCCGCTGATCCACCGCCCAACCCTGCACCCATGGGAACCATCTTGTGGAGGTGAGCCTGAATCGGTGGCAGTTCGAAATCACGCTTCAAAAGTTCGAAAGCCTTTACACACAGATTGTGCTCGACAGGTCCCGGTATGGGGAGGCCAGTACACGTAAAGGAAAATTCCTCGGCGGGTATCGCTTCCAGCAAATCCGTCCAGGGAACGGGATAGAAGCAAGTGTGAATGTCATGATACCCGTCCGGCCGCCGGTTCAACACATGGAGGCCCAGGTTGATCTTGCACCCGGGGAAGGTCACCATTACCTATTTCATTTTTTGAGGCGCTCGATTAGCTCCTCGGTGATGCCCGAGGTGGAGAATCCACCATCATGCATGAGGTTCTGCATTGTTACCATGCGGCTATAATCGGAGAACATCAGCACGATATAGTTGGCGCAATCTTCGGCTGAAGCGTTACCCAGCGGGGACATCATTTTCGCAAAATCGAAGAACACGTCAAAGCCGCTGATGCCCGCTCCGGCCGTGGTGACCGTGGGCGATTGGGATATCGTATTGACCCGCACTTTTTTAAGCTTACCAAAACGTTGACCATAGCTCCGGGCAATAGACTCCAGTACGGCCTTTGCCTGCGCCATGTCCGAATAATCGGGATAGGCGCGCTGGGCAGCGATATAGGTTAGTGCGAGAATTGATCCCCATTCATTCATCGCGTCGGTCTTTTCGGCGGTCTGAAGAACTTTATGAAACGACAAGCCTGAAATATCCAGGGTCTTGAGGAACCACTCGTAATTAAGGTCGCCATAGGATCTGTCTTTGCGTACATTGGGACTCATCCCGATCGAGTGCAATACAAAATCGAGCTTACCACCCAATACCTCGACAGACCGAGTGAAGAGCGTGTTCAGGTCGGCCTCTGACGTTGCGTCGGCGGGAATAATCTCCGATCCGCATTTTTCGCCGAGCTCCTTGATCTTGCCCATTCGCATGGCAATGGGGGCGTTCGTAAGGGTGAACTGCCCTCCTTCTTCCTTTACTTTGAGCGCTGTTTTCCAGGCGATCGAATTCTCGTCCAGTGCGCCGAAAATGATACCGCGTTTGCCGCGAAGCAGGTTGTAGGCCATAGTGGGTCGGTTTGTAAGGCACAATAATACAAAAATCAGGTTTAGTAGCGGACAGTTCGCGCCAAGTATCAACTTTGCGGTGTGGCAGAAGCATCTCAACCCATCGGCATCTTCGACAGCGGCATTGGCGGACTTACGGTGGCACACGCCATCCGACAGCGTATGCCGAATGAAAGTCTCCTCTATTTTGGCGATACGGCGCACTTGCCTTACGGCGACAAATCGGAAGCCGCGATCCAGGCCTATTCCATAAAGATTGCCGACGTCCTCTTGCGCCGGAATTGCAAGGTGATCGTGATCGCATGTAACTCGGCGAGTTCTGCAGCGTACGATCTCCTGCGAGAATATGTGCATGGCGCCGTAGAAGTAATTAACGTCATTGATCCGATGGTTGAGTTGGTTACGCGCGACTTTGCCAACCGGAAGGTGGGATTGATTGGTACCAAACGCACAATCCAGTCTGGGATATATGCAAGAAAACTTGAAGAGCGAAACTCAGGAGTAACGCTTATATCACTGCCCACTCCGCTGTTGGTACCCATGATTGAAGAAGGCTTCTTTGACAACCGCATCAGCCACGATATCATTCACTCCTATCTTAACGATCCACGACTGGCTCCCATTGAAGCACTCGTCCTGGGCTGTACCCACTACCCACTGATCAGGAAGGAGATTGACGCCTTCTTCAGCGGGCGGATACCCATCCTGGATTCCTCTGAAGTGGTAGCCGAAGCCTTATGGAACTATCTTTCATCTGCCCAATTGCTGAACCCTGAAACAAGAGGCACCGATCACTTCCTCGTCTCTGATTTCACAGAGTCTTTTGAGGCTTCCACGCGCTTGTTCTTCACAGAAGCGGTACATCTTGAAAAATATCCACTTTGGGGTTGATCGCTCAAGGTTTGTTGATGTAGGATTTCGATCATTTTTGAATAATTTCGACAGGACAAATGCCCCATATTTGTGATCCCTCACCCTTTGTCGAAAGGTGAGTAACGTTGGTTGCTATGGCTGTCTTAAGATCTATGCTCCTGGCCTTCCTGGTGTTGACCTCGGTCTTCGCGCAGGCACAAGTTTCCATGGACAGCCTCAGGCAATTGTTGGATAAAGAGAGCAATGACTCCGTGAAATTTCTGCTGCTCATGCAACTGTCTGAAGCAGCAGAATATTCCGATTACAGGCAATCACGCAGGTACGCCAATGACGCGGTCGAACTGTCCGGCAAGTTGGGAGACTGGGCCAAAGGTCGAGCATTCCTGCGGCTGGCTTTCCTGGAGACCATGGAGGGTGATTATGCTGAGGCGTTGAAATACGACCTTCAATGTGCCAGTCTGTATGCTCAGCATAAAGACAGCTCGAACCTTGCGAAGGCATATATCGATATCGGCAATGACTACCGGGATATGGGCGAATACGCGGATGCGTACTACTACCTCGGCGAGAGTTTCCGGATCACCAGACGCTTTCATGAAATACCCAATCAGAAGGATTCCCTGATGATGGGTGTGGCCCTGCATAATATGGGCACCGTTTTTACCCAACTGGGTCAATTTGACCTTGCCTATCAACATCTGGCGGCTTCAGAGAAGATCAGCGAGGCTATCAAAGACGAACTCGGTCCCGCCTACTCCCGGGTTGAGGTGGGTGAGCTGTTCAGGAAGAAAGGAGACTTTGTAAATGCCGAAAAGAACCTACTCGCATCATTGGCACTTTGTCGGAAATTAAAAATTCGAGTTCTATTGCCTCGAACGCTGATCAACCTGGCCAATGTGTACCTGGACAAAGGCGAGTATACCAAGTCGCTGGCCTATTTCGATTCCGTTCGGATGGACCAGGCAGTAATCAGCAACCACTTTACACTCGCTGAGTGCAACCTCGGTTCGGGGCGGGCCATGGCAAAGTTAGGCCAGTATGACGAGGCACTGAAGCTATTCCAAAGGAGTTTGGCTTCCGCCAAAGAACTTAATGCCCGAAATCTCACCCTCGACACTTATAACGCATTGGCCGCTCTGTATGAGAGCAAGAAAGATTTTCAGAAGGCGTTAAGCTTTCACCGTCGTCACGATGGCCTCCGCGACAGCCTGTTCAGCAAAGCCACCATGGAGAAACTCCTCCAGGAGGAAGTACGCTTCCAGACCATGAACAAAGACCTGGAAATCCAGGCATTGAGTGAAATTCAGCAAAAACAGTTCTCGGAAATTCGGAGGCAGGAACTCATTCAGAACATCCTCGTGATCGTAGCCGTCTTGTCCATTATTCTGTTGTACACGGTGTACCGCAGTGGACGTCGGCGTAAACGTATCAACCGTTTACTCCTCGACCACCAGGAAGAAATCAAACGAAGAAGCGTCGAACTGGAGCAACTCAACCAGGTAAAGGATAAGTTCTTCTCGATTATTTCGCACGACCTCCGGTCGCCGATGAATGCATTGAGCGGTACACTTGATTTGTTAAGCCGTCAGAAGATTTCCCCCGAAGAATTTGCCAACCTGACCGACTCGCTTCGGACGCAATTCAACCACACCCGCACGCTCATCAGCAACCTCCTGGACTGGACACTCCTCCAGATGGACAAACTGACCCTGCACCGTGAACCGGTAAACCTGGCCGACGTGACCGACGAAAGTTTTGTGGCACTCAAAACCCTGTACCCCAAAAACATCCAATTTGAAAATCGAATTGAACGACACTTGATGGGGATCGGCGACCGTAACATCATCAACCTGATTCTCCGTAACCTGATTCTCAATGCAATCAAGTTCACGGAATCGGGCGGGCGCATTTGGGTAGATGCCCAGGAACGCGACCATGAACTACTGGTTTCGGTCAGCGATACAGGCATCGGCATCAAACCTGAAGTACAGGAGTTCCTCTTTACCAAGACCTCCAGCTACAGCACGCGTGGGACCGCCAACGAAAAGGGTACCGGGCTTGGCCTGATCCTGTGCAAGGAGTTTGTCGAAAAGATTGGCGGAAAGATTGGTTTTGAAAGCAAGGTGGGCGAGGGATCCACCTTCTACTTCACACTTCCCAAGGCCGACGTTGCCGCTGAAGTGCCCCAGGAGGCCGTGACCCGCTAAGTTTCATCCGCCGGTTGAACGGCAACCCGATTCCGATTACCTTTGCCCTTTGATTTTCGCATGAGCGACACCATTCTTCATGAGTGCGGGATTGCCCTGGTACGGTTGCGCAAGCCCATGTCGTACTACCTGGAAAAGTATGGGGCTACCTACGGGCTGAACAAGATGTACATCCTGATGGAAAAACAGCATAACCGTGGTCAGGACGGTGCCGGAATAGCCAATATCAAGCTGGATCAAGAGCCCGGTTATCGCTACATCAGCCGGTACCGGTCAATGAAAAGTCAGCCCGTGGCCAGTCTTTTCAAGAAAATTGGCAAGAAATACCGCAAGGCCCAGAAAGCCGGCAAGGACAAGTTTAAGGACGAAAAGTGGCTGAAACGGAACCTCGCCTTCTTCGGAGAACTCTGGTTGGGTCACCTGCGGTATGGCACCCATGGCTTCAATTCCATCGAAAACGTTCATCCCTTCCTGCGACAAAACAACTGGCGCAGCAGGAACCTCGTCATGGCAGGTAATTTCAACATGACCAACGTGGATGAGCTTTTTGACATCCTGGTAAAGCTTGGACAACACCCCAAAGAAAAGGTGGACACGGTTACCGTGATGGAGAAGATCGGGCATTTCCTCGATGAAGAGGTCCAGACACAGTTTGAGCGTTACAAGGACCAGTTCTCCAACCAGGAAATCTCCGACATCATTGAAAACGAAATCGATCTTGCCCGAATTCTTAAGCGGGCCTGCAAGGATTTCGACGGAGGATACACTATGGCAGGCCTGATCGGTTCAGGTTCTGCATTTGTCGTTCGTGACCCGAATGGCATCCGGCCTGCATACTTCTATGCAGATGACGAAGTAGTGGTGGTGGCTTCCGAGAAGCCGGCCATCAAGACCGCATTCAATGTGGACTATAACCAGATTGAAGAAGTGAAACCCGGTCATGCGCTCGTGATCACCAAGAGTGGTGAATTCGCGCAGCACCCGATTCTACCCACCAGCGAGAAGACAGCGTGCAGCTTTGAACGCATCTACTTCTCCCGCGGAAACGACCCGGATATCTACCGCGAGCGGAAGATGCTGGGCAAGTTGTTGGTGCCGCAAGTACTCAAGGCCATCAATTTCGACCTCAAGAACACCATCTTCTCCTACATTCCGAATACGGCTGAGACCGCCTTTTATGGAATGATGGCGGAGATTGAGAATTACCTGGTACGCCGCCAAACCGAAATCATCATTGATGGCAAGCCTTCCGTAGATTCATTGGAGGACATCCTTTCCTTCCGTCCGCGCATCGAAAAGATCGTTATCAAGGACGCCAAGTTACGGACCTTCATTACCGACGATGATTCCCGCGACGAATTGGTGGCCCATGTCTACGATACCACCTATGAAGTAGTGAAGAAGGACAAGGACACCCTGGTGGTGATTGATGACTCAATCGTTCGAGGCACTACGCTCGAAAAGAGCATTCTTCAGATGCTTGATCGCCTGGCCCCGAAACGGATCGTGGTGGTATCATCCGCCCCGCAAATTCGCTTCCCGGATTGTTATGGCATTGACATGAGCCGCATGGGCGATTTCGTTGCTTTCCGCGCGGTGATCCAGCTCCTCAAGGAACAGGGAAAAGATTTCATGCTGGGCGAGGTGTATGAAAAATGCCTTCGGGCCGCCAGTGATCCGGCTCCGGTCAATCACGTAAAACAACTCTACGATCAGTTTACCTACGAGGAGATTTCCGACAAGATCGCCGACATCGTGAAGCCCGCAAATATGAAAGCAGAGCTTAAGGTGGTTTTCCAAACTGTGGAAGCGCTTCACAAAGCCATCCCGGGTCATTCGGGTGACTGGTATTTCACGGGCAACTACCCTACTCCCGGCGGGATGCGGGTCGCGAATCAATCGTATGTAAACTATATGGAAGGTCGCCTGGTCAGGGCCTACTAGCGCTTACCTTACAATCAGCTTAACCTGCTTGATCTCATTCTCGAGTACAATCGAAATGAAATAGATTCCGGCCGGAAGTGCCGTACTGAGTTGCCATTGAACCACCCTGCTTTCCACAAGGAAAGGTTTGCTTTGATAGACTTCTTTACCGGTGACATCAACAATGTGAATTCCTGCCTTCTTCCCAATGTCTCCCAGCGAGAGTGCAACATTCAGCTCGGCACCGGTGCTAGGATTGGGGTAAACGGTTCTGAAGAATGAATCTGGCACATCGACTGAAACCAATTTGGAATAAGCCGTTGTACCATCGAAGTCCGTTTGCTTCAATCGATAATAAATCCTCCCAGGCATGGGTACTGCGTCGATCGCCGAATAACGCTGCCGTTGGGTTGTGGTCCCTTTCCCTTTGATCTTGGCGACGTCTTCAAAATCC
This sequence comes from Cyclobacteriaceae bacterium, assembly GCA_016787645.1. Lineage (GTDB taxonomy): Bacteria > Bacteroidota > Bacteroidia > Cytophagales > Cyclobacteriaceae > ELB16-189. The sequence goes on along the minus strand of JAEUUF010000015.1, from coordinate 155,425 downwards.
TCTCCAGAGGAAGTGCGCTGCACGATGAAATGGTCATTGTTCATTTCGGTCTCCGTCACCCAGTTCAATTCAACCATACCATTTTTGACAGTCGCCGTAAAACTCAGTAACTCGATCGGCAGCGGAACAGAAGAATCTGTAATCGTCCAGGAAGTCGAGTAGTTGGTAACCGAAGGAACTGCCACCTGGAAGGTGCCAGCGGCTGGTGAATTATTGGTATAGCTCTGTGCCGGGCTAGTCTGGGCCGGGTCCCAGTAAGCGGCTGTATTCCATCGTTGTGCTACCAATTGATTGGGATTTGTTGGTGGCTCCCCGATGGCAGTCCATGTAGTGGGCTTTTCCGTATTAAGGGCCGTAAAGGTCACGGTGGAGGTAGGGCGTGTTGTGGCAAATTCGGACGATCCCAACGTAATGTTCCAGTAGCGGTCTGTCACCGAAGCTCCACCGGTAGTTCCATTCAGGTTGGTTACGCCAGATGGGTATTCACCCGGAGGGTTAGTAGCCGCTGTGGCATAAGTAGAAATCGGTACATAACCCGACCCAACTCCGCGGTTCCCGGCGACAGTCACATTCAAAGTTACCGGGATATACTGCGTAGATGATACTCCGAACGGGTAAACATGGGAGCCTGTGGTATTGTTGATAAACCACCTAAGGGTCCCATACGGTGCTGTAACACTTTCGCTCTTGACATACCCGCTGGTTCTTGATATCGCGCCTACCGCGCTATTGCTGACTGTCAGCGTATTTCCATTCAGCTCCAACCCTCCCTGGGTCAGCACAAGGTTGTTCAATACGGTTGCATTGTTGGTCATCCGCACTACATCGGTGGCTGCGCTTCCGTTGATGGTCAGGTTATTGAACGTCTCGGCCACCGATCCGCCAAGGGTTTGAAGCACGTTGGCGGCGGGGCTGTTAAAGGTTACTGTATTGGTTGATTCGGTAAAATCCCCGTCATCGGTCCAGTTACCACCCACATTCAGGTTGGTGATGTTAGAGGCATCCAGACTGGCGAGGGAATTGATCGTGATGTTGCCAGAAACAGTAAGGGTGGCCGCTCCAGTCGCGCGCAAAGTTGGTGTTGATGTTCCGCTGCCAACTGTAAGGTCACTAACAACCGTGGTAGTCGCGTTGGCGAGCTGAAAATTTCGAGTGGATCCATTTTGTCCAACAATCAGATTACCATATGTCGTGGTCACGATCGTCCATGGGTTGGTATTCCCGGTTTGATTATAGGCGACCGTGCTAGTGGCCCCCAGGGAGATCGTGCCGAAACCTGAAGGGAATGATCCTGTCCCACCCCCGGCGCCGCTGCGCATTTCAAAGGTGGCACCGTTGGCTACCTGGAAAGTGCTGCCTGCTGCACCGACGATATCAAAATTACCCACCGTCATCAGACCTGTCTGAACCCTCACATTGCCTGTGACGCTGGTGGCCGACGAAGTGAACCCAAACGCGACTCCGGCCGCGCTGGTATTGTTGGCGTGGATATTCGCATAGACCCATGCCCCTGTACTTGAGGAGGGTACAGTGATGGTTTGCCCGGAGGCACTACGAACAAAATTGAACGTACTGCCTGCTGCACTGCTGAGTGTACCCCGGTTTCCATTAAATGTAAGTGCACCCAATAAGTTGACAGTCCCGGCCCCGGAAATATTCAGGATGGTTTGCACTTCCCGGCCAGCCCCTATAAAAGGCCTGAACTTAAGATTGCCCGCACTCAACGTCCCAGTCGTTATATTTATTCTGGAAACGCGGGTGACAGTGTTGACGGCCGATCCGATGGTGACATCACCCAGTACATTGGCGGTGCCATCGTTGATGTTCCAAATATTACTAGCCGCACCACTGGGTTGATTTACGTTGGCATTGGCCAAGACCACCAGGTCCCGGGTAGAATTCTGGTGAGTGAGTACCTGTGCGGTTGTTCTTGCGGTTGATCCAACATCCAGGGTGAGGATCTGCGCATCAATGTCCAGGGTGATCGTAGTTCCAGCATCCGCAATATTCGTGTTACCGATCACTACCGCATCCACATCGCTGGTGGGCGAATTGATCCCCGGAATATATTGCCTTCCGTACCCTCCCGACGTGGTTACCGATGGCACCGCCGGTCCAACCGTTAGGGTTTGACCGGGACCAATGGAAGTAACTGTATAGACGGTTGCCGGATCTGCTATCAGCATGATCTTATCACCCACCACAAGTTCAGTAGCAAATGTGGTGGAGGCACCGGTAATGGTCCCGCTTCCGTTGGTAAGTGATATTACACCGCTCCGTTGCTGGATCCAGGTGGCGAGATTATTCCAGTTATTAGCGCCGGTGAGACGGTTATACACATAAGTAGGATCCACCTTCTCGCCCACCTGGAAGTCCACCCGGTTGGTTGTAGGCAATTGACTTGGATCGAGGATGGTGAAGGTACAAAGATTCGTGGCGATGTTGGTCGTTACCGTCATCGGAGGGTTTTGCTCCGCGACTTGATCCAATTGGTCAGTACCTGTCCACGTGAGGGTTGAGTTGTTGTACCATTTCAGAATGGCGGAATTGTCCAGCAACGGATCTTCGTCTCCGTTTACCCAGGTGAACGAACCGGAAATCTGTCCTCCTGTGGAGAGGGTAGAAAAAACAATTCCATTGTTCGCTATGCTCCAGTATCGGTTAACGGTGTTATTGGGCTCAATGAGCCCCGAATTGATTTCCGGATGATCTCCATCGACGCTGGACACCGTAAGGGTCCCCGCCGTGGTCACCGAAGTGCACGTGATACTGGCAGGCGTGTAGTCGGCATTGGTGCCTACTTCATAAGTCGTCGTGCTGGTTCCTAAAGCGATGGCCTTGTTCAAGTTCCCTTCCACAAATCCGTTGGTGCGGGCCACGGAAGATCCTGATGCCATAACCACCGTATTGGAACCTGTGATCAGGCGTCCATTCGTCAGGGTCAATGTACCCGTCACGGTCGCTGTACTCACATTAAGTGTAACATCGTTGTTATTGTTGATCACCAACCGGTTAAATGTCGGGGCGGTTGTCCCGGAAATCTGCTGGTTGGTCCCTGTGGTAAAGACCACTTGAGCGGTACCCGCTTGAGTGATTACCGGTGTTCCGGTGACAGCCCAGAATCCGTCATTTTGATTAATCGTAATCGTCCGGTTGGAAAAAGTAAATCCTCCGGTAGAGGACAGGGTCACATTTCCTGCTGCAAGGTTGGTGTTCAGCGTCGTGGTTGCTGTTGACCCGTAACTGAACGCTCCGGCCACGGTGATCAGCGGGGGGGTTCCGGCTCCATTCGTGAAGGTTCCCGCATTGGTGAGCGTCAAGTCACCCGCGATCGAAGAGACCGAATTGAAGTTGACTGCTGATCCGGCGTTTCCGCTAATCAGTACATTCTGATATGGATAGTTTGCACTACTCGCGGCGGTTTGGGCACCCGCCCGATAGAATTCGATGGTTGTTCCCGCAGCCAACGAATGCCCTGCTCCCGTAAGGGCCGGAACCGTACCCGCTGAAGATATTCGCAACAAACTTGTGCCCGTCATGGTGAGTGTACCCGTACCACTGAGGTCCGTACCGCCGGTAACATCTACAATGGTGGAACCTGAAATGCTCAGGGAAGTGTTGACCGTCGTCGCGCCGCCAATAGTGGCGGTATTGTTCCCGGAGCAAACCAGTCGGTCATAGGTGGTAGCGTAAACATTCTGGTTGTTGGAAGAGGAATAGACAACCGTGTTGTTCGCATTTGCGAAATTAACAACACTTCCACCTCCTCCCAGGTTGACCACGGTGGTATATGCAGTGAACGTAAGTGTCGCCGACGAAATCCCGTCCCCATTATTGAAGATACCTCCGCTGTTCACCGTGAGGGCCTGGTTTCCCGTCATCGTCAGCAGCAGGCTTCCTTTGTTTGTCACAGTTGCGGCGCTTTGAATGCGAAGCCGCGTAAATGCGATTTCACGGGTACCTGAATACGTGTATGTACCCGCCACATTCACATCGTATCGACCATTCCCTCCGGTCGGCTGCGGCCAAACGCCGTCGTTGACGATGCTACAGTTGATGACCGGGTCCTCTCCGATGATGTTATCCCAGGTGCCTCCCGCGGCCACGGTGATCGTATTGTTAAACGTCTTCGTCCCCGCTCCGGAATTCGCAAATTCCAGGTACCCCGTGACCAGCGTTGTGCCGGTAACTGTGATGCTAATTCGACCAATTTTTGAATGTTGACCAGGGGTGCCAGGGATAACGCTAAGGTTGCCTGCAATGGTTATTGCTTCGGTCACTGAAGCGTCAATAAGGCATCCGTCGGTTAAGATCGCGTTACCAAATGTTTTTGTCCCGGTATTGTCGGTTGGTGTGAAGGTACCTGCCAGGTTAAAAGTTCCAGTGATGACTTGGGCAACGCGCACGCCCCCAATGGATCCCGTTTGTCCTGCGGGTATGTTGAAGTCACCTTGCAAACTGAGGATGCGGTTGTTGTTATTTCCGGTCACTTGGCTCGTCCCGTTCATGGTCATCGTGCCATTGACGGTGAGTGTTCGGCTGTTGGTGCTGAAATTGAGGATCGCACTTCCATTCAAGGTGAGGGCCGCGCAAGCCTGGTTGGTAGATAGGGTTACCGTGGCTCCGCTGACAATGATCACATCATCACCTGCGACAGGTACAACGCCACCCACCCAAGTGGTTCCCACGCTCCAATCACCACCTGCCCCTGTTGAGGAGATGGTGGCAGCGTGCACCGACAGGGCAGCGAGGCAAAACAAGGAGGCGAGGGTAAAAGCCTTCATAGGGGCGTACTTTGTCAAAATGCAAATTAACCAGTTTCAGCCGGGTTATTATGCCCAAAAAAGGGCAAAAACAAAGAAAAACTTACATTCATACCCTGATCAGACCATTGGTAAGAGGGGGTCTCCCGGATCTTAAGGCAGGTAGAAGTCCAAGGTCATTTCCTTCATGCACTTAAAGTGACCTTTTGGACACTTCTCGAATCCGATTTTGGAGCAGGGGCGGCAGGAAATCCGGTTGTTTTCGAGTACGGTAAACTTGGTACGGTAGGGGTACATGCCAAATGCCGGAATGGTGTTTCCCCACAGGCTGAAGATCTCCCTCTTGAATGCCGCCGCGATATGCATGAGACCGGTATCGTGGGTGAACACATACCGGGCCTGCTTTACCAAACTTGCCGACTGGTTGAGATTGAATTTGCCACAACCACTATAAACAATCGTCTTCTTGTTCAGCCGTCGGAGTGCATCACTTCGTTCTTCTGTTTCACCGGCTCGACTAAAGAAACGACTGACTTCTTCTGCACGCTCGGCATCTTCCGGCCCGCCCAACAACAGGACCGGCTTGTTGATCCGGTCACAGAGTTCAATCATCTTTTCAACGGGTAGTCTCTTGGTTCCATGCTGGGCGCCAATGGCATACACTACAAACTCGTCCCGAAATCCATCCGGGAGCCACTCTGCGGGAACTTCGTCCTTCTCAGGGATGAAGTAATCCAGCCCAAGTGCATCCATATGCACACCCAATGATTCAACCGTCTTCATGTAGCGGTCTACAAGGTGAAGATTGGGCAGCTTGTTGATCTTCAGATTGACCATCAGCCACTTCTCAATGTTGAGTTTGTTGTAGCTGAAGGCCGGAACACCAAGCGCTCGTTTGATGCGCAGCGTCCTTAGGTTGTGATGAAGGTCAATGACGTAGTCAAACCGCTCCTGGTTCAACTCGAAAATCAATTCACGCATGCTCTCCCCCAGGTAGTGCATTTTGTCGACGTAGGGGTTCGCCTCAAACAGAGCCTTATACTGGACCTTTGTCGCATAATGAACCTCCGCCTTGTCCAGTTGCGTCTTCACCGTACGGATAACGGGCGTGGTGAGAACAATATCGCCTATGGAGGAAAACCGAAGGATGAGTATCTTCATGGCCAGGGTTATTCAAAGGTACGCTTTGCCTGATAATCCCCTGACCGGGGGTACTGATTTCTCCTCGTATAGAAACCAAATTGCTACTTTAGAAGTTGATTTAATGCTTATGAATTACTGGCTGCTCAAGACAGAACCGGAAACCTATTCATGGGAAGACCTGGTGAAGGAAAAAAAAGGAGTTTGGGATGGCGTACGCAACTTCCAGGCCCGCAAGAACCTTAACGCAATGGCCAAGGGCGACCGCGCTTTCATATACCATACGGGCGATCAAAAGGCCATCGTTGGAATTGCCCTGGTCACCAAGGACCCTTACCCCGAACCAAAGAGCCCAGCATGGGTCGCCGTAGACCTGGCCCCGGACAAAGCCCTTAAAAAGCTGGTGAGCCTGGCCCAAATCAAGCAGGACAAAGCGCTGCAAAAGATGGTCCTCGTTCGAGCCGCACGATTGTCTGTCCAACCTGTTTCCCGGGAAGAGTTTCAGTATATTCTTGAGCTAAGCACCAACCCTTGACCTCTTTTCCTACCTGGCTACTTTGTGCAGGGCTCATGGCTTCCGTATGTGCCCGCTCTCATGCACAATTGCGGCAAACCTACCGGTTGGAAATACCCGGCAAGGCGGCCGACAAGCCTTATGACATCATCTCCATGGGAACGGAAGGACTTGCCTTGGTTCGCGACCTGCAGAAGTTTGCACAAGGGAACAAAAAATGGCAAGTCGACCTGGTCGACACTACACTCACCAAGTACTGGTCCACCGAACTCGACCTCGACACCCGACTAAACCTGGTTGGGTTTGAGCACGTACCGGGTACACTTTATCTCCTCTTCCGTGAATCCCAAACCACGTATCTGAATTTTCAATTGGCAGTCCTGGATTTCAGAAGGTCCACCAACCAGTTGGACAAAGTGCGGTTCGATCTGAATTTTCAGTTGACTCACTTTACCGTGGCTGGAACAACGGCCTTGTTCGGCGGGTATATCAATAGTGAAGCGGCCATTCTCCTGTATGATCATACGAGTGACCACCCCAAAGTCCTGCCTGGACTATTCACAAAAGACATTTCGCTATTGGATCTCAGGGCCAATTCGAACAACAGTTTTAATGTGCTGCTGCTCGAAAAACGCCGCGCTGATCATCAGCGTCTCCTGCTTCGGACGTACGATCCAGAGGGCAACCTCCTATTGGAAGATGTGGTGGACGTGGACGAGCGCTACAAGATCCGTTCTGGGATGACCAGTCGGCTGATCCACGATGAATTGATGATTGCCGGCACATATGGGGAGGGTAATGCAAATGATGCGCTCGGATTCTACTCGCTGGTGGCTGACCCGTTTCGCGATCAGCCGATCGTCTACACTGACCTGGGATCCATCTCTCACTTTTTGGATTACCTCCCGGAAAAGAAAGCACGTAAAGTTCAGAGCAAGATTGCGAGAGAGAAATCACAGGGAAAGGTTCCCAACTTTAAAGCCAGCCTGCTCCCGATCCGCCTGGAGGAAATCGGCACAAGTTATTTCCTTTTCGCTGAGGTGTTTCATCCGCCCAGTCATGTGAATTACTATCCCTACGGAAATCCAGCCTGGAATAGTCTTTACTACCCGTATAGTTCGGCGGGTTACCCCAACCGTTCGGGCATCTACGACAATCCCTACTACCCGGAGGCTACGCGGAATTCAGAAGTGAAGATGATTGAGTCGCTTGTGCTCCGATTTTCCTCACCCACGGCAATGCCGGAGGGCGCGACGCTCAAGTTTGATGATGTGCGGCGTCCTATCCTCGACCAAACTGGCGACTTTATTCTCCGCAAGGATTCTATCCTTCTTGCCTACAAATACAAGACGGATATTGTCTATCAGTCCGAATCCAGTGATCCCCTGATTCGACCCACACCAGAAAAAACTACCGTCCAACTGCTACAACCTGAGGACGTGCTCAAAGATGAGGAGGACGAAGGCGGTCTGCGCTTTTGGTTCGGCCAGCACTTTTATGCCTGGGGATACCGCAGAGTGAAAGCCACCCTGAATAATGAAGTTGAATCGCGCTATGTATTCTATGTTAACCGGCTGGACTTCTAAGCTGCTCCCGCTGGTATTGGTGGTGACTTGGACGGTGCCGCTGGCCGCACAGGTGACCCAATCAGCCCGTTTCGAAATTAAACGTCAGCAACGCGATGAGCCCCGGTATACCGCAGCAAACCTCGGCGCAAACGGCATAATGGTTTACCGACGGGTGCCCGGTAAAAAAGATGATCAATTTGAACTCATCAAACTAGACACTTCCCTCCGTCAAAACTGGGAAGGCGTCATCCCTGTGAGCAAGAAGCTGGACGTGATACAATCGAAATCCTCAGGAAACATCTTCTACATGTTACTGAAGGATCCAGCTTATGTGGGCAAGGATTTCGTCATTGTCGGCATCAACCAGGCCAATGGTGGATACAAAGTGTTCCAGGTGAAAAACATCATCCCTTTTTACCCGGCTGAGTTAGTGGTCACTCCAAAAGCCGCCTTGATTGGAGGTTATTTTAACAGTCGGCCCCTGGTGCTTTACTACAACTTTACCCTTCAGACGTCTCGCATCCTTCCGGGTTTTTTTAATTCACCGGGAGAACTGAATCAGATCAAACTCCTGCCCGATGGCACCATAGATATTATTGTTAGCTCACGGAATTTTGAGAAGCGAAGAGCCTTGTGGATCCGCACCTATGACAACGAGGGAGAACTTCTTCGAACAACTATTCTTCAGCCTGACGAAGACAAGCACCTGCTTTTCGGAAGATCTATGAAACTCCCCGATGGTCGGCAGGTAGTGGCGGGCATTTATGGACGCTTCACGGAATATTCACGGGGTGTTTTCGTCGCAACCATTGATCCCATCGGGGGGTATACGATTCAGTACTACAATTTTGCGGAACTCAAAAACTTCTTCAGCTATATGAGAGCCCGCAGGCAACAACGGGTTAAGGATCGGATTGAACGACGCACTATTAAAGGCAAGAAACTTAAATTCAACTATCGCCTGCTGGTACACGACCTCATTGACCACAACAACGAGTTGCTACTGGTGGGTGAGGCGTTTTATCCCCACTACACTTACCCCCGGTACTATAACCCCCAGGCCCGCACCGAACGGATCTTCGACGGGTATCGGTACACGCATGCGGTGGTCATCGGATTCAAAAAGAATGGCCTGCTTTCCTGGGACAACAGTTTTGAAATCAATGACATTAAAACCTTTCAACTCCAACAGTTTGTACGAGTACAGGCAGAAGATCAACGCATCCTGCTGATGTATCTCTTCGACAATACAATCCGGACGAAGATCATAAAAAATGACAACGTGCTCGAAGGAAAGGCGGAAGAACCCATGCCCTCTGCCGGATTCGACGAAGAACTGGACAAGGAAGATGAGCATACCGAACGTCTTGACGCCTGGTACGGCAACTATTTTTATGCTTCTGGAATCCAGACCCTCAAAAGCCGGCGCAAAGGGTACCGGCAAGTTTTCTTCATCAACAAAATTACTTACCGCTAGTCCACCCGGCCGACAACCGGAAACCGCTATATTTGCGGCCAGGCATGCAGAAAAAACTCATTCTTGACTCCGATCTCCTCCGTGTGACGATTGACCGGTTGTGTCAGGAATTGATTGAAAACCATGGAGCATTTGACTCCACTGTTCTCCTCGGGCTACAACCTCGTGGTATTTTCCTCGCCGAGCGAATTCGCGAAAAACTTTCCCAGGCCCTGGATAAGGATGTTCCCCTGGGCTACCTGGATGCCACTTTTCACCGTGATGATTTCCGCCGCCGGGAAGAACCCCCAAAAGCCAGCGAAACCCGCGTACCCTTTTTGATCGAAGGAAAGCAGGTAATACTTATTGACGATGTGCTGTATACGGGCCGCACCGTTCGTGCCGCGCTCGATGCTATGATCGCCTTTGGACGGCCCGAAAAAGTAGAACTGCTCGTCCTTATCGATCGACGACGCACCCGCGAACTGCCCATTTCAGCTAACTACGTGGGCCAGTATGTGAACACGCTTGATACGCAAAAAGTGCTCGTTGAAATGGACAGCGACCACCAACACAACAGGATTTGGCTAATCAATAAAGAATGAAATTATGCCGCGGCTGAGTCAACCCCACCTGCTGGGAATAAAAAATATCACCACCGAAGATATTGAACTCATTTTCGAAACTGCGGATAATTTCAAGGAGGTAATCAACCGGCCCATTAAGAAGGTTCCCTCCCTCCGCGACGTAACGATCGCCAACGTTTTCTTTGAGAATTCGACACGCACGCGGCTTTCATTCGAGTTGGCTCAGAAACGCCTCTCCGCCGATGTCATCAATTTCTCGGCCTCCACCAGTTCGGTAAAGAAAGGTGAAACCCTGCTGGATACGGTCAACAATATCCTGGCCATGAAAGTGGACATGATTGTTATGCGCCATGCCAGCGCAGGGGCGCCGCATTTCCTCTCCCGCCATATCAAAGCTAACATTATCAACGCCGGCGACGGAACCCATGAGCACCCCACCCAGGCCCTGCTCGATGCCTACAGCATTCGTGAGAAGCTGAAGGGAGTGGCTGGTAAGAAGGTGGCGATCATCGGGGATATTCTCCATTCCAGGGTGGCTCTTTCCAACATTTTCGCTTTGAACAAACTGGGGGCCGAAGTTATGGTGTGCGGCCCTCCCACCTTGCTCCCCAAATTCATTGGAAAAATAGGCGTCAAGGTAGAACTCGATTTACACAAGGCCCTCGCCTGGTGTGACGTGGCCAATGTGCTTCGCATCCAGCTCGAACGGCAACAGTTGAAGTATTTTCCTTCCTTGCGGGAGTACTCGCTTTATTATGGTATCAACCGCAAAACACTCGACACGCTGAAGAAGCCGATACTTCTCATGCACCCGGGACCCATCAACCGGGGCGTTGAACTGAGTAGCGATGCGGCAGATTCCCACCATTCGATCATACTGGACCAGGTTGAAAACGGTGTTGCCGTCCGAATGGCCGTGATGTACCTCCTTGCAGGAACCACCTCCTGATCTCAGGGGGAGTTTCTTACCTTTGCGGGCAGAATCGATTCACCATGATCTATAACTCCATTGTAGAAACCATCGGGAACACCCCCATGGTACGACTCAACCGGATGTCGAAAGGGATACCAGGTACGATCCTGGTCAAAGTAGAATATTTCAATCCAGGTAATTCGACCAAAGACCGAATGGCGATCAAAATGATCGAAGACGCCGAAAAGGCCGGGGTCCTGAAACCGGGCGGAACCATCATTGAGGGTACGTCTGGCAATACCGGGATGGGACTGGCTTTGGCGGCCGTTGCCAAGGGTTATCACTGCATCTTTACCATGGCAGACAAGCAGTCCCAGGAGAAAATCAACATCTTAAAAGCAGTTGGAGCCGAAGTGGTTGTATGTCCTACCAATGTCGAACCCGACGATCCAAGGTCATACTATTCGGTAGCACGAAAACTCAACAAGGAAATACCGAATTCCTATTACCCCAATCAATACGATAATCCTTCCAATGCCGCGGCGCACTACGAAACGACGGGGCCCGAAATCTGGAAACAGACCGGTGGACGTATCACTCATTATGCCGCTACGGTGGGCACCGGCGGCTCCATGTGCGGGACCGCCCGGTACCTCAAGGAACAAAATCCGAAACTGGTAACCGTGGGTATCGACACCTACGGTTCCGTGTTCAAAAAGTACAAGGAGACCGGCATTTTTGACCGGAATGAAATCTACCCCTACCTCACGGAGGGTTTCGGTGAAGACATTCTTCCCAAAAACGTCGACTTTGATGTCATTGATCAATTTATCAAGGTCACTGACAAAGACGGCGCCATCGCTGCCCGCCGGCTTAGCCGGGAAGAAGGTCTCTTCGTGGGGTGGAGCAGCGGATCTGCCATCCACGGGGCACTGGAGTATGCCCGGGTAAATCTGAAGAAAGATGACCTGATGGTCGTACTTCTCCCTGACCATGGTACGCGCTACCTCAACAAGGTGTATAACGACAACTGGATGAAGGATCATGGGTTCCTGGAAGAGCGTACGTTTGCTTCTGCCCGCGACATCATTTCGCGTCGCAAGGACAAGAACGGGCTATTTACAGTTGACCGGAATGCACTGATTGGTGAGGCCATCCGGATCATGAACCAGCAAGGCGTTGATCAGGTCCCAGTAGTAGACAAGGAGGAGTTTGTGGGAAGCATTGCCTCAGCCAACCTGCTGGAGAAAATCATCAGCGACCCAAAAGCAACCGAGAGCAAGGTGGGAGACCTCATGGACAAACCGATGCAATTTGTGGCCCAGGGCACAACCCTCGATGTACTATCGTCCATGCTGAACAAGAGCAACCGCGCCTTGTTGGTGCGAGATGATCAGGACCGGGTGCATATCATCACCCAGCATGACATCCTCAAAGCGATGATGAACTGACGATCAGTGCCGGGTGATCTCGATTTCAACCCGGTCGTTGTAGTTGGCATAAACGCTGTTTTGCGGATACACCATTAATTTACCGCCTTCGCCTTTCACCTTGATTCGGTCTTCTTCGACGCCCTGGCCAACGAGGTAGCGTTTTACTGCTTCGGCACGAAGTTCCGTGAGTTCTTTGGCGGAAGCTCTCTTCTTGACATTGGTAGGGTCGCTTTCAAAAAACTTGGTGCTCGTTCCAAGAGTAATGATATCCCTGTCCTCGGTACCATTGCAGTGACCATGAATGCGAACCTGGTAATCTTTGTGTTCTTTCATCAAGTCCGCCAATCCCATCAGTTCCATTTCTGACTGGGGGTGAAGCACGACGGAGTTCCGGTAGAAACTTACGTTGTTGAATTCAATATAATCGCCGCGCTTGGCACGTTCGAGGCTGAGGGGAATGATGATTTCACCTTCAGGACCTGTGCCTGAAGAGACGGGAAGCGGGTCTTTGTAATTAAAGGGTGTGAGCAGCGGTTTGTAACCGGGGGCGATGGTATTGATATAGTACAATCCAGCCGAATTCTTTGGTGCCGGAAGATCGATCGCCTCATCTGCCTTGAATGCCTGATACTGGGTTGCCTTTTTCGATTCAGAGAAATGAACTTCTCCCCTGATTTCATTTCCATTTTCGGCATTGATGAACTTAAACATGAACAACTTTCCTTTTACTACGCGCTTGGCTGGCACTTTCACTTCGACTACTGAATCCTTCTTGACGGGCGTCACGTCAGCCGGCTTATCTTCGGCCACAATAGGTGCCACAACCGGGGCTACCACGGGCGTAACTGCCGGTGTGACGGGCTGCTCGGCTGGTTTTTCTTCAGCGACCTGGTCTACGCCAAGGTGTCCTATAAAAATCCAGGCGTCTTTGTATTCTGATTCCGCCCTGACCTTCAGCATGAAGGATACCGCCTTCCTGCGTTCCGCGGTCTGAAGGAGATATACGTAGTAGTAGTTATGATTCTTGGTGTTTATCGCGTATTGGGCACTGAATCCCGCCTTGTTGGCTTTGGTGGTGTAGCGAATGGCATTGTCCTTAATGGCAAATACTCCAATCGTAACATAGTACTCGTCCTGCTGGGCCCACGCAGTAAGTGGGATGGCGACGGAAAGAAACAATAAAAGGATGAGACAGCGGTTCAATGCCTTCATAAGGGGTTGCGTTATTCGAATCTTCGAAGATAGCAAAATACCTACATACCTGCAGAACCGGGTTTATTGCCGGGATCCGCAGATGCTGAATCAGCAAACTTTGGGGAGGGTAACCGATTAACGGATGTTAATCTTTGTTAAGCACTTCGATTTCAACACGGACGTTGGCCTCTGCGCGCTCATCATCCACTTTGTACAGCGGCTTCTTTCCACCCCATGCCTTGATGGACATCCGTTTGTCGGCAATGCCATTGGCTAACAGGTAGTCGTGGATTACCTGGGCGCGTAATTCAGAAAGCTTGACGGCAGAGCCATAATCTTCGACCGTATTTTCAAGGGAGAAAAAATCTTTTGAACCCGCTGGCAACCGGATGATGCGGCCTTTGTCATTGCCATTGGTGTGGCCATGGATTCTTATTTTCTCCTCTGGATGATCATTCAGCAAGCGAACCAGCCGATCTACTTCATACTTTGATTCCGGCCTCAGCACCGCAGCATCTCGATAGAAATAAATAAAATTTAACGTTTCTGTCTCACCTTTCTTCAGGGTTGTCTTCTTGCTCTCAACCGCTTCTTTGATCTTCTCTTCTTCCGTCTTAACGGGCGGAGGGGGCGGCGGCTCGGTCACAACCACCTTGACCTCTTCTACGACGGGCTGGGGTGCCGGTGTTTCCACTACGGGTACGCGCACGATGACATCGCCGAGATGACCATTATACACCCACGTATCTTTCATCGGCGTTTCTTCGCGGAGACGCTCGGCCTCGATCATAGCCGAAGTCTTATCACCTGACTCCAGCACATAGACGTAATAAAGTCCCCTGATCTTGTTTAGCTCGGCCTTCGGTGAGACTTTGTATTTCTTGGCTTGTTTTACAAACCGAGTCGCATTTTCCTCGGAGGAAAACGCGCCAATCACAACAATGAAGTTTTCCGGTTCCGCGCCGTCAGTCTGTGCAACGAGGGTGCCGATGTAACTGAACATGGCCAAGATTAAAAAATATGCCTTCATGGGGTAGACAATTATGTACAATATTAGAGCGAGCCATTATATAAATATATTGAATTTTCGCTCAAATCTTACATCCGGGCGCGTGCCGGGTCAAGGCATCCGGTTGGAATGGCGGCTTGCCAGCAGCCAGCCGCCGGAGGTCTGTATGTACACCTCCGTATAACGAAGGTCCATCCGGAAAGCAGTCCCATTATTGATCCCCTCAAAGGTGCCCAAGCCATTCACAATGGCGGTCTTTCCATAAAGCCGTACGGTAGCTTCCTTGACCGTGACCTTTTCATAAACCAGCTTGCCGCTCCGCAGGTCCTCCAGCACTTCCTTCTTGTTCTGGATCCATCCATTTGAATGCACGTATTGTACCCTGGCATCCAAGACTCGATCCAGCGAATCAGCCTGCTTGTGAATGAGCCAATCAAATTTCTTTGCGGACAACGACAACACCGTTTTTTCCTGGTCCAACTGGGCCGCGGCCGGGATTACCCAGCTGAGAATGAAAAGCGTGAGCAATATTCTCATGATCGTGTTTGAGTCGGGCGATCTTCGCCAATCACCAGTTCCGTATCGGGTTTCGATTCGTCCGTCAGCGCCACCTTGCCCCGCTCTTGCCGAAGTATGCGGAGGTATAGTGAGATGTTCTTGTCAAACAGGAATCGAAAAAAAAGTTTTGTCCATGAGGTGTGTGCCTTAAGTGTATCATAATACTCCGGAGCATTGCGCTTCAGGTCAGGCAGCTTGTTCCATGGGATGGAAGGAAAATCGTGATGCTCGTTGTGATAACCCACATTGAAGGCTACAGTGTTCAATGGTCCATAGTAACTGTAAGTCTCCTGCTTTTCATCCAGGGTGAGGTAGTGTTCCTGGATCCAGCGGGCTCCGAGCGGATGAAGTCCCACCGAAAAAAAGAAACTGAACAGCAGGAAGAAGAAAGCTTTGGGTCCGATCAGCATCCAGATGGCCACATCAAAAGCAACCTGTATCACCAGGTTAGCAATGATCCAGCCGTCAATCGGCTTGATCTCCTTCAGGCGTACCGTTCGGATGGCCTGGAAAATGGGGAAGAAAAGCAGCCACAACGCTTTGCCCAAAAAGGAATGGTTAATGAGTTTGGCCTCCCAGTAATCAGGAAGATCAGCGTCAAGTTCATGCACTCCCTGGAAAGCATGGTGCTTAATATGATACCGGGCGAATGAAATCGCACTGGGCAACGTGTGCGGTAGATTCGCGATAATCGCCGCAGCTTGATTCCAAGATTTGCGTTTGAACAACAGGTGGTGCGTGCACTCATGGATCATGACGAACAGTGCATGATTGGCAAATGCCCCCCCAAAGTATGCGGCCAGAAGAATCACCCACCAGGATGCGTCCTTAAGCAAGTAAGCACCTGCCACCATACCTCCCACCAAACCAAGGATTGCTACCATCGACATCGGGTTCTTGCCAATCAGTGCTCTCACCTCGGGGTGTTTCACCATGATTTCGCGGGTGCGAAGGCGGTGGGGTTCTGGGGTTGTGGAAAAGCGAAAACTGGCAGTGGCTGACATAATTGGGTTAATAAAGGGGCAAAACTAGGCAAAATTAATGCAGGACGATCATATCCGCTAAACCTTCACTGTCGCGCCATTCATCACTTTTGTCTGCACCTGGATGGATTCATGGTGGACCAGGCGAAGCAGGTCGCGGGTAAATCCCTCATCAAGCCCCATGGCCTTTCCCAGGGCAACGCGGGTGTTGATGATCTCCTCCCATCGGCCGACCTGGAGGATCGTTACGTTGTTGTCCTTTTTATACTGTCCAATCTGTCTGGAGACCTTCATCCGGTTGGCCATCTTTTGCATGATTTCATCGTCGATCTGGTCGATCTGTTCCCGGAGAAGACCCAGCGTATCCTTAAAGGTTTTGTCATTGGAAGTCACCGTACGAACCACCAGGCCATCGAGCAAGGAGGACAGGGAGGCTGGGGTCACCTGCTGCTTGGCATCACTCCATGCCGCATCCGGGTTAAGGTGACTTTCAATCATGAGGCCAGCCATATCAAGGTCAAGCGCCTTCTGGGATACCATGGCAATGAGTTCCCGGTTTCCGGAGATGTGACTTGGATCACAAAACATTTCCAACTCCGGCAGCCGGGTCTTCAATTCAATAGCCAGGTCCCACATCGGTGCATTCCGAAACGGCCCCTTATCAAACGAGGAGAAGCCGCGATGAATGGCTGCCATTCGCTTAATCCCGGCACGCTCGATCCGCTCGAGTGCGCCAATCCACAATTCGAGGTCGGGGTTGACGGGATTCTTAACCATCACCGGGATATCCACACCACGCAAGGCGTCGGCGATTTCCTGTACCGAAAATGGATTGACGGTAGTTCGGGCGCCCACCCAGAGAATATCAACTCCTACTTTGAGGCAAGCCTCGACATGCGACGCATTGGCCACTTCAGTGGTGATGGGGAGCCCGGTTTCCTTTCCTGCTTGCGCCAGCCATTTCAATCCCTCCAAGCCTGCTCCTTCGAATTGGCCTGGCCGGGTCCGTGGTTTCCAGATACCGGCGCGCAAAGCATGTACCTTCCCGGTGGCCGCCAGCAGTCGGGCAGTCGTCAGCATTTGGTCTTCGGTTTCTGCACTACATGGCCCACTGATGATAAACGGGCGTTGTTTTCCGAACGCTCCTGATATCGTGTCAAATGATAAATTCATATTCATCTTGTTTATCGGGCAGCTCCGTTGCCCTGCCGGCTTGTTTCTATAACAACTTTCAGTTCTTTCTGTTCCATGGGGTCATTAACCTTCGCATCAAGTACCCGTCGAATTTTGTTGGCTTCCTCCAGCACCGCCCGGATCGCCTTCGTATCCCGTTTCATCAGGTGATATTGAAAACGCTGAAGGTGCATGATGTACTCTGTTAATGCCTGCCCCAGGAATTCAGCGTTCTGCTCTACAATCGGGGTCCACATGTCCGGCGAACTCTTGGCCAGCCGAACGGTGGAGGCGAATCCGCTGCCCGCCAGGTTAAAGATGTGCTTTTCATCTTTTTCCATGTCGAGCACTGTCTGGCTCAGCAAGAATGAACTTACATGAGACAAGTGGGAAACGTAGGCCACATGCTTGTCATGATCCTCTGGGTCCATAAAGATAGTCTTCAATCCCAGCAGGGAGAATAGGTTTTCTGCCGTGGTCAGCGCAGCTGGGTCCGATTTCTCCCGTTCACAGACAATATTCATTTTACCACGAAAAAGCCCGGTAATCGCCGCGGAAGGGCCTGAATTTTCGGTTCCTGCCAGGGGGTGCGCCGCCACATATTGTCCTCGATGGACATGCCCTTCAACGGCTTTGCAAATTGAGGACTTGGTTGAGCCTAAATCAATGACAACTGCTCCTGGCTTGATCACATCAAGGATTTGTGGCAACAGTGCTTTAATGGCATTGACGGGAATGGCCAGGAGCACCACATCGGCCGCACTCAGGGCAACGCCTTCCTCCTCGATCCGATCAATAAGACCAAGTGAGAGAGCGCTGGCCGCACTTTCTTGATTGCGATCTACTCCAATACGAACTCCAAAGCCAGGCTTCCCTTTCAGTTCCAAACCGATCGATCCCCCGATCAAACCCAGTCCGATGATGCAGGCATTCATGCGGCGTTCATTTTAGGTTGACGCTTGTTCAGGTCAGGAGCGCCTGCCTTCCACTGCTGTATGCGCTTCAGTGCCTCCACAAAGGTAGCTTCCGGTGCGCAGAGGGATATTCGGATGTGACGTCGGCCCGCCTCGCCAAACACGGTACCCGGTGTCACAAAAACACTGGTGCCATATAAGATATCGTCCACCCAGGCTTCAACGTCGTTTACTGACGAAGGCACTTTAGCCCACAAAAAGAGCCCGCTTTGTTTTTCGTAATACTGGCAATCGAGTTCATCAAGGATTCTCTTCGCTGCCCGGCTTCGGCTTCGGTAAGTCACGTTTAACTGTTCAAACCATTCCGGCCCGCTCTTCAGTGCTTCCACGGCGGCATGTTGCAGGCTGAGAAACATGCCGGAGTCGAGGTTACTCTTTACTTTCAATACCGCATCGATGTATTCACGCCGGCCGGCCGCCCATCCTATCCGCCATCCGGCCATGTTATGCGACTTGCTCAATGAGTTTAATTCCATCGCAATATCTTGGGCACCTGGAACAGACAGGAGGCTTGACGGTTCGTCATTCAGGATCAAGCTGTATGGGTTATCGTTGACAAGAAGGAACTTATGTTTCCGGGCCAGTTCGACGAGTGCTTGCATTTCGCTCTCTTCGGCCACACGGCCGGTGGGCATGTGGGGAAAATTCACCCACATGATTTTAACCTTTGATAAATCCTGTCTGCTCAATTCCTCGAAGTCGATACCCCAGCGAAGGGATTCCTTCATGGCGTAAGTACGTACAACACCACCGACCAGGCGCGTGGCTGATGCATATGTGGGGTAACCGGGATCCGGTATCAGGACCTCGTCTCCTTCATTGACGAAGGCCATCGTGATATGGAATATCCCTTCCTTGGAACCCATAAGTGGGAGTACCTCACTTTCCGGTTCAAGCGCTACCCGGTAGACAGATTCGTACCACTTGGCAATGGCTTTGCGCAGCGGAGCGATTCCTTTATAGCTCTGGTAGCCATGGTGATGTTCGACACGTGCCGACTCGTTCAGCGTGCGTATCGTTTCAGCGGAAGGTGCCAGGTCCGGGCTTCCAATGCCCAGGTTAATTACCGGAAGTTCCGGTCGGTCGAGGCGACGCACTTCCGCCAGTTTTCGACTGAAGTAGTATTCCTCGACGCGCTCAATTCGTTTTGCAGTTTGGATCATATCAAAACTTTATGGTTGCTTTTTTGTATTCACCCAATACACTCAGGTTCCGGGTTTCCCGCAGAATTTTTCGCATCGCTTCATCATAGCGGTCACGCCGACTCCATTCCACATCGACATGAATCGTGTATTCGCTAGGTCTTCCGATAATCGGTATGGATTGGATCTTCGTCAGGTTGATGGCAAAGTCACGGAATACCACGAGGACATCGGCAAGGCTTCCTACTTCATTGGCCACTTCAAACGAAAGTGAGGCCTTGTTGCTGCCTGCCACCGGTGCTTTGGATTTGGTAAGCACCAGGAAGCGCGTGAAGTTTTTGCGGTTCGTCTCAATACGGCGTTCGAGGATCTGGAGACCAAATTTTTCCGCGGCCTGGCTGTTGGCGATAGCTGCGACATCGGTGAGTTGCCGGTCGCGGATCGTCTTCGCTGACAGCGCAGTATCCTCACTTTCCCTTACCATCACGTTGGGAAGCTGTTGCAGAAACTCCGTGCATTGCCGGATGGCCATCGGGTGGGACTCGACCGTACGAATATCCTTGAGCTTCACGCCGGGTAAGGCGGCCAGGTGGAGGTGAATGGGAAGGTACAACTCGCCCACGATGGAAAAGTGATACTGCTGAAGCAGGAAATAGTTGGGAAGAATACTTCCGGCAATCGAGTTCTCGATCGCCATCACGCCGTAGTCCGCTTGTCCCTTGTCGATCACTTCACAAAGGCGGTGGAAGGTCAGGCATTCGACCGTATCCACTGTTCCTCCGAAATGGGTGAAGGCGGCCACTTCATGGAAGCTGGTGGCTATGCCCTGGATGGCTACCCTGGGTTTCTTGCTCGTTGTGACCCGGCGGGTGGCCGGTCGATTTTTTGTTTTCTGTTTCATGGCTCTAAAACAAAAAGTCCCGCTTCTGGCGGGACTCTCTGGTGTGCTTTTGCGTGACGGTTACGAACGATGCACTATTCCATCAAGTCCCTCCGGGGCCTGAAAAAAATAGCTATAGAAATAAAATCGTTTCGCGTTCACAGGAGCAAGAAACGGTAAAAACTCCGGTTCTCCAACAGGAAATCCTGACAATCGGATTTTTTTAAGAAAATTCTGGGCACACTAACTACCGTTAGCTACGAACGTGCATTACTTTGCGCTCAAATCACCCAACCATGAAAGCTACCCTCTTCACTTTCTTCGTCTTACTGATACTGATCAATTGCAGTAACCCATCGCGGGAAGGCCAGGCCAGTGGCAGTGAGGACGCCGATTCGGTCAGCGCCAACCAGGTGCTGTACGACCAGGTGATGGACATCCATGATGAGGTAATGCCTAAGATGGAGGATATCTACTCCCTAAAGAAGAAACTGCAGGATCAGATTCAATCCACTCCCACCCTGACGAGCGAAGAGCGGCAGCAACTGGAAAAGCGGATCGCCAATCTTGACTCGGTGGGCAATATGATGATGGATTGGATGCACCAGTTTTCCCCTCTACCCGACAGCGTTGGCCAGGAGGAGGCACGGGAATACCTGGAATCAGAAATGGAAAAAATCCGCAAAGTCAGGGAGGCTATGCTTGGAATCATCGCTTCCGAGAAGGGATCCAACTAGGCCGCCTTCTTGCGCACCATGCTTTGGTGAGGCAGGTTGATTTGCTTGCCGGATTTACCTGCCTTCTCCTGCTTCTTTTGTTCTTCGCGAATGTTGGACCGTATCGCCCGCCAGTATTCCGCCCCATAGGAGACGAGGATTTCGGACCGGGCCGGGATGTCCCGGGTAGCGACAATGTAGCAACGTTTTCCCTCGGTATCGTACTCTGAATTATTCTTCACCCCGGGCACCCGGATGATTCCCATCGCATCGTTGGCAAAATGGGCGACCGACTTCTTTGTCTTCCAGGCATCGATGACATACTTCAGATTGAAATAGAAAACGTAGCCGTTACGGTAGTCCGGCATTTTCTCTACTTCCTTCCAGGTGAGAATTTCTCCTTTGTATTCGACGATCCGGGTTCCTTTCTTGATCGGCACTTTGGTATAAAGGCCTTTGCCAGCCCCTGGCAGGCTTGATTTCTTGACGTAAAGATGTTTCTCGAGCAGCGCCATGGCGTCTTCAAATTGCGCCGCAAGTTAGCAGTTAGTAGGTAGCGGTAGTAGCCGACCTCAACAAAGTTATTGCGTCAATTTCAAGTAGGTCAAGCCGGCTATTTGTTCACCAGTACCAGATGACTGGCCACAAGCATACTGAGGTCATCATCATCCACCATCTTCTTCTCATCCGCGACAAGCAGGAAGTGTTCATAAATATTATTGAGTACCTCACCCTCTACGCGGTGTCCCAGCAACTCCAACCGGTGCCGGAGGGCCGCCCGCCCACTGCGCGCGGTGAGCACAATGCTGGAGGAGGGAACGCCGACATCAGCCGGGTTGATGATTTCATAGTTCTCGGCATGCTTCAGGAAGCCGTCCTGATGGATACCCGAGGAATGTGCGAATGCATTTCGCCCCACAATCGCCTTGTTGGGCTGCACCGGCATGCGCATCATTTCACTGACCATGTGACTGATCTCAAAGATGCGGTCGGACTTGATGTCTGTCGTCAGGCCCAGGTCCTTATGTGTCTGAATGATCATGGCCACCTCTTCGAGGGAGGTATTACCGGCACGTTCGCCTATGCCGTTGATGGTGACTTCTGCCTGGCGAGCACCATTGAGAATACCCGCCATTGTGTTGGCCGTAGCCAGGCCCAGGTCATTGTGACAGTGTACAGAAACTACTGCTTTGTGAATATTCTTCACGTTCTCAAACAGGTATTGAATACGCTTTCCATACAAATGAGGCAAACAGTAGCCCGTGGTGTCCGGGATATTTACCACGTCTGCCCCTGCGGCGATCACGGCTTCAATCATCTGTGCAAGGAAGGCCAGGTCGGCGCGGCCTGCGTCTTCGGCATAGAACTCCACTTCATAGTTCTTTTCCTTGGCATACTTCACCGCCCATACTCCTTGCTCAAGGACCTGCTCACGGGTTGACTTGAATTTATGCTTGATGTGGACATCCGATGAGCCGATGCCCGTATGAATTCGACCACGCTTGGCATGGAGCAGTGCTTCCGCCGCCACATCGATGTCGTCTTTCTTGGCCCGGGTGAGTCCACATACGGTAGCATGCTTCAATGCCTTGGAAAGTTCGACCACTGAGAGAAAGTCACCGGGGCTGGAAATCGGAAAACCGGCTTCGATTACATCCACACCGAGCGCTTCGAGCTCACGGGCGATGATCACTTTCTCCTCGGTTTTCAATTGACAACCCGGAACCTGTTCGCCGTCGCGAAGGGTGGTGTCGAAGATCTGGACTTTGTCGCTCATGGTAAGAAAGGGTTAGGTCGTAACTATTGAATAACTGCAATGGGTTTCCGCGCCAACTGGGCAACCACACAGTCGCCCATGGCTTGGGTGTTCAGTATCATTTCTTTCGGGGTGTCCGAATCGGCAATGTCGGCGGTTCGATATCCGGAGGCGAGCACTTGCTTCACAGCCTTCACCACAGCCTCTGCCTCTTCCTTCCAGCCAAAGGAAATCTCCAGCATAAGAGCGGCCGACAAAATAGAGGCCAGGGGGTTGGCAATTCCTTTGCCCGTAATATCATGCGCGCTGCCATGGATCGGCTCATAGAGTCCCACCGTATCGCCAACCGACGCGGAGGCCAGCATGCCCATGGATCCTGCGATCTGGGAGGCTTCATCGGTAAGAATGTCGCCAAAAAGATTGCCGGTAACCACGACATCAAATCTTCGTGGCTGCTGGATCAACTTCATCGCCATCGCGTCAACAAATTCATGCTCGAGGGTAACGTCCGGATACTGCTTGCCCACTTCCTGGATTACTCTCCTCCACAGACGTGAACTTTCGAGCACGTTGGCTTTATCCACCGAAGTTACCTTCATCTTTCGGGCTCGAGCGGCCTGGAATGCCTTGTGGGCGATTCGCTCAACTTCGTACTCGTGATAGATCATTACGTCATAGGCCGTCTTCCCTTCGTTCTTCTTTCCTTTTTCTCCGAAGTAGACATCGCCGGTGAGTTCGCGGAAGAAAAGAATATCCGCTCCGCGCAGGATTTCAGGTTTGATGCTGGAAGCCCCCAGCAATTCATCGAACAGCCGGATAGGGCGAAGGTTGGCATAGAGACCAAGCTCTTTGCGCATCTTCAACAATCCCTGCTCCGGTCGAACCGGCAGGGAAGGATCGTTGTCATACTTGGGGTGGCCCACGGCACCGAAGAGAATGGCCTCTGAGGATCTCAACAAAGTCAGCGTCTCATCGGGAAGTGCGTTGCCCGTCTTTTCGATGGCCTCATGTCCAATGATCCCCTCGGGGAATTCAAATGAATGACCAAACACCTTGGCCACTTCTTCCAGCACGCGTTTGCCCTGGGCCGTCACTTCACGGCCAATACCATCACCCGGCAAAAGTGCAATTACCTTCTTCATGACAAGGGCGTAATAACTTGTTGAGCTTTATCAAACTGAAGAATTGATTCCCGCAGCCCGAGGAGGTAGTCGATATCATCCTGCCCGTTGATCAGACAGGTTTTCTTATAGGGGTTGATATCAAAAGACTCTCTGCGTTGCCCAATGGAGACCACCTGGTGCTCGAGGTCCACCACCATGACCGTTTTTGGATCCTGCTGAATCGTCTCAAAGCAATGTTGCAGAAAAGCTTCGCTCACCACCAGGGGCAGCAAGCCGTTGTTCAGCGCGTTGTTCTTGAAGATATCCGCAAAGAAACTGGAGATCACCACACGGAATCCATAATCGTAAATCGCCCAGGCCGCATGCTCACGGCTGCTGCCGCAGCCAAAATTCTTTCCGGTCACCAGGATCTTCCCGGAATAAGAGTGGTTATTCAATACAAAGTCTGCTTTCGGCTGATTGGCCGAATCGTATCGCCAATCCCGGAAAAGATTATCGCCAAATCCTTCACGTGTTGTTGCTTTCAGGAAACGGGCCGGAATGATTTGATCGGTGTCGATGTTTTCGATCGGCAGCGGAACGGCGGTGGACCGAAGCGTGGTGAATTTCTCTTTGGTCATGGTCTCATTCGTTTGTTTCCATCCAGGATCTAACATCCGTGACCTTTCCCGTGATGGCTGCCGCCGCTGCGCTCAACGGGCTGGCCAGGAATGTACGTGAGCGGGGACCTTGCCTTCCCTCGAAATTTCTGTTGGAGGTTGAAATGCAATACTTGCCTGCCGGCACTTTGTCTTCGTTCATGCCGAGGCAAGCGGAACATCCAGGGCTACGCAATTCAAATCCCGCATCCGCGAAGATCCTGTCGAGTCCCTCTTTGCGAGCCTGCGCTTCCACTTGTTTTGAGCCCGGCACCACCCAGACCTCGACACCGTCGGCACGCTTCTTTCCTTTGACCAGGGAAGCCACCTGGCGGAGATCCTCTATTCGGGCGTTCGTACAGCTACCGATAAAGACATAATCGATGGATCTTCCCAGGATGGGTGTTCCTTCTTCAAGGCCCATGTAGGAAAGCGCGTTGCGATAGGAAGTCGGGTCACCCAAAGAGGCCAGTTCAGCGGCCGTAGGAATCCGGTCGGTGACGCGCATGCCCATACCCGGGTTGGTTCCATAGGTGATCATGGGCGCGATATCGGCCGCGTCGAAGGTTAGCACTTTATCATACGCAGCACCTTCATCCGTGACCAGCTTCTTCCAGTTGGCAACGGCAGCATCATAGGCTGCACCCTGCGGTGAAAATTTTCTTCCCCGTATATATTGGAATGTGGTTTCATCCGGTGCAATCAAACCACCACGTGCTCCCATCTCGATGCTCATATTGCAGATGGTCATTCGTGCCTCCATGGAAAGGCCTCGGATGGTTTCGCCTGCATACTCTACAAAGTAGCCGGTGGCTCCGCTGCTTGAAATCTTCGAAATGATGTACAGGATAATGTCTTTGCTGACTATTCCCCGTCCCAGCTTACCATTGATTTCAATTCGCATCGTTTTGGGCCGGGGCTGAAGCACACATTGAGTAGCCAGCACCTGTTCCACTTCACTGGTGCCAATACCAAAGGCAATTGCTCCAAACGCTCCGTGAGTGGATGTATGACTGTCGCCGCAGACGATGGTCATACCTGGAAGTGTCAAGCCAAGCTCGGGACCGATAATGTGAACAATTCCCTGGAACGGGTGTCCCAGGTCATAAAGTTCGACGCCGAACTCTTTGCAGTTCTTACGCAATGTCTCCACCTGGTGACGGGAAAGTGCCTCCTTGATGGGCAGGTGCTGATCCTTAGTGGGTACGTTGTGGTCAGCGGTTGCCGTGGTGCGTCGGGTATTGAAAACCGGGATTCCCCGTTTGCGCAACCCGTCAAAGGCCTGCGGACTGGTTACTTCATGTATGAAATGACGGTCAATGAACAGCGCATCAGGAAAACCATCCGCGCGGTGAACCACGTGAGCATCCCAAATTTTTTCAACGATCGTCTTCGGCATCACAACAACTGTTCGTTTGCACGCATTGGACTAAAATGAAACCGCCCTGCCGGATGAGAAACTCATCTGACAGGGCGCTTCAATGCTTATGCGCTAATGTCCAAAACTTTTTCACATGAAAAGATCCGGACAGAATAAAAAGTTCTACTTACGATTGTTAGTTAAGACTTCACTATGCGTTGATCATGCTTGCCTCCACTGCATTTTTTTCCGGCCGCAGCGACCTCACCGCTTTTCCGGCCTGCCACAATTCACTGTTGCGCAGTTCTTTCAACTCTTCTTCCAGCTTGCTGCGGTAGTCGGGCTGGCTGCAATGTTCAATGGTGCGTTTGGCTTCCTTACCGCTCGCCACACTCTCATAGAGTTCCTTGAACACCGGCAAGGTTGCGGCCTTGAATTTCTTCTTCCAATCCAGTGCGCCGCGCTGGGCAGTGGTGGAACAGTTGGCATACATCCAGTCCATGCCATTCTCAGCGACGAGGGGCATCAAGCTCTGCGTCAATTCCTCCACCGTTTCATTAAACGCTTCGGAAGGGCTGTGTCCTTTCGAGCGTAAGACTTCATACTGCGCCTCAAAGATGCCGGCAATTGCACCCATCAATGTACCGCGCTCACCGGTGAGGTCGGAATAAACTTCTTTTCGAAAATCAGTCTCAAAGAGATAACCTGAGCCCACGCCAATGCCAAGGGCGATGACTCTGTCACGGGCCGTTCCCGTAGCATCCTGGTAAATGGCGAAGCTACTGTTGATGCCTTTGCCCTGGAGGAACAACCTTCTCACTGACGTTCCGGAACCTTTTGGTGCCGCCAGGATCACATCGACATCCTTTGGAGGCACGATCCCGGTCTGATCGGAGAACGTAACTCCAAATCCGTGCGAAAAGTACAATGCTTTTCCGGGGGTCAGGTGAGGTTTGATTTTCGGCCATGCAGCAATTTGTCCTGCATCGGAGAGCAAGAATTGAATGATCGTCGCCCGCTGGGCAGCTTCTTCCATCTCGAAGAGCGTTTCTCCGGGAACCCACCCGTGTTGTACAGCCTTGTTCCAGCTTGGGCTGCCCTTTCGCTGTCCGACAATAACATTAAACCCATTGTCTCTCAGGTTAAGCGACTGAGCAGGGCCTTGTACGCCGTAGCCAAGTATGGCTATTGTTTCGTCGCGCAGAATCTCTCGTGCTTTATCCATCGGAAATTCTTCGCGGGTGACCACTTCTTCGATCGTTCCGCCAAAATTGATTTGTGCCATGGTAATTGTTTATAGTGAATAGATTATTTTCTCTTTCTCCGCAGGTTCGGACACAGGCTGCACCTGGTAAGTGACCTGATCAACCTCAATCAGCTTCTCCAACTGCAGTTTGACCTTGTCCGCCATCTCCGTAGTCGTATGGATAACCATTGACACGCTCCCCTTCCTAAAGTCATCCGGATGCTCTTGTGCTGCCAACGTTCGGATTCGCACGCGGCGCCGGTTCAGGATGTTGATGATCCTGTTCAGTACCGAGAAGTTGTTGTCGGCAGAGAGGTGCATGAATAGGTCTTGCTTGATCATGGATGGATTGATTTAACGATTGACACTTTCGGGATATTCGGTCCTGGGCGCTTCCAGCAGCATGTCGGAAACTCCTGCTCCTGCCGGGATCATTGGAAATACATTTTCTTCCTTGCCTACCCGCACTTCGAGAAAATAGGAGGAAGATGAATTGAGCAGGGCACTGATTGCCTCCTTCAAATTTTCACGGCGTTCCAGTTTAGCGGCAGCAATACCATAAGCCCCTGCAATGGCGACAAAGTCCGGGTTGGACATTTCCGTAAAAGAGTAGCGTTTATCGTGAAAAAGCTGCTGCCACTGGCGTACCATTCCCAGGAAGCTGTTGTTGAGCACGAGCACTTTCACCGGGATTCCATACTGCATGATTACACCCATCTCCTGCATGGTCATTTGAAAACCTCCATCGCCAATTACCGCGATGACCTGGCGATCGGGCATGCCGAGCTTTGCGCCAATGGCGGCCGGTAATGCAAACCCCATTGTACCGGCTCCACCGGATGTAATCAGTGTTCGGGGGGTACGATAAGGGTAGTATCGCGACGTCACCATCTGATGTTGGCCTACATCCGTAGTAATGATGGTCAAGGGATCTGCCTGGGAGGCCAACTCATCAATCACTTCAGCCATCGTCAGCTCACCTTCCCGCAGAAAGCTGTGGATAGATACTCTTTGCTGTTCGACATCATTTAGCCGTGCGAAGCTTTCCATCCAGGAGCGGTGATTTCGGGTTTCGCATAATCCCATCAGTTCCGTCAAGGCCTCCGCGGCATCGGCGTGAACAGCAATGTCCGCCCGGATATTTTTGTTGATCTCCGCTTTGTCGATGTCAATGTGAATGACCTTCGCCTGACGGGCAAACTTGTTCACATTGCCCGTCACCCGGTCATCGAACCGCATGCCAATCGCGATCAGCACATCACACTCATTAATGTTGATGTTGGCCGCATAATTTCCATGCATGCCCAGGAACCCCGCATAATTCGGGTGGGTCACCGGGAAACCGCTCAATCCCAACAAGGTGCAAGCCACTGGTATTCCTGTCTTCCCGGAGAATGCCACCAACAAGTCGGAGGCTCCCGAAAGAAGGATACCCTGACCAGCGAGGATGTAAGGGCGATTTGATTGGTTAATTAGTTCAGCCGCGGCTTTGATCTGAGTCAATGACAACTCTGGTTTGGGACGGTAAGTGCGGATATTGGTGCACGGAACATACTCGGAGAATTCGATCTTTTCGTTCTGCGCGTTCTTGGTGATGTCGATCAGCACCGGGCCTGGTCGTCCAGTCCGCGCGATATAAAATGCTTTGGCTACTGCTGGCGCGATATCTTTTGCCTCCGTCACCTGGATATTCCACTTGGTGACCGGAATAGTAGTGTTAACCACATCAATTTCCTGGAACGCATCGGTTCCCAGCAAATGAGCGAACACTTGTCCCGTTATACAGACGACAGGAGTTGAGTCAATCAGGGCGTCGGCAAGACCGGTGACCAGGTTGGTTGCCCCGGGTCCCGAGGTAGCCAACGCTACACCCACTCGACCTGAAGCACGTGCATAACCCTGGGCTGCATGGATAGCTCCCTGTTCGTGACGCACCAGGATGTGGTTGAGGCGGTCAGCATAATCATAGAGCGCATCATACACGGGCATGATGGCGCCACCCGGATATCCAAAAAGGACATCCACCTTTTCGGCGACCAAGGAGCGTAAGAGGATCTCGGCGCCTGAACAAACCTCTGCAGTGTGCTGATCAGCTTTCATCGGTCACGCAGCCATCCGAGGCCGTTTTTACGGTTTTGGCATATTTATATAGAGTGCCCTTCGTTACCCGTAGCGGCCTCGGCTTGTATCGGGACTTACGCAGAGCGAGGTTTTTTTCATCTACCAGAAGATTGATTTCGTGACGACTGATATCAATCTCAATCCAATCGCCTTGCTCAACCAACGCGAGCATGCCGCCTTCAAAGGCTTCCGGGGTAATATGACCAATCACAAAGCCATGTGATCCACCAGAGAATCTTCCATCCGTGATCAACGCAACCGACTTACCCAGACCGGCGCCCATGATGAGGCTTGTGGGCTTGAGCATCTCGGGCATTCCCGGCGCACCCTTAGGTCCTACGTACCGGATGACCACCACGTCACCAGGTTGTATACTGTCCGCGGCAATGGCATCCGCCAATTCAAATTCTCCGTCAAACACTCTCGCTCTTCCTTTGAATCGTTCGCCTTCCTTCCCTGTGATTTTGGCGACGGCCCCTTGCTCCGCCAGATTACCGTGGAGGATCTGCAAGTGACCCGAAGATTTGATGGGCTTCTCAACCGGGCAAATGACTTTTTGTACATCGAATTCGAGGGGAGCTACATGGGCGAGGTTGGTGGAGAGGGTTTCACCGGTCACCGTGAGGCAATCGCCATTCAACATTCCTTTATCCAGCATGTACTTCATCACGGCAGGCGTACCCCCAATGGCGTGAAGATCCTGCATGAGGTATTTCCCGCTGGGCTTGAGGTCTGCCAGCAACGGCGTTTGATCAGAGATCTGTTGGAAATCCTTCAGCGTGATTTGAATATCGACACTCTTCGCCATGGCAATCAGGTGGAGGACCGCATTGGTGGAACCACCGAGGGCCATGACCAGTGTGATCGCATTGGTAAATGCTTCACGGGTCATGATATCGCGTGGCTTGATATCTCTTTCCAGCAAACGGCGTATGGCTTTTCCTGCCATGAGGCACTCTTCCCGTTTTTGCGGACTAAGTGCCGGAAAGGACGACGATCCAGGTAAGGACATACCAAGCACTTCGATAGCCGAAGCCATTGTGTTGGCCGTGTACATCCCTCCACATGCCCCGGCACCGGGACATGAATTCTGGATGATGCCTTTGAAGTCTTCCTCGGCCAGGTGGCCGGAAAGTTTTTCCCCAAGCGCTTCGAATGCGGATACTATATTAAGTGACCTTCCTTTCCAGTTTCCACCAGCAATTGAGCCCCCATAGATCATGATGGAAGGCCGGTTAAGGCGTCCCATGGCCATCACGGAGCCCGGCATGTTTTTGTCACAACCGACTACGGCCAACAGGCCATCATAGTAGTGTGCTCCGCACACTGTTTCAATAGAGTCGGCAATGATCTCACGGCTGACCAGCGAGTACCGCATCCCCTCCGTTCCGTTGGAGATACCATCGCTTACGCCGATCGTATGAAAAATGAGGCCTATCAACCCTTCATTCCACACACCTTTTTTCACTTCGGTTGCCAGGCCGTTCAGGTGCATGTTGCACGTATTGCCGTCGAAGCCGGTGCTCACAATTCCTACCTGGGCCTTCTCCATGTCAGCCTCAGTAAGCCCAATACCATAGAGCATAGCCTGGGAGGCCGGCAGTGTCGGGTCCTGTGTAAGCGTGCGGCTATATTTGTTGAGCTCCATCGACTATCAGACGATCACGTAACTGTAATTCTTATCAAGCACCATGCAGTGATAGGCTTCTTGAACGATGCGCCCGACAGTTTTCCTCCAAGGTTTTTGGAATGATATTCCATCGATTGATGCAATCGGGGTTATCTCTGCTGCGGTACCGCAGAAGAACGCTGCATCCGCAGACTCAAGATCTTCTGGGGCGATCTGAGATTCTGAAACCGGGATCTCGAGTTCATGGCATATCTTGATCACCACGCTGCGGGTAATGCCTGGAAGGATGTTGCCGGATTTGGGTGTCACCAAAACACCGTCCTTCTCCATGAAGAAGTTGGCCCCCGGTCCTTCCGCAATGAAGCCATTCATGTCCAACATCAGTGCTTCGTCAAATCCTTTTGCTTTCGCTTCCGAAGTGGCCAGAATGGAATTCACATAATGTCCACAGGTCTTCGCTTCCACATGCGTTGACTTAGGGTTAGGCCGCTCATAGGACGAAATGCAAACACGCAAAGACGAACTGGCGAAGTACTTCCCCCAGTCCCATGCGGCAATCATCACCGAAACTTCTCTTGGGGTTGTAAGTGACATATTCGGGCTGCAAAACACCAAGGGGCGCAGGTAGGCATTGGAAAGGTTGTTTCTTTTCAATACCTGGTAGGAAAATTGGGTTAACTCCGCGGGGCTATACCGGAGAGGAATACCCATCAGGCGACAACTTTCTGCCAGTCGTTCGAAATGCGCCTGGGCCTGGAAGATTTTTGTGCCGTGTACCGTGCGGTAGGCCCGGATGCCTTCGAATACGCCGTAGCCATAGTGCAAGGTTTGCCCAAACAAATCGGTGCGCGCTTCACGGGCGTTTACAAATTCGCCATCCAGAAAAAGTACAGTGTCGTCGGAATAGTAGGAGTTCATGGAAGTGATAACAATCGTTAGTTGGTTTAAAGTATTTTAAAACAAAACCGCCCCGAGGTAATCGGGGCGGTAGTTGATTCAAGCTTAGGTTAGTTGGTCATTGTCGCCCCGGGAGATGGAGTTGAATAATAATCACCAGCACCACAATCAACGGATTGGCGACGGAGCGCAGGGAAAAAACCAGGGCAAACGTTTTCGACAAATTCATTTTGCAGAGCAATTGATTCGCTGAGTTGACAAGAATGAAAATAATTGTGACCACATCCAACGTGCGGTCAAAATATTTTTCGACAACGAATGTTAGGAAGTGTGCTACCCAATGGTCGTTAGGGCCGAAAAGATCAATCGACCTAAGGCTGAAAGGAAACTTCGTAGAGTTCTTTCAGTTGCTTTTCAATAGCTGATCCGGGCAGAATTCGGAAGAATCCGTTACGCAGGGAAGTGATGAATCGATTTTCCACTTGTGCAATCTTGCCGAGGGTCCAGGATTGATTCACAATTCCAGTGGTTCGGTTGATGCGGTGTTCTTCAAACCGCTGGAACGCTTCCGCAGGTTCATACTTGACCAACGCGTTGGCGAGCGTTGCAGCGTCTTCGATGGCCATGCAGGCTCCCTGGCCCAGGTTGGGTGTCGTTGCGTGGGCTGCGTCGCCAATGAGCAGCACGCGACCAAAGGCAAATTGTCTTATGGGCTTGAGGTCTATGATGTCACTCCAGATAAGTTGATCATCGCGGGTCATCGCCAGGAGTTCTGGAATGGGAAAATGAAAACCCTCGTAGAATTTGTGCAGATCAGCAATTCGGGCATCACGCATTTTCGGATCCTGCCGGGGAGCGTTCAGTGTGGCGAACCAGTACACCCGCCGGTTCGTCAACGGCACTGCACCAAAGCGTCTGCCGGGTCCCCAGGATTCACTGGTCTCGTCCAGGTTCATCCCTTCCGGGAAACCCTCAGTCACTGCCCTCCAACATGTATAACCGGAATACCTGGGCGTGCTTTTCGGAAGCAACTTTTTGCGCACGACGGAATGAATGCCATCTGCGGCAACGAGGTAGTCTGAACGGACGGAAGTACCATCGGCAAAAGTTATCGTGACTCCCTGGTCATCCTGGCTAAAGTCGATAGCGGCCTTGCCCAATTGAACCGTGCCGGGCGCGACCATGCCAAAGAGGATGTCGTGGAGATCGGCGCGATGAATCGTAAAGCTATTGACGACTCCAAACTTTCGCGTCATGGCCTCGACATCAGTCCGGCTGATCAAATTTCCTTTTTGGTCCTTAAGATTCGCAAACCGAAGTTTTTTCCCAGCGGCGATCACCTGGTTATCAATGCCTATGTCCGCATAGGCTTTGACTGCATTACCCGCCAATCCCAGACCAGCGCCCAATGGTTTGAAAGCTGGGGCAGCCTCGAAAACGGCACAGGAGATGCCTTTTCGCTGCAACGCGATTGCCAATGAAAGTCCGCCGATGCCTCCCCCAAGAATTGAAAAGGTAACTGTTCCATTCATGGAGGTAAGATACATAAGGTCAGAATTGCCCGTTGACCCTGCCGGTGAGGAAATTTCTTTCTGCATCAAGATTTTAGCACCAGAATTTCCCAGAAATTCTACTTTTGTGGTCCCTTGCCGGGAATAGACGGGCAGGGAACTATAATAAAAGCCGAAGTAGCTCAGCTGGTAGAGCAACGGTTTCGTAAACCGTAGGTCGTCGGTTCAAATCCGATCTTCGGCTCCCTTCCACGGGACCCCTTCGACAGGCTCAGGGGCCTTTTGGTGGACTTTGAGCGGAGCTTGTCGAGGCGTTGGGTGAAACGGAAAGCTTTTTTACCTTTGCCGCCTTGCTAAGGATTTGCCCGGGTGGTGAAATTGGTAGACACGTACGTTTGAGGGGCGTATGGCGCAAGCTGTGCTGGTTCGAGTCCAGTCCCGGGCACTCACCTCAACCCTGGCCTTTCTCCATATTGGAGAGGGGCATTGAATAGACGCCGAAGTGGTGAAATTGGTAGACACGCACGTTTCAGGGGCGTGTGCCGCAAGGTATGCGGGTTCGAGTCCCGCCTTCGGCACGTTGGAGACCTGGTTTCTTAAGAAGCCAGGTCTTTTTTTTGAGTATGGGTTTCTGTCGGCTATTGGTAGGTGCCGAAGGCGGGCAAGGCACGCCTAAGATCAAGTACGCTCATACCGACAGCACGCAATTAGCATTCGATTAAGATCGGCCTATCTGAAAGAGTAGGGTATTTCTCCATGGCCAGGCTAGTGTGCCGGAACTGCCCTGTGAATACTGGATTCATGATCCCGGTTAAGGAGGGCTGCGTAGTAAAAAAACAGGGTGAAGAAAATGACGACGGCAAGCAGAGCGAGTTGGACCATGGCAGTTCGATTTGTTGAACCAAAAGTGACCCGTTGCATCATTTCCTTTCCTGAAGTGTTCCAAGGAAGACTTCCGGCGTAATATTTGCCTGCCTTTTTCACATTTCTTAGGACCTCACACCGTTTGCCCCCTATTTTTGTTCGTTAAACGATCAAACGCATGACCCTCACGCTTAGGCGCTTTCTCGTTTCCTTTTTTCTTATTGTACTGGGTGGAGCCGTGTACCCCGCGCTGGGTCAGGGTTCAGACGTCCCCAAGGAATGGTTTCTGCTGGACCCCGAACAAAATCATGTGCAGGGTGTGAGTGCCGAACGCGCCTACCTCGAATTGCTGAAGGGTCGTCCCTCCACCCCTGTCACGGTAGCCATCATTGACTCCGGCATCGACATCGATCATGAAGACCTGAAACGAATAATCTGGACAAACCCGAAAGAGATTGCCGGCAATGGAATGGATGACGACCAGAATGGTTACATCGATGATATCCACGGTTGGAATTTTATTGGTGGAAAGGGGGGTGAAGTCATTGAGGACAGCTACGAGCTGACCCGTGAGTACATTAGGCTAAAGCAGAAATTCGGCACGGTAACCGAAGACAAAGTTCCCTCCAAACAGCGAAAGGAGTACGAGTCCTTCAAAAAAATAAAAGACAAATTTATTCGGCTGCAGGAAGAGAACCGATCGGAGTATGAATATTACCTGAAACTGAACAAGAACCTGGAGGCGAGCATGGATACCCTAAAGTCCGTGCTGCAAACGGACCACCTCAGCCGTGAAGCCATTGACTCCCTCCGGTCGACCAGCGCGTCGGTGAGTTTTGCCAAAGGCTTTACCAAGATGATGCTTCGTAACGCCGGCGATGACGCCGACCTTGAAGAAATCCACAAGAACCTCCAGGAGGCCGTAGACCACTACCGGGTCATTGTGGAATATGGCTACAATCCTGACTACGACTCGCGGGTGCTGATCGGTGATGATTACAGTAATCCCCGTGAACGCGTATATGGCAACAACAATATCAAAGGACCTGACCCTATGCACGGAACCCATGTTGCAGGGATCATCGCTGCTGATCGAAGCAATGCCATCGGCATCAAGGGCATCGCGGATAATGTGCGCATCATGAGCCTGCGCGCCGTACCCAATGGGGACGAACGAGACAAAGACATTGCCAACGCGATTCGGTATGCTGCCGACAACGGAGCTCAAATCATCAACATGAGCTTTGGAAAGAGTATCTCACCGCAAAAAGAGGTAGTGGACGAAGCAGTGGCCTATGCCCAGAAAAAAGGCGTGTTGATAATTCATGGGTCGGGAAATGAGCGACAAGACAATGACAAAGAGGGCAACTACCCCAACCGGAAATACCTCAATGGCAAGGAAGCCTTGGGCTGGCTCGAAGTGGGGGCTACGTCTTCCGGAAGCGGGAAAGAATTCGTAGCCGATTTTTCAAACTATGGTAAGAAGACAGTGGATGTTTTTGCCCCGGGCGTGGACATTTACTCAACAGTACCCAACAATGGATATGAACCCAAGAGCGGAACCAGCATGGCAGCACCGGTGGTGACCGGAATTGCCGCGCTGGTTTGGTCCTATTATCCCGGCTTCACCGCCGAACAAATTGCCGACATCATCAAGACCTCCAGCCGTAAGTTTGATGGCCTGAAAGTGAAACGCCCGGGTGGAGGCGAATCGGAATTTAACGAACTCAGCGTCACGGGTGGCCTCGTAAACGCCTATGCTGCCCTTGCCTTGGCTGCCTCCCGCCAGTCCCAATCCGACAACCGACTCAAGAAATAGGATAAACCTATTCCGATCGCAACGATTCCACCGGGTTCATGAAGGCGGTCTTTAGCGCCTGATAAGCCACTGTTAGAAAAGCCAACACCAACGAGGCTACTCCGGCATACATAAAGAGTGGAACTCCCAGAGGAACATGAAAGGCGTATGAATCCAGAAACTTGGTGGCGCCCCACCAGG
Organism: Cyclobacteriaceae bacterium; assembly: GCA_016787645.1. GTDB lineage: Bacteria > Bacteroidota > Bacteroidia > Cytophagales > Cyclobacteriaceae > ELB16-189. The sequence goes on along the minus strand of JAEUUF010000015.1, from coordinate 119,276 downwards.
CAAGAGGGGCGGCAATCATAAACGCGATCATTACCAGTTTCAGGAAATCACCCGAAAGCAGCACCATAATATTTTGCGCGGTTGCCCCTAGCACCTTCCGGATGCCTACTTCTTTCGATCGCTGGATCGAAGTATAAGAGGCAAGCCCAAACAAACCGAGGCAACTGATAATGATGGCCAGCGCCATCGCAGTCCCGGTAAGCGTCGATACTCGTTGTTCAGTTTGATAGAAATTACGGATAGTTTCGTCGACGAACTGGTAGTTGAACTTGTAGTCCGGATAAACCTTCTTCCAGGCCGCTTCCAGGCCGGCCAGGATCGGACCGAAATCACGGGGGCCTTCGGATGGTACGGCCAGCTTCACACTCATGGCGTAAAGATCCTCCTCCCAGCCGCACATGTATACCGGCTCAAACGATGCGTGAAGGGAGAATACATGATAATCCTTCATCACGCCAACGATCGTATAGGATTGACTATTCCCCTGGTGAACTTCCTGGCCGAGGGCCGTCTCCCGCGTCAGCCCAAACTCCTTCAGGAAAGCATCGTTAACAAGAATTTCCGTCCGATGGTTGGGTTGCAAGTTACGACCGGCCACCAACGGGATTCCATAAACAGACAAGTAAGTGGTGTCTCCGAATTTCCGCATCACACTCTTCCTGATCTCCTCACCGTCTTTCTTCAGAATAAGAACATTAGAGCTATATCCGTTAGTCGCCGGCGGGGATTGACACAATGACAATTGGGCGACTCCTGGCACACGCTCCAATTCATTTTTCAAGGTGAACCGCTTTTCTTCCTTCTCCTGCCAGGGTGGAGAAATGTGAATGATGGCATCCCGATCAAATCCCAGGTCCTTGTTCAGCATGAAATTAATCTGTGAGAGAATGACGAGTGTTCCGATGATCAGTAACTGGGCGCTGGAAAACTGGAATACGATCAACCCTTTTCGAAGGAAAGCGGAGCGCGAAGACGCACCCCCCGTGTACCCCTGGCTTTTCAAGGCGATAGCCGGCAGGAATGAAGACAGGACAAACGCGGGATACAATCCTGAAAGTACTCCCACCGCCAACACAATTCCCGCCAGGAACAAGAGGTTCATCGGTTGAGAAAGGTTTAGCTCAACACCAGCAGGCATGAAATCATGAAAAAAAAGGAGGCTCATCTCTGTGACGGGAATGGCCACCAGCACAGCGAACAGGGTGAGCAAGAGACTTTGTGCCAAAAAATGGCGAATCAATTGACCGCGGGTGCTTCCCAGCACTTTCCGAATCCCCACTTCCCGCGCGCGCTTTACGGCCCGTGCAGTTTCCAGGTTGATAAAATTGATCGAGGCCAAAACCAAAAGAATGACCGCTACCGCGGAGAGGGTAGTCAGGGTTCCCAGATGCACAGCCGGTCTTGACTGGTCAAAGATGCTGAGTTTTGTATCATAGTGGAGGTCTGAAAGGGGCTGGAGTTTGTAGCTGACCACCCAGCCATTATCGGTATTGTGCCTTTTGTATTCTTTGTCAAGTCCTACCAATTGCTCCTCGATGGCCTCCCGTGTTGTTCCAGGAGCAAGCTTGATAAATAATTGGGAACTGCTGTTGGTACTCTCCCAATCATTGAGCGTGATCCGGTTCTTCAGGTAAGTAGATTCGATGGTTGAATAGGAGATGAAGTCAGTAAAATCGAAATCGGTCCTGTCATTTGACGGCTGAATAAGCCCGGCCACCGTGACCACAAGCGAGTCGTGGTAGTGAAGTTCTCGCCCTACTATTAATTCCGGGTCATCCGTTCCAAAGTAGGTCTTCGCCCGATCGAGCGAAAGCACAACCTTGCCGGGCTCGCTTAATGCTTCCGCCGAGCCTCGAATCCATTCATTCGTACTTGCCAGGGAGAAATAGCTTGGAGTAACCAGCGCTAATTTATTCCCTTGGTCAAATACCAGAGGTTCGTCTTTCCCGGGCACTTCCACCTTCCAGCCTGTCGTGTGAAAGGGCGCCGCCAATTCGAGCCCGGTAAACTGGCTGGATACCGCTCCCTGCACACCGGTGCTTACACCCCGATTAGTGCCTTCAAAGTCACCGCTGAACGAGGTATAGATCCGATAGATTCGATCGGCCCCGGGCAAAGAGCGGTTGAAGCTTAGCTCGAAGCTCACCAACAGGTAGATGACCAGGCAACTGCTGATCCCGACCGTCAGGCCAATGATGTTAATTACAGTATAAAGACGATTAACAAGGAGGGTACGCCAGGCGATGGTAATGTAGTTTCGCAGCATAGTGGGTATTTCCTTGGCTCATCCCCAAAATCAGACCAACTATTGTCGGGGGCATTAGAGCTTTGAATTCTAACAGAAATGAATCCCCGGCGTTCATTTCCGGTATATCTTGCCCGCATTCGGTCATTTAAGGCGATCAAAATGAGAGGTTCAGGTGACATTTGTCATTCAGGTTGCCTGGGAAAAATGGGACTTTGCCAAAGACGATAGCTACCCGCATTGCCAGTCATTTATGGATCCCTACCTCATTCTGATCTATGTTTTACTGGCGACGGCCATTGTGGACCTTGTTGTTGGGGTCAGCAATGATGCAGTCAATTTTCTGAACTCTGCGGTGGGCTCTAAGGCGGCCCCTTTAAGAACGATCCTGATTGTGGCCAGCGTTGGCGTGGTGGTTGGCTGTACTTTCTCCAGCGGCATGATGGAGGTGGCCCGTAATGGATTGTTCAATCCTTCGTTCTTCACTTTCGATCGGGTCATGATCATTTTCATGGCGGTCATGCTCACGGACATTATTCTCCTCGACATCTACAATAGTTTGGGCCTTCCCACCTCTACAACCGTATCCCTGGTATTTGAAATTCTCGGGGCTGCCTTCGTGACCGGAATCCTATTGTCCTATGACCGGAACCTCGGATTTCCAGACTTGCATGAAGTCATTAATGTATCGAGCGCCATTACCATCATTAGCGGCATTTTCCTTTCGGTACTTCTTTCGTTTGTCTTTGGTTCGATCATTCAACACATCCTTCGGATCATATTCTCATTTGACCTGGAGACGAGCCTGAAAAAATATGGTGCCTTATTCAGCGGTATTGCCATTACCTCGATTGTTTACTTTCTGCTGATCAAGGGAGCCAAGGGAAGCTTCCTGGTAACGAATGAGCAGGTAAGCTGGATCATGGAAAATACGCGCAACATCCTGATTGTATCGGTGGTGGTTTTCAGCATCCTTGTGCAGTCACTGATGTGGTGGAAGAAGATCAATCCCTTGAAATTCGTGGTGCTCCTGGGCACCTTTTCCCTGGCGATGGCCTTTGCCGCCAATGACCTGGTTAATTTTATAGGTGTGCCCGTGGCCGGATTGATTTCCTTTCAGTCATGGCAGGCATCCGGCCTGGATCCTGCCGCTTACAGCATGGATATACTTAAGGGGCAGGTAAGCACCCCTTATTGGCTCTTGCTGATTGCTGGTGTAATTATGGTAATCACGCTATGGACTAATGCCAAGGCCAGAAAAGTCACACAAACTGAAGTTTCATTGGGTCGACAGGAAGAGGGTGATGAGTTATTCAAGTCCAATATCGTTTCACGCGCCATTGTGGGATCCAGCGTTCAAATTGGTGAATGGGTGGACCGGCTTGTGCCGCCAAGAATTTCCGGCTTTATCAGTGCACGATTCGCCAAACTGACTAACCTGTACCGAGGCGACCGGGAGGCTCCTTCCTTCGATTTGCTCCGGGCCTCCATCAACCTGCTCGTATCGAGCATGCTCATTGCGTATGGCACCTCCAAAAAGTTGCCCCTCTCCACCACCTTTGTCACCTTCATGGTCGCCATGGGTACGTCTTTTGCCGACATGGCTTGGGGGCGGGAAAGCGCTGTATACCGGGTTGCGGGCGTGGTCAATGTAATTGCCAGCTGGCTGATAACGGCCGTGGTGGCTTTCACTTCAGCCGGAACCATGGCATTAATTATATACCACACTGGTTTCATCGGTTTCTTTGCCTTGGCCGCAGCGGCCATTTTCCTGCTGATTCGCAGCCACATCCTCTTCAATCAGAAGCAGGCCGAAGAGAAGGTACTCAGCCAGGTGTTCCAGGGCGGTGAATTGGACATTCACCAGATGGTCGAGGAAAGCAAGGCCAGCACTACCAAGAATTTGAAATCGCTTCGCAAAATCATGCAGCTCAGCCTGCGCGCGCTGAACAAGGGGGATCGCAACACGCTGGTGAAATCCAATGAAGAGGTGTTGAAACTGAAGGAGCAGAATGAGAAGCTTCACCACAAGATCATTAAGTACGTCCGGCGCATCAAGAAAGGCCACCTGGGCGCCGGGCGGCTGTACATCCTTGTTTTTGACCAAGTTCAGCATTTATACCAGCGGGCTCACCTGATCAGTGAAATCACCACCAACCACATCATCAATCACCACTCGGTGCCCAAAGGAGAATTCCAGCAAATTATTAATGAGCTGGAAAGCAAGATTTCGGCTTATGTGGATATGGTGGCCCAGAGCATCGAGGGCATGAACTTCGAGGACGAAAAAGGTATTGAAGAGCAGTGCAAAAAACTGCAGGAATTTATCCGCTCCAGCCTGGATGTTCAGATCCAGAAGATCCAGCAAGACGAACTGGGCAACCGGATGGGTTTACTCCAGGTTCGCATCCTGCTGGCCGCGAGGGATATTGTGACGGCGGTGACTCAAATCCGGCAGCTCTACCGCGAATTTGCGCAGCCACCCTCCTCGCCCAACCAGCCTACCCGCTGACAAAGATCAGCAGCCCCCTGACCTTCGATCATTGAAGTCGCCTGTGCTATTATCCTAGCTTGGTAGTGTCAAAAAAATATAAACCTGATTCGTTAAACCACTAAAAAAGGAGGATGTATGAAACTGTTGAAAAACCCGTTGTTCCCTTCACTCCTGACGGATCGCTGGATCCCCGAGTTCTTTGAAAACGAAAAGTTTTTCGATTCCGACTGGATGAAGAATGTTACTGTGCCTTCTGTCAACATTCGGGAAACTGAAAAAGAGTTCTTCGTTGAAATGGCTGCTCCTGGGCTGAACAAGAAGGATTTCAAAATTGCTGTTGAAAATGGCATGCTGACTATCTCCGCCGAGAAGAAGCTGGAAAAAGAAGAAAAAGAGAAAGAATTTACCCGCAAGGAATACAGCTATTCCAACTTCTCCCGCTCCTTCATGCTTCCTGAGAATATCAATGAAGAAAAGATCGAGGCACACTACGAAGATGGAATCCTGAAACTCCAGTTGCTGAAGAAAGCCATTGATAAGGCCAAACTGGTGAAGGCCATCGAAGTCGTCTGACCTGACCATCTTCCGGGGCTCCGGCGGGTTCCCGTGCCATCTTAGAGGCTCTCATAGAACCTGCAGTATAGCCGCACGACGAACCCGTTCCGCCAGCCCAAAAGCAAATCCCTCCTTCGGGGGGATTTCTTTTTTCTATCCCATCCAAGCATCTACCCGCCCAAACCGGCAATGACACCTTACCTGTGTGTGTCATTGGCCGTTGTCTGCAGCCGATGTATCTTGGTCACCTAATCTGATTACCATGAATCCTTCGCGCCTTATTCCCTCCCTCCTGTTGATTCTAATGGCAACCTTGGCCTTTGGCCAGGAAGTGCCCAAACCCAAATTCATCGATCCCACCAACATGGACCCGTTGGTGCGACCAGGTGATGATTTTGTCAATTATGCCGGCGGCGTCTGGCTAAAGAATAATTCCATACCGGCCAAGGAAACCCGGTGGGGAAGTTTCAATATCCTTCGCGAATTCAACATCAAGGCCATGCAAACGATCCTGACGGATGCCATGAACGACAAAAGTGCACCGGCAGGCAGCGTGAAGCGTCGTGTAGGCGATTTCTATGCAGCAGCACTCGACAGTGTGGCAGCGGAAAAACTCGGAATGGATCCCATTCGCGCTGACCTGAAACGTGCCGGCGAAGTGAAGAATGGCCAACAAGTACTCGATGAAGTCATCTATCAACGCATGCAGGCAGTCGGCAGCCCCTTGTTTGGCATGTTCGTGGGCCAGGACCGCAAACAGCCAACCCGTAACGTTGTGCAGCTCGGTCAAGGTGGCACCACGCTGCCCGATCGTGACTATTATTTAAAGAGTGACGCCCGCTCCAAAAAGGCACAAGAGGCCTTCACCACCTACATGGTCAGCCTGTTCACCCTGGCTGGCAACACCGAGGCTGATGCGAAGAAGAAAGCCGAGACAATTTTCAACCTGGAAAAGAAACTCGCCCGTGCCCAGATGAGTCGTGTAGAAATGCGCGACCCGCAGAAGACCTATAACAAATTTGCTGTCTCCGATTTCAGCAAGACCACGCCGTCCATCGACTGGAAGCAATTCCTGGCGAAGATGAAGATCACCACGGAAGACAGCATCCTGGTATCTGCCCCAAAATTCTTCGTCACTGTTGACAGCCTGGTCAAGCAGGTTCCCGCCGCCGACTGGCAGGCCTATCTACAGTGGAACATACTGCGAAGCGCAGCACCCTTATTGAGCAAACCTTTTGTCGACGCCAGCTTTGCCTATGATCAGGCACTGACCGGGCAAAAAGTTCAGCGCCCCCGGTGGGACCGCGCCGCCAGTCGGGTTGACAATTCAATCGGCGATCTTCTTGGACAATTGTATGTTGAAAAATATTTCAAGCCACAGGCCAAAGCGCGGATGCAGGAAATGATCAGCAACCTGATCAAAGCCTATGAAATCCGGATCCGTAACCTGGACTGGATGAGTGATGCCACCAAAGAGAAGGCCCTTGCCAAACTCAAAGCCTTCACGCCCAAGATCGCTTATCCCGACAAGTGGAAAGATTATCCCGGCCTGGTTATCAAGCCCACTACGTACTATGATAACGTGAAGAATGCCAGCCGATGGTCTTACAACGACATGCTCAGCCAGCTGGGCAAACCCGTTGATCGCAGCCGTTGGGGCATGACACCGCCCACCGTTAACGCCTATTATTCACCGGTGATGAATGAGATTGTTTTCCCGGCCGGCATACTTCAGTTCCCCTTCTTTCACCCCGATGCGGATGACGCTTATAATTATGGAGCGATCGGTGCCGTGATCGGGCACGAGATTTCCCATGGGTTTGATGATTCCGGCAGCCAGTATGACAAAGATGGAGCGTTGAGGAACTGGTGGACAGATGAAGATCGTAACAAATTCACCGCAAAGGCAAAGCTCCTGCAAGAGCAATACGATGCCTATACGATCCTCGACTCCCTGCATGTCAACGGCAAACTGACGATGGGCGAAAACATCGGTGACCTCGGCGGACTTAATGCGGCTTACGAGGCCTTCAAGATGACCGCACAAGGAAAGTCCGATGTCAAAATTGATGGATTCACACCTGATCAGCGGTTCTTTCTTGCCTGGGCCCAGATTTGGAGAAGCAAAACTCTTCCTGATCGTGCCGCCCAATTGATTGTCACGGATCCCCACTCACCCGATCATTTCCGCGCCATCGGTGCGCCAGTGAATATGGATGCGTGGTACAAGGCATTCGATATTAAGCCGGGCGACAAACTTTACAAGAAACCCGAAGACCGCATCAAGATCTGGTAGCCATGGCCTACTCCCATTTCCTGGTTACGGTCAGCGACAAGATCGCACAGGTATCCTTGAATCGACCCCAAAAGGCCAATGCCCTGCATATGCCTGCCTGGGAGGAACTCAAGGCCGTGATGGAAGAACTGGGCAATCGCAAGGATGTTCGTGTGATAGTCCTCTCTGCGGAAGGCAAACTCTTTTGCGCGGGAATTGATCTCGAACTGCTGATGTCTGCTCAGCAATTTGAAACCCTGAGCAATCCAACAGAACGACAAGAGGCTATCTACGCGATGGTCATCAAACTGCAAGACTGCGTGTCGGCCATTGAACGCTGTCTCAAGCCGGTAATTGCGGCCGTTCATGGAGGCTGCATCGGTGGCGGAGTAGATATTATCGCAGCCTGCGATTTGCGCTATTGTTCTGAAGATGCCTATTTCACCATCAAAGAAATTGACATGGGTATGGTAGCCGACCTGGGGACACTTCAGCGACTGCCAAAGTTTGTCCGCCCCTCGGTGGTTGCCGACCTGGCCTTCACCGGACGTGCTGTCAACGCGGAAGAAGCACGCGAAATCGGGTTGGTCAACGGACGCTTCAAAACCCGTGAGGAACTAATGCTGGGCGTGAAGGAAGTAGCTACTCAAATCGCTTCAAAGTCACCACATTCCATCCGCGGTACCAAAGCCGTGTTACGGCACGCTGTCGATCATCCGGTGACCGAAGGACTGGAATACATCGCGCGTCACAATTCAGAGAACTTGTTGTCCGATGACCTGAAGGAATCCTTTCGGGCGGTGATGGAGAAGAGAAAAGCGAATTACCGCGACTAATGAAAATAACCGCGAGGGTCATTGTGCCCTGGCCTGTCCAAGGCAGGTGCATTGACACCGTCATCGTGCCTCATTGAGTAATTTGGAATTTAGCTGAAGTAAATCTTTCCGGGGACAGGCTCACTTTTGCCGAACCGGTCTTAGTCGTGCGGACGATTCATTTCGAATCAGTTCGTACCTCACCGTGCGGTGGTTACCTGCAGTGGCGATTTTCTCACCGGGCTGGCTCAGCTGAAATGTGTTGGTCAGTATGCCTTGGTCAAAACTGAAAGAATCGTGCCCCAGGTAACCCTCATACGGCTCCCCCTCCTTCATGGTGTAAGGAGTAGCCCCTTCAAATGAAATTACAGAGACTTGCTGATCCTGGTTGGAACAAAGTCCAACGATGGTACCCTCCTGGCCCGAACCCGTTGATCGGGTAATCACATACAACTCCCCGTAACCGTCCTTGTCAAGGTCATCCAAGTGTACCGCGATGATCGGATCCATTTCACCGAAGTCGATGGTCAAGGTATCGCGTGAAAATCCTGCAGCCTTTACGATGACATTTACAAGGCTGGTGTCAAACATCGGGGTTTCTCGCACGACAAAAACTTTTCCGGTTGGAGTCTTGAACTCACTTAGCCGCATCAGATCGGTACGGGGTAAAACGAGCGTAGAATCATAATCCGCCTCGTCGCCCGATTGCTCATCAGTGCCAGAACACGCTGTGAAGAGTATCCCTGCGAGCAGGAGCAAGAGCCAATGATTAGTTTCGCGGAAGATCATGCGCGAAGATATTTGTTTTCAGCCTAACCAGATGGCGTCCGCTGGCGCACACTCGCTTTCGAAAGTGTGCACTTTCGTTGCTGGAGTACTGCACAAAGGGCCAAATTCGGTGTGGTATGCTTATTGGATTGAGTTAATGAGCACCTGAACCCACACCATGATCCGACATACCTTTCTCCTCATCCTCCGCAACTTCAGACGATTCCGGAGTTCGTTTTTCATCAATCTCATCGGACTCTCCACCGGGCTGGCCAGTGCCCTGTTGATCTATTTATGGGTCATAGATGAAAGGGCCACAGACCGGTTTCATGCCAACGAAGGGAGACTCTTCCAGGTGATGGCCAATCACCACAATTCCGACCGTGTGGAAACAATGGAAGCTACACCTGACCCGTTGGCGCTCGCCCTGGCAAGGGAAATTCCCGAAGTCAGTCATTCGGTAAACCTCGCTCCTGCTTCTTGGTTCTCCAAGTTTACCCTGGCCGTAGAGGGTTCCGCAACGCGGATCAAGGCTTCCGGGCAATTCGTAGACTCCGCTTACTTGAACGTTTTTTCATTTCCCTTGGTGCAAGGAAATCCGCGTACTGCGCTGGCTGATCCGAAAGCCGTGCTCATTACGGAACAACTCGCCGTTAATCTCTTCGGTAATACCGAAAAGGCGATCGGTCAAACCGTCGACTGGAATATCTCTCAATTCAAAGGTCGCGGCGTCGTTACCGGCGTGATGAAGGACATTCCATCGGCCTCCACGCAGCGTTTTGATTTCCTCCTAACGATGGAGGCCTTCCGGGCAATTGCGGGCCGAGACGAAAACTGGGGAAATAATGGGCCCAGTACATTTGTCGTTCTTCATGAAGGGTCGGATGCTTCATCTACCAGTCTGAAGATCGCGGACTTCATCAAGCGAAAGAAGCCGGGCATCCACGTGGATCTTTTTCTTCGTCCTTACTCTTCAGGATATTTGCACGGACGTTACGACAACGGGGCGCTTGTCGGTGGACGCATTGAGTATGTCCGGTTGTTCTCGGTTATTGCGGCCTTTATCCTGTTGATCGCTTGCATCAACTTCATGAATCTCTCCACCGCGAAGGCCAGCCGCCGCATCAAGGAAGTAGGCATCAAGAAAGCCGTTGGCGCAGGGAGACACCTGCTCATTCTCCAGTACCTTGGCGAATCCATGCTGATGAGTTTTCTTTCGCTCATCACGGCGCTGATCCTTACGCAACTGGCACTTCCTTCATTCGATTTGCTAACCGGGAAGACCTTGCATCTGGAGTTCACGCCCCAGCTGACCTTGTCCTTGATTCTGATAACCCTGCTGACAGGCCTCCTGGCTGGCAGCTATCCTGCCCTGTACCTCTCCGGATTCAGCCCTGCCAAGGTACTCAAAGGAAAATTCGCCGCCAGCCTTGGCGAGCAATGGGCCCGAAAAGGCCTGGTAGTTTTTCAGTTTGCACTCTCCGTAATATTCATCGTCGCAGTGATTGTGGTCACGCAGCAGATCAGCTTCGTTCAGTCTAAGCGCCTTGGGTTTAATAAAGACCACGTAATCCTGTTCGACAAAGAAGGTGCTATTGCCGATCACCAGGACGCATTTCTCGAAGAGATCCGCACAATCCCCGGGGTATTGGCCTCCTCCTCCATCAATCAAAACATTGTTGGCACCGATGGTTTCACGGTGGGCGTATCCTGGCCTGGAAAAAACGAAGAAGAAGTCGTTCAGTTTGGAACTACCGGTGTTGATTACGGCCTGATGGAGACGCTAGGGTTCGAACTCGTCGAAGGCAGAAACTTTTCCCGGGAATTCAATGACAAGAATTCCATCATACTTAATGAAGCCGCAGTAGCGATTATGGGTCTTCCTGACCCCATTGGCCGGAAGATCATCTTTTGGGGGAGGGAAGTTGAAGTCATTGGGGTGGTCAGGGATTTTCATTATGAATCGCTCCATGAAAAATTGAAGCCATTTATTTTCCGGCTGGAGACCAGTCAAACACTGTACATCGTGGCCAAACTGGAAGCTGGCCGGGAGCAGGAGGCACTGACCCAGTTGGAAAAAGTCTATGCTCGGGTGAATCCTGGATTTCCGTTCAGCTACAAATTCCTTGACGAAGACTTCCAGCGCTTATATCAGTCGGAACAACGCGTCGCGGTGCTTTCAAAATATTTTGCGGGGCTTGCCATTCTGATTTCGTGCCTGGGTCTTTTCGGTCTTGCCGCGTTCACCGCGGAACGTCGCCGTAAGGAAATTGGCTTAAGAAAAGTACTTGGATCAACGGAAGCAGGTATTGTCTATTTGTTATCGGCCGACTTTACCAAAATTGTGCTACTGGCTGTCGTCATTGCCCTTCCGATGGCCTTCGGCTTGTGCTCCTACTGGTTAGACAGTTTTGCCTACCATGTTGGGCTCGAAGCCTGGTATTTTGTCGTGGCCGGGCTGGCTGCACTCGGCATTGCGTGGCTGACTGTGGGCACGCAGGCATTCAGGGCCGCCCGCGTAAATCCGACCGAGTGTCTGAAAGAAGAATGAAAATTTCCTTTGTTCTTCCTCAGTGACCTTCACCGCACTTTGACGCCTGAAAGCAAACGCTGTCGCCATCAAGGGGAATCTTCCCGTATTTATCCAGAATACCATCCAACCTCAGGTTGGCGATGGCCGGACCATCGGCGGTCATCGTTACTAAAGTGACATGATCGAACGAGTTGGGGTCCTTGGGGTCCTGGTGTCCTCCGGTGGTGCCCAGGATAATGTGGTCTTTGTCGTTCTTGGTAGTATGCGAGTAGCTGTGGAAGTGGCCATTGAAGACCGTGTAAGGTCTGCCCGTCAACGCACTTTCGATTCCTTGTAGACTTCCGGCGCCTTCGCGTTTCCAGATCGGTTTGTGCATGAACACGATGGTCCACTTCACCTCCGGGTGCTTGGAAATGACATCTTTGAAATAGGCGGTTTGCGTATCTCCAATTGTACCGGTTACCCGCTCGGGCATCTTGAAATATTCCATGTCCCTCGCCTTTTCCGGTTCAGGGCCATCCATCACTTTGATCGCGGCCTGCCTGGCTTCGTGAATTTCTGCCCGCCGCTGGTCGGTGTGGTCCTCCGTATCCAGCATCAGGAATAACACATTTTTGTAGATGAAATAGTAGTAATGGGCACCATACCGATCTTTCCAGACCTGTCTCATGGCTGGATCCGTGAGGTCGTGGTTGCCACCCACATGAAAAAGCGGAGCAATGGCCTTGCGCGCACGCTGGTCAAATCGGTCATATTCACGATGGATCGAATCGGAGTTTGATGATGCTCCTTCTACGAGGTCGCCTACGGTGACAATCAGTTCAGGGCGCAACAGGTTGATCTGTTCAATGGCAATATCAAAGATTCCTTCCCGCTCTCCGCCATTAAGGTCAGTCACAATTCCGAAAGTAAACTGGTCCTCGGCATCATCAAACTTTTCACTGAGCCACGGCACTGGAGAGCCGGGTGCGAAGGCATGGGTGAAACTGGCAGGCTTTTGGTCGCACGACATCACCAGGAGAAAGGCGAGGAAAGGCATGGCTAACCAAATTCGCTGTCCACGCAGGTTCGAGTTGAGAGCTGGCTTCATTTTTTGTTTGGCTAATCGAATCATCAAATAAACGAATTACCAAATTAATTCTCCCTATCACTGGAAAAGGGTACATTCGATTCACAACTAATGAACTGATTCTATGTGTCGTTGGATGGCCTATTCCGGGGGCAAGATCCAGTTGGATGAGCTCCTTTTTAAAGCCAAGCATAACCTGATTGACCAGAGCATGAGTTCGCGCTCTGCCGAGACCCCCACGAACGCAGATGGATTCGGGCTAGGCTGGTATGGCGCCCATAAGACACCCGGCCTGTTTCGAAGTATCCGTCCTGCCTGGAATGATTTCAACCTTCGTGACCTGGCTGCCAACATTGAGTCACACCTGTTCATGGCGCATGTACGAGCCACGTCACTCGCTACCGTACAGGAAACCAACTGTCATCCATTCCGCTATGGACACTGGTTGTTTGTACACAATGGGGAAGTCTTCGAGATTGAGAAGTTTCACCGCGAGCTACTGATGGCCGTCGATCCGAAATATTTTTCCAATATCATGGGCTCCACCGATTCCGAACTGATGTTTCACCTTGCCCTGACATTTGGTTTGGAGGATGATCCGGCTGGTGCCCTTATGCGGATGGCTGGTTTTATTGAAAAGACGGGCAAGCAAAAAGGTGTCAATGAATCATTGTGGATGACTTTGGGAGTATCTGATGGCAAGACCCTCTACGGTGTGCGGTACGCCAGCGATAACGCCGCTCCGACCCTTTACCACAGCATTGATGCAAAAGATATTCTTGAAATAAATCCTTTGCTCAAGGGCAAGTTGAGCACAACTGCCCGATCCATTGTTTCAGAACCGCTTGGCGTATTTCCTGAAATGTGGAAAGAAGTGCCCCAAGCGACCCTTTTGGTTGTAAACGATGGTTCGATCACCGAGAAAAAGTTCGTTCCTGTAACCTGAGTTGTCACCCCCATTGGACCCGAGGTAGGCAACCTTTGGGTACAATGAACTATATCCTCGTCTCCAGCCTTCCGTCCGGGTACTTCGCAAACCTTCCCCGCTCTCGCTCATGGACATTCTCATGTGACGGCCACGGCCAGCCACCAAACTGGGTTTGTTGATAATCGGAAAAGGCCTGCTGGATATCGGCCTGTGTGTTCCCGACGAACGGCCCATATTGTACCACCGGCTCGGAAATTGGCACTCCCTGGAGGAGCAGGAGCCTGGCTTGGCTTGATCCGTTTACCAGCGGTACACCCACCTCGGCATTCAGTTCAATAGCCTGGTGCGATATGAAGTCTTGGTCATCGACCTTCACCGATGTGCCTTCAAAGAAATACAGAGAACGGTTTGCCTTCGGGGAAGCGGGCGGCAGGGTCCATCTTGCTCCAGGCTCCAGGGTAATGAGCCAGATGGCGACTTCATGCTCAGGATTGGCGGCCCATGAGTCGGGCGCGGGACTCGGTGCCTTCTTATCTCCCGCAGTACCCGCCACCACCTTCACCCGGGTAATTTTTCCGTTGCCATCCTTGTATTCGTACGTAGGAATCGTGTCCGCCCACAACATGGCGAAATAAGGTTCGGCCATTTTCTTGACCCGGGGAAGGTTGAGCCAGATTTGAAATAGTTCGAGGGGATTCTTCTTGTCCTTGTGGATCAGGGGAAACATTTCGCAATGCTGCACCCCGCGGCCGGCTGTCATCCATTGTACGTCTCCAAATCCAAATCTTCCTGCTGCACCCAGCGAATCAGAATGATCGACCAAGCCTTTGGTCACGATGCTGACGGTCTCAAAGCCGCGGTGAGGATGAGCCGGAAACCCAGGCACTTTCTCTCCATGATACATCCTCCACCCCTCTTTGTTGATGGCAAAGTCCTGCCCGATTTGGCGGCCGGCCAGCGATGCTTTTGGTCCCATCACTTCATTGCCTTCGGGGTAGAAATCCTCATGGTGGACACAAAACAGGAAAGGGTCCTGGGTTACCCAGGGAAAGCCCAGGGGTTTGACGGATTTTATTGAATTGCTCATTAGGATAGGTTGACGATGAAATGGTTCTGTCGTGTTCTAAATAACCGAAATATCAGTCAAAAGGTTTGCGCCTTGACCTTGCTATCAAAATACTTGAGCAATGGAGGCAACCAGGAAAGGCTCGTCATGGTATTGCATGATTCAGCCCCAGCGGGGCGACGTTTGGTTGCTTCGGGCTTTAGCCCGGGGATGAGAAAATAGTGAATGGAAAAGGGCCACAGGAAATCAATTTCCTTGAGGTCAGCTAATTTGGCCCGCACCGATGAAACCAATCCAATGTGCACACCCAAATCGCAGTAATTTTTTATCAATCAGGGAAGCGCCGAAAAATCAATATCTGGCGGAATTCCCTTTACGGGCCGGTTGAACGTTTGATCTAGCGTGGTGAAATCGCTGAAGAACCCACAATTGCGAAGGAAGAAGGTATTGTCATAGACTCCGCCGCTATAATCTTTGCGATAATTTTTTCGCGCCGTATTGTCACCGGTGAATTTGGCCTGAGGTAATTCTATCCACTCTCCGGAGGCCGTGCGGATCCATTGGTTGCCATAGAGGGCCATACGGGTGATGTTTCCGGTTTCAGGAACAAAATTTTCAAGAAAAGAATACAACCCAGTCAGGTAGGTTGCCTTTTTGGGGCGCTGCCAGCTGGCAATGAGTTTCCAGGCGTTCAATTCAGGGGCGAAGAACCAGGCGGTGTACACTGTGGTGGAATTGGTTTGCGGCTCGGCGCGCAACAGAAAACCGTAGGTTACCCCTGCCTTCCACGAATACCGCCAATAGCTTTGACCTCCGGAACCCTCATTGCCGAATTCACCTGTATAAACTCCTTCCCCTTTTTTCTTCAGCAGAATGCGATCCGCTTCCGGAATAGACTTCGGGTCATCTGTCTTAAATGGACTCCACACCGAAAACAGAATTCTTCGCTCGGTCGCTGAGTTAACCTGGAAGCCGAAGTAACCGTCAGCAAAGCCATTGGCCATGTAATAGGAGCCAATGACATCGTTGCCTGAGGGCACAGTAATCTCAGAATAGAAATACGCTGCATCTGTTTTACCGGCCAGGTCATAGCGGAGATGTACGCTGGGTCCCCGACGCCCCCAATAGAAGAAGCTCCCTTCGTTATCCCTGACGAAGGTAAGTCCCTCGCTCACGGCACTGCCCTTGAGTGTGAGGCCGGTTAGTGTGCCAAAGTAAGCTCCCGATTTGGAATGCCCTTGCAAGACAATACGCACATACCCGGCAATGGATATATTCCAAGTTCCTCCCTCGTGAACCTGTTTGACGGGATCAACACTGACCACTTTCTCTGCTCCATTTACGGTCACGCTGATCTCCGCAGCATTTGACGCGTTCAGGTTGAGTGCGAGCTGAAGGTCGCCCGGGGAAAGACGAACATAAATTATCAATTGTGTTTCAGCATCTGACCAATTCACCACTCCATCATTGGTTAATTGATCGGCACCTTTTAGGAGCCAGGTGTTTCCTCCAGCAGGAACAAAAATGGGGAGTGCCTCTTGGGCGAACAAAATGCCTGGGAGAAGCAACAAGAACAGGAGGCGAATCATGAATGCGCAGGTAAGGGGCGGGATAAGCAGTGTTTGGAAGTTAGCAATTAGCGGTCATTTTGTACTTTCATACTAGTCAAAGAATTTGGAAACGCCCACTAAAACGCTAACCATGATTATCCACGGCATCATTTTGCTGGTAGGCACCACGGGTTTGTATTTCGCTTTAGTTCAATATCAGAAAACACGCCTATTGCTCTCCTCTGGCATTGTCACTACCGCCACGGTGGTCGAAATGATCGAAGGACAGGGAGAAGACGGAGACCTGTCGATGCCCAAATTCCGTTTCATCGACAACCAAAACAGGCCGGTGGAATTCACCAGCGGGATCAGCTCCAAACCACCGGCCTGGGAAGTTGGGGAACAGGTACAGATTATCTACCCGCCTCAGCAGGCCAATGAAGCAAAGGTCATTTCATATTGGAATCTATTCCGCTGGTCGATCATTCTCGCCGCACTCGCCTCTCCCTTCCTGATCATTGGGCTGGGGTATTTTATTTTCCAGTTTTATGTCGGGGACCTCAATCCACGGATATAAGGATCAGCTGGTTTTGATCATGGTGAGCATCATCTTGAACCGCTCCGTGGCTTTGAGGGCATGCGGTATGTTTGCGGGCAGGATGATCGCCTGCCCCGCGACCACGTGATATGGATTTCCGTCAATGGTAATTTCCGCCTTCCCGTCCAGCAACTGCACCAATGCCTCATGCGGGGAACTGTGCTCAGCCAGGCCCTCACCTTTGTCAAAGGCAAAGAGTGTGACGTTCCCGGTGGGCTTTTTTACGATGGTTTTGCTGACTACAGAACCGTCGGCATATTCAATGCTTTCAGCAGTTGCAAAAATATTCGCGGGTTCAATCAAGTTGCTCATATATCATTTAGGTTGCGGTAAGTTAATCGCTTTACTTCCCAGCCTCAGTGCTTTTACTGGGGAACCACGGAATCAATGCGCTGGTCCGCTTTTTATACGCCTGAAACGCAAAGTTGTCCTTATATTTTACTTCCAGCATGGGTACGCCTGAGACAAACGTGAGAAGGAAAGTAATCGTCAATGGGCTGATAATAAAGTAAAGACTGCCTTCCACCGGCAAGGTAATCAGGAAAACACTCCACCACATCACTATCTCCCCAAAGTAATTCGGGTGACGGGAATATTTCCACAACCCTGTCTGCAGGATCTCTCCCGGCTTTTTAGTTTTTACAAATCTTGCCAACTGCGCATCGCCGATCACCTGAAAAAGAAATCCCTTTATCCATCCAAGAATGCCCAGCAGGGTCCAGATCGACCAGGAAGGTGAAGGTTGCGTTGAAGCCCAAACGATGGGCGAAACAATCACGATCAGAAAAAATCCCTGCAGGACAAATACCTGCAGGTAGGATCGCCACAAGAAATTCCCGCCCCACTCCTCGCGCCATTTCTTGTACCGGAAATCTTCCGGCTTGCCCCGGCCGCGGAGATAAATGTGCCCACTCAATCGCACTCCCCACGCCAGGACCAACATGCTCAATAACCACAGAATTTGAGAATCAGGGCGTTGGAACAGCAGAAATAGGCTCACCAGAGCAAACCCCATTCCCCAAGCCACATCAGCAAGATCATTTCGCTTCTTAACTAGCGCCACCACATACCAGACGCTGACATAGATCCAAACCAGGATACTCACTGAAACGAAGACCAAGAGTATATCACTCATGCATTGAAAATTAAGCCCGTTCCTTGGGCATCGAGCCCGGCTTGTTCAAGATATCCACCCCATGATCTTGTACCCGGCCCCGCTCACAGCACCTGTAAGGACTACACCCCAAGTGATGTCCACAAATACAATAGTGAGTGGCCAATCCTTCAACGTCGCCAGGTTGGTCAAGTCGTAGGTCGCATAGGTGAAGAAGCCAAAGAGCCCGCCAAGAATTATGGCGCGCGTCAGCGAATTCCTTTCGATCGCCGGAAGAATGGCGAAGAGAAAGATACCGGCAATAAACAGGAAATAGAAGACAATAGCCGCTTTCCAATTCACCTCGTCACTGAGAAAATTGCCCAAATGCTTGCGGTAGAAATCCTTGGCGACCCATCCCAGCCACACCATGTCGATGGCGAAGAAGACGACTGAAGTAAAAAAGTATCCAAGAACGAGCTTTGGGGTAATCATCAGGTAGGATTTGGATTATTACTGGTGGTTACGTTTCTGTAACTCTCCGTGGATCAGAATAGTTCGCTTTTCACGGTAAGTTACAGAATTGAGAGTTTAATTACGTTGTTGAAAAAACAGTGGGTATGTCGCCTCCCTTTCTTTAGTGTGGGAGGGTTACTCTTGATGCATACATATTATAAGCCGATCCATTTGGCAAAGCCGAGAAATCCGAAAATTGCCGCATACACAAATGCCAACATAGCTGCTGCTCCAAGAATGGAAAGGGCCGCCCGTCGCCCAGGCCTCAGCGCGTCACTGCCTAATTGGTAAAACTGAAGATAGTACAGCACGATGAGAATGGCATTGTTAATGATCATATCCGAGGTGCGCGCAAAAGCCGTGCTGCCAAACAGGGAAACGAGGACAAGGATAATGATCTGGGGAATTGTCATCTGTGCAGAAACGAAGAAGCTGATGACTAAACATTCCCAGTAGTTGTATTTTGCCTTCAGCAACCTAAGCCAGCCATAGTATATCAGCCCCATCCAAGGCAGATAGAACGGAATGAAGTACTTATAATATCGAATCCACATCTGCTGGGTCTGATCATACTCTTTCCAGAACTCAGTTCTTTCAGACGACATCGATGCATCCTGGACAGGATCATAATAATGAACTTCCAGGAAATTCATTGCAATCAGCATGGCGGCCAGCACAACCAGCAGGTAAGAAAGCGGATGATAGTACTTTCTTCGTTTCCCATCCAGGTATTCCTTGATTGCATAGCCAGGACGTCTAAACAAGGCGACCAAGTTGTAAAAGAAACCCCGGTCAAGGTTCAGAACAGCGTATGAGATGTCACCAAGGATGGAAGAGAAGCGAATCCGGTCGATAGAAACCCTTTGTCCGCAGGACGGGCAGAACTTCTGATCGACAAGATGACCGCAGTTCTTGCAGATGAGCACGGCACAAACGGGAATGACTTGTGTTAACTAAGTTACAAAATTTCGTGCAGTACTTGAAAAAGGGACTAATGAAGGGTCTTCAGTATTTTCATTAGCACTCTCTCCTCGTGCGTCAGCGGTTGGGCACTGGCTCTGCGTTCAATGGCATCCAGTTCTTTCAGGTATTTGCCCAGATTTTGCTCCTCGTAAAGACGAATAAGACCAGGGTGCACGTAGTACTTGCGGCATACCGTGCGCGTATTGCCTAACTTGTGGCTCACCTCATCCAGTGCCAGGAGGATGTTCTGTTTGCAGGCCGAAGCGGTTACCGCCTGTCCGAGGGACTTGAGCGAACGCAGAAGATTTAGAGAGCCTGCCCACAACCGGAAATCCTTGGCACTGAAATCCATGCCCGAAATTTCCTTGATGTAGGCATTCACCATTCCGGAGTCGACGTCACGGGCCTTGCCATGGTCGTCGTAGTATTGAAAAAGCTCCTCCCCCGGAATGTCGCGACACTCCTTGATCACCCGGGCCAACCGCTTGTTTTGAAGAGTGATGTGGTGATGGATTCCCTTTTTTCCTTTGAACGCCAGGTTCATTTCATCTCGCCGGAATTTGATATGCTTGTCCTTGAGGGTCGTGAGTCCATAGGACCCGTTCATTCGCTCATAGCCTTCGTTGCCGATCCGGATGTAGGTGCGCTCCATCAGCAGAATAACGGCAGCGAGAACCTTTCGAACCGTCAGCTTTGACAAAGCGATGTCTCGCTCGAGGTGCTCACGCATCTGCGGCAGTGCTTTACCAAATTCATACAAGCGGTGAAATTTTGTTTCGCTGCGTACCTGGTTCCACATCAGGTGGTAGCGATACTGCTTCCGCTCACGCAAGTCCCATCCGGTCGCCTGGATGTGCCCCGAGGGTTTTGGACATATCCACACTTCCTTCCAGGCCGGAGGAATGGCGAGCTTTCGGATCCGCTCCAGGGTCTTCTTGTCCTTGACGGGTTTGTTCTTGAAAAAATAGTTGAACCCCTTCTTTCGGAGCGGCTTGCGGGTAATTCCGGTCACATCATCTTTCACATAGACCAAGTCCACCATGGCCGCAGCCTGGGCATAATCCTTGTCTACCGTAAGAAAGTCACGGTGTGAAAAATTTCGAGCCGAAGCGCCTTGTTTCTTCATTGGCCGCGGGGGCACCGTATTCGCCTACTCCAAGATACCGTTTTCCGGAATGGCGTACCAGCCGTAGTCTCTCGCCTGGGGCCCTTTGGGGCCAAAACGAAGCAACCCCATGGAAATAAGTAAGATTGCCAACGCCAATACTTCTACCGACTCACTGAAGAGCCGCAGCGTAAAGAGAAGATTCGGGTTTTGTGACGACCTTGGACTCAAAGGTAGAAGTTACCTCACTGATGCACTGGAGCATCTTGCGGCCGGTTTCCTCAATGTCAGAATCAAGTCCAATACTGATGCGTACCAATCCATCCGATAGTCCGAGGGCGTCACGCTCACCTTCAGGAATTTCAGATGAAGTGCTGCTGCCCGGGGCACTGAACAAAGTTTTGTAGTAGCCCAGGCTCACCGCCAGGTAGCCGATGTTGACCTGCTGCATTCTTTCCATGAGCGCATATGCTTTCTCGCGGGTGCCCATATTAAGAAGCACCATACCGCCAAAACCGTAACCCTGGTTCATCAGGCGTTTCAAAACAGGGTGACCCGGTGCATCGGGAAGGCCCGGGTACCGGATATCATATCCTTCCGCTTTCAGCAGCTTGGCGATGTAAAAAGCATTTTTGCTGTGCTGCTGCATACGCAGATGGAGGCTGTGCAGGTTCTTGAGGATGGAGGCCGCCCGATGGCTGTCCATGACGGGGCCGAGCAGCATAATTGTTCCGTGGCTGACATCGCTGAGGCTATGAATAAATTCGTTGCTGCCGCAAACCGCGCCGGCCACGGTGTCACTGGTGCCATTAATAAATTTCGTCAGACTGTGAATCACTACGTCAGCCCCCCAATTGGCTGGCGTCAGTATCATGGGTGTAAAAGTATTGTCAACAATAAACTTCACACTGTATCGCTTGCAGAGTTCACCGATCTTTTGAAGATCGGCCACTTCCAGCAAAGGGTTACTTACTGACTCGCAGTAAACGACCTTCGTAAATGGCGTGATAGCTTTTTCTATTTCTCCCAATTTGGTGAAATCCACGAAGTGTGTGCGAATCCCGAATCGTGGCGCTACATTTTTGAGGAAAGCATACGTGCCCCCATAAACAATCCGGCTGGAGACAATTTCATCGCCATGACTGCAAAGCTGAAGCAGCGTGGAGGTGATGGCAGCCATGCCTGACGCCGTCACTACGGCGGACTCGGTATTTTCCATTCGGGCGAGTGCCTGGCTGAGGTAACGGTTGGTGGGATTCCAGTGACGGGAGTACAGGTAACAACCTTCTACTTCTTTTTCAAATACCTCCTCCATTTTCGATGCCTTGAGGAAGGTGTAAGTGGATGAATCCTCGATCGACGGATTCACTCCGCCAAACTCACCGAAGTACTGCAGATTCTGGATATTTTGAGCAGGATCGAATTTCATGGTGCCTCCTTATTTTCCAAAAAGTTCGCGGAAACGGAGGCCAATTCCACTGACTTCCGTCAGGCTGGGCGAGGTGGCTGCATGACGTCGGTCACCATGACTCAGAACGGGTTTGACCAACGGACATCGGTACTCGCCGAATTACTGGAAAGTGTCTTCAAGAATGCTTTCAGTGCAGCTCGCTCAGCCGCGGTAATCTGAAGTTTTTGCGCCTGTATACCCGGCCGAAGCCGGTTGTCAAGGTTTGTATTTGCGCCCGACAACGGAATGGCATTGTAATGGTCAATGACGGCATCAAGGGTGGTCAGGCTCGCGTCATGCATCGCGGGGGTGATCAGTTCTCCATCGGTCCCCAGCAAATTCCGGAGCGAAGGTGCACGGGTATTGGTGATATCGGCAGACAATGAACCGATCACACCGATTACTCCATTATTCTTCGTGTTTGGATCGATGTCAAACTCTGGTGAACGATGGCAACCCTGGCAACCCAACCCACCGCCCAGGCGGTTGCTGGCAACGTCGAATTGCGGAGGAGCTATAAATAATTGTTTGCCCTGGTTTTCTTCAATGGTAAAGTTTGGGAAAGGGGCCACATCATTGCCCACCATCGCACGTCCTGCGTCAAACTTGGTATCAAAGGATTGAATGGATCGAATGAACTGGGCCAGCGCATTCTTGATCCGCTGTTCGGTGATGTCCTTGTTTCCGTAGGCCATAGTGAACAATTCCTGGTAATAGTCAATGGCTTTCAGTTTAGTCACCAGGTCATCGATCGAGGGATCGCCATTGGCACCGCTGAAGCCCATCTCCTTGTGATCCCGCACGGGTTGAGTGGTTTGGTTCTCCAGACTGCCGGCGCGCTCGTCCCAGAAGAATTTGGTCTCCGCTGAAAACCGGCTGTTGATGAGTCGCATGCTGTGTCGTCCGGTAAATCCATTTACACCACTGCTGGCGGAAGCTGTGTCACTGAATGCAAATTGTTGCTTGTGGCAATGCCCGCATGAAATTGTATTATCCTTGGACAGGTTCACATCATAAAACAATACCCTGCCCAGTGTAGCCCCCTTGTCGGTTATTGGATTATCGGTTGTATTGTCTTTAAGGATATAGGAAGGTTTACCCTGGTTGGCATAATTGGCCAGATTATCCGGATCAATTTTAGTTCCGAACGTCGCTTTAATGGCGGGATAAGTTGCCAGGCTTGGTGAACTCTCCTTACAGGCGCCGACAAGAAGGGTGAGCACTGCGACGAGTGCACCGACCAGAACATGAATTCTACGCATGGGTTATTTATTGCTACGCGGCAAGCTAAGATACTGGGTTAACAAAAACGAGGACGTCAAAATAACCAACGATGAATCAGCACTTTTCGTATACCAATTCTGCCCGTCGAGATTCCCCGGCGTATATTCGTGCCGTGGACAGTCACCTGATTTTATCAAATATTCGCAGGCAGGTTAATCTGGAGCCGGAAGAGGAAGCATTTTTGTTAGCTATCCTGGTACCGGCGGCATTCAAACAAGGCGAACTTGTTCAGCCTGCGGGTGAAGTGACCCGAAGCATGATTCATGTGAATACCGGGTGCCTGATGACCTACTATAGTGACCGGGACGGCGACGAAAAAGTAATCCAGTTTGCCACCGTTGGGTGGTGGACCGGCGACCTGCACAGTTTAACGACGCATGAGCCTTCCGTTTTTGAAACAAGGGCTTTGGCGGATTCCACGATCTTCTTCCTGCCCGGTGTCCGAATGGATGAATTAATGTCCCGATACCCGGTTTTTGAGCGGTACTTCCGAATCACATTCCAAAATTCCCTGGTCACTCACCAGAAGCGGATTATCCAGGCTTATTCGTTTACCGCGGAAGAGCGGTACGATGATTTCCAGAAGAAATACCCGCAGCTGGAGCAGTTTGTGCCCCTCAAGTACGTGGCCTCCTACCTGGGCATCACGCCTGAGTTCCTCAGCAAAATCCGCCGTAAGCGGGCTCACAAGTAGCGATCTTAACCTGGTTCAAGTCCCGGGCCCTCTGTTCTTAACCTGGTTCAAGGTCAATCCCATGCTTGCGCAGGTAGCTTTGCATAGCAATTGAGACAAAAACCTAAACGACTAAAACTATGCAAACCGCAACCGCAACAACCACCCAATGGGCAATTGATGCCACTCACACCGAAGTACAATTCAAAGTAAAGCACCTGGTGATTTCCACCGTGACTGGCTTCTTCAAGAAGTTTTCAGGCAGCGTGGAGACCGAAGGCAACGATTTTGATGGTGCTGAAGTTAATTTCAGCCTGGACGTCAACAGCATCGACACCAATCAAGCCGATCGCGACAATCACCTGAAGTCGCCCGACTTCTTCGCTGCTGCCGAATATCCTACCGCAGACTTCGCAGGCACGCTGAAGAAGGTGAATGGCAATGACTACCAATTAAGCGGTGACCTGACCATCCGGGGCACCACAAAACCGGTAACGCTGGCCGTCGAATTTGGCGGAATTATGGTTGACCCGTGGGGCAACACCAAAGCTGGTTTCGAAATCAACGGCAAGATCAATCGCAAAGATTTCGGATTGAACTGGAACGCCCTCACCGAAGCCGGTGGTATGGTGGTGAGCGAAGAAGTGAAATTACACCTCAACGTTGAACTGGCCCGCGGATAAGTCCAGACTAATGAGAAATGTTAAAGCCCTGTCTTCCTGGCAGGGCTTTTTCCTTTTCCGACTGAATGATGTTGCCTCACGCCCGTCGCAGTGCCGAATAGGTCCAAAGGGCACCCAGGAGATCCACGAAGCCAAAGATCAAGAGCTGCATAGGGCCAATGCCGAGGATCACAAACAGGAGAAACCAAACAAATATGGACACACGGGCATAGACCGACAGCATCAGGAACAGCGGGTGATTGGCCGGTGCCATAAAGACGTAATACAAACCAATCGCTGTCACCACTGTTCCGAGTAACCGGATCCAGACTTCGGTGGTTTCCGGGATACCAATCAGGGACAACAGCATGTTTGGAAATACGATCAGGGTAAGTCCCGTGAAGAGCAAATAAATACCGAAATAATAAAGAGAACGCGAGGCGGGGGTCATAGGCAATGGGTTTGGTGAATTTGGTAGACTTAAAGTACCAAAAAAGAAGGAGCCCGGCCACTTGCGCAGCCAGGCCCTTCCAAACCAAACCTAGAGGTTAAACCGTGTATTTTGTTTCCGTAAGCTTCGCATGAGCCACCGCAAGGCGAGCGACCGGAACACGGGGTCCTGAGCACGAAACATAATTAAGGCCCAGGTAATGACAGAACATGATGGATTCAGGATGACCGCCATGTTCACCGCAGATCCCCACTTTAAGGTCGGCCCGGTGCTTCCGCCCGTCGTCAACCGCCAACTTCATGAGTTTGCCCATGGCTTTCCGGTCGAGCACTTCGAACGGATTGTTCTGCAAAATGCCATG
Organism: Cyclobacteriaceae bacterium; assembly: GCA_016787645.1. Classification (GTDB taxonomy): domain Bacteria; phylum Bacteroidota; class Bacteroidia; order Cytophagales; family Cyclobacteriaceae; genus ELB16-189. Next base: position 93,822 of record JAEUUF010000015.1, on the reverse strand, counting down.
CGAGATGTAGAACGGAAGGAACTTGTTCTCGGCATCCTCGCGGGAGAATGAAAACGTTGCCTGGGTAAGGTCATTCGTACCAAAGGAGAAGAATTCAGCGACGTCCGCCAACTCCTCTGCCTGGAGGCAGGCGCGAACCACTTCAATCATGGTGCCGAATTTCAGGTTGAGCTTTACATTGTTCTCCTTTTCAATTTCCGTCCTGTATTTTTCTACATAGGATTTTACTTCCTTCAGTTCCTCCGCGGTGCATACCTGCGGAATCATGATTTCCGGGTGAACGTTGATCTTTGCTTTCTGGCAATCTGCCGCAGCTTCGAGGATAGCACGAACCTGCATTTTGTAGATCTCGGGGAACGTAAGGCCGAGTCGTACGCCGCGATGTCCCAGCATGGGGTTCACTTCATGCAGCTCACGCACTTTCTTCAACATCTGCGCTTTCTTCTCAATGGCCTGTGAAATCAGCTCTTCCCCGTCCAGGTTGAAAGGTGCCGATGACTTGGTGGCCATATTCACATCGGCATTGAGAAGACGAAGGCTTCCGAACAGGTTGGTCACTCCACTTACGGTAGTCTTCAGATGCTCGAGGTGAACCAGCTCATCGCGCAACACATCTTCTGTCGGCAAGAACTCGTGGATAGGCGGATCCAGCAGGCGAATGGTGACGGGACGCGGCGCCATGGCCAGCAGAATTTCCTTGAAGTCCTGCCGTTGCATTTCTTTCAGGCGGTCCAAAGCAGTCTCCCGCAACTCCGGGGTGTCCGCGAGGATCATTTCCACCACTACCGGCAGACGATCCACGTCATTGAACATGCGTTCCGTACGGCACAACCCGATACCCATGGCCCCATACTGGAGCGCCTTTTTCGCAGCGTTCGGTGTATCCGCGTTGGCAAATACTTTCAATGTAGCCACTTCATCGGCCCAGCTGAGGAGGGTTTTTAGTTCATCGGAGAATGTCGGCTCCACGGTGGGGATTACGCCCTGGTACACAAAGCCGGTGCCTCCATCAATGGTGATGTAATCACCTTCATGCAATATTTTTTCGCCCACTTTTGCCTGGCGAAGTTTTGTATCAACGTGAATGCCCTCTGCGCCGGCTACGCAAGGTTTGCCCATGCCCCGGGCGACCACCGCTGCGTGCGATGTTTTGCCGCCCCGGCTGGTGAGTACACCCTGTGCGGCAAAGAAACCGTGAATGTCTTCCGGCTTGGTCTCCTCGCGTACGAGAATCACTTTTTCTCCTTGCTTGCCGAGCAATTCTGCGCGATCGGCATCAAAAACGACGTGGCCTGATGCCGCGCCGGGTGATGCCGGCAGGCCCTGTGCCAATGGAGTCGCTTTGTGTAATGAATCGAGACGTGGGTGAAGAAGTTGTTCAAGGATGTCAGGCTTGATGCGAAGCAATGCCTGCTCGCGTGTAATCAAACCTTCATGCACCATTTCAACGGATGTCCGCACCATGGCGGTGGTATTCATCTTGCCATTGCGCGTTTGCAGGCAATAGAGTACCCCTTTTTCAATGGTGTATTCGAAATCCTGTACTTCTTTATAATGACTTTCGAGCTTGTTGCGCAAGGATTCCAGTTGCTTGTAAAGTGACGGCATTTCGTGAGCCAATTCACTCACAGGTTTTGGCGTACGGATACCCGCCACCACATCCTCGCCTTGTGCATTGGTGAGGTATTCGCCAAACATCACATTCTCACCGGTGCCAGGGTCGCGGGTGAAGCCAACACCGGTTGCGCAATCATTGCCCATATTGCCAAACACCATGGTGACCACATTCACGGCTGTACCATTGGCCATCTGGGGAGTGATCTTGAATTCGCGGCGGTAGTCGATGGCGCGCTTGCCCATCCAGGAATTGAACACGGCGCGAATGGCAATTTCCAGTTGTTCGTAGACGTCTTCGGGGAATGGCTTTCCGAGTGTATCATTCACCACGCCCAGGAATCGTTCACTGATATTCTTGAGGTCGTCTGCACTGAGACCAATGTCTACTTTAACGCCGGCCTTCTTCTTTACTTCTTCAAAATGCTTGTCGAATTTCTCATCCGGAACGCCGAGGGCTACTTTGCCGAACAATTGTATGAAGCGGCGGTAGGCATCATAACCAAAGCGTTCATTATTGGTCTGCTTGATGAGTCCCACCAGGGTTTTCTGGTTAAGTCCGAGATTAAGAATGGTGTCCATCATGCCTGGCATGGACATGGCGGAACCCGAGCGCACGGATACCAGCAGCGGGTTCTCAGGGTCTCCGAAGCGTTTTCCAGACGCCTTCTCAATTTCTTTCACCTGCTGGCGAACTTCATCCATCAAGCCGGCTGGAAGTTTCTTGTCTGGAGTATCCAGGTAAGTGAGACAGGCCTGCGTGGTAATGACAAATCCGGGTGGGACATTCAGCCCTATCTGAGTCATTTCGCACAGGTTGGCTCCTTTCCCTCCGAGGAGCTGTTTGTTTTTTCCGTCGCCTTCGCGGAAGGCGTATACGTAGCGCGGGGATTTGGATTTATCGCTTTTCAGTGCCGGTTCGGCGGTAGTCATGGTGCTCATATGCTTCTATATTGAAATTTGAAGGTATATGGACCGGCAAGGCCAAAGTATGACATCAGTCAGCCAAAAATCGATTTTACGTCATGGATTAGGGGATTTCACCATGGGTACTTTGTATGGAGAATAAATGCAAGTTGTCATGACACCGCTGTTTTTGACCCACGAATTATACCTGATCTACAATCCGGAAACGGAGTTGGGCCGCAAGACCCGGGCACTCGCCCCTTCCGTGAGCGGGATTGTACACGAGATTGATGTGAAGAGCAAATGGGTTACTCCTTTCCGCTGGAAAGAGATCATCAACCTGCTGCATATGCAGAGCGCCAAAGACCTCATCAATACCAGCCATCCGGATTACGCTTCCATCCTGGCCGGCAAAGATTTCTCCGAACGAGACCTGCTTGAGATCCTTTACCAGAATCCACAGTTGGTCAAAGGTCCAATCGGCGTTCTGGAAAACCACGCAGTAATGTGCGAGGATTCTGCGGATATTCTCCAGCTGGACCAGTCGCCCCAAGCGGAGCAGAAAGCGTATACTTTCTAAGATTTGTTTTGAACAGCTATTTACCGATGAGGCTCTCCAGGTTCTTTTTGGCCCTGGGGTTGTCTGAGTTCATAGCCAAAGACTTCCGGTAGTATTTGATGGCTTCATCCTTGTCGCCATTCTTCATGCAGGCTTCCGCATAGCTGTCATAGACATTGGCGCTTTTCGGATAAAGCTCCATATTGATCGCAAACATCGCTTTGGCTTCCTTGATCTTGCCCCCACTCAGAAGGTCGTAGCCCCGGCCATTGATAGCGCGTTCATTAATGAATTGATCCTCCGGGTGGGCTTTCACGAATGACTGGTATTCTGCTTTGGCCCGGGCATAATCACCCGCCAGGAAACATTCAAATGGAACTTTCTCACCCTCCGCCATCCGGGGACGATCGAAGGTCGGCGGGTTGGTTCCCTGACGGAATACCAGGTACAGTTTATCGTCACCCGGATTCTTCATGATTTGAATTAGAGCCGTTCGCTCCCGCCGGGCAAAGGTGCTGTCCGATACTTTGAACAGCTCCATCAGCTCCCCGTCGGTGTACTGGTAATATACCTTCCCGTCTTTTGCAAACACTGTGGACACTCCGTCAGAATCGTAACGATAGCGTCCGACTATCTTTTGCCCGTCTTCAGGCGTCATGGAAAGCGGAGTGTAACTGGGGACATAGTTGCTCCACTGGTAAGTCAGGGCCACGGCACGGATCAGTTCATCGATAAACGGCGGATGGTTCGAGTTGGTAAGCACCACCACGCCATACCCTTTGTCACGATGGGCGATCATATCGCTAGAAAATCCTTCGTCCCATCCGCCGTGACCAAAATAAATATCTTCACCGTGCTTATCCACACGCATCCCTAGTCCTGTATTTTCAGAGTGGTAGGGAGTCAACATGGCCACGGCTTCTTTTTCCAGCACCTTTTCTGATTGACCACGGTAAGCTTGTTGGACGTCAATCGCGAAGCGGGCCAAATCTTCTGCTGTAGTCCACAATCCAGCCGCAGCCATTTCAGGATAGGTATGCCGCTCGCCCTGGGTCATGGTACCGTCGGGAATATAACCGGTGGCCGCCAGCGGGAGACGGTCAGCTGGCAATGGTTGCTCGTACGTGCTGCTGGTCATTTGCAGCGGACCAAGGACTTTCTCCTGCATGATCTCTGGAAATGATTTGGCCTCAATATCGATGAGCATTTGCTGCATGATGCAATAGCCTCCTCCCGAATAACGGAACCCCTCACCCGGCAACTTGTCCACGCGTATGGGTGGCGTGTTGGCCGGTGCTTCACCATTTAGCACCTGCACCAATGTGGGCACGGGCACGCCAGGCGGATAACCAGGAAAACCGTGGACGGTTACTCCGCCGGAATGGCTGAGCAGCTGGTTTAGCGTTACCTTCTGCTTTTGGGTGAACTCATTATCCGGAAGTTTCCACGAAACGAGGTATTGGTTGACATCACCTTCCGGATCGATTTTACCTTCATGTACGAGCCGCAGCGCAGCATAAGCGGCCACCGGCTTGCTGATCGATCCGGCCTGGAAGAGCGTGCCGGTGGTAACCGGCTCCTTGCGTTCTTTGTTCATGACGCCGTAGCCCTTGCTCCATGCAATCTTTCCGTCTGCAATGACGGCAATGCTCACACCGGGAACTCCATAGTGCGCCATCCGCGATTCAATGGTCCACAATGAATCCCCCTCAATTCGTACCGGGGAGACCAGGCTTTTTTCAACCTGCTGGATTTTGGGCGACTCATCAGTAGCCGGTTGCCTTGATGTGCAGGCTCCCACCAGAAAGGCGGCGAGGAACAAAATGACATTACGCATAGGTGATGTGTTTTAGTAATTACTACTATAACTCCAAAGACTTCAGAATTCAGTTTCTTTTCGAAAATCCCTCTCTAATGCCTCCGTTGTCAAGTGGTACCCACAAGGCACCCGATCACTACTTCGTTCCCCGCATGTAATCCAGCACCAGGTTACTCATGGTGTTCACGCCGAGTTTAAGTCCACTATCATCAACGATGAATGATGGCGTGTGATGAGGTCCTGCTTTGGCGGGATACTGGCCTTTCGGCATGCCGCCAAGGAAGATGAACAACCCGGGAACGGTATTGGCGAAAAAGGAAAAATCCTCAGAACCGGTTTTTGCCTTGGCGAGAATTACATTTTGCTTTCCTGCCGATTGCTCGAGGCTGGGAAGCATACGCGCCGTGAGCTTGGGGTCATTATACGTAACCGGGTACCGGATCGTCTGCGGCAACTCCACAATCGCTGTCGCACCTGCCGCCTCTGCCGTATGGGTGGCAATTTCGTTGATGCGCTTGATGAAGTACGCTTCATCTTCCTTGCTTAACGTCCTTACAGTGCCCAACATCTCCACTTGTTCTGAAATGATGTTCGAACGGTTGCCTCCGTGGATAGAGCCGATGGTGACCACCGCACCATTCTCCACGATATTCAGGTTGCGACTTACCAGCGTCTGCAGGCTGACGACAATCTGCGAGGCCGTAACGATGGGATCGACAGCCAACCAGGGATAGGCGCCGTGCGAAGGCTTGCCCTTCACGGTAATCTTCATGTCCATGGCGCCTGCCATAGCACCTTCCGGCCGGTATTCAATTTTCCCAACTTCGGTGGCCGAAGAAATGTGCAAGCCAAAAATGACATCTACCTTTGGGTTTTCAAGGGCACCTTCCTTTACCATGAGGGCTGCGCCACCCTCCTCACCCACGGGCGGTCCTTCTTCCGCAGGCTGGAAGATGAATTTCACCGTTCCCTTGAGTTCATTCTTCATGGAGGCGAGAATTTCCGCCACGCCCATCTGGATGGCCACATGCGTGTCGTGACCGCAAGCGTGCATAACGGGTACTGTGGCTCCATTAAATGTGGATGTTTCCTTTGAGGCAAACGGCAGGTCGTTCTTTTCGAGTACGGGAAGTCCGTCCATATCCGCACGCAGGGCGATGACCGGTCCGGGCTGAGTGCCACGGAGAATCCCGATTACGCCGGTTTTCGCGACACCGGTCTTTACTTCCATGCCCAGTGATTCGAGGTGTTTCGCGATAATGGCGGCTGTGCGTGTCTCCCGGTTGCCCAGCTCGGGGTGCTGGTGAAAATCACGCCGCCAGGCAATTACCTTGGATTCGATAGCGTCAGCCTTGGCCTTGACAGCCTGGCGTTGTTTATCGTTTTGCGCCTGTGCTATTACAGACGCGCATAGTAATAAGGATAAGATGTATTTCATGAAAAGTGCATTTTGCCGAAGGTCAGGAATACTCCCGCAATACGCAACCCCGATTATTCGTGTCGCTAGGGCTTCTTGGTAAAAGTATATTCGCTGGTGATCCCGTTATAAATCTCCTTGAGATGGAGGGCCGAAGCCGTGAGCGTAATGATGGTCATTTGTGTAGTGGCCGGCGTGCCGCTCATGTTCGTTGTCAGCGTGATCGTCTTCTCATCACTGGATATCGACCATGTGCCGGGGAAACTGAGGTTAACCCCGTTGACGCTGATGTAAAGCAGGAACGACTTGTCACTTTTGAACGACCACTCGGATCCAAGGAGTATCTGACCTGAACTTTGAATATCCGGATCGGAGGAAGTCAAAGAACCCAGTATCCAGGTATTTTGCGAGAGGAGTTGGGTCTGCGTTGGAGCGGGGTCTTCTTTCTTGCTGCACGATGACAGCACGACCAGAAGAATCAAAAGAAGATGACTGTATTTTTTCATAAGGGGGTCTATTGCATGGGAGGGCTGAGTGTGCCTGTGCAAATGGACAATCAAAGTTTATTGTGTTTTATTCAGATATTCAATGATGGATATCGCAGCCGAGAAGTGACTTCGGTCAGTCCTAAACTTCACGCAGTCGCTGGTCCAGGCTTCTTGTCGCACTCCCCTCCCTGGCCGGAATATGATCCATCGCATACTCACTCAGGGCAGTAATCGTCAAGGAAGGATTCACTCCCAGGTTGCAGGGCATAATGCTGCCGTCCAGGATATAAAAGTTATCATACCCATGAACGCGGAAGTGATCGTCCACCACTCCCTCCGCCGAAGTCTTCCCCATCGGGCAGCCACCGAGGATGTGGGCCGTGGAGGAAAGACCGAAAGCCACTTCAGTAAAGGCATTTTGAGGTACCCCTTTTACTTTCTTCGCATAGCGATAAAGTGCCTCCTGACCAATGGGTATATAACTCGGTACACGCTGCTGGAGATCATTGCTCATCGCCAGGCTTCTCCCAAAGAGGCCCCGCTTCAATCGCATCTGCATGGCGTTCGGCAGCGATTGCATGATGAGGAAAATGATTCCCGTCTGCGCCAGCTTGAAATTGAAGATCGTGCGAATAAAATTCCACGGCTGGGTGATGATATTTCCCAGCATCTTGAGGACGCGCACCGGCGGCGTTCCATTCCCGGCAGCCATCACGGCCAGTCGTGTCATTGCCCCTGAACCATCGGGGAACTTGCATAGCTCAATATGGGTGTCGTCATCCGGATTGAATACTGAACTGATCGCGATACCATGGTTGAGCTTTCGGTCGGCCGCCACAACACCTGAGAGCATTTCAGAATTGGTAAGCAAGTTCTGCCCCAGCGTATCGGAAAGGCCAGGCAAGGTCTTATCCACATGCTTTTGGCGGAGCAGCAAGTCCAGTGTTCCCAGCACACCTCCGCTCATCACCAGCCCTTTTGAAATGTAAACAGTCTCCCGCTGCTTGAACCACGATGTACTGGATTTCGTGTGGATGTGATAGAGTCCGTCAATTACTTCAATCCGTGTCACTCGAGTCTCGGCTAGGACTCGGGCTCCGAAAAGATTTTCAGCGAACCATAAATAGTTTTTGTCCAGCGTATTTTTTGCGTCATGACGACAGCCCACCATGCAGCCGGCACATTCAATACACCCGCGCCGTGCCGGGCCCAGTCCCTTGAAATAAGGATCAACCGGCTTGTTGGGGTCCCCTTGATACACGCCAACGTAGTCCACCCGGCCATACGAGCTGCCCCTACCCATGTCGTCTGCTACTGATTTCAGAATGCGGTCTTCTTCATACTCCTTGCTGTATTTCTCACTGCCCAACATGAAGCGTGCCCGTTCAAAGTACGGGGCCAGCACCGACTTCCAATCTTTGAAATGCGCCCAGATCGGGTTCTGGTAGAATATGTCACGCGGCATCATGTGGGTATTGGCATACACCAGCGAACCGCCGCCGACACCCACACCGGAAATCACAAAGACTTCACGGAAGAATGTAAGCTTTTGAAAGCCAAAGCACCGCAGCAAGGGCATCCAGAGGTATTTGCGGGTATTCCAGTTTGACTTTGGAAAATCGGTGGACTTCCACCGCTTGCCTTTTTCAATGACAAGCACAGAATAACCCTTCTCCGCCAACCGCATGGCCGACACCGAACCTCCGAATCCGGAACCTACAACGATATAATCTACCTGCTCGGGCATGAGGAAAGGTAACTTCCACGTCGCAATGTTCAAAGCTTCGTTATCCAAGGGGTGAGTTGAACAGTTAGTGCATCTTGTTGTTAACCATACACGAAACTCAATCACCATATAAAGTCCCCTCCGAACTACATTTGACCCATGGCCCGATATCAATACCCTCCTGGTTACAACTTCTTCGGCACGTATAGAAGAGCCCTTCAGGTTGTACGCAGCCCGCTCGAAACATTGATGGAGAGCGTGGAGCGCTTTGGCGAAAGCTATTCGGTCACCGACGGCATCAGCGGTCGAATGATCCTTACTCAAAATCCGGAGTTCATCGATTATGTGCTGCGCAAGAATCAGAAGAACTACTACAAGTCGCGCATGGTCACGGAAAAGTTGGGACGATTCATTGGCAACGGGCTGCTTACCTCTAACGGCCCTTATTGGTTGAGGCAGCGCCGGCTCATTCAGCCGGGATTTCACCCGCAGAAGGTGAAGGAACTCTACGGCATCATGAATGAAACCATTGGCCGGTTCCTTACCACCTTACCGACTGGCCAACAGGTTGATGTTTATCCCCTGATGAACCGACTTGCCTTTGACGTCGTCGTGAACACTTTGTTCAACATCAACCTGCCCTCAGCCACCATTGCCGAGCTTAGTCGTATCATCAGCGAAATACAGGAATTTGTGATAACCGACATTCGCCAACCCTACAACAGCTGGTGGTTTGAATGGTCGGGTAGAGTGAGAGAAAACAAAGCCAAAGCAGAACGGGCACGGGATATCCTCCGTGGGGTAGTCATAGAACGCAAGGCAGGCAAAGCAAAATATAATGACCTTCTCGACATGTTGCTGGATGCCCGCTATGAAGATACCGGGGAAGGCATGACCGAGGAACAGATCCTGGATGAAATCCTGATTCTTTTTATTGCCGGCCACGAGACTACGGGGAATGCACTGACGTGGACACTCTACCTATTGGCAAATCATCCTGCTGAACTCGAATCGCTTCGACTGGATACAGTAAACCTATCAATTGCTGACACGGTTGGTCATCCAAAGTTAACTGCCGTGATTAACGAATCCATGCGCTTGTACCCTCCCGCCTGGGTCAGTGACCGGGTCTCCCTGGAAGACGATTCTTTCAATGGATTCTCCTATCCAGGCGGAACCATCATCGCCCTATTCTACTTTGGCCTGCACCGCAGCGCAAATTATTGGGAAGATCCGTTGATGTTCCGGCCTGAGCGATTCCTCAAAGAAAAGGAACGAAGCAGGATATTCTTCCCCTTCGGCGGCGGACCGCGTTTATGCATCGGAAACAATTTCGCGATGGCCGAGATGGCCCTATTCCTCAAATCCTTTGTTCACCAGTTTGATGTACAGGCCACGCCAATCCAACCGAAAATGAGGGCGCTTATTACCTTGAGACCGGAGAGGGTAATGCTCACTATTAACCGCAGAGAATTCAAAGGCTGACACGATTCACCACGGAATAACCTTTTTGTCTCTGAAGAATTTTCCAGTCAGTGTCTCCCTGGTCGTGGCCAGCCACACTACCGTCTCTGCCCCGCGTTCCACGCCACGAGGTGCCGACTTGCCTCCCATATCCGTCTTTACCCAGCCGGGGCAAACGGCATTCACCGTTATGCGCTTTGGCTCCAGTTCATGGGCCAGATGCCGGGTAATGGCATTCAGGAGAGATTTCGAAACACAATAGGCCGGTGACCAACCACCAACCGGGTCAGTCATGCTGCCGCCTCCGCTGGAGAGGTTGATGATCCGGGCACCGGGCGTGTTCAGGTAAGGCAAGAATGCACGGATCACCCTCAGCGGGCCAACGCTGTTTGTCGTGAGGGTCTCCGAAAGAATGCGTTCATCGTCACGCAATAAACTGTTGTCTGCTTTGTCAAGTTGAGCGGCATTGTTGATGAGTACATCGAGCTTGAAGGTTGAATTACTAAATGTCTTTGCGGCTGTTTCAATGCTCTCGGCGCTATGAACGTCCATCATGAGGGTGTCCATAAGGACTCCTTGGAACGAAAGTGCCTTAGCTGCTTTATCCAGTCTCGCCTCATCTCGTCCCGAGAGAATGATACGATGTCCCTGCAAACCCAGTTGCCTGGCCGTTTCAAAGCCAATGCCCTTGTTAGCGCCAGTGATGAGGATGTTCATGTGAAAATCGAAATGTACTTTCTATCGAATGAAGTTCGGTGTTCCGCCGCCAAGGCGCAAGAAAGTGTTCAACAGATGGGCAATCAAATAACCGGTCACAGCCTCTTATCTTTACGGCATGCGTACGCACCCTCAGTTTCTCCGCATCTTCAAGCGAATTCTGAAGATCCTGGGCATCGGCGCTGCGGTAGTTCTCCTCCTTTTTGGCCTGGGTTCGTGGATTCTTTTTTACCAACGGAATGAGTTGCTGCTAAATGAATTGGAGGTCTTCATGCGCAAGAATCAATCCGGAGCGCTTGAAGTTGGCTCACTGGATCTTCGGCCATTCCGGAATTTCCCAGACGTTACCATTGAAATCGACAGCATCAATTATTGGGAACATAAGGACTCCGTTCGCATGGCAACCGAATTACCGATTCTCCATGTTCAAAAGCTGGACGTCTCTTTGGATTTCTGGTCCCTTGTGTCCGGTCAAATCAAGGTTTCGGAAATAAGTCTGCATGACGGTCATCTGCACCTGGTTGAATACAAAGGAGGGATGCTCAACCTGGATAGGGCGCTGGCCAGACCGCATAAAACAACGGCCGGGAAACCGGTCGTGAAGCAGAAAGTGCCCCGCAAGGCTAGTTCCCCAAGTTCGCCAAAAGCAAAACCTGCAGATCCATCCAAGCCCGCTTCCGGGTTGAAGGTTGAACTGGAGAAGATCGAACTGAACAACGTTCGGTTGAGCTGGAACTCCTATCACGTTCCCCAAACGGATTCGTGCCTGGTAAAATCACTGGAGGCGGATATCCAACACCAGCCGGAAGGGGTGAAGGCGACTCTCTCTTCGCGGTTCGAGATAGAATCAGTTCACTTCAACCAAACCCGTTTGCCTTCCAGCGAGTTGTCGGTGGATGCCGATCTCAGGTATGAAACATCCCGTCATCGCCTCATCATGGAAAAGACCTCCATCATCTACGATATCTTTTCCGCTACCGCCTCCGGCACATACGAACATTTAAATAACCGAACCCTGGACCTGAACATCGATGCTTCTTCCAATGACCTCCCGCTGCTCTCCAGGCTGTTTCAAAAGAAAGCGATGTCGCAAAACAAGGAGGTGGTCAGAAGTGGCGACATCTTCCTGAAAGGACGTGTATTCGGACAATTAAAGAAGCAATGGCCCCAATTCGATGTGACGTTTGGTGTCTCCCATCTCTCCTTTCAAATGCCGAAGAGCCTGGGCGCATTCAAGGACCTTGGCTTTCAAGGGCGCTTTACTTCGGGTGCCGCCGCCAACTATTCGACCGCTGTGCTCGATATCCGAAACCTGAAGGGCCAGGTACCCGGAGGTTCCGTCCAAGGCAATCTTTACCTCGCCAACCTGGTGAGGCCATACCTTCGCTGCCAATTGAATGCGCGCCTCCAGGTAGATGGCTACGATGAAGTGTTTCTCATCAACCGGGTTGAACAATTGCGTGGAGCACTCCAGATGACGATCCGGTACGATGGTCCGCTTCAGCTGGTGGGCTTTAAAGCCAACGAAACTAGGCCAACTTTTGACATCTCGTTTGCGGCCAGCGGGCTTTCCTTCCGGGTCCCCAACCATCCCGGAGATTACCAGGACATTGGTTTTGAAGGCAATTTCGTTTCTGGCTCCAATCCCGATCTTTCAAATGCCAAGCTGGAGATCCGAAAACTCAAGGGCCTTGTGCCCGGCGGAAATGTGGGCGGTGAATTTCAATTATCGAACCTCGCCCGACCCTACCTGAGTTACCGACTCGGAGCGCAGCTAAAGTTGGAAGGCCTGGAGGAGTTGCTCGGCCTTACGTGGATGAAAAATCTTCGGGGCTCGGCCACGGCGAAAGCGCAATTCAATGGTCCCCTGGAACTGATAGGCACTCATGCCATGGACAGCAGCCGCTCCAGCACGGTGACATTTGATAGTGTCTCGTTCGATGTTGTTCCAAGTAGCCGGCACGTGGCCAACCTTCAGGCGACGCTGGAAAACAAGAACAACCGGGCCTCAGTCAAACTGGCATTTCATTATGGACAAAATGATTTCCAACTAAGCGCCACACTCGATAATCTCATGCACCGGCTGTTTAGCGAAGAGCGGATCGTTGAGGCCCAAGGGCACCTGCGATCAGGGCAGTTTTTCACCAGGGACCTGATTTTCGACTCGTTGCGCTCAGCCTCGATTGACGACCGTGTAGCAAATCTTTCCTTTGACTTTAAGGTGACCAATGACTCAAAAGAAGTTGAGGGAAAGCAGTTGGCGAACCAGTTTGGGTTTTCTATCCGCAATTTATCCGCCACGCTCGACCAATTGCCGGACATCCGGAAATTCAACACATCCGGCCGGCTTGTGCTGACCGAAAATGGACCTGTACTCACCTTGAGTGATCTTCAACTGGTTCTGCCCCAAGGCTCATTGTCCGTGGCCGGAAAACTGAACTTGCCAGGAAAGAAACAACTCCAATTCGATGGAAAGATCATCGCTCGTCAATTGCCCTGGATGTATGTGGAGGAAGTTTCCGATGAGATCAGCGGAGATCGTGAGCCGTCCAGGAAGAATGTGCCCGTCAAGAATATGGATCTGCTTACCGCCGAGCTTGATTTGTCTACCTCGCTTCAAACATATCCCTTCGACTTTCACCGCCTTGAACTTCGTAACAGCCAAGGAAGTTTCCGGTTGTCAAGTGGAAAATTGTTCGGCACGCAACGTCTTAGCGGAGTCCTGGAACCCTTCCGGTTCCTCCATCCAACCAATTCCGGGGCCATTACGGGAATAGGGAACGTGGCCGGCCGGCTTAAAATGGAAAAACTCCAGGTTCCCGGGTTGGTTGATCTCAATGTGGACATGAACCTCAGCGGACGAGAGGACACACTTACGATAGACTTTACCAGTGCTTCCCGGAAAGCGGTCAGCGAAGACGGCTCCTTTGTCATTGCTCTCGCCGGGAAAGTCCCCCGTTATCACATCCGGTATGTGGTAAAGGAAACGCCGGTTGAAGACCTCATCCAAAAATTCCATAAAGGGAAACTGTTGGAAGGAAAGATCGACTACGTCATAGACCTCCAGACCTCGGGCAAGACCTGGTCGGAGCTGCGCGAAAACCTGAATGGAAGCCTGGATGCATCGGGCGACTCATTGGAAGTGTATGGAGTTGATATCGATGACGTCCTGGCGAAGTTTCAGAAGAGCCAGAAATTCAACCTTACCGATCTGGGGGCGGTAGTCGTGGCAGGACCTATCGGAATTGTAGCCACCAAAGGGTCGGACTTTGTTGCGCTGGCCGCTGTTAATCTTGATGCAAATAAGCGAACACGCGTCCAGAAATTATTGTCGCGCTGGCACCTGAAAAAACGAATAATCACATCCGAAGACGTTGCCATCGCCACTACAAAGAACAGGATCGCCATCGACGGATCAATTGACTTCGCTCACGATTCAATTCCCGGCATTCGCGTAGCTGTTATTGATCCAAATGGCTGCAGCCTGATGGACCAGCGCCTTTATGGAAAATTTTCCAACCTGCAGCATGGGAAACTCAATATTACCAAGACGTTACTTGGCTCAGTTATCAATTTTGTCAACGCGGTCGTAGGCACAGACTGCACCCCAATCTACCGTGGGCAGGTAAAGCATCCGGGTAAGGAATAAGCTGACTTCAAGACCTCAGCAGGGCTGGTATTAGCTTTTTGATCACTACCTCGCGCAACGCATTGGATGTGTCGTTAACGGCACGGTCCATGCCCACCGCCTCAGCGAGGGAAAATACCGGTGCGTCAATTTCCTTAGCATCGGAATGAGCCTGACCGCACAGAATAAGCAATTGCTTTCCTTGTTGCTTAGCCAAGCCCATGACACCCGCCACCACTTTCCCCTGCAATGTTTGATCATCCACTTTGCCTTCCCCTGTAATGATCACATCCGCCCAGGACACCGCTTCTTCAAAATTGATGAAATCAAAAATGACATCGATGCCCGGCCGGAGTTCCGCGCCAAGCCAAACATGGGCTCCTCCGGCAATGCCACCACCCGCTCCACTGCCCGGGATTTGCTGAAGGTCGATGCCGTGGCTCTTCCTGATCAAATCAGCCAGGTGCTGAAGACCATCATCCAGTTGGTTAACCATAGCAGGCGTAGCGCCCTTTTGTGGTCCATATACCCATGCCGCCCCGGACCTTCCATAAAATGGATTTGTAACGTCACAAAGCGCGGTGAAGCGCACATGATCAAGCGCAGGCAACCGGCGTTCACCCTCTACAGCATCCACCTGCTTCAGTGACTTCCCACTTGGAAATAGTTCCCGACCCTCCTGATCGAGAAACCTGTACCCGAGGGCGGCCAACATGCCGATTCCCGCGTCGTTGGTTGCACTTCCGCCAATCCCCAGGATGATATGTGTGGCGCCCAAGTGGATTGCCGTGCGAATCAATTCGCCCACACCGAAGGATGTGGTATGAACCGGATTGTATTCCTCCGGTCGCAATAAAAGCAAGCCGCTGCATCGGGCCATTTCGATATAGGCCGTAGTACCATCCGCCGAAAGTGCCAATGCTGATGGAATCGGCCGCATGAGGGGGTCATGCACCACCGCTTTCACCACCTGGCCTCCCTGAGCAACAAAAAAATCAAGTGTTCCGTCACCACCATCTGCCAATGGGATTTCGCGAACCGAATAATCAACACCAGCATTACGAAATCCCGCAGCAATGGCGGCACAAACTTCCTTTGCGCTCAGCGTACCCTTAAACTTGTCGGTGGCGACCAGGATATTCATCGGATTAACAAAAAAAGAATCACCACGGAAATAAATGCCGTAAGCCCCTGGACGAGTGTCATCAGGGTAATACCGAGGTATCCTTCCCGGAGTGTAAAACCATTGAATTGAGATACGACCCAGAAGTACGAATCGTTGGCATGCGAAACCATCATGGATCCGGCACCGATCGTCAGGACAAGAAGGGCATGACCACTTGAAGAATCCAATCCGGAAACTGACAACAGCGGTGAAAGCAAGGCACTTACGAGGATCATGGCGCTCGTTGTTGAACCTTGCGCCGTTTTGAATGCTACACCCAGCAGGAAGGCTCCTGTTAAAAATCCAACACCCGTTAATCCTTGTTCATGAATAAGGCCAGCCAGCCCATTGGCCAGGGGGCTGGCTTTTAGCACGGCCCCAAAGCCGCCGCCGCAGCCTGTCAGCAGGATGATCGGTCCTGCCTGTCGCAGACCCTTGTCGATTGACGAGGTGAGCGATCCATGCCTTCTGAACAGGATCATCGCCAACACCACGGCCATCAGCAAGGCCACCACCGGCTTTCCCAGGAAGGACAACGTATTTGAAAACGGATCGTCCCACTGTAACAAAACAACGGTTGAACCAGCAGCAATTAATGCCACTGGAAACAGGATGAGGAAAACGGCTTGCCAGGCTGTGGCAGGACCACTTATCGCCTTTTCAATTCGATTCAGGGAATCGCCCAGTTTCAGTTTTTGGCCAGCAAATCTTGCATACAAATGTGCTGCCAGAGTTACCGGTATGGAAACCAATATTCCCAACAACATGACCAAACCAATGCTTCCTGTTCCGCCGAGTGTTGCAGCGGCCGCCACCGGACCCGGTGTGGGCGGCACAAGGGTGTGCGAGGAATACAATCCACCGGCGAGACTCAAAGACATTATGGGAACTGGAGTTCCCGAGGCGACCGCCATGGATTTGGTGAGACTGAACAAAATGATAAATCCTGAATCACAGAATACGGGTATGCCCAACAGCAATCCGAGAAATGCCAGGGCCAGCGATGGATATCGCGTAGCGCGGAGAGCAAGGGCACCTCCCAGTTGCTGCACCGAACCGGAGTCTTCCAGCAATACACCCAGGATACATCCCAGGATGACGATCAGACCAATGCTGCCGATCAGCGCACCAAATCCCTGCAGCATGGTGTCTAGGAGAAGAGCGGGAGGCAGGGCGGCCAGCAACCCAAACCCGAATGTGGCACTGAGCAAACTGAAGAACGGATGCCATTTCAAATAACTCCCCGCCGCGATCATCCAGAGAATGGCAACCAACAGAATAAGCAGCAGGTAGAGGGGGCTCATTCATTAAAGATAGGATGTTCCGAATTAGGCTCGCAAGGCAAAGCGCTCATCGGTTGCTTTCCAACGGTCAAATTCATAGCTTCACCATGATGTATCACCTGGTATACACCAGTCACGCCACCAAAATGTTTTCAGAAGACGAACTCATTGATCTTTTGAAAGAGTGCAGGTCATTCAATCGCCAGCACAACATCACGGGCATGCTCCTTTACATCCAGGGCAAATTTATCCAGGTGTTGGAAGGAGCACGGGAAGAGGTTGTGGGGCTCTTTGGCCAAATCGCCAAAGATCCGCGACATCACCGCGTAACGGTTATTGCTGAGGGGGATTACGCCCATCGTATATTCAAGAACTGGACTATGGGATTTCGCCGGCTAACTGCCCATGAGGCGGCCGACCTGGGGGGATTCAAGAATATTGACGAGTTTTTTGCTCAGCAACACATTGGCGACCAAAGCAATCTCTTGCTGATTTTTCTCAAGTTGTTTTACGACAAGAACATGGTTGAATTTGCGGACGTCTGATCGAACTCCATACACTTTTTGCCGAATAGTTGCCGCGCTGATTTGCTTGTCGGCCATGCTTGTATTGACCGGCTGGTTTCTCGATCAGGCTGAGCTAAAATCGCTGAATCCAGTTGACGGCACACCCATGGTTGCCAATTCAGCGATTTGTTTCTTTGCAGCCGGCCTTTGTTTATTCCTTCTTTGCCAGCCAGCATCACCTTTATGGCAGGGCATCATCCGGACTCTTTCAGTCTTCATCGCATCAATTGGCACTGCGACACTGCTCGAATACGCGCTGAATATCAATATCGGCCTTGATGAGTTACTGGTTAAACAACGGGAACTGATTTCCAGTCATCCCGGGAGAATGTCACTGGTATCTGCCATCAACTTTGTAATCGTCGGTGCCGCAATTTGGGTCGAAACGCAGCCATGGCGGCGCGCCAAACAGGTTTTTGATTATGTCATGCTGACTTGCCTGTTCACCACGCTCTACCCGTTCACGGGCACCTTGTTTGGTGCTGTACATGTGAATTCGCAGAACACCAACATGGCGATTTCCTCGGCACTCGGCTTCTTCCTGTTTACGGCAGCTTATTTTGCCAGGCACTCCGACCGCGGGTGGGCCTCCCTGGTGGTCGCCCCCGGTACCGCTGGAGTTTTGATCCGGGGCATTCTTATGCCGCTCGCGATTCTATATCCACTGATTGCCTTCCTCACCGTGCAGGGTGAAAAGGCCGGATTGTACAATACAGAAGGCAGCATGGTGTTCATGATGGTTACCAGCCTGGCCCTCTTTACCACCATTGTGCTGATTACGGCCCAAGCCGTCAGCCGACTGGACAACGAAAAAGATCAATACAAGAAATTCTTTGCACTTTCCTCCGAACTCCTTCTTATTGCCGGTGGCGACGGCTCCATTCGACTTGCTTCTACGGCATTTACCAGGGCCATGGGGCGTCTCTCCTCAGAGGGCGATGGAAAATCCTTCTTCTATTATGTCCATCCGGATGACACGGAGAAGATTGTTGGCGTGTTTGATCGATTGCGCGAAGACCCCAACCCCGAATCCCTTCAACTGCAAATGAGGAACAAGGAAGGACACTACCGGCATTTTTTATGGTCGTTTACGAGGGAAAACAAGTCCGGTGATGTTTACGCGGCAGGTTACGACATCACCGAAATCAAGGAAGCGCAGCAGGTACGGGCGCTCGCCGGAAAACTTCAACTGCAGAATCAGCAACTCGCCAGTTTTGCACATATAGTCTCCCATAATCTCCGATCGCATGTGGGCAACCTCTCCAGTCTTTTGCACCTGCACAAGGGCGCCGATGCCGCCGAACAGGCCGTGCTGTTGGGGATGGTCGAAAAGGTCACCCACCACCTGGGTGGAACACTCGCCGATCTCATCGAGTCCATTCGTATCCAGGAAGCAGACAAAAAAGAACGTAACGAAGTCTTCTTCGCCCAGGTACTGAACAAAGTCAAGGAAGTCCTCTCCACGCCGATCGCGGAAGCAAAGGCAGAGATCATTGATGCTTTCGAAGTGGAATTTATCAGTTACCCCGGCGTTTACATGGAGAGTATTCTTCTCAACCTCATTTCCAATGCTGTTAAATACAGGTCACCGAACCGCTCCCTTACGATCCGCGTGGAATCGAAGCGTATCCAGGGACAGGTAATTCTGCTCGTGTCGGACAACGGACTGGGCATCGACCTGGATCGCTATGGAGACAAACTTTTTGGCTTTTACAAAACTTTTCATCCCTCTCCGGAAGCCAAAGGATTAGGACTTTTCATCACCAAAGCGCAAGTGGAAGCCATGGGTGGGACAATTTCCGCCGAAAGCAAAGTAGACCAGGGAACTACCTTCCGCGTCACCTTTGGATCATCCTGATATCAGAAGAACAAGAGCCAAATGGCGCTTGAAGCAATGATGATCAGCATCGAGAACAAGAACTGCCTGGCAAACCGACGGTCACCCTGAAGCCATGAATACGTTGACTTGCTCATCAGGTTGGTGGCATTGACGATCAGGAAGGTCAGGAAAGCAAACTTGAACGTAATGGTGTGACCCGCCATATCGGCCAGGTTGACAATTATGGCATCAATGCCGGCGAAAGATGCAAGCACGGAACTGATGATGAACCCTGACTTACCGAACAGGATGAGGCAAATTTTAGTAACAATTTTGATGATGATCAGCAACAAGGCAAACTTCAAAGCGGGAACCAGTGAAAATATCTGCCCTTCCTTTTGTGTCGCTGCCTCATCGGTCACAGCGGTTTCCTTTCTTTTGAGATAATAAACAGTTAGGACACCCGCTGTCAGCACCATAATGAGAATGGCGGGGGCAATGGACAACATCCAACCTGGATTCAGTGGGCCGGCCAACAGAAAAATCTGCAGGAAACTGGCCAGGTTGGCGAGCACCGCGGCACCTATAAGGTGATTCACAAAGGGCGCCCCTTTGCTCTTCAGAGCCAGTGACTGCGTCGTGGAGGTGGACGATACGAAGCCCGCCAAGAAACTGGTCAGCGCAAAACTGTGACGATCGCCGATAAACTTGCTGAGCAGGTAACCAAAGACATCTATGCCGGTAATAAGCACCACCACGACCCAGATTTTCATCGGGTTGATAAGGTCAAGATTATCAAACTGCCCCAGGCTAACACCCATTCCGCTGAGAATACTTTCGACGACCGGCATGTCTTTTACCTTGTAGGAGTAGTCGGGCAAAACGGGGAGCACCACGAGAGCAATGATTCCATAACTAATGAATGCCTGAAACTCATGTTTCGAAACACCAGCGACGAATTTCTCTGTTTTGGCTTTCAGCGAAAGGATGAAGACCAGTGAAACCAAAACCGCTACCGTGGTCGTACGGGGGATGATTTCAATCATTACCATGAGCCCCAGGAAAAAAGTAGTCAGCGCCGCCAGCTCACTGGTGATGCCAAAGTCCTTTGTGGTCATGGCCTCCGATACATAGTTCGAGATCAACAGGAGAACAAACCCGACAATCACACCGATCCCTACCGCCGTATACTGGTGCACGATAAAAATTCCAGCAAGGGCACCAGCAAGAGAAATCAGCGCAAAGGTCCGGATGCCACCTACGTGGGGGTCGCCTTTCTTGCTGCTCTCGCGCTCCAGTCCAACGGTAGCGCCGAAGATGAACGCCAGGATCAAGTTGATAAACAGATCAGCAGTCATATCAAAATTGAGACAATTGAGGTAGGATACTTCGGGGTGATCAGTGAGGAAAAATAGCCAAGGATTGATTCATGATCCATGACGAAGGTCAGGAAATAATACTGCGCAGGCTATTGGTACACCGCACTTTTTCTTCCTTTGGCTCAACTCATTGCACCAACTCAAGGCAGTCGCGCATAACGGCGGCTGAGGTGCCCATCGGGTCAGCCTCGTAGTTCTTCATGCAAATCCTTTCATATAAATCCGTTTCTATTTCGAATCCCATTTCCCACCCTTCGCAGCTTCCGAGAAAGGAAGATCGGGGAATCTCTGCCGGGGCAACCGAAAGATTCCAGCCGCCATCCACCTGAACGGCTTCGGCCATCAGTTTGATGATATGCTCGCGGGAACGGGCAGCCTTGAGTCCTTCCGTTGTGACGCGCTGGATACCCGTGGTTCGGATGTCGGCAATGCTCCCTCGAAAATCCGAGCATGACTTCATGATGATGTACAATTTGTTGGCCGTGTCGTGTCCATGAAGATCATGTGTGGGGTCTGCCTCTGCCGCACCGAGTCGTTGTGCTTCACGGATAGCCTCCTCCAGTGTGCCCCCTCTTTCCAATTCCCTTAGTACAAAATTGGAGGTCGCATTGAAGATGCCCCGGATTCGCTTGATCTGTGCCAGTTTCAAATCCCGCTTCAATACATTGACCACGGGCAAGCCGCCACAAACCGTGGCACTATAGGCCATCCGTCCTTTGTGCCTTTCGCACAAGAGCTGCAATTCGTCAAAAGCAAAAACCAACGGCGTTTTATTGGCGAATACCACGGATATCCCTTTGTGCAATGCGGCACGGGCAATGGTAAGACCGGGCTCTCCATCGATGAGATTTGCCGGCGAACTTTCAATGAGCACATCCGCTTCCACATGATCAAGAAGCTGAGCGGCAGGAACACCTGGGCGATATCCAGTTAAAGAAGATACTTTTTGCCCTGAACCCTTCAGGGCGAGCAGGGCCTGCACTGAATAACCCTGATCATTCACAGCTACTCCTGACGAGTCCGCTACCCCCACAATGTCAAAATGAATACCGCGTTGATGCAATTCGCGCTGTTTGTCCTGCATAAGGTTTAGCCATCCACGGTTAACCGTGCCGAGACCCACAAGAATAGCGCGTGTGTGCTTTTGTGTCATGAGTTTGTACGCTGGAATTAATTCCAAGGTACCACTTCGTTCAGTTCAGCTTCGTGGATAGTTGACAAAAATCAGGGGGTAATCCCCCAGGCTGTCGTGAGCCGTTGGCGACAACGGTCTTATCTTGAATTAATGAAACAGGCACCGTTTCGCGTTGGTAAATGGCTTCCCTCCGACCAGGAAGCCCTGGAAAAGTGGCTGGACAACCTGGTAAGGGATGTTAACCCAGCGACCAAACTCCACCCCGTCATCCAGGAATTTAAGTCACTGATCGAAAACAACGCCGACATCTTCATGCTGTTTCACCTGATGTTCACGCAGGTGCCGCACAAACCGCCTTACGACCGCAATCCCGGTGGCGGGCCTCAAGTGAGAAGCTACCTGGTGCTGTTACAACTCCTTAACCACATCCTCACCACCGCGCCAACTTTTGACAAAACAGTCATGGTCGGATGCCCGATCAATGCCATTCTCGACTGGTCGATGGGAACCAAGGCAGGCTTCGCCGTATTCCTGAATGAGAAAGTCAATCGACAACTTAAAAAGATGCTCAACACCTGGGCCGTATTTCTGGGCTCGGAAGGATCAAGGTATGTATTGAATGCCGACCCGAAACGCGGATGGTTTGGCACCGAAGCCATGGAGGCGATGCCTGAGTTCGAGGTAGATTTCATTTGTGATCCGCTGAAGCCTTACCATGGATTCCAATCGTGGGATGATTTCTTTACGAGGCGGTTCCGTCCGGGTCGGCGCCCGGTAGCCAGCCCCAACGATGCAGCCATTATTGTCAATGCCTGTGAGTCCGCGCCATTTCGCATTGCCAACAGTGTGGAGCGCCGGGACCGATTCTGGATCAAGGCACAGCCGTATTCCCTGGAAGACATGCTGAAAGGAGACGTTCTCGTGGATCGATTTGTGGGTGGGACGATCTACCAGGCATTTCTTAGTCCGCTAACCTATCACCGGTGGCATAGCCCGATAGACGGCCGGATCGTGAAAACGGTCAACCTGGATGGAACCTATTACTCCGAAACCTACGCCGAACGGTTTGATCCTTCGGGACCTGCCGAGTCGCAAGCCTACATTACCGCGTTGGCCGCTCGCGCGCTGATCTTTATCGAAGCGGATAACCCTTCCATCGGATTGGTGTGCTTCATGGGGGTTGGAATGTCTGAAGTTTCGAGCTGTGAAATCACGGTTCAAGCGGGTCAACACGTCAAAAAGGGAGATCAACTCGGCATGTTTCACTATGGTGGATCAACGTATTGTCTCCTCTTCGGTCCCCAAACCAATCTTGAATTTGACTTGCACGGCCAGACACCTGGACTTCATTCGGGCAACATCCGGTTGAACGATGTCCTGGCACGCGTCCAATAGCGACGGCCACTTGCAAATAATTACCGCTACACCATTTCTGCTTGTATCCGCTCTGCTTGTTGAATATGCCGGTCCTGGTGTGCAATCAAAAATTGAAACACATCGCCCAATCTCAGCTTCAGCCAGGGCAGGATGGAAATCCCAATCTTGATTTGGGCAAGGTTGGCCATCCGGGCTTTACGCAACAGACCCAGCAATTCCTCCTGCTGATGGATAAATTCCGCAACCACCTCATGCGGAACTATTTCGGCAGGCGGACGATGGTCCTTGAAAGCTTTCATTTTCTTCATTCCCGGTCCAGGTTTCATGATGCGGGTGAAGTAAGCACCCAACCAGGTACTGGTAAAGGTTGAAGTGGGAGTCGTTCCTTTAGCCAAAGCTTTCTTGATTTCCGGCAAGTAGTAGCGGCTGTAACTGTTCAGGTGCCAGAGACATTCCGTGATACTCCATCCGCCGTCCGTAGGACGACGAGACAGGATCTCTTCCGGTAGATTCTGATAACGTCGAATCGCTAAAGCAAGATGCTGCTCGGTTTGATCCTCCAGGTTGGCCAGTAGGGTTGCGGCGTCGATGGTTTGGCTCATGACTCAACGGGTTTGCGGTGCTCATTCATCCATAGCAGCATACCAATACCGCAAAAGATGCTCTCCAGGAGAATCCATTGGGTACCAAAATCGCCGAGGGGTCCATCCGTCATCCAAGTAATCATCCGCGAAAGAGCGTACAATCCCCATAGCAAGATGAGAAACGCCAGGGATTCCCGTATATCTTTTCGGGAAAGGTAAACGAGAGCAATTACGATGGTCAGACCAGCTCCGCCGTAAATACCACGGATTGAACTGACAGCGTCCGTGTTGGTAAGTTTTACCGCCACGAGGTCCATCACTGACTGCGGACTAACAAACGCCATCGCGCTGACCGCAAGGATGCTCAGCGAAGAGAGTGCTACAAAGCCCAGGGAGGCCTTCCGGATTAGTTTTTCCTTTTTCATACCATTTGATTTGTTTCTTCAAAGGTGGGCCCGTCTAAAGAAACGGTTCTTGGTAAATACCAAGATTTTGAAACAGCTATATCCGGACGGAATTCATCAGTTTGCTGAAGTTGGTCGCATCGATACCCAGGTAATTGGCCAGGTACTTGTGCGGCACCTGTTGCAGGATGTGCGGACTTCGGGCAAGCAGGGAACGGAATCTTTCCTCCGCTGAAAAACTCTGCATTTCCGCGAGTCGCTCCAGTACACCCGAAAGGGCCCCGGTTATCCCTTTGCGTACGAGGATGTCAAGATCCCGGTGCCTGGCCATGCACTCAAAAAGTGCCTCGGCGGGTGCGCGCAGGAAGACGGATGGGGTCAGTGTCTCGTAGTAATACCGCGACAGCGTCTGCATCATCAACGCATCGAGCACTCCACCAAAGGACGGCGCATACGTAAATACCAGGGTAGCCTCCCTTCCCTGTACGTCATCGTAGTATACTCGCTGAACTCCTTCTGAAACAAAGTAGAGGTATTTTTCCTTCTGACCGGCAAAGGTCATAACCTCCTTCCGCTTCGCTGTAAAGGGCTCCCATATCTCAGCAAAACTTCGCCAAGCCGGGTCCGCGACGGGATGCACGATAGTTGCCAATTGACGCATTTGTTCAAGCTCTTTCATTCTAACTTGTTCGACGGCTGTCTCCCTGACCTGCACATCCAAAAAATACTCCCTTATTGCAGTATGGTCACCGGAAGAGAGATTTCAAGTTTCTCCCAGTAAACCACCCATTCTCCCTTGGTATCGTCATCGGCTTCGATGACATACCTCAATCGCTCCTGGTGCGTGGACTCCCGCTCCGGTTTAATCTTCACTCGCACCACATCCAGCTTTTCGTCATATTCGTCAGTCAGATGTTGCTGCCAATCTGAATTAAGGATAACGGTCCATTTCTCCTTTCCGGGAATGGTGAAAAAGGCATACTTCCCTGCCGGTACCCGCTGACCATCGATGGAGATATCACGGTCAAATTCAACCGAAGTCGCCATGTGTGCCCCCGTGACCCAGACACGGTCAAACGGCACGAGCCCACCCCATACGATACGGCCCCGCACCGCAGGAGAATGGTAACGGATCGTAAATGCAGCCTGCCCGATTTTTCCGGTGGCCATGGCGTCAAGGCTTCCTTTCAGGCTATCAGCTTCCGGCTGCGCTTCAATCACCACGGCCTCCGCTTTGACCGCAGGCACGGTCGGGCTCTCCGGTTGCTTGGTACTGGGAGAGGAACAGGCCATTATCACGGTTGAAAACAGCAGGACAAGAAAAGTCTTCATCATCTCTGAATTTTTAAATCTCAAATTGAAATACTGGCCACCTTTACCCGCTTCGCCACGTCGTCCGTCCAGGCAAACACCAGCAGGTTCCCCGAACGGGTCATCTGCGGAAAACCGCTGGAGCGTGCCTCTGATGATGTGGCCACGGTTACAACGCCCTCACGCTCTCCGTCACTGTGAACAATTGCCGCCTTGATGAGCGCTCCTTCCATCCAGCTCACAACGCATCGATGCTCATCGATCCACTCAATATCCACACGGCCGTTGGCCTGGCCTTCATCGATAGTCATCGCTTCGCCAAACGTAGCTCCTCCATCTTCCGAGAAGACGACATTGACATGAGCAGGTTCGGTCGCTCCAGTGAACCAGGCAATCGCCACACGGTTTGCGCTCACCGAAACACGAGGACCGTTGACCGGGCAACCCGCTATCTTCCAATTGTCCGAGTGGACTGGCTTGGGTGCTGTCCACTGTCCATTGACATAGCGCACGATGGAAAGATCGCGGATTTCCGCGTCCGTTCTGTCGCGATAGATCACGATGGGTCCATCATCGGTAATGGCGGCCGTAGTCTGGCAACAATCGCAGGTCTTGTTGTCCAGCTCCCATTCACCCGACTTGTTACCTTGATAATCAATGACAGCGGCCCGCAAGCTCATGGCGCCGTGGTGCCCGCTATGATCCATGTTCTCCATTCCTTCCATCGCCGTATTCCGGCCATCCAGCCAGGAGACGAAAATCTTTTCACCATAAGGTATGAGCGTGACAAAACCGTGCTCCGCCTGCTTGCCGTCATCATGCAGCACGAAGGGAGATTTCCAGGTCTTCCCACTGTCATTGGATAAATACACCTTAACGTCATATGCATAGGTGCTCTTGCCGCTCTTTTCCAGCAAGTGTGCCACATAGTTCGCTCCTCCATCCGAACTGATCATCGGATAGTCGGCCCAATTGACAAACCAGGTGGATCCCTTCGCAATTAAGGTTGGCGTTGACCATGTCGTACCGGAGAGCCGGGAAAACCAGAACCGGCTGGTGTCCTTTTGCTTCTCAATCCAGGAGAGCAACACATTACCCCAGGAATCGGTGAACAGGTGGGGCTCAGCGGTAAGCGAATCGGCCGGAGAAGAAAATTCAACAACCGTCATTGCCGTATCGGGTTTTTTCTCCCCTGAGCAGGCCGCGAGGAAAACCAGTACGAGGGTGATATTGATAATATTGATCATGGTTGGGCAGTTGGTGTGATGAGCAGCAGGTTTTCAGCAGTACTCCAATCCCGGAAGCCTTCCTCCCCATAGATTAGTTTGCCCTGCGGGTCAAAGATGAAGGTAGCCGGAAGAGCATCAATGGGAAGTGCTTCCAGGTTCTTAAGCCGGACATAGTCAAACGGAAACTTCCGGTTATCGCGGAATCCTGCAATGTCTTCCACATCCTCGTTGGAAGCAAACAGGAAGACCACTTGTCGGTCTTTCAATTTTTCCATGGCGAGGGCAATAGTGGGCATCTCCTGGACACAAGGCTTGCACCAGGTGGCCCAAACATTGATAAAAACCGTCTTGCCCTCGTACTGGCTCATGTCGATGGCTTCACCTGAAAGAGTAACTAGGTCGAACCGACTCAATTTCATCCCGCTTTCTTTGGACGGCGAGGCGCACCCAAAGACAAACAGGAGAAAAAGCAAGCCTGGAATGGAACGCTTCATCCGGGCTTTCTTATTTGAGCTCTTCGGTCACCCGGCCGCAGGTGAGCATTTTGTCGCCGAAATACGGATTGCGTATTTCCTTGTTATCACTGAGCCAAAATGCTCCTTGATTATTAAAAGCCATGGGGCAAAAATCATAGTAGGCAGTGGCGGTGTCCAAACCATACGCCTTTATGCTCTTATACAGGTTGTCGGACAACGATGAGAATGCTGTGCGCTGAGCCTCGATGTCGTCAGTGGCGAGGATTTCGGCCAGGGCCATATCGAGGTTGTTGGAGTAGTTCGACCAATCATTCAGCGCAGGGCCTGTCAGCATTCTTGCATTGATTGCCTTGATAATCTTCTTTGCATTGGCTGCCTCTGCTTTCACCAGGGCCGCGTCTGAAGCAACGAAAGCATCCTTCACTTTAATATAGGCTCCGAAAGTACGCGTCAGTTGTTCTTTAAATGTATCATCTACCGTAAATAACGGCCCGCTGGAAGTAACAGGTGCCTCGGTGCCGGTGGCATGATCCATACTTTCAGATTCCGAAGAGGCTTCCTTCTTGCCTCCACAGTTTGCAAAAAACAGCAGCGCGGCGGCTGCCAAAGAGATTCTGATCATTGAAATGGTTTTCATAATTGGTGTTCATTAAGTTATCGAATGGTAAAAATAGAATTTCTTGTCAATGGGAATGTCCGTTTCCGCCTTTGAGTAACAGCTCACTCTGTAACAGGTAGGCTCCGGTGACCGCGATCACATCCCCTTCTTGAAGGCCGGAGGTGATCTCGACCCGATCAACACCTTCCATCCCGGTGGTCACCGCGCGACGCTCAAAGGTATTGGTATCCTTGCTTACAAAAACATAACTACCGCTTTCTTCGCGAATCACAGCATCCAATGGCAAGGCCAGCGCTTTACGCTCATCGCGCGTTACGATAACCTGGGCGGCCATTCCGGGCTTCAGCATACGGTTGTTGTTTGCTATCGCTGCTCGTATGATCGTCACCTGAGAATTGGCGCGGTACTGTGGACTGACAAAAGTAACGATGACCTGACTCCACCTCTCCTGTCCAGCTACTTTGAGGCTTACCGGGTCGCCCTGCGTGACTATTTCAACTTCTCCGGGATACAATTCGGCTTCCACCCAGAGGTGATTGATGTCTTCGATCTTGTAAAGCGGTGCACCTTCTTCCACGTATTGTCCCTCAGTTACCATAACGGAGGCAATAACTCCGGAGGACGGTGAAAGGTAAGTAACCCGATCCTGGATTTCCCGCGTTCGGGTAAGCTGTTCTATTTGGCTTTCGGTCAGCCCATAACGAATCAACTTCTTCCTTGCAGAGGCCAGGAAGGACTCATTGCGGGACCCGGTGCTCCCCGTTTCAAGGGCAAGCAAGAACTCACGCTGCAAGGTCAGCAACTGCTCGCTGTAAATTTCCACGATGGGTTGTCCGGTGCGCAACTCCCGGCCAGTCTCCTTTATATAGAGTCGTTCAATCCGACCGCTCACCCTGGCGTTGACCAGCCTCGTTCTGTCTTCATCCTGGACCAGGCGCGCATTCAAGATCACCGACTCTCCCATCATCAGGCGCGTAGCCTTCTGTGTAGTGATGTTGGCCAACCTGACCTGGCTTTCACTAAGCATCAGGACATTTGATGATTTCGCAGCATGTACTTGCGAGACAGGGGATTCCTTTTTTGAACATCCACCCATCAGCAAGTGGAAAATGACCGGCACAGCCAGCAGGGCATTTCTTCCAATCTTCGTTTCAAGGATCTTTTTCATCGCTCCTTATTTAGTTTTGACAAAACTTTCGCTGTCGACAAGGTAAGCGGCCTTCGCCGCCACTTCATCCGAAGAGGCTATCCCTCCGAGAATCTCGACCCAACCATCCGAACGTAGGCCGGTGAGAATTTTGCGAGGTTTAAATACACCCCGCTCCTTCACAAAAACAATACGGTCAGTTCCCAGGTCTGTCACCGCTTCATTCGGTAGCCACATTCTGTCCTCCGAGGCACGGTGAATGGTGGCGTCTACCAATTGGCCAACACGCAAGTCAGCGTTCCGGACGTATAGCCTTACCTTTTGAAATTCTGTACCCTCCTCAAAGAACGGCTGCACAAAATCTACTTTTCCCGAAATCCTTGGACCTTGGTTAAGTGAGATGGCCACTGAATCACCGGCCTTGATCTCTCCCGCCTCACCCGATGGGACGTTCAGTTCGAGGCGAAGGGCAGACAGGCTCACCACGGACAGCAGTCGTCCGCCTCGAGCCAAATAGTCTCCTTCATGAATCATGGAGGCACGGGCAGCGGGCAAATTTTTCGATGAGGCTACCTGGCCACCGGCCATGTCGTTTTCTTGCATGCTTTCAGCTGCTGGTGTCGCCTCCAAAGAAGTCGTAGAACTTTCCACAAATGCATAGCCATCATAGGGGCTGGTGATTACAAAATTGGCGTTGGTCTCTTTTGTCCTCATCAGTTCATTCACCTGGTCCGATGTAGCGCCAAGCAGCAGCAGCTTCTTTGTCGCCAGGTTGATCAGTTCGGTATTGGATGGGTCGCTGGAAAGCAGAAGCAGTAACTCCTTTTGCGCAGTAAGCAGTTCGGGACTGTAAATTTCAGCCAGCCGCTGCCCCACCCGAACGCGTTGGAACGGAAAATGAATGCTGACCTTCTCGAGGCGGCCTCCCACCCGCACGGTGACCTCGTGGGTAAACCGGGGATCATAAGTCACCACGCCAGGTGCAGACACACGGAGCGGCATACGGCGATACTCGCCACGAATGGTCTTCACATTCGCCACCACCGTCTCATCCGGCGATTGCAGCAACCGGGCCAGGTCCTCGGTAATCTTGACCTCTTCACCTTCCCGGGCTTTGCGCACGAGGTCCATCCCGCAAACCGGGCACGTACCCTGGTGGTCAGAAACCACCGTCGGGTGCATCGGACAGGTATACTGATCCCCGGAGGCTGACTGCTCCTTGTTGGTGCACCCAACGAGAATCACCAGGGTCACCAGGATTACTCGCATCATTTTAAAATATTCAAATGGTGTCATGTTCAACAGTTTAGCGCTCTGCTTCCTTTTCATAGCGAACGATCATCTGGTAATATTCTCCCAGCTTTTCCGTGTACTCCAGCTGGGCCATATTCATGGCTTCCCAACCATCGATTACCATGGGAAGCTGTTCGCGGTTCTCTTCATAAGCAGCCATGGTTGCCTCATAGTTTCGACGCAGCGCTGGCAGAATGCGATCCTGGTAGTTTTCCAATTGCTGCTCCATGCGCGTCAGTTGAGCCGCCATTCCTGCCATCATCCCTTTTGTTTCAACGATGATCGCCTCGCGGCCGCGACGCATGGCTTCAATATCATGGCTCATCCCTTTGACCTCCGCCTTGTACATCTTTGAAGACCAGGGTGCGATGGGAATAGACACCATCGCCATGGCAGTGAATTGCGTGGGCATTCCAGCGCCGAGGGGCTGCATATGATCAAAACGCACCTTGAATTCCGGCTTTGCCTGGTACTGCTGCAGTTGCTGTTGCAAACGCATCACTTCAATGGTTTTTTCGAGTTGACGAACATCGCTTCGTTGCGACGCCAGTGCAGCTGTATCAGATGCGAACGTTGTTGCCAGGAAACGTGTACGGAGTGTGGTGTCCACCATCAGCGGCACTTCTGCCGGTATATTCATCAATGCCCTCAGCCGCGACCTTGCCTCCTCGATTTCTCCCTGTGTCATGAGGGTCATGTTTTGGATCTCATGCTGCCGGCCTTCCGCCTTGTAGATAGAGCCCAGGCTGCCCTGGTTATACGGATACCGGAGGCGTGCCAGCTTCAGCATGAGATCGATGATCGCGTCACTGTGCTTCAGAACAGCAAGTCGCTTTTCTGCTACGACCCATCGGTAATAAGCCGACCTCGCTTCAGCCCGGAGCACGTTGGCCTGCCTGGCCCGTCCTTGTTCCTCTACAGCGGAACGGGAAGCGAAGTATCTTTCGTTGGCGGCTTGCTTCGCGGGGTTGGGGATGTTCTGTTCCACCGAGATCATCAGGCTCCCTTTGCTGGCTTCTTCAGGATTCTGGCCAGGGTAAGGAGTCATGAATGTTCCGGCTCCTACCATCGGTGCCATCCAGCCTTTCGCACCGGCCGTATACGCCTGCTGCGCTTTTACCCGGCTGTCATATTCTTTCAACATCGGGTTTCGCTCGTCGATGGCTCGCAATACACTGTCCAGCGAAATCACCTGGGCTCGCGCAGTCAAGGAAAAGGCCAGGAGAAGGACGGCCCATTGGATATTTTTCATTTCAGCTTTCATAATCTTCAATTTCATTTTCGAACTCATCGAATCAGATTTCCATCTTTCCAAACTTCTTCAGTTCATATTCCTTGGTCATCAGGAAAATGAGCGGGGTGACGAGGAGAATATGCGTCGACGAGGTCAGCACACCGCCGATCATCGGCAATACGATTGGCAACATCACATCGCTCCCCACACCTGTCGACCACAGTACCGGGATCAGTCCGAACAAGGACACTGAAACCGTCATCAACTTCGGCCGTAGCCGTTTGGCTGCTCCGGCCACCACGTATTCCTTCAACTCAGCCATGGTAATCGTCTCGCGGGAATTACCCCGGAGCGCGATCAAATGACGCATCGCATCATTGAGGTAGATCACCATGACCACACCGGTCTCGACGGCAATTCCGAACAAGGCAATAAATCCCACGGCCACCGCCACCGAAAGGTTCACCCCGTAGGCATACACCAGGTATGCGCCACCAATCAGGGCAAAAGGAACAGTCACCAGGCTTAGAAACGCTTCGCGCATAGATCTAAAAGCGAGATAAAGGGATACAAGAATGATCAGCAGCACCACCGGAAGGATCAGCATCAGTGTCCGCTCACCGCGAATCAAATTCTCATATTGCCCGCTCCATTCCAGGTAATAGCCATTGGGCAACGTACCCATGACACGGTTCAACGTCTCCTTGGCCTCTTCAACCGTTCCACCCAGGTCGCGATCGCGCACATTGAACAACACGGCGCCGCGTAGCAACGCGTTTTCAGAAACAATCATCGGCGGTCCATCTTCAAAGCGGAACGCCGCCACGGCAGAAAGGGGCACCGTGCCCATTGCGGGTGTGCGGATGGGAATACGACGGAGCTGGTTGAGGCTTTGCCGATAGTCCTGGGCCATACGGACACTGATGCTAAATCGTTGACGTCCTTCAATAGTCTGCCCGATGGGACTGCCTCCAATGGCTGACTCAACTACAAGGTTGACATCATTGACCGTAAGTCCGTATCGGCCGATTGCGGCTCGATCGATATCCACGACGAGGTATTTACCTCCTGTGATAGGATCAACATACAAATCCTTTATCCCGGGTACTCCCTCCAGTGCCGCCTTTACTTTTTCGGAGACTGATTGGATGGAATCAAGATCCTGGCCATAGACCTTTACCCCTACATCAGTCCGAATACCCGTCGCGAGCATGTTGATGCGGTTGATGATGGGTTGTGTCCAGCCGTTGACTACGCCGGGGATCTGGAGTTGAGCATCCAATTGGTTGATGATGTCCTTCTTGGTTAAACCCGGCCGCCATTGCGACTTCGGTTTAAGCAGAATAATCGTCTCAATCATGCTGATCGGCGCATTGTCGGTTGCGGTGCTGGCCCGTCCGGCTTTTCCCAACACCTGATCCACCTCAGGCACTGACTTGATAATCTTGTCCTGAACCTGAAGGATACGCTTGATCTCATTGTTCGACACATCCGGCAAGGTTACCGGCATGAACAAGATCGACTGTTCATCGAGGGGCGGCATGAATTCGGTACCGGAATTCATCAGGAGTGGCACCGTGATGGCCAGGGCCAATACGTTAACGCCAATGGTCGTCTTGCGCCATTTCAGGCAAGCGCGAAGAACTGGCTCGTAGATACGTTCGAGCAGCCGGTTCAACGGATTCTTTCCCTCTTCCCTGAACTTTCCTTTCATGAAAAGAGAAATCAGAACAGGGGCCAGCGTGACGACCAATACCGCATCCACAATAAGGATAAATGTCTTGGTCCAGGCGAGGGGATGAAACAGCTTCCCCTCCTGTCCCGTCAACAGGAATACAGGAAGGAAGGATACAATGATGATCACCGTGGAGTAGAATACGCCTCGTGAAACCTGTTGGGAGGAGTGCTCAATAATTTCAAGGCGCTCTCCCTCCGGCACGCGCACATACGAGGAAGCAGGAAGTCCCTCGTTCAATCGCCTGGATCGATCCACCAGGTTGCGATACGCATTTTCAGCCATGATGATGCCATTATCGACGATCACGCCGATTGCCAGGGCAATGCCCGTGAGCGACATAATGTTGGACGTAATCCCCATTGCATTCAGCAGGAGGAAACTTGTAGCCAGCGTAACCGGGATCTGGATGAGGATGCTGATCGCACTTCGCCAGTGAAACAGGAACAGGATGACTACCAGCGAAACCACCGCCATTTCCTCAAGCAGGGTAATGCGGATGGAAGAAATCGACTCCTCAATCAATTCGCTGCGATCATAAATGATGTTGAACTTCACTCCCTTGGGCAATCCCTTCGCCACATCTTCCATCTTCTTCTTGACTGCCTCAATGACTTCCGCGGCATTCTCATTGTAGCGCATCACAACAATACCACCCACCACTTCTCCTTCTCCATTTTTATCAAAGATTCCCAGCCGGGTTTCTCCGGTCATCTGAACCGTAGCTACATCCCGAATTCGAACAGGAATAGTGTTGACGGTCTTCAGCGCGATGTTTTCAATTTCCTCGACTGATTTGAGATAACCGGTAGTCTTGATGATGTAACCGATATCGCTCATCTCAAATTTCCGACCACCCGCCTCATTGTTGTTCTGCCGCACCGCCTGGATCACCTCCGGCACAGAAAGGTCATAATAGGTCAGTCGGTTTGGATTGACCGTGATCTGGTATTGCTTCTGGAATCCGCCGAACGACGCGATCTCACTTACGCCCGGCACATTTTGAAGCCCAAACTTGATGTACCAATCCTGGAGTGCCCGCTGCTCGCCAAGATCCATTTCCGGCGCTTCGAGTGTGTACCACAGCACATGCCCGACTCCCGTGCCGTCGGGCCCGAGGGTAGGTGTTACTCCCTGGGGCAGAAGGCGCGTGGCGTAGTTGAGTCTTTCCAGTACTCGCTCGCGCGCCCAATAGATGTCAACCTCATCGTTGAAGATCACATAAACGAAGCTCATGCCGAACATGGAGGCGGCGCGGACATACTTCACTTGCGGAAGACCCTGCAGGTTAGTCACCAGCGGGTAAGTGACCTGGTCTTCGACCAACTGGGGGCTGCGGCCCATCCACTCGGTAAACACGATTACTTGGTTTTCAGACAAATCCGGTATGGCGTCGATTTTGTTCTCACGCACGGCAAACAATCCCCAGCCGAACAACCCGGCGGCGATGAGCAGCACGAGGAACCGGTTCCTCATGGACAGCGAAATGACTTGATCGATCATGACAATTCTTGTAATCCGTAAAAAAAATAGAGAATGCACCGCGTCTTGCCGATGAAAATGCAGACGCACGGGAAGGATGATCCTACCCGGTTAGATCAACCCAAAAAAATCAAATCAGAAAAACGTGCAAGGCAACCACTCGATCTGCGGTGGGCAGCGGTGGATTGTAAGCGACCGGCAAATAGGGCGCTACCGAGGGAATCACTTCATCCAGAAGGATGACAGGTACGATCGCATCCGCAATCGGAGCTGCCTGAAAATCCCAGGACGAAACCTGGGTATTGAAATCCTGGTGTTCATGAATAACCGTCACATCCTGGCAACAAGGAGGGGTATCCATCCGATGACAAGGGGGCATCTGGCGTTCTTGGGCACAAGCTTCTGCCTTGTCAAAAAGTGCAATACTCTTTACATGGCCACCACAATGATGAATGCCCACCATGAAACTGGTGCTGGAAAAAAGCACCAGGAGAACGAAGGCCAGGGATAGTATGGAACGTAAAGTCCTCATGATCAGGATCAAATATACGGAATTGGCCGGGAATGGGTTAGCTTGTTGATGTCCTCTGAGTCCAAAATTGCCCAAAACAGCGCGCAGGGGCCTCTTTTGAACCTTTCATAATTCCGTGTTTGTTTTACATGCAAGTGAAAAACTACTTCTTCCGCATTGCACTGGCTCAAGCTGCCCGAATCGTTGGAAAACCAGGGCGCTTAATAGCGTTAGCCGCGCGAATGCTCCATCAATTGTATCACAGCAACCGGCGCGAACTCACCGTAACAGCCATCAGGCAACAGTTGCAGACGGTGGGCCGGATGGTTACTGCCTATGCCAGGGGCCACTACAGGGCAATCCCTGTAAAGACCTTGCTTTCGTTGATCTCCGCGTTGATCTATTTTCTCAATCCCGTTGACCTAATTCCCGACGCACTACCTGGCCTCGGCCTCACCGACGACTTCGCCGTACTCTCGTGGGTTTACCATCATGCGTCTAATGAAGTGAGCGCTTTTCTTGAATGGGAAGCCACCTCGGTAAAGTTTACGCAGTAAGCAGAAGAATTACCGCGTCAGGCGTCGAGCCCAAGAATCTTAGCGGTCCTTTCACGGGATCGGTGCAATCCTTCCGGATCTTTCGACAACGCATGTCCAAAGGAAGGAGCCATCTCCTTCATCTTGGATTGCCACGCCTCAGAATGAAATTCCTTTTTAAAGCAGCGAGCAACCAGGTCCATCATCACCGCCGCGGCTGTTGACGCACCCGGTGAAGCGCCCAACAGGGCAGCCACTGTTCCATCTTTCGAAACAACCATCTCGGTTCCGAATTCAAGGATGCCCCCTTCCTTCTTGTCTTTCTTGATCACCTGCACACGCTGACCGGCCTCCATCAACTCCCAGTCTTTCAGTTGCGCCATTGGCACGTACTCTTGCAGGCTCTTCAAGCGATCCTCCGGCGAAAGACGCAGTTGCTCAATCAGGTACTTCGTCAACGGCATATTCTTGAGACCCGCAAAAATCATGGGAATGGCATTGTCAAATTTGATTGATTTGGGCAAGTCCATCAACGATCCATTCTTCAAGAACTTCGTGGAAAATCCAGCAAACGGCCCGAACAGCAACTCCTTCTTTCCATGGATGATTCGGGTGTCAATGTGTGGCACGGACATGGGAGGAGCACCAACCGATGCCTTGCCGTAAACCTTCGCGTGGTGATCCTGGATGAGTGCACGATTGTGGCACTTCAGCCACAGGCCGCTCACCGGAAAACCTCCGAAGCCATCACGCTCGGCGATTTCTGCCCGCTTGAGCAGATGCAACGTGGCGCCACCTGCGCCGATAAAAACAAACTTGGTGTTTACAGAATCCTTGATGTCGTTCAGCAGGTTGTGGACTTTAACTTTCCAGCCGCCTTTCCCATCTGGATCGAGGTCGAGGCACTCCACGTTATAATGAATCTTCACTCCGGGCATTTTGCTCAGTGAGCGGAACATGGCCCGGGTGAGCGTTCCAAAATTCACGTCCGTTCCCATTTCCATACGCGTGGCGGCCAACGGCAGATCGGATGAACGACCTCTCATGACGATCGGTGCCCATTGGCTGATCTGGTCACGGTCTTCGGTCCACTTCATATCCTTGAACAAGGGATTGGCATGCATCGCAGTATACCGTGTACGCAGAAACTTCACATTGGTGTCGCCCCAGACCATGCTCATGTGGGGCACCCGCGTTACAAACGTGGCGGGATCAATAATGTGCTTCTTTTCAACGAGGTATGACCAGAATTCGCGCGAAACTTCAAAAGCCTCACCGATCTTAATTGCCTTAGTGATATCCACGTGGCCGTCTGCCTTCTGGGGTGTGTAGTTCAGTTCGCAGAATGCGGCATGCCCAGTCCCCGCGTTGTGCCAGGCATCCGAGCTTTCGGTGCCCGCATCATCCAGACGTTCGAAAACCTGGATAGTCAGGTCGGGATTCAACTCCTTTAATATTATGCCGAGGGTGGCACTCATAATGCCGGCGCCCATCAGGACGACATCCGTGTGCTTGACCAGCGGCTTTATCGATTTCGTAACTTTTTTATGCATACAGAAACTCCAATTTAGTTCATCCTGACCACTCCCGAAAACGGGCCGGCCGATGGAGGAAACGCGGGAAACCAAAATTCCGTAAGATTGCCACGTGAACGCCACCCGAAAAATTGCCCTGTTACTGGCCGTCGTCTTCCTGCTCCCTGCACTGTTTTTCAGCGGCTATGAGCTTTCCTCTCAAAACAAAAATGAGGCGATCATCCAGGAAGCCTACAACCGCCAACTGGATGCCATTTTGTTTTCCGTCAATCAATATTCCGATGACATCCTGAACCGATGGATTACACAAGTGGAGGGCGGGTTATCGACCGCACCCTCCACCTCGGGGACGCTGGATAACCTGCTTATGATCAACGGCGCGCTGAGTGCCGTCTTCATGATCGATACCGTAGACCACCGCGCCGTTCCCCGTGTATACGCACTCGATAGTTCCATGGCCGAGGAGGTCCGTCGTGCCTGGGAAAATCCCGCCTGGCAAAACACCTCGAAAATCAACCAGCTATTGTCTTA
The DNA here is from genome assembly GCA_016787645.1 of Cyclobacteriaceae bacterium. Taxonomy (GTDB): domain Bacteria; phylum Bacteroidota; class Bacteroidia; order Cytophagales; family Cyclobacteriaceae; genus ELB16-189. The sequence continues at coordinate 56,133 of JAEUUF010000015.1, read as the reverse complement.
CAAGCGCAGTGGTTTCCGGAAAGTAGATGTTCTGAACGGTCCGCCAATCGATGGGGGCAACTTTCAGTGGCTGGTATTCATCATTGAGAATTCCCGCCAAGCACCCCGGATCGCCGGCACCTTGATAGAGCCGGAGGTTTTCGTGGAGGAACTGGTTGGCCCCAGGTTACAGGAGATTGCCCGTGATCAGTTCGTTCTTTCTGTCGTCCGGCTGCAATCGGGCACCACCATTTACAACACGGCGCCACGCGATACCGCCAAAACCATCACCGAGGCATTCACCAAGGAATTCTGGTTGTTTCCAGACTATGCACTCGGAATCCGACCAAAGGGATCTTCAATTCAACAGGTCATCAACGACCGAACTACTACGAATCTTGTTCTTCTCCTGTCCGTGGATTTGTTGCTCATCTTGGCTGTAGTCCTGGTGTTCCGCAACGTGAAGAAAGAGGTACAACTGGCTCAAAACAAGTCCGACTTCGTCGCCAATGTATCGCATGAAATCAGGACGCCGCTGGCTTTGATCAGCATGTTTGCCGAGACCCTTGAAATGGGGAGGGTCAAATCAGAAGAGAAGAAGCAGGAATATTATACCATCATCCATAAAGAAGCACATCGGCTGTCCGGCATCGTCAACAAGATCCTCAACTTCAGCCAGGCCGAAGCCAACAAAAAGCCGCTGACGATTGAACCGCTGCATCCCGATACGGAAATCAATGAGATCCTCAAGACCTATGACTTTCACTTGTCCAACAAAGGGTTTGTGTACACGTTCACCGGTTCACCGGACCTTCACATCCTGGCGGATCGGCAGGCCTTTATTGAGGTAATCATTAACCTGATTGACAACGCTATTAAGTATAGCCCGGACCAGAAGCGCATCGAGATTTCCTGCCATCGCGGCATCGGTGTGGGGCTCATTGCCATCAAAGACTTCGGCATCGGCATCAGCAAGGCAGATCAAAAGCATGTGTTTGACAAGTTCTATCGCGTCACCAGCGGTAACCTCGCTCAAACACGGGGTACCGGACTGGGACTTTCGCTGGTCAAGCAACTAATGGACGCCCAGCGCGGCAGCATCGCCCTGGAGAGCGAGCCCGGAAAAGGTTCAACTTTCACCCTATCTTTCCCGTTGGAATCCAACTGACGTATGGCCCACCTCCTGATCATCGAAGACGAACCCGCCATGCAACTTGGGCTCAAGGATAACCTGGAACTCGAAGGGTACCAGGTCGACCTGGCGGGAGATGGCGAAGCGGGACTGAACAAAATCATCTCCGGGAAGTATGACCTGGTCCTGCTGGACGTTATGCTTCCCAAACTCTCCGGGTTTGACGTATGCCGCAAAGCCCGAACAGCCGGTGTACAGACTCCCATCGTACTGCTTACCGCCCGAGGCGAAGAAATCGACAAAGTGTTGGGACTGGAACTGGGCGCTGATGATTACATTACCAAGCCGTTTGGGGTACGGGAACTACTGGCCCGGCTCAAAGCCATTCTTCGACGGAGCCAGGCCGCGACCATCCCCGGTAATGAGGAAACCGTTTCCATCGGTCGTCTCACGGTTAACTTCAACACTTTTCGCACCCTGCAAGACGGGACCGAAATCAAACTCTCCCACAAGGAGGTGGAAATCCTCGCTTACTTATACAAGAACAGGAATAAGGTGGTGAGCCGTTACGAACTTTTGGAAAACGTGTGGGGATACGAAGAGCAAATTACCACCCGAACCGTTGATAATTTCATCGCACGCCTTCGCCAGAAGGCGGAAACCAATCCCAACAATCCCCACATCATTCTGACCGTGCATGGGTCAGGCTATAAAATGGTGCTCTAGGTACACCGGAGCTCGTTTTTTCTGCTATTACAACTTGTTACAATCGTTTACCCTCCCGTGACATCTGGGGGAGGGATGGTCGCGTTATTTACACCATAGAACAGAACAAAAAGCGACACACCTTAAACAACAATGATTATGAAAACCAAATCGATCCTCGCCGGCCTGGTAATCCTGCTCAGCGCAGCATTCACCACTCACGCACAACTCATCGAGCCCGCGGTAAAGATCCTGCCGGGTTCTGAAAAAGGACAGTTGAAAGTGATCTACGCCTACAACTCCCAGAACGCCGTCGACGTGAAATTCCTGGGCGAAAACGGTTTGCTCAAGTCAGACCGCATCCAGGCCGGAAGTTTCACCAACGGCTTCAGCAAGCGGTACGATGTCAGCCGCATCAAAGCCAAGAGCTTCTGGATCGAAGTCAGCTCCGCTGACCTGTCGGTTCGGTACAAAATGATCGAATCCAAGGACGGAAAGTTCGTGCCTTACCTGGAGAAGACGACCATTAACCACCCTATGGTGGCAGCGATAAACTAGTTGGGTAGTTTTGTTAAAGGTGGGTGGCCTGAAACCGGGCTGCTCACCTTTTTCACATGAATCTGTACTTTTGATCTTAATCGAATCCTTGTGAATCGCGCGCTAGTCCTTCTCTTAATGCTGCTCTTGCCAGGCCTGGCGATGTCGCAAGTAATTGACCTCCGCGGCCAGTGGAAATTTCACATCGATGACAAACCCGATTGGGCCAATGCCAATTTCGATGACTCAAAATGGGAAAACATATTCACACCATCCGCCTGGGAAGATGAAGGGTTTCATGGATATGACGGGTTTGCCTGGTACCGGACAAAGTTCAATGGCAGCAAACTCGACAAAAATGAAATCTACTACCTGGGCCTTGGTTATATCGACGACTGCGATGAAGTGTTTGTGAATGGGGTGCTGGTGGGATTCTCCGGGGCGATGCCTCCCAAATACAAGACGGCCTACAACCTTGAACGAAAGTATCCCCTACCGGCCGACCTTATCAATTACTCCGGCGAAAATACCATCGCCATCCGTGTATTCGATGCCACACTTGCTGGCGGAATCATAGACGGAAGGCTGGGAATCTACAAAGCCAAAAGAAACAAAGACATGATCGTCGACCTCACCGGCATCTGGTCATTTGCGACAACACGCCAATTCAGCGCTCCCAACAAAGACACGGAATGGAAAAGAATCATGGTGCCCTCGGCTTGGGAATACCAGGGTTACACCAAGTATGATGGCTACGCCTGGTATCAGAAAACTTTTACCCTGCCTGAGAATGTTTCGGGTGAGTCCCTGGTATTGTTATTGGGAATGATCGACGACTTTGACAAGGCATATCTCAATGGTGAACTCATCGGCTCCACCAATGACCACCGAGGATTCGGCCATAGTCAATCCTACTCCACTCAACGCGTGTACAATATTCCACGGTCCGTGCTCAAGAAAGGAACCAACACCTTGCAAGTATTTGTCGATGACATGGGCGGCTTCGGGGGAATCTACGGCGGTGTGATCGGGATCGCCACCCAACAAGGCTATCGCCGAATCATCAATCCATAACAGGCCTCCAGCATCCTAAACAATTCGTATCGCCTGTGTCTCCAGGAACTTGCGGGCAATATTCAGTGGCCGCATGATGTACCGCTTCTTGTGTACGTGACCCATCTGCCGGGTGAGGATATCATCCAGCATCGAAATGGTTTTTACGATATATGGACCCTTGTTGAGCATGACGCATTCAGCGCGGCTTCCCATCGCGGCATCGGTAATCTCTGAACGCGTAGCGTAACCGGTTTTGTTCATCGTCTCCAACACCTGGGTAGCCCAGATCACTGGCACGTGGGCCGCTTCACAGATCCATAATATCTCTTCCTGGATTTCGCTCAATCGCTCAAACCCGATTTCCACTGCCAGGTCACCCCGGGCAATCATTACGCCGAGCGACTCATCTTTCATGCCATTCAGCAGCAGGCCCGGCAGGTTCTTGATCGCGCCCAGTCGTTCGATCTTCAGAATGATGGACGGGCGACGGCCGTTACCATTCTTTTCCAACTCTGCTCTCAGGTGGTCGACATCCTCGGGGCTGATCACAAATGAATAGCCCACCATATCGGCATACTTGCAGATGAAGGGGATGTTGCGGAGATCATCCGGGGTTAGCGCCGCAATCTTCAGGTCCGAATTGGGCAGGTTGATTCCCTTCTCCGGTTTGAGCACCGGTTTCTTGGCACTGATGCGAACCACGCGAACGACCACCGCACCCGGGTCTACCTTGACCACCGTGGCCTCAAACTTACCATCATCAAATACGATAGGCTCACCCACCCTCACGCAGGAGAGAATTTCGCGAGGCTCCACATAGATCACATCGTTCTCTTCGGTTTTCTTTCCAGAGGCACGGTACCTCAAGGTCAGCTCCATGCCCTCCTTCAGCTTCAGTTGTTTCTTTTCCGTGGCTTTCAACGGAGCAATGGAGCGCACACGAATCTTTGGGCCAGCCAGGTCCATGTAGATCTTGCAGGTTTTTCCGGTCTTGAACTCCGCTTTACGCAAGACTTCAATCATTTTCAACCAATCTTCCTCTTTATCATGAGCGCAATTGATCCGCGCGATGGACATCCCTTCATTCAGCATTTGCTCGACCAGAGCCGATTCAATCATCATTTCGGCAGAAAAGGTTACCATGATGTGCGGACGATCCTGGACAGGATAGATGCCCAGCAATCGTTCGGCATTGGATTGCCGAAGCCAAAGCGCGGTAGTAAAATCACAACCTCCCAGCGGAGAGAGCGGGTGATTGTGGTTCAGCCAGCTAAGCACGTTTTTGACCTGGGACAAGGTGTGGCTTTCCGAATTGGTGAGGGAAGACAGCCCTGCCTGGTGAAGGTATTCCTGGATTTCCCGGATCTCTTTACTTCGCAGGATCAGGTAGTGCAACAGGTTGGTTCCGCTGCGGCGGAAATTGGGATGCAGGGCGGAAAGGAGGTCGGAATACAAGTCCTCGGCCTCTTCCATTTCTTTTCCTATTTCAACCAGTTGCTGCGCGACGGACTCATTGGTGAACACGTCGGGAGGTGTCAGGGTCATCATACCATGAGAATTTGAGCGACAGGCACGGCCTGCCGGGGAATCCCAACTTCCGATGTTTTTGTCTTCTAAACCATGACCGAAATCATCGCCGGGGCTGCCTGACGTCAACTGGGCGAGCACCCAACGTTTTTCCCGCAGATTACGCAGATCAAATACACGCAGATTTGCGCTGATCCGATCTCAAACATTCAAAGATTATTGACCTTTCTGAAAATGCTGTGGGAAATATCGTCGGTGTTGAAATTTACCAATAGTCCGAGTTTGTACCGGGAAAGCCGCAGGTAGGTCAGCAATTGCTTGTGGTGGACTTCCAGTAAATGCTCAACCGACTTGATTTCCAGGATGACTTGATCCTCCACCAACACATCCAATCGGTATCCGACATCTACTTCAATGGTTTCATAGATCATGGGAAGTCCAACCTGTCGCATCACCTTCAGGCCAGCCTTTTCAATCTCAAAAGCAAGCGCCGCTTCATAGGCCGACTCCAACAAACCAGGCCCTAATGTATTGTAAACCCTAAAAATACATCCTCTTACGATGAAAGAGATTTCATTATCAGTCATTAACAAACTTAACAGCAGTGAACTGATGCGTTACCTCTTCCTCATGTACGGAATTCCGGACAATCTTCAACCAGGTTACTCACAGCTGGAGTATCTAGAAATTTCCTGAAATCAAATCAGCGAAAATCTGCGTGGGCTCGATCCGCGCAGATCTGCGGGAAACCTATAGCTTCGTAAACTTCAACCTCAGACTATTGGTCACCACGCTTACCGAACTCATGGCCATCGCCGCACCGGCGATCATCGGGTCAAGCAGGAAGCCATTGAACGGATAAAGGATGCCAGCCGCAATGGGTATACCGATGAGATTATAGACAAATGCCCAAAAGAGATTTTGCCGGATTCCCGCAACGGTCTTTGCTGAAAGCACCAGTGCCTTGGGCAAGAGCATGAGATCGGAAGTAATCAACGTCATCTTGGCGACATCCATCGCAATGTCGGAGCCCCGGCCCATGGCAATGCTTACGTCAGCCTGGGCTAAGGCTTGCGAGTCATTGATTCCATCGCCGACCATCGCGACTATTTTTCCGGAGCCCTGGAGTTGCTTAACAAAGTCCGCTTTGTCGGTTGGCATCACGCCCGATTGAAAATGGGTCACGCCAACCTGGCGGGCTACGGCTGCCGCCGTTGCTTCGTGATCACCCGTGAGCATATATACCGTCACACCCATCTTTTCCAGTGTCTCCACCGCTGCCCGTGAGGTGGGCTTCACCCGGTCGGCAATGGCAAGCATCCCCAATAATTGCCCTGCTCCACTTATATATATGACCGTTTCAGCTTCTTCTTCCCAACGCTTGGCCAGTTCTCGCTCTTTGTCAGGAACCCGAATTCCCCGTTCAGCCATAAGCGAAGCATTCCCGATTTGATATTCGTTCCCTTCAACTCGACCTGCAACACCCCTGCCCGTAAGGCTCACAAAATCAGTCACCGTAACCCGGCGCGCCCCTTCAAGGCTCAAGTAGTCCACCACTGCCTGGGCTAGTGGATGTTCTGACTGGAGCTCCATACTATATACTATGTCCCGCCATCTCTCTGTCTCAACGGAGTGTCCAACCCAGCTTAATTGGGTTACCCTGGGTTTGCCTTCGGTTATCGTCCCCGTCTTGTCCAGTACTACGGCATTCACCCGACGTGCCAGTTCAAGGCTTTCCGCATCCTTGATCAGGATATTGTGCTCAGCCCCCTTGCCCACACCGACCATTATGGCCGTCGGTGTGGCCAGGCCCAATGCGCAGGGGCACGCAATCACCAGGACGGTAATGGAAGTGAGCAACGCATGGGTGAAGGCATTCTCTCCGCCAAAAATCATCCAAACGATAAAAGTCAAGACCGAGATGCCCATCACCACCGGCACAAATACACCCGCAACCTTGTCGACCAGTTGCTGCACCGGTGCTTTACTTCCCTGGGCCTCTTGAACCATCTTGATGATCTGGGCCAGCAGCGTATCACCACCTACCTTCCTGGCCTCCATCTGAAAACTGCCTTTCTGATTGATTGTACCTGCAAATACCGAGGAGCCGGATTTCTTTTCAACAGCAATCGGTTCGCCCGAAATCATGCTTTCATCCACGTAGGAGTTGCCCGAATTCACCACACCATCAACAGGAATCTTTTCGCCGGGACGAACCAGCAAGACATGCCCTTCCTTGACGGCAACGATTGGCAATTCGCGCTCAGAGCCATCGATGATGGCGCGCACGGTTTTTGGCTGCAATCCCATCAACTTGCGAATGGCCGACGAGGTGCTGGACTTTGCCCGTTCTTCCAACCATTTTCCCAGGGAAATAAATGTTATGACCACCGCGGCGGCCTCATAATACACATGCGCATGGAGCCCACGGGCATGCCAGAATTCAGGGAAGAAGGTGTTGAAAACGCTGAAGGCAAAGGCAATGCCGGTAGACAGTGCCACTAGCGTATCCATGTTGGCCTTCCTGAATCTTGCTTGCTTCCATGCATGGATGAAGAAATTTCTGCCGAAGTAAAAAACAACGGGTGCTGCCAAGGCCATAGAAATGTAATTGCCAAACGGCAACTCCATAAAGAACATCCCGATCACCACAACCGGCAAGGACAATGCGGTAGACCAAATGGTTTGCGACCTGATAGCGCCGAGGTGCTTCAGGCGTTCCGCCTCCTGGATGGCCTGGGGGTCCTCCACATCAACCACCAGGTCATACCCGATGGACTGCACAGCCTGCCGAAGATCCTGGGGTTTTGTGACCGTTGGGTCAAATTCCACCAGCGCGGTTTGGTTCGCAAAATTGACGGAAGCAGCTGAAACACCCGGTGTTGATTTCAGCATCGACTCCACGCTAACCGCGCACGCGGCGCAGGTCATCTCGAGAACGGGAAAGGAGGTTTTGACTGCTTTATTCATACTTCCTGGAGCTTGCATGGCGCTGGACTCATCGGCAAATGTTCACTACAAGTATACCGGGAACACGGCCTTCGCGTTTTATACTTTTCCGGGTTTCTGTTATATCGTCCCGGCCTGCGCCTGGCACTAGGCGATATGATCAATGGATTTCCGATTGACTCCCTGGCTCCGTGACTTCTTCAATTCCGAAGGGGTGAGACCGGTGACTTTTTTGAATTGAGAGGACAAATGGGCCACGCTGCTGTAATCCATAAGGTGCGCAATCTGGCTTAGGTTACGCTCATCGTAGAAAAGCAACTCTTTCACCCGCTCCACCTTCTGACGAATGATGTACTGCTCGAGGGTAATCCCTTCTACCGAGGAAAAAAGTCCGCTCAGGTAGTCGTAATCATAATGAAGTGCTTCCGCCAGCAGGGTGGACCAGTTTGACTTTCGGACCAATCCCTCCGGGGCATGAACACGTTTGATGATTTCATTCTTGATGGACTCAATCAATCTCGACTTCCGGTCATCAATTCGCTCAAATCCTGCTGAAGCCAGGGACTTTTCAATGGCCATCCATTGATCCTGGTTCAGGTTTTCCTCACGAAGCGCCACTTCCCCGAGAACCACTTTCTCGGGGTGAAGGCCCAAGGCCTCCAACTGTTGCCGCACCACCATAATGCAGCGGTTGCAAACCATATTTTTGACGTAGAACGTGGTCACCGGCAGCCTATTTATTTGCAGATTTTATCAAGTTATCAATAATCCTTGTACTGACGATACTAAAACCCGGCCAAGGACCTGTTGGTTCAATCTGTACCTCACTCGAACGGACGATTTCAATGCGGCCTGTGTAACCAAGGTTACCGATTTCCGGTGACCCAAATCAGCAGCCCCTGTGAGGCCAATCATTGGCCCGTGAAGGGTGCTCAGCCACCTTTACATCATCAACCCACAGCTATGAAAAAGCAGATTCTCATTATCGGAGCCGGAACCGCCGGGACGATGATGGCAAACAAATTGTATCACGAAGTGAATGCCGACGAATGGCACATCACCATCGTGGATCGTGACAATACCCATTACTACCAGCCCGGATTTTTGTTCATCCCGTTCGGCATCTACAAACCCGAAGAAGTGATTCGTCCGCGCACCGAGTTCATTCCAAAAGGAGTTCACTTCATGATCGAGGAAGTCGACAAGATTGAAGGAGAAAAGAACCAGGTCGTATTCAAGAGCGGTGAGACCATGGCTTACGACGTCCTGATCATCGCCACCGGCGTGGAAATTGCTCCTGCTGAAACACCCGGCCTGAAAGATAAACTCTGGCATAAAGATATTTTCGACTTCTACACCTATGAGGGCGCCGTTGCCCTGGCCAACAAACTTCATGATTGGCCCGGCGGCACAATGGTCGTGAACCTGGCCGAAACCCAAATCAAATGCCCGGTGGCTCCGCTGGAGTTCAGTTTCCTGGCGGATGCCTACTTCACTGAAAAAGGGATGCGCGACAAAGTGACCATCCAGTATGTCACGCCGCTTTCCGGGGCGTTCACCAAACCGAAAGCCACCGAAATGCTCAATCAGCTGATGGAGGAAAAACGGATTGAAGTCATACCTGACTTTTACCTCAGCCATGTGGACAACGACAAGAAGACCATCGTCTCTTACGATGGCAAAGAAGTCCCGTTTGATCTGCTCATCAGCATCCCGGTAAACAAGGGCGATGCCGTGATCGAACACAGCCAGCTGGGCGACGAGGATGGTTTAAATTTTGTTCAGACCGACAAGTTCAGCCTCCAGTCGAAGAAGTTTGAAAATGTATTTGTCATCGGCGATACAACCAACCTTCCGGCATCAAAAGCAGGGTCCGTAGCTCACTTCGAAGCAGAGATCCTGACCGAAAATATTCTGAGTTACATTCAGCACAAGCCTTTGACCGCCACATTCGACGGACACGCCAACTGCTTCATTGAAACCGGCTTTGGCAAGGCTGCGCTGATCGACTTCAACTACACCACCGAGCCGCTCCCTGGCAAATTCCCGCTGGCCTACGTGGGTCCGATGGACTTGCTGAAGCCCACGCTGACCAACCACATGGGCAAGCTGGCCTTCCGATGGGTGTATTGGCACATGCTGCTCACCGGCAAAAAACTTCCCGTACCCACGCACATGTCCATGAGCGGGAAAATCAACGAAACGAAAAAGGAAACCACATTAGTTTAACGCTTAAACCCTGTCATATGGAAACTATCGTAATGAATCTCCCGGTCAACGCAGAAGGCTATCTGCTTGATCCCAACACCTGGACACGCGAATGGGCCCAGGAAATAGCTCAAGGCTACGGCATCACGCTCACTGACAAACACTGGGCAGTGATTGAATGGTTGCGCAAGAAGCAATCTGAGGGGGTCGCCCTCACGATCCGCAAAGTGGGAACTTCCGGAATCACGGACATTAAAGAGTTTTATCAACTCTTCCCAGGCGGACCACTCAAGGTCTCCAGTAAGATTGCCGGAATTCCGAAACCCGTTAGCTGTATCTGATTCAAAATCTCTAAACTATTGAGCCATGATTGAAACACTGGATAAACCCGTCACCGAGAGCAAGCCTGCTCCGACGATAAAAAATGAGAAAAAACTGAAGCGGGTGTTGGTCATCTGCTCCAAGGGAAAACTGGAAGATGTTTACGCCGCCCTCGTTCTTGCCAACGGCGCGTTGATGGAAGGCATTGAAGCCAAAATGTTCTTCACGTTCTTTGGTCTCGAAGCCATTACGAAAAAGAAAGCCGATCATCTGCACACTGCCACGGTAGGTAACCCGGCGTTTATGCCTGGAATGCCCACCATGCTTGGCGGACTCCCGGGGTTTGAAGCATTTGCTTCCTACATGATGATGAAGGAGATGGATAAACTGGACATGCCCCATGTCACTGAGTTTCTCCAAATGATTGAAGCTGGCGGAGGCGAAATCTACGCATGCAAACTTGCCGCAGATATGTTCCACCTCAAGAAGGACGATTTCCTTCCCGAGGTCAAGGACATCATTACAGTGGGCGACATGTATGCGCTAGCTGATGGGGAAGGCACCCAGATCATCTTCATCTGAAGAATCTGCGTGTGCCAAAGCGAAGACCGTCCCGGGAAACCGGGGCGGTTTTTTTTATTGCCCCGTGCGGAGCGCAGCAAAATCTTAGGCGTAACCGTTAACAATTGTGTTGACCTCCGGAAACTATGCATTGTTCCCCTGCATCCAGATGCTCGAAAGCTCAACAATTCTGCACGGGCCTGACATTAGTCATCCCTATCTTGCCTACAACTTGTCATTTTGGGGTATCCTGATTCCTAAAAAGGGAATCACGCATATGTATGGCATCTGCATCCTATCCGCTACTCTATCATATTAATACCCGGGTACTGCTTACTAACCTGTCAACTTCCCTGGGACGCAATGCCACCCTGGATGACATTCCGGATTCCGAACTGGAGCGATGCCGAACGCATGGCTTTGAGTGGGTGTGGTTATTAAGTGTATGGCAAACGGGCGCGGAAGGGCAACGTGTTTCGCGCAGCCAGGAAGGTTGGAGAAATGAATTTAAGGAAACGTTGCCCGACTTGCGAGATGAGGACATTGCCGGATCCGGGTTTGCGATTACGGGCTATTCCGTACACGAAGGGCTTGGAGGCAATGCAGCCCTGGCAAGACTTCGCGAACGAATGGCCCGGTTCGGACTCAAACTGATGCTGGATTTTGTGCCCAACCACATGGCGCTCGACCATCCCTGGCTCGAATCCTACCCCGACTTTTTCATACAGGGAAGCGAGGAAAAATTGCAGCAGGAACCCCTCAACTATTTTCGGAAACATCAGGAAGGCGGAGACAGGATTTTTGCCTATGGACGCGATCCGTACTTCACGGGCTGGCCGGATACCGTGCAACTGAATTACGCCAACCCCGAACTGGAAGAGGCGATGACTCGTGAATTGATCCGCATCTCAGAAAAATGTGATGGCATCCGATGCGACATGGCCATGCTGGTACTGCCCGACGTTTTTGAACGAACATGGGGAAAGAAACCCGCGCCCTTCTGGCCGCAAGCCGTGCGCCGTGTCAAGGATCACCATCCGGGATTCATCTTTATGGCCGAAGTGTATTGGGACCTGGAGTGGACCTTGCAACAGCAAGGATTCGACTTTACCTATGACAAAAGACTGTACGACCGTCTGCGGGAGGGACATCCCAAGCCCGTACACGATCACCTCTGTGCGAATTTGGAGTACCAGGAGAAGATGGCCCGTTTCCTGGAGAACCACGACGAACCCCGCGCCGCCAGCACGTTTAACGCCGACACGCATGAAGCGGCCGCGGTGATTACATTCCTGTCCACCGGGCTCCGGTTCTTCCACCAGGGACAATTCGAAGGAAGAACCAAACGCATTTCACCCCATCTCGTGCGCGCACCGCAAGAACCGGTTGACACCCGTCTCCAGGGATTCTACGCAAGGTTGCTGGATGTATTAAGTCGTCCGGCATTTCAAACCGGGCGCTGGAAATTGTTGGAGTGTGCCCCTGCGTGGGGCGGCAATGCATCCAACGAAAACTACATCGCCTACAGCTGGGAAGACAGCCAGGATCACTTCATTGTTGCGGTCAATTTTGCCAACGACCGGAGCCAGTGCTTCGTCAAGCTCCCGTTTGTGGACCTGGCCAACACCTCCTGGCAGCTGGTTGATCTCCTCAGCGACGTCTCCTTCGAACGCGATGGCAACGACCTCGCCTCCCGCGGGCTGTTTCTCGACGAAAAAGCGTGGAAGTACTACGTATTTTCGTTCCTGCGAGGCCCCTCCCATTAAGGCAGTTCGCTCCTCACTTAATTAGGACTATTCTGTCCTTTATTTCGTAGCTTGCATGTCCCATACAATTACCCTCACATGCAAGCCGCACGACACACCTTCCATATACCCGTCATGGGTCTCGCCTACACCATTGATACACCCGCTAAAGTGGCGCGGTTCGGGATCAATTCTGTCATTTCCATCGTGGAAGACAACCTGATTGAAAAGATGCGAAGTCATTATTACCCGCTGATCGGCGAGGCGTATGTGCCCATCGACCGGACTGAGCCTGACGCCCGCGCCCGTCGGATTACCGACTACCTCAACCTGCTCGACCGCATCGTGCAACGCCAGGCCGAGGCCATGAGGGTCGAACCTTTTGGCGAAGGATCCAGGATCAGCGAGTACTTTGAAATGCTCCCCGAAGAAAACCCGCTGAAACAACTCTACCAGCGCATGAACGCAACCGACCAGCCCGCTGAACGAAAACTCCTCGACGGCCTGCTGAGGAAAAAGATTGTTCCCGGGAGCATCGACGTGAACATCATGACCAAGGTGGACAAAGTGAACAAGGATCAGAATGGGGAGGTCATCGAAGATGGATCAGACGCCGTCGCCGCGATGAGAGGTTATGTGAACAGCAACCTGACGAACTCCTCGGTCATTCTATCGGCTGGAATGAACCCGCGCTTGTTCGCCTATATGGAGAAACTGAATGACTTTGATGCCAGTCCCGATGGAATCTTCCGCAAGAAGATTGTCATCAAAGTCTCCGACTTCCGTTCCGCACTCATCCAGGGAAAGATGCTGGCCAAAAAGGGAATGTGGACCAGTGAGTTCCGGATAGAATCGGGGCTGAATTGCGGCGGTCATGCCTTTGCCTCCGACGGCTACCTGCTTGGCCCTATCCTGGAAGAATTCAAGTCCAGAAGAGCAGAACTTGAAAAGTCCTTATTCGACATCTACACCACTTCACTGAGAGAAAAAGGGAAGCCCGCACTCCCCAAAGCTCCCGTGATCCGGATCACTGTGCAGGGCGGCATCGGCACAAGTGAGGAGGACCTGTTCCTGCGAAACCATTATGCCGTGGACGGAACGGGTTGGGGAACGCCTTTCCTGCTCGTGCCTGAAGCCACCACGGTAGATGAAATAACCTTGAAACGACTCCAGGAATCCGGCGAAGAAGATGTGGTGCTCAGTCACAACTCTCCCCTGGGCGTTCCTTTCTATTACCTGAAAGGAACCACTGCCGAAACAGAAAAGTATTCACGCATCCTGAAGGGCAAGCCCGGAAGCCCATGCCTGGAGAAATTCCTGGCCTTCAACACAGAATTTGGTGATGAGCCCATTTGCACCGCCTCGCACACGTACCAAAAAAAGAAGATCGAAGAGCTGAAGGCGAGGAACCTGCCCGGCGCCGAGTATGAGCGCGAGCTCCAGAAAATCCTGGACAAGGAATGTCTTTGCGTGGGACTGAGCAACGCGGCGGTTAATCAGTACCACCTCACTCCTTTCCAAAACCTCAAGGCAGTAAACATCTGCCCGGGACCCAACATCGCCTATTTCTCTGAAATCGTCTCGCTGCGAAGGATGATTGACCACATTTATGGTAGAACCAATATTATTCGTCATCCCCGCCGCCCGCACATGTTCATCAAGGAACTGAAACTGTATGTGGATTATTGGAGCGGGCTGCTGGCTGATACAAAGACGGTGATCGATACTAAGCAAAAGGCCTACTTACAACAATTCCACAATAACCTGGTGGCGGGCATTAACTACTACCGGTCACTAGCCGCTGAAGTCGGCGATGGGGTGGCCATCATGAGGGAAAAGTTTGAGACTGACCTCGCTGACGCGGAAGAATGCCTGAATATATTGTTTGAGAAGTTCCTCGGCACACATGTGCTTGCCCACTAAATTGTTCTGCCTGCCACTGACTTCATGAGAACGATCCTGCCCAAGATTACTGCTTTGCTCCTGGCCCTGTTTGCATTAGTGACACTGTTCATGAGTGGTTCTGTACTCTTTGATCTTTTCGGGATCCGCGAAAAGGAAGGCAACTATGTTTTGTTTGTGGTCATCGCCAACTTCGGGTGCGGTTGGCTGTACTTAGCTGCCGTCTATGGCTTGCTGACACAACAACCGTGGACAACGCGATTGTTGCTGGTTTGCGTCATCCTCCTTATCCTTACCTTTTCAGGGTTGCTCTGGCACATCCAGTCCGGCGGGGTCTATGAAGAAAAAACGGTCAAGGCCATGCTGTTTCGTATCGCGGTAACTTTGATATTCACCCTCTTGTCGCGCCCACAGAAGGCAAGTACATAGTTGTCAAAATCCGTATTTTGCGGCATGTCACGTCTACTCATCCCGCTGCTGTTCTGCTCCCTCACCTTGCAGGCACAAAAAGCGAGAAACTATTCAGTCGTAACCGCTGAGTTGGCCGACAAAGTGATTAACGCGCCGCAGCCGGCTTCACCGGTCAGGCTTGCGGTAGTACCCTTCACGGCCACGGCAGCATCAACCCAGGCTTCTACACAGTTTGGTGAATACCTTACTGAAACTGTCATCGGCCTGTTGGGCAACCACCCGGACAAAGTAAAACTCTTCGAACGCACCCGGTTGGACGCCATCCTGAAAGAACACGAGTTTATCCTCACCGACCTGATGAAGCCGGCTGCGGCCCTGAAGATCGGTCAGCTGGCACCCATCGATGCCCTGCTCTCCGGAACGTATACGAAATTGAAGTCCTACACTGACGTAAGTGCACGGCTCATTGATGTCGCCTCCGGTGAAATCCTGGTCAGCTATAACGGCCGCATCAAGATGAACAAGAACCTTGCGGCTCTCTTTCCCGCTGCAGGCGCCGTCGCCACCCCTGCCGTGCAACCGACCACTGTGCCTGTGCAGGTAACGATCCAGAACACAACCACACCGACACCAACTGCCGCACGAACCAAGGAAGACATCTGCAAAGAAAAAGTGAATGACTTTAAGTCACGACTGAACGACTTGTCGACTAAAGAGAAGATCGATGTCGTGGTGCAGGAGGCGATGAAGACACCCTTCGACAACCTGTGCGGACAACTGCACTACCACGTTATGTATGCGTTTTCCAGGTATTCCATTGATCACCCAACCTACAAACAATTCCTTCTCCAAACACTCGACACGATCTCATTTCCGGCCAACGATGATCGGGCTTATGAAATCGTCAGGTTCATTACGGCTGACAAGAAGCTGGATGATACAGAATGGAAGGCCAGTCTGCATGCGGTGTCGCGGGTCGGGAACTACTCGCTTTCCAATTACCTCAATTACCTGCTCGCCAAACCGGAGACCGATTTTGCGGTTTCCACTTCGCGTATTGCCGAATATTTCTCACTTGCTTCCAGCGGAAAGATCGGTTTGCCCAGGCCCGTCACCTACGAAACGGCGTTCTTCGAGATGATGGAAGGTGTGAAGAGCAATAATCCTTTGAGCCAGCATGTTTACCCGACGTACAGTCCTCGCCTGAAACTTGACGATAAGAACCAGGCCACCCTTTTCTCCGAATTGCACGCGATGTATAAAGCGGAAACCACCGCGGCTCGCAAAACAGAAATTATGGGTTGGATCTGCGAATTTGTAAACGGGCATGAGTACCCCAAGGCCCATGAGCAGTTATACGACCTCGCGTGGGACTTCAACCTCACGCTCAACGACGCGCGCAATCGCGAAATTCGGAAGGATTTCCCTGAAGCGGACCTGAAGATCCTTGCTGCCCGGTGTGCCGAGAAGTTCGCCCAATACGTAACGCTAACTCCCTATCCCAGCCAACAGGAAGACCGTATCAACTTCTGTGTGCGCAATGGCATTCCCGTTCCCGGAATCATTCCCACCCTGGACGAAGCACAGCAAATCTTGTCTGGCACCAACCTCGACGAACAACTTCGGGTAATGAAGCTGCTGATCCAAATGGGTGATAGACCGAAGAAGATTGAGCCCACTATAGTCTCCTTGTTTGACAAGCGTTCACTCGAAGACCGTGGCAAATTGGATGAAATTCAAACGCTGGCCATTGGTGTGCTGGGCAATTGCCGGACCTCTCAAACGAAAGCAATCACACACATGATCGATGTGCTTCCGCACTACGGCAATGATACCGAAGCCGCGAAGGTGGCATTGGTGCAGATTGGCAAGCCTGCTGTGGGTCCGCTCATCGCACGCCTCGACAAAACCACGGACCAAGACGGCGGCTTGCAGTACCAGCTCATCACCCTGCTGGGCGAGATAGGTCCTGATGCCGCGCCTGCGGAAAAATCCATCCGCCGTGTGCTGGAACAAAATCGAAACGGTGATGTACGCTATGCCGCCGAGGCAGCCCTGCAAGCCATTGGAAAGAAACCCTGACGAACCAAATACCGTGCTATGAATAAACTCAACATCATTTACTGGACATCTACCGTTCTCTTTGCCTTGTTCATGGGTATGACCGGTGTGCAAAACCTCCTGATGACGCAAGGGTCGATTGATCTCATCACCACCGACCTGGGCTTTCCTCAGTATATCATTCCCTTCCTGGGCTTGGCAAAAGTGGTTGGCTCCATCGGGCTTCTGGTGCCGATTCCTCCGCGCTTGCGCGAGTGGTGTTATGCCGGCTTGTTTTTTGACTTCATCGGTGCTGTTTATTCCATGCTGGCCGACAACGGTTTTGACCCGATGATGTTAACGTTGCTTGTCCCTTTTGCTCTAATGGGATTGTCCTATGGAGCTCACCACCGGAGGCTGGAATTGAAAGGCTAAACACACCCATTTAGCTGTAAGCATTTAGCTTTATGCTTTAAGCCTTCAGCCAAAGATTACAGCCCGAAGCGTTTCAGAAACTGCTTCTTGGAATCTGTAAACCGGGAAACACCACCAATCTTGTAGAGACCGTAGATGTAAATCCACGCCAGGTCTAGTTGGTAAGGCAGGAATCCAGCACGCGCGCTTTCCGGGTAGAGATGATGGTTGTTGTGCCACTCGCCAGAAAGGAAACCGGGGCGATTTTGGTTGATTGACATGTTGCTGCGGTCAAAATCCACACCCTCGACGTGCTTGACCTTCCCGCCGCCATGCCCGGTGTAATTGAAAGCGCGTACCAGCACAAACCAGAACAGTGCCCCGGTAAACAGCCCGCACGCCAGTCCGTGTCCTCCAATAAGAAAGAACACGCCATACCAAAATGTCCAGTTGAGCGCCCAAAGCGCCACCGTGTGCCCGGGTGACGCGATTGATCCCCACTTGAGATATTGGGCAAAGGAATTCCTTGGTATCCCCGTGTGGCTGAGAAAATGGCTCGCCTTTCGGAAGTTCTCCTCGTCCAAATCCTTCGCGATCGCCTGGTGATTCACATCCGATAGCATGCAGTACATGATGCCCGCATTGGAATTATAGGGATCACCCGGCTTGTCGGATTTCAGGTGATGCACGTGATGCGAGACCACGTAGACCTCCTCCGCAAAGGTCCGGAGCACAAGATTTTGTGTAATGAAACGCCACACCGGGTGACTGAACGTGTACGCCCGATGGGTGCAGTACCGGTGGAACCAGATGGTGCCATGGGTACTCATGATCACCATCCCATAGACCACGGTCGCCAGCAGCAGCGGCCACGTGATGTAGTAGACCACGAAGAAGTAAAGAAACGGCACCATGCATATGGCGGTGAACCAGTTAATGAATGGAATCCACTTCTTTTTTGATTGAAAAATATTGATGCGTGAAAAAGCTTCTCCCCACAATTGTTTCAGTGTTGGTGTAATCAATTTCCCGTTACTGTCAGCCCATCCATACGATGGTACCTCAAGAACATGGTCAATAAACGTCATTTAAGAGTATTTGGTCGTTTTAGAACTTGTAAGGTAACGCTAATGTTTGGGGAAGCAAGTGTGCCTTAGTTTCGCCCTTCTGTACAATTGACGCGATGTCCCAAATAAGAGAGAGTTTGCTTACTTTGAATGATGCATGTTTCGTTGATCTTGCCAGCCGTGCTTTGCGTTTGCCCGGGCTTCGCACAAACGGTACATCTTCAGGCTCACGCGCACAACGACTACGAACACACCCGGCCTTTTTATGACGCTTATGAAAATGGGTTCCGCAGCTTCGAAGCAGATATTCACCTGGTCGGCGGAGAACTTCATGTTTCCCACCACCGGCCAAAGCCTTCCACCGCGCGAACACTCCAGGCACTTTATCTCAAGCCCCTGGATAGCTTGCGCCGAAACGCCGATCATGAAGAACAAATGATTCTGCTGGTGGACATCAAGACGGAGGCCCGGGCCACGCTGAAGAAACTGGTCGAAACACTTACCACTTATCCGGGCTTGTTCAGAACAGAAAAATCACCACCCTTTGTTCAATTCATCCTCTCAGGCAATCGAGATTACTCATTGATCCTAGCCACTCCCGGCCTCTGTATCGACGGACGCCCCGGTGACCTTGACAAAGGATACTCCGCCGACCAGGTTCCGCTCATCAGTGATCGCTATGACAATTGGATGCGCTGGAGCGGCAAAGGCAACCCTGATGAGGCTGAACTTCAGAAACTCCGGACCCTCGCCAAGCGCGTACACGCCGAAAACAAGAAACTTCGGTTATGGGCCATTCCGGATCGCGAAGAAGCGTGGGGCGTACTCCTCGACGCAGGAGTTGACTTTATTAATACGGATCGGCTGGAGGCGTTGAACAGGTATCTCAATATTAGAAAGTGACCTCCTTCCACGATCACTTAATCCTGAACCCTTCTTTTCCCTAACTTTAGTCTTCTCAAGTTTCATGAGCGAGCAACCCAGCATACTGGCAGAACTGAAGCGGCGAAAAATCGGTCAGACAGTAGTCGTCTACCTCGGAAGCGCATGGGTGGTGCTGGAGGCATTCGGCTTCTTTTCGCAGCGATACAACTGGGACTCCCGCCTGTTTGATGCCTTCCTGATCCTGCTGCTCTTTGGCCTGCCGGCTACGATTATCTTCCGCTGGTTTCAGGAGTCCAACGATCCGTCCCCCCGGAGAAAACAGGTGTACCTCCACGCTATCAATACACTCATCGCCCTGGTGCTGGTCGTCATGACCTGGCAGGCCGCCCCGGTGACAAAGACGGTGGTAACCCTGCCCCCGCACAACAAGTCCATTGCCGTGCTGCCGTTTACCAACCTGAGCCATGATCCTGAACAGGAATACTTCAGTGATGGCATCACCGACGACATCATCTCCAAGCTGTACAAGATCGCCAACCTGCATGTCACCTCGCACACTTCCGTGCTGATGTACAAGAATACCACCAAGACTATCCGGCAGATTGCGGAAGAACTTGGCGTCGCCTACGTGCTGGAAGGGAGTGTGCAGCGATCGAACAACAAAATCCGGATCAATGCCCGGCTCATCAATGCCCGCGAAGACAATAATGTATGGACCAACAGCTTCGACAACGAACTGAGCGATGTGTTCCAGGTCCAAAGCCAGGTGGCGCAGGAGATCGCGGAAGGATTGAAGATCACGCTTACGCCCAGTGAACAGGACCGGATCAAAAAAGCGCCCACGCAAAACACCCTGGCCTACGAATACTATCAGCAAGGGCTCTTCTTTACCAACCAGGGGCCAGCCCTCAGTCACGCCGAAAAGAGTAAGAGCCTTTTCGAGAAGGCCATAGAGCAGGACTCGGGTTTCGTTACGGCCTACACGGGATTGGCCGAAACCTACATTGCGTTCATGGACTGGGGCTACGCCGCCCCCTCCGACGTGCTTCCTTCTGCCCTCAAGTATGCGCAGAAAGCGCTGGCTCTTGACAGCCTTTGCGGCGAAGCCTATGTGGCCATCAGCGCTTATCACATCTATGGCACCCATGACTACGTCCGCGCCCGGCAAGCGCTGGAAAAAGCCATCGCGCTCAACCCGGCTTACGATGTGACTTACTATCGCTACACAATTCTCGACTGGAAGACACGCGACAAGGAGGCGGCCTTACAACACATCAAGAAGGCCGTGGAACTCAATCCGTTGTCGGTACGGTCAAATGGTTACCTGGTGCAAACCTTTTATATGTTCCGTGACTTCCCCGCTGCGATCCGGGAATGTGATCGCCTGCTGAAGATCTTCCCTTCTGACAATTTTATTCTGTGGGTCCGCGGTAACATTTACACGCAGATGGGCGAGTATCCCAAGGCCATCGATTCCTACCTGAAACGAACGGTAGAATCGAAGGAAACCAATTGGGCACTGGGCTACGCTTATGCCCGATCCGGTCAAATCGACAAGGCCAAACAGATTGCCGCCTACCTGGTTGAAAAATCCAAAACCCGGTACATACCACCCACCTTCATCGGCTTCATCTACCTCGGCATGAACGACCTTACCACGGCCTATGCCTACTTCGAAAAGGGCGCCGCGATTAACGACTATTGGCTCACCACATTTGACCTCGATCCCTGGTTTGATCCCATCCGGGATGATCCCAAGTTTACCAATTTGCTGAAGGAAGTGAATAAGAGGTAGTTAATAAGAGAATTCAGTTGCTCGTGGCATTTTGAAGTGGATTGGAGGCAAGTCATTATCTTTAAAAGAACTCCACTGTTGATTAAGTGAATACTTACGTAACCAACCCTAGTCGCCTCCTCTTCATTTGCTGCTTTTTTGTGGGGATCGTTTGTTTCGGCCAGACCAACATTCCGGCCGGACCTGTCTCGGGAACATGGACGAAGGCGGCAAGCCCCTACCTCATCAATGGCGATCTTATCATCCCACCTGGCCAGAACCTGACCCTTGAGCCCGGTGTGACCGTTTTGTTTAGGGGGTATTACAAGTTGACGGTAAACGGGAGTCTGTTGGCGCGCGGCACCTCCGCGGACTCCATCGTCATTGACCGGAAAGACGCTAATTCCTCGTGGCACAGCATTCGCATCGAAAACGTTAGCCCTGGGACAGACAGCACCATTATTGAGTACTGCAGGATTGAGCATACACAATATCCAGGCGGCGACGTCACGCTTTCCGGGGGTAATGCTGTGCTCGTGAACGACTTTCATAAAGTAAGGATATCCCATTGCCTGATTCGTAATAACTCGGGTGGCCGCGGAGGAGGAGTTTATGCCGCTTATTCAAACATCCGCATCAACAACAACACCATTCGGAAGAATTGGGTAACCCAGTATGGAGGCGGCATTTATGTGTATGGCGGCGCCGCCGAAATAAAAAACAACCGGATCGAGGCCAACTACGCGGGCGACACCGGCGGTGGCGTTTGGCTCTCCGGACCTGGAAGCCAGGTCGTAGAAAATATGATCAGTTACAATCACTCTTCCTGGGCTGGAGGAGGCCTGGTTGTTTTGTCAAATGCCACAATCTCCGGTAACCTGATCACCTATAACGAGTCGGAGCATGATGACGGGGGCGGTATGTCCGTTGCGGCTGCGCCCAGGGTCATTAACAATACCATCGCTTTCAACGTGGCGGCAAGAGGTGAAGGAGTGATGAGTGGAGGATCTCCCCAGTTCATCAACAACATTATTTTTTACAACCGCGATCGCAGCGGTTTGAAGAATGAAAATGACGAAATCTTTCTCATCAGCGGAAGTCCTGGATTTTACAACTGCAACCTCGAGGGCGGGTTGGCAGCCATTGTTGTTTATTCTGGCTCATATACCGGGATTGCCAAAGACAATCTTGATGCTTTACCACTCTTCAAAAATCCTTCCGCCAATGACTTTTCATTGACCTGGAGCAATTACCCTGCATTTGACCGAACTATGTCGCCCTGCATCGATGCAGGGGCGGCGGATACCCCACATGACCCGGACGGATCACGCACAGACATTGGAGCGCGGTATTTCCATCAGGCATCAGGGAATTTTCCCCCCTCGGTCCAATTTGATGCAGACACCCTGCTGGGATATAATTCTCTGGAAGTACATTTTAGGGACCGCTCATTCAAGGGGAGTTCGATGATTACGGAATGGCACTGGGATTTCGGCGATGGGTCCACCTCTATCCAACAGCACCCGGCACATCAATACACTACCGCGGGGAGATTCGCCGTCACGCTGACAATCAAGGACGGTAACCATGTCGAACGTTCGATTACAAAAGAACAATACATCCAAATCATCGAAGGGGTCTATATAAAAGGAAAGATACTCGGAACTTTCTCAGCTCCCCGATATGTCGTGGGTGGTAATGTCCTCGTCGAAGAAACAAAAACTCTTCTGGTAACCCCCGGCGTTGAATTCGTGTTTCTTGGACCTTATAAGTTTGAAGTTCTGGGGGCATTGAAGGCCTTGGGCACTGCGCAGCAACCAATCGTCTTTACCACTTATGACGAAGTGACACCTGTTCGATGGAAGGGCCTTTACGTGTATGCATCCGGCCCACAGGACTCCACAGTGATTGATCACTGTAAAATACAATACGTTGAAAACAACGGAGTGGGCGCTCTCCTGGCCTTCAGTGAGAATGGAGCGGCCGGCATGCGGGTAAGCAATAGCGAAATTTGCTACAACTCAACACAAGGCATCTATGTATCCACGTCAAAGGTCATCGTGCGGAACAACTACATTCATCACAACACCGCGCGCTTGTACCAGGATGGAGCCGGAATATATATCCCCTCCGGCTCGCCGAAAATCATCAACAATATCATCGCGTACAATGAGACACCGGGTAGCGGCGGAGGTATCTGTGTAGACTGGAGTGGGCAGCCCTTCCTGATCAACAATACCATCACTAACAACAAGGCTTATCGCGGGGGCGGCATATCCGATGGGGCTGGTTGGTTCGAATCCATCAACAATACAATCGCCTTCAATACAGCCACCGAGGGCGCCGGGTACTACGCCATTTATGGGGGTGATGTGACCTTCACGAACACCATTATCGCTAATAATCTGGGAGGACAAATCCGGATCGCTGATCCGTATTCTCGTGTTGGATTTAGAAATACACTTTTGGAGGGCGGAAACGGTGGAGTATTTGGCTATGCGAACAGCATCTTTCTTTACGAAAATGTGCTTACTTCCGATCCGCTCCTGGCGACAGGGACCAACCAATACGGCAAATTGCTCCCTGGCTCACCCGCCGTGGATGGCGGCACCAGCAGTATCGTCTCCCAACTGCCTACATTGGATATTCTTGGAAATACCCGCATAACCAATTCGCTGGTTGATATCGGTGCTTATGAATATGTCGCGGATGCACCTCTCTCCAACCTCAATCCTCTTCCCGACTTTAATGTAGCGGAAGATTTCGCACCCTTTGTTGTTCCACTGGATCCGCTTGTTAGCCACTCAGACGATGCCCGCTTCCTCACCTTTGGTATCAGCCCAGCCACCACCTTGCTTGACGTACAAGTGAAAAACAGGGAGCTCAAGATTAGCCCAAAACCGGACAAGTTTGGTGACCAAATCGTTACCCTCAACGTGTCTGATGGAACGAGTACAGTGAGCACATCCTTTACGGTTCATATTGCCCCCGTTGAGGACGGCCCAAGCTTCACCATCGAGGGCAATGCAACCGTTCAAGAAGATTTCCCGGCCCCCAGGCCTTACGCGATCAACGTGAAGGTTCCTTACGGCGAGGAAAATCAGTCACGGGTTTTTACGCTTCAGCCACCCACCTCTGATCTCGTTACTGTACAACTCAATCCAAATGGCACGCTGGTATTTTCATCAAAACCGAATGCGTATGGCTCTCAACGCTTCACGCTTACCCTCACCGAAGGCCAACAAACCTATTCTGATCAATTTACCTTCACTGTGAAAAACGTAAATGATCCGCCCGCGATCATTGCAGGCAGTGCATCGGTGATCGTGGGCGTCAAAGACTCAGTCTGGCTACCGGTAGAAGTCACCGAAGTCGACGGGGACCCCATCGATTTTGGCGGGTATGTGGAAAACGACAACATCTCCGTTTGGGGCGGCATTGTTGGTACGAATCAATATGTATTGTTGATTGTTGGCAACGCCATCGGGTTTTCGAAGATAACCCTGATTGCCAGTGATGGCGACTTGACCTCGTTTATCACCATCCCGGTGACTATTGCGGTTATCACTGGGGTCGAAGACGCAACTTCAACCACATTCAGTGCTTACCCAAATCCAAGCCCTGGGCCGATCACGGTCACCGGCCGAGCAAATAGTACAATTACTCTTTATACTTTGGATGGCCAGGTGATTAGGGAACAGACCATGACCACAACCGAAACGACAATAGACTTGACCCCCTTGAAGCCGGGGTTCTATTTGATACAAGTAGATGATGGAAAAAGTAGGTACGTGTTAAAGGTCTTGAAACAGTGACCTTTTGGACTTAAATGATGAAGCCAGGCTGCTTAACCTGGCTTCGTGGTGCTAGTGATCCCGCTGGGCTGTTCTGATAATCAACGAGTTATATAAGTATTGCCACTGTTTTCATTTTTCCCTGGGAAGGGTAAAAAATGATTGATCAGTTATCAAATCACTTTACTGGTCTTTGCTCGACATCCAACTTGACCTTCACTTTAGGCTACCCAAGCTAATTAAATACCTCCTGTAAGCTGGAGTGCTCAGGATACTTTTGGCCATGTCGGACGAGAGCGAGACCTCGAATCGAAACGCATGGCAACAACAAAGGCAATCATAAGAAAGAAACGAATTAACGACCGAGGAGTCACACCAATCTTTATCATGTATGTCCATCATCAAAAATCAATACTGATTTCAGTTGGTCAAATGATCAGCCCAGAACACTGGGATGATGCCGGAATGGTAAAAAGAACAATGCGCGGATACTCAAACATCAATGCATTAATCGAAAAAAAGAAACGGGTAATAGATGATATCCGAATCGAACTTCAACTCGCTGATATCGATCCGACAATTTATACGGTCAAAGACGCGTATCAGCGGAAATACAAAAAGGGTATTTATGAAGTTAAGGTATCTCCATACATCCTTGACCACTGGGATGCCTTTGTCGACTACCAGGTCAAGATCAAGAAAATTGCAGACAGCACGGCACGACAGTATCGTGCAGCAAAAAGCAGAATTCAACTCTTCGAAAAAGAGAACAAAGTCAAGCTTACGTTTGACTCCATTACCACAAATTTCTATGACAGTTTCCTCTACTACATGTATTCTGTGAGAGGCTGTTCTCCAAATTCAGTCGGAAACCAAATAAAATATATGAAAGCATACATGACCTGGGCAGTAAACAAGATGAAATACACGCTTAATGTGGCTTACAAGTCGTTTACGAAACCAAGAAATCCAACTCAGATTTTTACGTTAACGAAAGAACAGTTGGATACACTTTTCTTTCTTGATCTATCTTTTGATCTGCGCCTGGCGAGGGTAAGGGATATGTTTTGCCTTTGCTGTACAACAGGCCTTCGCTACTCCGATGTTGTCCGGCTTGATCGGGCCAACATTAAATCAGACCACATCATCATCAATACCAAAAAGACAAATGATACCGCCATTATTCCACTCAACGACTACTCAAAAATAATTGTCGATAAGTATCCAGTGAAGTTTCCTAAAATCTCTAACCAAAAAATGAACGACTATTTGAAACAGATTGGCATGCTTGCGAACTTCGAAGAAGAGCATGAAGTAATTACCTTCCGTGCTGGTGTAAAGGAAGTTACAAAAAGACCATTTTTTGAGTTACTGACGATGCACATGGGACGTAGAACCTTCATTACACAATCACTTGAACGAGGCATGATGCCAAGCACAGTCATGAAGCTCAGTACTCACCGCGACCTAAAATCATTCAATCTCTATATTAATACCACCAAAGGACGGATTAAGCATGAAGTTGATCAAGCATGGAATACTTTGTCGAAAGACGAGTAGTCATGTTCAGCTTTCTTGGTCGATGGTTTAGATTAAATACCCGTTTGAATTCGAGGAATTGTTAAGAAGATTGTGTTCTATACTAAAATGATATGTCGACAGCTCAACACCATGGCTTCTTAAAGGTTTTCGGACTGCATCTCCAGAGGCTCCCGCATCAATCCTGCTTTTTCGAAATAGGTGAAAAAGTTATTACTGGCCGAGTAATGCGAACGGGCTTTGTAATTAATCAGAGAAACGGTGACCAATTGATTCTTGTCCATTTTGAAGGTCAGCTATTTTCGGGAGTAAAGACTCCAGTACATGATCTCCTTCCAATTCAATTTCTGCCAGTAACAAGCACTCAACACTTATACTCACTACTGATTCTGTACGGTAAAAAAGAAGTTCTTTGTAATTAACTCGGTTTCCTTATGCCAAATTATACCGCAATCTTTGAATTGATTTTTGCTCGGATATATTCCTTGAATTCCGTAGGATGAATAACTTTCACCTCATCCAATAGACCAAGTACAAATCTAGCAATGCCATCGAAGTTGTTGACGGGCCCATGAAATTGATACTGGCCATCTTCCCCTTTTTCAAAGTAGGGGATTGATAAGGGATGGTCTTCACGGAGCAATAGGTACGCTCGCATTTTCAATTGCAACGTTATCCAAATAGTTCCTTTGCCAGTCATTCCGAAAATGTCAGCTGTGGATTTTTTGTGTAAGGAGTCAAATTTGAAGCTCGTGTCCATTTCAATAACTTCTCCTATTCGATCGAGCTTAAACTGTTTGCAAGTCTTATCTTTTGTATCGAGTGCCATTATTGTTCGATAGTTATCTCCAAACTCGATGGGCTCAATTAATCGGTCCTTGATCTCATTGCTATTCGCTGAATGATAATCTTTAAGAACCGCTTGCTTCTTGTTACGAATACATTGAGCAAGTTGATCAACCAATTTTCCGAGCCTGGCTTTCACGATAAGGCGAGGCACTTGATCCATTTCCGAATTGAGTGATAGTTTTTTTAGGAGAAGTCCTTTTAGGGGATTGTTCTCAACTTCGGCTTGGATAAGTTTCTTGATAAGCTTCATCTCCTCGATTGTGAATACAGCTTTGGTAGGTTCATCCTCCGATGATTGAATAAAATAGAGATTATCAAATCCCTTATCAACTGGAAAATCAACTGCCTCCAATAGTTTGATGTATCTGTAAATGGTGC
Source organism: Cyclobacteriaceae bacterium (assembly GCA_016787645.1). Taxonomy (GTDB): domain Bacteria; phylum Bacteroidota; class Bacteroidia; order Cytophagales; family Cyclobacteriaceae; genus ELB16-189. Next base: position 28,360 of record JAEUUF010000015.1, on the reverse strand, counting down.
GATCACTTGCATCAAATCTTTGCGCAATGCCTTTTACGGACCATCGCCCGGTCTTGAGCAGTGAAATGATTTGAAAAAGGCGGAGAAGCTTCGCCTGGGGAATAATCGATTCTGGTTTCTTGAGTTTTTTCTTGGCAGCCATGGTGCACAATCGGGGTTTTTGGCTCAAAAAGCGGTTTTGACAGCCGTTGTCAATCGGGAATATTTAATTGAAGACAATTTGATGGGGACAATTAGTCTTCATGAAGAACTGTAAACAATATCACTATGGATACATTATTAAACATACGAAGATTCTTTGATGCGTTCAAGAATCTATCGTTTTGGCAACGTCTATTCTCCTGGGCCTCAATTCGATCCTTAAGTTATTCCGCCTATGAGGAGGCAATACAGTTGGCCGACAATCTGAAAAACTCGCAAGGGATAGTTGAGTCGATAAAAATGGAGAAGGAATTGTTGCTCCAGGAGAGAAATTCTCTTTTGCAGCAATTGACTGATTCCAAAACGAGCTTAACCAAAGCAGAGGCGCGATTGCAGCACTTCGACCAGGAGACGAAGCGATTGGAGGGCGACAATAATTCACTTCAGAAAAAGCTTCTATTCTTAGAACAAGGCGAGGATCAGAGAAAAAGAGAACACGATAGTCGCATCCAAAGGGTAATTGGATTGCAAGACAATCTTGAAAAAGAGAAACAGGCCATTAGCGCGAAGCAACTTCGTGAAGCGGAAGAAAGAAATGACCTAATGAAAGAAACCTGGAAAAGACATGAAGAAAACGTGATGAACTACATCAAATCTATTTGCGAGAGAAATGCAATAGAGTATGTAGATAATGTGCCTTTCAAAGGAAAGCCAGATAATGTGATTAAGGTGTGTGATGAATTCATCGTATTTGATGCAAAAAGCCCAGCATCTGATGATTTGAGCAATTTCAACACATACATACGTTCTCAGGCAGAGTCCGTGAACAAATACACTGCCGATGATTCTGTCAGAAAGGATATCTATTTGGTGGTGCCATCTAACACAATCGATGTTCTGAAGAAGTTGACTTTCCATCAAGGAAATTTTAATGTGTTTGTCATCACGATTGATGCTCTAGAACCGGTAATTCTAAGTTTGAAAAAAATTGAGGAGTATGAATTTGCTGAACAGTTAAGCCCGGAGGATCGGCAATCTATCTGCCGAATCATTGGGAGCCTCCTGTACACCAGCAAGCGAAGAATCCAAGTTGATCAATTTTTTAATAGTCATATACTTGATCTGCTTTCTCAAACGCAGAGAGAAATACCGGAAATAATGCAGGAGGAAATTTCAAAACATGAAATGGCAATGAAATTGAATCCTACCGCTGATAGGCGATCAAAAGAAATTAAGCAGGAATCACTTGAGAAAGCTCAAGCTCAATTGGAAGGGCAATCGAAAATTTTCAGAATCACCACTCCGGAAGAAGTTCATTTAGCAACAGCAGTAAACGGTTAATTTATGTCAGAAATTAAACTCATCTATTCAAAAACGGATGGCTGCTGCCATCTCTGCGGAAAGAAACACAGACTCAGTGACTATGCTATTACATGGCAAAGGGAGCATCACATTCCAAGAGCAAATGGAGGAGGCGATCACGTGCGAAATCTCTTTGTAGCATGTATAAAGTGCAACCTAATAAAGGGAACTCTTCCATCTAAGGTAGTTCGAAAGTGGATGGGGCTTAATCAAGTTCCACTCTCTCGTAAAGCGAAACTTAGAATCAGACAGGAACAGGAATCGAATAATACAGGAATATTTTTATTAATTCTCTTCCTCTTAATGTTATTCGGAATGTACCAGCAGAAGCTCCAGGAGCAACAACAAAACAAACTGACTTAGTTGCCAAAATTACTCAGGCCTTCGAATAGCATAACCATCGCAAGTGTATCCAGGTGGCAGTACTTCAAAAGGGCTTGAGTAATTTTTTGTTTCTCCTCGTCACTCATCTCAGAGAATTGCATTAAGTTGAACGCACACATCGCAGCGCCTCCATCAGAAATGTCATCATCCTCCATTAACGGTTCGAGAGTCAGTCTATCAAGATTATCAAATACTGGTGGGAGTAATTTATAAGGGTTTATCAGGCTTCCGTCTGTAGCTGACATTATCCAATCAGGATACTTATCACGTACGAACTTGCTATCTTTTATAATAGCTGGCAAGACTATCTTAATAGAGTTCGACCCCTTCATAACCGATGAGTAATAGAAATCCATTACCCAATCTTTCATATCAATCATTTTTCTCGCCCCAGACCAAACCCCTCGTGTGTCATCATCAGACCAGGTTATGCTCTTGATGAATCCCATTAGTTCGCCTTTATCTGGTTCGTTGGATACAGATAAGTTGTCATGGATATCAACGAGTACCGAATTTTCATACGAAGAATAGATTAGAACGCTGCCTGAGTCGTTGCCAATTTGATTTTTCAAATTCCGAACGAAATTAAAATTGGGATAGAGACCCCTTCCAGTCTCCAACCATTCACCATGACTTATATTTCCAGAGCTATCAATCGTATGTCGAGAGAATTGGAATGCCAATTGAGAATAAGGTCTTAATCCTTTCAGATATGGAATAGCATTTCGTGTAGCTTCGAAATCAATAAAGTGAATTGGATACTTGAGCTTTTTGAATTCAACCTGTAAGCCTGACTTGTCATAATAAGGACCCAGAGATGGATTGTGTACGCGTTCTACCTGGAGCCATTGGCGCTCGTGGGGTGGTAGTATTCGTTTACTTGATGTTTTCTCAACTTCGAAGTCAGCCTTGTTTAAATCGGCAATAAAATATCTGCGCTGATCTATCAAGTCAGAACTTTTTCTAAAATTCCAAATCTCGAAAATGTGTGGCTTGGCAAAGTCAGCTTGCTTAATACCTGCCTTAACAATCCAGCATTCTTCGAAGCCCGATTTCAGTCCAAGATGTCTTTGTTCTTCTGTTATTTTATACTCACAGCTCTTACACTTCACGGATACAGGCGTGTTCAATTTCGTATCCGCCATGTAGGATTTGGATAAGGCCTCAACATAATCACCAAATCCCATTGAGGTTCCAAGTAAATCTTCGGTACCAAGCAGAATGTCATCAATCTTGTTGCCTAATTCAACCTTGCACAAAATAGGATTTCCTATTTCTACATCAGGATTGGAAATTACTTTATATCGTCCGTCTAATTTCCTAACTAAGAATTTTTGGTACAGCCCTTCGACTGTGCATGAGAGATTCTTGTTAATAAGGAACAACGAGCCGTTAACAGAATATTTCGGAAAAGCTTTTCGTGTTACAAAAACTTGGAAAGCAATATCGTAAACGTAAGGCTTCCACTTGGCGGTGATGCCACCTCCCCGCTTCTTGAATATCTCATTTTCGCTGAAGTATGACTTTGACTTAGCCTCATAAAGATTCAATAGATTCCCCTTTTTCTCCAATACATCCACTCGAACAAGCAAATTCTCAAACACGATTGCTGCCTCAAAGATTGTTACATTGTCTTGCTGCATCAATTCTTGAGTACGTGCTATTGCCGATTCAATTTCAAGAGTTTCAACTTCAACACCGTCTGGGAAATAACATTTAGCAAGCTCACCTACTTGAATACCGCCTTTAGCCAGTTCCCTTAGAAATTCATTTTCATCACGACTGTCGCCATATTCCTGCCTTTTTGCTGTGTAGTAAAGCTTGTCTGGGCATTCCAGTGCCTGCTTGAAGCGAGATTTTGTTAGGTATCGGGGTTTGCTCATAGGACTAAGATAATGATCCGTTGGCTTGAATCGGAGTCTTAATACTTCAGGCCAGTAATTATCACAGAAGAATTTGACAACGACTGTCAATTTTCGTCTAAAATTCTTATCGGGCTCCATCTCGATTGCTTTTGACAGCCGTTGTCAATGGATAAATCGAAATTGTGTTTGTAGAAAGGAAAATTTTCAAGCAACCTTTAAACAAACAACAATATGGCTAAGTATCGAGTTAACAAAAACACACAATCACCCAACTATGATCATGAGGTTCACAAGGAGGGATGCGTCTGGTGGCCCAACCAAAACTATGTCGATTTAGGTGAGCATAGTTCATGTACCACTGCCGTTGCCGCAGCAAAGGCTATCTATTCAGATGCCAATGGATGTAAAACATGCTCCCCACAGTGTCACAGGGGGTAGTTAGCAGACCAAGGCCGCCCTGGTGAGGCGGTCTTTTGCTGTTTTATTGGGCAGGAATACCACCCTGAAATTGAATTTTAAGTATCTTGGAAGGCTTCCTCAAGGCCTCGAATCATAGAGGTCATCAAGCTAAAACAAAATGAAAGTACTGATCAATGCTGAATCGAATCATTGTTCTAAACTCTACCACTTACGGCAAAGCCATCGTTAGACTGGACGATGCTGATTCCATTCAATTAGTCGGTCCGAATAACATTGGAAAAAGCACGTTAGTATTTGCATTGAACTTCCTCTTCATCATTGACGGGAAAAGAATGTCGTTTGTTGATAATAAACCTGGCGACAAAGAAACAATTCACCACTACTTCCCCTCTTCCACAAACAGCTTTATAATTTTTGAAATTTATAAGCAGAGACACTATTGCATACTTCTAAAAAGAAACAACGATGGAGAGATTGAATATTATCGGATAGACCATGAATACCGAGAGGAGTTGTTTATTAAGACTAGCGAGAACCAGCAGACAGTAATAAAATTTGAAGAACTGTACTCCAAATTAGTCACATCCGGTATTACCATAGAGGGTTACAAAGAGAAAAGGGACGTCTTCAATTTTGTTTATCAGCGCGGAAAAAGGAACAACGCAGTTGTTTGGCTGGAAAATACTGTAACATCAGATGGCCTAAGTAATAATTTCTCGAAGGTTTATCGCTATTTGATTAACTCCAAGCTTATAACGAATAAAACCCTTAAGGAAGCATTAATCATAGCTGATAATAGAGACAAGGAAGCACTCAACTTTTCACAAAAAAGCAAGAAAGACATCAATGATCTTCTGAGAATCAATGATGAAATTAAGGTGATATCGAGTATTCAAAAGGACTTTGTTGACTTTCGCGAAGTAGCCAACCTCTATAAAGCTAAAACAGTAATTCTTTCACAGCTACTCTTTTCATTTAATGATCAATACTCAGCTAACTATGTTGATAACGAGACAAAATGGTTGGAGAAAAAGAATGAACTCGAAGCAGTTCAGGTCGAGTTAAATGAACGGCTTACTCCTCAAAAGCAGACGCTTGATAGAGAGATTGGCTCGAAAGAAAAGGAGCTAAGCCAAATATTTTCCACGCAGAAAGAAACACAGGAAAAAATTGATGAAGCTAATTCGTTTGAAGGACTGGACTTTCTCAAACAGACGCTTTACAATCTGGATGAGAAAAGGAAAACACTTGAAACAAGCATAACAAGAATTCAAGCTTTGTCAGTAAAAGAAATTGAACAGCAAATCAATGACAGAAGCGAGCAATATAAACGGTTTGAGTCCCAAATAGCTGGTTACTCCAACCAACTCATACACAAGCTGTCATCCAATCAGGCAGACAAAGAAAAATTAAATCGCATACTCTCTTCAGAATTTTCGTGCTTACCCAGTGACCTAATTGAGAAAGGTGTCACTTCTATAACTGCGTCAATGAACCTCTTTGACGGAAAGATTAAGCTTCCGAGCAACTTAGCTGGCAAGCCTATTCCGTCCATTGAAGACTTAGCACAAAGGATGGCTTTTTGCAAAAAGGAATTGGATGAATACAATGCATTGCTGCCCATTGCAAAAGATTACGAAAAATCAGCGAGTGAACTGAAGGAACTGAAAACTCAAATCTCTGGAGTAGAGAACAAGATTTCTAAAATTGAGTCATTACCAAACCTTCATGCTCAACTATTAAAACAAAAGGAATTATATCTTTCAGTTAGTCAAAGCAAGCGCGAAACCGAAAATGCCCTATCCTTATTAACGGAAGAAATAAACCTCAAAACAGCTTCTATACCATTGTTGACCAACAAAATCAAAGACTTGGATCAACGGATAAAGGAATTAAAGAAATGGAAGGAAGAAACAGAGGAAATTACGCTTGGGCCGATTGCCAACGAATCGACAGATACCCTAAATCAAATCTACTCTAAACTTACGGTCACCAAGAATGACAGAAGTCAACTGAAGTTCAACAAGGATAAATTGTTTGAGAACTTAAAGCAGAGGGTCAAAAGCATGGAATCCGATGAAGACGCCTTTGTGAGATTTATTGAAGATGAGATTGCCTGTCTTTCTGACAAACAAAAGAGCGTTGAGACTATCCTGCAAGCCATTAGCACTCAGTTTGCGAATCCCGCACACTTACTGGTAAAACGCTTTGAAGAGTTTAAGGAATTTATAAACAACAAGTTCAATACAAAGCTCTCCAAGACTAAAATCTCAGATATAGAGTCACTTAAAATTGTTTTGAATGAGTCGACTCGAACAATTGAAGATTTAAAGCGAATTAGTTCGATCCAGGAAATAGCCCCTCAAATAAGTTTTGATTTCGATCATTCTGAAAATCTTAAAACTTTAAATAGTTATTTGGATTCTGGTAAGAGGATTGAGTTTGAAGAGCTGTTTGACATTGAGTTGCATCTCACTAAAGGAGGCAAGGAAAAGAAAGTTGACCTTAAAGAGCAAGTCGAATCAACGGGCACGGACATCATGATTCGGATGGTAATTATTACTTCTGTGATCAACAAGTTGGCTGTAAATGATATAGGAAACCGAGTTCCGATAGCCATTGATGAGATTGCAAGAGTAGATGGGAAGAACCGGCTCGAATTATTTAAATTCTGTAAAGAGCATAACCTAATACCTCTCTGCACATCTACTGAGGAAACGATTCTTGACGGCTTCGAAAAGTATATTATGCTTTTCCGCCCAACATCAAAGGGTAAAATCAATATAAATGAAGGCTCGCCTAACGTAATGAAGCAAGAACCTATTGACGCGTAATGAAGGAACTGGAATACAAAGTCTATAAAGAGCTGAAGATGAATAGCGTGCCCTCCGCTCAAGTGCCGAAGAGTGTTAGGAGTTCTTTGCTATTTAAGAATCTTCAGCAGGCAAAAATCATCGACACTAAGAAGGCAGGGCGAGGTTCAATTTTTTTTGTAAAGGATAGCGAATCGTACAATTCGTTTTTTAGTCAACATTTTTCAGGAGCAGACAGTTCTCTAGTCTCTAAGGCTTCAAATATTTTAAAATTGCGGGACTCTAAAGCCAGGCGAGTAGAGTCAAAGCCATTGTTTTTGGTTCGCGGCTTTAACACTGTGACAGTTAATAAAAGCGAAGTTGATCTAAAGCACTACACTGAAACATATGGCCTCTTCTCAATTCTTAACCCATCTATAAAGGCTTCCAAAATTTGTTTTGTAGAGAACTTAGAAAGCTTTCTAAAAGCTGAAAGGCTTTTTGGTGAAGATTATACCTACATCCACAAGTACGGTAGAATTGGAATTCGTTCACTTTCAGCGTTTGAATGTGATGAAGTAATCGTCTTTGTAGACTATGATTTTAATGGTCTCGATGAATACCTTAGAATTAAAAGCCACTTTCCAAAGGCCAACTTATATCTACCTGATAATTTTGATGAATTATTCAGGAAAAGCAGCAAGCCAATTAGTGGTCAACAGAAACAATCAAATCGCGTTGCGACTTCGGTCCTTCCCGAAGTTATTAGGATTCGGGACCTCGTCTCAAAAACAAACTATTTTTTAGAGCAAGAAATACTTACTCATGATTAAGGCAGAACCTAAGACCATACTGCACTTTGTCTGGAGCTACTTCGATGTACTCCGTGAGCTGTTTGATGTGCAAAGCCAAGATGGGCTCATAAGGAAGGAAATGCTTGAAATCATTCTCGAAAGGAATAAACGAGATATCAAATCCCAGCTTATTGAATATAAAATACTTCGTAACACAAATGATGATTTTGAATTAAGAGACGTTTACTACAAGCTTATTGAATTCATACTGTTTGAATTTAGGCCATTGCTTCCTGAAGAAATTGAAAAATTCGGAACCTCTATTTCTGATCTTTTCAGAAACATTAAGGAAGGTATTAATGGCGATAAGGCGATTTTAGTTGAAAGGATAAGAGGACTCTCATCACAGATTAAAGAATTTACGGATTCAGTTGAAAAGAATTCAATTCGACTTCTTAATGAAAGTAGAGAACTCAAATCTAACGTGAGTCGGTTAGATTACAGAGAAAAGATTCAAAGGGCTTCTTTTTGGATTCAGTATTATATTCTCCCCCTGAATTCAATCCTGGATGTTAATCATTCTGAATCCATAACAAACAAGATGCTGAACGTCTCTGAGTTTGCAAATCAAAAGCGTCTAACTTTTACTGATGAAGGTATTCGTCAGTCCTTCGAGAAACTGTACTTTCAATTAATCCAGGCGAATGACGATCTTTTGAAGCAATCAAAGTTGCTAACAAATGAGTTGCTCCCTTTGATCGAAAGGATTAGAACAGAATCCCTTATCATAACTGGCTGGATCGAGTTTTTACAAACTCACAACAAAATACAACCGCCTAAACTCTTAAAATCTAAGAAGGACAATCCGTATTCTAAGCGTGTCTATTTGAACACGAAGGAATATTTTGAACAATTCAAAACTGATGAAGAAGCGATAATAGCTGATGATGATCAGCAATATGAGACTTGGGTATTTAATAAATCTAAGTACAAAAGGAAACTAATCAATAGCCTTCCAATCGATAACTTCTTTGATTGGTGTGGAGAACAGCTAAAAGATGACACAAATGAAATTACGAATGAAAAAGTATTCGCACTGACTGGGCTTTTATTCGAAGATGATATTGAAGTTAATTCCATCACCAATAGTGAATTCCTAAACATAAAGACAAGAACATCAAAAATTTCCGTGCCAATCTTAAACGTAAAGAAAAATGGATTACCCTGAAATGCATAGGCAAATAGTCGAAGACCTACTTGATGGAAAGTTTATCCTTTCAAGGGAGAGGCAATTTGACCAGATTAAGGAAAATGAAGAGTTCTACATTGGTTTCTTTATGGCATCTTTCAATCATGAACTGGAACTCACTAATGAATTCGCCCGACTGGTTTCGGAGGATACAGACGAAAATCTATCGAGAGATATAAGTATATTTTTCGCCATCCTATGTTATGAACTGGACAAACAGGGTAAGAACTTTTTAGATGTTTTGCAATATTCCGAGTTTTCTATGGAGGAGATCAACTATTTGTTCGATAACTCTTCCTGGATTGATTTGATTCAAAGCAACAAACAATTAAGAGATTCAGATACTCGCAAGCGTTTCATTTTTAGTTCAATGGGTAAAAGAAGCATTATTGATAAAGTAAGTGATGAGCGATTCTACTTTACGCCTGCTTATAAAGTGTTCATTGATTTTGCAAAGGAGCTTGCACAGCATACCCTGAACGGACAACAGTAAGAATCAAATGATGGCCACTGAAAGTGCCTATATGTTGATATTTCATGTCAACATTGCACAGTGGGGAAGCGTTGGAGACGATGATGTTTCCGTCCCTTGCACCGTCTGCAGGCTCTGCAGCCTGCAGCGTGCGGGAGGTGCCCAGCATGGCCGGGCTTTAGCAGATGCTCTTGTAAATAGTTTTCATTCTATTATAAAGGTATTCAGTGAAAGGAATCGGATTGTAAACGGTTTCACCAGACTTCGTTACGTGCTTTTTTGTTGGGGGAATTTCGTTATACTGACCTTCGAATTCGTTAAAGCCAGCGTGGTGTAAAAGCAAGCCAACCAGTACATGAGCAGCTTTTTCGTTCTTAACTGATGGAAGTGTTTTGAACCAAGGCATTAACCGTCTTAACCAGTCCTGGTGGATAGTATGACGCACATTCTTCTTTGGGCCTCTTCTTTCCGTTACGGGGTCGCCATCGTTCAATCTTTTTGTTATTCTCCTTTCTTTCCTGTCACTCGCGTACTCCAGTTGATTTAGGTAGTCCGTCCAGCTATTTTTAGCAACTTTTCCATATTCGTCAACAGGTCCAATCACAACGAGGTCCTTCTTTAACATTATTTGTCGGACAACCCACAGCGTACCTTTTGTAATGTCATTAAGATTCAAATAACCTCGGCCTTCGAGTAACGTGATCAGATGTTGGTATGAAGGATTTGTAGTTTTCATCTCTTGATCGAATTCTTCTCGATCGTCCTCACACCAATTATTATCTTCCGTTGACTCAATAAACTCCTTAACGGTGTAAATGTTAGTAGCCAGGCTGAACTCTTGGAATGCCGAATGTTCCTTCCGTTTTGACAGTATGGTTAGGTGTCGAAATTCGGGTTTGAACATTTCGTTAATCCTTTTCACATCGAATCTGATTAATGCTTCGTTTTTGCTTAAATTTTCCATCGAATTTTTCTGTTTAAATTTCAATGGACAAATCAAAACAATTAGCCTCACCTAATTTTTCGCATTTAAAGGCACATTAGAGACACTTTCTCACCACTGTTTGAAGTTGGAGTCATTTTTTTGTTGAAACACATAGACCTGGATAGAATGTATCCCCGAAAACGAACGCGCAAAAATCGGGATGTACCCCCCTAAAAAAATGATGAAATGTTGCCCCCCAACTTTATTTTCATCAGGGAATCGAACCGCTTGAAATGGCTCAAATAGGATATTTCAGCCAAGGTATGAGAATTCAGAAGAAGTCCTGTAGTTATTTATAAAAGAAATATCGTGTCCAAGTTAGGATTCGAACCAGGAATCGAACCTCTGTCCGCTCACCGAGAAATGTTTAATTAAGTACCTGCGACCATACTGCAAATTCAATTGACCTTTGATTCAAAAAAAAGCAAGGCAATGCTTATGAAAACAGAAAACAAGGATTTAATAAACAAGGGTGTGATGATCGGCATCCATTTCTCGACCATCTTTTTTAACGACTACTTCAAGGATGACTTTCGAAGAAAGCTAAACAGCGAGGCCCCCTTGAAGGAATTACTGCTATTGGAACTTGCTGAAGTCTTGGTAGGAGACGACATCGAAAAAGCCTTTCAACTTTTTGAATGGGCAACCAGCAGTCGTATTGGTTTCATTGAAGAAGTTGGCCCTGAGTTGATTGAGGATTGCATCGATGCAGTCGAGACAAGTAAGTCGATGAACTTGAACTAACTTCTATCTTTGCAAGAGTGGCAGCGCCACTCTTGTTCTTAAGAAGGGCATTCGGGATTCCGAAAGGAATCCTTTTTATAGTAAACGAACCAGAAACAAATAGGGTGATAACGGCCTATGCGCCAGAATAAATAAAGCAAAGCCGAATTGACAAGCTTTCTAAAATGGAGGTGAATATTCACTCGTCAGGATTCAAGAGTTTGGATACCCTAATCGGTGGGTTTGTCGAAGGAGAGTTAGTGTTAATCGGGGGTCGTCCAATTGCAGGGGTTACGCAGCTCCTCGTTAATCTCGCAATAGCATTCTCCAATAAGGCGTCTGTTTTTTACTTTACACCTAACTACTTGCGATCTGGTATTATTAGTCGCATAACATCTTCGTTGAGTCAAATACCAATTGACAGATTTGTTCAAAAGGATTTCACAGTGAAGGATACCAAAAGAATCGCGGCCCTTCATTCGAGCAATGCCTTTAATAGAATTCATGTTCATGATTCAGATACCGATACTCTGGATGTTCTAAAAGCTTTGCAACAAACGCTCATCGAAGAACACAAATTAAAATTCATCATCATTGATGATTTACAAGCGCTTTGTCATTCAATGCTTATAAGCAGATTTATCCATGAGCTAAAACGTATTACGGAAGGCTTTGAAGTGACCGTTATCGTGGCAACCGAATTAAACCAGGCAATTGATACGAGAAGGGATAAGACGCCCATAATGAATGATCTTCCTAAATGCAAACTCCTCGAAGAATTGTCCGATAAAATAATTCTTGTTGATAGGCCCGGGTACTATACAAGGGCAATCAATAAAGAAGGCGAAATTGCAACCAACTTAATGGAGATAATTGTTGTAAAGAATATCAGCGGAGAAACCGGAACTGTTCACCTAAGGATGGACGAAACGCACACGAGCATTGTTGATCCAATCTGTGCCATGTAGTGATACAGACTATACCATTTTCCCATCAAAGATAAATTTCAGAAATTATTACGCGACCGCTTCAAAGACTGATAACTTCTCACCCTTTCGAGGGTTTAAATCACAATTTCTCATGTGACTATTTAAATGAAATACTGTAGGGAATACAGTCTTGCAGAACTTGCATGTTACCTTATCCATTTCCTTCTTCTTAAACGCTTCGAGTTCGGCTACATAGTCGACCAGTCGTTCAACGTCCTGTTTTGCTTTGGTTAATTCAGCTTCAGTTGATGAGCGTTCTCGATTGTATTCGCTGTTTTGTTGTTTTAGCATTTCGATCTCACTAAGCAGATTGGTTGTGAATTGCATGTCGTTGAATTTCTTAACGAATAATTCAGAATACACATAGTTGACCCCGGAGACAAGTAAACCCATGAACCAGCGAACAGCAATGTCCAATCCAGGCTGAGACAGGTCGAATGCATTAATAAAGAACAGAACTATGAATCCGGAGCATAGTGCAAAGAACACCGGCAACTGTCGACTGCCGAAGTACTTTACATTACAGGTTATGACCAACACGGTGGTTTCAACTCCGAAGCTTAGAACCCACGATGCAATTTCTGATTGCCACGGTGACATAACCTTGATGAATACTTGATAGTAGAGTCCATGACCGACAAATATCATGGCGATGACGGTCATTAGCAGTACGAAAATCACCGTGCCTAAACTGGTGATGACGTCTGCGATTTGTGTTACGATTTTGTTCATAGTTATTTGATTAGTTGATTAATGACTTGAATGATCTCCCGGCTGGCACTGGTCTCGAACATTACATCATCAGGATGGGGGTCGTATTCGTATAATCGGAATCCCTGCTTGGATAGCTCAACCCTCAGACACTCGTAAACCAACCCCCGATTTCCCATAGTTTTAGGTAGGTTGATATGGTTCATATGGATGTCGTTCTGACTGTTCCAATGCTCAATGGTGGATAGTAGGTGGATGCAGGATGTCCGTCTGACTTTAGAGTAGAGGATGGTGCGTATCTGCTCGGTGGTTAGATAGATGTCGTATCCACCCTTGAGAGTCAGCAACCATTGCCTAAATATGTGGTCAAGTTGCCGAAACCGTCCACGGTCAGGGATTGTCTTTGAGTAGCGGTTGGTCAGAAGCAACCGCATATATAGTAGTTCTAATTTCTCCTGGTCAACCTGGTAGATGGATTCTGCAATGAGATATTTGAATCGATGGATAGCAATGGTGAATATCTGATCCTTGGTATCCCTATCCAGATAGGTAATCCTATCCTCATTCTTGAAGCAGTATAGATTTAGTATGATCTCATGGGGGGAGGTATAGGTAATTATCTGATCTGCCTTCCGACTGGTTCGATAAGATATTTGGTATAGGTAAGGGATTGGGGAAATAAAAAGAGGATGGGTAATCCCATCCTCTGGTATCTGATCTGAGTTCATAGTATGGATTAGTGTATCAGCACATGTATTGGAGGTAAAGAGAAGTATCTCGGAGGCACAGGAACGTATTTCCCTTGCGACCAGAAATAGTCAGGAGTATTTCAGGGCCGGTTCGATTCCGTGTGAAACGGAAGACAAAGGAGAAAGTCAGGAATTGAGAATAGGTGCATGGGATAAATTTCATCCCTGCAAAAAAATTACTGAAGATAATGTCGCACAAGTATTAATTAAGGAGTAATAGTTAAACAGGACTCGCTAATAGGTAGTAGCTTGGGTTACCTCTGTCGATTCAGAAGACTATGAATTATACCTCCGATAAGATTTCTTTTGCTATGATACTCTCGCCACTCTTCCATTTTAATATCACTCCACATTTTTAAGCCGAGGTATACTTCACAGCTCTTTTCACAGAGATAGCCGAGTAGATCATTGTACCTTATTGCGCTATGGATTTCACCAAAATGATCAAAGGCATCATGGAATTTTTTTGGAAGTAATTCATTTGAGGTCAAAACCAGAACCGGGTTCAACGGACGATTGCCATTACCTTTCCTAAAATGATTTACCAGCGAGGAGGCAAGTTTCTTCTCCCCCTCGTTGAGCTGATCTTTCAAAGTACTTAAGACCAAAATCGAATTTGGGAATGCCTCACCCAATAGGATCATTCGATCTATATCCTTTTGCTCAAAATCCTTGTAGGTTTTACATTCACAAAATATTAAGTCAGTTTTATCCTCCGAAAAACTCTCGGTTCTCAGTTGAACCATCAGATCGACTTCGATAACCTTCCCAGGTTTCTCAAGTTGAAAGTTCATGAAAGTGGTAATTCCATCATTGATAGCGTGAATACCTCTTTCGAAAAGACTGAGTGTCAGGAACCCACAAAAAAGTCCGTCAACTTTATTATTTCGAGAAAAAGGGCCAACTCCACGATACGACCATCTAAACGTTTCCTTTGGATGATTTTGAGGTGGCTTAAATGAACTTCTGCAATTCTTGCAAACAATCTGGGGCGACATTTCATTTAGAGGATAGAATGCCCATTGATGACAGATTGTGCATTGGATTTGGGTGCCCAATTCAACAATGTTATTTTCGAGAAGTATTGACATAAAGTCAAAGGGTCTATCTCCAAATCCATTAGGCTTGTATTTCTTTATTAGGCCGACCAAAGTTTCAACATGCAGGACATTCTCATTTTCCAACTCTTCTAACACTTTAATTGCCCCCACCGAACTGAACCTCCCAATTCCATATATTCCGCCTATGTTTTTGAAAATCTGTTTAGTCAATTCACCTTGCGCAGGAATTGAAAACTTTAATTGATGCTTTTCAAAAAAAACTTTCAAATACTTACCTGATTCTGGTATATGAAAATGTACGTCCGATTCATCTCCTCGACAAAATTTAATTATACCGCCATTTGAAATTCGGTGTTCTTTGTAGGACATTGAGTCGCTCATCCGAATCCAATCGAGACTATCTATGCCTTCAATTACGGAAGGGTATAGCAAAAGCTCATCACTATACTTGATGTAAGATGTGACTTTGTGCGTTCTTCTGTGAGTATGCTCGACCGATTTGAATCCTGTTTTAAGCAGAGAGTACCTAAGCCAATTTTCCTCGGCCTTAATTTGATCGTACGAAATTTCCTTAACAAAAATGCTACTCATTACGCCATCCTTTTGAGCGACTTCACCATCACTTCCAAATCTAGGAATCCATTGCTGGTGATTAATCCGCGCTTTAGGATACTTGCCCTGAACAACCTTAGTAAGATAATTGAAAGCGTCAGATAGCTGTTCTCGTGTTAGATTTGGTCCCCAGAAGATCGAAGGCCCAAGTTCATTTTCCTTTCTGTTGTTGTAGAATTCAAGTAGTCCATCGTCAAGTTCGTTTTTGGAATACCCTGTGATCGGGAAAGCAAAGACAAATCGTCCTGCTGCCTTTAGATTCCAAAGAACTATGAGTGAATAGAAATCGGCAGGATTAAATATGAAAACGAATTCATAATAATCACCAAATGATCTCTGCTTAGATAATTTATAGAAGTGTATCTGTGTGTAGTTAAACGCATTAGCTTCCCTAAACACGTGCAAATCCTTTAATCCAACATCGGCAGTTTTGTAAAAGTCTTTTTGTTTTAGACTATCGTGAATTATGCCGGAAAGTTCATTTGTTGGTGTATTAAATAGTATAGATACCAAAGGGTCGTTCTTATCATTTTTAGCGAGCAGGATATGCAAATCGTCATTGCGCTTGTATTCAAACATCCCCGTTACAATCTCATACAAGATTTCCAAAATGGTCAAGCCATACTCGTTCTCTAACTTTAGCAGGCTTTTTTCAAGATCACTCAACGATATGATTATTCTATCACCACTAACTTTAGTCGCAAAGTCAGAGTTTAGGCCATCCTCTAATACTATAATATCTGGATTAAAATTCTTAAGAAGGTTGAGGTAGAAGTTTTCTTCGGATTCATTTGCACTAAAAATTGTTCTGAATCGTCTATCAAATTTTTCATACAATGGAAAAATAGGACTGTTCCGACCTCCCCAAAAACTATTTGCAACTTGGCTGGCACGCGTTAAACTATCCACTTCCGGTTTTATGAAGAAGCAAAATTTAATTGGCGACAGTTCCTGATTTATACCGACAGTCATCGACTTACATCGTGGATTAGGTATGCGTTAAAATTTCCAGATTCCAATTGCCAAGTCAGCCAATTCCTTTCCACGTTTTGTTGCATGTGAAAACTTGAAGTCATTGCCCTTGGCTAGTTCATTTGTTATAAGTATTGATGATTTCTTGTAAGCATTTTTCTTCTTTCCAAAAGGATTGTTGGATGCTGAAATGTTTAGAGCTCCAGCGAGTAAAGTCATATTTCCAATTTTCGAAACATGCTTGGGGTGATCTTTCAATGCATTGGCACCGAGATAAGTGATCCAGTCACCAAACTCAGTAACTGATTTCTTAGTATTGATCACTTGAGGAATGATGTGTTCTAAATGAACTTCTACACTGGAATTAATGCGAATTTCACCAGTATTTCCTCGTTTATTTAATTCAACTTCTTCTAAAATATACCTTGCACGATTTACAAGTCGGCCATCGAAGTCACTCAACGGAAATGACTCCCTAAATCTTTCATCGCCAGGGGTGTATTCTTGGAGAAACTCGACTACGCTCGTTGGGGAAACATCGCGAATATTGGCAAGTTTGGCAAAGATACCATCATGCTCACTTGTTCGGGCTTCACAAATATGCCGTCTCAACATAAATACTTCCAGAATTCTAAGCACCTCCAGTTGGTTCTTCAAATCTCTTTCTCTCTGGAAGTAGGGAACTAGAAAAATATAGGTTGGTGTAGATTGTATTCTCTCTAAATTCAATAGCCGCCTATTGATCCTGTCATCGTCAAAGGATCGATTAATAATCATTGAATAAGTTGATGCATCATTTCGAATTTTTCTAAGATAGTCAGGTGCACTTATCTTTTGGCTGGCACTGGAGTCCTCACCGTCCTCATTCTGATCATCATCTTCATCATCTTCATCCCCACTTGATGCAGCTTTCTGAAAGTGGGTGTATTCGCCCATCAGATCAGCGTGTTCAACATTATTTAAATAGTGCTTTTTAAATTCTTCAACGAGCTTTTTATAGGTAATCTTCCTATTGAGAAGAGAAGACATTTCCTGTCGAAGGAAACTGTCAGGGTCTTGGCTGCCCAAGTAAGTAATTATCTCAGACCAAATATCCTTTACGTCACGTAAAGTATTTGCCTCTTTATCGTTCAACTTAGAAGCGTGGCCGAGAAGGAAATTCTTTATTATATCAGTTGATGATAGGCTAAGGCCTCTGTTGTTTATTGTTTCGAACAACTTATAAGCATCATGCGCATTGACCACATCGAGTTTAATAATTACCGCAACATTGATCAACTTGTTGAAAAGTTTGTTTAGTTCTTGAAACGATAATGAACTTATTTTGTCTTTGAAGTAGGTAAATGCGGATTGGAGGTTTTCATTTCTGATATTTTGGATGTCCTTTCCACTTATAAGTTTTTGATAGTCGCCATTATCAAAATCCCCCAAAATCAGCTTCGAATGACTTGCTTCATCAAGATCATGGCAAAGCAGGTATTTAAGAATGTCATTAACTTTTTCGGTTTTCTTGTGAATATCAAAGTACACTTGTTTGCACGACAAGAGTAACAAACTTAGAGTTGTAAGTCGCTGCTGACCATCTATCACTTCGAGTTTGTAAATACCGTTTTCTTGGAAGTTCGGTTTGTGAATTATCAACATCCCAAATAAATGCTTGTCATTATCTCCTAAGAGCTCTAAGTCTTCATAGAGAGCCCCGTACTGAGGCTTCGACCATGCATAGGGACGTTGATATTCAGGCACAACGAACTGCTCGGTGGAGACGCTAAACAACTGGCCGATTGTGAGTTTTTGAGGGTTTATATCCATGATGTTTACTTTTTAATGGACGTCATGAGCTTATCAAATTTACCCCATGACAATTTTATTGGAGTTTTTTTATGTGTGGGAAAATATTCAATAGCTCCTTTTGAAATTGTGATTTCACCTAACTTGTCGTTGTTTTTGTAGATGAAAAATCTTGCGTCAGCTTTTCCAAGTTCCCGCGTGGGAAGTTCGAAGTATACATTGTGATAGGCCATAGAATTATTTGGTTATTCTAAGATTAAAAGTTTGTCAATCCTAAGCACTGTACCCTAAGCAATCATCGAATTCCTATACTCAAGAAACTCAATCGAAGGTGAGTTTTGACTAAGGTGCGCGTCAATAAATGCAATCCCCTCAATAGTTAACTTTCCAACCAATTCAAATGGCCCCCAGTCATAGAATTTTATGAAACGTTGATTAACGAAGTGGGTTTTTGAAAATACGACTTTATAACCGTTTTGAAAATGATTAGCGGCCATCAGTACATTCGTAAAGCGTTTAGTAGGAGGCGTATGGGTCAGCATAATTCCTGTAAAGTCAGTACTCCCATCAAAGATTTCATCCCAGACAACGGCAGGATGATGCAATCCTTTCAACCAATCTTTTTTGGCAACGAGAGTAGATGGAAGTAATATATCTCCCTTTACAAAAGGCATATCTTTATTCGTTAAAACTTAACCTTCGGCAATCCCGCCACAATATCCACAGTCTGCACACTTACATTTATAACACTTAACAACAAATCCAAGATGTAGCTCGGCTTCTCTACTTCACGTGACCAATCATTGGGATCGTTCTGGATGCCGCTTTCTTTGTGTACCGTTACTTGGTAACGCTCCATGATCCAGTCAATAGCGCTTTTGCCATTTACAACGTACTCGTATGCTTTTGCCGGGATGTTCTCAATTCTGATTCTGCTGTTATAGAGAATAGTGTCCTTCTGATCTTTCTTTGGGAAGCGCATCTTTTCTACTGAGTAGAATTCATACGCATCCATTTGATATTGAATTTCCGGAAAAACAACACGCACTGTTGGATGTGGCTCTACACTTTCGTAGTTGATATGCAGGTCTGCAAGCTTGCGGCCTGCTTTGCTAAACGCCCAGAAATCATGTGTGCCTTCCACCAGAGGAATACGTGGCAGCATTTTCTTTAAGTCGTTGGCAAATATCTCTTTATACTCCGGACTTTGTAAGAAGCCAAACACGTAGTAAAAGATATCCTCTTTCGTAACCTCTTTTCCATAGTTTTTTATCGCCAACGTAAGAATGGTGTCGCTAATACCATCTCTTCGAATGAATCGATCTTCGTTTTCGCTGTCGAATAAAGTTTTAGATTCTTTCAACCTTACGTCATAATAGTAAAGTGGAAAGCATTGTGTATCACCATTAAAGTGCAAGTCCGGGATACAATTTGACACGGAGGCCGAGGTCCCGGATACGCAAAGGACTATATTCTTGGAATTATTATTTGGAAAGAACGAGTCCATCCGTGACACAACATTATTAAATTCTCGACTGAAATAGAGATTCTGTCTAAAAAATGGTCGATAAAGGCTTTGAACCAAATTATCATCGCTGAATTTTTTCTTTTTACCATTTTTTGCTTCAGTAAGAAAAGCTCTTGACCAACTAACCATTGTATCGTCAAAGGAAATAACATCTTCAATTTTTGCATTACTCTTTGATTTATGCTTCAGCCAAATGTCAACCTGTTCATTGTAGAAACGAAGAGACCTTTTTACGTTCGATTTCAAAGCAGCTTGACTTGAGTTGTATGCCCACGCATCACGCGAAGTCTCTAAACCTCTACAATAGAGTGCTGGAACAAAAAATGAAATTCTTTCTGATTTCTCACCAATGGAAATAAACGTATTGAAAGAATCATTTCTTTGACTTATCCAGTCACCATGCTCATTTGGATGAATTCTATTAAGGGAAAAACTTGAATTCGCTAACGATTTAGATTTTCTAATAAATCCCAACTTATCTTCTTTACTTAGATAATCAGCTATTTCATGATAGCTAATTTCAGCTTTAGTATTCTTCGAGTTTGGATTCTTTACAAGTAGCGTTATAGCAATCGGTGTCCTGGAACCGCCTCCAAATACGTTTCCAGCTTCTTTTTTCCGCTGCTCGCCTTGGGAACGAGCGTTTCCCTTAAGATTAAAAACATAGATAGAAGTAAACTCATTTTCAAGGCACTTTCGAAACCCTTCGTGTGCACTGTTATCCAACCATCCACCATCTGAAACAAAACAAACTATTCCGCCATTTTTGTCCAACCTGTCAGTACTCCATCTGAAAGCTTTTATATATGAGTTGTAGAGGGAGTTTTTGTTGGTTGCATCTGTTTTCGCAGCATATGTAGAACTTATACGGCCATCAAGCTTTTCATATTTTTGATTTTGTGAGTTATCATTGGCGGATTTTTGACCTACAGAATAAGGTGGATTACCCATGATAACTCTAAGCGGAGCTTTCTTTTGTCGCTGCACGCGAGCAGAATTTTGTGGAAACATTTCAGAGAAGAGTTTTTCTCCATCGTCTGTCTCACCAAGCTGAAATGTGTCAGTCAAACAGATTCCCTCGAAAGCCAAATAGTCTGTTTCGCCCATTGCATCGTGATAAGCATTTTCAATGTTAACCGCAGCGATGTAGTAAGCAAGCAAAACAATTTCATTGGCGTGAATCTCATTCTTGTATTTGTGTGCGAGATTCTTTTTATCAATCAGTCCGCTTTGAATCAGTCGGGTTACAAATGTTCCAGTTCCTGTGAATGGATCAAGAATGTGAATATTCTCGTCTCCAATGTTTCGACCGAATTCCTTCTTCAATACATCATTTACAGAATGAACAATAAAGTCAACGACTTCAACAGGTGTGTACACAATTCCAAGACGATCCACCATCTTAGGTAGAGCTGTCTTGAAATATTTTTCATACAATTCCAGAATGATGCGTTGCTTGCCTTCAGAGTTGTCTATTCCTTCTGCACGTTTACGCACACTCGCATAGAATTTCTCAAGTGATTGCGTGTCCTTTTCCAAAGCTTGCTCTTCTAATAGTTCGAGCATGCTTTGCATAGCTTTAGAGATCGGATTGTTCATCACAAAAGAGTATCCTTCGAACAATGCCTCGAACACAGGTGCAGTAACTAAATGCTGTGAAAGCATTTCAATGGCATCCTTATCTGTAATGTTAGGATTGATGTTCTTTTGAAGTCCAGTCAGGAATTTCTCAAAGGCTTGCTTGTATTTCTTATTCTCAGTGATAAGTCTGTTAATTCTCTCCTCGTGTCGCTGGGCTATCTCGGCCACGCTCTTCGCCCACTGTTCCCAGTAGCGTTTGTCGCCCACCTTCTGCACCATGCGGGCAAAGACCACGTTTTGTAGCTGCTCGAACTGCAGGGCAAGCTGCTGCGTGATGTCTTTGTTGGAACCGTAGCCAGCCTGTTCGTCTGCCACCACGGGCAAGCCGTGATTGTCGAAGGAGTATTCCGGTCTGCCCACCAAAATTTGTGATGGGCGTCTCCGGTTCAATTCTATTTTGTTAACAGTAGCATTGAAGCGATCATCGTGTGCACGAAGTGCGTTCAACACTGTCCAAACTACTTTGTAACGTTCATTATCATCTAATGCTTTGTCTGGCTCTACGTTAGCAGGCACAACCACGGGGATGATAATGTAGCCATATTTCTTGCCAGGAGCTTTTCGCATCACACGTCCAACAGACTGAACAACATCCACCTGGGAATTTCTCGCAGAGAGAAACATCACAGCATCCAATGAAGGAACATCCACACCTTCACTCAGGCAGCGTACATTCGTCAATACTCGGCATTCACCATCTTCGGTATCTTGTTTCAACCATCCCAGCAGTTCATCGCGTTGTGGTGCAGACATCGTTCCATCAATATGCTTGGAACCTGTTGAGACCATTTGCTCCTTCTTTTCTTCTGGTAGAGAACTGATGTAAGCATCGGTTGCCGTATTGAATATAGAAGTGATCTTTCTTGAAACAGCGATGCTTTGACAGAATGCTACTGCTTTTCGCATAGGTTCCGGATCGCTGTCTTTAATGATTCCCTGATCTCCAAGAATTTGCTTTGAAAGTGCGTTGATACAGCCAATCAGTTTAGAAGCATCATCAGTGGTAATTTCACTTTTCTCATCGGCAATCATCTTCTGTACAGCAGGCGGTACATCTTTGTCGCTGAGGGTAAGGATTAATACCTTATAATCTGTGAGTAAATTTTTCTCTACTGCATCTCCGAATCCGATACGGTAAATCTCCTCACCAAACATTGTTGCATCATCCATCGAACAGAGAATAGCATCTGCTTGTGCTGCTTTGCTCTTCGCATCATCGCTATACAAACGCGGAGTGGCCGTCATGTACAACCGTTTCGCTGCTTTCAGGAACTTGTTATCATGTACTTTGGTGAAGGCCGATTCGTCTTCACCTGAAATCGTAACACCAGTAGTTCGGTGTGCCTCATCACAAATGACGAGATCAAACTGTTCGATACCTACGTCTGATTTCTCCAGCGCCTTTTGCGCTTTTGAAATAACATCAATGGATTGATAAGTGGAGAACACAACGGTCATGCCTTTGTGTCCATTCTTTTTGATGTGTTGAAACTGACTCACGATGTCTTTTACATCGGTAGACGCTGGAAGCGCAAGATCAACGACACTGAAGTTATCACTGTCGTCATTCTTCGTTTTCTTTTTTGAAACTTCCGGATCAGAACAAATACAAATAGCATTGATCGGTTCCTTGGCGAAAGCAGTCCACTCACGAAGTGTTTGACCGAGCAAGGCAATGGAAGGAACCAGGAACAAGATGTTTCCTTTTCCTTTTGTTTCGTGTTCAGCAATTCGAAGAGAGTTAAAAGTCTTGCCGGTACCGCAAGCCATGATCAGTTTACCACGATCGAATTTTTTGAAATGCTTGTGCGTTTTTTCCAACGCCTCTGTTTGATGCGGTCGTAGTTCGCGATCTGTTATCCGAGATTGTTCACCACTAATCCCCTGATCAAGTTTCACCCAATCTACAGGGGCTTCCTGAAGGTCGAAAAGATTTAACCGTGTTACTGGCGGATTTTGATTCTTAATTGACTCGGTAGCATTCGGCCCCCAGTTGTTGGTGGTAGAAATCCACAGTCGATTGGAGAACCCCACGCTCCTACCTTCCGCTTTGAATTTTCTGCTGGATGTTGATAGGAATGAATCAACGGCAGGTTTATCAATGAGCGTTTTTTCTTGATAGCACTTGCATTGGATCGCCCAATAGTCACCGTCATATGTGAGTGCTACCAGATCGATACCGGTGTCGCCACCGCCCAGGTCTTCGCGACCTGGAAATTCGTTCCATAACCATACTTTCTTGAACAAGTACGCATACTTAGGATCGGTTTTCAAGTAGGCTTGCATCAGCCGTTCAAAACGGTCGCCTTTGTCGCGTTCGGAGAAAGATATTTTACGATACTTATCGAGAACTTTTTGGAATGCCATCGAGAAACGGGTGGGTTAAAGCCAGGTTGCAATAATTGCAGTTAAATATAGAGTAAACCGGTCAAATTATGGCTATTTGAACGGTTTTCGGTTGCCTTTTACCCTTCATTAAAAGATTTCATCCAGTTTACCATCCGAGAAATGAACGTAAATGACTTCCTTTTCTTTGCGTCCCTTGAAGTACGCGATCAGATTTTCCTTCTCAGCTGTGACTGAGTGTACCACTCTTTCCTCTTCCTGACGATGTAGCTCATATCCCTGGTATTTGTATGCATAGAATTCCGCCACAGCTTTGTTTAGTGTCCAGCTTATTCCAAACTCTCCTGATTCTCGTTCATTAATTGACATTGCCCGATAAAGCGTCACTTTTTTAGCGCGGGCATCCAAAAATCTTCTTTCGTCACTGGTCATGAGGTATTCACGGTGTGGACGGTAGTCGTAAAAAAGTCGTCTCTTTTCTGTAATTGAAATACTATCGACACAATTACAAGTGGTATATACCCTGCCTAAAGCATACCAGTATCCTTTGCTGGAAAGCATTGGCACCAGGCTTTTGAACAGGCGTAATTTGAGTTCGCCATCAACGATGGAAAGCGATTGATCAATTACATTTTTTTCTGTTTTAAAGTCGAAGTCAGTCGCAATGTTGATGCTTCGACCAGCTATTTCAATTTTTATTTCTTCCATAATTTTCTTGATAGAATGGGTCGTTGGCGGATTCCAACGACCCGATTAAAATTTTTGACTTAGTGAAAAAACCGGTTAAGTTCTTTTCTCCAAAATTCATCGAAGTCAACTGTACCATCTGTGTAGCCAAGCTCAATTTTTTGGAGAAGGAATTTTTTATGAGGTCTGCCAGTGTCTTCATTGACAACCCATGCGTCAAGAAAAGGTGTACATAGTGCAACAGCATCTCTGCCGATACGTTTTAGAATGGCAATTAATGCCAGCGGGGTGGTGTTGCATAATTTGGCTGCGGTTCGATGACCGATTGGTCTTCTGTGCTTGCACACATAGTTGTTTAGAATGAGCATTACTCTAAAAGTTGGTGCGGGAATTCTTTGAGGAATATACATTTGATTGTTTCCTTGATTGTTTGTTTGTTAACAAGGCAATGCCAAATTGGTGATAAGTAGTGGGAGGTAATTAGGTATTTAATTGGTTCGGTGATTGCTCTTCCGGCTGCGGGGCTACCAAAGGCGAGGAGGGCCGGTGCAGACTTGCAGTCTTTGCTGTCTTGCCGAACGCCACGTTCGCTGCCAAACATAAAGGCCTGCAGCCCTGCGAGGCCTGCACCGGTTTTTGCTTCCACCACCTTGTGCTACTTTAGCCTACGGTATTCTCCGTATCCTGTTTGCTCCAAGTGCTTGGACTTGCTTAGCGAAGCCAAGTAATCACCAACAGAACGTTCAGACACTCTTATTGACAAACCTATTTTGATCGCATCCTTTGTTTTGAATGATCGTCCTTCCGGTAGCGCGTTTAGGAACCGCAGCATGTTGTGGCTCTTCATTTCGACAGGCTTGTTCTTCGAGTTGGCATCTATGTTGGCCATCATTAGAAGGCTGTGCTGAGAGCAAGTGGTTACAATGTCTATCACGGTATCGGTGATATCATCACTCGCACTCAAGTGTCTACTGCTAAAGAGTGTACCTTTCTCATAAGCACTAATGGTAGACAGCACCATGCCGAGGCGAGTAGCAGCAAGCATGTGACGTAAGATTACCGAATTTGAATTCTCACCATACAAGTCCCCCACACTTAACAGAAGCTTTTCAAAATGCTTGTAGAGCTTATTCGATTGTTTGGCAGTCCACTGGAATTCTATCTCAGATTCCAATCGGCTTAATTGCGTATACAGTGCCTGTACTTCATTAGCGAACTCTTCTGTAACGGTGTCGAAGAAGTCACCCATGTCATTCGTAAAAGGGTTCTGTAATACGATTTGTTTTAGCTGGTAGCAGTAAATTAAGAATCGGCTAAAGAGACCGTCTTCCGTAGAACGGAATAAACTAAAGAACTGTCCATTCGTTCCACCCAGAACCATGGCGATCTTCGGAGATGCCAAGTACAACGGTTTCTTAAATCCCTTACGGTCTAGGAGATGAGGTTCGTGATGTGTTGCCTTACGATTGAGGACTGAATAGTTGCCCCATTCCTGCTTCCCGGCATTTACGAAGCTGTCAATCTCCGTTTCCAGCATCAGGCCGGAACCATCGTTGGCAACAAGTTGTTCGAACAAGGCAATGAATGAAGTATCCGTTGGTAGCTGGATTGTTTTCAAAACTGGAGCTGTAGGTTCTTCGTCTATTTCTCCCTTTTTATATCTGCTGTATTCTATGTTATACTCTCTCAATTGCTGATCGAATGTGTCGCGAAATTCTTTTTCGATTTTTCGAACAACACTTATGGAGTCTGCGATAACGCCTTTGCCGCTTGCTGGCGGAGCAGTGACGACCAAGTAGAGATGTGCCCAAATCTTCTTGTTTCGGTGTCTGCTAACGATGTTTGGCAATACGCTGCTAAGCACCACCAGCAGTGACAATAATGAAATGTCCTTCTCGCGCACGAGACTAAATTGCTTTGAATACTTTTTAATGGACTCAGGAAGTTTATCAAAAATTCGATAGGGTAGCAACGGTGTCTCAACATGGTCGCTTACCTCTTTACTAAGTTTCTTCGTCTGTTTCTCCTCTTCTTCTTCGATCAATTTATCGACATCAACAAATTCAGATATAGCATGTAGGAATTGTCCATACTCAATACTGTAAGGAGGCTCGTCAAGTGAGGGTGTCAGCAATTGATTGCCGAACTGATCCACGATGACGATATGACTGAGTTCGTGTTGTGAATTGGTACGCATTGACTCAGCAAAGTCCTTTTTAAATTTTGAATTGAGCGAAAGTATGTACGGGGCATTTCGAATCCTAAGAATAATTGTAAGGTCATCCTCTCGTTTAATCGCCCATGAGTAGCCTTTATTGAGACCTATGTTTGTAAACAGTTCTTCAATCAAGGGAGCGTTAGGTTTTGTAAACCGAATTGCTCTTAGGTCTGGCGGGCCTGTATTGATCGCCAGCCCTATGATTTCCGTTCGATCAAAGATGTCGAGAGCATTTTCAGAATCGATGCGGGCGGGAAATATCTTTCCGGATTCTTTGACAATACTGTATGCAGTTGTTGATATATTTAGCTTTAGAAGGAGCTGTGCGATTTCTTTCATGACGTTTCGTTTGGTAAAGAGTTGAAAGGTGGAGCCGTATGCCCCACCTTAGACGTTTTTTAGTTTAGTTCTTCAACAACAGCTTATGATTGGGTCTCCGCAGCTTCTGTCCCTGCGACTTCGCTTGGCGGCATTATCATTTCCTCTGGGATGTTGACTTCAACGCCTCCTTTAAAAAAGGGATTGTCTTTACGCTTCGACTTGTTGTACTTGAACCTTGCAGATAAGCGGAACTCCTTCCTCAGACTTTCCAAATGGATACATGCAGTATCGTATTCCCCTCTGAGTAAGTCAGAGTTATGAGAATGGTCTTTCAAAACTTCATATTGAGCAAAGTGGTTGACCAGCAATTGAATTCTGGATACTAAACCAGCATCTCCAAAAAGCTCTGGACTTAGTCCGACCAAAAGTTTTCGTTCAAGGCCCTCGCCATCGTCTGCAACGCGGAAGTGACAAGCCTTGCATAGATGTTGAAATGTAGCGTCATCATTTTGTGAAAAGGGAAGACCAACAATACTATCACGATAATGTTTTAGGTAATAGAGCAACACCGCTAAACAGTACTGGTTAAATCTTGCAAGGTCAATGGTCTCAGCTCGCAAGTTGTTTTCTACTTTCCTGTAGATGACGTTGATAAAATTTGGGAGATTGTAACTTGAATGCTTCATAACTTTTTTGTTTAAGTTTATGAAGTCAAAAGTCTGGGTCTTAGTGCTGGTGGTAAGAGGTATTTAATTAAACCTCTTTGTAGGAATTCCGAATCATTTCATCAACATCGGATCGTTTGAACCGGAAGTCCTGATCGAGGAGCTGCACGGGCTTGATCTTTTTCTTTTCATGAATCAATTTGTTCACGGATGGCCTGGACAATTTTAGTACTGCACAAAGTTCATCCATGGTTAGTAATTCATTCTGACGAGTATTGTTAATTAAGTCAGTTACTTCTTGCCTGAGTAGTCTCAGTTCTTCTTTGATCTCGGTAAAATCGTCCTGAAGTATTTTACGAAGTGCAACTTTTATGATTTGATCTTCTGAAATGCCCGCGTTCATGGTCCTCTGAATTTGTCAGAAAAGTAATGGCGATTCAGAAGGATGAAGGAGGTATTTAAATCGACCTTTCTGATTTGCTGAACTTTTGCACTTGTTGGTTTAATTCCGCTTTATTTTTTTTGGTGTTAAAGCGGTGTTAAGTGAAATGTCGGGCTCACTCCCCATAAGTGGAATATAGTTGTATAGTCTTGATATTCAGAAAGTAGTCCCGAAGATATTGGCACTTGACCTTTCACTGGACCCGATAAAAGAAAAGGCCCCGGAGAATATCTCCGAGGCCATCTGTTGTGATCCCGCTGGGACTCGAACCCAGGACCCATACATTAAAAGTGTATTGCTCTACCAACTGAGCTACGGAATCGAAAATCCTTCCGGATTCCTCCCAATTTCCGCCCTTCAACCCAACTCCTTTTGGCGTTGGAACGTTGTTTTGCGTAATTGAGCCCGCAAAGGTAGCAGGATCAGAAAAATATACAAAC
>JAEUUF010000021.1 GCA_016787645.1 Cyclobacteriaceae bacterium | reverse complement strand
GAAGGGGTAGTTAAAATTTGGGGTCATAGCTCAGCTGGTCCCGTCCCGAAACGGGACGAGGATCCTCGCGCCGCCGGCGCGGGACTAGAGCGAGTCTCCGATCGAAGGGGTAGTTAAAATTTGGGGTCATAGCTCAGCTGGCTAGAGCGCGACAATGGCATTGTCGAGGTCGTGGGTTCGACTCCCACTGGCTCCACAAAGTCCTCCACCGTGAGGACTTTTTTTATTTGTTTGAATTGTCGAGGTCGTGCCTGTCCGCCGTAGCCTTGGCGAAGGCGGAGGTTCGACTCCCACTGGCTCCACCAAAGTCCTCCAAGTGAGGACTTTTTTATGCTCAACGTTTGGGCAGAAATATCTCGGCCATCATACATCTCGCACTTCCCCCTCCCAGCATCTCAATGGTCGAGATCGGCAGCGCGGTCAACTCCGCATAACTGGATAATGACTGTTTCTGCTCCTGGGTCAGGCTATCCACCGCCTGCCGCGAAGCCACCAGCAGACTTGGTCCGTCTTGCGTGTCCAGTACCAGCATATTTCCGGCAAAGTGATGCAGCTGGTCCATCGTAATTTCGATAATCGCGTGGTCGGTATCTCTCAAATTGTCGATCACATTCTTTTTGTCAGCCAGGTCGGTGATGGAGGCCAGGCATACGATTGCAAAATCAACGCCCACGCACATCATGACGTTGGTATGATAGATCTCCTTTCCCTGTTCATCATAGGCATGGAAATAAACCGGTCGGTATTTCAGCAATTGACACAGCTGGAAGAAAAGATCCTTGTCCGTCCGGGGTGAACCACAGGCATAAGCTACCTGGTTGACGTGATCAAACACGATGCTCCCCGTTCCTTCCAGGTACTTTCCATCTTTTTCATGCCGCGACAAGTCAATCACTTCACGCACCACAAACTTCTTCCTGAGCCGTTCAATCACATCCACCCGCCGCTCCCGCCGACGACTGGGTGCCATCATGGGATAGAGAATTACTGTCCCATCTTCATGAAAGGAGACCCAGTTGTTCGGGAACACGGCATCCGGTTTACCGGGCACCAAAGTGTCTTCCACCACCTCCACCTCAACCCCCTTTGCCCGTAACGCGGCAACGAATGAATCAAACTCCTCTTGCGTTCTGCGGAGCGCCAACGAGGGGTCCCATGAAGTGATTTGTTGAAAGGGATTGGACAGCGCTGTCTCCGGGTTGAACGAGGATCCAACCGGGCGAATCATCAAAATATGACGGGTGGATTGTTTCATGGCATAAAGCTACGCCTTTGATACCAGTGACACCTGTATTCAGACACCGTTGGGAGTCTTTTTGAGCGGAAGGGTTGGATTTTAGATTATTTCTTATTTTGTGTAAACCAAATCCTTACCTATGGAAGCATCAAAAGTGGACATGTTCATCCTGGCGAATGGGAAGTTCTTCGAAAGTCATCACGTAGGAATGATTCGCGATCGGCTTATCAGCACCGACGACTCAAAATGGGTGACTGTGCAGACCCTTCAATTCAAGGATCCTACCTTTATTCTGATCGTGTCACTCCTTGCGGGTACGCTGGGCGTTGACCGCTTCCTGATCGGCGACACCGGCCTCGGGATCGGCAAACTGCTCACGTGCGGGGGCCTGGGAATCTGGGCCATCATTGACTGGTTCATGATCATGGGTGCCACCCGCGAAAAGAACCTGGACAAACTCAGGCTTGTCATCAGCTGATGCCCCGAAGCCAAAAAGTATTGTACGCCATCCTGCTGACGGGATGCCTGGCCGGATACCTCTGGGTCTGGTGGTCCGCCGAGTCGCCAAACAGCGAATCGACGGTCTGCCTGATCAAGAACGTGACCGGGCTACCCTGTCCATCGTGCGGCAGCACGCGCGCTGTTCTATCGCTGGCACATGGCGACCTGGTCGGCGCCCTGCAATGGAATCCTTTTGGATTGATCATCGCAGCGGTCCTTCTCGTGGCGCCATGGTGGATGGGATACGATTTGTTGACCAATCGGAAAACCCTGCCGGTATTTGTGGCGAAAGTGGAACATTTTGTACAGAAGAAATGGATAGCAGCACCCGCTATTGTCCTCGTCCTTGCTAACTGGATATGGAACTTTTCGAAAGGCCTGTAGCGCAAGCCAGCGGGTTCAGCTACGAACCAGGCGAACACGAGTCCGAGAAGGCATCGAACAGCTACCTGATGTCGCTGATCGCCCTGATGGGCGGACTTCCGCTGCCCATCATCAACCTCATCGCGACCTTTATATTCTACATGGGCAATCGCAACGGCACTCATTTTGTCCGTTGGCACTGCACACAGGCCCTCCTCTCGCAGTTCTCACTTTTGTTCATGAACAGTTTTGGATTTTGGTGGACTGTCTCGATTGTATTTACGGACCGGGAAATCACCTCCGACTGGATTGCCTATGTGATTACGGTGATCCTCTTCAATGTTACGGAATTCATCGCCACGATCTACACGGCGGTACAAACCCGAAAGGGTCGGCATGTCTCGTGGTGGTTTTATGGCGAACTGACCGACCTACTCTGTCCCCGATAGCATGAAGCTGTTTTTGAAATTTCTCCTCCTGGTCGCCCTCTTCTTCGCCTCGTGGTTTGTCCTCCGGCAGGTGGACTGGGTGACACTGCTCAAGGTGAAGCAGATGACCCGAACGACAGAGGAGAAACTGGGAAATCTTTTCTGGGAGATGCTTGACCAAACCGAGGACATCGACCATTCCCAGGAGGTAGCAGGAACCATCGATAGCCTCCTGACGCATCTCTGTAAAGCCAATGCCATCGATCGCGAGAAAATAAAACTCCATGTGGTGGACAAGGACATGGTAAATGCCTTCACTCTGCCCGACGCCCACCTGGTAATATTGACCGGCCTGGTTAACGAAAGCGAGAACGAGGCGGAATTATTGGGGGTGATTGCCCACGAACTTGCCCACGTGGAGAAAAATCATGTCATGAAGAAACTGGTGAAGGAGATCGGCCTTTCCGTATTGATTTCCATGACCCAGGGCGGAAGCGGGGAAACCGTTCGACAAGCAATGCAACTGCTTACCTCATCGGCCTATGATCGTGAGCTGGAGCGCGAAGCTGACCTCACGGCCGTGGATTTCCTGATCAAGGCAGAGGTGGATCCCGAACCGTTTGCCAATTTTCTGTACCGGCTTTCGGAAAATGAAGAGCATATCCCACGACAGGTGTTTTGGATTACCACCCATCCCGACTCCAAAGAACGCGCGGAAAATATTATCAACTACATGAAAGGACGAGACATCCACAAAAAGTCCATCCTAACCCCTGAAGAGTGGGGAAAGCTCAAAGAGAAGACTGCATCGGAAGACTAACTCTTCAAAAAGATGTATTGAAAATCGGGAGTAGCCTCAAACCACGAGGGTTGTTGCGGACGTAATTCAAGACACCAAGCTGGAACCCCCGCTGGGAGTAGGCATAGTTAAATACGCCGATGGCTAAGCCATTGTGATGCCCAAGAATTTGATTGAAGACACTGATGGAGACCCCCTTCATGGTCGCCGAAGGCCCATCATTGTCGCTGTCGGAATTCTTCGGATCCCCTACGCGGAAATAAGCGGGCACGATCATGAAACCAGAAACATTATTTCCACCGGCCGCCGGCGCGATGACAATGCCGCGGACTGTAGGGCCACCTACACCGATACCCGCAATGGCGAGGCCGTTGACTGACTCACCGGCGCCGACACCAATTCCCCCAATCGTTATCCCGTTGACACGGCCTCCAGACCCCACCCCAATGCCCCCGATCGAGATGCCGGAAAGGCTTCCCCCGGCACCAACCCCGAGGCCACCAATGCTGATGCCAGACACCGCTCCGCCAGCGCCTACGCCAAGTCCGCCTACACTAAGTCCGGACAACTTGCCTCCAGAACCAACACCCAGGCCACCGACGTTAATCCCGGTCACTTTGCCGCCTGAGCCCACACCGAGACCGCCAACATTGAGTCCCCAGAGGTTACCACCCGCGCCAACACCAAGTCCGCCAACATTGATACCCTTTACATTACCGCCAGCACCAACACCGAGACCACCCGCATTAATGCCATAAAGATTCTTCTTGGCTCCAACGCCCAGGGCACCCACGGATAGTCCATGCAGGTTCTCTACACCAAAAGAAATGGGAACGCCCAACGAAATTCCATTGACTGTACCGGTTGCAGCGTCCTCGTTCTTCACCTTCCAGGCGGTTACGTTGATGCCATTGATCCTTTCTACGTTCTTATCAATGAAATTAAGTCGCACCCCTGAGAACCTGGAGAGGTTTCCAAACCCTATGCCCGCTTTCCTGGAAGGAAGTCCAACACCCTGGGAAAAACTGGATAAGCTGAAAAGGGTACCAAGAAGTAGCAGTATCAATCGGTTGCGCATGACCAGAGTTAAAGTAGTTGGCTATTAGACTGGTTTTCCGGAAGAAAGGTTGCGCCGGTGAGCACGAAGTGTACAAAAAGAAAATAGACCCGGTGGGGTCTATTTCTATTAAAGTTACTTGGCTGCAGGAGCGACAGGCTCTCGATGACCTACCCAGGTAAAACGCTTGCTGACGTACTCGGGATTGGTGAACGAGGCGTTGCCCGCCGGGTTGCCTCCCGTAACGTGGAAATCAGAAAAGGCAGCATTCTGGTTCATGTAGATTCCTCCGATCAAATTGAACGAAACGGGGGTGGCCGCCAAACTCATTTCATCGGCAATCTTTTCGCGAGTTGCAGGGTCAATGGTATATGCCCCGCAGGAAATCGCACCATGATTCAAGGCCATCTCTTTGGCGAGTGCAATGGATTCGTGGGTGTCCTTTGTCTTGATGAGCAGGGCAATCGGACCAAAGAGTTCTTGGCTGAAGATATCCTTCTTCGACGCATCCACCTCCACTACCACGGGCGTGGTCAGGCGAGCACTTTTGAACATCGGGTTATCAAACACACGCGATTTCAGCCAGACCTTGCCCGGAAGGTTCTCAGCCCCCGTCACCCGCTCTTTCGTCTTTGGGTTCTGAATGGCTCCCAGGACAAAGGGACCGGCCTTCGGGTTGTCTATGAGGCTATTGAGGTTGGCAACAAACTTCTCCGCAAACTGGTCAAAGGTGACCGTACCGGCTGGTGTTTGAATGCCCTTTTGCGGGATATAAAAATTCTGCGGCGCCGTGCACATCTGGCCGCTGTAGAGGTTTACCGAAAAGGCCAGGTTCGCCGCCACCTTGTCGATGTCTTCCGCGGAATCAAGGATAACGGAATTGACCCCGGTCTTCTCCGTGAAAACAGTCTTGCCAGCGATTCCCTCCAGGTAGGATCCGAACATGGAATTGCCCGTGAAATCAATCAGCTTGACCGCAGGATGCTCAGCCAATTCCTTGGTGATCATCTTATCAAAAGTATCCACGGCCAGCTGACAGGTATTGGGATCCTGGTTATTTGCCACAAGCACTTTTTGAATCTCCGCCACGACGATGGCAATGGGAAGAATCGCTCCAGGATGAGGCTTCACGATCACGGAGTTGCCGGTAATGAGGCTGCCGTAAATCCCGGTAACCGAATTCCAGGTCGGGAATGTCGAGCAACCGATCACCACAGAAATTCCTTTCGGCACGGGGCGCCATTCCTTCTTCAACTGCAGGTTAAATTTGCCCATCGGCTTATCCCAAATCACGGAAGAAGGATAGCGATTCAGTTCTTCATATCCTGCTGCGATGGCTTCGAGGGCACGGTCGGCGGCGTGAGGGCCTGAAGCCTGGAAGGCCATCATGTACCCTTGTCCTGTAGTGTGCATGGTAGCATAGGCGATTTCAAAGAAGCGAGCCTTCATCCCCTCCAGCGATTCCATGAGGATACCGGTCCGTTCATCGATGGAGACTTTCCGCCAGGAATGAAAGGCTGCCGTAGACCGGTCTATCAATTTGGACACTGTGAAAGTGGGATACGAAATCTTCAACGCTTCCTGGAGGTAGGGAGATTCCTCTTGCCCGGCCCAGCCGTCCTCGCCTGCCTGTTTCAGGTCGGTGAATTTATTTCCACACAGGGCACTGAATTTCGCCTTACCGTCGGCATCAGCGCTTTCTCCGTAGGTAGCCGGTGAAGGATTTTCCGGAAAAGCGGCATAAAAGGTCCGGTCATGGAGGGCCTTGATGGCCTGGTGAAGAGTCGCCTGGTGCTTTTGAAAAAGTGTCATGGTGTATGGATTGTTCTTATTTCGTTGCGCTTGAAAATACCTTCTTCAGCAAGTCCGTCGTACGGGCCAACGGGTCCTTGCGAATGTTCTTCTCTTCCTTGGCGATCATTACAAATAATCCCTGGATCGCCATGTCGGTGGCATAACTGTTGAGATCAGGATTCACTTTCTGAACGAAAGGGATCTTGTTATAATTGCTGATGATGTCCGTATAGTATTTGGTCGCATTGACCTTATTCAGGGAGTTTTTTACGACGGGCATGAATTTCTCCTTCAATTGTGCCGTCGTGGTTTTCTTCAGGTACTGCGTGGCAGCATCGGGTTGACCCTTCAGGATCGCATACGCATCTTCAATGGTCATCTTTTGAATCGCCCCGACAAATATGGGTGTCGCTTCCTTCGCAGCATCCTCCGCGGCCCGGTTCAAAGAAAGAACAAACTCATCCACTTGTGCGCCCATGCCGATAGACCTGAGCTTGCTTTCTACCTGCTTCACGTCGGGTGGAAAAGGAATTTTTATTTCCGGGTTCTTAAAATAGCCATCGACCTGAGCGACCATTTTCGCCCCTTTGGTTACCCCTTGTGAAAGGGCTTCCTTGAGGCCCTTGGTCACTTCATCGGTAGTTGGGGCCGTGCGGGCCGAAGGTTTTTTGAATAACTGTGCTTCCGCAGGCAGCACAGGAAGCAGGAAAAGCAACAGCAATAATTTCTTCATAGAAACGGTTGAGCAAAAGTAGGGAGATTTAACGGGCTAAGGAATCCGGGGTAATTTCGCTGATGGCATGGACCCCCGCCAATCCCATGGTAAGATAGAACTCCGTGAGCAAGTTCCGCAGCACCTCATTCACACCAGCTTCGCCAGCAATCGACAATCCATATACGTAGGGTCGGCCAATGCAGACCGCGCTGGCCCCCAACGCCATTGCCTTAAACATGTCAGCTCCACCGCGGACGCCTCCATCGAGTAAAATCGGGATCTTGCCTCCGATGCGCTGAGCAATTCCCGGCAATGCCGCGATCGTGCTGATGGAACCATCTACCTGCCGGCCACCATGGTTGGAGATAATAATGCCGTCAATCCCGTGATCAATTGCCTGTGCAGCGTCATCGGGATGAAGGATTCCTTTTAATACAATGGGAAGCTTGGTATGTTGACGTAGAAAGGAAAGATCCTTCCAACTTAATGCCGGGTTGGAATAGATTTCGGTGAAGGTTCTCACCGCCTTCATAGGTCGGCCTGACTTTAGTTTCCGAAAGAAACCTTTGCCCGGATAGGCATTGACCATGCGAATCAAGCCAGTTAGAAGTTCCCACGTAACGGATGGTCGTGGCGGTGAAGTTGCCGCATCCATCAGCTTCTGAAACACCGTGTCACTGGTGTATTGAGCGATACCCTTGCCCTCGAGGAAAGGAAGGTAGGCTAACGAAAGATCGCGAGTCCTCCACCCGAGGTGGGTGGTATCCAATGTCACCACAATCGCCCCGCAGCCAATTTTCTCTGCTCGCTGTACAAAACTTGCCACGAGTTCATTGGATTTACTCCAATACAACTGGAACCACCGCTTGCCGTTGCCCATCGCGGCAGCCACTTCTTCCATCGGACGGCTGGCCTGGTTGCTGAAGAT
Source organism: Cyclobacteriaceae bacterium (assembly GCA_016787645.1). GTDB lineage: Bacteria > Bacteroidota > Bacteroidia > Cytophagales > Cyclobacteriaceae > ELB16-189. The sequence goes on along the minus strand of JAEUUF010000021.1, from coordinate 14,248 downwards.
GTACGGCACGCCTAGTGCGGCCGCCGCACGACCCACCGCCACATCTGCTTCCGGGTGTACCATTTCCAACACACCCACCGGTGAAAGCAGGAGCGGTGAAGGGTAACGTTGGCCCAACAACGAAATGGACATGTCCCTCTGGCTGGTGTCGCGAAGCATTCGCGGTACTATCCTGATTGATTCGAAGTCAGACCGGTTTGAAGAAAGTGTGCTCTCCAATCCCGCACCTCCGGCGATATAGGCATAGGCCGCCTGGCTCATGCTCGCCTTGGCCTTTTCTTCCAAAAGCCGCCAATCGACAGGTACGATCGGCAACTTGCCTGAAAAGCCATTCAGGTAAATATCCTTCTGGTGATCAAGAGGAGAAAAAGGCGAAGGGTTCATCCTGCTAAGTTACATGGGCGGGCAGAAGTACCAACAACCCTTATATTTGAGCCTATTAACCCACAACCATGCGCCCTGTTCTTGCAGAGTTACTGACCATAGGTGATGAAATACTCTACGGCCAGATTGTGGATACCAACTCCCAATGGATGAGCGTTGCCCTTGACCAGGTAGGCATCCGGGTAATCCGCAAGACCACAGTGGGTGACCAGGAACAAGATATCCTTACGGCCTTTGCCGAAGCTGAACAACGGGCCGACATCATCCTGATCACGGGCGGATTGGGGCCCACCAGCGATGACCGGACGAAACCCTGCCTCGCCAAATATTTTAATTGCGAACTGCGAATTCATGAAGAAGCGCTGGCGGAAGTGACTGAGTTCTTCAAGAGCCGCGGGCGGGAATTGACGGAACTGAATCGTCAGCAGGCTGCACTTCCGGTTTGCTGCACGAAGATTACCAATCCCAATGGCACAGCGCCCGGGATGTGGTTTGAAAAAAACGGCAAGGTCTTCGTTTCCATGCCAGGTGTACCTCATGAGATGAAGAAGATGATGACGGAGAGGGTCGTGCCTAAACTTAAGGAGCAATTCCAACTCCCCGTGATTCTGCATAAGGTGATCCGCACCGTGGGTATCGGCGAATCCATCCTCGCTGAAAAGATTACACCCTGGGAAAAATCTTTGCCGGATCACATCTCACTCGCGTTCCTCCCCCACCTTGGCGAGGTGAAGTTGCGCCTTACAGCCACAGGCGAAGACAAAGCTTCCTTACAACGTGAACTCGATTCATTCACCGAAAAGCTTAAACCGTTAGCGGGAGATTATATTTATGGATACGGGGAGGAATCCCTGGAAGAAGTGATCGGCAAGCTCCTCCGTCAACATAAACTGACGTTATCGATTGCTGAAAGTTGCACCGGTGGCTACCTGTCACACCTGGTGACCAGTATTCCGGGATCATCCGACTACTTCATGGGCAGTATGATTCCCTATGCCTACGACATCAAGATGCGCCAGCTCGGGGTGCTTCCGGAAGTATTGGAAAAGAACGGCGCGGTGAGCGAGCCAACCATCATCGAAATGGCCAACATCGTTCGCGCCAAATTCAACACCGACATTGGAGTAGCGACGAGCGGCATTGCAGGACCCGGCGGCGCCACCCCCGACAAGCCGGTTGGATTGGTGTGGATTGCCTATTCCGACAAGCATCACACCGTTACAAAGAAACTGTTGCTCAGCAAAGACCGGATGATCAACATCCGCATGGCCTCCATTGCCGTGCTGAATCTTATTCGGATGAATCTGCCTAAGTGAGACGCCGTCTAATCGACAGTCACAAAAAAAGGGCTCCAATGGAGCCCTCTTTCATTCAAGCCCTTAATCTTTAGTCATGAAATGTACGGGTAGTCACCACACCATTGAGCGTGACGGTTACGCTCTGGCTATCGCAAGTCCCATTACCAAAATCAATGGACACCGTGTTAGCCCGATAAATCGTCACCACGGTGAGCCGACGGAGAGCGGTTTGAAGCCAAGAATAATTCTGAAAATCGTGACCGACAGACTCGCAAACTTTGGCGGTTTAACCCGGTCGACCACTAATATTCTGCCCCTGCTTTGGGGCCTTGGAACTGGCCCAAACCTTCCATTTTCTCCTTACCTTAGCACCTTCAAACGATTGAATACATGGCACGGGTAGAATTGATCATGCCCAAGATGGGCGAAAGCATCATGGAAGCCACCATCCTGAAGTGGCTCAAGAAACCGGGCGACAAGATCGAACAGGATGAATCTGTCCTCGAAGTGGCCACCGACAAAGTGGATACCGAGGTGCCCTCCACCCATGCCGGTGTGCTCGAAGAGATATTGGCCAAGGAAGGTGAAGTGGTGAAAGTGGGGAAGCCGATCGCCATTCTTTCTTCTTCTGTCGCCGCTGTTTCACCCGCTCCCGAAACACCCGCCAAGACGCCTGTCGCATCTAAACCGGCACCGGTTGTCGCAGCCCCGGTCATGGCCACCAACGGCACTTCTCATGCACCGGTCGCTGATTACAAATCATCCTCCCGCTTTTACTCCCCATTGGTCAAGAATATCGCCAAGGAGGAACGCATTCCTGTAGCCGAACTGGAATCCATTCCGGGTACGGGCGCCGCAGGGCGTGTGACGAAAAAGGATATCCTCGCCTATGTGCAAAACCGTCAGGGTGGTCAGCCGATAATGGCCCGTAGTGCAGCGCCGCTGGTTCCTGCTTCCATAAGCGCCGGTGATGAAATTGTGCAGATGGACCGCATGCGGAAAATGATTGCTGAACGCATGGTGGATTCCAAACGGACCGCGCCCCATGTGACTTCATTTGTGGAAGCTGACCTGACCAACGTGGTAACGTGGAGAAACAAAGTCAAGGCCGAATTCGAGAAACGGGAAGGCGAAGCGATTACGTTTACCCCCATCTTCATTGAAGCCATTGTCAAGGCCATCAAGGATTTTCCGATGATCAACATCCAGGTTGATGGCGACCGGATCATCAAGAAGAAAGATATCAATATCGGGATGGCGGTAGCGCTACCCAGCGGCAACCTGATCGTGCCGGTCATCAAGAATGCAGACCAGTACAGCCTTACGGGGCTCACCAAGGCAGTCAACGACCTGGCCCGGCGAGCACGTGAAAACAAACTGAAGGCCGACGATCTATCCGGCGGAACTTTTACCATCACCAACGTGGGTACTTTCGGCAATGTCATGGGCACCCCCATTATCATGCAACCCCAGGTGGCCATCATGGCAACCGGAGCGATTCAGAAAAAACCCGCTGTGTTGGAAACCGTTCACGGGGATGTGATCGCCATCCGCCACAAGATGTTCCTCTCCCACTCGTACGACCATCGCGTAGTCGACGGCGCATTGGGCGGCAGCTTCTTGCGCCGTGTCGCCGACTATCTCGAAAAGTTTGAGGTGAATCGCGCGATTTGAGTATACATTCAAATCAGGAACCAGGGGAGAACGGCAAGCAGCAGGGTAATGACCAACCAAAACCAAAGCCGGCGTGTTTCCTTTTGTTCTGCAGTCATCGAATCATTTCCTTTGAGCGGGCAAACGAAGAAGTTGCCTTGTAGTTGCGCCGTTTAACATCTATTAACAATTTTCCAGCAGTTCACTGACCCTTCACTATGAAATTCGGTACAAAAGCCATCCATGCAGGGGTAGAACCCGACCCGACCACCGGTGCCATCATGACGCCGATCTATCAGACTTCGACGTATGTCCAACCATCCCCGGCTAAGCACAAAGGGTATGCCTACGCACGGGGTGCCAACCCCACGCGCACAGCCTTGCAGAAAAGCATCGCCGCCCTGGAAAACGGAAAATTTGGCATTTGCTTTTCCAGCGGGATGGGCGCAACGGATACGGTTATCAAAATGCTGAAACCTGGCGATGAGGTCATCACCAGCAACGACCTTTATGGTGGGTCCTATCGCATGTTCACCCGGGTGTATGAGAAATTTGGAATCAAATTTCATTTCCTGGATCTCACCAAAGCCTCCAACGCCGAGCAGCACGTCAACGAAAAGACAAAACTGTTTTGGCTGGAAACGCCTTCAAACCCGCTCATGCGTGTGATCGATATCCAGGCGTTGGTTGTACTGGCCAAAAAGAATAACTGCCTGGTGGCGGTCGACAACACCTTCGCATCACCGTTTCTTCAAAACCCGCTTGACCTTGGGGCAGACATCGTGATGCACTCGGTAACAAAGTACCTCAGCGGGCACAGTGATGTGATTATGGGAGCGCTGGTGACCAACGACGAAAAGTTGCGCGACGAACTGGCTTTCATCACCAATTCATGCGGTGCCGTACCCGGTCCGCAGGATTGCTTCCTGGTGCTGCGTGGAATCAAGACGCTGCATTTGAGAATGGAACGCCATTGTCAGAATGGACGTAAGGTGGCTGAATTCCTGAGAAACCACCCGAAAGTAGGGAAGGTCTATTGGCCTGGATTTCCCGATCATCCCAATCATGAAATTGCCAAAAAGCAAATGCGCGACTTTGGCGGAATGATGTCCTTTGAATTGAAAGTCGATAAGCTTGAAAACGCAGTGAAGCTGATGGAATCCGTAAAAGTGTTTTCCTTGGCTGAATCACTCGGTGGTGTTGAATCGCTGATTAATCACCCGGCTTCCATGACGCACGCCAGCATCCCCAGGGAAGAGCGCCTGAAGAACGGGTTGACTGACACCCTTATCCGCCTAAGTGTAGGGGTTGAAGACGTAGACGATTTAATCGAGGATCTCGACCAGGCATTGAAAGTGGCCTAGGACCACCGCAGAAAAGAAAAAGTCCGGACTTGCCGGACTCTTTCAACCAAACCTCACCCCTCACTCAATTCAACCGCCCTTGCCGGTCGTGTCGTTGCCGAAAAATCTCCCGGTTGGATCTTGCTTGTGCCCGATGCAAGCGAAGCCGTTCCGCATTCGTGATGCAGCCATCCGCCTTGGCGCGTCGCTCCACCTGCCGAATATGCCGCTGGCTGGCTAAGAGTTGAAAAGCCTCTCTCCGATTCAGATCACCATTGACCAGTCCCTGCCTGATCCGAACCAGCTGCCGGTGCTCACGTCGGTCGACTTGTGGCATGCGTTCTTGTGCTATCGCGCTGAATCCGATGAGAATCAACACGCTCAACATTCCCCATCCTCGTTTCATATGCTTTTTTCTCCTTTGACTGGGAACAGGGAGAAGGGTTTAACGCGGCAGGCAAAATTTATAATAGCTCGGCGGGAATCCGTACGAGAAACTCGCTGCCTTTGGGGGATGTGACCAGTTCAATGCTGCCGCCCAGCCGGTCTACCAGTGTCTTGACAATCGCCAGGCCAAGGCCATGCGAACTCTCGCCACCGGTAGGCTGGGCGCTCAGCCGGTGAAATTTTTCATAAAGATGGGCCCTGTCCTGATCACTGAATCCGGGCCCCTGGTCCTTGACCGAAAGGTAAATGCAGCCACTCTTCCACTCGGTATTTACTTCAATGGACGAGTTCCTTGGAGAAAATTTTATCGCGTTAGAAAGAAGATTATCGATGATACGCCCCAGGTACGACGGGTCGGAAATCACACGGCCCTGAATGCGGTTCATGCCCTGTATCCGGCTGCCTTTTGCTTCTGCCAGTGCATGGAAGGGTTGCGCCTTTTGCTTGATAAACTCCTCAAAGTGGATGGCGGTAGGTTTTGGCGTCTCGCGTTCTTCATTCAGCGCGTGTACATCCAGCAGGCCGGAAATAAGATCAAGTCCATTCCGGGTGCAATCCTTGATCATCCGCAGCAACTCCTCCTGTTGGGTAGTGGCATTCCCCTCCCGTTCAAGGATGTGTGTAAGTCCAGAAATCCGGTTAAGCGGTGATTTCAAGTCATGGGCTACAATATTCATGAGGGTATCTTTCTCATGATTCAATGCATCCAGTTCCCGGTTGCTCCGCGAAAGCACCTCATTCTGCTTGATTATTTCCTCTCGCTGGGCCACAATGTGAAGGTTCTGTTCCTCCAGGCGCTGGTTCACTTGCTTTCGTTTCCGGCTCACCACCCACGTCAATACAATGAGTACACCGCCAAAAGCAACGATCACCATCATCAGTGTATTTTGGGTACGTTGCTCGGCGATGATCGCCTCATCCTGTGCCTGTCGGGCCTTCAATAATTCATTCTCTTTCTCTGTTTTCTCAATCACCAACAGGAATTCCAATCTTTCTATCTCGCGGTTGAGGTCTTCTCGCTCAATCTTTGCCTGCAAAAGTTCATACTTGTCCTGGTACTCTTTGGACTTAGCCGGTTCTTTCAATGCCGTGTACACCTTACTGAGCAGTTTAGCAGCATCGCGCTGGAAACTGAGGTTCCCGGATGTTTCCGAATTCTGGTAAATCTTTATCAGAATATTGGCGGCTTTCGGGTACCGGCTCCAATAGATATCACACCGGGCAATCACCATACGTGCCCGGATGAATACCTTCTGATTGGTGTTCTCCGTGACCAGATGCAAAACCTCTTCGGCAAGCGCCCCTGCCTCCGGTGATCTCCCCTCTTTGCAGAGAATCTCGGCAATGCCCACAGAAATCTCGGCCTTGGTGATCTTGTCATTCATCGTCGATGCAATAGAGTCGGCCATCTTCAGTTGTTTCAATGCCAATTCCGTTGAATCCATTTCTTGATAGATTATTCCCAATTCCATATAAGCAGAGGTCATCGCCCGGAGATCTTGCTGGTTGCGCCGAAGTGATAATGCCATCAACGCGTTCTTGAGTGCGTTAGGATAATCGGCCTTTGCTTCGTGTACGTCTGACAAGCTGCGGTACACGTATGCCAAGCCCGACTGATCATTGATGCCTGCGAACAGGTCTCGTGCCTTGATGAACTCATTGTAGGACCGTACCAGGTCACCCTTGTCGAAGTAGATTCGCCCTATGTTGTTATGACCGTGCGCCATTTGCAAGGTGTCCTTTTGGCTCTCTGCAATTTCAAGGGAACGGTTGTGGTAGTCCAGCGCTTCTTTGTAAGCGCCCTGGTTGGCTTTTGCCAATCCAATAAAGCTCAAGGGTCTTGCCAATCCCTTATTCAGGTGAATGCGTTGACCCAGCGCGTAAGCCTTATTGCAGTAGACAATCGTGCTGTCGGGATAAGAGAATCGGAATTCGAATCCCATCGCATTTAATAACTCAAATTGCCGGGGCTCATCCGCGAAAGCCAGCTTCGACCGGAGGCTGTCAATCCTGCCAAAATTCTGAGCCATCAGCCCCGTGCTGGTCATCAGTAAGAAAAACAAAAGTATCTCACGCAGCCGACACATGGGAAAGGATTGAATGGATCCCACTACTCTTCAAGAAAATTCATGTCGTGCCCAAAGGTTTCATGAATATATCGAAGAGCAATAAGCGCTATGGCAATGGTAAAGAGACCTACAATCAGTGCTCCATAAATAACTGCCTGGTCATCGCCCCCTAGTTCCTGACGAAGAAACCGGAAGGCCGGTACCAGGAGCACCACCGTACCCCGGATAAAGTTGGGAACTGAAGTGGCCACCGTTGAGCGGAGGTTGGTCCCGAACTGCTCGGCGGCTATGGTGACAAAAAGTGCCCAGTAACCCACACCCACACCCAACAAAAAACAGGTGCCGTAGAAGGCTTCCGCAGACCGACCGGGAGTAAACAGGTAAAGAAGAATACTCGCCAAGGTCAGGAAAATAAAGAGCCTGACCACTTTCTTGCGCGACTCCAAAAACTGGCTGATCAAACCACTGGAAAGGTCCCCGATGGCCAACCCAATGTAAGCGAACATCACCGCATCCCCTGCCACCACCACACCTTCTACGTGAAGGGCCTGGGCAAACTCCGGCGAAAAAGTGATCAGGATGCCAATGGTAAACCAGATGGGCAGACCAATAAAGATACTGCCCATGAATTTGTTAAACCTTGTGCGTTTGTTAAACAACTGAAAGAAGTTGCCTCGCTGAACCGACTTCTCTTTGATATGAAGAAAAATTCCGGATTCAAAGATACTTACCCGTGCCATGAGCAACATGAGCCCCAGCCCGCCGCCGATCCAATAGGCGATTTGCCAATCATACTGCTTCGCTACAAAATTGGCAAGGATAGCCCCCATCAGCCCGACACTGGCGACCAGCGTGGTGCCGTATCCGCGCAACCGGGGAGGAAGCACCTCAGCTACCAGTGTGATCCCCGCCCCGAGTTCGCCCGCTAATCCAATCCCGGCTATAAAACGAAGAACAGCATACTGGGGAACACTGGTAACGAATCCATTGGCTATGTTAGCCAGTGAGTAGAGGAGAATTGAGCCAAACAAAACGGAAAGGCGTCCTCTTTTGTCGCCCATAATGCCCCAGATCAAACCTCCGATCAAAAGACCCATCATTTGCACCTGGAGGAGAAACTCACCTTCGGTAAACAACTGGTCGGTGGGTACGCCAAGGGAGGCCAGGCTGGGTTTGCGGACAATACTGAACAGAAGCAAGTCGTAGATATCAACAAAGTATCCGAGGGCCGCAACGATCACGGGGATACTGAACAGACCTTTAGAATTTTCGTGCTGCATGAATCAGCAAAATAGGAATAAATGCGCATTCCCATACGTACGGCGGTTTTGGGCTGACCACTGGTAGAAAAGTGAGCGGGTGTACACCGAATTTTGGCTAATCTCGTCCTGGTTTAAACCCATTTTATTATGTCACCCAATCGAACCTTACTCCTCCTGCTCCTGCTGACGGGCACAGTGGCCTTTGGTCAAAAGAAGTCAGCGCCAGCAAAGGAGACAGTCAACTTTGACGAAAAGATTTACAACGGCATCGAGTGGCGTAGCATCGGCCCCTTCCGGGGAGGACGATCGGCCACCGTCACCGGAGTGCCCGGCAAACCCAACCTCTTCTACATGGGGGCAACGGGCGGCGGGGTATGGCGTACTACGGATGCCGGAAACTCGTGGGAAAATATTTCCGACGGCTTCTTCGGTGGATCCATTGGTGCCGTGGAAGTAAGTACCTGGGACAATAACGTCATCTATGTTGGCGGCGGCGAGGTGACGGTTCGTGGCAACGTGTCCTACGGTTACGGAATGTTCAAGTCTACCGACGCGGGAAAAACCTGGGCTTCGATTGGGCTGAAGAATTCACGACACATTCCACGCATTCGGATACACCCCAAAAACCCCGATCTCGTTTATGCTGCGGTACTTGGCGACCTCTTTAAATCCTCCGAAGAGCGCGGCGTTTACCGCTCAGAAGACGGCGGCAAGACATGGAAACGCATTCTCTTTGCCAATGCCGACGCCGGTGCAGTGGAACTTTGCATGGATCCCAATAACCCCCGGATTCTTTTCGCCTCGACCTGGCGCATCCGCCGTACTCCCTACAGCCTCGAGAGCGGCGGTGAAGGAAGCGGCCTGTGGATGACCAAGGATGGTGGAGACACTTGGACCAACATTACACGCAACGAAGGCTTACCGAAAGGAACCTGGGGCATCTCCGGTGTCTCCGTTTCTCCGGTCAATTCCAACCGGGTGTATGCCATCATTGAGAATGACAACGGCGGCGTATTTCGCTCCGACGATGGTGGCACTACCTGGCGAAAAATGAATGACGATCGAAACTTGCGCCAACGTGCCTGGTACTATTCAAAGATTTATGCAGATACAAAGGATGTGGACATCTGCTACGTGTTGAATGTGTCCTACCACCGTTCCAAGGATGGCGGAAAAACATTTACGACCTACAATGCCCCTCATGGCGACCATCATGATTTGTGGATCGCCCCCGAAGACAACCAGCGCATGGTTATCGCGGATGACGGCGGTGCCCAAGTGTCTTTTGATGCAGGTGAAAACTGGACCACCTATGGCAATCAACCTACCGCACAGCATTACCGGGTGACTACCGACAATCACTTTCCCTATCGGATTTATGGCGCCCAACAAGACAATAGCACACAGCGAATCCTTCATCGCACAGATGGATTTTCTATCGGTGAACGCGACTGGGAGGAAACGGCCGGCGGAGAAAGCGGTTGGATCGCGGTCGATCCCACCAACAATGACGTCGTCTACGGAGGAAGTTATGACGGCCTGCTGGAACGGAAAAACCACGCAACCGGCGAGAGTCGGGGAATCAACGCGTGGCCAGACAACCCGATGGGTCATGGGGCGGAAGGTGCCAAGTACCGTTTTCAGTGGAACTTCCCTATCTTCTTCTCTCCTCATGATCCCACCAAGCTCTATGCAGCCTCCAATGTGCTGCATGTCACCCGTAATGGCGGTGAAAAATGGGAAATCATCAGTCCAGATCTCACCCGCAATGATCCCACCAAAATGGGACCATCCGGTGGTCCAATTACCAAAGACAATACGAGTGTAGAATATTACTGCACCATCTTCGCTGCGGCTGAATCTCCTTATGAGAAAGATCTCATTGTTACGGGTTCCGATGACGGTCTGCTGCATCTAACCCAGGATGGCGGCAAGAATTGGACGAAACTCACGATAAATGGATTACCCGAATGGGTGATGTGGAACAGCATTGAGTTTGAGGCGAATGCAAAAGGGAGTATTTATATCGCCGGTACACGATACAAACTCGGCGACTATCAGCCTTACCTGTACAAGACCAAAGATTACGGTAAAACCTGGACCAAAATTACGGACGGCATTGATCCGGGGCACTTCACCCGCGTGGTTCGTGCTGACCCGAAGCGTGCCGGTCTCCTCTATGCAGGCACCGAAAGCGGCATGTACATCTCTTTCGACGATGGTTCAAGCTGGAAACCGTTCCAACTCAACCTTCCCATCGTGCCTATTACTGACCTCGCCATAAAGAATGACAACCTTATCGCTTCCACCCAGGGCCGCAGCATTTGGCTCATCGACGACCTGACGCCCTTGCATCAATTGAATTCCTCCATGGCGAGCTCGGACTTCACCTTATTCAAACCGATGCCGAGTTACCGCATGGGTCCCGGATTCTCCTTTGGAAGGGCTTCCAAAACAGAAGGCAAGAACCATCCTGGCGGCGTGATGTTCCATTTCTATGTAAAGGATACTGCCAAAGCTGTCGCTTCCCTTGAGATCATGGAGGCAAATGGTACGCTCATCAAGAAATTCGCCACCAAGCCAGACAAGAAAGCCAATGATGAGCAATTTAGAATCAAGCCAGGCGGCAACCGATTCGTATGGAACACCCGGTACAAAAACGCCGAAGGTTTTGATGGTCTGATCATGTGGGCTGGTTCGCTCAATGGCCCCAAAGCGCCTCCCGGCACGTACAAGGCTCGCCTTACAGTCAACGGAAAATCGCAGGAAACCGAGTTTGAAATCCTGAAAGATCCCCGCACCTCCGGATCCCTGGCAGACATCAAGGAACAGTTTGCCTTCCTGATCCAGGTTCGTGACAAACTTTCAGAAACCAACCTGGCCGTGAAGAAGATCCGCACCACGCGGGATCAGATCAACCGCGTAACGGAGCCCATGCGCGGCAAGGAAGACATGAAAGATGTGAATGAAATGGCCAAGTCGATCCTGGACGACATGAAGAAAATCGAAGAGGCGCTTTATCAAACCAAGAATCGCAGTGGGCAGGACCCGCTCAACTACCCGATCCGCCTGAACAACAAACTGGCTGCACTGGGTAGTGAAGCAGATGGCGGTGATTTCAAACCCACCACGCAAGTGAAGGCGGTATACAACGAAGTGACTGGGAAGATTGACGAGCAATTGCAACAACTGAACAAAATCTTCAGTGATCGTATCCCCAAGTTCAATGACCTGGTGAAGCAAAAACAGATCAATCCGGTGACCATTCCGGAAGTCTTCTGATCATCAAGGGTCTGTGTCAGCAAAAGAGTCGCTCATGAAGAGCGACTCTTTTTATTTTCTACCCACGAACCAATAGATCAGGGCTCCCAAAACGGGGAAGAAGATAACGGCCAGGGTCCAAAGAATCTTCTTGGTAGAATCGATGGAGCTCTTGAAGATGTCAAGGATTACGATGACATCAATGATGAGGATGGCAATGTAAAAGATCGATCCCATGGCGCTAATTGTTTAGTTGGTTTCGAGAATTTTGAACAGTTCGTCCAAGTGAGGTGTGACAATGATTTCCGTCCGGCGATTCTTCTGGCGATTGGCATCAGAGGTGTTGGGCATAAGCGGGGCATATTCTCCCCTTCCGGTAGCAAGAATTTGTGTGGTTTTGACGCCAGCATTAGTCAGGATGCGTGTAATGCTGGTCGCCCGCATTACACTTAGGTCCCAGTTGTCCTGCATGTAGGGTGACTTGCGCCCGATCGGCACGTTGTCGGTGTGACCTTCCACCATCACTTGCACATCTTTATTGTCCTTCAAAGCGACGGCCAGTTGGCGCAATGCCGCAACACCCTTGTCATCCACTTCCACGCTGCCGGATTTGAACAGCAATTGTTCAGCCAGGGATACATAGACTTTCCCATTTTTTACCTGGACCGTCAGGTCATTTTCCTTGAATCCGAGCAGCGCGTCGCTGATCTTCTTCTTGAGATCTTGTACCGCCTTGTCTTTCCTCGCCAGGATAGTTTCAAGCTCTTTCACTTTTCTTTCTCGTTCAAGCAGGCTGGTGCTCAGGGAGTCATTGAGTTTGCGGGTCTTGTCGAGGTTCTCCTGGATGGCAAACAATTGGTCGCGCTGTTCAATCAGGTCGCGGTTCATTTTGCCGCTGCTGGTCATCAGGTTTTTATAGTAGGCATTCAACTTATCATATTCCATGGTGAGTTCAGCCAATTGGCGCTGGGTGAGCCGCTTCTGCTCGCCTAATGTGGCTGTATCGGCGGCCAGTTTGGCCTGCTGCTCTTCCAGGTCACGGAGTCGCTTCTCTGCCTTATCCAGCTGATCTGCTTTCTCAGCCAGTTCGCCTTCTGCCTTCACTTTTTGGGCGAGCATGTCATCAAATTTCTTCTTGGTAACGATACAGCCCTGGCCGGACAACAATACAGACAGGATAAAAAGCTTCAAAAAGAGCTTCATAATGAAGGAATTAGTTTAAAAAGTTATTCGAAAGTAGTCGATTGGAATGGACTGTCCAAGAGTGGGTGTCAGGGGGTGAGTGGCAAGGGGTCAGGGGCCGGGGGCTAGCGGTCAGTGATCAGTGCATGGATTTTGAAAACAGAAGGGGTGCGAAGATGAGTTAAAACTGAGTAGCTTAGGGTTAGGAGTTTATTCCAACACGAAACCAAAAATATGAATCATACAGAGGGAATGTTCAAGCCTGGAGCCTTTAAAGGAAAGACGATTCTTATCACCGGGGGTGGTACCGGACTGGGCAGGTCAATGGGCAAGTATTTGCTGGAGCTGGGTGCGAACCTGGTGATCAGCAGCCGCAAGAAAGACGTCATTGAGAAAGCCGCGGAAGAATTGAGGGAGGAGACCGGGGGTAAGGTATTGGCCGTAGCCTGCGACATCCGCAAATACGATGAAGTGGAGAACGTGATCAAGATGGCCGAAGCAGAGTTTGGTCAGCTGCATGGTGTTTTGAACAACGCGGCCGGCAATTTCATCAGCCCGACTGAGCGCTTGTCTCATCGCGCTTTTGATATCGTCGTCGATATCGTGCTTAGGGGTACCTATTACGTCACGCTTGCGGCAGGCAAGAATTGGATCGCGAAGGGACAGGCAGGTTCTTTCCTGAACATCGTTACCACCTATGCGTGGACAGGTTCGGGCTATGTGGTGCCATCGGCCTGCGGAAAGGCCGGTGTATTGGCGCTGACCCGATCGCTGGCCGTGGAGTGGGCCAAGTACAAGATCCGAAGCAATGCGATTGCGCCCGGTCCTTTTCCCACGGAAGGTGCGTGGAGCCGGTTGATGCCCGGTGAATTGGTGAAGAAATTTGATCCAGCGGCACGGATACCCTTGAAGCGCGTAGGTGAACACCAGGAGTTGGCCAACCTTGCCGCCTACTTGCTGTCTGACTACTCCGCTTACATCACCGGAGAGGTGGTAACGATTGATGGCGGTGAGTGGCTAAGAAATGGCGGCGAGTTCAGCTACCTCGAGGACTTGAAGACGGAGATGTGGGATCAGTTGGAGAAGATGAGGAAGTAAAGCGATATGCATGGTCAAATGGCCAACAGTTCTGTGGCAGGTTCTCCTTTTACATTCTACATTCAGCGTCATTTTGCGGTTCTGCATTAAAAAGAAAAACCCCGACAAGGTTCCTTATCGGGGTTCTCTATAAAGTCAGGCGACGACCTACTCTCCCAGGTTTTATCCCAGTACCATTGGCGCGGGTGGTCTTAACGACTCTGTTCGGAATGGGAAGAGGTGGTCCCCACCGCAATAGTCACCTTAAAATC
>JAEUUF010000019.1 GCA_016787645.1 Cyclobacteriaceae bacterium | reverse complement strand
CCCGCGGCTCCCTGCATCATGCCCGTCTGGGCCTGGACAAATTCAGGATACCGACGATGTTCGGCCTGGATCCACTTGAGGCCATCTGCCTCCGGGGTGGACTTGGCGAGGAGGCTTAGGGTCATCTCGCGGGAAAAAGTCAGGTATTGCTCATCGCCAAATAGCTCGTAGAGATCCAGGAAAAAAGAGGCCACACTCGCCGAACCGCAACAAGTGGATACATTATTCCAAAACCCGGGCAACTGCTTTTGAGGGATTCCACATGTCATGATCGCACGAGCAGCTGTTTTTATGCGACTTTTCCAGGATTCATCGCCAGTGAGTTGGTAGAGCACATAATAGAATCGCGCAGTCCCCGCCGGTCCATGACACCAGGACAGGTAGTAAAGATTCTTCCCCTCTTCGTTGTCGTGATGATAAATCCATGAGTCAGCGTTTTCGATTGACTTCAGGTGATTGGCGGCAGCCAGGGCGCCATTGAGGAATTCCTTCTTGCCTGTTTCCTGATATAGCCTCGCCAGGAAGTATCCCACACCCGCCGTGCCGTGTGAGAAATTGGGCATGTAATACTGCTGACGAACCATGGCGGTGTCCATGTACCATTTCTTTCCCCCCTCGGCATCCAGTGAATGAGCCAACAGTCCACGGCCAGTTTGTATCGCCAGGGGCAGACCTTTCTTGTCGCTCAGCTGCAGCAACATCAGCCCTATGCCGGAGCCACCATAGACAATGTCGTTGAAACGCCAATCGGCGACATCACCATTGATTTTCGCCGCTTTAGCCAATCGCTCAAAGGAGCGGTTGGCTCCATCCTTGTATTTCTTTTCATGCGTGACTTCGAAGACCTTATTTAACGTGAAGGCCACACCCGCCTCGCCAGTATAAAGTCCAAGCTCCTCGTAGCCGGGCCTGCGCTTTTCGCCCATTGCCATTATGTAGTTGGCGCCACCCGTGGCCTCGGCTAAAAAGGATTTGTCTTTGGTGGCGTGGTAAAGCTCAAGATAGAAGAGTACGATGCCGGTTGTGCCTGAGTATAGGTTGGTAGTGATGACGGTGTCTCCCGGTACTACAGGCCATGCTATCCCTTCTGACTTTACTATTCGCGAAGAACGAATCCACTTTTCGGCGCGAAGGGCTTCCTTCAGGGGTTCAAGAGGTTGTCCGAATGCTGCAAAGGTGCAGGCAATCGCCAGCGAGCAGACAGCACCTTTTAGCCAATTGATAAGCTTCATTATTGCACAACCACTAATGCCTTGTCCTTCTTGCCATTGACATAGAACTGCATCACCGGGTATCCCTCGCGTCGTTCGATCGCAAAAAGGGCGGAAGGTGTCTGTTGCGCCTTTCCATTCTCTCCACGAGTGATGGTCAGGTAAACGTCCAGGCTGCTGTCACCGGTCTGCACTTTGTCAATGGCGATGGTCGTCGTTTGTTTGGAAGGCTGGCCTACTACCCCTACGACGTAATTGATAATGAAATCGGGGGTGGCTGTGGTTTGATCACGGCTAAACCTTTGGTTCAGCTCTTCCTCATTGGAAAGCAAGAAGTAATTGATGGAGTCCGGGAGTTCCAGTTTCTTGTTGGCTGAATAGCCTTCGATAGGGCTGTACGCCAACATTGCCGATGCCGGTGTGGTAGCGAGGACACTGTCCACGACAACAGAGTCAGCCGGGGCAGAAGTCGTTTCCGATTTCTTTGTTGAACAAGACAGGAAGGCCAGTGAGAGCGCCAGGAGCAGGAGGTGGGTTTTCATTTTCTTTTGGTCTTGGTTCCGGTTTTCAGTTTGGTGAGGGTCTCCCGCACGGCAATCTTGGGAAGCCTCGACTCATTTAAAGTTACGTACTTTTTCACCTCGCCTGGAAAATAGACGGAAGCGCTCCGAAGGACCCAGGAAATCGCTTTCGTGATCAATACTTCCTTCTCCCGGCCAAGGCGATCAATCGTCTTGAAAGCCTGGTCCAACAAGCGAGGGTCAGCGTTCCTGCGCATGGGTGAGCACAACAACACCAGCGAAGCCCTCCGTTTCTGGATATTCTCACTGCGGGAGAATTTATTCAGCACTTTCTTCCAGGCGGTCCATTGTTTTGGTACTTCGGTTTCGGGATATCTTCCGGTACACAGGGTGTCCACTTCTACCCATCCGATGAGGTGGTTGAGCCAATGATCAAAGAGTCCGGGATCAAATGTGCGCTGCTCCTTCCGGGATGTATCCAGGAGGATTCCGGCCATCATCTTTTCTGTGCAGGTCTTACCCAGTACGAGGCTCCTGATCAACTTAGCCAGTTCATCGGCGCTCACGTCGCGATGTCCCGAGACCCAGGTTTTGGCGATCTTCCGCAACGTGGGTGAATTCACCTTATATATTGGATGCGGATTGCCAAGGTAGTTCTCAAGGAAGGGGTCGCGAACAGGTTTCCCGCCCTTCTTCCTGATTTCCAATAACAACTCCCGGTGGTAAGGGTGCATTAGTGCGAATGTGCTATTTTTAGCCTTAAACCACAATCCGGTTTTAACCCTCAATTGGTTCACTCACCCTCATAACGGAAGACTATGTCAAAGGAAAAGCAAGTTCACATTCTCATTGGCTGCGCGGATGCGCGCGACCTCAGTCAGGTTCAACTGGACGCGGTCCGGATTGTCACCGAACAATACCAGAAGAAGGATATCGAGATTGAATATCATGTCGTTCGTGCCGCCGGTTCGTTTGTGACCCCTGACGTGGTCATGGACATCAAGCGGACCATCGAACAGGCCGAGCGCAATGTGGTTGACCTCACCCCGCTCAAGTACTTTATCCACATTCAGACACATGCTCACCTCACGGAAGATTCCAACGACGATTACGTCAGCCACGTCCATGACCTTCATGTGGTGCCCAATTCACCCTTGAACTGCGGTATGCTGCACGCGTCGACGGTGGGCGTGGAGATTGAGCAGATGATTGTTGAAGAAAAGCCGGTGCTGCAGCTGGCCGGTCGTAAAGTCACGATCGACAACGACACAAAGATCAAAGAGCTCCTTCATTATCATTACGCGTATGATGGTTACCTGGCTGGCGACTGGATTTTCAGCATTGACCTGCTGCGTACGCACCCCCGTCACCAGCGCACTTTGCTGGAAAAGGCGATAGCCGGCGATTCCGAGTTAAAGATCCTTGACCTGAAGATTACCTGCGGGATCATGGACTACTCCATCCATTCATTGATCCGGGTGGATGATGGTGATCCGGCTGTGCCCTTCTGGGACGACGTGCAGAAGTATATCCGTGAGCACTCTGAAAATGAGCGTACCCGCCAGGATTTGCTCATCGCACAATCGCAAAAACAAAAGCCCCTGGCTGGACTGCTGTGTATGACCGATCCTCGTCAGTCGTCGCGGTTGCACGCGGCGGAGTATTACCTGAAGTTGAAGGGAATCAAGAGCAGTGGGCAGTATATGCCCAATACAGTGTTTAATATGTCGGGAAGTTCGTTTGATATTCCCAGTACACCTTTTGGGCCATACGTGATCGCCGGATTCTTCTATGCGGTGAAACATCTCGGGCTCACGGACCAGATGGTGATGGGGTATGACAAGGAACAGACCAACCGTATCCTGATGAAGATCAAGAATGATCCGATCATGAACATGATCGTCGAAAAATTCAATGTGAATCTTATCCCTGTCAATCATGTGGAAGTACAGCACCCGTAAGTTGATCCTCGCCGGAGCGGTGATCATTTCATTCAGCGCCAGCGGACAATCGAAGTTCATCCAACCCGAAGGACTCACGAAACCGCCGGGTTACACCCATGTCGTCGTTTCAGGTGGAACCGTCTATATTTCAGGACAGGTTTCTGCGAATGAAAAAGGGGAGGTGATTGGCAAAGGCGATATGCGGGCGCAAACGATCCAGGTTTTTGAAAACATCGCGCGTTGCCTTAAGTCGGTCGATGCCGGCTTTGGCGATATCGTAAAACTGAACACGTTTGTGGTTAACCTCAAACCCGAGGATCTCGCCATCATTCGGGAGGTGAGGAAAAATTATTTATCAGCAGAACATCCGCCCGCGAGTACATTAGTGGGGGTCACCGCCCTGGCCAATCCGGATTTTCTGATTGAAATCGAAGCTGTGGTTTCCAAAAAACAAAAACAGTAAAAAATGATAAACCGCCGGCGTTTCATTCGTCATGCTGCATTTGCTTCCG
Organism: Cyclobacteriaceae bacterium; assembly: GCA_016787645.1. Classification (GTDB taxonomy): domain Bacteria; phylum Bacteroidota; class Bacteroidia; order Cytophagales; family Cyclobacteriaceae; genus ELB16-189. The sequence goes on along the minus strand of JAEUUF010000019.1, from coordinate 232,900 downwards.
CGGGCGTGGCGATGCTTCCTTCTCTTCCTTCGTTTGGAGAGCCCGTGGTGGAGCAGCCATTCCTTTCGTTTGACCTTCATACGCACCCTGGGGCTTTCTTTGCCAAAGGCAGCCCCACGTACCCTGGCGATGGGGGAGCTTTGAAGACGGTGTCTGGCATGAATGAAGGCAAGTTGACCGGAGCATTCTTCAGCCTGGTGGCCGATGCGCCACTGCTGGAAGTAACAGCCACGGGCATCAAGACAAAGGGATCGTATGCGCCCGGCGATGCGTCGAGAGAGTACCAGCGACAAATCGGGCTGTTAAAAGAAATGTTGAAGACCGTACCGGCATCGTTGGCCCTGAAGACGGCAGACCTTGACCGAGCTTACCAGGAAGGAAAAGTAGCTGCGTTCTTAGCCTGTGAAGGAGGCGAGTTCCTGGAGGGCAATGCGGAAGTGGTCGATCAACTGTACGCCGACGGGATTCGGTCAATTCAATTGGTGCACTATGCCGTTAATGTGCTCGGCGACCTCCAGACTGCCGCTCCACAGCACCAGGGCTTGTCGGCGGCAGGCAAGGCGGTAGTGAAGAAAATGAACAGTCTTGGCATGGTAGTCGATGTAGCTCACGCTTCGTACGAGACCGTGAAAGATGTAATCGATGTCGCGACTGCTCCCATCATTTTATCCCACAGTATTTTGAAAATGGAAGATAGCCGTCCCATCGCTGCGCGTGCCATTTCCGTGGAGCACGCCAAGTTGGTGGCGAAGACCGGCGGAGTCATTGGTGCGTGGCCTTCAGGGTTCAACAACAGTTTTGAGGAATTTGTAGATAATACTGTGCGACTCGTTGAAGTGGCTGGAGTAGACCACGTTGGCCTTGGCACCGACATGGATGGAAATTTCAAGCCGGTATTCAGCTCCTATGTTCAACTTCCCCAGTGGGCTGCTGCCTTACAGGCCAAAGGGCTTTCCAAAGCGGATGTTGCCAAAGTGATGGGTGGGAATATGAAGCGGGTGTTGACCAAAGTGGTGGGTTAGGCATTGGAACCCCCTTCGACATTGGACATTTGGAGTTGGATATTCGCTATTAAGATTTCCCCAGCCCTACGCGGCACTTGGTACGTCACTTCTTCTTCACCTTGCCCAAAAACCCTTTTATCGCTGCATCCGTCTCCTGAGGCTTATCATGCCAGGTAAAACTTCCAGAGCGGGGGATATCCACGATTTGTACTTTTGGATTGGTGCGGAGCATCTCCCAGCTTTCTATGAACTGCGGCTTAATATAGTTTGTGTTCGGATTTTCGGGCGTGTCCAGCAAGTCTGGCCGGAAGCCTGGTCGAAGGATCATGATGGGCACATTGAGCATACTGAGTTCGGTCAGGATATCACAGGTCTGGTATTCCAGTAGGTAACGGACAATGACCGGCATGGGTGTTTCGGCCACCTGCTTCCAGTAGCTTTTGCCGGCCACGGAATCCATCGAGTAGATGTCCGGTAAGTAGTTACCGTTGTCCCAATATTGCTTCGTCATTTTTTGGAAGAATTTGGCGCTGAACTGGTCTACGCCTTTGACGCGGTTCTCTGCCGAATAGAGCATCGGCTTCCCGTTCTGAATGGGAATGAATTTGCCGGGTGCCCCGATGCAGATCAATCCCTTCACTTGATTGGGATATTTCAAGGCATACAGCATGGCCACTTGTGCGCCGAGGGCAAAATGTCCTACCAGAACCGGGTTCTTGATTTTTTGTTCGCGAATCAGTTTTTCCAATCCTTCGATGAGGCTGTTCATCCATGTGCGCTCCCCATAGCTTGTTCCTGGCGGAGGCATGCGGGGGGCCTGGGTGCGACCGAATCCAGGGATAGTCACCGCATACGTTGTGTATTGTTTTTTGTTCGCCGATTGAAAATCGCGGAACACGGTTTCATCAAATCCGAGGCCAGGGATCAGGATCAACGTGATTTTCCCTTTTCCGGCCTTCGTGAAATGGGGGATGGCTCCGGTGCCGGCGGTGGGGTATCTCACTGGCAGCACCAGGTTGTTGATGCTGTCAGGGAAAGCGGGCGCCTGCGCGTTTCCACCAAGGTGGGCTAAACCGATGAGAAGGCATGAAAGAAAAAAGAAGCGGCGCATGATGGAATTGAAAATCAAAGGTAATGACTGACAATTGATTCCAGCTCTGTAAAGGTAGTCCTTCCCCACTTACATTCCCGGATAATGCCATCCCGGTCAAGAATGAGTGTCACCGGACGAAAGCTCTCCAACTTCATCCATTCCTCGTTTGAGTAATATCCTGTGAGCGGTGGCGCGTCGAGACTGGGAACTACGCGGGCCAGTTTTTCACGATCCTCATCGCTGAGCGCGATGACTACCACGTCACCGCCGTGTGCGGCCTCTACTCTTTTCAAATCCGGGAACTCTTCAATACAACCGCCGCAATAAGTAGCCCAGAAGTTCAATACGATCACTTTACCACGGTAGTCTGTCATGGCATGCGGCTGCGCATCCCCGAGAAGGGTAAATGAAAAGTTATTCATCCGGCTCCCAAAATTCCGCTGCACTTTGGACAAGGAAACCACCATGGGCTTCAAGGGCCAGTTGATCATATACGTGATGCTTCCGGCAATGAGGTTGCCGATAAACAAGATGCTCCAGACGCCCCACCGTACGGATTTTTTCCATTGGTGTTGACGCTGAACCCAACGCGAGGCCAGGAAGACCATGACCATGATGGTCACCAAAACCACGTTGCCATATTCCTGCAGGAACAGGGCGTTCCTGCTAATGAACAGAGCCAGCCATTCCAGGAAGTAACTCATCCTGAATTCTTATACGTTACTGCCCAGGGCAAGTTCAGTCCAGGGCCGTATTCTTCTGGCGGAAATATTTTATGCCTTCCAGAATGGCCAGCATGCCAGTGGAGGCGAGAATGGCAGGGATGAAGTGACCATAGCCTGGAAACTCAAAGCTGAACAATTCGCGCAGCCCGGGTACGGAGATTACGGCCATGAGAATCAGGAAGGCGATCAGCAAAATGACAATGGCTGCGTAATTTCTTTCCGTGATCACCGAGAGAAATGTTCTGGTCTTGGACAAATCCGTCAGAATAAGAAAAATATTACCCAAGATGAGCGTCGAGTAGGCGATGGCACGGACTTCACCTTCGGAGTGGCCTTCATTTAACGATAGGAAATAGACCGTTACGACGATGGCAAAGAGCAGCACCCCGGTAAAGGCGCTATAGGCCATGCTCCTGAATCCAAAGAAGGGTTGATCCGGAGGACGCGGCGGTCGGTCCATGATGCCCGCCTCTTCCTGCTCGGACTCGAACGCGGTTGCGCAGATCGGGTCAATGATCAGTTCGAGGAACACGACGTGCAGCGGCATCATTAATATGGGCAGTGAGGGAATCAGGGCCGGTATCAGCGTGATGCCAATCGTCGGGATGTGAATGGCAATAATGTAGGCAATGGATTTCTGCAGGTTGTCAAAGATGCGTCGTCCTGAACGGATAGCGCCGACAATGGAAGCAAAGTTGTCATCCAGAAGCACCAGCGAGGAGGCTTCCCGGGCGACGTCTGTCCCCTTATTTCCCATGGCCACGCCGATGTGGGAAGCTTTAAGCGCGGGAGCGTCATTTACGCCATCGCCGGTCATGGCCACGATCTCTCCGTTGGCCTTGAGGGCCTGTACGATTCTAAGCTTTTGCTCGGGTACGATGCGGGCAAAAACATTGGTGCGCCGAATTCTCTTTTTTAACTCCTCGTCACTCATCTTCTCCAATTCTTTCCCGGTGATCACTTCCTGGTCGGCGGGGAGCCCAATTTGCCGTGCAATGCTTTTTGCGGTCGTCGGGAAATCTCCTGTAATCATGATCACCTGGACGCCGGCGCGAAGACATTCGTCAATGGCCTTGGGCACCTCAGGACGGATAGGATCTTCAAGTCCAAGGAGTCCAAGGAATTGGAACCGATAGCCGGACTGGTGATCGGGCAGTTTGTCAACCGGGGAAGCTGTGGCCAGGGCAATCACACGATATCCGTCATCGGCCATCTGGTGGACAACATCGAGGTGTTTCTTTTCTTCTTCCGGGGACAGGTTGCAAAGTGAAAAAATTGCTTCGGGAGCTCCCTTGGCTGAAACCGCCATCGACTGGTCGACCGTGCTCTGGGTCACTCGCGTCATAGCCAGCAGGTGGCGTGACAAGGGGTATTCCCGCACCAGGACATCGTGGTCGTCCGGTTCACTGTTTAACCGACTGGCGATGTGTATGGCCTGCTCCATGGGGTCGATCGATTTTACCTGCGAGGCGCGTGCACCGGTGCGCAGGACATGCAGGGAGGCGGGATCCAATGAGGTGAAGCTGTCTCTTCGGATCACCCGGGTTCCTTCATAGATGGCGGCCACTTCCATCTTGTTCTGCGTGATCGTTCCCGTCTTGTCGCTGCAGAGGACGGTCGCGGCACCCAATGCTTCGATGGCCGACGGTTTGCGGGTGAGGACATTCTTCTTCGAAAGCCGCCAGGCGCCCAAGGCAAGGAAAACGGTGAGGACAACCGGAAATTCCTCAGGCAACAGGGCCATGGCTGCGGCGAGGCCATTGAGTACAGATTGCAGCAAGTTGCCCCGGGTAAAGTAGAATGCAACAATGATGATAAGAATGATCCCGGTACCGGCCAGACCCAACCGGCGGACCAAGGCTTTCATTTCTGTCTGCAGATGCGTTTGATCCTGCTCGATGGATTTTAGTGATACGCCTATTTTGCCGAATTGCGTGGCGGCGCCAGTGGTATTCACGGCCGCCAGGCCCTTTCCCTGCACGACCAGGGTTCCGCTGAAAATTGTTGATTTCGTTTCACTCCCACCTTTCATAACAGGAACTGATTCGCCCGTGAGCAGCGATTCGTCGACACTGAGGTTTACGGATTCGATCAAGGTGGCGTCTGCGGCAATACGGTCTCCTTCGTGGAGGATCATCAAGTCACCCGGAACCACCTCACGTCCGGCGATCCGGATCTCTTTCCCGTCACGGATCACCAGGGCCCGGGGAGAGGATAAGTTGCGAAGTGCTTCGAGCGCCCGCTCGGTCTTCTTATACTGGTAGAAGGTAATACTGATGATCAGCACGATGGCCGACAGCAAGGCCATACCTTCGCGGTAGTCGCCCAGAAAAATATACAGTCCTCCACAACCAAGAAGGAGGAGGAACATGGGTTCGCGAATTACCTCCCCGGCAATTTTGAAGACAGACTTCGGCTGCGCCGAAGGAAGCTCATTGTAGCCGTGCGTCTTCAGCCGGTCAGCGGCCTGGGCAGATGTAAGTCCTTGCATCAAATCGTAATCGCTGAGGTGTTCTTTTGGACAGAAAAGGTAGTGAAAGAGGGGTAGGATGAGAAGGAAACGGGCATGACCTTAATCACCCATTCCGGTGACCCTACTCACCGTAAAAAACGCCAAATTCCTGCTAAATTACGGGTCTTCCATCTTCCTGTTCGAGATGAAAAAGGCCGCATTTTGCATGTTCCTTCTCTGGCTGGCCAGTACTTCTGTGGTTGCGCAGGAGGCGACAGAAATTGTGCGGCGTTCCGATGAAAAGATGCGGGGAAGCACCTCCGAGTCGGAGATGATTATTCGCATCAGCCGCCCCACCTGGACGCGTGAAATGAGTGTGCATACCTGGATGTCCGGTACACACTACGCCATGATTCTTATTTTGTCGCCGGCCAAGGACAAAGGCACGGTGTTTCTGAAACGAAAGAAGGAAGTGTGGAACTGGTTGCCCACGCTGGAACGGTCCATCAAGCTCCCGCCTTCCATGATGACCCAATCCTGGATGGGTACCGACTTTACCAACGACGACCTGGTCAAAGAATCTTCCATCGTCGAGGACTATACGCATCGGCTGCTGAATGACACCACTGTCGCGGGTCGACTATGTTATACAATTGAGATGACGCCCAAACCGGAAGCAGCGGTCGTATGGGGAAAGATTCTCGTGACGATCGATAAAAAGGACTACCTGCAACTGCACTCGCGTTTCTACGACGACGAAGGGGTTCTGGTGAATACCATGAATGGCTATGACATCAAGGTGATGGATGGCCGACTGATCCCTACTCGTATGGAGATGATCCCTGAAGAAAAGAAAAACCAGAAAACAGAAATCATTTATACCCGCATCCAGTTCAACCGACCTATCGCCGATAATTTCTTTACGCTGGACAAGATGCGTAACCTCAAGTAACTATGTGGCTGGTTCGAATGGCATGGAAGAACCTGTGGCGCAATAGCCATCGTACGCTCATTGCCATGGCGTCCATTTTCTTTGCCGTCCTGCTCTCTGTAGTGACCAACAGCCTGCAGGATGGTGTATTTGATAACCTTGTCAAGAATGTGGTCAGCTTCTACAGTGGTTACATCCAGGTTCACCGGCAGGGGTATTGGGATGAGCGCATCCTCGACAACACGTTTGGCGAAGACGACAGCCTGGAACAACATATCCGGGGCGGCCAAAACATTACAGCGGTAGCGCCACGACTGGAGTCGTTTGCGCTTGCCAGTTCACAAGAACTGACCAAAGGATGCATGGTAGTCGGTATTGATCCGGAGAGTGAGGACCAAATCACCAGCCTGTCTTCCAAGATAGCCCAGGGAAAGTATTTGAACGATAACGATCACGACGTTTTGATAGGACAGGGGCTGGCGAAGCGGCTTAACGTACAGTTGGGGGATACGATCGTGCTATTGGGACAGGGATACCAGGGGGCAACCGCGGCGGGTAAGTATGCTATACAGGGGATTGTAAAATTTGGATCACCGGAACTCAACGATCAGGCATTGTTCCTCTCCCTGGAGGAAGCTCAGGTGCTGTACGGCGCTGAAGGTCGCTTAACTTCATACGTACTTGGCCTGGACAACCCGCTTTACCTGGATGAGACTGCTGCCGTAGTGAAATCCACACTGACCGCAGACTTTGAGGTGATGACCTGGGAGGAGATGATGCCGGAAATCATCCAGCACATTCAAACCGATAAAGGCAGTATGTACATCATCCAGGGTGTACTCTACCTGCTCGTGGCACTGGGTATACTGGGTACGTTGCTGATGATGATGGTGGAGCGCAAGTATGAAATGGGCATGCTGGTCGCCATCGGAATGAAGAAAACAAAATTGATGCAATTGATGATCATGGAATCAGTAGTTACTGTACTCACAGGCTGCGCGGCGGGATTGCTGGTTAGTTTCCCGGTGGTGTATTGGCTGCATGAGTATCCCATTCGTATCTCCGGAAAAATGGGCGACGTCTATGAACAATTCGGGTTTGAGCCGGTGTACCCCGGATCAACCGACCCGGCCATTTTTGTATCCCAGGGCCTCATTGTGCTGATGGTGGGCCTGTTGCTTTCGCTGTACCCAGTCATTCGGATTGCCCGGCTTGACCCCGTGCAAGCCATGAAGAAATAGTCCTATGAACCTGACTCTCGCCTGGCGCAACATATGGAGAAACAAAGTGAGAAGCTTGCTGATCATGACTTCCGTGGCCCTGGGCTTGTTCGCCGGTGTGTTTGTGTTGGCCTTGTATGAGGGCATGTTGAAGTCGCGTGTGCGAATTGTAATCGACGCGGAGGTGGCCCATCTTCAGTTGCATCATCCCCAGTTCAAGGAAGATTATGATCCTTCGTTTATCCTGCCATCGCGTGATACCCTGATGGTGAAACTTCGTTCTGTACCGGCAGTCCGGTACATCGCCTGGCGCTCGGTGGCCCAGGGTATGCTGTCGACACCGACGGGTAGTGCCGGGGTACAAATCCTGGGTGTGATGGCCTCAGACGAGAATCGGGTATCAGGGTTGGGCAAAAAGCTCGTGGAAGGAATCACGCTGGATTCAGCCAAACGAAATGCCGTGCTGATCGGGCGCAAATTGGCAGTGAAGATGAAACTGAAGCTTGGATCGAAGATCGTGCTCACGTTCAGCGATCGGGATCAGAATATTACCGCCGGGGCTTTCCGGGTGGTCGGGATTTATCAAAGCAACAATACATCCCTCGATGAGCTCCAGGTTTATGTCAACCACGCCACGTTAAATGAATACCTCGCCATTGGTAACGGAGGTCACGAAGTCGCGATTCTGCTGAACGATGACCGACAAGTGGAACCCGCCAGTCGGGAAGTAAAAACCTTGTTTCCCGAACTGGATGTGAAAACATGGAGGGAGAGCTCGCCCGAAACGGACCTGATGGTTACCACCGTTGACCAGTTTTCGTATATCATTATTGTGATCATCATGATTGCGCTGGCGTTCGGCATCATCAATACTATGCTGATGGCTGTCCTCGAACGTACCCGGGAAATCGGGATGCTCACCGCCTTGGGAATGAATCGGCCGAAAGTGTTTCGATTGATCCTCACGGAGACCATCCTGTTGACCCTGGTGGGTGTGCCGGTTGGATTTCTCGCTACCCTCGTTACAGTCGATTATTATTCCAAGGCAGGTATTGACATCTCTTCGTTCTCGGACGCGGTCATGTCGGGCTTCGGCTTCAGCACGATGATCTACCCGGAAATACCGTGGCGGAGCATTCCGACGGTAATGGCCATTGTGGGAGGAACAGCCCTTGTAGCGGCGCTGTTCCCCTCTTTACGCGCGATCAAGTTGCAGCCAGCCGATGCGCTGCGGCAATAGTTAAAATGAAACAGGTATGAACAACACGGTCATCGACGCCCACGATATCAGCAGGATCTTCAACCCGGACACGATACCTGTGATCGCCGTCAACCACGTGCACTTGCACCTGGAGCGGGGCGAGTTCACGGCGCTGGTTGGGCCCTCTGGGTCGGGCAAAACCACTTTGCTGAACCTCATTGGCGGCCTTGACCGACCTGACTCCGGATCGATCTTGATTAATGATGTTGATATCACGAAGCTGTCGCCGAACCAGCTCATCGACTTCCGCTTGAGAAACATCGGTTTTGTATTTCAATCTTTTAATCTGATTCCTGTTCTGACAGCCCGGGAGAATGTGGAGTTGATTATGCAATTGCAGCATGAAAAGAAGGAGGAGGTAGACAACCGCGTGCGCATGCTCTTCGAACAGATTGGCCTGACCGACAAAATGAATGAGCGGCCCTCAAAACTTTCCGGCGGCCAGCAGCAACGCGTGGCCGTGGCCAGGGCGCTGGCTTCAAAACCGAAGTTTGTCCTCGCCGACGAACCAACCGCCAACCTGGACAGCAAGTCAGCAGCCAACCTGCTGGACATCATGGCGCTGCTGAACAAGGAGGAAAATATCACGTTCATCTTTTCCACGCACGACGCCCGTGTGATCGAACGGGCGAGAAGGGTCATCACGCTGGTGGATGGCCAGGTCCATTCCGATACCGCCGCGGTCCACGTCCAGGCAGCACCCTAGTCTATGCGATCTTGGTTGTTCATCGGATTCCTGAGTGCCTGTGCGGCTATCGTACCTGCCCAGGCTCAGGACGATGACACGACCGCCGTGCAGAAAGTGTGGGAGGTAAGGGGCTATGTAAAGGATATGCAGACGGTCACGTATGCCAGGAACCCCGACAGCCTGGTGACGGGTAACTTGCTCCATAATCGTGTGAATGTTCGGTTCATGCCCTCTTCGCGCTTTACGGCGGCGGCCGAATTCAGGACGCGATTGTTTTGGGGCGAAGAGGTTAGGCTGACACCGAATTTTTCAACCGGATTGCGCAACCGGAACGAGGCCGCCAACATGCAGTATATCTGGTTCCAGACAGAGAGTGCAGTAATGCACACCACGGTGGACCGACTTTGGATGGAATACCGGGCGCCGAAGTGGGAGGCCCGGTTGGGGCGCCAGCGCATCAATTGGGGAATTTCCACCGTGTGGAATCCCAATGACATTTTCAATACCTACAATTTTCTGGACTTCGATTATGAGGAGCGTCCCGGCCGGGACGCTGCGAAAGTGATCTTCCATTTGTCGGACTTTTCCAACCTGGAGTTTGCCGGCGCGGCGGCCGAGGCAAGTTATAAGAGTGTTGCCTCGGTGCGGTATACGACCAACCACTGGAATTATGACTTTCAGTTTACCGGAGGATTGTATCATGAAGTCTTCACAGCTGGTACAGGCTGGTCGGGGAGCATCGGGGACGCAGGCTTCAAAGGTGAGGCACAATATTTTGCGGCCCACCAGGACACAGCTGCACAGGTAAACGTGTCGGTGGAGTGGGATTACATGTTTTCCAAGGGCTGGTATGCCAATGCGGGATTCCTGTTGAACAGCGCCGGGCTCAATTCACCTATCGATACGTGGGGGCTGTATTCCTTCCAGCTTTCACCGCGCAACCTAATGCCTACCAAGTACAACGCAGTGGTAACGGTCATGAAGGAGTTTACTCCGCTCCTTCGGGCCACCCTGACTACGATTTACTCACCGGGCACCAACCTGGTGATCGTTCTGCCGTCGCTCCGCTACAGCCTGGGCACCAACATGGATGTAGATGTGTTCTGGCAGGCGTTTTATGCCGAACAGCAAAAGACCGTACAACCGGTGGTTTATCGTGGGTTTATCCGGTTTAAGTGGAGTTTCTGAACGGCTGTCTTCGCGGTTTCGGTGTCTCACCGAATACCGCGAGCCAGGCACTCGATTTACTGCTCCTTACTTTCCAGGCGCACGAAATCGATAGACTGCTGAGTGGAAGGTTTGGCATTTCATCGAACGTGAGAGGTTCGCGGTATCCTCCTTCGTCGGAACCGCGAAGACATGGTTCCTATGGGTGGCCGAACCTATTTCAGAAATGTCTCAAATTCCCTGGGGTCGTACCACCCATCGCTCAGATCCTTCCAATCTGGATTAATGGAATTTATCAGATTTTTCTTCCATTCTCGCTTGTACTTTTTGAGTTGCTTTTCGCGATGAATGGCGTCCCATACATATCCAAACTCTTCAAAGTAGACTAATTGATTACAATTATACTTGGAGGTGAATCCTTCATTGAGTTTCACTTTATGTTCAAATACTCTCCGAACTAAATTATTTGTTATACCAGTATAGAAAACAGTGTGCTTCCAATTGGTTAGGATGTACACTGAGTAAGTTTTTCTCATACTGGAAATATCGAAAACGGATCATACCCTTTAGTTATTTAGGGTTGTATTGAATTCATGACTGTTTGGAAAATGTCTTCGCGGTTTCGGTGTCTCACCGAATACCGCGAGCCAGGCACTCGATTTACTGCTGCTTACTTTCCAGACGCACGAAATCGATAGACTGCTGAGTGGAAGGTTTGGCATTTCATCGAACGTGAGAGGTTCGCGGTATCCTCCTTCGTGGAACCGCGAAGACACGGTTGGATTTGGGTTAAGCGTGCATCAGCCGCTCCAATCCTGGCTTGTTCAGGATGCGAATCCCTTCGTGATGCATGTCGATCAGTCCCTCATCACGGAAATCGGATAGCGTCCGGTTGAGCGATTCCGTAGCGGTACCCACAATATTGGCCAGGTCGCGACGCGAAACGGTAATCAATTCGCCATGGGATGCCGAGGTGGAAGTAAGGGCACGCAGTAATTCGCCGGCAACGCGCTTTCGAACGGACTGATACGCCAGGGTCATCAGCCGGTTCTCCACTTCGTCGAGGTTGTTGGAGAGCATCTTGATGAACTTGTGCGCTACTTCCTTGCTGTTGTAAATCAGGTGGATGAAGTCGGTCTTGGGAATGAGCATGATGCGGGAAGATTCCAGGGCTTCCGCTGTTTCGTTGCAAGAGGATTCTTCGAGCAAGGGGAGGTACCCCAGGAAGTCACCTTCATGATGAATGGCGGTAATGAGTTCCTTCCCCTCCTCATTTACCTTATAGGTTTTGACGGCACCTTTTTCAATATAGTAGAGCTCGTTGGGCACCTGGCCTTCCATGAAAATGACGTCCTTCTTGTGGAAGGTTCGTACGGGACGGTTTTCAGACAACTTTTCAAACTCTTTCATTTCCCTGGCCTTGCTGAAGAACTCCGCTACACCTTCCGCTGAGTTTACTACGGTACTGGGCACGCCGTGCTTTCTCAGGCGCACTTCAACGGCCCTCAGCAGGTCGTTGGTTTCGAATGGTTTGGTCAGGTAATCATCCGCGCCCAGGTTCATGCCTTCGCGCATGTCCTGCAGGGAAGATTTTGCACTGAGGAAGATGATGGGAATGTCGGCCGTTTCCGGATCGGAGCGGAGAATATGGAACACGCCATATCCGTCCAGTTCAGGCATCAGGATATCACAAATGACCAGGTCGGGGTGGAGGCGGGAGGCGATGCGAACCCCTTCTTTTCCGTTGAGGGCGAGGGTGACGCGGTATCGGGCAAGCTGGAGGATGCTGGCAATATTGTCAGCCATCTCCGCATTGTCGTCGATCACCAGGATGTGAGGGTTCATAAGGCTGCCACCGTGGCACACCTGCCTATTCAGCAGGGCAAGCAACCTACCCTACAAGGACAATTGGGAGAATGAGAAGGATCAGGAATGGGGGTGACTTACATCAGCGATTTCTGCTTAGGACAGAAATGTTGCGAAAGAGCTCCTTCTGCTTTTCGCAAAACACGGAAATCAACAGGCAATCCATCCTAATCTTCCTTTACCACGAGCACTTTCGCACCCGTCACATGGCGCTGCTTCAATTCGATCAGGGCCTCGTTAGCTTTCTCGAATGGGTACAGTTCCACTTTAGGCCGAATAGTAGCCGCGGCGGCAAGATCCAGGAATTCCCTGACATCGGACACCGTAATGTTGGCCACACTTTTGATCTCCTTCTCCATCCACAGGTGCTGAGGATAATCCAGGTTGAGCAACGCTTCCTTGTCGCTCGACTCTTTCCGAATAGCGTTGATCACCAGGCGGCCACCTGGATGGAGACAGGACAGGGCATTTACGATGGGCAACCAAGCCGGGGTGGTGTCGATGATGGCATGCGCGTGGCAGGGTGGCTGATCTGCAGTGCCACCCGCCCAGTAGGCACCCAATGAACGGGCAAACTCCTGTTCCTCACGGCTCCGCGCAAAGACTAGAATTTTCGAATGGGGATAAATGTGGCGGGCCATTTTCAGCACAAGGTGAGCGGAAGCCCCAAACCCCGTGAGCCCGAGCACTTCGCCGTCATGGAGTTGCGTCAACTTCAGTGATCGATATCCAATTGCACCGGCGCACAAGAGTGGTGCGGCTTCGGTATCGGAGAAGACGGATGGAATGGTAGAGGCAAACTTTTCCGGCACAACCATAAATTCTGCATACCCGCCATCGGCATCCCGCCCGGTGGCTTTGAATTCGGAACAGAGATTTTCCTGGCCACGCAGACAGTACTCGCACTTTCCGCAAGCGGAAAATATCCAGGCGACACCCACGCGGTCCCCAACATGGAATCGGCTCACGCCGGGACCCATTTCGTGCACACGTCCCACCACCTGGTGGCCGGGAATTACCGGGTAAGAGGGCGGTGGAGTACGTCCCTCAATTTCATCGAGTTCAGTATGGCAAATGCCGCAACAGGATACTTGTATGAGTAATTGATGTGGGCCAGGCAGCGGGACAGGCACATCAACTCTCACCAGCGGCCGAATCTCCTTGCTAAGATCGGATGTTCTTTGAAGCTGCCAGGCATTCATGGTGATTGGCTGGAAATGGCCTTTAGTCAAATATAAGAAGGTGAAAGGACAGCTATGCCTAGTTTTCCCTGTGCACCCCCAATCAGCCCGCCAGTAGCCGCCAGTCAGTAGTCAGTGTCCTACACTTATAAGTATAGGACACTACTGGGTTACCAGAATGGTCAATGACTGGTTTTCAGGACTAGCCATCTCCTAATTTGATCACTCTCCTACATCTATAGGTGTAGGACACCCGTTTTACCTACCCCCGGAAACGGTAAAAACTACAACAATTCATCCCCTTGTGTTCCAGGTTCGTTGAGGGGATGAAGATAAACCCCTCGCACGTATGAATAGACAGTTACTTACTATGGTGGTGCTTGCTTTTACCGTAAGCGAGTCCCTATCGCAAATCATGCCGGTCAGCCGTGAACCCTATGGAGGCAATAAGCGGGCTTGGGTCGGCGAACAACTTGGTGTAGTCAAAATCGACATTAGTTATAACAGGCCAGGCGTAAAGGGCAGGGAAGGGAAGATCTATGGAACGGGTGTGGCCCATTATGGATTTGTGGACCTCGGCCATGGCACCACGAATGGCGCTCCCTGGCGAGCCGGCGCCAATGAGAATACCACGATTTCATTTTCTCACCCGGTGACCATAGAAGGAAAGCCACTACCAGCGGGCAAATACGGGTTCTTTATCGCTTTGGGCGAAACGGAGAGCACCCTCATCTTTAATAAGATCAATAACTCCTGGGGAAGCTTCTATTATGATGAAACACAAGACGCCCTGCGGGTAACGGTGAAACACCAGAACCTTCCGGAATCCGTCGAATGGTTGAAATACGATTTTTCCGATGAGACGGATAATTCGGTGACGATTGCCATGAGTTGGGAAAAGCGACGCTTTCCCTTCAAGGTAGAAGCGGACACCAAAGGTTTGCAAATGGCGGAATTCCGGAGCAGCTACCGCACCACGCGTGGATATGAGGACATCCTGGTGGGTGTCTACTGGTGTGTGGACAACAACTACGAACTTGACCAGGCGCTGGCGTGGGCTGACCGGGCCATTTCCATGCGGGTAATGGGCGAGAAGAATTTCCGCACACTGTTGGCCAAAGCCGCGGTACTCAACAAGATGAATCGCCACGAAGAGGCCAAACAAATTATGAATGAAGCCTTGCCGATGGGCACGTCGCGTGACGTGCACTTTTATGCCCGGCAACTCCTGGGCCAGAAAATGAACAAGGAGGCGCTGCAAGTTTTCAAGATGAACTATGAAAAGCACCCGGAAGATTATTATACCCATGTGGGACTCGGCCGCGCTTATTCGGCAATGGGTGATTACAAGAAAGCGATCTCCCTGATGAAATCCGGCCTGGAGCACGTGGGCAATGATGCGGCTGCCAAAGCCAATATCACGGCGATGATCGAGAAGCTGGAAAAGGGAGTGGATGTGAATTAAGTGCCTGTGCCTTCGAGAAGTGAAGTTACTTTGGAAGGGCAATATCCACCACCACCGGAAAATGATCGGAAGGATATTTGCCATCCTGGGTCGCAACAAGAACAGCGTAGGTTGCTACGGTAACCCCCGAAGTGACGAAGATGTGGTCGATCAGCTGTGTTGCAGGTTTTGCAGTATCGAACGCGTTGAACGATCCTTGAGCGGCCATGGATTTCGACGTGGCAATAAGGCGGCAGTCACTCATTTCTTTTTGAAGCAACTGGATCGGTGCTGAATCGGGGGTCGCGTTAAAATCACCGGTGAGGATTACGGGCAGGCCTTGGGCATTTGATTCCTTGATTTTTCTCAAGATGAGTTCCGCACTTTTTATCCGTGCCTGGTGTCCGATGTGGTCAAAGTGGGTATTGAAGATGAGGATAGAACGGTTCAGTTGTTTATCGAACAACAAAACATAAGTGCAAATCCTCCGGATCGCGGCATCCCATCCCCTTGAAAGTTGGTCGGGGGACTCCGACAACCAAAACTGGTTTACTTCTTTCAGGTCAAACCGGCTTTGCCTGAAGAAGATAGTGGTTGACTCACCTTGACCGCCCTCGTCCCTTCCCTGGCCGGCATGGCCATACCCATTCAGTTTTGTTGAGAGGAATTCAACCTGGTTGGGAAGGCTCTCCTGGATTGCCAGGACATCCGGATCGGCAGACTGTACCTGGCCGGCCAGGAATTCCCTTCGATTGCCCCAGGAATTCAACCCATCGGCCGGGTTGTCAAACCGGATGTTGTAGGACATGATCCGGATCGCCTGTCCGCTGGCAGGGTAAGGCATAAAGGTCACCACTAGGAAGAAGAATAAAATCGCATAGCCGGGGCCTATCATATCGCCAAAGATAGCGCATTTGCGACCAGCGGTTTGGCGCTGTTTTATGGAATAGCCTTTTGGCTATATTTGCACTCCTCTTGGATCGTCAAGAGTGATTTGGCTCCGTATTTCAATGCCCGCCCGACCGAACAAATCCGGTTACATTACATAACGACTCCAAGGTCGTTCGGGCGGGGATAGAATTTCACCAGACAATGTCGAGGTGGAATTTGTGAGATTGGATCTTTATTTGGCTCCGTATTTCAATGGATAGAATTTCAGATTCCGATTCTGAAGATGCAGGTTCGATTCCTGCCGGGGCTACCAATTCTTTCTTTGTGTATGTAATAAAAAGCCTGGTTTCAGACTTTTTATACAAAGGCCACTGCCAGGACCTGGCCAGGAGAATTGACCAGCACAATTCGGGCATGACCAAGAGTCTCCGTCCGTATCTCCCATTTACATTGATCTATTTTGAAGAGTTGCCAACTCGAAAGGATGCTGTTGAGAGAGAAAGGTACTTCAAGTCATCCGCAGGGCGGAGGTTTCTTAAGAAGAAGTTGGCTCCGTATTTCAATGCCCGCCCGACCGAACCTGGCAAATCGGAGGAATGAACAAGAACTACTAACCTGAGATGAACCGTTGCTGAACACGAATTGGTCGTTCGGGCGGGGATAGAATTTGAGATTCCGATTCTCAAGATGTAGGTTCGATTCCTACCGGGACTACTAACCTGAGCATCGTTGGTCGGGGCGATTCTGAAGATGCCCGCCCGGCCAACGCCGTTCGGACGGGCAGGTTCCCTGCCCTTCCAAGTTGAATCAGCGATTCGCCAAATAATTAAGTCTTCCCTTCAAATCAGTTTTTTCATTGATCGGCAGGCAGGGATTCCTGCCGGGGCTACCAAGCTAATTTTCACTTCCGGGTTTATTTGGTCCTTCCGCCAAAACGGCCTTAACAACTTCCGCTCCGCCAGTAACCCGCTGGCTATCGATTTACCAAGCTTATTATTTGATAGAATACTCTACCTGAACAACCCTCCTCATCTGTCTAGCGATTGAAATAGATGACATAACCAATGACTACCATCACCTGAAGAATAAACGTTACGATAAACGACGACCGAATCAACTTCTTTTCAACCTGTTTTCCCTGGTCTTCGAAGAATTTGCCAGGGGCAGCGTACATCAGTTTCCCGGCCTTGCCCGTCAACAGGAGAATGCTCATGATCAGCAACAAGCCTAATCCCAAATAAAGGTGTAGTCCGAAGCAGACTGAAATACCTAGGTAAAAGGGGATGTTTGAGCCTACTGAATAGGAAAATGCCGACATGACGGTTCTCAAGGATAGACCGGTTTCAGGGTTCATCCGGGTAAATAACCAGCTGGTCCCGATGACAGAAAGGATGGCGAAAGGAACGTACCAGCGTGAGAACAGATCTCCGGCTATCCGGCTTACCATCGACAATAGGGGTCCGGTTAATTCCAGCATCTTGCGGTCAAGTGCGGCGCGCTTTGCCGGGTCAAAGTCGCCCACCCAGGCAATCAACGAGGTCTCCAGTTCTACTGTAGACGTGAACAGTTGAGACCAAATGGCATACCAGTCGACGAAAAAGCCGTTGATGAGCAACCAGAGTGACAAAGACGTAGTAAGCAATTTGAATGGGCTGACGTACTTCCGATCGGCGGCCAGGTAGCCATCCAAAACGTCTTTGGGCTTGCTCCGCAAATCAACGAGTGTACGCCACAATCCTTGTTCGTACCCCAACGCTTCCTTAATAAGGTCAATAACCGCACCCTTATCCTCGGATGGCTTAGATCCTTTCTCCATTGAACCGTTATCCGTTGACATACGCTGCCCTAATTCTTTGAAGCCCGCGCTACACTAATCCGACTTAGCCCTTTGATGTGCCTCCGGCCTGTCTTGAAATCGGTCGGGGTGATTACCAGCATCCGTTCTGGCATCTCGAAAAGCTTCTTGCCGTCTTTCTCAACAATCAGGTAGCAGTTCTCACCATTGGGTGAATTGAAAAGCTCATTCCAGGAATACACAACCGTATATCCGTCGGAGGCGATGAAGGTGAAATAGAATTCGCTGAGCACCTTGGGGCTTTCAGACTTGATGGTTACGCCACTCAACAGATCTTTTACCAAAACTCCGCGTAATCCCTTGGCGGTACCCCGCGGTTCACCGACATGATTAGTAATGACCACATCGGCCACCGGCCGCGAGGTTATCGCTGAAATTTCAGCTATGCCGAAAGTAATCTCCTTCTCCACCAGCCCAGACACGACAATAGCATCCGTGGGCGGCACTTTCTCTTTTACCTGGCTGAAAAGTGGAAATGAAAATAGCAGGATAATCAAAGGAAGAACTTGTCGCATAGGGTTGTTATTAGTTACGTTTTTCAAACGGAATGACAGTACCCCGCTCCACATAGTCTTTGAGTCCTTTCAACAGGTAACCCCAGCAAAAGTTGCTGATGCGAAAGTGATCACTGGGCTCCCGCCAGCCTTTGTGAAAGAAGTCTGCGATCGTGCCGTCTTTGTCTTCCGTTAGCCGGATACCTACTTCGGTACCCATCCAATCGTCCATCGCCTGCTTCATCTTCCAGGTGATTTCCTTGCCGGGAACAAGATGAGTGACTTCGGCACGCCAGTCGTATTCGGGACCAAAGTACAGGGTGTATAACTGGTTTAGCTTTGGCTCGCCGGCGGACTTTAATGTCCACCAGTTGTTCAAACCCCCTGAAGAGCAAAATGCTTCGAAGACCCGGGCGGATGACGCGTTGATTCTGAACTGATGAAGAATATCCGGCATAAGGAATGGATGTTTACCTTCGGCGGCCACCTCCACCCCCACGCATGCCACCACCCCCACGCGAACCCGCACCGAGGTTACCACCACGATTCATTTGCTGGAAGCTCGAGTTTTGTTGTGCGCTGCGTTGCCGGTTTTGGTAATCCCGGTCCATCTGCGAGGATTGCGGAGTATTTTGCCACTGGTTGCCCTGGCGTTGTGACCAATCCCCTTTGTCGTTGCGCTGGTATACGTTGCCATTGCGATCGGAGTAGACATTGTCCCGGTTGCCTCCGGCAGGTTGCTGACTTGCGCCAGGTTGTGAAGGACGCTGCTGATCACGAGTCCCCGCCGTTGGCCGGTTGCCGGCACCTTGACCGCGATTGATATCCTTGGTCGAGACATCATTGCGTCGGTTATAAATGTTGTTTGAACGATCGGCATTGATGTCGATGTCATTGTGAATGTACGTTGGCCCTCGTCCGCCGTACATCCCTCCACGGTAGGGCGGATAGTAGGGTGGACGATAAACGGGGGGTCCCCAGTAACCACCACCGCCATAGACACTGAAGTGGAAAAAACCACTGCTGTAGTGGAAACCCATGCTCCAACCAGTCCAGGGATTGTAGTGCATGCTGAATCCATAGGTTACCGGTCTGGGGTAATAGTAAGGACCATACCATGGATAATAATAATAGCCTGTTCCATAAACAACGGTTGGTCCATACACATAACAACCCATATAGCCCGGCGTATATCCAACATAAACTACATCCGGCGTGGTGTCGTAGATATAAACATATTTTACGTTGTACGCGGTGGAGCTCGCTGGAATCTGCTCCACTTCTTTCGGTCGTGTATCACTCACCTTCCAGGGGCCTTTGGCTGCACTGGACGAAAACCAAACTCCCTTGTCAACGCAATAATAAATGCTACCGGCTTTGAGTACAGTACTGCTGGTGTTCATGGCGAGTTCCAGCGAAGTGCCTTCGATCTTTTCAAACTTCGGCTCTCCATCATAAGTCACTGTGCAAGTTGCTGTCTTGCGGTCGACTTTGGCAGTTTGGGGCACTTGCGCATCGTGAATGGCGTCTTTGCTGGCTGTTGTACCTGCTACGCTCGATAAGACATTATCTTTCGGCGATCCTTCGGGGATCTTCGCAAAATCTGCCGGCAGTTTATCAGAAGCGACGTATGCCCAAGGTCCTTCCAGTTTGGCAGAAGAGTACCAACGCCCGGAAAGCAGCACGTAGAACTGGTTGTCGCTGATATTCTTGAACAGGTCGTCGCTGGAATTGGAAACATAAAGCAGGTTCGTTTCCGGTATGTTGGCATATTGGGCTGGCCCATCGGATTGGATAAGTTCGGCGGGCTCGGTACTCACCAGGATGGAACCAGCTGGTTTCTGCTCGGGTTTCGGCTTGCCCTCCTGCTGCTTTTTCATTTGCTGATCCAAAGCAGTAATCGATTTGGGCAATGTGCCGGCGGGTTGATAGCCTTCTTTCATGGACACGGAAGCAAACCAGGTGGTGCCGCCATTGAGGTAATACTTTTTATCTTCCGTGCTTTGAACAATCAGGAAAGCCGAGTTGATCACCCGCTTCATTTTTAGCTCTTTGTCGTCCTGAAGTTTGGGTTCCCCATCGATCAGCACCAGGGTGGTCGGCTGGGACATATAGATGATCTTGGGCGGATCATTCTTGAGTTCATCGCCAACATAGGCCTGTTCCTGCTCAATGGTGGCGGTAATGTCGTCGAGCGAAGCGGTGAGTTGCCAAGTGGGAATTTCAATCTCCAGCAACTGTCTCAGCCGAAGCAGCTTGTTCTCGTCGGTGATGCCGGGAAGCTTTACGTCATTGACTTTTATGCTCTCCAACGCCATGGTCCGTGTGTCACGGTCGGTGGCCATCGTGGCCGTGTACCAGAAGACCCCGAAGATGGGTTCAGTGCCTGGGGTTTCTACCGCAGAAAAAGCCGCCCGGCCTTCAATCTTGTTACCATCGAGTTTTTCGGGCTGAGGTTGGTATACGGTAATTACGGCCCCATTCTTGGAGGTGATTTCCTTGGGCCATTGGGCATAAGCATACTCAGCGCTTATGAAAAGAAAGAGAAGTAAAAGAGACCTTGTGAGATTCATATAATTAGTCTGTCTAGAGTTCAATAGTGTCGCCAATCTTTGGCAAGATGGCGGTGATTTTGTATTTCTTCCGTATCTGTTCAGCGAGGGCGGCACGTTGTACATTTTCACCGTGGGTAATGACGAGTTTTGGTTTTGCGGGTGCCAGGGTGGAAAACCATTTAAGCAGGTCGGTCTGGCCGGCGTGGGCACTAAAACCGCCGAGGGTATGTACTTGCGCCAGCAGCTTCAACCGATCACCGAAGATGGAAATTTCCGGCCGGCGTTCCACAATGCGGCGCCCCAGCGAACCATCTGATTGAAATCCCACAATGATGATGTGGGCATTGGGGTTTTCGAGGTTGCGATACAAGTGGTGAAGGATCCTTCCGCCGTTGCACATACCCGCCCCAGCCAGGATCATGCAGGGCCCTTTTGCTTCGTTAAGTGCTTTGGATGTTTCAGCCGACTGGCTTGCCACAAAGGTGCGACGGCTGAGGGGAAAGACTCCGCGCTTTTTCAGCGCCTGGTACTCTTCATCGAGCAGGTCCTGGTGATTCTTGTAAACTTCAAAAGCGCTGAGGCCCATGGGAGAATCCATGTACACCGGGAAAGGTGGCACATCTTTGTTTGCAAACATCTCCGCCAGGTGATAGATAATCTGCTGGGCACGGCCAATGGCAAACGTTGGGACGAGCATTTTCCCCTTTTCTGCGTAAGCTTTCTTTACGATCTGCTTGAATTCTTCCAGGGTCTCATCGTAGGGCTTGTGATCGCGATCCCCATAAGTGGACTCCAGGAAGACAAGGTCGGCCTTTGTAAGCTGTTCGAACGGACGGAGCAAGGGAAGGGTAAGTGGACCAAGGTCGCCGGAGAATACGATGACTTTGTTTTTGCCATTTTCATTTACCGTTACCTCGATGCTTCCGGATCCAAGCATATGACCTGCCTCGATCCATCGGGCACTGATGTCGTCGGTGATTAGGATGGATTTATGAAAGGGCACCGGGCGAGTAAGCTCCTTCATGAACTCAACATGCTCCGAGTTGTACAGCGGTTCTGCCAACGGGCCCTTTTCACGCTTACGCCAGGCGCGCTTGTTTTGACGGATGGCATCCGCTACCTGCAGGCGGGCAGAATCCTGGAGGATGATTTGAGTTAGCTCAATGGTTTCTTCGGTAGTATAGATTGGCCCGTCAAAGCCATATTTAATGAGGAGCGGCACTCGGCCGGTGTGATCCAGGTGTCCGTGAGTAAGGAGAATGGCGTCTATCTGGTCGGGCGTGGCGCCTTTGGGAATTTTGTTCTTCGCCTCCGACTGGCGTCCTCCCTGGAACATGCCAGCGTCGACCAACACGTTTGATCGGGACGTTTGAATGAGGTAAGCTGAACCGGTCACTTCTCCACCGGCTGCCCCCTGGACTCTGATCTTCATGTAGTTTTATTATTGAATAGACTCGTCAGCAATTTTCAGCGCCTCACTAATGATGGCGAGCCCCTCGTCAATCTGTTCCTTGGTGACACAGAGCGGGGGTGCAACAAAGATATAGCTCCAACGCGTGAAGGTATGCATGCCCAGGTCTTTGATCTTAGCTGCTACTTTGTTCATTACGGTCATTTCCGCCGGCTTCGCATTGAAAGGGGCCATCGGCTCTTTCGTATTACGATTTTTGACCAGTTCAAAACATCCCAGCAGCCCTGTATTTCGGTAATCGCCAATACTGGGGTGTTTTTGTTTTAACTTCTCCGCTTCACGATCCATGTAAGCCCCCATGAGCTGGGTGTTTTCGATGAGGTTTTCATCTTCATAGATCTTTAAAGTCTCAAGCGCGGCGGCGCAACTTACCGGGTGTGCCGAGTAAGTAAGGCCAATCGAAAGCGGAGCATTGTCATAATGGGCGGCGATCTTCTCCGAAACCATCACGCATCCAAAAGGGAGGTAACCCGAAGTGATTCCCTTCGCCATAGCGACGATGTCGGGCACGATCCCATGGTTTTTAAATCCAAACCAATTCCCGGTTCGTCCGAATCCACTCATGACTTCGTCCATAAGCAGGAGGATGCCGTGCTGGTTGCAGATCTCACGAACGTTAGCGAGAAAACCTTTTGGATACTTCAGGCATCCGGAGGATCCTGATTCACCTTCGAGGAGTATGCCAGCGATATTGCCCGGCCCTTCGTAGGCGATCATGCGCTCAAGGCTCGCCACGGAATGGCTGAGCAGGCTCTCTTCTCCATGGTCCCAGCGGTACAAATAGGGAATATCAATATGAACGAAGTTGGGTGCCTGTTGAGCGTCCGATGGCAGTTTGCGCGGATCGCCACCCGCGGTCATAGCGCCATACGTGGCGCCATGGTATGCCTGGTAGCGGGTGATGATTTTGTGACGCCCGGTGTACAAGCGCGCCAGCTTGATCGAATTCTCGATCGAGGTAGCCCCACATACCGTGAAGAAGGCACGATTCAGATCGCCCGGACAAATTTCGGCCAACTTTTTTCCGAGGTCACCGCGAACTTTGGTCACACAATTCGGTGTAACGTAACTGACTTCTTCCATCTGCTTCATCACCGCAGCGGCCACCCGGGGATGACCGTGCCCGATGTTTACATTGACGAGCCCCGATGAAAAGTCGATGTAACGCTTGTCGTCATAATCGTACAGGTACACACCCTTACCATATTTGACTGCCAACGGATCAATGCCCCGCTGCTTGCTCCAGGAAAACAGGGTGTGATCCAGGTTGTCCTGTATAATCTCCTGCGTCTGAGATAAAGTCTTGTTCATAAGTTAGACGTTCATATTCTAAGTGAAAAGTTACTCATTGATCTTCATACATCATCAAATCAACGAATTACCGAATCAACGAATTATCGAATCAACTCATCCAATTGATTCCGGATTCAGGATTCCATTTGGTAGTGGTCTTCTTCAATTTAGTCCAAAACCCAATTGAACTTTTACCAGTAATGTCCCCGACTCCAAATCGACTTTCATTCCAGCCTCCGAAAGAAAAGGGTTCGCGAGGGACTGGCACACCAACATTGACACCTACCATTCCTGCGCTGGCGCGATCGGTTACATAACGGGCGATGCCGCCGCTTTGCGTATACACCGAAGCCGCATTTCCATAGGGGTTGGCATTTTCAATAGCCAGCGCTTCGTCCACTGTTTTTGTTCGGATAATACTAATGACTGGACCAAATATCTCCTCCCGTGCAACGGCCATGTCAGGTTTCACATAGTCGATCACTGTGGGGCCGACGTAAGTTCCATTTTCCTTACCGGTGACGCTTGTGTTTCGTCCGTCCACGAGAATCCTGGCACCTTGTTGTTCCGCCTCGGTGATGTATCGTTCGATTCTTTCCTTTGCTTCTCGGCTGATCACCGCTCCGAGGTTCTGACCGGGTACTATTTTGCGAGCCTCCTCGCAGACCTTTTCAATGATATGATCAACGGAACC
The DNA here is from genome assembly GCA_016787645.1 of Cyclobacteriaceae bacterium. Lineage (GTDB taxonomy): Bacteria > Bacteroidota > Bacteroidia > Cytophagales > Cyclobacteriaceae > ELB16-189. Next base: position 208,615 of record JAEUUF010000019.1, on the reverse strand, counting down.
CACGGCAACCATCGCGGAGGCCGCCATGCAGCGTTGACCGGCACAGCCACTCATGGAGGCGGTTACGTTTTGTGCCGTCATGACGGGCATTGCATCCGGCAAGACAATGAGGTGGTTCTTGGCCCCACCAAGGGCAAGGCAACGTTTCAGGTGTTGGGTTGATCGCTGGTAAACCAGCTTGGCCACCTTGGTCGATCCGACGAATGAAACAGCATCGATTCCCGGATGATCACAGATAGCCTCAACCATTACACGGTCACCATTTACGATGTTGAAAACTCCGTCGGGAAGACCGGCCTCTTTCAGGAGCGATGCGATACGCCCCAGCGTCAGGGGCACCTTCTCGGAAGGTTTGATGATCATGCAGTTTCCCAACGCCAGCGCGTTCGGAATTGTCCAGTTGGGAACCATTGCCGGGAAATTGAACGGCACGATGGAGGCAACAACACCCACAGGAACGTATTCCGTGCGGCATTCCACGCCGCTGCTCACCTCCAGTACTTCGCCTGTGACCAATTGTGGAAGTGAGGTGGCAAATTCGGTGAGTTCAATACTTTTCTCTATTTCAGCGACCGCCTCTCCATATGTTTTTCCATTCTCTTCCTGGATCAGCAAGGAGAGTTCCTTCAGATTTTTCTCCAACAAGTTCTTGTATCGAAAGAATATTTGAACGCGCTCTTTGATCGGTGTCCGGCTCCAGCCGGGAAGGGCTTTCTGTGCTGCGGCTACGGCCTGGTCGAGGTCTGCTTTCGATGAGAGTGGAACTTTCGACAACAGAGTGCCGTCAATGGGAGAAATTACGTCCAGCGTCCGGGCCGAAGCGGACGGGACAGGCTGACCATTAACAAAATTTTGAATAAGCGGATACTTCATAGGCATGACACATCCTTATAAATGTACTGTTAAATTCTAAATGCCGGGATGAGTTTTGCCCAGGTGGGTTGCATGATGTAGAGGTGGTAAACGGCACGAATCCGCCCCGTTGGGAAAACCAAATGTATCGACAGAAAAGTCCTTGCGGTTCTTTGTGCCTTCGCGTCTTTGCGGTGGTTACCCTTTCAACTTTCCATGTCCCCAAAGTTGCTTCTTACTCCATTTGAATTTAATCCCCGCCTTTGTAGCTTTCACAATACCCTAATTGACCATGAGAACTACGCTGTCTGCCACCCTTCTGTTCTTTGCTCAGGTTGTTTGTGCACAGTCCTGGGATGCCTCGGTGATGCCTAAACCAGCCAATGACAAACTGAACTCGTACTATTCTACCAACCAGGCTCCTCTTGCGGCTCAGCACCTAGTCAAATTGCCCGTAGGCGCGGTCAAGCCGGGTGGGTGGTTATTGAAGAGCCTTGAATTGCAGCGTGACGGTCTCACAGGCCAATTGGGCGAAATCAGTGCATGGCTGACCAAAAAGAATAATGCGTGGCTTAACAAAGATGGCAAAGGGGACTGGGGCTGGGAGGAAATGCCCTATTGGCTGAAGGGCTATGCCAACATCGGCTATGTATTGAATGACAAAAAAATGATCGATGAGGCCATGGTTTGGATTAACGGCACCCTCAGCAGCCAGCGCGACAATGGCGACTTCGGCCCTTTTGTTATCCGCAAATCAAACGGCAAGCGTGACCTCTGGGCACAGATGCTTATGCTGTTTGTGCTTCAATCCTATCACGAGTACAGCAAGGACCCCCGGGTGATTACCCACATGACACGTTATTTCAAATGGCAGATGACCATCCCGGAAACGGATTTCCTCACCGACTATTGGGAGAATAGTCGTGGTGGAGATAATCTCTACAGTGTGTACTGGCTCTACAACCAAACCCGCGAACCTTGGCTGCTCGATCTCGCGAACAAGATTCACCGTAATACGGCCAACTGGAAATTGAAGAACTGGCTCCCGAACTGGCATAACGTGAACATCGCACAATGTTTCCGTGAACCGGCTACCTATTATATGCAGAGCAAGGATCCTTCCGATCTGCAGGCCAGTTACGACAATCAGAAGTTTATCCGTGAAGTATTCGGCCAGGTGCCTGGCGGCATGTTTGGCTCGGATGAGAATTCCCGGAAGGGATTTGTAGATCCCCGACAGGCGGTGGAGACATGCGGCATGGTAGAACAGATGGCTTCCGATGAAATTATGATGCGGATAACGGGCGATCCCTACTGGGCAGAGAATGCCGAGGATGTTGCTTTCAATACATTTCCCGCAGCCTTCATGCCGGACTATCGCGCGCTTCGCTACCTCGTCGCACCGAACATGGTGATCAGCGACAGTAAGAACCACAACCCGGGCATCGACAACCCCGGACCGTACCTGATGATGAATCCCTTCAGCAGCCGCTGCTGCCAGCACAATCACACCAGCGGTTGGGTGTACTATGCGGAGAACCTTTGGATGGCCACACCGGATAATGGCCTCGCTGCCGTTTTCTATGCTGACAGTGAAGTGAAAGCCACCGTAGGTGATAAGACCGAAGTTCGCATCACCACGCAGACCAAGTATCCCTTTGAAGAGCAAGTAAACATGAAAGTTGGTTTGGCCAAACCGGCCACCTTCCCGCTCTACTTTCGTATTCCAGCCTGGGCCGACAAAGCTTCCGTGAAGATCAATAACCAGGCCGTCAGTGTTGCGCCGGTAGCAGGACAGTATGTGCGTGTGGCAGGATCATGGAAGAATGGCGACATTATTTCACTTTCCTTCCCTATGAAATTGCAGGCTCGTACCTGGGAAAAGAATAAAGGCAGTGTGAGCATCAACTATGGGCCGCTCACATTTTCGCTAAAAATTGCCGAGAACTACATTCGCTATGACAGTAAGGAAACAGCCCAGTATGATTCCAAGTGGCAGGAGAACGTGGATCACAGCAAGTGGCCTTCTTTCGAGATTCTTCCGGCAGGTCCATGGAACTATGGATTACCCGGCGACCTTACCAACCTGGAGAAGACATTCACGCTCGTGAAGAAGCCATGGCCGGCGGACAACAATCCATTCACGGCAGCCAGTGTACCGTTTGAACTCAAGACCAAAGGAAAGCAAATTCCAGGGTGGACGATTGACCAATATGGTCTATGCGGCGAGTTGCCACAGAGCCCGGTAGAGACGTCATCTGCATTGACGGACATCACGCTGATTCCGATGGGCGCTGCACGACTGCGGGTTTCTGCTTTTCCCATCGTTAAATAACACGACATGGTAATTGTCGCCGGAATACCCTTTGATGAGAACTCCTCCTTTCTCCGCGGGCCTGCGCTGGCCCCGGCAAAAATCAGGGAAGCATTTCATTCTGATTCGGCGAACTACTATTCCGAGTCGGGCAGGGATTTGAAAGGGGACTCACTTTGGTCAGATGCCGGTGACCTGGATGTGACGGGCAGTGACGCTTTTGCCAAAATCACCCAGGGAGTCAAGAAAATGCTAAGCCATCACCGAAAGGCCTTCCTTCTTGGCGGTGATCACTCCATCACTTTACCGGTAATCGAGGGTTTCCATGCAGTGCATAAAGATTTGACCATTCTTCATCTCGATGCGCACTCCGACTTATATGATGATTTTGGAGGCAACCCTTATTCACATGCCAGCCCCTTCGCCCGCATCATGGAAAAGGCCCTCGCCAAACGACTCATCCAAATTGGTATCCGCACACTCAACACGCATCAACGTGAGCAAGCCAGGAAGTTTGGCGTGGAGATCATTGAGATGAAATACTGGCGCGATGATCACAAGTTTACCTTTGACGGGCCAGTATACATTTCCCTGGACATGGATGCCCTGGATCCGGCCTATGCCCCGGGAGTGTCCCACCATGAGCCTGGTGGTTTTACCACACGCCAGGTGCTTCATATTTTACAAACCTTGAAAGGAAATGTGGTTGGTGCCGACCTTGTTGAATTCAACCCGACCCGGGATCCATCCGGGATCACGGCCATGTTGGCCGGAAAGTTGTACAAAGAAATGATTGACTTGCTGATTCGCACAGCGTGACCCAAGTGCTTCGGATACTTTTTGTTGTTCTGTTCCCTGCAACGTTCGCGGATGCTCAGTCCTATGACATTATCCTTCGAGGCGGATCGGTCTATGATGGATTAGGTAACCCTCCGGTTAAAGCGGATGTGGGAATCCGGAAGGATACGATTGCCTTCATTGGTAACCTGGAAGGAGTTGCGGCAGCCCAGGATATCAACGTGGAGGGGATGGCAGTAGCACCTGGGTTTATCAACATGCTCAGCTGGGCGGATGGAACGCTGCTGAAAGACGGAAGGTCGATGAGCGATATCAAGCAGGGAGTTACGCTGGAGATTTTTGGCGAAGGAGTCAGTCCGGGGCCGCGCAAGCGGGGCCGCCGCTCGAAGTTGTGGACGACCTTGGGCGGCTACTTTGATCACCTGGAGAAGCAGGGGGTGAGCCCGAACTTTGCATCGTTCGTCGGTGCCACCAGCATCCGCACCTATGTGCTGGGCGAGGCCAGTCGGTCGCCAACGGCGCAAGAACTTCAGGAAATGAAGCGACTGGTACGGCAGGCTATGCGGGAGGGAGCGCTGGGCGTTGGTTCCTCGCTCATCTACACACCCGCCACGTTTGCGTCAACCGAAGAGCTGATCGAATTGTGCAAGGCAGCCGGCGAGTTTGGAGGGATGTACATAACTCACATGCGAAGTGAAAGTGATGCAATCCTGGAGGCCTTGAACGAAACGATGACCATTGCGAAAACGGCTAATGTCCCCGCGGAGATCTATCATTTCAAAATCAACCAGGCCCGCAACTGGAACAAGATCGACCTCGTGCTCTTCAAGATGGACAGCGCTCGCCGTGCGGGATTAAAAATTTCTGCGGATATGTACCCCTATGTGGCCAGTGCCACCGGCCTTAAGGAGCGTGTGCCCACCTGGGCGCAGGAGGGAGGCAGTGCCGAGATGCGAAAGCGATTTGCCGATCCTCAGACCCGCCAGCGAATTCTAAACGATATGGAACGGGGATTTCCAACGAAGAACTCCGACCCGCGGCAAGTGGTGATCCTGGGATTTAAGAGTGACTCACTCTCCGCGCTCTACAAGGGCAAGCGACTCGATGAGGTGGCCAAGCTTCATGGGAAGTCCGCCGACGAAACTGTTCTCGACCTGATCACGGCCGAAAAAACATCCATCCCGGCATTGTACTTCCTCATGTCGGAAGAAAACATGCGGAGAATGCTCGCCCAGCCTTATGTGAGCATTGGATCCGATGCCGGGTCCATGGCACTCACCGATGATTTTCAGAACTTGGGTGTGCACCCACGGGCTTACGGCACCTTTGCGAGAGTGCTGGGAAAGTATGCCCGGGACGAGAAACTGTTTCCGCTCACTGAGGCGATTCGGAAAATGACCTCGTTGCCGGCAGCCAACTTGCGTTTGAAAGACCGCGGTGTCCTGAAGGCCGGCTATTATGCGGATATCGTGGTATTCGATCCTGAGCGCATCAAAGACACAGCCACCTTTGAAGATCCACATGCTTACGCGGAGGGTGTTATTCACGTTTTTGTCAATGGAATTCAAGTGCTTAAACATGGCGAACACACTGGGGAAAAACCCGGACGGTGTGTGAGAGGGCCGGGGTGGACGGTGACCAGTAACCGGTGACCAGTGTGGTGGGGAGCAGACTTGGTGGGAAAAAGTGACTTAATTAGAAAAGGGAGCAAGTGAAGGATCGTTTTTCAGAGCATTCCTCTTTGTATGCCGCGTTTCGGCCGAGGTATCCGCAGGCGCTTTATGATTTCATTTTCGGGCATGTACGATCATTTGATATGGCTTGGGACGCCGCAACAGGCAATGGACAGGCTGCGTCAGTGCTTGCCGGATCGTTTAAGAAAGTAATCGCTACGGACATCAGCGCGAAGCAACTTGAGCATGCCATCCGGTTGCCTAATGTCGACTATGTGCTTGCGGGCGAAACGACCGTTCTCCCGGATCACTCGGTTGATCTGATCACCGTAGCGCAGGCGATTCATTGGTTGGACCGGCACAAGTTTTACCTGGAAGTGCGGCGGGTCGCCAAACCGGGTGCCGTCGTTGCTGTGTGGGTGTATGGGTTATTGAAAACAAGCCCGTCCATCGACCCCCTGATCGGTCATTTTTATACGCGTGTAGTCGGACCTTATTGGGATCCCGAACGCAGGCTGATTGACGAACAATTGAAGACGATCGAATTTCCGTTTGAGGAGATCAAGTCACCGCCATTCACCATGACCTATGAATGGACCCTCGCCGAATTGGAGGGATACCTGAATACCTGGTCGGCGACGCAGAACTATATTATCGCCAACCGTGAGAATCCCGTGGCCAAGCTAATGGCAGAAGTCTCCCAGGTTCATGCGGCCAGCAGGTTGAAAGTTCACTTTCCGTTGTTTCTACGGTTAGGTGTTTTGAGATAATGTTTTAATTGTAACCAAATAGGAAGGTATGAATCATGAATGTCGGTTTTCTGTTAAGAGAAAAGAATTCTCAAAGGTGCTTAGAAACCTCAAAGTAGCCGGAAAGAAAGGTATTCAGGTTGAAGTAACTGTAACCAATGGACGGATCGACCTTCGGTCCCCTGGGGCAAGTTTCTGGTTGCCGGCAACAACGTCTGGATCCGCAAAGGCCTCATTCGACTTAACTCACTTGATTAGAGTTATCGGGACTTATCAAACAGCGAACCTGACGATAGGTATCGTGCCCGACAAACTGTTTATTGGTGGTTATTCCTTTGCGGCAAGAACTACTTTTTTTGCAGACGATACCATATTGCGCTCGGTCGATTTACCAGCAAACTATACAGACCTTGATTTGCTTTTGTTGGAAGTTAGCCAAATGTATACACCGCAGGAATTGGCGTTTCACAAAGTGGATTCATTAATCGCAGATGCCCGTGTCCGGCTTGAGGATGCAATTGACAACGCAGTGGCAGCATTGAAGCCATTTGGAATTTCGCGAAAGTTAGTAGAAGGATTGGTGACCGATAATATTACACGGCTTGCGAAATCTCGCAAGCACTAGGTTGCTATTGACAGATATGCCATACCTGAAAGCACCGCAATACCAAAGCTTAGTAAGGTTCCAACAAGTACATATTCAGTAAGTCTTCTATCGTCTTGTAGTCTGAGAATTGACTTGGCGGCAACAAGTAGTCCAACTCCTTCCCAGTGATCAGTAACTACGAAGGTAAACACCATTAGCCGCTCTATGACACCAATGATAAACCCGGCATCTTCCAGTGAATTGTCATTATTCGTTTGATTGCCCCATCTCGAAATAACAATTCCAACCAAAAAGGCCGTGGGTCGTGTGAGGAGTACGATTGCAGTAAGTAGCACCCATTCCTTCCTGCCCCAGGGTACCCAGGAGATGGAATCTTGGTAATAGATTAAGGTGACAGCAATTAATGAAAGAACGTCTGCCGACTGATCGATAAGAAACCACGCGCGTTTGGTTTCAGTTTTTTGCGCATAGACCTTAATGGCATCGATGCAAAGATGTACGAGCGCTATGGCCACAGCATACGGCAGGAAGGCCTTTTCCCATACCAAGGCGTATGCCAGAACTCCATGAAGGCTGGCGTGAGCATAGGTTATGAATGAACGAAGTTTATCCCTCTCCTTTGCCTCAACCCAGGACTTGGGTTGCAGGTAGAAGTCACCCAGCAGGTGGGCGAGCAGCAGTTTAATGAAGAGAATCATGGTACTGATTTATTTTCTTTTCAAACAGGGCGAGTAGGGCTTCGATTTCATAGAAAGATGCCCTGCTGAGTCTTCCGCTAACCGCATTTTGTTTGATCTTAAGCTTTTTTGCCAATTTCTCCTGGAGTAAATCGGGTTGGCTTAAGCGCATGTAAACGGTTTCTGAGGCTAACGTCGTCCACCGGTTCAGGATGGTTTCTGCCAGACCAAGAGCCACATTGATTTCCTCATCAAGTTCCGGTTGGCTGGTCCGGATGGCCATGGTCAGCTTTCTTTTTTTCAGCACTTCGGCCAGTTCACCCGAGTGAATAAAGGCAGTTCCGTTGGATTCCGTGACTTTCTGGGCTGCGTGAGCCTTGGTGCCGATGCCAATGGCCAGCCGGGCATCCACGCCTTTTATTCGTTTCAGGGCTGCCTTGAGTTGCATTCCCTTTTTCAGTGCCTGGTGAGGATGTTTCAATTCCACCTGGAAGCTGTCGCCCCGGTAGATTTCCCAGTTTTTCGGACTGGTGCCAAATTGGGCCAGTTCGTTCTTGAGGATGGGCAGCCAGCGGGTTACCGGCACGCTGCGGGAGTGGATCACATCGCCGGTGATCACGGCCAGGAGAGTTGCAGCCATGATCAAATATCATAGAATAGTATGATATTTCAAAATATCACATTATAACGTGATAAATAGATATATCACATAATGGTATGATATAGAGGATAGAAGGGGGAAGGGAGAAAAGGTAGGTCAGGAGGTACTATTCTCCTGAGGGCTTAAGGGAATGTTCAATTAGGCTTACCTCTTCCGCTGACAGCTGATACAAGCGATATACTTCCTGGTCAATCTGCTGTTCCAGCGCAGAGGTATCGGCCTCCGGATCGGCTTGCTTGCGTTTCAGCACCTGATCCATCAACCGCTCAAACACCTTCTCCTGACTGCTGTTGGCAGGCTTCTTGATAGGGATCTTCTCGAAAAACACTTTCCTAACTTCCCTCGTCTCACCCAAGAGCTCTGGAAACCTTTCTTTGAAGGCAAATTTGAACAGCGAGGAATTTAGAAGAGCAACTAGATATTTTAGGTGCTCACCCGTCATGATAAAAGCCTTGTCATTGCACAAATAATGGTCATCCTCATCGTAGCTGAAGGGAAGGCTATTGGTCATGTTCGGGTAGATGATCTTGGGTTTGGAGAAATCTTCAAAGTAGGCGCAATGCCTAAGGTGGTAGGGAGTGTCCCCTTGATCAGCTCGCGAACTGAGTTTAGGTTCCAATGCATGGAGAAACTTCTTGATGGCAGGAAGTGACTTTATGGGGATTGGTGGAATATCCTTGCCTGCTTCCGTGGTATACCCATTATGCGTTGCGATCAGCCAATTATCATTGAACGTGGAAACATAGGGCTGTACATCCTCCCCACGCAGCATCGGCCGGATGACCTCTTTGCTGCTCCTATCTTCGCTGATCAACTCTTTCCGGGTCTCCCCGTCAATGATGAAGGCTTCGTTGAGCCCGGTCTTTATGCCGTAGTTTATCTGAAGGCTCCACGCAGACAATCGTGTGCCATGACTTTCTATTTTCTGGATTAGGGAATATTCATCTTTTTGGTATGCAACCCAACTTTCCTTGCCAGGATGAGCAATTATCGCAGCGTTATTCCCAAAGTATTCCTTTAGCGAGGTATCTAGGGAGTAGTCATTTCGGACTCGACACATCGGTATAGTCTTTGCTCTGCCTTGATTGGTCAAAAGAATAACATTGGTTAATGTAGTGGCACTTTCAAAGACCAGTGTCATTCCGAAATCTATCAAAGCAATTGGTTTCGCTCGTTGTGTAAAAAAGTCCCGCAACAGTTCTCCGTAGTCAGTTCGCATCCATTTGTTTGAAGTAATGTAGCACAAGAACCTCCCCGGAGCCAGCAGGTTCATGCCACGCTCATAGAACAGGCAGTAGATGTCTCCGGTGCGCGAATAGGTTTGAAACTGTTGCTGTTCCAGTTGCTTCTTTTCGGCATCCTTGAGTTTCTGTATCTGATAGTAGGGCGGATTTCCGATTACGATATCAAAACCAGTCTTGAAGTTGAACATGGTTTCGCAATCAAAGAACGGCGCCGAATGGATAGGATCGAAGGGATTCCAACTGGCCATTTGTTGAGCGGAGCTTTCGCCTAACCCGCTTTTGATGAGCGCGGCCTTCAGGCTATCGCGAAGAGCGGCCTCCTCGCGCTTCAGTTTCTTCTTCTCGCCATACTTGCGGGTATAGAATATTTCCTTCCGAAGTTCCTTGAGTTGTTCTTCCAGTTGTTCCACTTCCCTTGAGCGCATGAAAGCCATGCCCAGGCTTCCTTTCTTTGAACTTATATTTTGATCAAGTCGGATGAGCGAATTGGCCGCCACAAACTTGGTTTCCAGGTTGGGCATGCTGAGGATGTTGCGGTTGGGTCTGGAATCATCCACATGCTGATCCACCATGAGGGATATAAAGAACCTCAATTTGGCGATCTGAACAGCTATCTGCTGGATATCAATTCCATAGATGCAGTGCTCAATAAGGAACAACTTCCGGGTGTAGTCAAATTCATGCCGGTTGTTGGCGAAGCTGTCTTTAATGTACTGAATGCGATGCCGGGCATTCTCTATCGCTTTCTTTCGAATCTCGGGGTCAACCAGTTGCTTTTGCACAGTTTCCAGATCTTTCTCAGCCAGTCGAAGCAGGGCCTGTTTCCAGCGAACGTTATTGGGGTCGAGTTTGCCTAACAAGTCCACCATCCGATGAAGGATGCCCATCGGGTAGGCGCCTGAACCGCAAGCGGGGTCCAGTATCTTGCATTCACTGATAGCCTCTATCAGGGTGATCGTCTCTGGCTCATTGAATGGATTGCCTTCCGCACCCGGTTGGAACAGCGTATTGAGTTTTTCTGTTACCCTCGCCAAATGCTTTTGATCTGGTGCTGCTTCAGCGATTAGAGCTGTTTGTCCTTTTTTTGAATCGTTGCCGAAGAACTGTGTTTGCTTCCTTCCCAGTTCCAGCATTGTTGCAGGACCCCCAGCTATACGCTCGAGCAAGTAGGCTTTCAGGCTTTCATCAACCATGTAGTTGACGATCTCACGGGGAGTGTAGAAGGATCCGGTTTGCTTTCTGGCTGTTGCCTTTGTTTCGGGGTTATAACTGGCAAGAAGGTTCTCAAACACCTTTCCCAGGAGTTCGGGATCAAGTGCGACTTCCTCCTCCAGGGGTGTATTTTCTGCTATCGTGAACTTGTAACTGTTTAGTATGGAAATGATACCACGGACACTTACAATCTTCCTGGTCTTTACAGCCTTCTTGGGATCGTCATCAAGGTCTTTCGTGATGTCAAGTTCGTGTTCGGGTCCAAAGAAGAGTACGTCAGGAACAAAGGCTTGTTTTTCACTCACGGAGCTAAAGCCGTCATAACGTCGTTCCGATTCTTTGGCTTCTTTGTTTGATGGGAAATCAAGGCACTCAAAAAGTCCGCCATTCAGGAATGGGATCGTATCGAAAAGCGAGAGGGCGTGATCCGGATCGGCAAACTCGCTGCGGTACCTGTATAGGGTCTGATCTGTATAGGATTCTGAGTATCCGCGGTTGCCTTTTTTCGATGGGTCGATGAATCTCCTGACCTCGTCCTCCGTTTTGGCCTCCTTGCGAAGCGGGGTATTCAATGTCGCAAAAAAGAGATTTTGCAGGATGGCCTTGTAGTATGAACCATGTTTGGTTGACTGGGCTTTGAATTCGTTGAGGAGTTTTTCCATTTCCCTTTGATCAAAGAGGTGATCGGGAATCAGCTTCTTTTCCTTCACAAACCAGACAAAGATCAGCCTTGTAATAAGCCGGATCACGAATATGGATCTCAGTGATTCTTCAGTTAGTGTTTCTCCGGCCGGCCGGGGTGGAATTCTCACCAGGCGGGTAGCCCAGAGGTACCAATGGAACAACTCCTCATAAAACTTCTGGTTCAGCAGTTTGAGGTCGAAGACAGAACGCCATTGCTTGTATAGATCATCGAAAGATCGAATAGCATCTTTACCAACGGACGATATTCTCAGATCCTTAAGAATTCTCAAGTGTCCGGCATGGGGCTTATTAATGTCTATGTCTTTTAGCAGCGATACTTTTCCGACTTTTTCTCCTTCGCCACGTTTTTTTGGTACCCGCTCGGATGTAGCTACAGAAAGGTTGTTTCCATGAAAGAATAGTAGGGTAACCGGTAACCCCTGGCTTTGCTGATTGAGCTTGCGGGTAATATCACTGAGCAGCCCCCGTGTTACTTTCTCGTCTGTAAGATTGACAGCAAAAACGAGCAATGAACTATACTTTCCGTTTCTTAGCTCCTCAAGCGTACTGGTTTCGCTTTGGCCATGGAAAGTCTTGTCAGAGATTCCACCAACAAAGTAAAGTTCATGTATTCGTGAAAGGTGCTTGTACTCCTTCCCCAAGAGTGAGACAAGCTGAAGTGGCCTATCCTGTTTGCCAGTAAGTTGAAGCGACAGTTCTGCATCAAAGAACCGCTGCACGGCAAGAGGCAGTGGTTCTTGTTTCGTGAAGTAGTTAGTCAGATTCATGCTATTCCGAGATAGCAAACCAAGCGATTAAGTCAAAGTTCTCTGGCTGAAATTTCATGTCGTTCGTTTTCTTCTCCGGATCGTCTCTCTTCATTCTGCCTGAATTCAAAATATCGAGAACCTCTTGTGAGCCTGTTCTTCCTGCCTTGATATCGATCCAATTCAGGAGCATTTTATTGTATGGTTCGAGATCTTCCTTTTTGCCTTTTTCCACTCCCGGAGAAACGTGTCGGGGTCTAGTTTTCTGACTTTGAAGAACGGTGAGAATCTCTTTAGCGTTGACATATTGAGATTCACCTTTTGGTGTCATGTAAAGTAGATGGAGTTCCGAGTATTCATGATCAGTTGCGCCGGCCGATTTCTGTGGATAGCCAACAAGAGCAATCATTCCTCCGGGAATCTCCTTGATAAGTTGATCTGGTTTAGGTTTGAAGCCAGTAAAAACCCCATTAGGTATCCGTTTCAGTTCATTTTGCCGGTTCATAAAGAGCTGAGTTAGCTCCTGACGAAATAGTTCAAGTGAGAGATCGCTGAAGGAAAAGGCTTTTTGTTCTTCCACCTCGTTTAAACTTCCCTCCATTTGACGAAGCATTTTTTCTTCCTGCTTACGTTCAAGCGTCTCGTTTTCAAGTCTGGCTTTCACACGTTCGGAGAAGTTCTCGTCTACTTCTGCGCCAGCAAGTCGCATAGCGGCAATACGGTTTTCCACTTTCTCCCTTAGGTTGATGTATCCATCTACATCCTCGGAGGGCCAGAAATTCGTTCCACTGATTCCGTCCTTCAAGTTTGGCGAACCTAGCCTGTCGATTCGCCCCATTCGTTGAATAATGCGAACGGGATTCCAATGAATGTCGTAATTAACGACCAGATCGGCATCTTGCAAATTCTGACCTTCGCTAAGACAGTCCGTTGCGATGAGGATATCAATAGGTCTTTCAAGCAAATCCCTTACATGCTCGAACTTTTGTGAGGCAAACATTTTCCATTCTTCGAATGAACCAAGTTCTTTCGAAGTGAAACCATCCCATCTTCGTTCTTTGTAGAGCTTAGTGTAAGGCGCAAATCGCTGTAGAATAGGTTCGAAATCCTTATGACTTTGATCACTATCCCAAACATAGCTTTCATCTCCTGTAACGCAGGATATTTTATCAAAGCCTCGCTTGAGAAGTTCATTGTATAGATACACTGCGGTATCCCGGAAAGCTGTGAAGACGATTAGTTTCTTGTTGCTTGCGTTCTTGGTTGACTGGGCCTTTTCCTGAATGATGGAAATGAGTTTGGCGAGCTTCGTATCGTGACTTTGCATTTCCTGCTCGGCAGTCACCTGTCTTTCCATGATCTCGAGGTTCTCTAGAAGTTCTGTCATTGCCTTTAAGTCGGCTTTCAGGTCGGAAATAAATTCCTCCAGACGCCCTGATTGATGTATATCGAGTAGCCTGATTTGCCTCTTGCCAAGTGTAACAGAGCCAATCTCGGTTTCCTCTTGAGTAGAAAGGCCCTCAAGACTTATTTCCAATTGACTCAATTTCGCATCATACTTCTCTTTAAAGGCGATGGCTTTTTCGTAGGCAAATTGATGGTGTGCATTTACTTTTTTGATCGTTTCATAGAATGCCCTCCAGGAGGACTCCAGGCGCTTCAAAAGCAGGATGTACATCATCTTCACGAGATATCTGTCCTGAATCTGTTCGTCGAAGATAGCCTCCTTCTTCTCCTTGGGAGGCACTATATAGAGGCTAGGCTTGTATCCCGCCAATTGCGGTGGAAACAAATTGAAAAGCTGGTCAAAGTTTTTAATGTTGCCAATGTGAGAAGGTGTAATGAAGTGATTGGACGGTTTGGTCTTATGAGGGAACTGGAGGTTGTTGGCCTTTCCTTCAATGAGTTTCCTAGTTCTGGCAATTACAAGGGCGTCGGTAAAGCGAAAGAAATTGGCCTCTAATCGGCGAACTAGGTGCTCAAGTGTCTCATCGGATTGATCAACCCATAGCTTGAATTCTTTATTGGCCTCATTAAAAAGCCGATCTACATTCTGAATGCCTAGACTTTCGCTGAATCCGCGATTGTCTCCCTTTACAAATAGTTTGAATTGATTCTTTATGTCTTTCAGCGAGGTGTTGATGGGAGTTGCAGAAAGAAGGAGAACTTTTATCTCGGGATTTTTCTTCAGTATGTTGTCGAGCAGAAATTGATAGCGTTGAGAAGCATCATTTCGCAGGTTGTGGCTTTCATCGATGACAATGAGTTTCGGTTTGTCGCTTTGGAAGTGCTCATTGAGCCTAAGCCCGTCTTGATGCCTGTTGATCCGGTCATCCTGGAGATCAGTGTGATACCGGATTACAAAGTCAAGCCTGTCGTTTTCGAAAAGTGAATTGTGATTCTTCAGGTATTGCCTCCAGTTCTTTTCCAGTTTCTTGGGGCAAAACAGGAATGTCTGGAAGCCTTTTAGTTCGTAAAACTTTATTACGGCTAACGCCTCCCAGGTCTTTCCGAGGCCTACAGCATCGGCCAAGATGGCTCCGTCATACCTTTGTAGTGTCTTTATTAAGCTAATGACTCCATTCCGCTGAAATGGATAGAGCGAACGCCAAATATCTGTATTGCTAAGGCCTCCAAATTGTCTGTTGAACTCAGGGTCGCCTTCAAAAGAGAGGAGGTCCTTCTTGAACAATTCATAAAGAACCTTATAGTAAAGTTCTTCTGGTGTGTATTTCTTGTGCCAGTCTTGGAGCAGGTCGATCAGATATTTCTTAAATGGGATTCGAGTGCCGACATCTGTTGCTACATAGTCCTTTGCAACCGGGTTGTTCCAGAGGTTACTAAACCACCTCTTTACTTCCGCATAGTCGCTGCTAGCCCCGAAGTCGGCGGTATTTAGCTCAATGTTCGATGATTGCTTAATTCCTAAGCCTGCCTCAGTCAGATTTGAGCTCCCAACCACATAGAAACTCTCTTTTGGATCTTCATTCTCTTCTGTAAATACATAGGCCTTTGCATGACAGAAGTTGGGTTTCATGGTTTTCACATGGACTTTGTCCTGCTCCAAAAACTTGATTGCATCACTTGTTTCTGAATAGGTATTAACACCGTTTTGAAGGCTTAAATTATCAGAGAGGAGATTGTACATCTTATCTTTTTCCTCACCCGCTTTGGCCAAATCGCCAATAACCATTTCGTATCGGGTTACAAGCGGATTGAAGTTGGATTGGAGCCTGGCCAGTCCTGAGGCCGAGAAGTAACCTGTAACAATCTGAAAAGTACCGCTCTTTGTTACATAGCGTTTGATGAAATCAAATACCGACTTAAGATTTGGTCTTGAAGCAGTCTTATTATCAATAAGCATGAGTACTTCTTTGCCACTAATCTAATGATTTGGGAGCAGGATTCTACTTCTTCACCCACTGATTGGCCCGCTCGTTTCGCGCAGCCTTAGCCACAATTTCCCTCACCCGAGAGGCCCTGGTCTCTGCACGCTTGGCGGAAAGAACCCAGTACACGAGCTGTTTCTTAATACCTGCCGGAAAGGCTTCGAAGTTCATCCGCGCTTTTTTGTTTTTGGCAAGCGCTTTATCCAAGACTTCTGGCATCTGCAGCGTATCCACCGGATCGAGGGTCGACCAGGTGCCATCTTCTTTGGCTGACATGATCTTCTTCATACCCGCCGACGTCATCTTTTTGCTATCGATCAATCGTGTAATGCGCTGCTTGTTGAGTTTGCTCCACACACTTCCGGCCTTGCGCTCGGCAAAATAAAGCAGGTAAGTGTTCGTGTCCTTTTTCTGGGGCTTGCTGTCAATCCAGCCAAAGCACAAGGCTTCTTCTACGGCCTCGCTGTAGGCAATTCCCGGCCCAGGGCTTGACTTCTTGTGCAACACCAGCCACACGTTTTTAGCCGTGCGATGGTTCGCCTTGAGCCAGGATCGCCATTCTTGCAGGCTTCGTGGATGAAATTCTTTGACCCCCATGAAACCAAAGATACGTGGGGGAACTGTAATCGGTGATCGGTGATCAGTGATCGGTGTAAGGTGTATCCGCAACAGGAACTTGTCAGGCTTTCCGTACACGCCGAGGCATGAAGTTTTTTAATTCGAGTGCTAGTATTGACACATGAAACACGCGAAGTCATTCAAGGAGCTGGAGATATATCAATCAGCAAGACAGTTAGCAAGGGAGATTTACGAATTGACCAAGACCTTTCCGAGGGAGGAGAAGTATTCACTTACCGATCAGCTTCGAAGGTCATCAAGGTCGGTGGGGGCTCAAATTGCCGAGGCTTGGGCAAAGCGGAGATATGAAAAACACTTCGTCAGCAAACTCACGGATGCGGACGGCGAACAGATGGAAACTCAGCACTGGGTGGAATCCGCTCGAGACTGTGCCCTACTTGGCGCGGAGCAAACCAACGAGCTAATCGCCAAATATGAAATGCTTGGCCGTAAACTCTACAACACCATAGAGAAGGCCCACTTATTCTGCTCCGGCAACTGATCTACTCTTTCACACCCACCCCTGACTACCGATTACCGATCACTGATCACTGATCACTACAATTTGCCTCAAGTGATCTCAAGAAACTGCCAACCTACCACTACGCATACAACGCTTCCTTCTGCTCCGCCACCCGCTCGCTTTCAATGTACTCATCGTACGACATCAATTTGTCGATGAATCCGTTCGGGCTGATTTCAATGATGCGGTTGGCCACGGTCTGGGTGAACTCGTGGTCATGGGAGGTGAACAATACTGTACCGGGGAAATCTTTGAGCGCGTTGTTGAACGCCGTAATGGATTCCAGGTCGAGGTGGTTGGTGGGTTCATCCAGTACAAGAAGGTTGGCCCCGGCCAGCATCATGCGCGAAATCATGCACCGCATCTTCTCGCCCCCGGAGAGCACATTGCACTTCTTGAAAACCTCTTCGCCCGAGAAAAGCATCTTGCCCAGGAATCCGCGTATATACACTTCATCCTTGTTTTCCTCAGACGCAAATTGCCGGAGCCAGTCGATCAGGTTGTCGTCCGACTGGAAATACGATTCGTTGTTCAGGGGCAGGAAGGCGGGGGTTATCGTCTGGCCGTAGGTGAAGGAGCCGGTGTCCGGTTTCTTTTCTCCGGCGAGAATTTGGAAAAGGGTTGTCACCGCCAGGCTGTCTTTGCTCAGGAAGGCAATCTTGTCGCCTTTGTTGACGAAGAGATCAAAATTCTTGAAGAGTTTCGTATCGCCCACCGATCCGCTGAGGTGTTCGATGTGCAGCACCTGGTCGCCGGCCGTACGACTTTGTTGGAAGATGATGGCCGGGTAACGCCGTGACGACGGCTGGATGTCATCCACGTTAATTTTCTCCAGCAGTTTGCGGCGGCTCGTGGCCTGTTTCGACTTGGAGGCGTTCGCGCTGAACCGGGCGATAAATTCCATCAACTCCTTCTTCTTATCCTCGGCTTTGCGATTGGCGGCGGACCGTTGCTGCAAGGCCAGCTGGCTCGACTGGTACCAAAAGGAATAGTTGCCGGTATAAAGCCGTACCTGGCTGAAATCGATATCCACGATATGGGTGCAGACAGTATCGAGAAAGTGACGGTCGTGGGATACGACGATCACTGTGTTTTTGAATTCCAGCAGAAAATCTTCCAGCCAACCAACGGTCTTCAGGTCTAGGTCGTTCGTGGGCTCGTCGAGGATAAGGATATCGGGGTTGCCGTAAATGGCCTGGGCCAGCAGCACGCGGACTTTGAGGTTACCGCTGAGTTCTTTCAATAATTTGAAGTGGTCTTCTTCGGTAATCCCCAATCCGCTTAAAAGTGCAGCGGCGTCGGATTGTGCATTCCAGCCATTCATTTCAGTGAACTCGTGCTCCAGTTCAGAAGCGCGAATGCCATCCGCTTCGGAAAAATCAGGCCTGGCGTAAATCTCATCCTTCTCCTTCATGATGCTCCAGAGTTTCTGGTGGCCCATCATAACCGTGTCGATAGCCGTCACTTCATCATACTCGTAGTGATTCTGGCGTAGTACGGCCATTCGCTTGCCGGGATCAATGGTCACATTCCCGCGGGTGGGATCGATGTCACCTGACAGGATTTTCAAAAAAGTGGATTTCCCGGCTCCATTGGCGCCAATGACCCCATAGCAGTTGCCCGAGATGAACTTGAGGTTGACCTCGTCAAACAAAACACGTTTTCCGAACTGTAAAGAGAGGTTGTTGGCTGAAATCATGCGCTTTCAAAAAATGAGGCGCAAAGATAACAAATTGAAAGTGAGTCGATTTGAAAATTTGAAAATGAAAATTCGGTGATTCGTTGAGGGTAGATGGGAAACCAGACTGCGTGCCACGGCTGTCGAATTTGAGTCCCGTCATTCGTACCTTCGTATGACGCTCGCAGTATGTCACGCGTTGCAAACGCGCGCCAAATAGACTAACCCTTCACTGTTCACGGTTTACCGTTCACTGTTTACCGGTCACCGGTTACCGTTACGCAGTTCGCTCTTCATACTGTCGAGCTTGGTCTTGGCAAAATACTTCCCCTGCTTAATCACTCCTTCAATCCGTTGCGTATTGCGAATGTTTTCCAAAGGATTAGCAGATAGGATCAACAGGTCCGCCCATTGAGATTCTTTGATGGAGCCCAGTTCGTTTTCAAGATTGAAATACCTCGCGGGATTCAACGTGGCAGTCTTCAAGGCTTCCTGAGGGGAGAGGCCCGCTTCTGTTAAGACGATCAGCTCTTCGTGCAAACTTAATCCTGGGGTCAGAAAGCCAATGGGTGTATCGGTGCCGGCCATCATCGGGATGCCTGCCTTGTGAACTTTCGCAGCCATGTCGAGCATCCACTGAGTGTATTGAACGCGGAAAGGCGGTACTTCTTCACTCATCGATGCCTGGATCGTGGCTTTCCATTCATCGCGGATGGTATCGGGCAGGTATTCAAAACTTTCCTGCCACTCCGGTTGGCCGTACGGGCGACGCGTAAAGCCGGTATTCAGCGCCATAGTCGGAATTTGCCAGGTTTGATTCTTGAGCAGCACCTGCAGGATTTCATCCGCTTTTTTATCATCGTATTTCTTCACGGCGATTTCGCGCTGGGCATCGTGAATGCTTGTTCGTAATTCGCCACCGGGCATGTTCTTGCCCTTGGCCAGCATGGTGCGCCGCTGCGCCAGCAGTTCATCGGCGTTGGAGGCGCAGGAGAGTTCGAGGTTGCGGAAGTGTTCCATGCTGTTGAGCCCGAGGTTGGAAGCACTGATCACGTCCATGCTAAGGGGCACATGGCCGGTAACTTTGTAACCTTTCTCTTTGGCGAACTTCATCACCGCGGCGAACTGCTCGGGCGTCAGCATCTCATAGGCCTTGAGAAAGTCAACACCGGTGCGGTCAAGCTTTCCAACCAGTGCGGATACCGCTTCGACGGAACCGGATCCAATGGAAAGTGGCGGATGGCCGGCATCACTGCCATCGTACACGTTGGGCATGCCGTCCAGCAGGGGACCGGCAATCATCACCCGCGGTGCCCCGGTTGAATTCGCCAGGGCGGCATCTTTCCACTTCTTCACAAAGGAGATTTCGCCACCGGTGTCGCGCACACTGGTAATTCCGTACACGAGGAATAGGTCAAACATCCTTGGCGCCAGGGCTTCCATGTAGGCAAAGTGGATGTGGGAGTCCCAGAGTCCAGGGATCAGGAATTTTCCTTTTCCGTCTATGATTTGATTCTTGGAAGAAAGTTTAAGTGTGGCAGTGGGAGCGATCTTGAAGATTTTCCCATCCTTGATAATCACGGTCTGCCCTTCTTTGGCGCCATCCGTGGGATCAATGGTGGTGATGTTCTCGATGCAAAGGGCTCCGTCAAAAACTTCACCGGACTGGCAGCTGAAGAGGAGGGTGGCAAGGAGTAGGGAGAATATTGATTTTCTCATTTGCGCATTATGATTTAGCGATTGATCCAAGATAGCGACAATTCGTCGATTGTAGCCATGGGATTGATCGGAGTGGCTCAAGGAATGGTATTAGGACGCACTGGCATAAATGAAATGAGGCGCAGGGAACTCCTTGCGCCTTCTGGGCCAATGATCAAAAACTGATGTCGGCACTAATTCTTCCTCGCGACAACCAGGCTATTCACCCGCTCCAACGGCAATTTTTTGGTGCAGAAGAACCAGTCATAACAAGTGAGGTCTGCGACTTTCGATTCCATCCGTTCTTTGGCTACACCACATGATCCGGCAGGAGGAACGATCACATCGTCGCCCGGTTGCCAGTCAGCCGGAGTGGCAATGCTGTACGTGTCGGCAGTCTGCAGGGCAATGATGACGCGTTTCAGTTCGGCGAAATTACGACCGAGGGAAAGCGGATAATAGATGATTGCACGAATCACGCCTTTAGGGTCGATGAAGAACACGGCCCGAACGGCTTTGGTGCTGCTTTCGCCGGGTTGAATCATCCCGTACTTCCTGGCTATCTCCATCGTGATGTCTTCAATTAAAGGAAATTTTACTTCGACGTTTTTCATTCCTTTGAATTCGATTTTTTCCTTGATGGTGCGCAGCCAGGCGATGTGACTGTATAGCCCGTCGACGGACAGGCCGACCAGCTGGGTGTTCCAAACGGCGAAATCATCCTGTAAGGTGGCAAAGGTCATGAACTCGGAAGTGCAGACCGGGGTGAAGTCAGCGGGGTGACTGAACAAAATGACCCATTTGCCGGCGTAGTCGGCCGGAAAGTTGATGTTGCCCTGCGTGGTGACGGCTTTGAATTCAGGCGCGCGATCACCAATGCGGGGTAGGAACGTGCTATTGGTTGTGGTTTCCATAAGGTGTTGTTAAATGCGTCGTGCATCCGACATCCTGAAAGGGAGTTTCGTGCACACTCAAAGGTGTGCTGCAGCGGTTTGAAGTCCAATGATTGGTTTCCTCGAGCCGGATGATTCTCATCATCCGTTCTGGGCGTTACCACCCGGACAGGCGGGATGCCTATCGTTCATTCTTGATGATCTTCCCATTGGCCATGACGAACTTTACCCGCTGTAATTCACTGATATCTTTCAGCGGGTCTCCCTTCACGGCGATGAGGTCGGCGAACTTGCCGGGTTCAACGGTGCCGATTTCAGTTTCTTTTCGCAGAATTTCGGCATTTGTTTTTGTCGCGCACACGATCGCTTGCATGGGCGTCATGCCGATCGATACATATTCCGCAAGCTCGCTGGCTGAATAGCTGGCAGGCCAGCCGACATTGTCTGATCCCAGCCCGAATTTCACACCTTTTTTCACTGCCAGCCGCATGTTGGTGTACATCGACTCCTTTGTTTTTCTCCCGATCTCCAGGCTCTTTTGAAGCGCTGGATCCACCGAAGGCTGTTTTTCAAAGTAGGTGTGGACGCAGAAGGTAGGGATGAGCCACGTTCCTTTTTGGATCATCAGGTCCATGGCTTCTTCGTCGATGAAGGAACCATGCTCGATGGTGCGCACGCCGGCTTTGACGGCCAATTTGATACCCTCCGCAGCATGGGCATGGGCCATTACGGGCACGTCACGCCGCGAAGCCTCGTCCACCGCCGCCTTTACTTCTTCCGCGCTGAAATGAACATTGTTCGGATTGTCACCCGCCGACATGAATGCACCGGTTACCAGGAGCTTCACCCAGTCACTGCCATACTTGATCTCTGTACGGACTGCCTTGCGCATTTCTTCCGGCCCGTCGATTACCAGTCCGTCGGCGATCACCTTTTGTTCATAGGAGAGAAAGTTAATATCCCCACCGCCTCCCGTCGCGGACAGATAGTGACCCGCGCCATAGATCCGTGGCCCGGTGAACATTCCCTTGTTGATGGCATCGCGGACTTCCAAATTGGCGTATCCCACGTCGCCATCACCGGCTACGCGGACGGTTGTCCATCCCGCCGCGAGAATATCCTGCAAGTTTTTCAGCCCCAATAGCGCTTTAGCGGCAGAGGATGTACGCAAATGATCAACCTGGTAGTCACCCGTCGTAAGGTTCGGGTGGACATGCAAGTCGATCAGGCCTGGAAGGAGAGTGAAATCACCCAGGTCGATCAGGGTGGCATCTTTTGGAACATTCGCCTTGGTGGTAACCGCGACGATCTTGTCGTTGTTTATGACGACAACGGGATTACTGACGACTTTCCCAGTGCCATCAATGAGCGATTTAGCCTGCAGCGCAATTTTTTGTGCAGAAAGCAGATTCGGAGTAAGTAATAACAGAATGATAAGCCGCAGATGACGCATGGGGACGGGTTGGATAGATATGTATCAGACGAAGATACACACCCGCAGAGAGATTGCACACCGGATCACCGGGTTTTGCTCATTACCGGATGATTGTTCAGCGGCAAGGGCTGCGCAAATTTCACACCCTTGAGCAGCTGGTCAAAGAATTCCCTTTCGGCGACCCGTGCAGGTGACCGGGCCGGCTTTACCTCCTTGAACTTATCCTGCGGACCCCGGAGGGTCAAGGTCAGCCCTTCTTTCGATTCGATGATGTCCAGCGTGTGACGGGGACCAATCGTGAGCTCAACAATCTCATAGGGATAGATATCGACACGGATGCTCAGCCGCGGCAGGTTGTTGAAACGATACGTATACTTTGTGTAAGTGGATTTGGTGTAGACGCAGGAAATGTTGCTTTCGCCAATCAAGGATCTGAACTCCACCCGCTTGATCTCATCTGGAATTCGCGGCGCGATAGTCACGGTATTGTTGGTAAGGTCCGGACGAATGCCAAGAAAATATTGGCTCCAGATCCGAAGCTGTTCGGAGTTCGACCAGGCCTGGAGATAAGTTCCGGTAAGCTTGGGCAGCGCTTGTCCTTCATGCGGATAGGCATCGAGGTTTTCGCTGAGTCCTCCTACCACGCCGCGGGTCAGCACCTGGCGGTTCATGTTCTTAAAGAGGGCATACGCGGTTTCTGCCTGACCGAATTCCATCATCCGCTGCATGGCAATGCCATTCAACCACGGCCAGATGGTTCCATTGTGATAAGCGGCGTCCTTGTGATATTCGGGCGTAAGGTGAAAAGGATGGAAGTTGGGATCCTGCCTATCCAGGGTCGCGACACCCCATGGATAAACCAATTCCTCCCAGGCTTTGCGCAATGCTTTGGCCCTGGTTGTTGAGTCATCGACCATATCGAGTGCGAAGAGCTGGTTGGGACGAAGGCTGAAGTCGGGTTTGTTTTCCTTGTTGAGCCGGTCAGCGAGATAATCGCGATTCGCATCGAGGTAGTCCTTCTGAAAATTGTTCTTGAGTTTCTCTGCCAGGGAGTTCCACTTGTTCTGGTTCGCGATATCATGCATATAGGTGGCGAAGTACGCCCCGGCCCGAAGCTGGTTGTACCAGAGCGCTTGGATGTCATTGGCACGGGTTCCACGGGGAGAATAGGAAACGAGGTTCGCATCGCGCGCGTCCATCCAGGTTTCGTTGTCTTCGTGAAGCAGGTAGCCTTTGGCATCCACCCAATTCTTCAGGGCACCTTCGATGCTGTTAATAACCGCAGGGTATAGTTCCTTAATGAGCGACGTGTCACCTGAATATTTCACATAATCTTGCAGGGCAATAACGAACCGGGGTGTGCCATCGGTGGTGTGATAATCGATGTTGCTCGGGTTGACGATGTTGGGAACACGCCCGAAGTAACGGGAGGATTTGTCCTTGTCCTGGTAGTCGGCAAATGATTTGAGAATCTTTCTGCCCGTTTGAAATTGCCCCGACACCAGCATGGCCCCGGGGAAAGCGATAAATTCATCGCGGCCCCAGTATTCATTGAACCAGGGAAGCCCTGCGTAAATGCCGTCGCCCTGTTGCTGGGTGACAAGTTGGTTCATGGTGATGTTTAACCAGTTAATAGCCAAGCTGAGGGAGTCGACGTTGCATTTCAAGAAGGTGTTGTACTCCATGAACCGCTCCATCCGCCGTACCCGGTTGCTCTTGAGGGTGACGATGTTTTGTTGCACGTTCCGGATCATCGCTTCGGCTTCTGTCTCCGTCTTGGCCACCGCGATGTAGAATCCACCGGCTTTTGCCTCAGCGTAAAGTATGTTCTCTTTGACTTCGATGGGGTGAAAAGTCTTCGTGGAAAGCGCAATCACAAAACCTCCTTCCTGGGAAGACAGAAAGGTAATTGGACCGGCTTGGCTTTTCACGGCGACTCCTTGCCCTTTCAACGCAATTCCAATTGATTCATCAGCGCCTGTAAGGCTTACTTCAAGGATATTGAGATGGTCGAGCATCCAAAGCTCCTCGACGAGGTCACCTTTGTGCTTTCGGACCATCTTGTAGGGATACACGGTAACTTCCGAAAGCTGATTTTCAAGTTCCTGGCCATCGGCGTAAAGGCGGTACCCGCCGAAGACGCGGTTCTTGGCAATATTCATCCCTTCAAACCAGGTGTGCTCGGGATGATCGGCTTTGTGGGTTTGGGTGTAGTAGTATGCGGCGTCTTTGTTGGTGAATGACACCGCCCGGTTGGCCTCGGCGGGAACAGTAATCTTGAGGGCGTCGAGTGGAGAGACGGGAAGTTGCGGAGCCTCACAGGAAAGGGCGATGAGCATTAAGAAGACAAAGGGTGTTCTAGACATTTCCAACGGAAGGCTGACCGAATATACGGAAGAATTCCGTGCGTGGTTTAGCGAGCGTTCCCTGCATGGTCTCGAGTAAACGGAACACCAAGAAAGTAGATGATCGTTACCACCGTGGCCGTAGCCGTAGTGAGAAAGGCGGCGCTGGCTCCAAACTGAAACCATATAAACCCGGTCAATGTACTGGCGAAGAGGGTGATTACACTTTGCAATCCCGCAAAAGTGCCGATGGCGGTCGCGGTATCCTTTTTGTCGGAGATGTTTGAAATCCACGCCTTGGAAATCCCTTCCGTCGAAGCAGCGTAGACCCCGTAAAGGATGAACAAGATCAGCAAGAGTATGGGATTTGCGGATCCAAACGGATTTTCAGCGATAGTCATTCCAAAGTATACCAGGCTGAACATTCCCAAGCCCAGGAGGAAAACGAACTTCAGCCCAATCTTATCGGCCAACGCACCCATCGGGAAGGCAGTCAGTGCGTAGACGAGGTTGTAGAAGATATACACCCCGATCACCCAGGAATCCTCCAGCCCCAGTTGCTTTGCGCGCAGCAGGAGGAAGGCATCCGAACTGTTGAACAAGGCAAAGACCAGCAGGCCGACAACCAGTTTCCGATACGCCGGTGGGCTTGTCTTCCAATAGGACAGAAAAGAAAAAAAGGAAACTGATGCGGAATCTCCTTTGGTAGCAACCGGTTTGTCCTGTAGCACAAACGTCGCGGCGACAGCTATTAGCCCGGGGGCAAATGCGATAAAGAATAATGTCTTATAGTTTTCAGGGTAGTAGTGGAGATAGACCAGGGCCAATGCCGGCCCCAGCACTGCCCCAACAGTGTCCATGGCGCGATGAAACCCAAAAACCCTTCCCTTGGTTTCCGGAGTAGCCTCATCGGAGAGCATAGCATCGCGCGCGCCAGTGCGGATACCTTTACCCAGGCGATCAGTGCTCCGCGCGAAAAAGACCCAACCTGGGTAGGTGAAGATGGCCATCAATGGTTTGGAAATAGCACTGAAGGCATAACCCATTTGTACGAACGGTGCCCGGCGACCGGAAAGATCGGAGCGTTGTCCGAAGTAGCCCTTGCTAAGACCGGCTGTCGCTTCGGCCATGCCTTCAAGGATACCAATGAGCAAGACCGAAAACCCGATGGTCTTCAGATAGAGGGGCATGACCGGGTACAGCATTTCACTTGCCGTGTCGGTGAGCAGGCTAACGAGGGAGAGAACCCAGACCGTCTTGGTGATGAACTTCACAGCTTTCGCTCAGCCACCGAAGATAACGGGTGCGGCGACTTGGACCTATTTCTCCAACATGAATTGTTTCCAGCCTTTCAGCAATTCTGCCTCATTGGTGCCGAGAGACTTGAGGACATCGTCGACGCGATTGTAAGGCAACAAGGCGAGCAGTTTCTCGCGGCCGTAATGCTGATCCACAAACATGACCATAGAACCGGAGAATCCATACCGCAACTGACCTTTCCAGAAATCGTCCAATTTATTGGGTGTGGTGTTGGCAATTAACGCTTCCTTGACGCGCGCCATGCGTGCGGCGTCGCATTGCCCGGAGGCATAGGTGGCAAGGCCCTCGGCCAGCCAGTCGATCCCGGTTATGTCGCTGAAGTCCGGACTTTGGTTATGCTGCCCGTGATACACATGCACTAGTTCGTGGGTGATTAATTTTTGTGTTTCTTCTTTATTCGAATACTTATGCTCACAGGATTCCTTGTCCCATGCAGCCGGGGAAATCAGGTCGAGTTTGGTGGCCACCCCGCTAGCTACCATCCAGCATTCTGATTTGAAGTCAGGCATCCCCCAATCCTTTTGCCAGGTCGAGTCCAGCGAATGACGATTGGGGTGCGTGAAGATGCTGAATTCGGTCTTGTAGGGCTTGCCAAAAAATTCACGAACGGATTTGAATCCCGATTCAATCAACTTATTGTATTCGCTCACACGCGGCTTGTCTGCCGCTGTATAGTAGAATGCGTAGCCGGACTTTTGCTCCCGCAGCCAACCTGCCGACTCGGGTTGAAAAGTGAAAGCACCGAATAGAAGGAGCATTGCAAGGTTAGAGATGATTCTTGCCATGGTGGTGGATGGAAATGTTGGACTTAGACGCTAACAACAGTAGGAGGGTTACATCGAAAACCCGCGTTTCCGCTACTCCTGAATTGCCTTGTCCATCCCCTCAATTTTTGGTTACTTACTCTTATCAAACCCTTCTCCCATGAAAAAACTCTTGTTTGTTCTTCTTCTACTGGCTTCTGTCTCCTGTAAAAAACAGGAGTATGATTTGGTCATCCGTGGCGGTACCGTGTATGATGGATCTGGCAAGCCGGGGGTCGTTTCCGACGTGGCGATCAACGCGGACACCATAGCTGCGATGGGAGACCTGTCGAACGCGGTTGGAAAAAGGGAGGTAGATGCCAAGGGAATGGCGGTGGCGCCGGGTTTTTTCAATATGCTCAGCCACAGCTGGGAGACGCTCATCCTCGATGGTCGTGGACAAAGCGATGTTCGGCAGGGGGTCACGACGGAGGTGCTCGGCGAAATTTCCATCGCGCCAATGAATGAGGAAATGAAGAAGCAGCAACGTGAACAAATGGAAAAATTCCCGGACTTCAAGTATGAAATCGAATGGACAACATTAGGAGACTACCTGAACTACCTGGAGAAGAAGGGCGTTTCGCAGAATTTCGCATCATTTGTTGGAGCCAACACAATTCGTGTGCATGAATTGGGCTATGCCAACCGGCCACCCAACGCGGAAGAATTGGAGCGAATGAAGGGATTGGTGAAACAGGCCATGGAGGAAGGAGCATTGGGTGTAACCACTGCCTTGATCTATGCGCCCAGCAATTATGCGACAACGGAAGAGTTGATTGAGTTAAGCAAGGTGGCCGCCCCTTATGGCGGTATGTACATCGCTCACATGCGCAGCGAAGGCAATAGCATTTTCGACGCGGTGAATGAAACCATCCGCATCGCCCGTGAAGGCGGGTTGCCGGCAGAGATCTATCATCTCAAGATGGCCGGAAAAGACAATTGGTGGAAGCTGGATAGTGTTGTTCACCTGATCGAGGCGGCCAACAAGGAAGGGTTGCGCATCACGGCCAACATGTACACGTACACCGCAGGCGCAACGGGTCTTGATGCCACGATGCCGCCGTGGGTGCAGGAGGGCGGGATCAATGAGTGGATCAAAAGGCTGAAAAATCCGGTCACCCGAAAGAAGACGTTAAAAGAGATGTTAACTCCCACAGACAAGTGGGAGAATATGCTTCGCACCTGCGGAGGACCGGAGAATGTGTTGTTGCTGGGCTTCAGCAAGGATTCGCTGAAAATGTATGAAGGCAAGACCCTGGCCGAGGTGGCCAAAATGCACGGCAAGTCTCCGGAAGAAACGGCGATGGATCTTGTGATCGCGGACAATACACGCGTAGAGGCGGCCTACACGATGATGAGTGAGGAAAACATCAAACGCCAGATCGCGCTGCCCTTTGTCAGTTTTGGTTCCGATGCCGGTTCGCCACCGGCAGAAGGCGTGTGGCTTAAGTACAAAGACCATCCCCGCGCGTTTGGCAACTTCACGCGGGTAATCGGCAAGTACGTGCGCGATGAAAAAGTGATTCCGATGGAGGAAGCCATCCGCAAGCTGACCAGCCTTCCGGCGTCAAACATTAACATTCGAAAGCGCGGAACGCTGACACCGGGCTACTACGCTGACGTCGTCATCTTCGATCCGGAAAAAGTTCAGGATCATGCGACGTTTGAAAATGCGCATCAGTACAGCACCGGCATGGTACATGTTTTCATCAACGGGGTTCAGGTGCTTAAAGATGGCGAGCATACCAATGCGCGGCCGGGGCGGTTTGTGAAGGGTCCGGGGTGGACGGGGTGGAAGAAGTAGTCGTTCGTACCTCAGCGCTTCGGTGCCCTTAAGGGGCCGGCCTGCTTCAGTCGCTTGGCGAAATTAGGAGCAGAGTCCAGGTCATAAGGAAGGTTGTTGGGCGCTAAGAAATAGCTTCGAAACAAAGGAAAATCCAGCAAAAGCTTCTTATCCATTCGTGCTGCCTCCGCGTTGGCAGCCTGTCTTCCCAGCACAGCGTCTATGGCAAACAGGTAGAACGGACTTGCACGGTGTTCCTGCATAAGTACCTTCTTCGCCTCTTCCCGTTTACCCTGTTTGGCCAAAATGAGGGCCTTCAAATCAAAGTAGGCAAAGTAATCCTGATTGGGGTCTTGCATGATCTCACTGTACGCTTCATCCAGTTTTCCCAATTGTATCTGGGCAAATAGTTTGTAGTCGTTAACGAACAACCGGATTGGTGAGTGAACAATTTCGGCAATTTTGTTAAGCGCTTCAGCGTATTCACCCCGATTCATATAATTCAGTACAACGTTTCGCCATGCCGAAAAGTCGGTTGGTTCCTGAAGAATGATTGCTTCGCTGATTTCTGTAAGCCGATCTCCGTATCCTAAGCAGATCAGTATGATAGACAAGTCAAAATTCTGGTACTTATAACGGATAGCAGCATCTGTACTGTTCATACTTTTCTCAATGATAGCCCGAAAATTTGTCCAGTCGCTCGAGTACATCACCTGGGGGATTCGGTAATAATCCGCTTGAGACGATTCTTTCGAGCGACTGATGGCGCTGGCCAGGTCGGCCATGAATAGCCGGTACGCTTGCTCATCCGAGAGCGTGTCCAGGTAGTGTGGATCGTCCTTGAGCACGTAATGAAGAAAGTAATCGGCGTGGTATAAGTAGGGATTCACGAAGTCAGGATCCATTCGTGAAGATTCCTCATAGAAGGCATTTGCCTGCTTCATTTTAATCAGGTCGATGAAACGGCTCGCCCGGTGAGCCTGGTCATCCAACTCCCGGGCTTTTAAGAAGGCTAGAAAAGCTTCCGCGCTATTGGTGCCTGCCCAATGCATCTGTTCTACGGCATTCGCATCCAGCGAAATGTCCAGGCTTCCAGCGATTTTGGAGGCGATCTCCTTCTGTAGTTCGAAAATGTCCTTCGATTTCCGGTCGTAAGTATTGGACCAGATGTGAAATCCATCCTTGGCCCGGATGAGCTGGGCGGTGATGCGCAACCCATCGCCGGATTTCCTTACGGATCCTTCGACGATGTAGTTTACACCGAGCGAGTCCGCGATGGTCTGAATGCGGAGGTTCTTGTCTTTGAAAGCAAACGAGGACGTGCGAGAAGTCACCCGGAGTCCATTGATGTGCGCCAGGCTATTCAGGATCTCTTCCGTTAAGCCGTCGCCGAACCAACCCTGGTCTTTGGCTTCGCTCAGGTCGGCAAAAGGAAGCACGGCGATGGATTTGTCGAGGATCTCAGGTTCCTTGTCGCTCGTGCCTATGAATTGCGAAGCGGCATAGATCAGCGCGAGCAGGGCCATGATGGCTACGGTGGCTATAGCAATGGCTTTCTTGCTCGATGATTTTCGAGCGGCGGGTACCGGTTGATCCGGGGTCGGGCGCGCGATTGAAACGTTGGGGTTCTTGAGTGAGACGATGATCTCCTTCACCGCATTGGCCACCTTGTTGACCTGGTTGCGGTAAAACGTCTGGTTCTGGTTCTTGGCAGGGTTTTCCTCCTGGGCTCGAAGCGGCCTGTTTACGCCCGCCTCTTTGTAGATGAAATCAATCGCCCGAAGCACTCCGCCGAGTTCACGTGCCAGGAGCGATTGGTCATCGGAATCGAGGTCGTGAATCCGGACAGGAAGAATACGACTGGCGACA
Source organism: Cyclobacteriaceae bacterium (assembly GCA_016787645.1). GTDB lineage: Bacteria > Bacteroidota > Bacteroidia > Cytophagales > Cyclobacteriaceae > ELB16-189. The sequence continues at coordinate 178,023 of JAEUUF010000019.1, read as the reverse complement.
TTCCCGTTACTGAGTTTGATGTCGCGCCCAAACGAATCCTGCTGGGCCAGCCGGTTGAAGGCGCAAAACTCATGCTGCCAGGCAAAGCTCTTCGGATCGCAATAGGTTTGCGAAATAATGGGAATGAAGATGAGGCACTTCAGTTTGCCCTCCAGGCTCTTGTCCACCGAGTGGGTCTCCAGCAGTCCGTCATGCGGGCTTTTGTCGAAGTAGATGGTGACGGTGTCCTTGAGCGTCCCTCGCAGCTCTTTTTCCAGGTTCTGAACAAAGTCGGTGACCCAGCCGTCAAGGTTGTCGTTGTGACGATAGGAGATAAATATGTCGTACTCGTAACCGGGAAGGACGGAGGGCATGCTGGCAATTGAAGCCCAATTTAGCAGGATAAGGGTTGATTTCAATTGTTGGCCCCATGGGTGGACTTATTAGGGCGAGTGAAACCTTGGCTTCGCGGAATGGGTCCCGTATCTTGTTAGAATGAAGAAACTACCGCTCCTCCTATGTCTGTGTGCCACTTCAATGGTCTGGGCACAGAAATCCTCAACGGATTATTCGGATGCTCTGCTGTTGCTGGATCGGTGGCTGGAGGCTGGACACGCTTATAAGCACCTGCCGGCATTGTCCGTCTCGGTAACCAAAGACCAGCAGTTGCTCTGGACGAAAGCCTATGGACTCAGTAACGTTTCTGGCAATGTGGCCGCCACACCGGGCACCATCTATTCCATCTGTTCGATCTCCAAACTGTTTACGGCCGCAGCCGTTATGCAGCTTTACGACGAAGGCAAACTGAGGCTGGACGACCCCATCGAATCGATTCTAACGGATTTCAACCTGAAGCAGCAATTCAAAGACAGCGGCCCGATCACCATCCGTTCGCTGCTGACCCATTCCTCGGGTTTGCCCCGGGAGTCGGATTACCCGTATTGGACCGGACCCGACTTCACCTTTCCCACGCAGGACCAGGTAAAGAGCAAACTCAAGGACCAGCAGACGCTGTATCCGGCTTCCACCTATTTTCAATACAGTAACCTGGGGCTTACGCTGCTCGGTGAGATTGTCGAAAAAGTGTCCGGGAAAAAATACAACGACTATGTCGAAGAGAAGATTCTCAAGCCGCTGCGGCTGAACGAAACGCATCCCTACCTGCCGGTCGCGGAGCACGGTAAGAAGATGGCCGTTGGCTACAGCGCCCTCCACCGGGACGGCCACCGGGAACCAGTGGTGCTGTTCGATGCGCGAGGCATCACCTCTGCGGCCGGTTATTCCAGCAACGTGGAAGACCTTGGCCGTTTTGCCTCATGGCAGTTTAGGCTGTTGGAAAATGGAGGCGCAGAAGTTCTCAAGGCTTCCACGCTGAAGGAGATGCATCGTGTTCAGTGGATGGATCCCGATTGGAACACGTCCTGGGGACTTGGTTTCGCGGTCGAACGGGAAGGCAGTACCACCATCGTGGCGCACGGCGGCTCCTGCCCTGGCTATCGGACAATCCTGGCACTGGATCCGAAAGAGAAGATGGCCTACAGCGTGATGATCAATGCCGGTGGGGAAAGCCCGGAATTCTTTTCGAGGGAAATCCGGGAACTACTGGCTAAAGTGCCGGGCGAAAAACAAGCCCTTAAGGCTGGAGTGGACCTGACAAAGTATGCCGGCAATTACTCGGATCAACCGTGGGGCAGTGAAACGATCATTACACCCTGGTATGGTGACCTCGCCATGATTGACGCGACATCTTCGAATCCCGATGAAGGAATGACGTTATTGCGGCATGTCGAGGGAAATACCTTCCGGCGGGTGCGAAAAGACAAAACCCTGGGCGAGGAAGTAGTATTTGAAACCGATCCCAGCGGGAAGGTGACCCGGGTTCGCCAGCACAGCAACTACTCGGTTAAACTGAAGTAGCGCGGCTTACGTCCGGCTACTTTACTACGGATATGCAGTCCACCTCCACGTGGATGCCCTCCAATAATTTGCCCGTGGGCACCGCCACGCGGGCTGGGCGATGGTCCCCAAAGTAATTGGCGAATACCGCGTTGACTTTCGGCCAATCACTGATATCGGTTATGAATACGGTCGCTTTTACCACGCGGGAAATACTGCTGCCGGAGGCCTGGAGAATGAGGTCAATATTCCTGAGGCACTGAAGCATCTGTTCTTCCACGGTACCTTTCAACACATTCCCCTCGCTGTCCATCGGCAATTGCCCGGACACAAAAACAAAACCATTTTCAACCACGGCCGGCGTGTAGTGCCCCCGGGGATTTGAAATACCTGCAGGCTGAATAAACTTCATAGTGGGGAAAATTAGAGATCGGAAACGTCGTCGTACTCGCGCGTACGCTCAAAAACCGCCCGGGCAAAGGGACACAAGGGAAGAATCTTCAGGTTCTTTTTTCGGGCATGCGCCACGGCGGCGGCAACGAGCTGTTTGCCGGCGCTCATCCCTTTCAGTTTGTCACTTACTTCGGTGTGGTCAATGATGATGCGGCCAGTGCCGGCAATGGAATAGGTCATCTCCCCTTCCTGTTTGCCGTCCACCTCGATGTAGAAGGCGCCCTTGTTTCCGCTTTCGCGTTGTTTGATTTCCATGGTCATGAGTTGTATGCCGTATCCTTTGCGACCTTTTCCCAAAGGGCCAGGTCTTTCTGAACCTGTTCGATCTTTTCGCGCATGCCCACGAGGGTCGCCTCGCCGAGCGGCAGGCGCAGAAATTCAGCTTTCGATTCCACGGCCTGAATCATGGCTTCGGCCGCTTTCCGCGGATCACCTACTTGTTTGCCATGAGCCGCCTGGTAGTACTCCCGCATCTTGCCGGCCGTCGTGGCATAGTCATCAATTCGGTTAGGAGTATCGTCGATCGAACGGCCCCCAAAGTCGGTGCGGAAAGGTCCGGGTTCAACGAGTACCACGCGGATGCCCAAAGGAGCAACTTCCTTGGCGAGTGCTTCGGACAGCGCTTCGAGGGCGAACTTCGTCGCATTATAGATGGCGGCTCCGGCGATGGCACGAAAACCTCCGATCGAGGAGATATTCACAAAATGCCCGCTGCGCTGTTTGCGGAAGTGGGGGAGTACGGCGCGGGTCACGTCCAATGCGCCAAAGAAATTGGTGTCGAACTGTCTTCGTATCTCCGCATCCGTGACTTCCTCCACACCGCCGATAAGTCCGTAGCCAGCGTTGTTGACACATACATCGATGCGGCCAAAATGATCTATTGTTTGTTGCACGGCTTGCCGGACTTGCACCGGTTTGGTCACGTCCAGTTCCGGGCAAAGAACCTGGCTGCCGTACTGCTGCGCAAGCGATGCCAAATCGGACGGCTTGCGGGCCGAAGCGGCCACAGCAAATCCTTTTTCAAGGAGAACCTCACCGAGTGCTCTGCCCAGGCCCGTGGAAGAGCCGGTGACGAACCAAACGGGTTTCTGTGTCATGGTCATAAGTTAGGAGAAAACTGGCAGACCGAGTATTTCGCTCCGTTTTGTGTGCCGCGAACGAGGAGCGTCCTGGACGGTCCGCACGTGCGGGCCAAAGTGTCCTTCCTCACTGAAATGATTTTACCTGTGGCCCTCGAATATAAACATCGTCTTTTCCCCGGGCTAAAGCCCGGGGCAACAGCCACTAGCCACTACTTTGCGTACGCCACACTCCGCATTTCCCGGATTACCGTCACTTTGATCTGGCCGGGATACTGCATCTCCTTTTCGATCTTTTGTGAGATCTCAAAGCTGAGCTGGTTGGCACGTTCGTCAGAGGCTTTCTCGGCGTCTACAATCACCCGCAGCTCACGGCCAGCCTGGATGGCGAAGCATTTCTCCACACCCTCAAAGCTGAGGCCTACTTGTTCCAGTTCTTTCAGTCGCCGTGTATATTGCTCAATGACCTCACGTCGTGCTCCGGGGCGGGCGCCGCTGATAGCGTCACAAGCCTGAACAAGAGGAGAAATGATGTTAGTCATTTCAATCTCGTCGTGGTGTGCGCCGATGGCGTTGCAAACCGCCGGATGTTCCTTGTATTTCTGGGCGAGTTCCATGCCCACGATGGCGTGTGGTTTCTCCAACTCTTCCGGCCATACCTTGCCAATGTCGTGCAACAATCCGGCGCGCTTGGCTTGCTTCACGTTCAGCCCGAGTTCGGCAGCCATAATCGCACAGAGGTTGGCTACTTCGCGTGAGTGCTGGAGAAGATTCTGTCCATAAGAGGAACGGAAACGCATGCGGCCGACCATCTTGATCAGTTCGGGTGCGAGCCCGTGGATGCCGAGGTCGATCACGGTTCGTTCGCCGATTTCCACGATCTCGTCGTCAATGTTCTTGGTGGTCTTGGCCACGATTTCCTCGATGCGCGCAGGGTGGATGCGTCCATCCTGCACCAGGCGGTGGAGTGAGAGACGGGCAATTTCACGGCGCACCGGGTCAAAACCGGAGATGATGATGGCCTCCGGGGTATCATCGACGATGAATTCAACGCCCGTCGCCGCTTCCAGGGCCCGGATGTTGCGTCCTTCACGACCAATGATTTTACCCTTGATGTCGTCACTCTCAATATTGAAGATGGAAACGGAGTTTTCTACGGCGTGTTCCGTAGCGGTGCGCTGGATGGTATCGATCACCAGTTTCTTGGCGTCCTTGGTGGCGGTGAGTTTGGCCTGTTCCATGATGTCCTTGATATAAGAGTTGGCCTTGGATTGAGCCTCTTCTTTGAGGGATTGAACCAACTGCTCACGGGCTTCGTCAGCGGTGAGCTTGGAAATGCTTTCCAGCACCTGGACTTTTTGCTGGTTGAAACGATCGAGTTCTTCTTTGCGCTTGCGAACGAGGTCGTGCTGCTGGGCGAGGCTCTTGCGGTCCTCATCCAGTTCGAGCTCCTTCCGCTTCACATGTTCCAGTTCTTTGGAAAGCTGCGCCTCGCGTTGTTTGATCTTTTGCTCGTTGGCGATGATCTGGTTCTTCTTGCGGTTGGCGTCTTCTTCAAATTCCTGCTTCATTTTCAGGAATTTCTCTTTGGCTTCCAGGATGCGCGCGTTCTTGAGGTTTTCGGCCTGCATTTCGGCCTCTTTGATGATCAGCCTGGCTTTCTCCTCGTTCTGTTGCTTGTTCTTGCGGACTTTTCGCTTGTAGAGCAGTGTTCCTATCAGGAAGCTGAGCACGATGGTCAGGCCGGTGCCGATCAACGCAATCAATTGGATGTTCATAACGGTTCAGTTTACGTGAAAAAATACCCGGCGCGGCGAGGGCCGTTCACGTAAGGAAAAGGAGCAGGGAAAGAGACTCAGAGAATGGCCTGTGAGACCATCTGGTTGAGCTGATTGACTTTGTCCACTACCGATTGGTCAATGGCATGATCGCTTTCATCGGCTTCCAGTTTCTCGACCAGGCAGTCAAACGCGGTCATCGCCAGGAGGTCTTGTTTATCGTCAAGACCGAATTGCTCCCGGTAGGACTTCAACTTGTCGTTGATCAGCTTTCCAGCAGCCCGGACACGTTCTTCTTCGTGTCGCTTGACCTTCATGGGATATTCCCGGTCTGCTATCTTGATCTTGATTGAAAGTTCGTCCATTACAGGTCGCTTATCGGCTTAAGTGAGCGATGCATTTGTCAATCTCACGGATGTAATCATCCACTGTCTTCCTCAACTCCGAAACACTTCCGTCTTCCGGGTGAATATTATCCACAATCTTAGTGATTTTAATCTGATTTCTAAAAGCATCCAGTTGCTCGTCGCGCTGACGAAGGGACTGTTTCAGCTCAGAATTGGCCGTTTTTAAGGCATTTACCTCGGCTTTGAGGTTCTTGTGCTCGCTGATGAGCACCACCATCTTTCGCTCAAGGCCGTTGAGGCTGGATTTCAGTACATCTTGCTCCATAGGGGTGTGGTTGTGTTTTTTGAATAGGGTTATTTCCGGATAACAGCCCCGAGACGTTTCTCAAAGCCGGCCATCAATCCGTTCATGGTCTTGTCAATTTCTTCGTCGGTAAGCGTTTTGGTCTTGTCGAGCAAGGTGAAGCCCAGAGCATAGGCTTTTTTTCCTTTCGGAATGTTCTCTCCCTCGTATACATCGAAAACCGTCACGTCTGTAATCAGGTTCTTTCCGTTCATTCCTACTACGGCCTTGATCTCATCGAAGGTTATAGCTTGATCAATCACCAGGGACAGATCGCGCTTCACTTCGGGGAACTTGGGCACTTCTTGTATGTCGAACTTAGGGTTTGCCCCTTGGAAAAGCAAGGAGGTGTCCAAATCCGCGTAAAAAATTTCCTGTTTCATGCCGAAATCCTTTGCAAAGGCGGCACGAACCTTGCCCACAACGCCAAGGGTGCGCTTGTGCCGCATGATCTTCATTCCGTAATCCAGCAAAGGATCCTCTGATTTTTCCAGGACACAACCGGTGAGGTTCGATTTTTCCAGCACCATATGTACAAACTGCATCAGGTCATGGTACGTAACACTCCGCGCTTTCTCCTGCCAGGATTCAGCAGCCAATCGTCCTGCCATATAAATCGCAAGTCGATCTTCTTCATGAAATCCCCGCTCATTCCGGCCATAAACACGTCCGAATTCAAAGAACTTGAGTTCGCCTTGTTTCCGGTTCAGGTTGTAGGCAATGGCCTCCAGCCCGGTAAACAACATGGTCTGCCGCAAAATGCCCTGTTCCTCGCTGAGTTTATTGAGAATTTCAACCGGGCGAAGTCCAAAATTGAGTGCCTGCTTTTCCTGGTAAGCCGCATTGGTAAGCGAATTGGTAAGGATCTCGAAGAACCCATTGGAAGCCAATAGCTCACTGATTCTGCGCCGGAAAGTATTGATATCCTTCTCCGGGAAATCAGCCAGGTAATCGGCACGGGTTGATTCACTTAATTCGATATTGTTGACGCCATAAATGCGGAGGATTTCTTCCACCACATCGGCCTCCTGCTCCACGTCTACCCGGTACGGGGGAACCGATACGGTATAAGCCGCGTCGGATTGCTCTACTATGGAAATGTCCAGCCTTTTGAGAATATCAAATACCTCCTGTCGGGGAATGGCCTTGCCGATTAAACGGTTAACGTTCTTGTCCTTGACCGTAATAAGCCGGTTCTCTATCTTTTTCGGATAGATGTCGACGATTTCTGATGAAATGGAAGCTCCGGTAATCTCTTTGAGCAGTAGGGCCGCCCGCTTCAGGGCGTATACGGTAATGTTCGGATCAGTCCCACGGGCAAAACGAAACGCGGCGTCTGTCTTGAGTTGATGATGCGTGCTGGTTCGGCGGATATAAGCCGGAGAAAAGCAGGCACTTTCAAGGAAGATGGAGGTTGTGGTATCCTTAATTCCAGAATGAATGCCCCCGAATACCCCTGCAATACACATTCCCTCCTGGGTATTGCAGATCATCAGGTCATTTGAAGTGAGTTCGCGTGCCTGGCTGTCAAGGGTAACAAATTTCGAACCCGCCGGCAAGGTCTTCACGATTACTTTCTTCCCAGTCTGCGCGGCATCAAAAGCGTGGAGCGGTTGTCCAATCTCGTGGCAGATAAAATTGGTGATGTCTACAACGTTATTGATGGGCGTGAGCCCGATGGATTGCAACCTCTTCTTGAGCCACTCCGGAGATTCTTTCACCACAACTCCGGTCAGCGTAAGAGCAGAATACCTCGGGCAAGCCTCCGTATTCTCGACTACGACATCAATGGGGAGTGAATGATTATCAACCCGGAAGGCATCCACCGAAGGCCACCGAACTTCGCGATTCTTTGCGGCACGAATGTCGCGGGCAACACCAAGGTGAGAAGCGGCATCGGCCCGGTTAGGGGTTAACCCTATCTCAAAAATATGGTCAGATTCAAGATTGAAATATTGGGCTGCTGGCGTGCCATTGGGAAGCTTCGTTTCAAGCACCATAATGCCCGCATGGCTTTCGCCAATACCGATTTCATCTTCTGCACAGATCATTCCTTCACTCTGTTCACCACGAATCTTTGCAGACTTGATCGTAAGTGGATCCCCCTTGAAGGGATAGAGTGTCGTTCCCGGAAGGGCAACAATCACTTTTTGCCCCTTGGCCACGTTGGAAGCGCCGCAAACAATGGGGAGCGGGGCAGCCCGGCCGACATCCACGGTGGTGAGGGATAACTTATCGGCGTTGGGATGCTTGGCACAGGTCAATACTTCCCCGATCACCAATCCTTTCAGTCCACCCCGAACAGATTCAGCTACATGAATGCTTTCTACTTCCAGCCCGGTGTTGGTGAGGACCTCGGCGAGGGCCTCCGGGGATTCCGTTACGTCGATGTACTCCTTAAGCCAGTTGTAGGAAATGGTCATTGCGTAAAAATGTGGCCAAATATACGGCTTTCAAGAAATTGAGCGACTTCAGAATTCCCAGTCCAAACCCAGGCGATCTTTGAGTTCGTTCAGGTAGGGATGCTTTTCGGCCAGGTGTTCAAATTTCTCCTTGGACGTGTAAATCACTTTCTTCCCGGTGTTGTCTTGCAGGGCAGCGGATACGGTAAGGTCGTTGTTCCGGAGCCGGTCGCGAAGGAATTGTATCAGGTCACGCCGGAAATTTTCCAGCAAAGACTCTTCTACCGGGTTGGTGAGAGTAACTGTAATGACGGGAGATTTAAATTGATACTCCCGCTGCAAGATCTGGTATTCAGCCGCCTGGCTTTTCCGTTGCTCTGCATAATCCCCCCAGGCTTTTTTCAGTTCGGCTGCTTTGATTGGTTCGTTGGGTGTGGAGGGAACTGGTGCACGACTTGGTTCCGGTGCGGGCGGTCCGTTGAAGATGGTCTTTAGGTTGGGTGTGGTCTTTGTCTTGGTGCTGACCTTGCCGGGCTCGGCGGATAATGCAGGAATCGGCGAAGGTGCAGTGACCGCTGGAGGTGGTTCGGGTATTCGTTCGATGGCCGAAGCGTGTTGAACTTCGGCGGGAGGCGGGGGCAAAGGTGCTGGCTCGTTCGTTAATTCAATTTTTTTTTTAATTCTGCGGTCGGGGCAGTGGCGGAGGGCTCGGCGGAGATGATGGATCGTACATGGGCCATCTTCATCAGGGCCAGTTCAACGAGCAAACGTTGGTTGCGACTCATCTTGTAGTTGATGTCGCATTGGTTGCCAATGTTCAGCCAGGAAAGCAGGAGCGAATAAGGCGATGCCTTCGCTTGCTCAATGTATTTCTTCTTGATGCTATCCGGAACTTCCAGCAGTTTGACGGTCCGCTCATCCTGGGTCATCATCAGGTTGCGGATATGTTCACTCAGTCCGATGATAAAATTCTGCCCATCAAAGCCTTTGTGGAGGATTTCGTCAAACAGGAGCAACGGTACGGTCGGGTTCTGCGCGAGGAGACCGTCCACCACTTTGAAATAGTACTCGTAATCCAGGATGTGGAGGTTGTTGAGCGCATCCTGAAAGGTGACCCCCTTGCCCTGTGAGAAGGTGACCATGAGGTCGAAAATGGAGAGAGCATCACGAAGAGCGCCATCGGCCTTCTGGGCAATCAGGTGAAGCGCGGCCTCTTCGGTCTTGACCTTTTCCCGATCCGCGATCTTCTTCAGTTGGTGAGCGATGTCAGAAATCTGGATCCGGTTGAAATCGAAGATCTGACATCGGGACAGAATGGTAGGAATCACCTTGTGCTTTTCCGTGGTGGCCAGGATAAAGATGGCATAGGAAGGCGGTTCTTCCAGGGTCTTCAGAAAAGCATTGAAGGCCTGGTTGGAGAGCATGTGCACCTCGTCGATGATGTAGACCTTGTATTTCCCGTATTGAGGAGGGTAGCGCACCTGGTCAATCAGGTTGCGGATGTCTTCTACCGAGTTATTGGAGGCCGCATCGAGTTCGAAAATGTTCAGTGAGTTCACTTCGGCCTTCTCTTCAAACCCGTTGATCATGCGGGCTACAATCCGTGCGCACGTAGTTTTTCCTACACCGCGGGGGCCGCAGAAGAGCAACGCCTGGGCCAGCTTGTTACTGTCGATTGCGTTTTTGAGCGTCGTGGTGATGTGTTCCTGTCCCACTACCTCGTCGAAGCCGAGCGGGCGGTACTTTCGGGCGGAAACAACAAAATGATCCATCGGGGCTCCAAGATAAGAATAGGATTCATAAGATGGATAGGATTATAGGATTAGCATAGAAGGATTAAGAAGATCTCGTGCGGTGGAGTTAGGTTGGTTTAAAGAAAGTAATCTGGGATTGAAGCCTATTGACCGAATCGTTATTGGAAAATTATGGTCGAAGTGGATCGGGCGGTTAGGGGCATCGCTTTTGCTACTTTTGCAGTATGTCCAATCCGAAGTACTCTGTCATTATCCCTGTTTACAATCGTCCTGACGAACTGCGGGAACTGTTGGAAAGCCTGGTAAAGCAATCTTACACCGATTTTGAGGTACTGGTCGTGGAAGATGGCTCGACAAAACGATCGGAGGATGTATACGAACAGTTTGTTCAGCGTCTTAGGATTCAATACTACTCCAAGCCCAACACAGGGCCGGGCCCAAGCCGCAATTTTGGATTTGAACATGCCTCCGGGCAATACCTCGTCGTATTTGATTCCGACTGCATATTGCCGCCCGAGTATTTCTCGGTTGTCGACAACGCCCTGGCTTCGCGAGCCCTCGATGCATGGGGCGGTCCTGACCGCGGTCATGAGTCTTTCTCATCGCTCCAACGGGCCATGGCGTATACCATGTCGTCGGTGCTGACCACCGGAGGTATTCGCGGGGGAAAGAACCAGGCGGATAATTTTCAGCCCCGCAGTTTCAACATGGGTATGAGCCGAAAGGTGTGGGAACAGACCGGGGGTTTTCGCTTCCACCGCCTGGCGGAAGACATTGAACTGAGTATTCGTATGCGAAATGCCGGCTTCAAGGTGGGACTGATTCCCGAAGCTTTTGTGTATCACAAGCGCAGGACGGAACTTACTGAATTCTTCAGACAGGTAGAAGGCTTCGGTCGGGGCCGGGTACGGGTTGGCAGAGTGCACCCCACCGAAATCAAGCCCATTCATTGGTTTCCATCCTTCGTCTTTGTAGCGTTTGTTGCCCTTCCATTCATTACCGTGCTCTATCGCCCGCTAGCCATGCTGGGCTACTCCTTATTTTTTATTTATTGGTTGGCGATATTCATCGACTGCCTGCGCGTCACCAAATCGGCCACGGCTGCTTTCCTGAGTGTACCCGCAGCTATGGTGCAGTTTGTGGGGTATGGATGGGGATTTTTGAGTGAAATGACCAAGAGGTAGTTCGGGCAGTCCATTCCTTTTCCGGGGTTGAAGTCGTAGCTTAGAAGACCCAAACCAAATTCTATGAAAACCAAACTAACTCCAGGGTTGCTGGCGTTTATTTTCCTGTTTTCATGCCAGCCGCAATCCAAACCCAACGATTATTTCAACCTCGGCGAGACCGGCATCCGGGCAGGGGGTATCCGAATGATACCCATACACGGTGGCAAGTATAAGGTGTGGACCAAACGGGTGGGGAACAATCCAAAAATCAAACTTCTCTTGCTGCATGGTGGCCCTGCGGCAACCCATGAATACTTTGAAAGCTTCGACAGCTTCCTCCCGTCTGAGGGCATTGAATATTATTACTATGACCAGCTCGGCTCCTATTACAGTGATCAGCCCAACGATACGTCACTTTGGACAACCACGAGGTTTGTTGAGGAGGTAGAGGAGGTCCGTCTGGCATTGGGCCTTGATAGTTCCAATTTCTTCCTGTTGGGATCTTCATGGGGTGGTATCCTGGCTATGGAATATGCATTGAAATACCAGAAGAACATCAAGGGCCTGATCATCTCCAATATGATGTCCAGCGCGCCTGACTACGGACGATATGCCGATGAAGTGTTGGCCAAACAGCTGGACCCCGCGGTGCTCGCCGAGGTTCGTGCGCTGGAAGCCAAACAAGACTATGCGAACCCGAGATATTCTGAATTGCTAATGAATAACTACTACACGCAACACATTTGCCATATGCCCATGGACCAATGGCCAGAACCGGTGAACCGAGCCTTTAAGCATTTGAATGGAGTGATCTATACGATGATGCAAGGCCCCAGTGAATTCGGAATTGGTGGCACTTTGAAAAATTGGGATCGCAAGGCAGACTTACCGACCATTGAGGTCCCTACGCTTACCATTGGCGCCCAACATGATACCATGGACCCCGAACATATGAAATGGATGGCCTCCCAGGTAAAACAAGGGAGGTACCTGTATTGCCCCAATGGCAGTCACCTGAGCATGTGGGATGACCAGGAGCATTATTTTCCCGGGTTGATTCAATTCATGAAAGATGTCGACAGCGGCACGTTCAGGAAGGAATAGCTTTCACGCCTGCTGATTAATCAGAAACCGCGCGACGGCGAGGTCCTGGATGGCGTTTCCAACGGACTTGAAAACTGTAATTTCATCGCTTGAGGCCCTGCCGGCTTTACCCGCAACAACCTCCCCCAGTTCAGCATAGATAACGGAGGGAGTTAGCCGGCCTTCTTTCAGGGGAATCACCACCTCTCCCGCTTCATGAAGAACGGCGGCTCGCTGGTCGACGATGAGTTTACACTGAACAATAATGTCCTCACTCAATTCCCGCATGTGTGGCTTGTAGGCGCCGATGGCATTGATATGTACACCAGGATTCAGGTGCTTGAGATGAAACAGCGGTTGATGCGAACCAGTGGCGGTGCAGATGACGTCGGCTTGGGATAATTCGGATAGATCACGAAGCGGTCGGCAGGAGATCTGGTACTCGTCCCTTACCCGTTTGCAAAATGCTTCTTCTTTTTCCCGGGAGGTTCCTTTCACCATTACTTCCTGGATTTTCCGCACCGCGAGCACGCCGGCCACTTGTGTCCACGCCTGGGCACCAGTACCGAATAGCGCGAGGGTCTCGCTTTCGGTTCTGGAGAGAAGTTCGGAAGCCAATCCGGAGGCGGCACCGGTGCGCAAAGCAGTTATCGCCGCGGCATCCATCGAAGCGAGGGGTGTTCCGCGTTCGGCATCCATCAACAGCATAACCCCTTGAATCATCGGGGCAGGAGGTACGTTGTTGGGAAAAACTGTCACCATCTTCAGTCCGAACAACTTCCACGCGGGCGAATACGAAGGCATGAACAGCGCCATGCCTTTTTGATCCTGTGTTTCCTGGACGGTCCGCAACGGAACGACCACTTGTCCACTGCTCAACATGGCGAAGGCATCCCGCATCAAACTCACGGCGGTGGTCATCTCAATGCGCTGTATGTCTTCGGCGGTGAAGGTTCTCATAAGGCAGATTCAGGTATCGATGCGCCGGAATTAGCCGGTAAACTGCTGCAACAAAGGCAAGTTGAGTTCGTGCTTTCCGGGAAACGTCATCTTTACCGGCTGTATGTCCAGCTTGGCGGCGAGTCCATCAAATTCTTCCATTCGCTCAGCGGAAAGAAAAGGATCTTGTTCGCCGATAACCATGTAGGTTTCCTTGTTCACAAAAAGGTCATGACCTTTTTTGAAATCCATGTCGGGTGGGAAAAGGCCCGCCCACAGAATTAGCCGGTTGAACGCAGGATGACCATCGAGTGCCCATCGGCACACGGTGGCGCAACCTTGTGAAAAGCCAAAGAGCGTTACCGGTATATCCTTGAAGTTCGAAAGTTCGTTGGCGTAAATGGCGTCCAGGTAAGTGATGTAATTCTCGATATCCATCAACCGGTTCTCGCGCGTCATCCAGGTGGCGCCTACTTTGTTGTCCGGTCGGCCGGTGGATGTCAGTTCAGACAGGTAGAACCGGGAAAGCCCTTCGGGAGCAATGAAATAAACCTGCTGCTCAAGCAGGGGTTCGAACTTGCGCAGGAAATACTGGGCCAGCTGTCCATAGCCGTGAAGCACAATCCATACCTGGCGTGTGGCGGGCGTAAGGGAACCTGCGGTGAAATAACGGGCTTGAAAATCAAACCGGGTCTTCTTCTCCTCCATGGGGCAGCGATCAGTCTTTGAGGTGACTGATATCGAAGCTGAAAGGCATCAGCGCTGCAGCGGAAGCGCAGTGGATCCACCGGTTGTCATCGAACATCACCACCTCAATGGGGCTTTCCTGCCTCACTTCGTATTCGAGCATTACCTGGCGGCAACCTCCGCAAGAACTGGCACTCACGAGTTCCTTGTGATTTTTGCGGTGTGCAACCACGGCAATCTTTTTGATTTTCTTTCCGGGATATTGTGAAGCGGCCGTGTAGAGTGCCACGCGTTCCGCGCACATGCAAAGAGGGTAAGAAGCGTTCTCCTGGTTGGCGCCGGCCACGTACGTTCCGTCCTCCAGCAAGAGCGCTGCACCCACGTAGAATTTGGAATACGGAGCGTATGCATGTTGTGTGGCTTCCTTGGCTTTATGAACAAGGTACTTGGATTCGGCGTCGAGCGCTTCCAGTGAAGAAAAGAAGGTGAAGTCCTTCATGGTGGTGATCATTAAAGTCGTTGATGAAAGTTAAACCATTATGCCCAAAATGGGAAATGATGGGGAATTCGGGATAAATTGCAGTAATTATTGAACGTATGAAATCTCTCCTGGTTCTCGGCGCCGGACGCTCCTCGTCGGCATTAATTGACTACTTGCTTGAACAAGCCCCCAAACATAACTGGAAAGTAACCGTCGGCGACATCAGTGAAGCGGCGGCACGCGAGCGGATTGGCAATTCCCCTCATGGCAAGCCGATTTCCTTTGATGTCAAGAAAGAAGGAGCGGAAAACGTGATTGCCGCGCATGACCTTGTCATCTCCGTGTTGCCGGCTATGCTGCACCCGGTCGTTGCCAAGTTCTGCCTGAAATACAAGAAACACCTGCTTACGGCCAGCTATGTATCGCAGGACATGAATTCGTTTCATGCTGAAGCGACGAAAGCAGGGCTCTTGTTCCTGAATGAGTGCGGCCTTGATCCCGGAATTGATCACATGAGCGCGATGCAAGTGATGGATCGCATCCGCGCCGAAGGTGGCGATCTGTTCTCATTCGAATCTTTCACAGGCGGACTAATTGCCCCGGAGACAGACCCGGGAAACCCGTGGCGGTACAAGTTCACCTGGAATCCCCGCAACGTGGTCATGGCCGGGCAGGGAACCGCCAAGTTTCTGCAAGAGGGTCAGTACAAATACATCCCTTACCAACAATTGTTCAAACGGGTCACTCCGGTCGATGTACCTGGGTATGGAAAATATGAGGGTTACGCTAACCGCGACTCGCTGGGATATCGCGCGCTCTACGGGTTGCAAGGCATAAAAACGATGTTGAGGGGCACGTTGCGCAATGAGGGATTCTGTGCCGCCTGGGATGTATTGGTACAATTGGGTTGTACGGATGACAGCTACACGATGGAAGGAGTGGCTGAGATGACTCACCGTTCATTCCTGAATGCATTCACCGGCTATCACCCCACGCGAAAATTGGAAGAGAAAATTGCCAAACAGGCAGGTGTTGCGGTCGATGGCCCTGAGATGGCGAAGCTCCGGTGGTCCGGGTTCTTTGATGATAACCCGGTGGGGCTGACCGAAGGCACCCCGGCCCAGGTACTTGAGCACATCCTGAACAAGCGCTGGAAGCTCGATCCACAGGACCGTGACTTGATCGTGATGTGGCACCGGTTCCGGTATGCGAAGGATGGCCATGGTCGCGAGGTTCAAGCCACACTGATTGCGACGGGAGATGATGCCATTCACACTGCGATGGCCAAAACGGTCGGGCTTCCATTAGGTATTGCCGCCAAGTTGTTGTTGGAAGGAAAGATTAAGGCGAGGGGAGTTGTTGTGCCGGTTACCAAAGAGTTCTATGACCCGATCCTGGCTGAGTTAAAAAAGCTTGGTGTCGAACTCGTTGAAAAGTAGTTGCATCGGGTCATCCTTTAGGTACTGAATTTTCGTATTCCCTATCTACTTCCAGGTCACCGCCCTCCGCCGCCGCGACAGCGAGTTGGTCGCAGCGCTCGTTTTCCGGGTGACCAGCATGTCCGCGAATCCAGACGAACTTAGGTTCGAACTTATGGTGCAACTTGATGTACCGCTTCCAAAGATCGGGGTTGGCTTTGTTCTTGAAGTCCTTCTTCTCCCATCCCCAGATCCATCCCTGCTTCACTGCTTCGACCACGTACTTTGAGTCTGAGTAAATAGTGATCGGGATGCCGTGCTTCTTGATGGCCTCCAGGCCAACGATTACCGCCAACAGCTCCATTCGATTGTTCGTGGTGAGTCGGAAACCCTGGCTGAGTTCTTTTTCGTGATGGCCGAATTTCAAAATGGCTCCATAGCCACCCGGTCCTGGATTGCCTTTCGCTGCGCCGTCGGTATAAAGTTTGATCACCCGATAAAGATATTGGTCTTAAAGATCTTCACGGCGATCGAAAGCAGGATTACCCCGAAAACCTTACGGAGAATGACAAATCCTGATTTCCCGATCTTCTTCTCCATCCACGGGCTTGCCCGGAGTACGATGTATACAAAGATGGAGTTAAGCAGGATTCCGATGAGAATGTCCAACTCTTCATAGACGGCCCGGAGTGAAAGTATGGTGGTCAATGTCCCGGCACCGGCAATCAGGGGGAACGCAATCGGGACAATAGAGCCGCTGCCTTGTGCATCGGGATCATCCTTAATAAGGGTGATGCCGAGGATCATCTCCATGGCAATGATGAACATCACGATGGAGCCGGCAACCGCGAATGATCCGATATCCAGGCCAAATAGTTTCAGGATCGATTGCCCCAGGAAAAGGAAGATCACCATGAGCGCAGCTGCGATCAGGGTGGCCCGTTCGGCATATATCCTTCCTTCCCGTTGACGAATCAGGATCACAAAAGGTATCGATCCCAAAATATCAATGACCGAAAACAGGATCAGCGTAACGGACAGGATTTCCTTAAGATTCATGGAACAAAGGTAATTCGATGATTCGGTTATTTGATCATGGGATCAAGGTGCGGATACAGCCTTTACCATGGCATTGTATGGGCAATTTCTATCTCTTGCGAAACCTTCAGTCACCGGATCCTGTTTACAAGATTCACTGAATCGCGCTATATTGCGACCCCAATGAAACGATTGTCCTCTTTGTTGCTGCTCGTAATCGCCTTCTCCTTGTTGGCGCAGACAGCCGTCTCATCGTTCGGCCGCAGTTTCGTAAAATATACTGTTTCGGCCTCCTCTGCGGAAGAGACGGCAGAAGAGGATGAATCTGAGGAAACGATGGACAAGGACGTTCACTCCATCTTGCCCGGTTTGGCCATTCCTGGCCTGCCAACCACCGCCACCTGTTTTAAGACTTTCAATTTATTGGAAGTAAGTCGCGAAATCATCGCGCCCCCTCCCCAGGCCTGAGATCCGGCCACTCCTGCGATCATTGAAGATTCTTCGATGACGCTTCATTTTTTATTCACTTCTCAGGATCGAACTGGTACATGGAAGAACGTATTTCATTTAAACCGCTTGACAATTTATCTCACGACATCCCGGCGGCGCTGGTGGTGTTCCTCGTAGCCTTACCGCTCTGTTTGGGAATTGCCCTTGCCTCGGGTGCGCCACTTTTCTCCGGATTGGTAGCCGGCGTTATTGGAGGCGTGGTGGCAGGATCACTCAGCAAATCATCGTTAAGTGTCAGCGGCCCGGCCGCCGGGCTGGCGACCATTGTCTTCAGCGCGATCCAGGAGTTGCAGTCATTTCCCTTGTTTCTGTTGGCGGTCGTTCTGGCTGGTGTACTGCAAATTCTCCTCGGCTTTCTTCGGGCAGGAACCATCGGCCACTTTTTTCCGGCGGCAGTCATCAAAGGCATGCTGGCGGCCATCGGGCTGATCCTGATCTTAAAACAAATTCCGCATGCGCTGGGCTATGATGCCGATTACGAAGGTGACGAAAGTTTCTTCCAACCTGACCATCAAAATACGTTTACGGAAATTCTCAACGCCATAGCCTATTTCACCCCAGGTGCCATCCTCATTTCAATGGTTTCGCTGCTGGTGCTTGTACTATGGCCCACCACATGGGTCAAGCGGTTCAAGTGGACGACCTATGTTCCCGCGCCCCTTGTGGTGGTGGCGCTGGGTGTTTCTTTGAATGCACTCTTCAAAGCATTTGTACCCACCCTGGAAGTTCAGGCAACGCACCTGGTCAACCTTGGCGGTTTCAGCGGCCTGGGAAGCCTTGGCGAGGTGATCGTGTTTCCGGATTTCGGTGGGTTTACTGACCCTCGTGTTTATCGCATCGCGGTCACGATTGCGTTGATCGCCAGCATCGAATCCTTGCTGAGTGTCGAAGCAATCGATAAGCTGGATCCTTACCGGAGGATCACCCCGTTGAACAGGGAGCTCAAAGCGCAGGGACTAAGTAATTTTCTGAGCGGATTAATCGGTGGTTTGCCCGTGACTGCGGTCATCGTTCGCAGTTCGGCCAATCTGGTTGCCGGCGGGCGAACTAAAGTGTCAGCCATTCTTCATGGTGTGTTCTTGGCCGTGGTCGTGCTGATCATGCCCCATGTTCTTGAATTAATCCCATTGGCGTGCCTGGCGGGTGTGCTCCTGGTGGTTGGGTATAAGCTCAATACCCCCGCCATGTATCGCGAAACTTTCAAGAAAGGAGTTGATCAGTTCCTTCCTTTCCTGGTAACGGTTGTTTCCATTCTGCTTACCGATTTACTGGTAGGTATTTCGATTGGTGTGCTGGTCGCGATCTTTTTTGTATTAAAGACCAATGTACAGACGGCCATGATTGTCGTCAATACTGGACCGCAGTATCTGATCAAGTTTACCAAAGATGTGTCCTTTGTACACAAAGCAAGCCTTCGAAGAATCTTTGAGCAACTGCCAAAAAATACTTCTGTGGTGATCGACGGTGGCAAGAGTCAATTTTTTGATGCCGACATCGTGGAGACCATCGAAGATTTTATCAAGAGCGCCCCCACACGTTCCATTGCGGTCGAGATAAAGAAGACGGCCGGCGCCAAAGCCCCCTTATTCAAACAGGTAGATTAACACTTTCCTCTTATGAACTCATTTGAGAAACTATTGCTGGAGAACAAAGCCTGGGCGACGGAGCAGGTGGGTAAAGACCCGGAGTATTTCACCCGGCTTTCGAAAATTCAGACTCCCGAATTCCTGTGGATTGGTTGTTCGGATAGCCGGGTGCCGGCCAATGAAATCACCAATACTGCGCCGGGGGAAATATTTGTACATCGCAACATCGCCAACATGGTGGTGCATACCGACCTGAACATGCTCAGCGTGTTGCAGTATGCCGTCCAGGTTTTGAAGGTAAAGCACATCATTGTATGCGGCCATTATGGATGTGGCGGAGTAAGGGCAGCGATGAGTCATCAAAACCTGGGACTCATTAACAAGTGGCTGCGCAACATCAAGGATGTTGCCTATTTCCACAAGGAAGAGCTGGAATTACTGCCTGAAGGAGATGCCCGGATTGACCGGCTTACCGAACTCAATGTGCAGGAGCAAGTGATGAATCTGGCTAAGACGTCTATCATTCAGACCATGTGGAAGACGGACAATCGCCCGACCCTCCACGGCTGGGTCTACAGACTTACAGACGGGATCCTGCATAACCTGATCAAGATGGACCCCAATACGCCCATTGATCCGGTGTATCAATACTATGATCCTGTTTGAAGGCTCACCTAGTCTTCCAAATTGGCTGTGGGGTAGGGCATTTGGGTTAATAACAAGGTTTAGGAAGTGGGAGAAGGAGGATGCACTCCATCCCTCTCCACCCAGATAGCCCTACCCACACTCAACCTTCGGTTAGTGTACTACACAACTTCCGCCGGCGCAAGCGGCTTCTGCATGTAATTCGGTGGCATCATCCGGTTCATAAACCCCCGAAAGGTCAATGTTCCGTAAGGACTTCTCCAGTTCTTCGTACCGTTCACGGGTGATGTCTTCGAATGGAGGCTGTTTGTAATTACCCGTGTCGAAGGGGAGCACGCTGAGGCCATTGTAGGACGCCTTATTTTCCCACATCCATTCACCTACTTGTGCCCATTCGCTGTCCCGTATGGAAACCGTGGCCGAAACATTGTTGGCATTGTACCCCAACCGGTAGCCGCGCCGCACCCACTCGAGGTTGAACGTCTTGATTCGCTCCAGGAGATCCAGGACGGGTTCATCGCGTAAAATGCTTCCTTCGGGTGCTTTTTGCGGGATACATACAATTCCTTGCTTTGGGTTGAGCAGGTCATCTTCAAGAAGTTCGGGATGATTGATTTTCAGGTAGTCATACAACGCTTCATTTTTACCGATGCGCATCCGGCGCAGGTAGTAATCATTGTGCCATGCGTGTATACCGGACGAGGTGCCCAGCACCAGCGAACTGGTTCCGGAAGGCTTGATGGTAGTGCAACGTGCGGCGAATTCAATGCCAATCTTCGCAGAGACTACGGAGTTGAAGTGACGCACTTCGTCTGCTGCCTCTTTCAAATCCAGTTTGGCCACGCGACCGCTGGCGATGCCCGTCATGCCCACGCCAATCAGCGCATCCTGTTCTGTGGTAGTCTTCCAAATCTCGCGGAGGTAGTGAAAATCGGTGAATCCGGCCTGAAGGGTGCCCAGGTATGCTGCGGCGCGGGCTCTGGCATTGAGATCCTCCTGTGTTTCAACATCGGAGACGTTGACCTCGCATAGATTGCAGAACTGAAATGGTCGCAGGGCAATTTCACAACAGGGGTTAGTTCCCCAGTCCGGATGGTTGGTGAAATAGAACCCAGGTTCACCAGCACCGGAGAGTTCAATTTTTTTCCACAGTACATCAAATTCTTCCTTGGTGGTGTGTTCCCGGGACAGGACAGCGGAGTTATTGGCCCGCCCGCGTTGCTCGTTGAGTTCCCACCATGGCCCGAATTTGCATGTGAGCATCTCTTCATCATTGGGTGAGAAGAGTGAAATCATTGCCGACCGGCGAATTCCTCCGGCCAAGACCGCGTTGGCAATGTGGCACATAATGTCGTGGCATTCCAGTGAGGTAAGCTGCTGGCCATCTTCCTTGCGATCAAGTAGTGCCATGACGTGAGCATGACAGACTTTCAGCGGTTCTGGGCCCGGCGCTTTACCACCTGCAGTGACCAACCGGGCGCCCTTCGGTCGTATGTCAGAATAGTCAAAATCCGGCATGGCTTCGCTCTGTCCGAAGTAGGCCTTCATAATCATCTTGATGGAATCCGCCCACCCTTCCAGGCTGTCACCCACGAGAAAGCGCCGACGTTTAAGGGCTTTATGGATCGGTGGCAATTCAGCCACGTGATGTTGTTGTACCGAGAAGCCGACACCCGTGCCTCCGAGGAGGAGAAACATGGTCTCGGAAAATGCGCGAATGTCATCGACGGGGAGGTAAGCGCAGTTGTAGATGCGTGAGTTATTCTTGGTAATGGGTGGTCCGGCAAACTGCATGGCCCGCATGGAAGGAAGAACTTTCTTGTCGAGAACGAACTGCATCGCCTCGTGAATCTCTTCGGAAAGTGCAGGGTACTTGTCTTTCATCATGGTCTCATACCTGCCGCAGATTTCCGGCCATAGTTCCCGGCGATGCTGCTCGGGCAGGTATCGGGCATACTTCATATATACAACAATGTCACTGAGGATTTCTTGATTTAGTTCCATGGCGGTAGGGTGGTTAGTTGACGTATAGTGGTTTTTCTTGTTGGCGAGCCTGGAGCGAAAGTGTTTTCGGGAAAAGCAGGTTGTTTTCCAGGTGGATGTGGAGGTGCAAATCGGCCTCGAATTCCTTCAGGAGTTGGTAAAGCGTTGAGTAGGACGTGCAGGCATCGGGTGGTGTTGAAAAATTTGTGCTAAGGCTTCTGATCCGGTTCATGAAATGGCCGGCCAGTTCGTGCTCCGTTTCAAGCGTCAGGATCAGCGGGTCCAGGTTGCTCATGGATTTGGCGATGGAATCCGGAGAAGGAAGAAGGCGGGCAGATTCCTTGACCAGCGCTTGAATGGCTGGAAACAGAACGTGCTCTTCATTGTACATGTGTGCCTGGAGTTCTTTGTTCAGGGCCTGAACCTGATCCCTGATTTCAGTCAGCTCAGGGTGATGGGCACCGTGCTTGTGGCAGACTTTGTCTGCAAGATTCAATAACTCGATGAGGACACGCTTTGTGTATTGGTGATGATTCTGAACGATATAGTTGGTCAGCAGGTCGAGTGACCAGTCTTGGGCCCGAAGGGTAGCATTGAACGCTGGTGCAGGTTGATAAAGGGCAGCGATAACTTCTTCCTCCGATACGCCTGCGTGCCGGCAGGCTTCCGCAAAGGGTAGTTTTCCCTGGCAGCAGAAGTCGATGTTGAATTTCTCGAAAACGGGAATGGCTCCCGGGAATTGGTTCACCATCTCTGAGACGGTGGACGCGCGAATCATCTCCTTGTTCACGGTATGACGTTTAAAAAATTCCCGGTCAACCCGACGACCAGGGATCCAAGCGATTGGTTAAAATTAAAGCAATCGATAATAAAAGACTAGTTGATCCTATTATAAATCTTTTCCACCCTGATGAATATCATGATTTCGTGGGCACAATTGCCGATAGGTTTGTTTTTGATATAACCCCCTCGGAATGAAGAAGAAACGCACTTTGACCGAACCTTTCAAAATCAAGATGGTTGAACCACTGACCATCACGACGGAGGAATTCAGGGCCAAACGACTTCGCGAGGTGGGCTACAACCCCTTCCAGCTTCATTCTGCCGACGTGTTCATTGATTTACTGACGGATAGCGGTACGGGGGCCATGAGCGACCGGCAGTGGGCCGGCATGATGATGGCCGACGAAAGCTACGCCGGGGCACGCAGCTGGCTGAAATTGGAGGAGGTGGTGAAGGAGTTGACCGGAATGCCCCATATTCTTCCCACACACCAGGGACGGGCAGCCGAACGAATCCTGTATGGCCTACTGGGCGGAAAAGGGAAGTTGTTTATCAGCAATACCCATTTTGATACTACCCGCGCCAACATTGAATTCACCGGTGCGGAGGCAATCGATTTGCTTCCTGAGGAAGCGCATGACCTGGAGCGTGATCTGCCCTTCAAAGGTAATCTTGATATCAGCAAGGCGCGCCAGGCCATTGTAGCGCGAGGGGCAGCCAATGTAGCCGCCGTCATCATGACCATTACCAACAACTCTTCTGGTGGGCAGCCTGTAAGCATTGCCAACCTGCGCGCCGCGAGGGCATTGTGTGATGAGTTCAAGCTTCTCCTGGTTATTGATGGATGCCGGGTAGCAGAAAACAGTTATTTCATCAAGCACCGGGAACCGGGCTTTGAAAATAAAACCTATGAGGAAATCGCACGGGAGACCTTGCGCCTGGGAGATGCCTTTATCATGAGCGCAAAAAAGGATGGGTTGGTGAACATCGGTGGCTTACTGGCGATGAAGGATGACGAATTGAACCGCAAGTGCACTAACCTTTTAATCATTTCAGAAGGCTTTACCACGTATGGTGGATTGTCAGGCCGTGACTTGGAGGCGATGTCGATCGGTCTCAAAGAGGTGTTCGACCCCGATTACCTTCACTACCGCATCAAGAGTACCGAATACCTCGGATCACACCTCAAAGCGAAAGGTATTCCTGTGGTGTGGCCCATTGGAGGTCACGCGGTATATGTCGATGCCGGTAAACTTTATTCCAAAATTCCAACCGACCAATATCCGGGGCAGGTTCTTGTTTGTGATCTCTACACCCTGGGCGGAATCCGTTGTGTCGAAGTGGGCAGCGTGATGTTTGGTGCCTATGATGCAAACAAGAAACTAATTCCGGCAAAGCATGAATTGATCCGGTTGGCAATACCGCGCCGGGTTTACACACAAAGTCACATCGACTATGTGGTAGACGTCTTCGATGACATCCTGGATCGACGTGATCAGACGAAAGGGCTTAGGATCAGCTACGAGCCGCCTTTTCTCCGCCACTTTACTGCACAATTTGAGCCTGTCTGAGTCCTGAAATTTTTGGACACTACTTCTTATTAGTGAGCGTACTCCTCACCCTGTTCTTAAGGAAGGTCTTCCCTTCAGTGAGATCTATGGCCAGTTCCTGGATCGTCTTTTCATTCATGGCGCGACGAAGGCTCTCCTTATAGGCTTTCACCTGGTCGTGAATGGGGCACGGAAAGCGGTCGGAGCACTCTTTCAGGCCAATCCCGCAGGTATGCAGGGTATCGGTTCCGTCAATGGCCCTCACGATGGCGGAAAGAGGAATGGGTTTTGACTTTGGCTTGAGGTAAAAGCCGCCATTCGGGCCTTTCGTCGACGAAATGATACCTTCCCGGGACAAGGTTTGCAGAATCTTTGCCGTGAACGGAAGGGGTGAGTCGACCTCCTTGGCGATCTCTTTCAGGCCAAGACGCTCACCATTGGTGCTTTTAATGGCCACATACAGAGCGGCACGGATCGCGTATTCACAAGCTTTTGAAAACATGGCGGGCAATGTCCCTAAAACTACCACATTCCTCCTCCCTGCACAACGGTTCAGAAGAAGACCTGGTACTGCAGTACGACCTGACCTCTTGTTCCGATGGACTTGAAGTCATTTCCGGTCGGTTCATATATAGGTCGCTGTTGGTAGTCCAGGGTAAACTTGCTCATGTGTCCCTTCAGAAACCAGTTCACACCCACATCCCAAACAAGCACGGGCTTGTCGAATCGTTGGTAGTTGGCAGATGTCACCGACGCATAAGGCATCAAGGCTCCATGTCCTTCCCCGAGGAGGTCGCGCTTTAGCAAGTAACCCGCCTGTGCGTAGACCACCTGACCGGTTCCAAACATAGGAAATGCATTTCCCTGGCTGCCGGCCGGCATGGCGCTGATACTTGAACTGCTTGCCGGGTTCATGATGCCATTGTAGCGAACGTACCCAGGTCCAAAATTGTAGTCAAAATACCCGAGGTAGGCCGAAAGCGCCGTGCCTTTTTCCGGATTCAACGGGGCATCGTAGAAGGCGGCGACTGACCAGAGCTTCATATCATGAAACGTGTTGGTCACTCCGTCACCGGTCCAGAGGGCGTTACGCTGACGGATAAACCCAGCCTCCAGATTAAGCACTTTCTTTTTTCCAAGGTAGGTACCGGTCATATACGGGGTGACATGTGATTCTTTGTCAAAGAAATTCCACATGAAGAATCCCTGGTATTGCAGTTCGTGTCCTACCTGGGCAAATGATGCATTTTTACTATTGACTACGCTGATGGGTGTGGGGATCGTACCGTTGGTGGTGATGGGGAACGGATCACTCAACACTACCCGATAGTCCAACCGGCCAAGTTGACCACGTGCGAAGACACTGAGCTTGCGCGAGAACTCATCCGTCTGATCCACGGTCGCTTGGGCGAACACCGGTACGTCCATCGTCATGATCGTGCCGATGCTGGGCTGGCTGAAGCGGGAGAGCCCGTTGGCGATGGTAAGACCGCCGCCGAGAATCAGTCGTTCGTCATCTTTCTTCACTTTGTATTCCAGCAGGGCATCGTGAAAGAAGGCCACCAACTTCCGGTTCCCGGAATTCTGTGCCAGGTAGTTGAAGTTGTTAAGCCCGTATTGGAAGTAGAAGGAGACATGGTCGGACAGCTGACCAAAAAACTGAAACCGTGTTCGCCGCAGGCCGATATCTACTGTGGACGAGGCGGGTTCGCCCAGCACCAGCGTGCCGGGATTGCTTTGATCATACCTCAACCAAACCTGGTTGAGTAACGTGAGCTTGACATAATGTGAACCACTTTCATTCAGTTTGAAACGCAGTTCATCGGTTTCCTTCGGTGCCTCCTGGGCCGCCGCGTGCAGGAACAGGAGGCAAAACCCCCATCCCAGCAAAAAGCGCTTAATCATGTGCTGTTACAGAAGCTGGTTGACTGTGAGATTCCATCACGACCTGCAGAAAGTCTTCCGCAAATTTCTCTGTATACAGGATTTCGTCGGTCTCGAGGAAAGCGCGCTTCTTGTAGAAAAGTAGCTTGTTCTTGTGACACTCGATGTGGGTTTCTTCCCGGTTCTCGAGGAAAGAGAGAATCGGTTCTTTGAAGAATGCCCTGATCTTTTCCTCTTGGTCTCCGCGTAAGTAGTACTTTTTGGAAAATTCAGGATGACCTTCAAAGTCAATGTCCTTGGTGCCGGCCAATTCGGAGAATTTGGTCAATAACCCCTCTGGCTCAAGGGCAAAATCGGGAATTGGGATTTCAATCTCCGTGATCAGCACCAGGGTAATTTGTGTTTCAAGGGTAGCAGACAGTGCTCCCTCGCTGAGTGTGACGTCTGACACATCGATTCGGCCGTGCTCCAGGAACTTTTCCATAATGTTTTCCTCGAACTGGATTTTCAGTCCGCGCTGAATGGGGAAGTTCTTGTATTTCATGGCGCTGCGGACCCGCTGCGGATAGAATGCGTACTCATTACTTTCGGCAAAGGCCCGTAGGTTCATCTGACGTGGACTAAGCTTGATTTCAATCTTGAATTTTGCATCCGGATCGAGCTTACGAGCTGCAAACGGATGGTTGGAGAATGCCTTGAAGTTGTCAAAGCCTTGCACCGCGAGCGATCCCCCACCGTGCTGGTACTCTTCTTCAAAGTGGTGCAGGGCCTCCATAAAGGAGTGGTCCACAATACGGGCATCGGAGAAGTTCATGATGACCTTCTTGCCCGGAGCAAACTTGTGGAAGAGTTTCTTGAACCCAATCAGGTTGGAGAAAATGGCGGAGTCAATCACTTTGACCTGGTACTCCCCATTCGATTCATGAAGTTCATAGCGTGCCTTGAAAAGGCTCCTAATTGGCGCACCGTTAATTACGTGGAAGAAGAACTTCATGGCGATACCGGCCCCCACACCAACAAGAAGGTCGGTGGCCACGGTCACCACAATGGTTGTCACAAAAATGACGAGCTGCTCGGCACCAATGCGGTAGGTTTTGAAAAATTCATTGGGCGAGGCAAGCCGATAACCAACGGAAATAAGCAGGGCCGCGAGGGCAGTATTGGGAATCATCTCAATGACCGGGATGAAGGCCACCATCGCCACCAGCAGGAAGAAACCGTGAAAGAAGTTGGCCCAACGCGTGCGACCGCCGAAGTTGACGTTGGCGGAACTACGCGCTACCTCCGAGATCATGGGTAACCCACCGAGAATCGCACTGACACCATTGCCAAGGCCAACGGCGACCAGGTCTTTATTTGGATTCGAAATGCGTTTCCAGGGGTCAAGTCCGTCAACGGCCTTCACGGTCAGCAATGACTCCAGGCTGTTGATAAATAGGAACATGATTACGTATTTCCAAAACACCCCGGTGCCAATCATGGAGAAATCGGCGTTGATTCCTACAGTCCCCCAGAAGTCGCCAATTTTGACCAGGTCAAATGCGGGCTCAGTATGTTGAAAGTCCATGATTAGGGCCATCGGGATGGTTACCATAAGGACCACCATAGGCGGGGGAATTTTCTTTACAAGAGGTGACTTCAAAAGGGGCATGCCAAAGATGATCACCAGGCTGATGATACCCACCAGGGTTACTCTTGGGTCGGCGTTCATGATGGAATGCGGAATCATCTTGTAAAGTTCCACCGGCTCGAGTCCCTTGAGCGTGGACGGATCAATTCCGAGCAACACATGGATTTGTTTGGAGAAGATGATCAGGCCGATCGCGGCCAACATCCCGTGGACAGCTGAATGGGGGAAGAAGTCGCTGAGGGAACCCAGTTTAAGAAAGCCGAATATAATTTGGATGGAAGCAGCAACCACGATTACCCCCAGGGCGAGGTGCCAGCCTTCCGCGCCGCCGCCCAGTTCGTTAACGGCACCTGCGCAAATGGTGATGAGTCCCGCGGCAGGTCCTTTGATGGTAAGCCTTGACCCTGCGAAAAAGCTGACCAACAAACCTCCGATCATCGCCGTGAGAACGCCCATGGCAGGGGGAAATTCGCTGGCCTTGGCAATACCCAGGCTCAAAGGAAGGGCAAGTAGAAACACGAGGAATCCGGACATGGCGTCCGCTCGCCAGTTTTGCTTTAGGCCTTCCAGGCCATCTTTGGGAATTTCAAAAGTGCTCATAAGAGAAGAATAGTTTCTTTGTTTTGGTGCGATTCAGGCTCCAGTACCCGGCTCCCGGTAATGAGCGAGTAGATTTCTGGAACAGGACAAGCAAATAATTGCAAATCTATACCGGCAAGGAAAGAAGCATGAACAACCGGAAGGGGTTGCCTGCTGTCCCTACGGATACAATCAAATGAGCAGTGTACGGTGCAGTGTATACAGTGGCTTAACCACTGGACGCTCGTCCGAGCAGACCAGTAGCGAGCCTTTTCCGAAATCAATCAGCGGGAAGACGTGTGGGTGGAGCAATTCGCGCTCCAGGGGAAGCAGTATGCTGTCGCGCTGATCGCGCTCTTCGGTTTCTTCGGCCAACAGGCTGAAGGAAGTACTGAATTCATGGGCAACAAGCTGTTGATGATGCGCGATCGGCTGTTCATGCTCTTCGTGCAAGGTGGAAGCAAGGGCAATCATTTCCGCTGAAAACAGCAGGAGAAGAAGCAGGGTAAGCGCCTTGCGGAGCATCTTTTTTGAAGCGTTGTAACTGCAAAGGTGCATCAAGTGTCAGCTTATTTCCTAATTAACCACGGCGCGCGAAAACGCTCCTGCCGGGCCATTTTCCTCAAAAGAGGCTTTATTAATAATGTTCTAATTAGTGGATTCTAACCGGGACAGCCTCCCGGGGAAGCATCATCGGGTCTTTCTTTTTCGGATTAATTCAAGAATACCATTTACAAAGGTGAGGGGATGCGGGGGATTGCCGGGTACATACAGATCGATCGGATGCTCTTCAATAAAGCGGCGGTTGAGCGCCTTGCTTCCTGCAAAGATGCCTCCGCTGATCGCATCACTGCCCACCAGGATGATGAGTTTGGGTGAGGGTATGGCCTCATAGCAGATCCGGGTGGCCTCGGCCATGTTCTCGCTGATGGGCCCGGTGATCACGATGCCGTCGCAGTGTCTTGGGCTTGCCAGGAACTCAATTCCAAACCGACCCATGTCAAAGTTGGGATTACCACAGGCATTCAATTCCGCTTCGTCAGCATTGGATCCTCCCGCTGAAATCTCCCGGAGTTTGAGCGATCGACCGAACAGCGATCGGATTTCATTGCGCACTTTCGTTTCATCGAGTGAAATCGGTCCCGTTTCTCCCTCCTTGACAACCAACCGTTCCCGCACATTGGTTGCGATCTTGTAGTCGGTGGTGAATTTGATTTTGTGGGGAAAAGCAAACGCACACTCACCGCACATCACGCACTTGCCCATGTCAATGGAAACCGGAGCTTTTCCGATGGCTCCCGTGGGGCAAAGGGAGGCAAGGGCGTCTTCATCCACACGCTCGGTGGAAATTGCCGGTCGCCCCTTGAACGGCCCGGGCACTTGAGGCGCAGTCACATCCGGGATGTATTGTTTGCCCAGCCGGTAAAGAATCTGAACTTCGGGAAGAATTTGCATGGTGTCCTTGTTTGTCGGTTTACAGGTCAAACCCGCAATAGCTCAGGTTGTAGCTTTTGTTATTGATGGGGAAATCGGAAATCTCGAGATCGCGAAGGCTTAGCGCCAGCGCCATCCAGTTGTGGAAAGAAGGATCCTTGATTTTGTAATGTGCAAGTTCCCCGCGATCATTGGTGATGGCACAATGGCAAATTTCACCGCGCCAGCCTTCCACAAGCGAAATGCAGAACGTATCGGGCATAAGCTTGAGATCCATTTCTTTTATTGGGGAGGAAGGGTTTGTTGCGGGCCCTGAACGCTGTGCAAGCTCGCGGACAAAGCGAATGGAATCTTTCACTTCCAGGCTTCGTAACATCATGCGTGCCCACACATCGCCTTGCTCGAGCGTTTGATGATCAATTTCATATCGCTTGTAGGCTGCGAAGGGATGAGATTGCCGGATATCTGAAGGAATCCCTGCAGCCCGGGCAGTCATCCCCACGGCGCCAATCAGGCGCATTTGCTTTTCCGTAACCC
Organism: Cyclobacteriaceae bacterium; assembly: GCA_016787645.1. Classification (GTDB taxonomy): domain Bacteria; phylum Bacteroidota; class Bacteroidia; order Cytophagales; family Cyclobacteriaceae; genus ELB16-189. Next base: position 148,059 of record JAEUUF010000019.1, on the reverse strand, counting down.
GTCCAATTGTTTCTGCGCGCATCAGGAAGCTGGGTAGGGAGAAAAGTCGTTCGGACATGGGAGAGAAACTCTCTTCCACCTTATCCAGCAAAGTGACAAGTTTCTTGGCCAGCTCTTCATTGAAAGGGTAGTGGGTGCCGCCGACACGATTGAGTCCCTTGCCAAAGCGGTTGCCGCACCACGTTTGTGTGTAGTTGATCAAGGGCGTACGCAGGGTGCCAAACACCGAGGAAGCCAGTTGATACGCCATCCCGATATTAACATTTCCCAGGTCTCCCAGGTGCATGGCAATTCGTTCTAACTCGAGTGCCATCGTGCGCTCCAGCTCCAGTTCTTCGGGTACGGTAATGTTCCCGAGTGATTCCATGAGATTGACAAAGGCCAGGGAGTGACCCACGGCGGTATCCCCGGCGATGGACTCTGAAAGGATCGTGCGCTGAAGCAGGCTCGGCATCTCGAGGAACAATGCTTCAACGCCGCGGTGCTGCCAACCCAATTGAATTTCCAGGTGAAGAACCGTCTCGCCGTTGCAAAGGAAACGGAAATGCCCGGGCTCAATTACACCGGCGTGTATCGGACCCACACCCACCTCGTGAAGTTCGTTGCCATCAATGCGATAGAACGGGTAGTTGTTGATGACCTGGGTTTTGTCAGCGCGATTCCAGGCATACCGCACCGGCTTGGGCCAGGGGTGGTACATAAACTCAATCCCAAAATTTTCGGCAATCTCCCGTTCAAAAAGATGCATGGGAAAGTGTGTCTTGGCCAGCGATGCAAGTCGGACCAGCCGATTACCTTCTGCCAGGCATGAGAATACTTTGATGGTGTGATGGAGGTCGTCAGCGATACAGCAGATGATCTGAATATTTTCAAGGGTGCGATGTCCATAGCAGGCTACACAATGGTGCCCTTCAAGCCCCAGTAAATGACTGACCGTTTGAAAAAATTCCGAGTAGGATAATACCGGAAGTTCCTTGAGGGGCAGTGTGCCCTGGTTGGGCAGGGTGGCGTAAGGTTGCGGCATGTTCATAGCGGCAGGGCTTTCAGCGCCAGTTCAATGTTTCGAACTATAAAGTCGGGGCGGAAAAGGCCGATGTAAAACACCGCGAGGATCAATCCAAGCTGAAGGATGGATTCATACGGTGAGGCTCCACCTGTATTGATTTTAGCCAGCGGTTTCTTGAGGAAGAGAATACCCAGTAACCGCACGGCAAGCCCGTAAATGATCACGAGTACCAGGATCAGGATAAGTACGGCCAGCCACCAGAAATTCTTGGCGACCAGCGCCTGGAACATCATCAGTTCGGTAATCAGCATTCCGGAGGGAGGCATGGCGATAATCGACAGGAAACCCAGGAGCAAGACGAGGCCTCCGAGCGGGTTGATGCGGAGGTAACTGCCAATGCCGTCGTCCATCTTACTGGCATAGATGCGGTGCATCTGGGAAACCTGGAAGAAGAGACTTGATTTGGCCAGGGAGTGCATGATGAGGTGAAGCACGGCCGCGAAGTAGCCTACCCCACCACAGGAAAAGGCGATGATCACCAGCGAGGCGTGCTCCATGCTGGAGTAGGCGAATAGTCGCTTGATGTTTTTCACCTTGAGCAGGTAGGCGGCTGCGAAGAACAGGGAGACAAGCCCGGTGATCATCAGCAATCGGTTCATCCAGGGGAGGATGGTGGTCCCGGAAAAGGCATCGTAGAACCGGTAGATAGCAACAAATCCGGCATTCATCAGGACGCTGGAGAGGCTGGCGCCCACCTGGGAAGGAGAGGCATCTTTGGCATCGATATCCACATTGAAAAGCGGGACCAGTCCCATCTTAACGCTAAACCCGGTGAGCACCAGGAGGAAGCAGGCCTGCAGCCAGATAGGGTTCAATCGAGGCGCTTCGGTCTTGATGGCGGCAAACGTAAAATCGATGTGACCGACTTTGTGGGCAGCCAGGCCGAGGAAGAGTATCCCGGCGAACGCGATAGCGATGCCGATCGAACAGACAAACAAGTACTTCCACGTGGCTTCAAGTGAATCCTGGTTCCGGTTGTGATAGATGAGCACGGACGCCCCCAGGGTGGTCGCTTCCATGAAGGCCCATAAGGTGCCAAAGTGCGAGGTGAACAATACACCGACTATGGCGCCGGTGAAAAGGATGGTGCCCGCGTTGTGCAAGGCTACCGAGCTGGGCACAACCCTTCGGTCATGTACAAACTTGATGTAATGTACTGCGGAGAGCAGGCTGACTATGACGAGGACTACATAGAAAATCAATCCCAGCCGGTCGGCGAAGAAGAATTCCCCAAGTGATTCACCGGCTTTGTTTCCCAATGAGATGCCAAGGATCACCATCAGGGCCACATACAGAAAAACCAACGCGTGGCTGAGGAAAATGATCCTCACGAAATAGGTGACTCCCGCGAGTACAGCTGTAACAATGATGAACGTCAGGATATCCATCCGCCTTAATCTTTTAGCTGTGACAATTGTGAGATATCCGTATTCTGGAAGTAATCTTTCAATTTGTTGAAGAAAATACCCATGATCAGTACGCTGGTGAAGATATCAAGGAGGATTGCGGCGTTGACAAACATGGGCAGTTCGGAACCGAGCGCCAGCGACAGCAGGAAGATTCCATTTTCGATAACGAGATAAGCAATCAGGTGAGTTACCAGGTCGCGGTTGTTGATGGCGATGAACAGGCCGATGAGTATGGAGGACGTGGCGGCTGTAAAGTATTTCACATCCAAAAATTCGTCATGCATTTCGTGCGAGGTAATGAAGCTCAGCACAATAATGACCAGGGCGATGAATACCGCGTAGTATCCCTTGACCGGGCTGTTTTGATGCCGGTGAATTTTACCACGGGTAATCCGCAACAGGAAGAGCGGCACAAAGATGGCCTTGAAGATCAGGGTCTCCAGCAGGATGAAGGCCAGTTGCAAGGCGTCGACCTCATGCAATTCCAGCAAAGCGAGGCCAAAGAGCAGCAACCCCTGCAAGCCCATGAGCGGGTAGTAGCTCTTCACCATCTCTACCTTGGATAAATAGATTAGTGTGATGATGAAAAGGATAATGACGAAGTTGATCATGGTCAGATCTTGTTATTCAGGATAATGATTACAAAAATGAGAATCATGGAAATCGCCGAAATGGAAAGGATATACTGCGCGTTCATGGCCATTTTGTTTCTAGCCCTGAACGACTCGAAGTAGCCAATCCCCACCGCAAACCCGGCTTGCGCAATGAGGTAAACCGCAATCTGCATTCCCAGGCTCCATGTTTGCGGGATGAAACAGTTGGCGCTGAGCGTGCTGAATAGCACGAACTTGATGTTGTTGGCAATCTTGATAAGCCCGAGGTCGATGCCGCTGTGGTCAAGCACCATCACTTCATGTACCATGGTCAATTCCAGATGAGTGAGTGGATCATCGATTGGCAACCGGCTTGTTTCCACGAGCGTCAGGTTGCCGAGGACAAATGCGGCGATGATGGCAATGATGATTGAAAAGTAGTCCTGGTAATGCAGGTTGATGAAGATTTCATTGAACGAGGTGTACCCGGTAAACATCGCCAGTGAGCCCATGAGGATAAAAAAGGCCGGCTCCGCCAACATCGAATAAAATGCTTCCCGGTTGGCGCCCATACCCTCGAAGCCGCTGGAAACATCCAGGGCGCTGATGATAAGAAAGAATCGCCCAAGCCCAAGGAGATAAGCAAACATGACAAAATCGCCGGGGAAGGAAATGAGAGCCGTATGCTGATCGAAGGGAACAAATAGGGCAGCAACCAATACAGATGCCAGGTAAACCGATGCGCCTGTCTGAAACACATAACTGGAAACCGTGCTGTAGACACTCCCTTTCTTCAGGAGTCGCACGATGTCGATCCAGGGCTGGAAAATACCTGGACCCTTGCGCCCACTGAACAATGCCTTGGTTTTGACAATTACTCCTGGGAAGAACGTGCAGGAAAGCAGGATAACCAGCAGGGCGAGCATATCAGATATAATTGAAGTGTGTCAGAAGAACGATCACGATCATGAAGACAACCGGGTACAGCAGGTAGTGATGGATATAACCGGTCTGCGCCCGGCCCGCCATGGGCAGGTACTTGATGAGCAGATCGATGATGGTTATTACCACGGATTGCTCCACTCGATCGGACGTGTGAGTTCGAAAGGAACGTTTCTCAGGGAAGATATCCGCCTCGGCAATTGACGGGTAGTCTTTTCGATAAACCACCGCGGGCTCAACCACTTCAAGCAAACTGCTGGCATACGAGGTGGGCGTATACTGGTGACGGAAGTCGCCAGCCGAATATCCACAGCCCCACGTAGGCCCCGTCGCACGAACTACTCGGGCTTGTTGCCAGGCGCGCAAACTGGAGACCACCACCATAGCGACAACAAAGACAAGGTTTGTCAACCCGATGGCCTGAAGCGCGGAACTTGTGGAAAGCAAAGCCGGTGATTGTGCCTCGAGATTTCCGAAGGCGGTCAGGGCGCCGGCCAGCGGCTCCACGATGAGCCTGGGAAAAAATCCAATCAGGGTGATGGCCAATCCCAGCAGCACCAATGGGAAAATCATTATCCATGGAATCCGGTGGTAGGTCACCGGATGAAACGAACGCCGGGAGCCGAGAAAAGTGAGACCAAATGCTTTGGTAAAGCAATACACACAAAGCCCGCCAATCAGAACCAGGCTGACCAGGCTGGCTAGTCCCGCCAACGACATCGCAAAAGTGGCGTGCGTAAAATTCACCACGATGCCATTATAAATGAGGAATTCAGAAATGAATCCATTGAAGGGAGGGATTCCGCTGATGGCAATTGCGCCGACCAGGAAGGCGAGTGAAGTGGCCCTGGCATGATGAACAAGGCCACCCAACTCATCCATGTTCACTGTCCCGGTGGCGTGATAAATGTTTCCGGTCGTGAAGAACAGCAGTGACTTGAACAAGGCATGATTGACACAATGCAATAGTGCGCCGGCCATGCCCAGCACCGCTAGTGCAGGATCCTGGTTGGCCATGCCCAGGATGGACATGCCGATGCCAATACCGATGATGCCGATATTTTCAACACTGTGATAGGCGAGCAGTCGTTTCAAGTCATGTTGCATGATGGCCAGTATGACACCCACCAGCCCGGATACAATGCCCACGCTCAATACAATGCTTCCGATTAATTCCTGATCAGCGCTCAGGAAGGAAGTTACCCGGAGGATTCCGTAAATGCCCATCTTGATCATTACACCGCTCATGATGCCCGACACGTGGGAAGGAGCAGCTGGGTGTGCCTTTGGAAGCCAGGTATGCAGCGGGATAAAGCCTGCCTTAATGCCAAACCCGGCAAAGAAGATCAGGAATACAATGGTGTTGGAATGGGTGGCAAAGTATGGACCCAGTGCCTGGAAAGACATTTCACCAGTTGCATCTTTCACGACCAGGAATCCGAACATGATCAAGGCAAAGCCCAGGTGCATCTGGAGCAGGTAGTTGATGCCGGTTCTAAGTGTTGTCTCTTTTTGGCCTTCGAAAATGACGAGGATAAAGGAAGTCAATGACATCAGCTCCCAGGCCAGCAGAAAACTCAGCCCGTCACCCATAGCAGTAACTAATACCATTGAAGCATTAAGCCACAGCAGGCTGAAGAAATGAAGAGAGATGATGACATCTCTTTTTTTCGCTATGGAAGTCCTGAGGTAACCACCGGCATACAGCACCCCGGCAAAGCAGACAAAATCGAGCAGCAGGATGAAGAAGGCACTGAGTTTGTCAATGGTCATGATGATCTCGCCGCTCCACGTGGAGATTCCGAGGGGCACAATCACCACTTCGCTTCCCATAAGGGCATCTAACGCCCAGGTTCCGGTAGAAACAATCAGCAATACCTGCAGAAGGAGGGTGACCAAATATTTCATCCGCTTGGGGACGAAAAACAGCGCGAAGGATAGCAGCAGGGAAGTGTTGAACAGCAGACTCATGGCTGAGGAATTTTACCGGGAACTGAAATGGGGTTAGACGACTGGCTCGAAGCAGGGTCAGCCGCGAAACATTCTTTCGTGATGACTGACCAGTCATTTGCGCACGTCACGCGCACTCACCCAGTCAGATGAGATAAGTGCAGTAGTAGGTGTACTTGGGTACATCCTGCAGCGTAGCCTGGTGATAATTTCCTTCGCCAAGAGCATCCAGGGTATGCCTGGACATAAGGCGTACGGCCTCATCATCCCGGCGGACCGGAAGAATCGCATCATCGCGCCAATCCCGCTCTTCATTCTGCTCTGCAAGAAAGTTTCCCAATACCTGGATTTCGTGCTGAACCAGCCTGGACTCATGGCGTGCATAGATTTCGACTTCTGGCTGGAACAAGGAAGAAAGCGCAACATGCTCTGACGAGAAAATCAACAGCAGTAGCGCAGTCAATACCTGTTGAACGGCTCTCGTCATAGAAGGAGGGGGTGCTTAACAAATGTCAACAAAAACCCCGTGCCCCGCAAAAACCATCAAACGGATTGGTTCAGGCCTTAAAACCCTTGAGGAAGCGTTTCAGGCTGTTGATTTCCCGGTCTGTGATAACCGGGAAGTTGGCTATTCTCAAAGTCGTTGTCTTGTATTCCCCGTAGCCGTTTCCCAACAAGAACCCTTTTCTTTTCGCAGCGGCCTTTAGTTTCTCCAGGTAGGTTGTCTCGCCGGACACAGTGATGACCGTGCTGGAACGAACGTTCTTGTTGGCAATCAGCGGTTGAAGGGCAGGAAGACTCTCTACAAAATTGAACCAGGCTTTGGCTCGTTCCTTCGTAATGGCCCCGGTTTCGGCAATCACCCTCATTTTATGAAGCGCCCGGTTAAGCAAATAAATACCCAGAACGTTGGGTGTATGCGTTGTCTGCCAGGAGCGCATCATTTCGCGCATAAACAGCACACTATTATAATGGTCTCGCTCCCCGATGGCTTCCGCCCGTTCGAGGGCCCTTGGACTGCAGATCAGCAACGCCAGGCCGGCCGGCAAGCCAAAACATTTCTGCACCGAGGCAAACCAGAGGTCGGCTTTGGTAAAGTTAAGTTCAATTCCGGCCATCGAAGATGTGGCGTCGACGGCAATGAGCGGAGCGCGATACTTTGTCCGAATGGCGTGTAGTGTCGATGGGGCTACTGACGATCCATTTGAGGTCTCATTCTGTGTGATGCAAAGTACATCTTCACGATCAAGAACCAGATCCTCAACATCAAGCGGCTGCTGGAGATTGAAGCGGAGAGCCTGTGCCCCTGGTCGCAGTTTATTGGTGTATTGATACCATTTCTCACCAAAGGCCCCGTTATAACAATGAACGCTCCGGCGTTGAACGAATGATTGCGCAATGATCTCCCAGCATTCGGTCGCAGAGGAGACAAAGAATACGGTGTAGGTGCGGGGAACGTTGAGTTTTTGCCGGAGTCGCAAAACGGTGTCTTCAGCCAGATGCATAAACTCCATGCTGCGATGGTTCATGCTGAGGATTCCTTTTTTCGCTGCCTCGGCCGTCCAGCGTGGAACTTCATCGTGCACCCGTGATGGCCCAGGATAGAAGCTCACCATGATTTTAGGGAGTCCGGTTCATCAGGTACACAAGCGCCAACACGTATCCCTGCAGACCAAAGCCGGCGATCAGTCCGGCGCAATTGGCGGAAATCAGGCTGCGATGGCGAAACTCTTCCCGCGCATAGATATTGGAAATGTGAACTTCGACTACTGGTGTGGTGATCGCGGCGATGGCATCATGTATGGCCACGGAAGTGTGGGTGTACGCTCCTGCGTTCAGAATAATACCGTCATAAGAAAACCCAATATCCTGAAGCTGGTTAATGATCTCGCCCTCCACGTTGGATTGAAAATAATGCAGTTCCAATTGAGGAAAACTCTGGCGAAGTGTGTTGAAGAAAGTTTCGAACGACTGCGTGCCGTAGACTTCGGGCTCCCGTTTTCCCAGCAGGTTGAGGTTGGGACCGTTAATGATTTGTATTCTCATGAGCCCTTGGGTTTATGTTTGACCTGTAGATAAATGAAAATATCGTGTACAGCCTTCCGAATGGTGTAGTCCATGTCGGTAGAATAATCAAGATCCTTCGTAGCCCAGCCGCGCCAAAGCAGATTCTGGGTTTTCAGGTCATACATTTCGATGATGAGGGTTCCCTGTTTGTAATAGCTCGTCGTGACTTCCCCGCCGGCCACGGGAACAGCGCCGCCCATATAGTAGCCAGGCCCACCGTAGTACCCGGGACTGCCAACAGCAAATCCAACACTTACAGTCGGAGACTGGGAGTAACGCACATGATCTTCCAATCGGGTATCAAACATGAAAACTGCATCGGGATTGTGAGTGTCGACCGTGAACCCCTTTTCTTTTAGTTGTTGATCAGCAACATACTGGATGGTACCTCCATAGAGCTTGTCATCCCTCCGGCTTCCCAGCGTGGTGTCGCCCGGGGCTATCCAGGCGTATGACTTATATGCCTTGAGGTCCACACCCTTTGCCTTCCAGGAGGAAGTGTGAATGCCATCGGCGCAGGAAGCGAGGAAAACCGTACCGAGAAGAAAAAACAAAAGCTTAATGGGCATGGTGACAAGAGGGTTAACGATCTTTGGCAAATGTCGGGAAATATTCAGGCTAACGAAACGCCATGAGCCGGAAATCATGGGACGCAGATATCCGCGACTTCGGTAACTACCTGAAGCTGGAAAGGTCGTTGTCGCAGAATTCCATTGACGCCTATGTGAGGGACATCATCAAGCTGGCGGACTTCGTGGAACTGCGGCATAGTGGCGTGCGACCGGAGGAGATTACCTACCGGCAGTTGCAGGCCTTTTTAAAATTTATCAACGAGCTGGGTATGAGTGCCCATAGCCAGGCCCGGATTCTGAGTGGAGTCAAAGGGTTCTTTAAGTACCTGTTGTTTGAAGAACGAATCGATAAGGATCCGACGGCGTTGCTGGAAGGTCCTCGCTTGGGTCGTCGGCTGCCAGATACACTGGACTATGCAGAAATTGTCAAGTTGCTGGAAGCGATCGATCTTTCGACACCAGAAGGTGGACGCAATCGCGCGATGCTCGAGGTACTGTATAGTTCAGGGCTTCGTGTATCAGAACTGGTAGAGCTCAAGCGGGCCAATATCTATTTTGATTTGGGTTTTCTGCGGGTAGTGGGCAAAGGCAACAAGGAACGCCTGGTGCCCATCGGCCGTGATGCCATGAAATACCTTCGTATTTACCTTGACGAAATCCGAGTTCATCTTCCCATCCAAAAGGGCTTTGAGGGGCATGTGTTTCTCAATCGCGCCGGCCGGAAGATTTCGCGCGTGACCATTTTCCTGATCATCAAAGCGCTGGCGGCGAAGATCGGTCTCAGGAAGAGTATCAGCCCACATACGTTTCGTCATTCGTTTGCCACCCATCTGATCGAGGGCGGTGCTGACCTGCGCGCGGTGCAGGAAATGCTAGGACATGAATCCATTACCACGACGGAAATCTACACGCATTTGGATCGTGACTACTTGAAGCAAGTCATTCGGGAGTTTCACCCCAGGAGTTGAGGTCGGCTAGAATTCGAGACTAAAGCTTACACTTGCGCTTTTGCCGAGGCCGGCGTAGTTATTGAGTGTGAAAGTTTCGAAATCCAGGTCGGAATTGCTGTACAAGGTAACGGGGTTCCGAAGGGAGAGCGATACAAAGCCCTTCATCCGGGTGGACAAGGAAAGGTTGTAGCCCACCGAGAACTCCCGAATCTTCACAAAGCTTTTATCAAAGAAGTGAAAATTGTTGGCGCCTGGTGTTGTGCCTAAAACTGATCCACCCATGGAGACATCAATCAACATGGAAAATGAAAAGCGCCCCGCCGTAACCTGGTTCAGCCAACCGCCGATCCAGTCCGGAGTTGCGGAAGGCCAGTGGCCACCTGAAAAGAATGATCCGCTCACTCTTTCAAGGCTCGTTTTATTCCACCCGGCAATCAACTGTGTAGTAAGCCCGAATTTTTTTCCTTCGACTATTTTCATCCGGGCAAGAAATTCAAATCCATCAACTATGGTATTGTAGTAAACACTGTAGTAGGTGACGGTATATCCGGTGACTGGATCCACCGGGGGTGCCATGGGTCCAGGTGTGTAGGATTTATTCTTAAAGTAGTTGCCCATTAACTGTATCCTGCCTTTCAGGAATCCCACTTCCAGTCCTGCTTCAACGGCACTCGAACGCTGCACGCCTGGATAAGGGTAATCCGCTCCAACACGGGGAACTGAAGTATCCAACTGACAGTCATTGTCACCATAACTTGCCCGGATCTTGCTAAAGGAAAGTACCTTGCCGGAAGGGTCGATCAGATGGTTGAAAAGATAGCTGCCGGAAAACGAGTAAGCATTAAAGGCGTCGCTCAAGAAATAGTAATCAACCATGTCCCTTCTGAACACATACTCCAAAAAAAGCTTCTCCCTGAATCCAATGTATGTGGTGGCGAGTATGGAATGTGTGGTAACCTCATATGACAAACCTCTTGATTGAGAATAGGTTGAGTTGGCAACCCAACCCGCCGAACCAGATAAAGTAAATGCTTTCGAGATTCTGGTTTTGGCATGAAGAAGGAGGTTGCCGGCATCCAGGCGGTTGTCATGGTTGGTTGATTGCGTGTACGAGACAGAGTTAAAGCTCTGGACATCACTCACCTTTGTTCGGCTAAACTGCCCAGAAAGCGACAACCAGTTGCTGAGTTTATACGACATCATCAGGTTTCCTTGAAGTAGATCGTTTTGTGCCCGGGAGTCAGATGACCCCTGCGGTGAATGGTTGGGGTTGATCAACCATCCCTCGTTTCCTGCTAAGATCAAACGCGCGGTAAAGCGTGGCAGGGTATATCCAACGTTGGCCTTCAGCCTCCAGAAGGAAGGTCCTTTGATGCCCGCATCGCCGGGCGGCTGAACGGTGTAATTTGTAGAGAGCCTCAGATCGAGCTTTCCAAAATCCTGCGCGTACCCCAGGCTGTTGGAAAGGTTCCAATGACTGACAGGGAAATGATCGTTTTCAGTCCACGCATACGTAGTTGTGGTATTGAAGTCGAAAGTTGGCTTTAAGAGTCCCTCGCCGCTTCTGGATTGAAGCACAATCGCACCACGGTTTCCACCACCACCTCCATAGGCAATAGCACCGTTCCGGCTCAAAATCATCCGCATGTCACTGTATTCAAAGGCATTCAAATTGTAGTAACTCCCAATGCTTTGATTGAAAACTACGCCATCTAGAACTACTAAGGGACTGTTAGTTCTCCAGGTAAGTGTATCAACCTGATAGTATGGATCAATCTGCATTCCCGGGACACGACCCCGGGAAGCATTGTATACCGAAATGCCAAGGCCAAAAGTTGCGTTGTCTTTTAGCATGACATGCACTTGAGAATGACCCGATTGCTTTTCAGGTTTCTTTACCATGCCGGGCAGCTCCGAGAAAGCCCGATCAACAATCGCCGTGTCGTAGCGAAGTGTTGAATCCATCTGACCGACGGCCACCTGCGAAAGAGACACAAGCACAAAAGCCAACAGAAGACGCATTCATTGCAAATCTAATAAATAGCGTTTTATAAGTCGTGCGGGTGCAATTTCTTACCTTTGCACCATGCGATCATTTCTTCTTATTGCATGTTTGGTTTTTGGCACTCCTCTGGCGGCCCAGGACATCAATGTCGAGTACGACAAGAACCGCGACCTGTCCAAGTATAAGACGTTTACGCTCGGTTCCGGCGAGATCATCACTCCACGCGACCGGCGTACCGGAAATGAAGCGAAGCTGCACGAGTGGATACGGAGTTCGATTGCCAAGGAATTAAAAGCTAAAGGCCTTGAACAGGTTGACTCTGCCGGAGATTTGCTGGCCACCTATGTGGTGGGAACCCAGCAACGCACGGATTATAGTCAACTGGGTCCGCTGGGCGTCTCCCCCGACAACAGCAGTCAAACGTGGAGCAGGGATTACCAATTGGGGAGCCTCATCATTGACCTTAATGACCGGAGTCACAACTTGATCTGGAGAATCAATGCCACAACCAATGCGGCTGCCATGGATATCAATGTGTTGATTGAGCAAGTGGTTTCCGCCGGGTTCAAGAAATTCTCCCTGAAGCCTAAAAAAGTCAAGAAGAAAAAGTAGTTCATGTACAAAGCGCTCATACGGCCCCTGCTGTTCAAACTTGACCCCGAGCGCGCCCATCATTTCACCTTTGGCTTGATTCGTTTCTTCGGCGTTCTTCCCGGAGTAAAATCCCTTTGGCGTGCACTCTTTGTGAGGAGAGATCCCCGCCTCGAGCGAAGAATTCTTGGTCTTACCTTTCCTAACCCGGTTGGTCTCGCAGCAGGATTTGACAAGGATGCAAGGGTCATCGATGAAATGTCCTGTTTTGGTTTTGGTTTTATTGAGATCGGTACGCTGACGCCCCGACCACAACCAGGCAACGACAAGCCCAGGTTATTTCGGCTTCCGGCTGATCAGGCATTGATTAATCGGATGGGTTTCAATAACGAAGGCGTTGCAGCCGCTGTCGAAAGGTTAAAAAGGCGATCGACATCGATCATTGTCGGCGGCAACATTGGTAAAAACAAGGCGACTCCGCTTGAATTGGCGGAAGAAGATTACGCGGCATGTATGGATCAGCTGTATCCGTATGTGGATTACTTTGTCGTGAATGTCAGTTCGCCCAACACGCCCGGGCTGCGCGACCTCCAGGAAAAGGAACCTTTGAAGAAATTGATGCTTCGTGTCAAAGCCATGAGCCGGTCGCAAGAAGTGAGTAAGCCCGTGCTGCTCAAGATTGCTCCCGACTTGACGAATGGGCAATTGGATGACATCGTGGAGATACTTCGGGATACCAGAACAGACGGGGTCATTGCCACCAACACCACCATTTCCCGGGAGGGATTGACTACGCCGCCCGCGACAGTTAACGCGATCGGTGCAGGTGGTTTGAGTGGCCTGCCGGTTCGGCAACGTTCAACCGAGGTTATCCGCTATCTCCGTGAAAAGCTTGGAACAGATTTTCCCATCATTGGGGTGGGAGGAATCATGACACCCATGGACGCTGTGGAGAAGTTGACGGCAGGTGCCGACCTGATCCAGGTCTATACCGGGTTTGTCTACGAGGGGCCTGGGTTTGTGAAGCGGATCACTGAGACGTTGCTCAAAATGGATAGATTATGGAAGAAGCGGGATAAAATTTAGGCCCGTGAAACCTTCTCCTTCTGAATTAGTTAGAATACCTTGAATGCCTTAATGAATTCCCCAAAAACCAACCAATTACTATGAAAATCAAGCATTTACTGACCGTACTAACTGTTTTCTGCCTTTCAGCAGCCCAGGCACAGACGGTGGATGACATTGTGAACAAGTATTTCGAGAATACCGGCGGACGCGCAAAATGGGAGGCGCTCGATGGTATGAAAATATCGGCAAAACTGAACCAGGGCGGCATGGAAATCCCGATCGCCATGTACCAGTTCAAAGACGGGAAGGCAATGCAAGTAATCACCTTCCAGGGCAAGGAGATCAAACAGGGCGTTTATGACGGCACCACTCTTTGGTCACACAACTTCATGAATATGAAGGCCGAGAAAAGCGATGCCGAAGCCACTGAAAACTACAAACTGGAGATCGGCGAGTTCCCGGATGTTTTCCTGAACTACAAGAAAAGAGGCCTCACGGCAGAACTTCTTGGCAAAGAAACCATCGACGGAACCGAGACCTTCAAAATCAAACTGACCAAGAAGCCGATTATGGTAGACGGCAAGCCTGCTGACAATGTAGTTTTCTATTTCTTTGATGCGGAAAACTACGTACCACTCATGATGGAAACTGAAATAAAGTCAGGTCCAGCCAAGGGCATGATCAGCCAAATCAAATGGAGTGACTACCAGGAAGTCGGTGGCCTCATGATGCCCTTCTCGATGTCCCAGGGCGCCAAAGGCCAGGGAAGCCAACCGATTACCATCTCCAACATCGAGCTGAATCCCAAAGTGGACGCCGCAGCCTTCAAGTATCCGGAAGGCAATTAAATGAAATAACTTCAGCAAGGGCAGACCATGGTCTGCCCTTGTTTTTTCTCAGTATTTCCTATCAAGTCAAATCCAAGCTCTATGATTAAACGATTATTATTTATTGTATTGACTGCCGCAGGCTTTTCAACTGTGGCGCAAACACCCCAGCAGGCGGAAGCGGTAACCAAAGGCAAAGAACTTTTTGGTGACCTACGTGCCCGTCACATCGGCCCGGCCCTGATGAGCGGCCGTATCACGGACCTTGAGCTTCATCCCAAGAACGACCGCATCATCTACGCCGGAACCGCCGGTGGTGGGGTGTGGAAGAGCACCAACGGGGGTGCGACCTTCAATCCCATTTTCGATGAACATTGCCAGTCAGTTGGAGCGGTCGAAATTGATCCTTCCAACCCAGATAACGTCGTGTACGTGGGTACCGGTGAAGTATGGACCCGCAACAGCGTTTCTGTCGGCGACGGACTTTATAAAACCGTAGACGGCGGTTCTACCTGGAACAAAATTGGCCTGGAGAAGTCAGAACGCATCGCGGGAATCCAGGTCAACCCAAAGAATCCCAACGAAATCTATGTGGCGGTCCTCGGTCCACTTTGGAGCGACAGCGAAGAGCGCGGACTGTACAAGACCACCGACGGTGGCAAAACCTGGAATAAGATCCTTTATGTGGACAAAACCACGGGTGCCAGCGACCTGACACTTGATCCGAAAGATCCCAATATCGTTTACGTAGCCTTCTGGGAAGTGCGTCGCAAACCCTGGGCGTTCAATTCGGGAGGTCTCAACAGTGCACTTTATAAATCCACTGACGGAGGTAAGACCTTTGCCAAAATTCACAAAGGTTTCCCTGCCGGTAAACTCGGCCGCCTGGCGATTGCAGTAGCGCCGTCCAATTCAAACATTTTGTATACCGTTATTGAGTCTGAACAAGACAAGGATAAAGGCATGTACCGTAGTGATGACGCCGGGGCAAGCTGGAAGCAGCTGAACAATGACTTCGGCATTGTTGTGCGTCCGTTTTACTTCTCCCGGATCGAAGTGGATCCGAGGAACCCGGACGTGGTCGTCAAGGCAGGCTTGCTGGGATCCATTTCCCGCGATGGCGGCAAAACTTTCAAGAACCTGGGGCCTAATCACTCGGATGTCCATGATATTGTTTTTGATATCAGCAATTCCGACCGCATGTATATAGCCACCGACGGTGGAATCTACCGGTCATGGGATGGCGGCACTACACTCGAGATCGTAGAGAATATTCCGGTCTCCCAGTTCTATCACGTGAGTGTGGACAATGAAGAGCCTTACAATGTGTATGGTGGCTTGCAGGACAACGGCTGCTGGTTCGGTCCCTCGGCTTCGCCCGGTGGTATCGAAGCCAAAGACTGGGTCCGTGCCGGTGTGGGCGATGGCTATCGTGTGTATCGTCACCCGACCAAGAAACTGGTGTACTCTGAAATGCAGGGCGCTGAGAATGTGTGGCGATTTGATCCCGCCAAGGACCAGGCCCAAACCATCCAACCGCTTGCCGCAAAAGGCGATCCGAAGCTTCGGTTCAACTGGAATGCTTCTCTCGCCGTCAGTCCGACCGTTGCTGACCGTGTTTATATAGGCAGCCAGTTCGTGCATCGCTCCGATGACATGGGTGAGACCTGGGTGAAGATTTCCCCTGATCTCACGACCAACGACCCGGCCAAGCAAAACCAGGAAGACTCGGGTGGCTTGTCACGCGACAACTCCGGCGCTGAAAATCATTGCACCGTATTCACGATTGCCGAATCACCGCTCGACGCCAACGTGGTGTGGGCCGGTACCGATGATGGCAACCTGCAGGTAACGAAAGACGGCGGCAAGACCTGGTCGAACGTAATTGCCAACGTTCCTGGCCTTCCGAAAAATACGATGACCTATCATATCGAAGCCAGTGTTTTCAATAAAGCCAATGCGTATGCCGTCTTTACCGGCTACCAGACCGGCGACCAGAACACTTATGTTTACAAGACCACCGATTTTGGTGCTACCTGGAAGTCCATTGCTACCCCGGACATCTATGGGTTCGCCCGGAACATCCAGGAAGATTATGTCAATGAGAACCTGTTGTTCCTGGGTACAGAATATGGATTGTATATCACCCTGAACGGTGGTCAGAACTGGTACAAGTTCACGAACAACATGCCGTCGGCCAACGTGCACTTCATCGAGCTTCACAAGAAGACCAATGACCTGGTATTGGCCACCCACGGACGCGGTGTAATCATCATTGATGACATCAGCATCCTGCGCCAGATGACGGCCGAGAACCTCGACAA
The DNA here is from genome assembly GCA_016787645.1 of Cyclobacteriaceae bacterium. Classification (GTDB taxonomy): domain Bacteria; phylum Bacteroidota; class Bacteroidia; order Cytophagales; family Cyclobacteriaceae; genus ELB16-189. The sequence continues at coordinate 131,695 of JAEUUF010000019.1, read as the reverse complement.
GGAGCTGTATTTCTTCAAGACGAAGGCGGCCACTATCCCGGAGAATAACGGATTTGGCGGCGCCAGCACCGAGACACAGTTTATAGGCGAGAACCCGAGCCAGTCGGCCCAGATTATCTATTACCTGAAGAAACGACACGTGTTGGGCAAGATGAGCCTGGAGATCCAGGACGCCAATGGCAACAAGATCACAGAGATTGGCCCCGGAAAATCCAAGGGCATCAACGTGGTGAACTGGAACTTCACTACCAAGCCCCCTAAAGTGGCAACGGGCAAGACGTTCACATTTGGTGGTTTCACTACCCCTCGTGTACCTGCCGGTACCTACAAAGTGGTGATCCAGAAGGGGAAGGATACTTACACCAACGACCTGGTGGTACAGTACGATCCCAAGTCAATTATTTCACTGGCTGATCGGAAAGCACAGGAAGCGGCCACCAAGAAAATGTTTGACATGTCGCAGGAATTGGCTTACGTGGTTTACACCATGGATGAATACCTGAAAATGGCGGAACAGGTGAAGACCAAGAATCCGAAGATCGCCGACCCGATGATCGCGGATTTCAATAAGCTGAAGGAGACGTTGGTGGTCATGAAAGGTGACAACTACGTGGGTGCTGCCGAGCCGCAATTGCGCGAAAAGATGACGGATTTGTATGCGAAGTTGGCCAACAGCTACTATAAGCCCAACCAGGCCGAGCTAAGCAACATGGAAGCGATTGAGTCTCGCTTCTCCACGGCCAAGGCCGACTACAAGAAGCTGAAGGACAAGCATCTTCCCAAACTCAATTCCGTGTTGAGCAAGGACAAGATGCAGCCGATTGTCTTGAAGACATACGAGGAATATTTACAGATACCGTAAGCGCCTTCGCTGTTGAAGAAAGAGGTTGCCAGTTACGGCAACCTCTTTTTTTTGTTGTTTACCTTCGGAGCGAGAGGAATCCCGTCCGTTTGGCTGCTCCGCTGGTGAATTCCAGGATGTAGTAGTAGGTTCCGGATGGCAACTCCGCTCCACTGCTGCTCAATCCGCGGAAAACGTTGTTCGTGTTATCGTAATTGATTGTTTCGAATACCACCGAGCCCCAACGGTTCAGGATAGTAACCTTGTTTTCTTGAGTTTCTGGCAATGCATTGATGTACTGAATAAAGAAGACATCGTTCTTCCCATCTCCATTGGGCGAAAGAGCATTATAGACGGTGATGTCCCCCGCCACCTCGATGGTAATCACCTGCTGCACGCACGCACTACTCACATCGCAAACCTGGATCGTAAGCTGATCGGTGCCCGCAAAACTGACCATGGAGTAGTCCACCACGATCTCAAAGTTCGCGTTCACCGAGGCGGCCGCACCGCTCAGGGGTTGAACAAGAACCTGCAACGTGGTCATGTCGATGTTGTTGTCAAGGTCGGATATCAAAGTACTGATGTTGATGGTTACCGTGCCTTGAATCGTGGTCGTGACAGTGGTGGGCTGAACAACGGGTGGTTGATTACAGAATGCCGCGGTGAAACTGACGGGATCCGAGACCGGGCTGAGACATCCTCCGCTAGACGTTACCGTAAGCGTGTAAGCGCCGGCGACCGTAACAGAAATCTGTTGGGTAGTGCCACCATTGGACCATGTGTACCCAGAGAATCCTGCGGGGCCGGTGAGCGTCGCCCCGGTGGCTGTGCAATTGGATGTAGCTATGGCGGGCTTGGCGACCACTTCAATGGTAGCAACAGCCGGCACACGAGTACTTTCGCACGTACCGTCGAAAAGCGCAACGTAGTAGTTTGTTGTGGTGGAAATGACGGGAGTAGTATAACTGTCATTTACTTCACCAGGGATGGCGGTGCCTCCTGTGGCAACCGTATACCAGCGGTAATCGCCATTGACTCCGCCCGAGGCCGTAAGGGTTATGGCGGCAGCGATACAACTGGATGCACCAAGTGCGGAAGGAGGCGCCGGCGGTGTGTTGATGGTAGCAACCACTGGAGTTCGTGTTGAACTCTCGCAGGTGCCGTTGTGGACGGCGACGTGGTAGGTAGTGGTGACCGTGATTACGGGCGTAGTAAAGGCAGCGTTGACTGCGCCCGTAATTGGGCTGCCTCCGGAAGAAGTAGTGTACCACCGGTATTCGCCATCCGTAGCGCCCGTGGCGGTGAGAATCACCGTACCACCCCCGCAGTTCGACCCGCCGCTTGCTCCGGGCGCAGCCGGAAGGGGATTTATGAAGAGTCCCTCGTCTGCCGTTAACACCTCGGCAGCCAGGTCACCGTTGATGCGACATTGGTAGCGCCCCTCACCGAAACCACCCGTTGTGTTCACCGATAATGTTGTAGTGGTTACACCGGAATAGCCGCCACCGTCGGCGATGTCAACAAACGGGACAATACCATCCGGGGAGAATTGCCACTGGTAAATGATGTTCGTTGTGCCTGTTGCGGCCGTATTGAATGCGGCTGTGGCACCCTCGCAGACGACAGCATCCGAGGGTTGCAAGGTGATGGTAATTGTAGGAGCCGAATTGAATCGCAAAACGGAAACGGTGTTGTCTCCGCTGTTTGCCGTGGCAATATCCGTCTGGCCGTCGTTATCAAGATCGCCGAGAGCAACCTCAAAAGTCCCGGCACCCGCTGCAAATCCAACAAAGGCATTCAGCGAAAGGCTGCCCGGCGTGCTCGCGTTTTGCAATACAGCAATCTGTGGGGAGCCTCCGGGCAAAGCGGTGACAACATCAATCTTTCCATCCCCGTTGAGGTCAGCAAGTTCGACGCTGTTGTTGGGACCCGCTGTTGTAAAATTCACTGCCGAAGCAAACGCGCCGGGATTGATCGGTCCACCGGTTAGGATGTTGCGAAGAATCGAAACGCTGTTGGATGTTCCCAGATTGGCCGTGATGATGTCCTGGCTGCCATCGCCATCGATATCTCCAATGGAAAGTTTGGTGGGTCCGTTGTTGACTACAAAGTCTACTGCAGGGGAGAAGGAAGAAGCAGAAAGCAAACCTGGAATTGATGCGTTCTCCAGAACGGAGACCGTATTTGCCAATTCATTGGCGACTGCCAGGTCGGGTTTTCCGTCGTTGTTGAAGTCACGGATGGCGATATCTGTTGCGCCATCGCCGGCTGGTATGTAGAACCGGGGTCTGAAAGTAATAGTGCCCGGCGATGAGGTGTTTTGTATGATGGTTATCCGGTCCCTTAGAAAGTCGGACGTAACAATTTCCGGCAAGCCGTCAGCGTCCAAATCTTCCACGTCCACGTTCGTCGGGGCATCGTTGATACCGACGTTGAATTCCAACGGGGTGGCAAACGAGGTGGCATCCAATGTTCCCGGCACTGCAAGGTTGAGGTATATGGAAACACGGTCGTTATTGGTATCTACGGCGACGATCTCCAACTTCCCATCTCCGTCAATGTCAGCGAGCGACATGCCTTCCCGGATCGAGTTAGGTTTGAGGAAGTCCACCGGAGGAGCAAAGGATCCGGCAGCTATGGTTCCAGGAGTACTTGTGTTTCTAAAGACGGAAATGATGCCTGTGGTTCCGGATTGTGACGAGACAACCATGTCGGCCAATCCATCGCCATCAAGGTCTCCGATGTTGATGCTTTTGGGAGCGGCCGGATTGGTGAAGTCAACATGTGCGGCAAATGAGGCAGGCACAATGGGGCTTCCGCCCGCAAAGGTTGGAACAAAAGGCCTTGGAGCGTAGGCGGTCAGGCTGCCAACTGTTGCGGTGATGGGTTCGAAGGTCGCGCCCGGAGGAACGGTGACGTTCAATTGTGTTGGAGTTGCTGCAGAGACGATAGTCTTCGTCGCGCCAAAATACACGATGTTGTTTGCCGCTATGGGGCTGAAGTTTGTACCGGTGATCGTGACAGTTGCCCCAATCGCACCGCTCGCCGGGCTGAAGCTCGTGATTGTTGGAGGGCCGGTGCTGCCGTTGTTGACACGCGCTAGTCCGTTGCGGACGGCGCCATTATAGTTGGTGAAGTCCCCGCTGATTACAATTTGCTCATCCGCTTCGATAGCAACATCCCACACGGTTGCATCCGGACCAGAGCCGGTGTCAAAAGCACAATCCATGGTGCCATCAGTATTTAGTCTCACCAGGTTCCTGATGTTCCGGCCATTTACTGAATCAAACAATCCACCCAGCACTATTTTTCCGTCACTTTGCAAGGCCATTCGCGTGAAGCGGTGAATCGGCATTAACCCATCGGTGATACCCGCGGCAATGAAGGTGTCGTCCAATTGTCCGTCCGGCAGCAACCTTGCCAGGCCAAGTTTGGGAACGCCGTTGACATTGGTGAAGGACCCTGCAATCAGGATATTGTCATCGGGTTGAATGAGTATCTCCGTGATCATGCCGTTAACCTGGGGTGTGAACGTGGGATCGATCGAACCATTCGGGTCCAGGCGGGCAATCCAGTTGGGGAAGTTTCCCGCAATGAGAATGTAATCGTCCGACTGCACTTTGATGATAGAGGCGGGCATATCGAATGGCGCAGAAAAAGTAAAATCCTCAAAGCCGTCGGTTTCCAGGCGGGCCAGGAATGTCGGTGAGGCTTCACTATTGTAGGATACAAGTATTTTTCCGTCCGGTTGAAGGCCAATGCCATTGATGGTCTCCGTATCAATAGACGCGTTAAATCCGGTGTCATCAGTAAGGTCGGCGTTCAAGCGGATGATATCACTGAATGCATCAAAAGCACCAAACCCAGCTGTAGTCAGGATCTTGTCATCCGGTTGCACGATCAGCTGACCGGCGCGTGAATGGATGGTATTGGCAGAAAATGATCCATCCAGGATACCATCAGTGGAGAACTTGACGATTCCATCAAATAGATTGCCATCAATGGAGGTGGGACCCGTGGCGGCAATAATGGAGCCGTCACTTTGAAGACCCAATGCAACCACCGAGGTAGGAATATCGATGAGGGGGTCAAACGTTGTGTCCAGGTCGCCACCTGTGGGTGTGGAGGCAATGCACGGGTCTGTAAGAACAAGGTAAGGATCTGACTGCAACGTGAGTCCGGTAACCAACGTGCTGGTAACTTCCACGTAATAGATCCCTCCATCAGCCGACGTCATCCCCGGCCGGTTCAGCGTTGGGGAGGTGAAGCCGACAAGGGGTTGGCCATCTTTGAACCACTGGAACAGGTTGGCGGACCCTGGAGATGAGAATGGGATATTCAGCGTTCCACCCACCGCAACGGTGATCGTTCCGCCGGGAGGTAAGGTTCTCTGTGGGCTATAGCTAAATCCGCTACAAGGAAGGTTTGGTTCGAGATCGTCAAATTCCAGTTGGTTGTTCGCCACCCACAACTCAGTAATAAATTCATCGTCAAAGGTTGGAATTGCTGTAAATGTGTTGTTCTCAATGTGTACGACCTCCAGGTCGAGGGCGGCCACGGAAGCGGGAAAAGCACCTGACAACTGGTTGTGATCAAGGAACAGGTCGATGAGAGTGCTTAGATTTCCAAGTTCCGTGGGGACCGTTCCTGTAATTTCGTTTTGTCCAAGGTTCAGTGAAATCAGTGAATTCATATTGCCCAACTCAGGAGGGATCGGCCCGTCAAGCTGGTTTGACCACAATTGCAAGAACTGCAGGGAAGTCAGGTTCTCGAGTGCCGGGGGAATGTTCCCGGCCAGGGAGTTGCGCGATAAGTCAAGGAGTTGAAGGTTGGTCAGGTTTCCGATTTCCGGGGGAATTGTGCCGCCAAGGTTGTTGGATGCAAGAGAAAGGAAAGTCAGATTGGTAAGGTTTCCCATTTCTGGTGGAATACTGCCCAAGAAGCGGTTGAAGCCAAGGTTGATGCTCCGGAGGTTGGTCATACCGGTTAGAAAACTTGGAAGGATGTCCAGGAAATCATTTCCTTCAAGGTGAAGATTCTCCAGGGATGTGCACTGGGCCAGGCTTGGAGGCAGCGAGCCGCTCATTTGATTGGATTGAACATTGATTTCTATTAACGAAGTCAGGTTTCCAATGGAGGATGGTAAAGCGCCATTCAGCAGGTTGCCGTTGAGCTTTAGGCGCTCCAGCGTAGTGATATTAGTGAGGGTTTCGTTAAGGGGGCCGAACAGGTTGTTGAAAGGCAAATCAATCGCTGTTACACGGCATCCGGTGACTGTGATACCAAACCACGTACTCTCATCGGCACTCAGCCAGTTCGTCTTGTTGTTCCAGGACGCCCCATTCGCATTTGTGTAGAGATCGATAAGGGCGTTACGTTGTACAGTGGGAATGTTGCAGGGGCCGGTGGCCGTGAAGGCATCTGCGCTCTGTGTACTTAGGCACCCGATATCGAGTGTGATAGGGCCTGTGAGCGTGCCGACGGGCACCATGGTGGTGATGCTGGTTGCTGTGCTGGCCGTTACCACCGCAGGGTTACCATTAAAAGTAACAACATTGTTGGCCGGCGTCGTGCTGAAATTGTTGCCACTGATCGTCACCACAGTTCCGGGAGTTCCCGACATAGGTACGAACCCGGTAATCACAGGAGCCGGAGGCGGTGACGGAGCGATCTTGGTGATGAAGATATCCGAGTTGCTCAGCAAAGCGCTCAGGTTCACAACGCAGGCGCCCGGCGCGAAATCAACCGTGCCTGCAAACATCCCCGTGGTGATGATGTTTGAGGAGGGATCCAGCGCGATGCCCAATCCCATGTCCATCAATCCTCCGCCGGTACTAAAGGCCCAACTGAAGTTCCCAGAACCATCCAGCCTTGCGTTGAATATGTCCCGGTCGCCTTGTGAAACCAGGTCAAACGTGGGTGTTCCGGGATCGAAGTCAGCCGTGCCGGCGAAGTTGCCGGTCACGTACACGTTCTGCGCGACATCCACGGCGATCCCATAGCCTTCATCCATGTCAGTGCCTCCCATCTTGGCTGCCCACACAAAGTTACCGGAGGCATCCAGCTTGCTCACAAACACATCGCCGGCGAATATGGAGCTCCCTGGGGTTGGAATAAGGTTGAATACGCCTGGTCCCGGATCGTAGTCGGCGGGATTGCCGGCACCGAATTGAAAGTACCCGGTGGTGTACACGTTGTCGGAGGCATCCACGTCGATGGCCATCCCAAAGTCGCCGGAGTCGCCACCCATGCTCTTGGCCCAAATGAGATTGCCATTAGCATTTGCCAGTTTCGTTACGTAGACATCATACGTTCCGCTATTTGAAGAGAGCGAGAAGTCGGTGACTGCGGGGTCAAAGTTGGCAGTATCATCAAAGTAACCTGTGGTAACCGCATTGCCGGCCCCATCGCAGGCCACACCATAGCCATAATCATAGGATGGTCCTCCCATTTGTTTCGCCCAACGGAAGGTTCCCGATGTGTTGAGGCTGAACACAAAGGCATCCGAGAAGCCGAATGAGGTAAGGTTAAGTGTGCCCGCTCCCGGATCGAAGTCGACCAAACTGTTGAATGTCCCGGCGACCATAACGTTTCCGGCACCGTCCACAGCAATGGAATACCCGGTGTCAGACCCCGTTCCTCCAACCCGGCGCCCCCACTGTCCCACACCCGACGAGTTGAGTTTACAAACAAATGCATCGCTGCCGCCGGCGGATGAGAGACTGGAGCCGCCGAACGTTCCGGTTCCGGTAAAGTATCCGGCTACATAGACGTTGCCCGAGCCGTCCACCGCGATGGCTTGTCCCTGGTCGGCAGAGAATCCTCCCATTTTGATGGCCCAAACCAAGTTGCGGTTGGCGTCGAACTTGGTGACAAACACATCGAGGGATCCGTTGGGGGTGAGGTTGACAACCCCTGGGCCGGGATCAAAGTCAGCCGTCCCTGTGAACCACCCCGTGAAATAAACATTGCCCGAGGCATCGGTGGTAGTAGCCTGGCCCTGGTCGGAAGAAGTGGCGCCCATTCGACCTGCCCAAAGCAATGAAGGCTGTGCTTGCAGTTCAACTGGCGGCAGACTGACACACAAGAACAGGAGGACCAAGCATGATACCGATGCTGGTTTGAGTTCCATTGCCTTTTTCCTAATAGATCTTCATCGCCCGATCATGGAACGACAGCACGTGCATGGCCAGGCCGACGGTGATTTCGTGTGTAGTGAAGTTCAGGTTAGAGGAGCCCACGGGCAACTCAAATACATAGCCAAAGCGAAACTTATCCACCATCATTTGGGCCAGCAGCCCGTAGGTGTTGAAGTTGCGGGTGAAGAGTCCCCCGGTGTACTTCTCCCTGAAAGTCATGGACGCATTCACGTCGTAGGAGAGGGGACTGCCGGCTGTGGCGCGCATCAGAACGGAGGGTTTGAACCGGATATTCTCATTGAGTAACCAGGCGTAGGAACCAAAGAGGTAATACGTCTGCTTGTAAAGTTCAATCTCCTGCCCGCCTTGGCTCACGGTCGCTGGCAGAAGTCGGGGGACAGAAACACCCACCATGTAGTTGTCGCTTTTCAGAATAATACCCACTCCGGTGTTGAATTTGGTTTCAGTAAGTTGTACAAAAGCCGGATCACCCGGGTCGCGGATGGTGAGCTTGGAAGGGTCGGTTTGATAACGAATGAATCCTGACTGCATGCCGAAGGAGAGCCAAGAGTTGTTGAGCTGAATCTTGTAGGAGAACACCCCCTGGAATTCGGTGTTCTTGGTGTCGCCCAGTTGATCCTGTATAACCATTAGTCCGGCGCCAATCTTGTTGCGCAGGGCAGACATGTGAGCTGAAAAATTGACTGTAGTCGGATTGGCATCCAGCCCTGCCCATTGTGTACGGTATTGTAGCGATCCGTTGAGCATGTTGTTGCTTCCTGCGTATGCAGGATTAATGGTCAGCGGATTCATCATGTAGGAGGCATAGATGGGATCCTGCTGTGCCGGTGCGGAATGTAAAATGCAGAATGTAAAATGTAAAATGCAGATGGAAATGAGAACCGGCCTTCGTGGTAGCTTTTTAAGGAGCAAGGGCTGTAAGTTCTTCATATTATTAAAGTTAAGTAAAACCAAACTAGTAGTGTCAAAACGCGCCTGGATCTATCTTCTAAGCGAAATAAAGCCGGTTCGTTTTGGTGCGCCACTGCCGAATTCCAGAGAATAGAAATACGTCCCATTTGGCAACTCAGTGCCGCTGTTGCTTAAGCCTTTGAACACGCGTGTGCCGTTATCGTAGTTCTCGATCTCAAACACTACGCTTCCCCATCGGTCAAAAATGGTGACCTTGTTTTGCTTTGTGTCCGGCAAAGCGTCGATGTATTGGATATAAAAGACATCGTTCTTTCCGTCTCCATTGGGAGAGAGCGCATTGTAAACCGTGATGTCGCCACTTACCTCAATGGTTATCACCTCCTGGGCGCAGGCGCCGGCCAGATCGCACACCCGAATGGTGAGTTGATCGGTACCCGCAAACGCGATGTCGGTATAGTCAACGACCAGTTCATTGTTGGCATTGAAAAAAGCAATGGCCCCGCTGATAGGACCCACCACCACAGCCAGGGTAGAGAAATCAATGTTATTGTCAAGGTCACTGGTGAGGCTGGAAACGGAGAGGGTCACGGTGCTTTGAACCGGTGTAGTGATACTGGTCGTTGTGATAACCGGTGGTTGGTTACAGAAGGCAGCGGTGAAAACGGTGGGATCGGAGGGCGGGCTAACGCAGCCTGCGGAGGTGGTCACGATCAAGGTATAGGTTCCCGCCACAGAAATATTGATCGATGGAGTTGACGCGCCATTGGACCACGCATAGGTGGTAAATCCGGTAGGTCCGGTCAGTATGGCGCCGGTGGCGGTACAGTTGCTGGTCACCACGGCAGGCTTGCCAACGGTATTGATGGTGGCGATAACCGGTGTTCTTGCGCTCTCACAAATGCCGTCATTAATGGCTACATGATAAGTGGTGCTGGTGGTGAGCAGGGGCGTGACATAGGTATCGTTCACCTCACCCGGGATGGCCGTTCCTCCGGTGGCGACCGTGTACCAGCGATATTGCCCGTTGACACCGCCGGAGGCTGACAACGTCATGGACGTGGATGGGCAATTGGTTGCACCAGTTGTTGTGGGAGCAGCAGGAAGTGAATTGATCGTTGCTATAGCTGCCGTTCGTGCGGAACTCTCACAAGTGCCGTCGTTAATGGCAGCATAATAGGTCGTCGTTGAGAGCAACACCGGCGTAGCATACGTTGAGTTGGTCTCCCCGGTAATGGCTGTTCCCCCCGTTGCTACGGTATACCACCGGTAATTACCATTGACGGATCCGGATGCGGTGAGCAGGACGGGGTTTGGTCCGCAGGCTGAGCCACCAATAGTTGTCGGCGCAGCGGGTATCGTATTGATTGTGGCCACGACTGGAGTGCGGGTCAGGCTTTCACAGACTCCGTTGTTGGCAGCAACATAAAACGTGGTGGTTGATCCTAACACCGGCGTGACGTAGGTGTCATTGAAAGCGCCCGCAATGGGTGAACCGCCAGAAGAGACGGTGTACCAGCGATAGTTACCATTGGGAATCCCCGATGAGGTTAATGTAACGGAAGACGCGCCACATGCTGATCCTCCAACCGCCGGAGGTGCAGTCGGAAAGGCATAAATAAAAAGCCCCTCATCATTGCTAACAAGTTGAGCTACTGCGTCACCGTTTATACGGCATTGATAGCGTCCTGCCCCAAACATTCCGGTTGTGTTGATAGAAAGGGTGGAGGTGTTTGCACCACTATAAGCCCCGCCATTGGCAATATCGGTGAACGGCACTATCCCGTTGGGAGAAAATTGCCATTGATAAGTTATGTTGGTAGTGCCGGTGGCCGCCGTTGAGAAAGTGGCAATACCGCCATCGCAGATCAATACATCGGAAGGCTGAAGCGTTATAGTGAGGGATGCGCTAACACCGTTAATACGGGCAAGTCCGTAGCGCGGCGTGCTTTCATACGAAGTAAACGACCCGGTAATGAGGATCTGGCCATTGGATTGAATCGCAAGACCCTCGATGACACTATCTGAACTCACCTCCGGATCGAACGAACAATCGACGGTCCCGTCGGGGTTCAGCCGAACCAGGTTTCGGCGGCTGGCGCCATTGATCGTTTCAAAAAGTCCTGCCACAATAATCTTGTTGTCACTTTGCAGCAAGAGCCGGGTCGGGTAATAGCCCAGATCAATCAGATCGGTGATACCCAAAGCGGTAAACGTGTTGTCGATGGAACCATCGGGGTTTAATCGGACAAGGCCGCGGTGTGGAAGGTCGTTAAAGAACTGGAAAAGTCCGGCTACCAGGATTTTGCCGTCGGGCTGCACCACGATATCGGTGACAAAATCGCTGGCGTCTCCCATAAAGGATGGATCCAATGCTCCTGAAGGATCGAGACGGCGAATGCCGCCCACAAATTGGCCGCCAATCAGGATGTAGTCATCCGACTGAACAGCGATGGTAGTTACATAGAGATCCGTGGCGTCGGGCAGTGTGCCGGCAGAGGTTCCGTTCGGGTTCAGGCGCTCTATAAAAGGCGGGGTCATGTAGGCCCCACCGGCTACGAGAATTGTATTGTCGCTGCTCTGATAGGCCATGGCGCTAATCGATCCGCTATAGTACTGCGAGACATTCCCATTGAAACCAGTGTCGTCGGTACCATCACTGTTCAATCGTACCGGGTAGGCATAGGTACCGTCGGAGTAGGCTACCAACACCTTGTTGTCCGGTTGAACCAGGACTTCGCCGGCATAGGGATTAACCGCAAATGAATTGTCCAGGCTACCATCTGTATTAAATCGCAAGACGCCGCTCTTGATCGTACTGTTTTCAATGGTGTAAGAGGTGGATGTAATGATCTTGCCGTTGGATTGCACGCCGACACCCAGGAAGGTGGAGGGGGCGCTGATGAGCGGCGCAAAACTGGTGTCCAGGTCGCCGGAGGTAGGCGTTGACGCTCCGCATGGATCGGTGATCACCGTATACGTCATGGAGGATAACGTGAGCAAGGGCACAATGGAATTGGTGATCCGAACTTCGTAGAGGCCAACATCTCCAGGAGTTGCGTTGGGGATCAACAGGTTAGTAGAGGTGGCACCGGGGATGAGGACATTGTTCTTATACCATTGGTAACTATTCGCGGTGCCACCGGTAGAGAAGTTAATGAGCAAGTCGTTTCCTGGGATGAAGGCGATTATTCCACCTGGCGGGACTGGCGCTTGTGGGCTGTAACTGAAACTGTAACTCGTGAGTGCCATAATGGGTTCGAGGTCGTCAAACGTTAGCCGGTTGTTGTGGATGTTCACCGCATTCAGTCCGGAATAGGAAGTGAGATCAGGTAAGCCGGTGAACTGGTTGAATTCGAGCAGAAGGTTATACATGTTTGAACCTCCTCCGCCGATCAAGGGCACGTCACCGGTGAAATTGTTATTATTTAGGTACACGTCGGTGAGCTGGCTGAGAAATTCAAGTTCAACGGGGAGGTTGCCACCGAGCTGGTTGAAAGCCAGGCCAAGCACTTGCAGGTTGGACAAGTAGCTGAGTTCTATCGGAACAGATCCTTCCAGTTGATTGATGGAAAGATTGAGCGCGGTGAGCGCACTGAGGTTGCCGATTTCGGGAGGGATCCAGCCATTCAATTGGTTGGCACCTAAATCAAGGCCTTCCAACATCGTCAGGGAACCTATCTCGGGTGGGATGCCTCCGATCAGGTTATTTCCGGCAAGATTAACATCAGTCACATTACAGCCGGATACCGTGACGCCGTACCAGGTGCTCAAATCCGCACTGAGCCAACCGGTGTTGTCACTCCAATTGGCGCCGTCGGTAGCATTGTAAAGAGAAATAAGGGCATCACGCTGAGTCGTTGGCACACATGAACATGAACCGTTGAATACGGGTGTAGTCGCCGAGCCGACCGTCACACCATTGTTAATGGCGCCGGTAGCTGAAGCGCTGTTGGTTACTGTAAGTCCAGCGCCTTGCCCGGTTTCATCCATTTTGTAATAGGCCACCAGGCCAGGTTCAGTTCCTGCGAGCGCCGCAGTCATTGAACTTTGAAGTTGCGACTGCGACCGGACGGAATTCCAAATTCTCACCTCGTCCACGTTTCCGTTGAAAGCGCCCTGCCAGCTGTTTAATGGACTAGTATTCCCGATGCTCAATCCCTCGGGGCCATAGTTCAGCGCAAATCCTGTGGGAAGTGTCCCGATGAGCTCACCGTTGACGAAGAACTTGACTTCCACGTTGTCGGCCGTCAAGGCAAGATGGTACCACTGGTTAAGATTCACCAGGTTGGCACTCGTCGACAGGATTCGCTGGCTGGGTGGGCCACCGGCACCCGAAGACACAACCCCAAGGAATGATTTGGTAGATTCATCAAGTACAAAGGAGTACCCTTCCGAATAGACGGTCAATTGATTTCTCTTGAACAGGATGAATTGAGCTGAAGTGTTGCCTCCAGACTTTGTTGAAGTAAAAGCATTCACTTTTACCCAGGCTTCCACCGTAACCGCGGCGGGTTCCAATGAAGGATCATCGGCAAATGAGACTTTGTCTGTGGCGCCGTTGAGCAACAAATTGCTGCAGGGAGGCGTGTAAGGCAACACCGTAAAATTACCTGACGTCGCTGTAAGGCAGTTCTTAGTAACCGTCAGCGGACCGGTTGTCGCGTTGGTCGGAACGATGGCAGTAATCGATGTGGTGGTGCTGGAGATTACGGTGGCTGCCAGCCCGTTGAATTTTACTACGTTGTCGGAAGGGGTGGGGCTGAAGTTGGTTCCCGTGATGGTAACTGATGAACCCATTATCCCGGACGAGGGTGCAACACCCGTTATCGATGGTGTACCCTGCAGGTTGCGGAGGACGGAAAGGGGAGGGCCGCTCCAGTTGCTCGTCGCGAGATCGGGTTTACCATCCCCGTCAAAATCGGCGCTCGTGACTAGCCGCAGGTTGCCGCCCGACGGGAATGCCACAACGGGTGCAAAGGATCCGGAGTTAATGGTTCCAGCGCTTGATAGATTCTTGTAGATGTGGATGTTCGAGGAAATCTGCATCGCCAACGCGATATCCGGTTTGCTGTCGCCATCATAGTCGGTGATCGATAATCCGCGTGGTTCTGTAAGTCCAGCGATATCCACTTTGGGCGCGAAAGACGTCGCGTCGATAGTGCCTGGGGTTGAGGTATTCTTGAGAATGGAAATACTGCCCCCGGGCCAGGAGGAAGTAATGATATCGGGACGTTGATCATCATCGAGATCCCCGGTTACGATGTAGTCGGGCCATGCACCCACGCTGAAATCAACGCCGGCAGCGAACGAACCAGGAACCAGTGAACCAGGTGTGCTGATGTTCCGGTAGATCCTGGCGACCGAGCTAAGGGCAGGACCGATAATCAGGTCGGGTTTGCCATCCACATCCAGGTCGCTTATCGCAACGGATATTGAGTTGATGAAAATATCTTGCCGGGTGTCAAATGAACCTGTCGCCAGGGAACCACTTGTGCCGATATTCCTCCAGAATGACAATCGACCTTCCGTAGAAGTAACGATATCGGTTTTGCCATCGCCGTCCAGGTCCGCCGCTTCCACGTCGAATGGTCTTGCCCCGGTCGCAAGGTCAACGCGGGCTTGAAAGGATGCAGTAGTCAGTGTTCCGGGCGTAGCGATGTTTCGGTAAATGGCAATGATGTTACTGTCGAATCCCGCAGCGACAAGGTCAAGTTTACCGTCTCCGTCGACATCGGAAATGACCACATGTTGCACATTGGTACCGGCCGGTAGATCCACGCTGGTGGCAAATGAAGCAGCATCAATCGAACCGATCGTGCTCGTGTTACGGAAGATCATGAGTGTGCCCGCGGTGGGATTGCTGATCACGATATCCACTTTTCCGTCAAGGTCAAGATCTCCGGTGGCCAATCCGTAGCCAAAGTTGCCGGAGCTGTAGTTCGTTGGCGCAGAAAAGGAGCAAGTGTTGATGACCCCGCCATCGGGAAAGGTCACGACGAAAGGTCTTTGAGAATAGGCAATGGCTCCAGCTACGGAGAGGGTTATGGGGGCATACGTGGCTCCTGTTGGCACCGTCACGGTTAAGCTTGTACTTGTTGCGGCAGTTACGATGGCGCGTGCTGCGCCAAAGTATACCGTGTTGTTTGCGGCAGTAGGGCTGAATTGAACACCGTCGATGATCACAGTGGATCCAACCGGGCCATCCGCTGGACTGAAACCCGTGATTCGCGGCGGAATGCAGCCAATGGCAGTGGCACTCAACTTCATAATGAATATATCATCGCCGTTTGAAGGGAGGTTGTAGGTGCAGCTACCAGCATCAAAATCAACGATGAGTTCAAACCATCCGGCGATCAAAATATCCTCATTAGTGTCCAAAGCGACGGCCACTCCTTCAGTTTCGCCTCCTGCGGTACTCTCTGTACGGGTGGCCCAGGAGAAATTCCCAGCTGACGTAAGCTTGGAAATAAATGCTTCCTGATTGCCGGTACCCGAGACAAGATTGAATACACCAGCGCCGGGGTCGAAATCTGAGGTACCGTAAAAATAGCCCGTAGTGTAAACGCCACCCGCTGCGTCCGTTATAATCTGACTTGGTCGATCAGAAGAGGTGCCACCCATGTTTCGACTCCATGTATGCACGCCAGCTGAACTAATCTTGACAATGAATATATCGGACGAGCCTGCTGATGTCAGGTTGGAGACAGATGCACCCGGGTCAAAATCGACGGTTCCGGAAAAATCACCGGCAACCAGGACATTGCTTGCGCCGTCGACGGTTAATGCGTTGGCACTTTCGGATCCAGTATTGCCAATCCGTAAAGCAAACACATAAGTGCCGGCAGCATCCAGTTTGGAAACATAGATGTCGCTTGATCCTGCCGAGATAAGGTTGTCGACTGTACCACCGGGATTGAAATCGGCTGTGCCGCTGAAGCTGCCCGTGGTGTAAATGTTGTTAGCGGCATCGGTGTCTACACCTTCACAAAAATCAGCAGCTGACCCGCCCATTTGTCTTACCCAAACTAAAGTACCATTCAGCAGGAATTTGGAAATGAAAATATCGACGCTGCCTACCGAAGTAAGGACAACGGTTCCAGGTCCCGGATCAAAATCCGAACTTCCGGTGAAGTCGCCGGATATGACCAGGTTATTTGAAGCATCAATCGTGATTGCCTTGCCTCCACCACTTCCAATCCGACCAGCCCAAATGAGGGTACCATTGCTGTCTAGACTCAGGGCAAATGCTCCACCGCCGCTCAGGTTGGTTGTTCCTGGTCCCGGATCAAAATCAACAGTTCCAGTATACGATCCTGTGACATAAACCTTGCCAGTGTTGTCAACGGTTATCGCATTCGCGATATCATTACCCGCACCACCTAAACGCATCGCCCAGACGAAATTCCCTGCCGCATCCAGTTTGGAAATGAATATGTCATTTTGCCCCACGGAGGTCAGCGGGAACACACCGGCACTTGGATTAGCGTCTATGGTATTTCGGAAGCTACCAACGGTATACACATTATTCGCAACATCTGTAACAATGGACTCCGGATAGGCAACTCCCGGCCCTGTACCGTTTAAGGCCCTCGCCCACTGCAGGCCAGGTGTCTGGGTTCTGCCCGAAAAAAACGAAAGCAATCCCGCGGCTAAAAGAATAGAAGATCGCATGATGAACTTGCTCGTGGCATGTAAAGGTTTACAACACCAAGCAAGATTATGAGCTGTAGGCATGAAATGTGAGGCTCCAGGGGGGGGTGAACGATAAAAATACGAATTACCGCTGAACATTCAGAAGCAACCTGGCCACCATTTTCAGACCCAAGAAAGGAATGTTAGGCCAATGTGACCCTTGGTTCCATAGTTCACATTTGGCCTCTTTTCCTTAGTTTTGAAATACTTTTTAAACTTTAAATGGCCGAAAACACCTACAAGTCCAACACCTTTAAGAAACCCGAGAAAGAAAAACGTAGCAAAAGCAGCAAGTCCGGCTCACGATTCAGCCTCGCCTTTTTTAAAGATCCTCGCTTTCACCTGGCAGTAGGATTCTTCCTGCTCATTACATCCCTATTCCTGTTTACGGCTTTTATCTCCTACCTCTTCACCGGTAAGGCCGATCAATCTGTTATCGAAGCGGTGGGCGAGACCAACCTCGTGGAATCGGGAAAGGAGGCAGAGAACTGGCTTGGGTTCGCGGGCGCTTTCGTTTCACATTACCTGGTCTTCCGCTGGTTTGGCATATCCGGATTTTTTATTCCCCCCCTGTTATTCCTCGTTGGCTTCCGGATGGTGTTCAAACGAGAATTGCTTCCGTTTTTGCCCGCCTTCACTTTTTCTCTCTTTGCCGGGCTCTGGCTGGCCTTGTTGCTGGGATATGTCACGCACAGTATCTCGGGTGCTACCGAGGTAAGTTTCCTGGCTGGTGGATTGGGCTTCGAGCTGGCCAACCTCGCCGACAGTATGCTGGGATGGGGGACTTTTCTCTTCCTGGTACTCACGCTGTTTATCTTCATCATCTACTTCTTCAATGTCACCGCCATTAATGCCTTCCAGGTTCGGGACCCCAAGCCCATGGGCAACGAAGCACTTGAAGGCGATGTGTCATCTTACTCTTACCATGACGAGCGCGACAACTGGCCCGAACAGGCCGTAGTACCTGAGCCTCCCCAGCCGACAGTTCCAGTGGAACTGGTAAGTAAAATCGTGGAACCTCAGCCACCCGCTGCTGTTTCCGAGATCGTTACGCCCAAGGTGACCAAGACCAAAGAGCCGGAGTTCACGGTGGAGGAACCCAAAAGCGATACGGATATCCTTGCGGAGCAATTGGTGGAGCAGCAGGGTTTTTACGACCCTGCTCTTGACCTTGCGAGCTATAAGTTTCCTCCCCTGGAATTGCTCAATGAATATGACAGTGCGAAGGTCCAGGTAACGCAAGAGGAGCTTAACCAAAACAAGGATAAGATCATCGCCACGCTGGTCAACTTCAAAATTGGCATCCAAAGTATTAAGGCAACCATCGGTCCGACGGTTACCCTGTATGAAATTGTTCCGGACGCCGGGATCAAGATCAGTCGCATCAAGAACCTGGAGGATGATATCGCGTTGAGTCTTTCTGCCCTTGGCATCCGGATCATTGCACCGATTCCAGGAAAAGGAACGATCGGCATTGAAGTGCCCAATAAGAACCGTGAGATGGTCAGTATCCGTTCCGTGCTGGCTACGGCGGCTTTTCAAAAGTCTGACAAAGAGTTACCCGTCGCCCTCGGCAAAACCATTTCCAATGAAGTGCTGGTGATCGACCTGGCCAAGATGCCGCATTTGCTGGTGGCTGGGGCTACCGGGCAGGGTAAATCGGTGGGATTGAATGTGATCCTTACCTCTCTATTATATAAGCGTCACCCGGCCACCCTGAAATTTGTCCTGGTTGACCCGAAAAAGGTGGAAATGTCGCTGTTCAGCAAGATTGAGCGGCATTACCTCGCCAAGCTGCCCAACAGCGAAGAGGCGATCATCACGGATACGCGAAAGGTGGTGTATACCCTCAATAGCCTATGCATCGAGATGGAGAACCGCTACGAGATGCTGAAAGAGGCAGGAGCGAAGAACCTGAAAGAGTATAACGCGAAGTTTGTGGCGAGGAAGCTGAACCCCAAAGAAGGCCATCGTTTCCTTCCTTACGTGATTCTCGTAATCGATGAGTTGGCCGACCTGATGATGACCGCAGGTAAGGAAATCGAAACGCCGATCGCGCGATTGGCCCAGCTGGCGCGTGCTATCGGCATTCACCTGGTACTTGCCACCCAACGCCCTTCCGTGAATGTCATCACGGGAGTAATAAAGGCTAACTTTCCTGCGCGACTTTCCTTCCGCGTGATGTCAAAGATTGACTCGCGCACGATTCTCGACACCGGCGGTGCCGATCAACTCGTGGGAATGGGCGACATGTTATTGTCGGCAGGCTCAGACATCATTCGCTTGCAAAGCCCCTTTGTTGATACGCCTGAAATAGAGCGCATTTGTGAATACATCGGTGCGCAGCGCGGTTATGAATCAGCTTACCTGCTGCCTGAATTTGCTGGTGAAGACGAGGGGGGACCTTCCGATGTGGATCTGGCGGAGCGTGACCAGCTCTTTGAAGAAGCTGCGCGACTGATTGTCATGCACCAGCAGGGAAGTACCTCCCTGATTCAACGTAAGTTAAAATTGGGATACAACCGTGCAGGACGCCTGATTGATCAACTGGAGGCAGCCGGGATTGTCGGTCCTTTCGAAGGGTCCAAGGCGCGTGAGGTCCTGGTGAAGGATGAGATGAGTTTGGAACAATTATTGAGTGCTCTGAAGGAAAAGCACGATCAATAACTAAATTTGCGGCCAAGCTTCGAAATCCGCGTTTTTTCAATGAAAAAGACCCTCCTTGCAGCCCTCCTGCTATGCCTTTTCCTGCCGCTGCGGGCGCAATACGATCCCAAGGCCCTCGAAATCCTCGAGGCGATGAGCAAGAAATACAAGGCCATACCCTCCTTCGAGGCCAATTTCTCCTACACACTGACCAACGAAACAGAGAAAATCAATGAGGAATTCAAAGGAAAAATGGTGGTCAAAGGAGACAAGTATCACCTGATTCTTCCCGAGCAGGAAGTGATCAACAACGGCACCACCATGTGGACATACCTTCCCGAAGCCAAGGAAGTGAACATCGATAATTTCGACCCCGCATCGGATGACCTTAATCCCTCCAAGTTCTACGAGATATACAAAAAGGGATTCAAGTACCTCTACCTCGAAGACAAGACCGACGGCGGCGTGGTTTGTGAGGTGGTTGATCTCGTCCCCGAGAAACGGGATGCCCAATATTTTAAAGTGCGCATGAACATTGTGAAGAAGGACAAAAGCATTCAAAGCTGGACGATGTACGACAAGGCCGGCAACCTGTACAAGTACACGATCACCAAATTCAATGCGGCGGCCAAGATCGATGATGCATCGTTTACGTTTGATCCGAAAAAGTATCCCGGTGTCGAAGTGGTAGACCTCCGCTGACCACCTCCCGCCGCATGAACCGGTCGCAACTCCTGGCTGAAATCAAGAAGAAGAAATCCTACCTGTGTGTAGGCCTGGATACGGACCCGGCAAAAATTCCCAGTCACCTCCGCGGACTTCCTGACCCGATCTTTGAGTTCAACAAGCAAATCATTGATGCGACGCAAGAATATTGCGTAGCCTATAAGCCCAACATCGCCTTTTATGAAGCCTTGGGTCCGAAGGGATGGGAGAGTCTTCAGAAGACCGTAGCGTACATCCCCAACGACCACTTCACGATTGCGGACGCCAAGCGGGGAGACATCGGTAACACCTCGACGATGTATGCCAAAGCTTTCTTCGAGCAAATGGATTTTGATGCGATTACCGTGGCGCCGTATATGGGTGCGGATTCGGTAACCCCGTTCCTGGCGTTCAAAGACAAAGTAGTCATCCTTTTGGTGCATACCTCAAACCCCGGAAGTGCCGACTTCCAGCTGTTTACCTCTTCGGAAGGAAGAACACTTTTTGAAGAAGTCATTCGTAAGTCAAAGACCTGGGGTAATCCGGAAAACCTGATGTATGTGGTGGGCGCCACCCGTGCGGACAAAATCGCTGACATCCGCCGAATGGCTCCCGATCATTTCTTTCTCGTGCCCGGCATTGGCGCGCAAGGAGGTGACCTCGAAGCTGTATCGCGCGAGGGCATGACCGGCGATTGCGGTTTGCTGGTGAACAGTGCACGAGCAATAATCTACGCGTCGTCCGACAAGGACTTTGCCCAGGCAGCCCAGCGGGAGGCAGCAAAGACCCAGGAAGAAATGAGCCGTTACCTTGGCGAATTCGCGGGCTGGTAAAAATCATCCTGATTTCCTTCACCGCTGACCCGTCAAACTTTCCTCTCGTCCTGCTATATCGCAGGTATGCAGGAGAGTTTCATTCAGCATCTCTGGAGTTTGCAGTATTTCGACAAAACCAACCTGCTTACGACGCACGGTGAACAGGTAGAAATATTTGAGCCTGGCCAGCTTAACCGGGATGCCGGCCCGGATTTTTCCAACGCTCGCCTCCGGATCGGGGATATTCAATGGGTGGGAAATGTGGAGATCCATTTGAATTCATCGGGATGGTACGAACACCATCACGAGGCCGACGCATCCTATGATACAGTGATTCTCCATGTGGTTTGGAAGGAAGACAAGCCCGTTGCACGCCGCGATGGTAGCCGAATGCCTACCCTGGAGCTTAGAGGCCGTGTGAACGAAGGCCTGATTCGAAGTTACCGCCAGTTGATTGGCAGCTCATTTTCAATACCTTGTCAAAACACATTTCCTCAAGTAGAGCGCATTCGCAAGCAGGATATGTTGGGGAAGGCACTCGTTCATCGCTTGCAACGAAAGGCCGATGAAGTCATATCGCTTCTCCATACCAATGGCGGAAATTGGGAAGAAACAACCTACCAGTGGCTGGCTCACGCTTTTGGATTCAAGATCAATGCAGAACCGTTCCTGCAGCTGGCCAGGGCAGTGCCCCAGCGACTGATTTGGAAAATGAATCAACTGTCGCACGTCGAAGCGCTGCTATTTGGGCAAGCAGGATTTCTTGAAGCTCCGAAGGGAGATGGTTATTACCTTGAACTTCAGCGAGAGTACCGCCTGCTGAGCCACAAGCACGTGCTGTCGGGAAGCCGGTTGACCAGGACGCAATGGCGGTTTCTGCGACTGCGACCGCCCAACTTTCCTAGCCTGAGGCTGGCCCAGTTCAGTGCGCTTGTCTTCCATCGAAGGGCTTTGTGTGCTGACCTGCTTGGGTTACCGTCACTCGATGCCCTGGTGAACTTCTTCCTGGTACAACCTTCGGTTTACTGGGCTGACCACTATCAATTTTCCAAGACCACCGCTCATCGTGGTCATGAAATGGGGAGAGCCAGCATCGATGTCCTGATTATTAACACCGTGATTCCCCTGATGGCTGCTTATGCCCGTCAGATGGATGAGCCAGGATTCATGGAGCGGGCTGTGCAATGGCTGGAATCTCTTCCTCCAGAGGAGAACAGTATTACCCGAAGGTGGACCGACTTGGGTCAATCCCCCTTAAATTCATTTGACGCTCAAGGCCAAATTGAATTATTTAATACCTTTTGCCAGCGGAAGCGATGCCTTGATTGTACAATTGGTACGGCAATCGTTCGACCGACCGGCGATGAACTCCATATTGATTCTCCTTAATATCACACTTCTTGCATGGCTCACGAGGTTCATGCTGAGGGCTCAGCCGCACGAGAATAAACTTCTCTTTGGGTCGTCGCTCACTTTCAAGATGCTTGCCGGGGTTGCGTTAGGTGTGTTGTACTTTTATCATTATGGCGCTGGGGATACCATTTCCTATTGGAAGGATGGCACCGACATTGCGACGTTGATCCGGACAGCCCCGGCCCAGGCACTTGCTTTTTTATGGGATGAAAATTCTACCCCGGAATTTACTGCGGCATTGCTGCAGTCCGCTCCGCGATCGCTGTACTTTGCCAAGATCTGTGGATTATTCGCCTTCCTCTCCGGGGACAATTATTGGGTGATGGCCACCTGGATGTCGCTAATTTCCTTCCTCGGATCGTGGATGCTTTTCCGGAGCATTACAACAATTGAGCCGGGAACCAGGCCGGCGGCTGCGGTCGCCTTTCTCTTTTTTCCATCCGCGATCTTCTGGTCATCTGGGTTAATCAAAGAGTCGATTGGACTTGCGGCGCTCTACGTTCTTATTGCTATCGGAATTGCCGTCGTTCAAGGTAAGCGCCCCTCTGGGGTCTCGTGGATCCTGGTGGTGGTAGCACTGTGGGTGGGCTGGAACCTTAAGTATTACTGGTTGGGGATATTCCTTCCTGTTGCTCTTGCCGTAGTTGCCGTCAAAGCCTTGCTACGATGGCGGAGTTCCTGGGAGAGAGTGGATCTTTTATTGTGGTTGATTTTCTTCATGGCGCTATTGGCCATAGGAACAAACATTCATCCCAACTTCTATGCCTCACGTTTCCTGGAGGTGACCTACCACAACAACCTTGAGTTCACGCGACTTTCTGAACCGCCACGGATTGTCCAGTATCTTAACCTTGAACCCACTACGGCCAGTTTGCTGCTCAATGCACCTGCTGGCCTGATCGCCGGATTGTTCCGCCCTTTTGTGTGGGAATCCTTTAATGCGCTTTCCTTGCTGGCTGGCTTGGAAAACACCGTGTTGTTGATCCTTGTTCTCCTTGCCCTGCCAGCTGTGCAGCAATTCAAAATTTCACCCCACCGTTTGCTGCTGGTCGCCGCGGTAGTCTATGTTGTTTTGTTGATTACATTCCTGGCCTTGTCAACACCTAATTTTGGAACACTTTCCCGCTACCGGATTGGGGCGATTCCACTGCTGGTATTCCTATGCCTCGCCCCTTCTACCTTAGTTGGGAAGTGGCTATCGAAACGCGATTGGTTTGGGTGACCATCGATTTCAATCTACCTTTGTGGCGTTTAAAATCAAGAATGGAAAATCCAGTTATCATATTCGGAGCCAATGCCCTGGGGCGAACCGCCAAGGAAATTTTTGAAAGCAACCAGGTGGTCGTTTATGGATTCCTCGACGATAACAAGAAGCTTCACTCTACGGAGGTGGATGACGCCGTGGTGCTGGGCAGCACAGACGATGATGGCTTCTTAAAGCTCATTGGTAAAAAGTGCGAAGCGTTTGTGGCCGTGGACGATAACAAGGTGCGGCGCAACCTGGTTAAGATGTTGAGGGATGTCCGTCATGTATTGCCGGTTAACGCGATTCACCAGCGCGCCATGCTTTCCCCGCGGAGCAGCATCGGTTACGGAAATTTGTTTGACGCCGGGTTCGTTACCGGGCCAGGGTGCACCATCGGCAGTCACGGGATATTTGGAGCGGGAGGTCACATCGGAGCGGAATGTGTCATTGGCGATTTCGTACAAGTGGGAGCAGGGGCAGTGATCAATTCCGGCGTAACGATCGAAGAGGATGTTTTCATTGGCACGGGTGCGGTAGTGGTTAGCGGCGTTACGTTGGAAAAGGGCGCGCGCATTGGTGCCGGTTCAGTGGTAATTTCTACCGTCAAAGCCGGTACCACTGTCTTTGGCAATCCGGCACACCCGGTAAAAGCCTGACCCCATGTCACGCATCAGCGACACGGACCTGATCCTCAACTCCGACAGAAGTGTATATCACCTCGGGCTGGTACCCGATCAATTGGCCGACACAATCCTCGCAGTAGGTGACCCGGGCCGGGTGGAGCAGGTGAGCCGGTACTTTTCGCAGGTTGAATTCAAAAGCCAAAAGCGTGAGTTCATCACCCATACGGGCCTCTTCAACCAAAAGCGGATCTCTGTCATTAGCACCGGCATCGGTCCTGATAATGTGGAAATCTTCTTTCATGAAGTAGATGCGCTCGCCAACATTGACCTTAAAACAAGGGAGGTGTTGCCCAATCACCGCACACTCAATATCATTCGTGTTGGTACATCGGGAGCCATGCAGCCGGACATTCCGGTAGGCGCGCATGTGATCAGTGATTTTGCCGCCGGGTTGGATAACCTCATGAATTTCTATTCTCTCCCGCAAAGCCCGGAAGAGGCATCCTTGTCTGCAGAACTAAAAAGTCATACAGGAATTTCTTTCCTCCCTTATGTTACGCAAGCGTCAGTGGAGTTGCGGAAAAAGTTGAGTAACCAAATGATCACCGGTAATACGGTCACTTGTCCCGGTTTCTACGCTCCCCAGGGCAGGAAGGTACGGGTGCCCATTCGTTACCCGGATCTGCTCAATGACTTGGGATCATTCCGATCCCAACAGTTTCGGTTTTCCAATTTCGAAATGGAGTCTTCTACCTACTTCGCCTTTGGACGACTGATGGGCCATGCTACGGCTAGTGCCAATGCCATTGTGGCCAATCGGGTTAACAGGGAGTTTGCCAAAGATCCCCATGCGGTAGTAGACGCACTTATCCGCAAAGTTCTTGAACAAGCCTGACGTCAGGCCGTGGTCATGCTGTCCATCCGCACGATGTGCTTGCCGGCCTTGAAAGGTTCGTTATTGTAGAACCCTGAAAGAATCCGGTGGGCAATCTGTTCGATGACAAGTTCTTCCTCGGTCTTACCCTCCTTGCCTTGCCAGTAGACACGCAGCGGATGCCGCTTCATGTCTTCGACATAAGCCCGGGCGTGGTTGTACTGGTCATCGGTAAAGGTGATGGTAAAGCAAGTGCGTACTTTTTGTGTTTCCATAGGTTCTCTGGTAATGAACGAATTACAAGCGGTATGCCACGATTTTTACTCTATTTTACTAAAACTCACGCACTTCTTGCAAGCATCGCGACCGCTGGCGGGCAGCGGTGTTCGCCGGTGAGACAATTGCCCCTGACCCGCTAACTTTGCGACCCCCATGAGAGATTATAGCCTTCATACCCTTTCCAACGGTATTCGCGTCGTAGTGAACCGTGTCACCAGCACCAAGATTGTTCATTGTGGAATCATGCTGGATATCGGAAGCCGTGATGAGACACCGGCGAATCAGGGGATCGCCCATTTCTGGGAACATATGGCTTTTAAAGGAACGCGGAAACGAAAAGCATTCCATATCCTCAATCGGCTCGAATCGCTAGGGGGTGAATTAAATGCCTTTACGGATAAAGAAAAAATCCTGTTTTATGCATCGCTCCGCGACGACTATTTCGAGCGAGCGGTTGAATTGTTGTCGGACATCACGTTCCATTCGATCTTTCCAACACCACAAATCAACCGTGAGCGAAGTGTCATCCTTGAAGAGATGGCCATGTACCACGACGATCCTGAAGGTTCACTGCAGGATGAATTTGATAAATTGATTTTCGGAAGCCATCCGCTCGGTATGAATATACTGGGTACCGAAAAGACGGTTCGATCTTTCCATCGTTCCGACTTTCAGCATTTCGTCCGCGAACACCTGGATACTACTCGACTTGTCTTTACGGTGGTAGGCAATGTCACCCTGGAAAAAGTGGTGCGGTTGGCCGAAAAGTACATGGGGGCAGTCCCCCGTCTTACCAACAAGAAGAAGCGAAAACCATTTTCGGTATATCGTCCCAACGAAATCACCTTGCGACGGACAGTGAAGCAGGCCCGGTGTGCCATGGGCCGCACCGCATTTTCTGTCAGTGATCCCCGGCGTGGAACGTTTTATCTCCTCACCAATATTCTCGGCGGCGGCGGTCTTAATTCGCGATTGAACCTTTCTCTCCGGGAGAAATATGGCTTTGTGTATTCCATTGGCGCGCACTTCGTTCCATTCACCGATACCGGATTGTTTGTTATCTCTTTTGGTACAGAGCCTTCTCAACTCAACCGGAGCATCTCGCTGGTGCGGGAGGAGCTCAGAAAGCTGCGTGACGGAAAATTGGGCGTGCGGCAATTGTCCTCCGCCAAAGAGCAAATCATGGGGCAGGTGGCCATGGCAGAAGAAAGTAACATCAGCTTTATGATGATGATGGGACGGAGCCTCCTCGACCTCGGACGAATTCCACCCCTGGAAGAAATCTTCTCGCGCATTCGTGAAACCAGCGCCGAGGATCTACGCGATATGTCCACCGAGATGTTTGATGAGTCCCAGTTGAGTTACCTGCGGATGGAACCTAATCAACCCACTGCTTCATGAATATTGAAATCCCGGAAGTAAGTCGTTACGCGGAATCGCTGACCACGCCGGAGTCCCCTTTGCTCCAACGTATCAATCGCGATACCCATGCGGAGGTACGCATGCCCAGAATGCTATCGGGGCACTTGCAAGGGACGTTCCTGGCGATGATCAGTTCCATGATTCGCCCGACAACCATCCTGGAAATTGGAACCTACACGGGCTATTCGGCCCTTTGTCTCGCTGAGGGACTGGCTACAAATGGTCAATTAATCACCATCGACAACAACGATGAATTGGAAGCGCGTGTCAAGGGTTACTTTGCAGAATCCACATGGCGGAATCAGATCGATTTCAGGATAGGTGACGCGCGTGCGGTCATTCCCACACTGGCAGGTCCATTTGACCTCGTTTGGATTGATGCGGATAAGGAAAACTATGCGCTATACTTTGATCTCGTGATCGATAAAGTCAGACCGGGCGGATTTCTGCTTGCGGATAATGTGCTTTGGAGTGGTAAGGTGCTGGAGCCAAACCCGGACAAGGACACGCGGGCGATCCAGGCTTTTTCACAGAAAGTTCACCAGGATCCCAGGGTACAAACCATGCTGCTTCCACTTCGTGACGGCATCCTGCTCATGCGGAAGATTTAGCAAAATACTTTACCTTTGGGGCGAACATGAGACTTCTCGCTCCAGCGCTTATTTTTTGCGGAGCCATCGCCAGTTACGGCCAATCTCCGCAAGTACCCCACAAAATGCATTTTGCGGGTATGACCCTCACCATCCACGATGACGCGCGCCGTGAGATTCAGACCGACGTGGATGCCCTGACCCGCAGCCCCAAATATTTTAACATCAAAGCCGAGCGTGCAAAGACCTATTTCCCCATCATTGAACAGGTCTTTACGGAAGAGCGCCTTCCGGTTGACTTCAAGTATCTCGCATTGCAGGAAAGTGCCCTCGTACCGGATGCGGTATCCTCCTCCAATGCGGTAGGCTTTTGGCAGTTCAAGGATTTTACCGCCATTGAAATGGGAATGCGCGTGGACGAGGATATTGATGAGCGGATGAACATTGCCAGCGCCAGCCGGGGAGCGGCGCGCTACCTGAAGCAGTGCAATCATTATTTCAACAACTGGATTTATGCACTGCAATCGTACCAGATGGGTGCCGGTGGTGTGATGCGGGCGGTTGGAGAGAAAGACCTTGGCACACGCCATATGGAGATTACTTCGGACACCTATTGGTATGTGAAGAAATTCCTGGCGCACATGGTGGCCTTTGGCGACGTAAGTGGAAAACCCGCACTGGAAGTTTCGGTGATCCGCAATGCTGGCGGCAAATCCGTAGAGGAACTGGCACAGGAAATGAACCTCGTTGAATCGCAATTGAGGGAGTATAATAAATGGCTGAAGACTTCGCGCATCCCGGAAGACAAGGAATATGCTGTTTTGGTGCCCAAAGGTGAGGCTGCACCCGGGTTCAGTGTTTTGACAGTAGCCGGAAAGCCCCTGAATGCCACGCCTCTGACCCAACCGGATGCAGTTCCCGAAAAGAAAGAGATCAATGGCATACCGGTTATCCAGGCCAGAAAGGGAGAGACGTTGGCCGCCCTGGTGGAGCGGGGAGGCATCAGCCTGAGTCGGTTTCTCAATTACAACGAAATGGATATCGACAAATCCATCCTGCCAGGCGCATGGTATTTCTTGGGAAAAAAGAAGAAGCATGGTTCAGCAGAATTGTACACTGCGACAATTGGAGAAGATGTGTGGATGGTAAGTCAGCGATTTGGCATCCGCATGAAGTCACTCATGAAATTCAATGATATTGAACAGCCGCAAGCTGCACTTGAAGGCACTACCGTATACCTTACATATCACCGGCCGTCCGGATCCATTGAAGTGGCGGATTCTGCCGTGGCGGTATTGGATGACCAGGTTTCGTTCGAATGGGATCTTTCGTTGGCTCCGGATCGCAAGGCTTCTCCCATGGCGACCAGGACCGCGCCTGAAACAATGATGGCTTCGAGTGGCCGCCTGGAACCGTCCGACAAACCCGCAAGGACCGGTGTAATTCATGAGGTCAGACCTTCGGATACCTTGTACAGCGTTGCCCGGCAATATGGTGTCACCATCCGGGAGATCATGGAATGGAATGGCAAGAAGGATTTTAGCCTTGCTGTTGGTGAAAAACTGAAAGTTGCCGCCCACTGATCCGGGAATTCTCCATTTTTTGCTATTTCCTTACTTCGAAAATCCCAAAAAGATTAGAGCGACCCTTGTTTCTGCCGAAAAAAGATAATTTTGTCAAACCCGCCAATATTAAGGTCGGACTTTTCAAATGGAAGTGAATCAAAAGACAATTGACCTCGTATTGTTGGTGGATGATAACGACACGGACAATTTTATCAGCAAGCGCATCATTGAGATCACCGAATTCGCAAAGCGTGTCGAAGTAAAGAACTCAGGCAAGAGCGCGCTGGATTATATCGCCCAACATGAGAATGACCCGGGTAATCTCCCGGGTATTATTTTCCTGGATATCAACATGCCGGTGGTGGATGGTTTTGTGTTCTTGTATGAGTTTGAAAAATTCAGCGAATTGGCTCGCGCCAAATGCAAGGTGATCATTCTCTCCAGTTCGGATAACAAGCGGGATATCGACAAAATTGTGAATAACAATTATGTCATCAAATTTATTACCAAACCGTTGACCGAAAATGCGTTGGCGGAGATTCGCCAGAAACACCTCTGATTGGACGGCGTTTTGTACTTTAGCCGTCTAAATCAAACATTATGTCTCCCTCGCCGTACCACCGACTTCTCATCGCATGCGTTTTCCTGCTTTTGGGCCTTCCTTCCTTTGCCCAAGTAGTTAAAGTAGACTCAACCACGAATTGGAGAAAATCGCTGAAAGCTGGTCTCAACATTAATCAATCTGCCTTTTCCGGTAATTGGAAGGGCGGGGGTGTGAATTCGTTTGGGTTCAATACCTTGTTCAACTTCAAAGCCAACTACAAAAAGGATAAAGTCTCCTGGGACAACGAAATTGACCTTCTCTATGGAATGGTCAACAACCAGGGCCAGGGGGTGCGAAAAACGATGGACCGATTTTTCATCGATACCAAGTATGGGCATGCTTTGTCCTCCACCTGGGATGCGTTTGTGGGGGTGACCTTGTTGTCGCAGTTTGCCAAGGGATACAAGTACGTAAAAGATGCCAACGGGGTGGAACAAGGACAGTTGATTTCCGATTCGTTTTCACCTGTATTTATCACCATGACGCTGGGCGCAGAGTGGAAACCGGTGAGTTATTTCAAGATGCGGTTTTCGCCAATTGCACCCCGGGTGACGCTGCTCCGCAATAACGATGGCCGTTATGCCGCTGTGGACCCCGTTGCGCCCTACGGGGTGACCCTGGGTCAGGCCGACCGTTTTGAGTGGTACGCGTTCCAGATGACAGCCGATATCGACAAGGATATTGCGAAGAATGTGAACCTGAAGGCTCGCTACATGCTGTTTGCCAACTATAAGACATTGGAAATTAACAAGGTCGATCACCGTTTGGATTTATCCATTACGGCCAAGATTGGCCGCTTCTTTAATGTGAACCTGGGAAGCATATTCCTTTATGACTATGACCAGGATGCCAGTCCCCAGTACAGCCAGGCACTTTCTTTTGGTGTGCTGTATACCTTCCAGAATTTTGCCCAGAAGTAAACCGATTTTGCCCCAAAAGGAAAACCCGGCGACACCGGGTTTTTTTATGCTTTATCCATCCTCTTTTCTTGTCCAATTTCCCATTTTTAGTCTGTGATTACCCTTCGTCTTACGACCCCTGAGGACATTCCTGCGCTCCAGCGTATCGCCGTCAATACGCAGGTGGATACATTTGGCGCCTTTAACACAGAGGCCAACATGAATGCCTACCTCGAAGAAGCATACAATTTGGAGAGACTTCGAAAGGAGTTGGATGAAGCGGGCTCGCGAAATTGCCTGGCGTTTCTGGACAATGAATTGGCGGGGTTTATGCGTCTCCGGCGATCCACCGAAGTAGACCATTTGCTGGGAACCAATACGATAGAATTGCAGCGGCTCTATGTCTATGCAAAATTTCACGGACGTGGTGTTGGAGCGGCAATGATGCAAGAGGCGTTGAAGTACGCTGGGAAAGTGGGTGTTGACTGGATCTGGCTGGGAGTGTGGGAGCGTAATTTCCGGGCACAGGAGTTTTATGCCCGTTGGGGCTTCGAACGATTTTCTGAACACATTTTTCAAATGGGCGACGACCCGCAGACCGACTGGTTGCTGAAGCGCCGACCATAAGGATTCCATTTGGATCTTTTGAGTAAGGCCGTATCTTGAACTTTCCGTTAATCATGAACTATGGAAACCATTGAACTTTCAGGTATCCTGGGGATGGCAGCCATTGCCGGGTTAGCGTCCAACTTCCTCGTTGGATTCTGCATCTGGGCCAATGTCAATTACCCGCTTCCCTGGTCTCTGACGTTTCTGTCTTTGCACAAGTTTACCGGATACACAGCAGCTATCCTGATTCTCCTGCATATTGTATTGCTGCCCCTGGATCCGCTCTCGAAGTTCACCTGGGGTGATCTGCTGCTTCCTGCCTGGACGGAACACCAACCGCTGGCGAACACGTTTGGATCGGTAGCACTTTACTTGATCGGTGTGGTGGTGATCAGTTCTTACTTCAAGGAGAGGATTAATCTGTCTACCTGGCGTGTGCTCCATTTCCTTTCTTACTTTGCCGCTGTACCACTTATCCTGCACAGCATCATCACGGATCCCAAACTCCAGGACCGCCCCATCGATTGGTTTGACGCCGAAAAACTTTTCGTCATTTTCTGCTGCCTCGTGATTCTCGCAATGTCGGTTTACCGCTTCAGTACCACTCGCCCCAAACCGACAGAAAAAGGATGAGTAGTTGTTTACGAGGATGACCCATGCAACTCATTGACCTCAGCCAGGAGATATTTCCCGGAATGCCCGTGTACAAGGGAATTCCCGAAGTGCGCATTACCACGCATAGCTGGCATCCGCATGAACCTGGACAAGAAGCTTCCCCTAAGGTGAGCTTGTTAGCCCTGTCGGAGCATACGGGTACTCATGTTGATGCATTGAGTCATATGAGTGCGGACCATCAACGTGAATCGATTGAGAACATGCCCTTGTCCACCTTCTACACAGAGGGTATTTGCCTGGATCTTTCACACAAGGGATTGCGTGAATTGATTCAGCCTGATGACCTTGCCACTGCTTGTCGTGTAGCCAACCAGACGATCATCCATGGGGATACGGTCTTGATCTACACAGATCACTACCGCAAGCATTTTGCCGGACCGGATTGGTTGAATGGCCCCGGGCTGAGTGCTGAGGCGACGCGCTGGCTGGGCGAACGCAAGATCGCTGCTTTTGGAGTAGAGACGATGGCTCCTGGAGTTTCAGGTCTCAGTAATCAAGAGGTGCATGCAATTTGTGGCCAGCTGGCCTTTACGCACTATGAGAACCTCGTCAATCTTCATCTTCTTGTGGGACGCGGAAGATTTCGGTTTATTGGATTTCCACTGAAGATCCGTGGTGGAACCGGATCACCCGTCCGGGCGGTTGCGGTCGTGGAATAGGATTTATTATTCGCGGATAGGTCGCAGGTATTCCCGCATCTTTGCAAGCCAATTCTCATCAATCAATTTTATTTCTCGTAATTGCCCAAGGGAATCAAGGGGGCCACGTTGCGACCGAAATGTAAGGATCGCTTGTGCTTGTCGTAGGTTAACATAGGGGTGATTCGCCAAAGTTTCTAAATCAACTTCATTGATAGCAAGTTGCCGCGGGATAAAGCCTGGGCGCACTTCAAACCTCCTGGCTAGTTTCTTCACTACGAGCGAATCCAAACCGTAGACTTCCTTTAGCTGTCCAATGCGTATGAAGCCACCAAGCCGGTCACGGAAGGTGATGATGCGGCGCGCCAATACCGGCCCGATGCCAAAGACTTCCATGAGTTGAATGGTGTCTGCCGTATTGATGTCGGCAATGGGTTGGGCTTTCTGTTTGGTGGACACGTTTACGAGCGAGGGTTCCTTTGAAAATCTCATCCAGGGACTGGCCATCGCGTACCAGGTGGTGTCTATGCCGAAAATCTTCAGTACGTCTTCTTTTTTGCGAAAGCGTCCGCCTTTCTCCCGGTAGCGAGTGATTCGGATAGCCAGTGTTTCCCTCATTCCCAGGCTGATCAACTCTTCTATAGTCGCATCATTGGGGTCGAAAGCATGCAAAGTCACGGTGTCATTGCGAACTTTTGGATTTGATTGGGCGCGCGCCCCGAGCCAGGCAATAAGACTGTCGGTCTTATCGAGATCAGGCACGGGCGGAACGCCCACGAACATCCTGAACAGCGGAGAACTGAAAAGAATCAGGAATATCAAAGGGATAAGAATGAGGAAGGCATTGGTCTCCATGCGTGAAAAACCAAAAAATGCACGTACCCACAACCGCATCCGTTTCATCACGGAAAAGTAGGTGGGTGAGGCTAATCAAGAAATTATAGCGGTGACGGAAAACCGTACAATATCAGCTCTTCAGCATGGTGTTACTGGCGAGGCAGTTGGCCAGCTGACGGTACAGGCGCGTCATGTTGTCTTTACTGTAATCTCCCGCCAGCGCCCGGGTCATCCGGAGTGCCAGTGGGCCCTCCTGAAGCAGCATATTTATCTCGTTTTCCCAGTGATCGAGTTCCGGATTGCCACCATTCTTCAGTCTGGTGTAAATCTGTTGCCAGAGTTCACCCACAGTACGAGGAACAAAGGTGGTGTAGATAGACGAAAAGTCGGCCGATACAGGTGCTTCTGGACCGAGTTGGACAGTATGGTCCAGCATGTGGGCCAGCATTTCGGTTTTCCGATGCATTTGTTCGTCGAGCGAGATGAATTTTTCATTGGTCAGTGCGCGAATGGTTTCAACGACGAGGGTCTGAATCGCCAGGTCGGCAGAAGGGCATTCCTGGATGTCCATGATTCGGATCTCAACGGACCCCCGATCGAACCGGGGAATCGCACCCCTCGAGTTGACCCAGATCGGGTCCAGTATAGCTGCGGGATCGTAAGGGGCAACATCGGCTTTAATCCGCTCGTAAATCGTGTTGAAATATTGCCGCTTGGAAAAGACGGCTTCGGGAATCACTTTACCGGTAATCGAGGGTATGGCCTGCTGGTTGGTCTTGTAGAAAGTCAGGCGCGTATCCAGGAACCCGGTAGGAACGCCGTCCAGGATGGGTGAACTGGCGCACAAGGCAGGCAGCAACGGCAGCACCAACCGGATGGCGGCGTGCAACTTGGCGAACTCCTCATCATCATAGAACGGAAGGTTGAGGTGTGTACTTTGCAAGTTGGACCATCCATGACCCCGGCAGTTGAAGATTTTGTTGTAGGCTTCATAGACCTCGTTGCTGTCGTGTGGCCACAATCGCGTCTCAGTTTGTGGGTTCATCCATGGGTGTGCGGCAGTAGGAAGCAGCATGGCGTTCCATTGTGCAAGCAGTCGGTTAGCTCGGACAATATTCACCTCAAACTCACGAGCCAGTTCTTTAAAGTTACTTTCCGGTTGGGTTGACTTAAGTTCTATCACGTGCGTGACCAGTTCATTGGACCATGTCACCATGCCGTTTTCAAAGTCTCCTCCATACTCGCCGAGTTCAGCCTTCAGCAGTTCATCGGCAATGGGTCGGATGTCCAGTGTGTCACGATCCACAATCATATATTCCAGCTCGACGCCGAAGGCCTGGAAGAGGTGAAGTCGGGAGGGCATGGTCATTTGGCGGACCTGATTCGGTTTAGTATTACCTCCATGATCTGATCGTACAGCCGTTCTTTGAGAATCTTATCTTCAATTCCGGCGTCGATATTGGGATTATCGTTCACTTCGATGACATAGAATTTTCCATCGACTTCCTTCATGTCCACCCCATACAATCCTGTTCCAATGAGCGATGTGGCTTTGAGTGCCGTCTTGAGCAATCCTGCGGGCGCCTGGTCGACGGCTACCGATTCCACCACACCATCGCGTGAAGCTTCCTTTTTGGCGCTCCAGTTTACGATCTGCCAATGTTTGGTGGCCATGAAGTATTTGCACACAAAAAGAACCTGCCCCTCGATGATGCCTACGCGCCAGTCGAAAGGGGTGGGGAGGAACTCCTGGGCAATGATCAGGTCCGACTTTTCAAACATGCTTTCACGTTCCTTCCTGAACTGGTCAAGGTTTTCAATCTTTACTACGCCTCTTGAAAACGCGCCGTCGGGTTGCTTAAGGATGAACGGAAAGTTCATTTTCTGGGGCACTGTATCGCAATTTTCCGCTGTGAGCACCAGCGTTCGGGGCGTAAGTACTTTGTTGACGTTGAGCAGCTCATTCAAATAGACCTTGTTGGTGCACTTGGAGATGGACTCCGGGTCATCAATTACGGCCAGCCCCAACGCCTCCGCTTTTTTGGCAAACCGGAAGGTGTGATGGTTTACATTGGTGGTTTCGCGTATAAAGAGCGCATCGTACTGGATAAGTTGATCGATGTCGTTCTTGGTGATGAATTCTGTATTGAAGCCCGCCTCCAGCGACGCTTTATAGAAACGCTTCAGGGCGCGGTCATCGGAGGGAGGATTGGGATCTTCAGGATTGACGAGAATGGCCAGGTCATATTTCTTCTTATCGTCCGTCCGATACTCTCGCTTGCGCAGTAGATATTTTTCAAGAGCGCTTTTGAGGATTGGCTGGTCGGTCTCCGGCATTTCATTCAAGCTCACCGGTCGTATGCCCTGGAGCACCCACTTGGTTTTCTTCGCGAAGCTGGCTCTCACCAACGGTGCCTGCACCAATTGAAAGAGTTGCAACGCAAGTTTGTTCAGGTGTTCAGATTGCGTCAGTCCGAAATAGATGTTGAATTCGACCTTGTCGTAAGGCTCATTCTTGAAAGTCGTTTGGATTAGTGCATCGAAGTCCAGGGAATCATCGCGCAGGATGGAAGGATAGCGCAGGTCCTGGATAGTCGAAACTTCGGGCAATACTTTGTGACCTCTTGCCTCGGCCAGCAAGGACACATAATAACCTTCGCTCTGATAATTATAGGACTGACAAAGGTTGAGGATCTTCAGGCTCTTCACCAATTGGAATGTCTCATCGGTGATGTATTGTGCAGGCGTGATCACTTGCACATCATCCAGGCGCAAGTTCCAATGTTGGGGCTTTTCTACAACGATTAGCTTTGGCATGCGGGGGAATAACCGGATAGGGAAGGGTTACTTCGGCTGGATGATAAGCAAGTTAGCGTCATAGGTGACAATTCCCAGCATAATGCTGTTCAGCAGCCGATCGAAGGTCACGTTATAATACTGGGATTTTAGTGGGTTTGGATTCATTGGATCGGCCAGGAAGGCCATCCCGCGCTCACTTTCATACCCATTAATAATGGCAAAATGCCCCACCGGCTCACCGCGGATACTGTCGTATTTGTTGGTGCTGGGTATTTCGCGTGGGGTGCCATAAAGGTAGGTCGCACTAAGGCCAGCGATAATGGGGACTGATCGTTTGAGATAGCCTTTGATCAATCCTTCATCCAATTCAGCATTGAGCAACTTGCCGCCAGCTTGTAAGAAGTTGATATAGGCTTTGCTGGCCACCACAAGTTTCCGCCGGTGAGCTTTGTACCGCATTTGACGCCTGAGGTTTTCAATGATCTTTCGGGTGGAAAGGGTAGCCCAGGTGGGGTCCATCACATTAAGGTTATAGGTGTAAATGGTTGCCTGGTACCCTCTCTTCAATGCGTGGTTCCCCATCATCACGGCCAGGGTGCCCCCGTTCTTCAATTGTTTTACTTCCTTGATGACTTGTTTGAGGGATATGGGATCATTGTAATAACTGTAAAGTGCGTGGAGGCAGGTGGGGCCGCAAGTCACCTCATCCGGCTGGGCCTTTATATCGAAGTCAAGGAAGAGCGCCTTCTGCTGTGACATGCCTCAGAATATTTTGGAGAGGAAAAGGTTGACCACTTCCACGAGAATCAGGAGAATAATAATCCATTCCAACAAACTGCTTTCCCGTTGGGCAGTAATCTCACGGAATACCCGCAGGTTGTCTTCAATGATGCGTAAGGTGTACTCCACCTCGCTGAACCGCACACGGAGGTCGTAGTGTTTCATGAGTCCTTTGTGGAGGTTGTCGAGGTATTCATTGTCCCACACCATATCCGGCGCATCGAAGATATAGATGTTGTCCGCAATGTCATTCTGAGTATTGAGGGCTCTCCCAATAAACTTCATCATGTTCTTGCGGTTGATGCTCAGTTTTCCGGTTGCCTCGAGGTGATTGGTGAACCCCCGGATCTCCGTGAGCAGGTTTTCGGAAGTATGATGGTAGTGGTCGAGGGCCACCGACTGGGCCAGGTTCAGCATGACAATGCGGACCACTTTTTCGTCAATGTGATCAACGATGACCTGGTCAAAAAGAAATTCCAGGGATGTGCCTTCCCGGACAACAATCTCATGATCGTCGCGCAACCAGCCGTTGGGACTTTTCAGAAAGCCATGAATTTTCGTAACGGTCTGTTTGATTTCCTCGTCGCTGTGACCCGAAAACACGACGATCCCGTAGTTGAAATAATATTGATACTTGTCGGGCGCCAGTTGATAGAACAATTCCGAGGAAGAATCTGCCAGGGCCTTGATATCCAGGGAAGACTTGAGTCCTTTCAAGTCAAGTTGGTTGGCAATGCGAATAGCGGAAAGTTTCACAGGGTGCCGGCAAGGCCGGGGTTGTTCTCAATGGTGTATTTGTTTCCCTCAGGTCGAGGAGTCAAAGATAGTCGGGAATTCAACCACTATAAACCGGAAACCGCTATTTTGCGGCTCAATTAACTGACCTATGAGAGGGATAATTATTGCGGTCGCCTGTTTCGTGAGCCTTGAAAGTTTTGGCTGGGGGGCGACAGGGCACCGTGCCACGGGCCTGGTCGCGGATCAGTACCTTACTGCAAAGGCCCGGAAGAAAATTGCAGTCGTCCTGGGGCAGGAATCACTGGCTATGGCGAGCACCTGGATGGACGAAATCAGGTCGGATTCAACCTATCGCTATGCGGATACCTGGCATTATACCACTATACCCGACGGGAAACGTTATGAGGATATTGCTTCTAACCCTGACGGAAAGGTGGTGGAAATGATCGAGAAGTTTATGAAGGACTTGAAAAGCAGGAAGCTGAGCAAGAAGCAGGAGGAAGAGACCTTAAAGATGTTGATTCATCTCGTGGGAGATATTCACCAACCCTTGCATGTGGGCAAACCCGGTG
The DNA here is from genome assembly GCA_016787645.1 of Cyclobacteriaceae bacterium. Lineage (GTDB taxonomy): Bacteria > Bacteroidota > Bacteroidia > Cytophagales > Cyclobacteriaceae > ELB16-189. The sequence goes on along the minus strand of JAEUUF010000019.1, from coordinate 93,758 downwards.
ACCGGGGTGGCAATGAAGTGAAAGTGAAATGGTTTCGTAATGAGTCCAACCTTCATCGGGTGTGGGACAGCGAGATGATCGACGATACTAAACTCAGCTACACCGAACTGGCCGGCGCATTGGGCAAGCCGGATAAGCAGACCATAAAAAAATGGCAGGCCGCGAGCGTACGCGAATGGGCGCAAGAGTCAATCACCTATCGCCCGCAAGTGTATGACATCGGAAACGGTGCGCTGGGTTATCAATATTCCTTCAAGTACTTCCCCATCGCCAAACAGCGCATGCTGCAGGCGGGGGTTCGCCTGGCGGGACTATTGAACCAGATCTACGGGAAGTGATTAAGAAATCCCTGATCGCCCGACTTAAGTCAACTAGTGACGCTCTACGATCTCGTATGGAAATCCCCGCAATGCGATCTTCAGTGCATCAATACTCACGCTTTCGTCTCGGGTGACCTCAGCCGTCTTCGTGGTAAGCGAGACCTGGGCATCCTGGACCCCCTTCACATTGGACAATAATCTCTTCACCGTATTGACACAACCACTGCAGGTCATCCCATTTACCTGGAAGGTTTCTTTTACGCTACTCATGGATACTTGTTTATTGAATACTCGTTGGTCGAAACTTGACAATCCGGCCTCATTCCATACCTTTAATCTTTCCGAAAAGTTCCCAGCATGAAGGTAATTTGTTTCTCCAAGCTCCGAATCCTGTTGTGCTTAATATTATTGAGTGGCCGGTTTCTTTCCTTACAGGCCCAGGACACGGATACCACCCGGTTTGACATCAAGGACCGCAGCTTTTTGCTTCCACAGCCGTTGCCCTCTGGCAAATATTCACACGCCATCTATCTGCTTTATGTGGTTCCACCCAAGGACTGGACCCTCGATGCTGTCGTGGCGCCCATGTTTAATTACACGGGAAAGTATACCCTGCCCAAAGGATTTAACCTGCAGGGCGGTGTGTCGTCATTGATTATTTCCAACCGGTTCAACGCGGGTCCGTTCTGGAATTATTCCAGCGGGCGATTCAGCGTGGGTGTGGGGTACCAGGTAGCGTTTAATTTTGGTGTCCTCAAGCAGTTTGGGTTCAACACGATCTTGACGGGTTGGGAAACACAACCTTCATTAGCGGCTGGGTACAATTTCGGAAAAACAGCCCTTACCATCCGGGCGGACCTTTACAATACGCTCGACATCAGCGTCAGTGAAGGGGGAAATACGGTCTCATCCAAGGAGTCCTTTATCAACGGTTACTCCATAACCACAAGCTTTGAACAGCGGTTGACCAAAAAGCGGGTGATGTCCATTGGATTCAAGCTGAATTACCTTCGATACCACATCATCGCCTGGCCCGCGCTTCCGGCCAGTAAATACCGCTATGTCATGCCCGAGTTTCAAGTGGGCTGGAATTTCTAACGAGTCATCATGAAGTTACTCCCTGGAATCATAATAGCTCTTTCCTTTTTCTTCTTGAGTTGCTCTCAAAGTGAGATTACTCCCCCTCCCGCAGGTAACGATAGTAACCTGGTAGGCACTACCGCCATTCCGTTTGTGGGTAATACGACCATCAAAGCCATGGAAGGCGTTTACACGCTGGCCTCGGGAAGTGAGTACCTCGGTACAACCTTTGTCTGCAAAGTTTCCAGGAATAAGGTTTCTTTCTTCAGCAATGCCAGTGGAATGCAGCTCTTGTTAAAATATGGATACAAAGCATCTGACGGGTCAATTCAATTCTCCGGCTTCTGGCGGTATACGGAAAGCCCTGCCCAGGCTAACATCCAGTTTGCCATTTCCTCAGCCGATGGAGTTGCAGACTTGCTGAATGGACTGGTATCCAGCCTGAAACTCAAGGAGGTAACGTCTGGAAATCCCATTACCATTCAATATGAGCGGCCATTCACCGCTTTTGCGACAAACAATCCTTTCATGGTTTTTGCTCACCACGGAATTCAAACTACGGTAGATCCTCCTTATGCAGAGAATTCCATCAATATGATTCTCAATGCGGAAGATTACGGAATTACCGGCTTGGAGTTGGATGTCCGCATGACCAAGGATAACGTTCCCATCCTGGTGCATGATCCAACCATCAACACCCGGCTAACCAAGAAGGGCCCATTGTTCGGCTACTGGGATCAATACAGTTTTGCATTCATTTCCCAGTATGTTGAATTGATTGACGGCCAGCGTGTGCCCTCCGTGGAGCAAGCGCTGACCGCGTTCATTGACTCCACTACCATGAAATACTTCTGGATGGACATCAAGGGTAATGTGGATGTATTCAAGTACCTGGAACCCGTAGTTCGGAGGGCCTACAAGAGAGCCCTGGACAAGAATCGGGATGTGGTCATTTTCGCCGGGCTTCCTTCTTCCGAAGTGATCGACGAACTCAAAAAGGTGCCCACCTACCAGGCAGGTAATCCGGCCGATCCCAATTACACGCTGCCGCTTCCCACACTGGCTGAGGAGTCAATTGACAAAGCGTTGGCCAATAACTGCCAGTTCTTTGGTCCGCGCTATACGATGGGCTTGCTTTTGCCTGATGTGCAGCGGGCACACGATAATGGACTGAAGGTGATCAGCTGGACGCTGAATGCAGAAGGTCTGATCAAGAATTACCTGAAGAATGGCCAGTTCGATGGTTTTATCACCGATTATCCGGCCTATGTGGTTTATAACTACTACACGATGTTCTGAGCTATGTCGAGAATAAACTTCTTTTTGGGTGTGCTCATCTTCGGGTTATCGATCACCTCGGCGTGTGCTCAAACCGAAGCGACTGCCGCTTCCGGGAAGAAACATCGATGGATCGTGTATGGTGGGATTGGCCCGAACTATTACATCAATAACCTCGAAGTAGCTGCGGACAAGGTTAAGCCGGTCAACTATTCTTTTGTGGCCCGACTCATGTGGGAGCCCGAATATTTTTTGCGCCTGGGCTTTGAGACGGGGTACAATCAGCTTTATCGAATGTCCGGAACGCATCCGGCTACGGGAGATGTGAGCATAGTCAACGCGTCAATTCCCATCCAGTTTGTTGTTTCCATGCAATTCCTGAAGCACTACTATTGGAATTTCGGCATGGGACAAGCTTTCCTGATGAACAACGTATCAACGGGCAAGCTGGGCAACTATGACGCTTCTGTTTTGTCCCTGGGAGACTTCACGGCTACCATTGGCTATCGTAAGGATATCAGTGAGCGCTTCACTCTCGGAGCTGAATTCAGGGGGTATTACTCCGGAAAGCTTGAAGACAAGAACCTGGCACTGGTCTTCATGGCGGGCTATCGCCTTTGGTAAGGACTCGGCGTGCGACAACCTCGTTTGTGGCTGTTTCCCTGAGAGCTAACGGTTCCTATCTTTACGACTTTTTAAGCAAGCCATGACAGAGGAAAAGAGCCTGAACTTCCTGGAGGAGATCGTTGAGAATGACCTGAAAGCAGGCCGCTACACCAGTATTACCACGCGCTTCCCGCCTGAACCCAACGGTTATCTTCACTTGGGTCATGCCAAGAGCATCTGCCTCAATTTCGGGCTGGCCTTGAAATATGGCGGAAAAACCAACCTTCGGTTCGATGACACAAACCCGGTAACCGAAGAAACTGAATACGTTGACAATATCAAGAATGATGTGGCCTGGCTGGGTTTCTCCTGGGCGAATGAGCTGTACGCGTCTGACTACTTCCCTCAACTGTATGAATTTGCCCTGAAATTGATCAGGAAAGGGTTGGCCTACGTCGACGACAGTACCAGCGAGGAAATTGCTGCCAGCAAAGGAACACCTACCAGCCCGGGAAAAGACTCCCCGTATCGAAACAGGTCCGTGGAGGAGAACCTTACCCTGTTCGAACAGATGAAGGCCGGGAAGTTCAAGGATGGCGAGCGGGTATTGCGTGCGAAAGTTGACATGGCACATACCAACATGCACATGCGTGACCCGATTCTCTATCGCATCAAACATGCCCATCACCACCGTACAGGCGACACCTGGTGTATCTACCCGATGTATGACTTCGCCCACGGTCAAAGTGATTCCATTGAGCAAGTGACGCACAGCATCTGCACGCTGGAATTTGTTCCTCACCGCGAGCTTTACAACTGGTTTATCGAAAAACTGGAGATCTTTCCATCGCGGCAATATGAATTTGCACGCCTCAACATGACACACACGCTGATGAGCAAGCGGAAACTGCTGCAGCTCGTCAATGAAGGGCATGTGAGCGGTTGGGATGATCCCCGGATGCCTACGCTCAGTGGTGTGCGCCGCCGCGGGTATACCCCTGAAAGCATTCGTGACTTTTGTGACCGTGTGGGTGTGGCCAAGCGAGACAACCTTATCGATATCAGCCTGCTTGAATTCTGTGTCAGGGAGCACCTCAACAAAGTCTCCTTGCGGCGCATGGTGGTGTTTGATCCTTTGAAAATTGTCTTGATCAACTACCCGGAAGGCAAGTCAGAAATGTTGCGCAGTGAGAACACCCCGGGCGAAGAAGGCGTCACCTACCGCGAGATGCCTTTCAGCCGTGAATTATACATCGAGAAGGACGATTTCATGGAGAACCCGCCGAAGAAGTACTTTCGCTTGGCCCCCGGACAAATGGTCAGATTGAAGAGTGCTTACATCATCAAATGCGAGGAGGTCGTGAAGGGGTCCGATGGAACTATACTGGAAGTTCGTTGTTCCTACATTCCGGAGAGCAAGAGTGGCTCCGATACGTCGGGGATCCAAGTGAAAGGTACGCTCCATTGGGTAAGTGCGAACCATGCCGTTCCGGCAGAGGTCAGAATTTACGACCGGCTGTTTACCGTTGAGGACCTCGGTACGCTCGAAGGAGATTTTCGTGATCACCTCAACCCGCAATCGCTGGTGATCAAACGGGTTTATGCTGAACCGGAACTGGGCAAAGCAGCACCCGACGAGCGATTCCAGTTCTTGCGCATGGGCTACTATTGCCTCGACCCGGATTCAAAACCGGATAAGTTGATTTTCAACCAGACGGTCACGTTGCGGGACATGTGGGCAAAGGAAGCAAAGAAGGGGTAAGGGTTACTTCCCGATGAATCCTACGTTCTTGCCACGATAGTTCACCATGATCCTTCTTAGCGCGCTGAATGTCTCGTAAGGCGCTTTGGGGGCGACAAGGTTAACAATCCACGGAGGCACCGCACCTCCGAGATCAATGTCAATGACATATTCAACCGATAGCTTGCCAGGTGACAGGGGCTGTATATTCCAACGGGCACGCGAAAAGGGCACCCGCACTACGTCGGGTACGCCCGGCAGGTAATCGGGCAAGCTGACTGCCTCGACGATCATGCCTTGGGTCATGGGATCGGGATCTACCGTAAGCCGAATGATGAAGTCGCGGTCTTGCGTAAGTACGGGTGCCTCCACACGGGTGTAGTAGACCAGCTCACGTTCGCTGACTTGTTTCAAAACGCGCGCGCTGACCGTCTTGTACTGCCAGGTGCCATAGTTTTCAATGTCCAGGATGGCGGCAGCAAGTTCGGTTAGCTTGCTGTTTACGGTGAACCTTGACTTGACGGTTTTGAACCGGGAGTCCGCCCGGGGGCAGGTATACACCTGGATACTGTCTTTGTCCAGTTCAAGGGAGCATTCCGATTGAGCAAAAGCGACCAAAGGAAAGAGTAACAGGAAGAGCGTGAAACGCATATCAGCGATAGTGTATGGAAAATGACAAACCTTCCTGGAATCCGGAAAAATCTTCCAAAAGGTACCGGGAGGTCAAGCAAAGCGTTCCACCGTTTCGTTGCATCACGAGGTAGTGGAACTGTGGTTTATAGCCGGAGGATAAATCGAAAAGACGGTCTGGCTTTTCAGAGAGGGGCTGATGCAGACCGCCGCCACCGCCAATGACGAGGAAGTCCTTGCCAGCCCGCTGGAATAGCTCGTAGTTGTGTGAGTGCCCGGTAATGAATAAGCGAGCCTTCCTGGATTGGAGATAACTGGGCACAAAGTATTTCTGAACAGGCTCCGAGGAACCTACAATGGTACTGTTGGAATAGGGCGCATGGTGGCAAGCAACCACCGTAATCAGAATAGACGGATCTTCATCAAGAGCGGTGAGCGTGGTGGAAAGCCACTCTTGTTGTTGCTGGATGTCAGCTGGGGCTAGTTTCTTGAAATTGGAATTAAGAAATAGGACAGCCACAGAGTCAACGACCTGGTAGAAACCCGTTCGATGATGGTCTGGGAAGCGCTGCTGAAATAATGACTCACCTTTGCGGGCCCGGGTCATGACATCATGGTTCCCCAGGAGGGCCGACACCCGAATTCCCGCTTGTCGACAACTGTCAAGGTAACGATCCATTCTTGACCATTTCTTCTTCTTATAACCAAGGGTAACCACATCACCGAGAATAAACAGGTATGCTGGATGTTGTTTCACAATGTCCCTAAACAAAAAGCCGGTGGCCTCCTGATTATGGTTTGACTTTAGCCAAAGCGTCTCCACCCACATAGGCGCCTGGGTATCACTGACAAAAATCATGTCTTTCGACTGCCCGTAAACGATTGTTTCAGCCACCAGGAACAGGCAGAAAATGGCAACCCGGTATGACATCGGATGTGTAAGCATTACCTTTGATACGCCGAATGAGGAGAAACAATAATCATGCTCAATAGGACTCCCGCAAAGATACTTTTCTTGCTTGTTATCTCCGGACTGATTCCCGTTCAGGCATTCGGACAGGAGGCGGCTGACACTTTTGACATTGCCTCCTCCTCGCTCTACTACCCGCATCGGTTCAAACCCAAGGAGTTCAGAATGGAGCTGGCCTTGTCGCAGGTAAAATTGCCCTTTGACTGGCTGGAGACGGCCATCCAGGCGCCCTTGTTTCATTTCCATGCCAATTATGGGTTGCCCAAAGGTTTTGCTTTGGACGGTCGTTTTTCGTCGCTCTTTGTGTCCAACCAAATCTCCCTCGGTCCGCGTTGGAATTACCAGACCGCGGACAAAAAGCTTTCATTTAATGTTGGCTATGATGTAGCCTACACGTTTGGCTATCTCAACCAGTTCGGATTTGCCAGCAGTGCCCATTCCTGGATTAATTATCCCAATGCTTCGGTGGGGTGGAGGTTTAAAGATGTAGCCATTACACTCAAGGGCGAAGTGGTGGTCGTAACCTACTTCAGTTCGAAACAAGGCGAAAACGAAATCACCTCGGACAGGAATTTTTCAAACGGCTGGACGCTGGGTCTGTACATGGAACAACGCATTCACAAGAACAAGGTGCTTGTCCTTGGCCTGAAGAATGCTTACGCCAAATATCACTTCATGGCGTGGCCTGCCTTCTCGACATTCAATCGCTACTATAATATCCCTGAGTTCTATATCGGCCTGATCTTATGAAAGTCGCCTATCGAACCATTGGATTGCTGCTGATTGCTTTTTGCATGACGTGCACCACCGACTACCCGGTCGATGTGCCGGTTATCCCGCCTTTGCCGGCACTGGATGCGGTGCCGGATATCAGCAAGCCGCTGATGGAAGGAGTTTATACGATACCGACTGGTGGCCGCTTTGGCGATGATGCGGTAGTGAAGTGGTCAACTAAATACGTTTCGATATTCACCCGTACCGCGTACATGATCCTCGAAACCGGCACGAAGGATTCCATACTGTTTATGCGCGGTTATTGGCGTGTACCTACCAGTGACGACATGGGATTGGTCGATTTGGTGATCGCCAAGAATGAAGGCGCGTCCAGTCTATTGAAAGGCATTATGCCTGCATCCCTAACCATTCGAGGCCGGTATGGACAGCAAAATAATCCAGCAAACACCAATATTTCATTTGTTTTCTCGCGCACTTTCTCAGCAACGGTCACTTCGAAGAAATTTCTCATCGTGGGACATCGGGGCGGAGGGAGAACGAGCGACCGTCTGCCGATTTCCGAGAATAGCACCGCCATGATCGGGTATGCTGAACGTTTTGGCGCCAATGGCGTAGAAATTGACGTTCGGCTGACTAAAGACAAGATACCGGTACTCTATCACGATGATGACATTAATATCCGGTTGACCCAGAAAGGTCCGTTGAACGGACCAATTTCCAACTTTACTTATATCCAGTTGCTCACTTTTGTAGAGCTTATCCGCGGTGAGGAAATTCCCACGCTTCGGGCAGCGCTCAAATTTGCCATAGACAACACTCAACTCGAGTTTGTCTGGTTGGACACCAAAGACCCCGAAGTGGTCAGCTATACGATACCAATTCAGCGGGAGATGCTCCAGTATGCGGCTTCCAAAGGCCGGACGATCGATATTTTAATTGGTGTTCCGGCAGATGATGTGCTTGCCGCCGTGAAATCAATGCCCGACTACACCAATATCCCAACCTTGTGTGAGATTAGCCCGGAAGAGGCCCGGTTGCTTAACTCCAAGGCATGGGGACCCCGTTGGACCTTAGGTACCCAGAACGACCTTGTGGCATCGGTACAGGCCGATGGCATCAAAGCGTTGTGTTGGACTATCGATGTCCCGGCATACATCAACCAGTATATTCATCAAGGGCGCTTTGATGGATTGCTGACGAATTACCCGTCGTATGTCGCTTACTATCATTATATCCGGGAATAGTATGCGGAAAACGATTCTGATATTGTTTTTGATGGCCGGATCGCTCTCGGCGCAGTCGCAGGAAAAACCAAACAATTGGTCGGTGGGTGCTGGCCTTGGTTGGTTTCATTATATCAACACCATCCAGATGCCACGCGTCAAGAACGCGGCGGTGACGGATCACGTTGGGTATACTTTCCGGTTCATGTGGGAGCCTGAACACCGCTTGTCCATGGGCCTGGAGTCAGGATATTATACCATCTACTCCATAGACAGTAAACCCGCGGGTAACTGGGCGGGTGGCTCAGCCAAACTGACGGCTTTGCCGCTCCTGCTTTCCTTTCGCATCCGGGTGTTGCCCGATTTTTACCTCAGTGGCGGACCAGGCCTCACGATCATGTTCTCCGAAGTAAATGTGTTGGGCAGTGAAGCCAACAGTAGTTTTCTGTCGCTGGCCAACTTGCACATATCAGCCTTGTATCGGAAGAAAATCAACGACCGATTCGACATTGGCGGTGAGGTGAAGTTCGTCAACTTTGGCAAGACCGAAGACTATGGCTATTCGGTCCAGCTTATTGGCTCTTATCACTTCCGTTTTAGGAAGTAAGCACATCCACGCGCTTTTGCACGGCAATGAATTCAGGGTGCTCCTGATTGCCGAATAACGCTTACCGTTTACCTCTCACCATTTCCCTCCACCACCATTGAAACACTACCAGCCCCCACATCCGGGCATGAACGTCGCCCGGATTAATGGCAAATAGCTGATTCCTCAGTCTTCGAATTTCAGCGTAGTTGAAAATTCCTTGCTCTTCGATGAATTGCCTGGAGAGCAGTTCATCGCGGATTATCTTTTTGAGGTCCTTCCGCATCCATTTGAGGAGGGGCACTTCGAATCCCTTCTTGGGTCGTTGGTAAAGTTCGGCGGGGAGCAGGCCAGGGAATGCATCCCGCAGGAGTTTCTTCCGGGTCCTGCCATCGATCTTGAAATGATCGGGGAGAGTAAACAGGAAGTTGACGACGTTGACATCCAGAAACGGGTTCCGAATCTCAACCGCATGCGCCATGCTCATTCGGTCTACCTTGGTAAGCATATCGTTGGGCAATACCAACCGCATATCGGTTAACAAGACGTCGTTAAGTGTCTCCTTTACGGGGAGCGTGTTCAACAGCTCCTCACGCCGCGACATGAAAACGCTATTTGTTCTCAGCCCTGGCTTTAACAGTCGGTCTGCCTGGCGCTGCGTCGCGAATCCTGCCCAAAGCCAGTACCGTTCTGCAGACGCAAGCCCAGCGCCGCGGGCAAACCGGTCGAGCTGACGTACGGTATTGGAGAATGGCGCATGTCTTGACTTGGGCAGTAACCACCATAATGGCTTCAACGCCGTGACCGCCTTTTCTGCGAAACCCGGATGCAGTGCACGGTAGAAGGCTGCATGCTTGTTGTAGCCACCGAGTAATTCATCTGCACCATCCCCAGAAAGGGCGACGGTAGCGTGTTTCCGGGTTTCACGGCTAAGCAGGTACACCGCGATAGCGGATGAATCGGCGAACGGCTCATCGATACTATTCAGAATATCGTGCAGGTGAGCCGACATCTCCGTGTTGGTCAGGGAGAAAACCGTGTGATTTGTTCCCAGGTGCTTCGCGGCGATTTCGGCATAGCGGCTCTCATCAAAATACTTCTCATCCCGAAAGCCAATAGAAAAGGTTTGCAGATCGGGCTTGTGTCTTTTGGCGAGAGCGGTAATCACGGAAGAGTCAATACCGCCGCTCAGGAAGGCACCCAGGGGAACATCCGATACCAGTCGGCGTTGTACGGCCTGCTCCAATAAATCGCGGAACGAGCCTTGGGCGCTCTCGTAAGACGCGGTACTCAGATTTGCCGGTTGATAAGGGATGGAATAGTACGACTGAAGAGCCAGGTGCCCACCTTTCACGCGCAGGCAATGCCCGGGCAACAACTTCTTTACGTGCTTGAAAATCGTATCTGGCGCGGGGATGTAGTTCAGCTGGAGATAGGTATAGAGCGAGTCGTAGTCGAGGTTTTTGTTGATGCCGTACGCGTGGATGGCTTTAAGTTCCGATCCAAAGAGAAACTTGTCGTCGTCGTGCAAGTAGTATAGGGGCTTTACGCCAAAGCGGTCGCGCGCCAGGAAGAAAGACTGTTCCTGCTTGTCGTAGATGCAAAAGGCAAAGAAGCCGTTGAGCTGATGCAAACAGGAAGCGCCATCGCGGATGAAAAGCTTGAGCAATACTTCCGTGTCCGATTCAGTGCGGAAGGTATAACCGAGATTGACCAGTGTGGCCCTGAGCTCGCGGTAATTGAAAATCTCGCCATTGTAGACGATGCACCACCGGCCGCTTTCGTCCCACATGGGCTGGTGGGCAATTTCGCGGGTGTCGATGATACTCAGCCTACGGTGACCCAGGCACACCCACTCATCCACATAAACGTCATGGAAATCGGGACCGCGATGGGCCAGTGAAGTGGTGGCAGCGGCAACATTAATCTTGCTGAATTTACCAACAAGGTTGAACGCGAAGACACCGGTAATTCCACACATGGGGTAAAAATAGGTATTCAGCCAACTTCTACGTCCTACCTTCTAACTTCTCTTTTTTTAGAATATCTTCCCAGGATTCAATATCCCCTTCGGATCAAAGACTTTCTTGATCCCCCGCATGAGGTTCAGATTCACTTCGCCCATCGCGATCGACATATAAGGTCGCTTGGCGATGCCGATGCCATGTTCGCCGGAAAGGGTGCCGCCCAGCGAGACAGTCAATTTGAAGATCTCACCGATGCCCTCCGGGATCTTGGTCTCCCAGTCAACATCTGGGATATTTTCTTTGAGGATGTTTACGTGAAGGTTGCCATCACCCAGGTGGCCGAAGCACACCGTGTTGAAACCGTATTCTTTCCCGATTTCCTTGATGCCCTTGATCAGTTTGGGGAGGTTGCCACGCGGAACGACGACATCGTCACTTTTTGTGAGTGTATACCAGTTCACCGCGGGAGAGATATTCTTGCGGATCTTCCAGAGTTCTTCCTTCTGCGCAAAACTTTCCGCGAATAGCGCCTCTCCGGTATTGAAGCGTTCAAGCACTTCCATAACCCGCTCGGCATCTTTCATCAATACGTCCTCGTCGTTGCCGTCGAGCTCGCACAACAAATACGCGTTCATCCCATCCGCCAATTTTGTGGTGACTGGGCTGTTGAGTACTTTCTCACAGTACTCAAAGGTTTTGGCCGCGGCTTCTTTTTCAAAGAACTCCATGCCCGAAGGCTGGATCCCTGCCACGAAGATGGCGGCAATGGCTTCACAGGCTTCTTCATTACTAACGAAGGGGATCATCATCAGCACGTTCTTCTGCGGGTAGCCCCGTAGCTTGAATACAATCTTGGTGATGACACCCAGTGTGCCTTCACTGCCGCACATTAGTTGTGTGAGGTTATAACCGGTAGAGTTCTTCAGCACGTTAGCGGCGGTCCAGATGATTTCTCCGGTTGGCAACACCACTTCCATGTTGAGGACATAATCGCGGGTCACACCATATTTCACTGCCTTCGGTCCCCCGGAGTTGTTGGCGAGATTACCACCCAGGAAACAAGAGCCCCGACTCGCTGGATCCGGCGGGTAGAAGAGACCCTTTTCTTTAACCGCATTTTGAAATACTTCGGTGATCACCCCCGGCTCCACGGTAGCCTGGAGGTTGAGCTCATCGATGTTCAGAATTTTGTTGAAGCGCTCCATGGACAGCACCACACCGTTTTTGACGGGTAATGCCCCTCCGCTCAATCCAGTACCCGCTCCCCGTGGTGTGACTGGAATTTCGTGGGCGGAGCAAATTTTCAGGATCTGGCTTATTTCTTGCGGTGTACCTGGTTTGAGTACGACATCGGGTGCAAAGAAGTAGTCTTCGGTCTTGTCGTGACCGTAGTCTTCCTTGTGTTCTGCGTCGAGCAATATATGGGCGTCGCCAACAATTTGCCTGAACTGTTCAATCACCGCACCGGTGAGCCTGCCCTCCATCGTTTTCGTTTCTGCCATGAATGCGCTACTTTTACTTACTTTTTAAACTTTACGTACATGCGGTTGGCGAGCAAAGGTACGCAAAACCGGTTTTTTAACACGGCCATTTTCCTGGTGCTTTTCGCACTGATTATTTCGGCGTGCGGCACTTCCCGGAAAGCCAAAGCGCATGAGAAGAAGGTGAACACGGTGATTCAGGCGGCCCGTTCCTATTATGGAACTCCATATAAGTATGGAGGAACTTCAAGGTCGGGTATGGATTGTTCGGCGCTTACGTCAACCGCCTACCGGTCTATTGACGTGAAGCTTCCCCGCCAAACCACGGAGCAAGTAAAATTGGGTACGAAGGTGAAGAAGATGAAGGATGTTAAGGAAGGCGATCTTGTCTTCTTTGCAACCGGAAAGAAGAAACGTGAAATCACACACGTGGGCATTGTCACTGATGTCAAAGCCCGGGATAACATTAAATTCATTCATGCGTCCACTTCACTGGGTGTCGTGGAGACGAATCTCTATTCCGATTATTACGTCAAGCGCTTTCGGGTGGCCCGTCGGATCCTGGAAGAACCTTAGCCTTCCCCAAGAGCGACGAGCAGCCACGGTAGGAGTGTCTTCTCAGATTTACTTACCTTGAAGGCGTTAAATGCTCAACGATGATTCATTCTACCCGCCGGAGATTTTTGAAGACGACCGCAGCGTTGGCTTCCTTCTTTTCCCTGAATTCGCTGGCCACCAAGGCGAAGCCGGTGTCAGCACCCATTGTCATCTCCACCTGGAACTTCGGCAAAGAGGCAAATGTGGAAGCGTGGAAAGTGCTGGCCGCGAAGGGCCGCGCGCTTGATGCCGTCGAACAAGGTGTGTGGGTACCCGAGGGCGATCCCAAGGAGATGTCAGTAGGCCTGGGCGGACTGCCTGACCGCGATGGCCGGGTCACACTGGATGCATGCATCATGGACGAGCATGCCAATTGTGGTGCTGTGCTATGCCTCGAACATATTGTCCATCCCATCTCGGTGGCCCGTAAAGTGATGGAGAAGACTCCCCATGTGATCCTTGCCGGTGACGGCGCCTTGCAGTTTGCGTTGGCCAATGGGTTCAAGAAGGAAAATCTTCTGACGCCTGAATCGGAGAAAGCCTGGAAGGCATGGCTCAAGGAAGCCAAGTACAAGCCGGTCGCCAACATTGAGAATCACGATACGATTGGAATGGTCGCGTTGGACAGTTCACAGAACCTTTCCGGAGCCTGCACCACGAGTGGTATGGCATATAAGATGCGCGGCCGAGTCGGTGATTCTCCGATCATTGGGGCCGGGTTGTTTGTTGACAATGAGGTGGGTGCGGCAACTTCAACCGGCCTCGGTGAGGAAGTAATTCGAATTTGCGGATCACACCTGGTCGTCGAACTCATGCGTCAAGGCAACTCACCGCAGGAAGCGTGTGAAAAGGCAGTGAAGCGTATCGTGAAGAACCAGCCCGAGAAGTCAAAAGAGATCCAGGTTGGGTTTCTCGCACTGGGGAAAAATGGTGATTATGGAGCCTATGCACTTCAGCCAGGTTTTACGTATGCCGTCTACTCCAATGAAATCCCGAATACGATCTTTAAAGCCAACAGTTATTATTCAGGATAAGCACTAACTACTGATCATTTTTCTTCATGACCTGCGAAGTAGTCGTATATAATATAGAATCGGCCCTGAAAGCCCAGGAAGGCGGCGCGGATCGTATCGAGCTGTGTGATAATCCGGCCGATGGCGGTACCACACCTTCATCCGGAACAGTGGAGGTAGTTCGGCAAAATGTGACCATGGACGTCTATGTCATGATCCGTCCCCGCGGCGGTGACTTTTGCTACGACCGGTATGAGTTCCACGCGATGAAGCGAGATATCTTCCACTTCCAGAAGCTGGGGGTGGATGGTTTTGTGTTCGGTATCCTGAACCCCGACGGGACCCTGGACAAAGCGCGATGCAAGGAGCTGATCGATAAGGCCAAACCGCTTCGCTGTACCTGTCACCGCGCTTTTGATATGACCCGTGATCCGTTCCAGGCCTTGGAGGATTGTATTGAAGTGGGTTTTGAACGCATCCTTACCGCTGGTCAACGACCCAAGGCGGGAGAAGGGGTTGAGCTTATCAAGCAATTGGTCGCTAAAGCAGGAAACCGAATCAAGATCATGCCGGGCTCAGGGGTAAATGAACAAACAGTACAGGAAATTGTCGGCAAAACCGGTGTGAGTGAAATTCATTTCTCATCCACCGCCCAGCGCGAAAGCCCGATGAAATTCCGAAATGAAACCATCGCTGCGATGGGTGAGCAGGGTAGTTCGGAGTTCTTGCTGAGAACCGTTGATCCTTCGAGAGTCAGGAGGATGCGGGAATTGGCGGATCAGGCAAAGTCAAAATTGGCCTGAGCCTTTAATTGCACCGGTATGCCGATGCAAATAAGAACTAGGGAGATACCAGCTTGATCGAAGCCGAATTAATGCAATACCGCAACCCACCCGGTTTCGGCCCATCGGGAAATACATGGCCGAGGTGACCATCGCAAACATTGCACAGCACTTCCACCCGAACCATACCGTAACTGGTATCCTGGTGATAGGCGATGGCATTTTCAGTGATGGGTTGAGTGAAGCTGGGCCAGCCAGTACCGGATTCAAACTTCAGGGTGGAGTCAAACAGCAGGGAACCGCAGCAGCGGCAGGCGTACTTGCCCGGTTCATGCGCTTCGCAGTATTCTCCTGTGAAGGCCCGCTCGGTTCCTTTTAGCCTCGTGATTTGAAAAACATCGGATGGAAGTAGCTGCTTCCATTCGCCTTCGGTCTTCTCTACACGTTTGGGTGGCGTTGGATTTCCGTTGCGGGCAAACTTTAGTATGTCAGACCAGGTGAGCATGGGGAAGGCGTTGAGGTGGTATTATTATTAATAACAGTGACACATTGCTCAATGTTCCTCCTTTTAAAGCGATTTGTTCACGCTCAGCCCCAGAACCACAGTTTGATGGCCATGGCGATGATCGAAGCGATCATGACCCGCTTGATCCAAACTTCTCCTGCGCTTACGCTCCAACGGCTGGCGTACCATCCACCCAAGGCATGACCCACCGCGAGAACGAGACCGATGTTCCACATGATCTTTCCCTCGATGCCAAAGACGATGACTGAAACCCCCGTATAAACAATGGCGGCGAATACTTTCACATAGTTGCTGGTGACCAGGTTGAGTCGGTTTACCAAACTCAGGACCGCAATGACCATGAAGCCAATGCCGGCCTGGACAAACCCTCCGTAGATGCCCAGGAAGAAAAAAAAGATGCTGCCGATGATCTGGCTTTTTGTGTCCAGTTTCTCAGCGCCCTTGGATTTGAAGGGATCATAAACGATGAGAAACACGGAAAAAAACATAATCCCCACAAAGATCTTCGTGAAGACTTCGTCGGCGACCCTGGAAGCCAGCATGGATCCCATGATGCCTCCTCCCAATGAAGAGAGCCCCAGGTACAGGCTATAAGGCCAGGGCAAAGCAACGCCCTTGCTTTTGAATCCAACTACCGCAAAAATATTTTGGAATAAGATGGCCACGCGACTGGTGGCATTCGCCATCGTAATGGGTAAGCCCAGGAAGGTAAGAATCGGCACGGAGAAGAGTGATCCGCCGCCACCGACGGTGTTCATAAAGGCGGCGAGAAAACCAACCCCGGTGATTAGTAAATATTCGTACCAGGCCATCAGCGTACTTTGGCGGAGCGCACCATCCGGGCGAAGAGTCCCGGGAAGAAACGTTGGAGATAAATCGCCGATACTTCTTTCCACCCGCCGATGTACACTTCATTCTTACGCTTTTCAATGGCACGGATCATCTTTCGGGCGAATACCCTGGCGTTGAGCCCATGTTCGGTGGTGGTGTCCATCTGGTTGAGCTTGGAACCATCACCCGTCATGGCATTAAGTGTGATGTTGGTATGAATCCAACCGGGACAGACAAGGGTAACGTAAAGGTGTTTACTTTCTTTCCACAATTCTGCACGAAGTGAGTCAAAGAAGCCATGCAAGGCATGCTTGGCGGCGGCATATCCTGAACGATATGGCGTGCCAACGATGCCCATGACGCTGGTGACCACTACGAAGTGACCTCCCTTTCGTTTTAGAAAATGCGGCAACAAGTACTTGGTGAGGGAAACAGTTCCAAAATAGTCGACCTCCATGATCTTGCGATCGACATTGACCAGCGTATCCTTGGCCAGGCTACGCTGGCTGATTCCCCCGTTGTTGATAAGGATATCAATGTGGCCGAATAGATGAATGGCTGCTTCCGTGATAAGTTGCAGGTTGGCTGCCTCGGAAAGATCGAAAGGAAGCAGCTTGATGTCGGGTTGCGCCAGGGGATGGCAATTGCCCTTCACGCGTTCGAGTTCTTCTTTACGTCGGGCGGAAAGAATGAGCTTGACCTTCTTCTTGGCCAACTCATACGCCAGTGCTTCTCCAATCCCGGAAGAAGCACCCGTCAGCCAGATGACTTTCCCCTTCAGGCTCATATCGGCCTTTCATTTTGTTTCTGGCGGTTATCTTCTACATATACCCAGATGGTGTAAATGCCGATGGCGGTACCGATAGGGAAGGAGAATAGCCGCAGGCACCCTACGACCAAGGCCAATAACATAGCCCAGCTCTTCTGGTTCAGCAAACCCCAACCGGCAAGCAGGGAAGGCAAAGCAATGAAGATGCAGACGAATATAGCCACGGCCCGAAGAAACGGAATAAGCCAGGTAAATACCCACTGGTCGTCGGCGCTCACAGAATCCAGCACCCACGGGAGCATCATCGATAAGAACATGGAGGCTATCATCATCCCCATCAGGAGAAGAATTCCTGTAACGATGTAAATGATGCCCAGGATACGTTTGTGGGATTCCATAAATGTTATTTGCGTTCGTAAATTACAAAGTCAAACGGATATGCATGGCGCTCGTCTACCAGGTGATGCTTTCGGGAAACTTCGGTCCATCCCGCCTTGTCGAAGGCTGGAAAGTGCGTATCCCCTTCAAGTTCCGCATCTATTTCAGTCAGGTAGAGTCGTTGGGCCAGGGGCATCCCAAGTTGGTAGATGGCAGCACCACCGATGATGAAAAGCTCCCCTTCACCTGCTTTTCGTGCGATAGTCACAGCGTCCTCCAGTGAATTCACGACTGTGCACCCGGCCAATTGTAAATTGCGTTGACGGGTAACCACCAGGTTGGTACGGTTTGGTAACGGACGGAACTTCTCCGGGATGCTGTCGTAATTCTTCCGGCCCATGATCACGTGATGACCCTTGGTCGTCTGCATGAAGTACTTCATGTCGTCCGGCAAATGCCAGGGCAAGTCGTTGTTGCGACCGATAACGTGATTTCGGGTGAGGGCAGCGATGAGAGAAATGATCATGGTGTGGGGCTCTGGGTACTGGGCGCTGGTTGCTGGGATGGGAGACTGAATATTTACTTGTCAAGCCGGTTTCCTCTGAAGAATTCCTGGATGTTCATCCGCTTGCGGCCTTCGGGTTGCAAGTCAGTGACGGCAATCCAGCCATCACCCGTGCGGAAGTGAAGGTACGTTTTATTGTCGGTTCGCCATGCGTGGCTGCGGTCACCAGCGTCCGATGGAAGAGCCTCTGTACGAAATATCTTGTATACCTTTTCATGAATCCTTGTCCAGGCGGCGGGGTAGGGACTGAGTCCGCGCACGAAGTTCCGGATGGCTTCCGTGGAGTGATGCCAGTTGATGGCACAGGTCTCCTTGAAGATCTTGGGTGCGGATTTCAATTCACCAGTCATTGACTGTTCAAGTGCGCGGTAACCTCCAGTCTCGATGGCCTGAACGGTTTTAAGAACCAGTTGTGCGCCTTTCTTCATCAGTCGCTCGTAAAGTGTGCCGGCGTCATCCTCAGGCAGGATGGGTTCCTTTTCCTGGAAAAGAATGCTCCCCGTATCGATTTCGTGCCGAAGAAAGAAGGTGGTGACCCCGGTTTCCTTTTCGCCGTTGATGATGGCCCAGTTGATGGGTGCGGCCCCGCGATACTGAGGGAGGAGAGAAGCATGAAGGTTGAAGGTGCCTAGACGG
Organism: Cyclobacteriaceae bacterium; assembly: GCA_016787645.1. Lineage (GTDB taxonomy): Bacteria > Bacteroidota > Bacteroidia > Cytophagales > Cyclobacteriaceae > ELB16-189. The sequence continues at coordinate 75,044 of JAEUUF010000019.1, read as the reverse complement.
GGCATGTTCCACACCGCTTCAGGAAGCATGCGGAAGGCTACGACGACTTGCAGGTCAGCTTTGTAACTCCGTAGCTCGTGAAGAAATTCCGGTGACTTGAGATTAGTCGGCTGAAGTACCGGTATCTGGTGCTGCACTGCACAAGTTTTCACGGGAGAACCTTGCAGCTCCTGGCCTCTGCCCTGCGGTTTGTCGGGAGCAGTAATTACGGCTACGACGTGACATCCATGGGTGATTAGCGTTTCGAGGCTCGCGACCGCGAATTCGGGGGTGCCCATGAAGATGAGGCGAAGAGAACTCATGACGGCAAAGATCAGGAATAATTGCCTTAGGGGAAAAAGGCGTAAGTTTGGATACAATCAACAATAATTGATGAGAAAGTTACTCTATGCCTTCGGCTTATTGTCTTCCATTTCCTTTGTGGCCGGGTGGGTGATGGGGATGCTTCATCTTCCCGGAGCCCGGGAATTTTCGATTGGTGGGTTTCTTGGGTTTGTCATTGTTTTCCTCCCGGTGTTGAGCATTGATCACCACCGGTCTTCGTTGCAACGAACCAAACTCCAGAAGGCCAAATTCTTTTTGGGTGTGTCCAGCGCGTTGATCGTCGCGCTTTCAGTGATCTTCAAGTTGGTGGAGTTGGAAGGAGCAGCGGAATTGCTGATAACTGGCGCGACACTGTTTGCCCTTGGCTTCCTCCCCATCCAGTTCTATTCCATGTACCGGTTGGCTACTTCCTGACTCAGCCCTTGCGGAGTTCTTTTCGAAGGTGTTTTTTACAGATGGGGCACTTGGTCCAATCATGCCCACGCGCGGGGCAATATTGCCTGCCAAAGTAAATGATCTGCAGGTGCGCCTTCGCCCATTTGTTTTCAGGAATGAGCCGCTTTAGGTCGCGCTCAGTTTGCTCCACACTTTTGCCATTGGATAATCCCCACCGATAGGCCAATCGGTGTATGTGCGTGTCGACCGGGAATGCAGGGTGACCAAACCACTGGGTCATGACCACCGAAGCAGTCTTGTGCCCCACCGAAGGCAACTCCTCCAGGGCTTCAAATGAATCCGGCACTTCTCCTTTGTACTTCTCAATGAGGATCTTGGACAGTCCATGAATGCCCTTCGACTTCATCGGAGACAACCCACAAGGTTTGATGATTTCCCTGATCTGGTCGACGCTCAACTTAACCATGTCATACGGGTTGTCGGCCTTGGCGAAAAGGAGGGGCGTCACTTTGTTCACCCGCTCATCCGTGCACTGCGCCGAAAGAAGTACGGACACAAGTAAGGTGTACGCATTGTAATGATCAAGAGGCACTTCGACCTTGGGAAAGTAATGGTCAAGAGTGGCGAGAATATCGTCAACCTTTTCGGCCTTCGTCATCGGATGCTACGGGTACAATAAATATTTAGCGCGCGTCACCTTGAAGGCATCAAGCCCCGGCTTCCAGGTGGCTTTGATTTCTTTTTCGGACATGCCGGATCGAATCTGCTCTTTCAGGGTTGTATTGCCAGCCAGTTTGTCAAAGTAGGGGATGAAGAACTTATCCTTATCTGGAAAGGCGTTGTACATCCTGATCAGGTATTTCAAAGTCACTTGAGTGGGTACTTTTTCCTTTCGCATATCAATTCCGTAACAACGCTGGTCCTTGAGTTTGGGGTTCTTGTCCATTCCATCGATAGCGACGGGGGTAAACTCAAAAGGCTGTCCCTTCAGATCGGGATGCCCCGCCACCTCAAAGGGATACTCAGTCCCCCGGCCAATGCTGAGTGCAGTTCCTTCAAACAGGCAAGTGGAGGGATACAAACGGATGGCGTGATCGTTGGGCAAGTTGGGGGAAGGACGTTTAGGGAGGGAGTAAGGGTCAGTGTGTTTCCAGTTCTTCATGGGAATTACTTCCAGGGTGCACTTCCGGTTGTCAGTGAGCCAGCTTTCACCATTGATCATAAGCGCGTACTCGCCAATGCTCATGCCGTGCGTTATGGGAATCGGGTGCATCCCAACGAAGGATTTCTGTTCGGGGGTCCTAACCGGTCCATCCACGTAACTTCCGTTGGGGTTGGGGCGGTCCAGGATGATAAGTTTTTTACCGTTTTCGGCACAGGCTTCCATCAGGTAATGCAGGGAGCTGATGTAGGTAAAGAATCGGGCGCCCACATCCTGGATGTCAAAGAGAACCACATCCACATCCGCCATCTGTTCAGGGGTAGCCTTGTAGTTTTTACCATAAAGGGAAATCACTTGTACCCCCGTCCTGGGATCAACGCCGTCTTTCACTTCTTCTCCTGCATCGGCCGTACCTCTGAAGCCGTGTTCAGGAGCAAAAATCTTAACAAGATTGACACCGCTGGCCTTGAGGGTGTCGACAAGGTGACGCTTTCCCACGAGGGAGGTGTGGTTGACCATCATGCCTACGCGCTGACCGGCGAGCTTGGGAAACAGGAGGTCAAGTTGATCGGCACCCGTCAGCAGCCTCTTCGGTTGGCTGTGCGCTAAGGTGAGCGGAAGAATGAACACTAAAAGAAAAAGTCTTTTCATTTTACGTTCTTTACGGGTGGCTCTGTCAAAATTACGGCAATCTTGAACCTTTCCTATTTCCTTGCCAAGCGAATCACAGTGGGACATAAGTCTGGCCTGGCGTCGGCCATTTACACCATTGCCATCGCTACACTCTCCATTGGCCTCGCCGCATCCATTGTTGCTTTCCTGATTATGGAGGGATTTGAGCAGACCGTCAAGAACCGAGTCTACAGTTTTAGTGCCAACATCCTCGTCACCAAACTGAGCCTGAGCAATTCAATGGAAGAACAGCCCATTGATGTCAATATTCCGCTCTTCCGCGATCCTTCGCAGTTTCCCAATGTTCGCCACGTACAAGCTTTTGGTCACAAGACGGGCCTGGTGAAAACCGATGAAGATGTGTTGGGCATCGTATTGAAAGGCGTGGGTCGCGACTTTGACCAGCAGGCATTTGCAGGTAACATGGTGGACGGCCGGTTCCTGCATTTCCCGGATTCGGGGTATTCCAAGGAAATCGTTGTAAGCAGAACGATTGCCAATAAGATAAGGGTGAAAACCGGTGACGAGGTTACCATTCACTTCTTCCAGGACCCACCTCGTTTTCGACGACTGACCGTGGCGGGAATTTATGAAACCAATCTGTCGGATTATTTCGATAATAAGTTCATCATCGGCGACCTGCGGCTCATCCAACGGCTCAATGACTGGCCGGACAGCGTGGCCGGCGGGCTGGAGGTATATGTCAATGACCTGGAGAAAGTGGATGAGACCTACGAGGCCATTGGCACCTCTATGGACTTTGACCTGTTGATTGAGAAAGTGAGCGACCGATTTGTCCAGGTCTTTGAATGGCTCGGCCTGGTCAGCCGGCAAGTGAACATTTTGCTGGGGGTAATTCTCATCGTGGTGTGTGTGAACATGATTTCGGTAATTCTCATACTGGTCATGGAACGAACACAAATGATTGGCATGCTGAAAGCGCTGGGAAGCACAGAGCGCACCGTGCGTGCCGTGTTTGTGTATCAGGGCATCAACCTGGTATTTCGTGGACTATTGTTGGGAAATGTGATCGGTCTCGGTCTTTGTTTTCTACAGGACCAGTTCAAGGTCGTTACCCTCAACGCACGAGATTATTACATGAGTTATGTTCCCATCGCCTGGGATTGGACGATGGTGCTGTTTCTCAATGTGTTGATTTTTGTGGTGGTGGCGCTGGTGCTGTGGGTGCCTACCGCTATCATTTCCAGGATCAGCCCGATCAAGGCCATCCGATTTGATTAAGGATTATTTCTTCCGTACGTATTTGCGGAACCAGCTCCAGACTTTCATCTGGATAACGCCCAGGAAAGCTTCCCGGAATATTCGGGTAGACATTTTCGATTGTCCCCGGGTTCGGTCGGTGAAAATGATCGGCACCTCGACCAGTTTGAATCCGAATTTCCAGGCGGTGAACTTCATTTCAATCTGGAAGGCATAACCTACGAAGTGGATTCCGTCAAGGTCAATGGTTTCCAGCACTTCCCGGCGATAACAAACAAACCCGGCCGTCGTATCCTGGATGTTCATACCAGTAATAAACCTCACGTACATGCTGGCGCAGTAGGACATCAGCACGCGGCCCATGGGCCAGTTGACCACGTTCACGCCGGTAACATAGCGCGAACCGATAGACATATCTGCACCGTCGGTAGCACAGGCGGCGAGGAGGCGATTAAGGTCTTTAGGGTCATGCGAGAAATCCGCATCCATTTCCAGGAAATACTGATATCCTTCGCGAAGGCCGAAACGAAACCCATCGATGTAGGCCGTACCTAATCCTAGTTTGCCTTTTCGCTCAAGCAGATGGAGTCTTTTTTCGGAGGTGTTGTACTTCGCCTGCATTTTCCTGACCACCTCACCGGTGCCGTCGGGTGAACCGTCATCCACGATGAGCATGTGAAATGGAGTGGGTTGAGAAAGTGCAGCGTCGATGATCGCTTCGATGTTCTCGATCTCGTTGTAGGTCGGCGTGATGACGAGCGCGTGAGGCACGGGGTGGGTGATTCAACAAACTTAACGAAAAAGGCTTGATATTTGGGTCATGAGCCGTTGCGTTTTCCTCGACCGGGATGGTGTTCTGAACAAGGACAATCCTAACTATACCTACACCATTGAGAAGTTTGAGATCTTGCCTGGCGTGGTTGATGCCCTGGCTAAGTTGAAGAAAGCCGGGTACTTGCTCGTGGTAGTCACCAATCAGTCGGGCATCGATAAGGGAATCTATAGCATTGACCAGATGAAGGAATGCCACGCCTACCTCCAGCAAGTCTGCGACGGGATGATTGACCATTTCTACTTTTCACCCTATCATCGGTCCATCACCGCTTCGCTGCTTACCAAACCAGGATCGCTGATGTTCGAAAAGGCGATCGCGAAATTTGATATTGACGTTCGCGCCTCATGGATGATTGGCGACCGGGGAAGGGATTTGATACCTGCGCGCACACTCGGCATTCGAACCATTCAGATCGGCGATGAAGTGGAGCCGGAAAATAGAGGGGATTTTGTGGTCAACGACCTTGCTGGTGCAGTGTCGGTCATTCTCGGTAGGGGTGATCGGTGATCTGTTTTACGGATCACCGATTACTGATCATCGATTACGTTCTCACGCCAGTTCCAACTCACTCACCTTAGTCTCTTTCGCCAGTTTCGTTTGCAGTTCCATCGGCACCGGCACGAATTCGGCGAACTTTTGGGTGAATACGCCGCGACCCTGGCTGAGGGAGCGCAGGGTGGTGGAGTAACGGTCCAATTCAGCAAGCGGGGTACGGGCTTTGATCACCTGGTAGTGTCCCTTGGTATCGATGCCCATAATCAGTGAGCGCCGGGTCTGCAAATCACCCATCACATCCCCGACTACTTCTTCGGGCACCATCACTTCAAGGTCGTAGATCGGTTCGAGTAACTGGGGTTGTGCTTGCATGAATGCGTCCTTGAAGGCCATCATGCCTGCAATCTTGAAAGAAATGTCATTGGAATCTACAGGGTGCATCTTGCCGTCGTACACGCAGACGCGAACATCCCGGACGAATGACCCGGTTATCGGTCCTTCTTCCATCTTGGCCATAACACCCTTGAGGATGGAAGGAATGAAACGTGTATCGATCACTCCTCCGACGATGCAGTTGTAGAAAGCAAGTTTTCCGCCCCATTCAAGGTCGATAAACTCTTTTCCGCGCACGCTATACTCGGTAGGTTCGGGCATTCCTTCATAGTACGGTTCTACTTTGAGGTGAACTTCGCCAAATTGCCCGGCGCCGCCGGATTGTTTTTTGTGCCGGTAGCTGGCGGTAGCCGATTTGCGGATGGTCTCCCGGTACGAAATGCGTGGCGTTACGAAATCCACGTGAAGGTTGTACATTTTTTCGAGAAACCACTTGCAGACCATCAGGTGCAATTCGCCCTGACCGGAAATAATAAGTTGTTTTAGCTCCCGTGAATAGGCGACATCCAGTGTCGGGTCTTCCTGGTGAATTTTGGCGAGTACTTCGCCGATTTTTTCATCATCGTTCTTGCTCTTGGCGATCACGGCCGTCCGGATGCGGGGTTCCGGAAAATTAATTGGCTCAATGGCCACTTCTTTTCCCTTTTCGCACAGCGTATGGTTGGTAAAGGTATTCTTCAGTTTCAGGGTTGCCCCAATATCCCCGGCAACTAATTTTTCGACCGGCTGACGGGCTTTCCCGTCCATAATGAACAATTGGTTAAAACGTTCTGAGGATCCTGTTTGGGTATTAACCAGTTCGGTTGCCTGGGTGACTGTTCCGGAGATAACCTTGAAGAAAGAGAGTTTTCCGAGGTTGGGTTCGATATGCGACTTGAAAACAAATAGGATGGTTGGCCCTGAGGGGTCATAGACAAGTTCCTTCCCGTCCGTTGTACGTTCGGCTTTGGCTTCGCGGGGAGTGGGCGCCACATTGTCGATGAAGCCCATCATACGGCCGCTACCCATATTCTTCTTCGCGCTCATACAGAAGACCGGGAAAACATCGTGGTGGATCATTCCCAATTTCAATCCTTCCCTCATCTCGTCTTCATCCAGGTTACCGGTCTCAAAGTATTTTTCCATGAGCTTCTCGTCATTTTCGGCGGCCTTTTCGACGAGGGCATTGTGAAGGGCATTGGCTTTTTCTTTTTCCGAGTCCGGAATAGGAAGTTTTTGCGGTTTGCCACCGCCGGCCGGGAATTTGTACAACACCATCTTGAGGAGGTCAATGATGGAATCGAATGCTTCGCCCTGGTTGAGCGGGTATTGCATTTGTGTCACGGCGGAGCCGAAGCGTCCCTTGAGAGAAGCGAGGGTTGTATCAAAGTCAGCTTTGGGATGATCTACCTGGTTGACTGCGAAAATGACCGGCTTACGAAATTGCTCTGCATAGTTCCAGATGAGTTCGGTGCCGACCTCCACGCCATGTTGCGCATTGACCACCATAACGCACGTATCGGCGACGCGCAACGATGAAATCATCTCTCCGGCAAAGTCATCGAAACCGGGGGTGTCGATGATATTGATTTTGAAATCCTTCCATTCTGTGTGGAGGCTGGTGGCAAAAACAGAATTGCCTCGTTCCTGCTCGATTTCATGGTAGTCAGAAACCGTGTTTTTGCCTTCGATGGTTCCCCGGCGGTGGACAATGCCCGCTTCAAACAGCATATCCTCCGCCAGGAGGGTCTTTCCCGATTTTGGAGCACCCAGCAGCGCGATATTTTTGATGTGTTTGTCGTCGTATATCTTCATGGCGATGTGGATTTAAGGTGAAACGATGTTGCTGAAATGAAGATAGGAAAAGTCGCGACATTCGAAAGTGAGAAAAGACATGCCGGGTCCTAATCTTGCGCCGGTCGGTCAAAAAGATGATATTTGATAACCGAATGCCGGTTTTTCAACCCACTGGCACGGACCCCAATGAAAAAATTTGTGATGTTTTTCGTGCTGCTGGCGCCCATTGGCCTCAGGGCACAAACCTTTGAAGGTACCATTCGTTGGTCGATGACCATGGAGATTACTGACCCTGCCGCAAAAGCGCAAATGGCCCAGGCTCAGCAGCAATTGAATGACCCGGCGACGCAAGCGAAAATGAAGGAGATGGAGGCCAAGATGAACGACCCCGAGATGAAGAAGATGATGGAGCAGAATCCTCAAATGAAGGCAGCCATGGAGGCGGCAATGAAGAGTGCCAAAGGCGGTGGTGCACCTGGTGGGGGTATGATGCCGACCGGAATGACGCTGAAGGTGAAAGGATCCAACTCAGTCACCCTGATGGAAGGCGGCATGACCAATGGTATGGAGATCTTGCATGTCAGTGGCAAACCCTCTGTGCGAATCAACAGGGCAGACAAGACCTACTCCACCTTACCGGAAGGTCAACCTGGGGCGAATCAAAGCCAACCGCAGGTGAATGTGACCAAGACCTCCGAAACAATGAAGATCCTCGGCTACACCTGCACCAAATACCTGGTGGAGATGACGGACCGTGGACAAACTGTGAAGCAAACCATGTGGGCAACGACCGAAATCAAAGACATGGATATGAAAGCGCTGGCGCGTCAGCGAAACGCACAAGGTCAGCCTTTGTTTTCTGACAAGATTGAGGGTATTCCCTTAAAAATTGAAGCCACCATGCCGCAGGGCAATATGGTGATGGAAGTGAAGGAAATTAATCGCGAAAAAATCAGCGACTCAGAATTCATTATCCCCGCTGGATTCAAAGAAGTAAAAATGAACGGGTTCTGACGGTGTCCGTGGACTATCCTTCGCGTTGGGCGGAGATCTCTTTTTCGACCGGTGCGATGGATGGAGTTTCATTGGAATAGCCAAGCACCTTCATCATGCTTTCGCTGCTTTGCTCAGGAGCGAATAGCCGTGTAGTGATTTCGCCCTCTTCATTGCGCGATACCAGGACATGTTTTGGTGCTGGTACCAGGCAATGCTGGATGCCGCCATATCCACCGAGCGACTCCTGGTAGGCACCCGTGTGGAAAAAGCCGATGTAAAGGCGCTCTTCATCATTGATCATGGGCAGGAACACTTCTCCAATGTGGGCTTCAGAATTGTAATAATCCATGCTATCACAGGTCAGCCCGCCGAGGTTCACCTTGTGATAGGGGTCATCCCATTTGTTCACGGCCAGCAGGATGTATTTCTGATTCAGTCCCCAGGCATCCGGCATCTGGGTAATGAATGAGCCGTCAATCATGTACCACAGCTCTTTGTCATTTTGCAGCTTTTGATCGACGACCGAGTACAGGATGGCTCCGCTTTCACCCACGGTATAGCTACCGAACTCTGTGAAGATGTTTGGAACCGGCACGTTGTTCTTGTCACAGATCCATTTGATGTTCTCCACGATCTGTTCGATCATATACTTGTAATCATAGGAGAACGTGAGTGAGGTCTTGATCGGGAAGCCACCTCCGATATCGATTGAATCGAGGGTGTCACAGATCTTGCGAAGTTCGCAGTACTTGAAAATAAAGCGGCTCAGCTCACTCCAGTAATACGCCGTATCCTTGATGCCGGTGTTGATGAAGAAGTGAAGCATCTTCAGCGATGCTTTTGGGCTGGTGGCAATCTTCTCTTTGAATAGCGGAACAATATCACTGTAACGAATGCCCAGGCGGCTGGTGTAGAATTCAAATTTCGGTTCCTCGTCGGAGGCAACCCGGATACCTACTGAATAGGGGACATTGACCTTTTGTTCGTACACATCGATTTCGCTGAGCGTATCCAGCAACGGGATGCAATTATGAAAGCCATCGTTGAGGAGATGAGAAATGTTGTCAGTATACGCCGGCATCTTGAAGCCGTTGCAGACCACATAGGTGTCTTTGGTGATTCGGCCGCGTTCATAGAGCGATCGGACAATGTTAATATCAAAACCCGAACTGGTTTCGATGTGGACATTGTTGCGGAGGGCCTCTTCGAGTACGAACGAGAAATGGGAAGACTTGGTGCAGTAGCAATAGGTGTATTTGCCATTGTACTTGAACCGCTCCATGGCGTTGTTGAAGGTAGCCTGGACAAAGCGGATGTTTTCGCTGATGCGGGGCAGGTACGTAAGCTTGAGCGGGGTGCCGTACTCCTTGATGATATCCATCAAGGGAACGTCGTTGAACAGCAGTTCGTGTTCCCATACCTTGAACTCTTCCTGAGGAAACTCGAAGGTTTGTTCAATGAGTTCGCGGTAACTCTTCATCTCTCGGCCAGGGGGTTTGCGCGGTTTTCTAAAAGGCGCAATATTGGAATAAATTTGCCATCTTTGCAATACACTTCCCGTATGCGCGGCCATCAATTTCTTCCCCGGATCGCCTCTCTGCATGCCCTGCCTGATCTCTAAGGCAGGACAGAATTCCTTTCGGGTTTCTGTACTGCGTTTTTGATCTTTTTAATTGTCTTTTTTGTGAGCGAGAAAATAAAAATCATTCAGGTTAAGTCTGAAATCGGGGCCGGCACCCGCGGAGCCAGCCTTGGAGTAGAGGCCATGAAAATTGCCAGCCTTGACCTCAAATCCGACTTCTTTCGCACCTACGAGTCGATTGAAGTGGAGAACGTGAATGAACTCCTTTTCAACAGCGCGGAGCATGCCTATGCCAAATTCATTGATGGTGTACTGATCATGGAGGAGCGCGTGTGCCTGGAAGTGTATGAGCAAATCTGGGACGATTTCTTCCCGATCGTAATGGCGGGCGACCACAGCACGGCCTATGGTACCATCGCCGGCATCAAAAAGGCGCATCCCAAGAAACGCCTTGGTGTGATCTGGATTGATGCTCATGCTGACTTGCACTCCCCGTACACTACGCCGTCGGGCAACATGCACGGCATGACACTGGCGATGGCGTGTGACATTGACAACCTCGAATGTAAAATCAACGACCCGAAAGGAGAGACCATTGAATATTGGGAGCAGATCATGAATGTGGGCATCCCCGGCGCCAAAATCTACCCGGAAGACCTCGTGTATATCTCCATGCGCGATATGGAAAAGCCGGAGAACTATCTCATCAACAAGTACGGCATCCCTAATTGGACCCCCGAAGAAGTAAAACGCCTGGGTCCGGTCACCGTGGCTAAAGAGGCGCTCAAGTACCTTGACCACTGCGACCTAATCTATGTGTCGTTTGATGTTGACAGTATGGATAGCCGGATTTCCCTCGGCACAGGCACCCCGGTGCCCAATGGTCTCTCGGTGGAGGAAGCAAAGATTCTGAATATTGAACTGGCGAAGAGTCCCAAACTGTGTGCGTGGGAGATTGCCGAAGTGAACCCCACACTTGACTCGCAGAACAGTATGGCGGAAAGTGGCTTTGAGATCCTGGAGGCCACCGCCCGTACGATCATGACGCGCACAACGCAGCAGCCGCAGGTGGCCATTTGAGATTTCGGAACGCGGAACCCGCGTCAATCCATCATTTTACTTTCACAAAAATAATCCGCTCGGCTCTGCCCACACTTACTTCCAGGCGGTTGACCGTTCCTTTCTTGCTTCGCTTGAATTCGTAGAGGTCCCTGTCTTCCGTCACGAACCCGTCGTAGAATGACGGCGTGAGTTTCCAGGAGCCAGGAGGTGTCTGGCTGACCCACAAGTTGCCATCGCGAACCTCTACCTGGTAAACTGCGTCAGCCTCATCGGAAACGTACAACCCTGCCACGGATTTAAAGTAGGCTGCGTCCGTTACTGCTGGTTTAACGCGAACGTAACTGTTCGTATCGGATGGATTTTTTACCAATAGCTGTCCGTTCTTCTTCCTGATCCAGTATAGCCGGTCGAAGTAAAGGGTATCGGGGTGAATGACGTTGAGCGTATGACCATTGGAGATCACTTTCCCGGGCTCATACCGCAAAGTGAGCACATCGAAGTTGCGTACACTCCGGTAAGTCCCTGCATATCGCTGTAGTTGTTCATCGGTTGCTTCGGCGAAACGAACCGGCTCAGGCGGTGACAATTTCTTTCCCAGGAATATTTCGGCCACCTGGGTCCCGAAGCTTCCCGGGTTGAAACTTCCATCATTGCTGAGGATCGCGATCGAAAGTTTCTTTTCAGGAAAGTAGGAGAGGACGGCGCGGTACGAGGCGGTGGCTCCTGTATGGTTGATCTCCTGAATACCGTTGTGATCCTGGATGAACAATCCACCGGAGTAACCGATAATTTTTCCACTTGTGAGCTTGCCTTGTTCTGTCCGCATACGCCTCAACGCCACACCGCCAATGGTTGGATTTTCCAGTTGATGGTTCCACGTGATCAGGTCTTCGGTGGTGGTAAGGAGCCCACCATGACCGTGAATATTTTCAAACGGCATCTCCTGGGCATAGCTGTTTTCGGACTTGCGGTAGGCTACCGCACGGTTTGGAATGACTTCACGGAAATTGTCACGCCATTGGGTATTCTTCAGGCCCGCAGGTTCGAAGAGTCGGGTACGGGTGAATTCGGCCAGCGATTGTTTTGAAACCCGTTCCACAATGCTAACCATGAGTGTATACCCGGAATTGCTGTAGGAGTATTCGCTACCTGGGGTGAAGTTGAGCGACTTCTGTTTGCAAATAATCTGCAGTGCAAGGTCTTGTGTATAGACCCGGGTGGTACGCGGCCAGCCTGAGAGCGCTCCTACCGAACCCCAGTCCTTGAGTCCACTGGTGTGGTTCATCAGGTGGCGTATCGTAATGATTTTATTGTAGACGGGTAGTTCTGGCACATATTTTCTAACGTCATCGTCGAGGGAAATTTTCCCCTCCTGGACAAGCAACAGAATGGCGGCTGCGGTAAACTGTTTTGACACGGAACCAGCTTCAAAGACTGTAGACACGGTGTTGGGCACGTTATGCTCCAGGTCTGCCAGGCCAAACGCCTTGTGATAGATGATTTTGCCCTGGCGTTCGATGGCGACCGAGAGGCCTGGGGTGGCGTTGTTCCAGCGCGAAAAGAGCTGATCGATGCGTTGGAGGGTGTCGGGGGTTTGGGCCTGGGAGGAGGTGACGAACACCAGGACGATCAGAATAGTTGCGAGTTTTTGCATGTTGTGAAAATAGGGGGAATTGAGTTTTGATGCCAGCACCTCGGCGCACCTCATCCCGCCGCCTTCGGTAAAGCTACTGGGGCAGACCCGGCCCTGCGCCGCGTAGATAGGTTATTTCATGACCGAATAATCAAATCATCGAATCACCGAATTGTCCTATCTTCGCCCAAAATTTTAATGCCCCTATGAGCACGTCACGACCGATCTCGGATTTTATTGAGAAAAACTACCTGCACTTCAACGCCGCCGCGTTGGTAGATGCCGCAAAAGCCTATAAGAAGCACATCGCGGAGGGCAAGAAGATGTTGGTGTCCCTGGCCGGGGCGATGAGTACGGGGGAGTTGGGAATCAGTTTCGCCGAGATGATCCGCCAGGACAAAGTGCACATTATTTCGTGCACCGGGGCGAACCTGGAAGAGGATATCATGAACCTTGTTGCGCATAGTCATTACCGCCGCATCCCTAATTACCGGGATCTTACCCCTGAGCAGGAGTGGGACTTGCTGCAGAACCACCTCAACCGGGTCACGGATACTTGTATCCCGGAAGAAGAGGCTTTCCGTCGCCTGCAGAAGCACCTTTTCAAGGTCTGGAAAGACGCGGAAGACAAGGGTGAGCGCTTGTTTCCGCATGAGTTCATGTTTCGCATGCTGAAGAGTGGCGACCTGAAGCAGTACTACGAAATTGATCCGAAAAATTCCTGGATGATCGCCGCCGCGGAAAAGAACATGCCGATGGTAGTGCCCGGCTGGGAGGACTCTACCATGGGTAATATCTTCGCCTCCTACGTGGTTACCGGCGAGCTAAAGGCCTCGACGATGAAGTCGGGCATTGAGTACATGGTATGGCTGGCGGACTGGTATACCAATAACTCAGGGAAAGACGGAATCGGTTTCTTCCAGATTGGGGGCGGTATTGCCGGAGACTTCCCGATTTGCGTGGTACCCATGCTGCACCAGGATTTGGAGCGCGACGGTGTTCCTTTCTGGAGCTATTTCTGCCAGATCAGTGACAGCACAACGAGCTATGGCTCTTACTCCGGCGCTGTTCCTAACGAAAAGATTACGTGGGGCAAGCTGAGCATAGATACCCCGAAGTTTATCGTGGAGAGTGATGCAACGATAGTGGCGCCATTGATGTTTGCTTATATCCTCGATAAGTAACGTGTTGAAGTATTGACGTGTGGATGTGTTGACGATCTGTTCCAACACCTCACGTCAATTCATCAGCACATGACCAGCTCTACACGTCGATACCATGAATATTGATCACCTTCTCCGTTTGGAAATAGAAGACGCGGTTGCCGCTCTCTTTGGCCAGGCGGCACCGGTCTTGCAAATACAGCCGACTAATCAGGAGTTTGAAGGTTCGCATACGCTGGTATGTTTTCCATTAACGAAGTTGTCGAAGAAGGGGCCGGAGGAAACCGGGAGTGTCATTGGTGAAAAGCTGGTAGGCAACGGCAAGCTTGTATCCAAATTCAATGTTGTCAAAGGGTTTCTCAACCTCTCCATTTCAGATGAAGCCTGGGTGAAAGTCTTGGCGGATATGTTGGCAACCGCGACCTATGGCCAACAGGCGCCCAATGGCAAGGAGATCATGGTGGAATACAGTTCGCCGAACACGAACAAGCCCTTGCACCTTGGACACCTGAGGAACAACTTTCTCGGATATTCGGTCGCGGAGATTTATAGGGCTGTGGGCTACACCGTTCACAAGGTTCAAATCATCAATGACCGTGGGATTCACATCTGCAAGAGCATGGCTGCCTGGACATTGTTTGGAAACGGTGAAACACCGGAAGGCAGCGGGTTGAAAGGAGACAAGCTGGTGGGCAAGTATTATGTGGAGTTTGACAAGGCCTATAAGGCGCAGGTGAAGGAGTTGGAAGGAAAAGGGATGACCACGGAGCAAGCAGAAAAGGAGGCTCCGATTATGAAAATGGCTGTTGACCTGCTGTTGAAGTGGGAGGCCAGGGACCCCGAAACGCTCAAGCTCTGGAAAATGATGAATAGCTGGGTGTACGCTGGCTTTGATGCCACGTACCGGCGCATGGGGGTAGATTTCGAAAAGTTGTATTATGAATCCGATACCTACCTCCTCGGTAAGGAAGAAGTAATGAAGGGGTTGGCGGCAGGTGTGTTCTTTAGAAAAGACGATGGCTCGGTCTGGGTTGATCTCACCGGGGATGGACTTGATCAAAAAGTCTTGCTCCGGGCAGATGGTACGAGCGTATACATGACCCAGGATATTGGCACTGCTATGCTTCGCTTCCGTGATTTTCCGAAGATTGAAGGGCAGGTGTATACCGTAGGCAACGAGCAGGAATATCATTTTAAAGTATTGTTCCTGATCCTGGGAAAACTTGGATACGCGTGGGCGAAGAAGTGTTATCATTTGTCCTACGGCATGGTCGACTTACCGTCAGGCAAAATGAAGAGTCGCGAAGGCACCGTGGTGGATGCAGACGACCTCATGGAAGAGATGGTGTCAGATGCTGCCGCGCAGACGGCTGAGCTCGGTAAGACGGAAGGGATGTCAAAGGAGGAAGTTGACACGCTCACCGAGATGATTGGACTCGGCGCGTTAAAATATTTTCTGCTGAAAGTTGACCCCAAGAAGCGCATGCTGTTTGATCCCAGCGAAAGCATTTCCCTCCAGGGGCACACCGGGCCTTTCATTCAATATACGCATGCCCGGATTCGCGGAATGCTGCGTAAGGCCAACCTTACTACCGGTGACCGGTTACCGGTTACCGGTGACCGGTGGGAACTCCACGAGTTGGAGCGAAACGTTATTGTACGCTTGAGCCAGTTTCCATCTAAACTGGAGGATGCCGCACGGGAATATTCGCCTGCTGTAATCGCCAATTATATTTATACACTTGCTCAGGACTACAACCAATTCTACCAGGCTATTCCTGTTCTGAACGAACCCGATTCTGACCGCCGCGCTTTTCGTCTTGCCTTCTCAGGAGCCACTGCCGACGTGATTCGTAGTGGCATGCGGGTGCTGGGCATTGGGGTTCCGGATAGGATGTAACGTCAAGGGCAGGATCGTACGCAATTTTCCATCGACCTATTCGTTCATTCATCGTCTATAGTGGTTGGCGGTAATTGACCTTGTTATAACTTTTGCCATCCTAGCACCCGCATTCATGAAATTTTCTCCCTGGGCTTTCCTTCTCTTGGCCGGATTTTGTTTTTCCTGTACCCGCGGAGCCTTTCAGCCGGTCAACAAAGGCCGTGAATACGGCGACCCTGTTCCGTTGATGGTCTCCCATATCGGCAAAGGCAGCCGGCACTATGTCCTTCAGAATGTATTGTGTTTCGATTACCTCTGCCGCAAGCAGGCTGGTAAGAAGCGTGCTATGCGGCAAATCAGCTTTGAAGACTTCAAGAAACGCGTGAGGAAGAATGCGAAGAAAGGGATGTATAAAAACCTCACTCCACCACGCCCGAAGCCTGCCAAGAAAGACTCTTTGATAGTTCCGAAAGACACAGTTGTGCTAGCGCCCTCTGCCCCGGCGGTTTCAGCCCCGGCCCCCGTATTGGCGAAGGGAGACAGCCTTATTGTACTCAGCGACCTCCTCTTTGAACTGAATAGCGCCAGGCTCCGCGAGGAGCATATCGCGACGTTGGACACTTTGAGCAAGTTTCTCATGAAGCATCCTACCTTAAACGTGGCAGTGGCAGGTCACACGGACAACACGGGGGCAGAACATCACAATGTGTCACTCTCGACACATCGCGCACAGGGTGTTGCCGATTACCTCTCCGCCCATGGGATTTCGTATGACCGAATCACCTTTGAAGGTTTCGGCAGTTCTAGCCCCATTGCCGATAATCGAACGGAGGAGGGCAGGCGGAGAAACCGTAGGGTGGAAATCCTCCTGAAAGAGCCGTAACCAATGCGCCAGCCATCCAAACGGCCTGCCTGCCATTGACCACCGAACTCTTTCGTGCAGAACTTTTCTTCCCCATATTTGTTTCTACTCCAAACCGAAACCCTTATGAAAGCAATGCTGCTCACCCTTTTTGGCGCCTGGCTGATGGGTGCTACCTCGATGTATGAGTTGAAAGTGAACTCCATCGACGGGAAAATGGTCGACCTCAGTCAATTTAAAGGCAAGACTTTGCTCATCGTCAACACGGCCTCGAAATGCGGGTATACGCCACAGTATGCCGACTTGCAAAAGCTACACGATATGTACGGCAAGAAGGTGATCATCCTGGGATTCCCGGCAAATAACTTTAAAGGGCAGGAGCCGGGCTCCAACGCCGAGATTGCCGAGTTCTGCACCAAAGAATATGGTGTGACGTTCCAGATGTTTGAGAAGATCTCCGTGATTGGGGAGGACCAACACCCGCTCTACGCATGGCTGAAAGAGAAGACCGGCCAGGAGCCCACCTGGAACTTCTGTAAATACATTGTCAAGCCCGACGGGTCCGTGAAATTCTTCAGTCAGAAGGTGAGCCCGATGGCCAAAGAGATTCTCGATGAAATCTAAATGCATCCAATGTGTTCATACCCATTAAGCCACGTCAGTCTGCCTCAGGAAACCCTGATCGCGAAAGAATATTCATTCTTACCGCAATTGCCCTTGTCGTGGGAATAGGCACCTTCTTTTCTGATTCCTTCTCATCACCCAAAGGCCAGGTGACGGGATCTATCTACGACTTCAAAATCAAGTCACTTGATGGTAAGGAAATTGATTTTGCTCAGTATAGAGGCAAGAAACTTCTCATCGTCAATACCGCTTCGAAATGCGGCAAGACCCCGCAGTATGCCGGACTGGAAAAGCTCCACGAGCAGTATGGAAACAAAGTGACTGTGCTGGGATTCCCGGCCAATAACTTTCTGTGGCAAGAGCCCGGATCCAATGCGGAAATCGCAGAGTTTTGCGAGCGTAACTACGGGGTGAAATTTCAGATGTTTGAAAAACTTTCCGTCAAGGGCGGAGATCAGCACCCGCTCTACCAATGGCTGCAAAGCAAAACCGGATCCAAACCGGACTGGAACTTTGCCAAGTACCTGGTTAGCGAAGATGGCACCACGGTGACCTTCTTCAAATCCAGCGTGCAGCCACTCGACAAAGAACTGCTCGATAAGATCAACTAACTTTCCCGCCATGCTCAATCGGTTCTGGAGCACCAGGCCCTTGTCGCTGGACCTTGGCTTGTTGGCTATGCGCGTGGCCCTGGCGGTGTTTATGCTTCCGCATGGCTATTCCAAGCTGGCCCACTTCACGGAGCGGATGGACAATTTTTCAGATCCGCTGGGAATTGGTCATCTACCTTCGTTGACTTTGGTTGTTTTTGCTGAGTTCTTTTGCAGTATCCTGTTGGGTCTTGGTTTGTTTACGCGCTTTGCCCTACTGCCCCTGATCGTTGCAATGGCTACGGCCGCCTTCGTCGTTCACGCGGGCGACCCATTTGGTGACAAGGAGAAGGCTTTGCTTTATCTACTGGGTTACCTTGGGTTGTTCTTTACTGGCGCTGGCGGGCTATCGCTTGACCGGCTACTGAAGAAATAGCACATTCGCACCATCATGAATGTTTCGGCCTGGATCACCGCGTTTCGCCTCCGAACCCTTCCGTTGGCATTGTCATCGGTTACGATGGGTGGATTCCTCGCGGCTGAGCGAGGTAAGTTTGACACTGCTGTTTTTGGGCTGTGCTGCCTGACTACCATACTGCTCCAGGTGCTGTCCAATCTCGCCAATGATTATGGTGACACCGTTCATGGTGCTGACCACGCGGGAAGGAGTGGGCCAAGCCGGGCGGTGCAATCTGGGTTGATATCTGCCAATGCCATGCAGAAGGCCATTTACCTGTTTGTGTTGATGAGCCTCATCAGTGGTATGACCCTGCTTTTCGTTGCTTTCGGATCAAATCTCCGTTTGATCGCTACCTTCTTCGGGCTTGGATTGCTATGCATAGCGGCAGCGATTCTTTATACGGTCGGCAGGAAACCCTATGGCTATGCCGGGTTGGGGGATCTTTCTGTGCTAATCTTTTTTGGGGGTATGGGCGTGACCGGATCATTGTATTTATTCACCCAAAGCCTCGCGAGCGGCAGCCTGCTTCCCGCGCTCGCCTGCGGCTTGTTTTCGGTGGGCGTTCTCAACATCAACAATATGCGAGACATTGATTCCGACCGGCAGGCTGGTAAGTTTTCTATTCCGGTGCGTATTGGCAAAGAGAAGGCGGGATGGTACCACTGGTTTTTGCTGGCTGGCGGTCTTGCTGCAGCGATTTTGTATGTGGTGATGAATTACCGGTCACCGGTACAATGGCTGTTCTTGCTTTCATTGCCGGTTTTCGTGGCCATCGGGACGGCGGTAAACAGGAAGCCCTCCGAGGAGTTAGATCCTTACCTGAAACGCATGGCCTTGGGCACGCTGCTCTTTGTGGTGCTTTTCGGAGTTGGTCAACTTATGGCTTAGCGAGGAGGCCCGCGAGTTTTTTCAAAGCTTCGCGGTTTGCATCATAATTAAGTGTTTCAATCACACCTTGCTTTTCACGGGTGGTCAGACGCCAGCTTAAGGAAGCACGTGTGCTATGCTGGCGGATACTGTCCATATTTTGAAGGATAGGGACATAGGACATTGGTGTGTACTGGATGTCGATCCGGTCAATGGGGACGTTCAACCAGGTGCGGGCATAGCCAATGAGATTGTCATTCGTGATATCCTGGAAATTTTCAAAGTTGTTATATACGCTGGCAATGGGCTGCGTGAAGTCATCGATGATCGAGTTCGGTTTCTCCTCTGAAACGGAAGTCACTTTCGGAGAGTCCCGGATGGAGAGGATGATGATCCCAGAAGTATTCGTGGCGATCCAATCCCGGAAGGAATAGAGGAAACGACCGGCGTCCATAATTCCAAAGTTGTCGGAGATGCCGGCGTCCATGATGCGGATAGGCGGTTGGGTGGGCAGCGTGGTATTGGGTGTGATGTAGGGGAAAGTAGCGTTCATCCGAAGGGCAGAAAGAAATCGCAAGCTCGGTCCGCCGTGATCTTCAAACATGAGTTGAAAGTCAACGCCGCTAAGTTTGTGATTGGCATAATCGGGGAAATTGAGAATTTCTGAATTCATGTACGCCACCGGCTGGGCCGAGATATATAGTTTGCGACCATCATTGACGATAGTAGGAGACAGGATCATCATGGGGATTAGCCCGCTGGCTTCGTAGTCGTGGTAATCAGACAGGGGCTTGTCCATCATCCCCTCCGTGTCGAGGTTGAGTTGTTCTTCAAACGTGTACCCGCGGTCGCGGACGTAGGAGTGCCCCTCATATTCGAAGGGGATGAAACCCACAAAGAGGTCGTTGGCCAGCAAACTGAAGATGAGTGGATTGAGGTTGTCGGTTGCGATCTTAATCCGGTGCTCGTGGCTGAGCGGGTTGACAGGCTCGCCCAGTTTTTGACGAAGTACAGCTTCGCGGTAGTAACTGGCACCAATCAGCCCACCCGAGGCGCCGGTGATCAGAATGCTTTGATTCATCAGGCGACCCTGCGTGAGACTGTCGCCAGTTTGCAGGGCTGCCAGAGTCCAAAGTGCTGCCCGCTTTCCACCCCCACTGGCACAGATGAAAACCATCCTTGGCTTTTCAGCGGGACCGAATTTCTTTTTCCAATTCTCCAGGATCCCGAGCGTATGTTCGCGTGCCTGGGAGATCGTGAGGCTGTCGCTGTGTTTCTTGAGATTTTCGATCGAGTAGTCTACCGGGGCAGAACGATAATCAAGTCCAAATGCCGGATACTTTTTAGTCAACACACCTTCACCGACGAGGTGATTGAGCACAAGAAACAGGACCAATGCTGTGGTTACCGACCATCCGCCGAACCAGTAGGTGAAAGCGCCGGAGAGCATCACGAAAATGGTCAGGAAAATCATGGCGCTGGCGGCTGCAGGGAGCTGGAAAGTGGGGTAGTCTTTGAAAATCCCCAGGATCAGCACGACGGCAAAAATGAGCAGCTCAATCAACACCAGGTTGAATTGGTTTTGATCAAAAACCCGTTGAAGGGCAGCCATATCATAGAAGTCCTTTTCATCCCTCACCTTACGGAAATGAAGAGAGTGGGTGAGGTAATTATCGACCCTTACCTGTTTTTTCTTACCCAACTCCGTCTTTTTCATCAGCGAAGCCCGGGTAATGTTGACCGTCTTCTTACCGACCTCGTCGATGCGGCAGACCATGTATTTGAAGATGTCTTTTTGGGTGAAGACAAAATAAATTTGCAGGAGGCCGGCCATGAGCAATATGCCGGTTAGAAACCCGGAGATGTCCAGGGCCAATTCATAGGAGGTCGTAAACTCGTTATTGACCTGGAAGCTGATGATCTGGTAGAGATAGGTAATGAAGAACACGGCGGGAATGACCCCGTTGTTGAGACTGAATTTCGCGAACGGGTTGGACAGCGCAGCGATGAAGGAAAACCGGTGTCCGTCGTTGATGTAGCAGGTAATGTTGAATGCTGCCGTAAAGCCTGAAACCATTACGCCGATGATGAGAAAACTGGTAAAACTCACCTCATTCAGGTATTCCGGATCAAGAAAGAGGTAAGGGATACCGAGGTACTTTCCAAAGTTACCCGTGATCATGGCGAACAAAATGATCCAGCACAACAGCAGCACGTGATTCCGCCGCAGGTTATTGATCAGTAGCTGGACAGGAAAGGAGTAGAAGAGGGCGTCTGCGTAACGGGATAGCCTGGCCAACATAGGGTGTATTGGCTCAAGATAGAAAATTTAGTTGTTACCGGGAAGGGCGATTGGCGGTTGGCCATTGGCGTTTCGCAATATGGTTTCCAATCCCGCCTGACCGCGTGATTTCAATCAAGAATGATGTGGCATAGCCGAACTGCCTACCGGGCTCATCGCCTGGTGAATACGCTATTCGTTGCGTTTTGCTTTGACCGGGAAACTGCCAAACTGACCCAAGGTCATCGTGCCTGACATTTCATTGCCGGTGATGATCGACTTGACCTGGATAGTTGTAGTGTTCGGGCCAAAGGCCATGTCATACGTGTAGGTCAGTTCGTTGCCATTGAGCGTGACTGAGGTTAGGGGAACTTCCCGGTTGTTTCGGCTGCTCACAATGATTCCAGTGAGTTTGTCACCTTCCTTGCGGATCGTGAGGGTTCCACCACCACCTTGGGGCGATTCCACCGTATAGGTCCATTTGCCTTCTGCATTAACCACTGCGGCAGGGTCAGCAGGAGGAGTGGAGGGGGTGCTTGTCACTCTGGCGGCTCCGGCTGCTGCGGGGGCTGCAGTTGGGCGCTGCCCGCCACCAGTGGCGCCACCACCGGCAGGTGCAGCTTGCGTGTCGCCACCGCCACCCATGTCGCCACCACCTTCTTTCAGATCATCGTTGTTGATGGAGCGCTTGCGGCGACGAGGAGCATCAAAGCTCATCTTGCCAATGCGGTAGCTGAATGTAATCTTGAAATTCAGGTTGTATAACTCCGATACGCTCTTCTGGTCGATGTTCGCCGACTTGGTCGTGTTCTCTATCCGCATGGTTGGCGTCAAGAATTGTTCCGCGCCGACACCAATACTTCCCTTCTTGTTGTTGAATTCTTTTCGCACGGCCAGGCTGTATACATAGAAATTGCCCTGTGTGCCCTGGAGAAGGACTTGCGGGCCACGATAGAAACTGAAGAACTGGAGTCCCCAACCGTTTTTGATGGTATAATTTCCAAACAACCGGAAGTTGGCCACCCAACCCTGGTTGCTGGCGGTATATAAAGGGTTAGGATCGTTGTTTTTCAGAACGGCATAATAGATGTCCGTTCCCAGGTTGAGCATCAGTTTGCTCGACAGGTTAATGTTGGCAAAAACGGATCCGCCATAGGCATCTTCCCTTCCAATGTTCTTGTACGTAGTCGCGAGGGTGTCGGGGTTGGAGGGATCGTTGGCGATAACCGTGCGAATGCTTTGGATCGCATTGTCTGTATTGCGCATGAACGTGGAGAAGTTCAGGTTGACGCTCTTCACTGCGGTGCTGTACGACAACTCATAGTTGTTGGTGTATTCCGGCTCAAGGCTCGGATTGCCGGTTGAAATATTGTAAGGGTTGCTAAACTGCACGTTGGGGTTCAGGAACTGGATGCTGGGGCGCTGGATGCGGCGGTTGTAAGCCAATTTCAGGGTGCTGCCATTCTTGAGGCGCTTGGAAATGTTGGCACTCGGCACCATTACATTGTACGAAGGGATCACGACAGGACCTTTCTCCGTGGCGAAGTTGGCATTGATGGTCGTGTATTCATACCGTGTGCCCGCTTTGAAACTATAGCCACTCTTGCTGGTGTAGGTATACGAGAGATAGGTGGCAGCGATATCCTGGTTATATGTGAAGACGTTGGAAAGGTTGCTGCTGGCAGCCGGTGCATACGGATCCGTGGCGCCCAGGGCGCTGTAGGAAGTATAATCACTGGAAACTTTCCGGTGAATTCCTTTAGCCCCAAACTCGAGAAGCTGGTTGGTGCCAATCGGCGTCTGATAATCCGCCTGCAAGGTCATCTCCTCGTTGAAGCTGATGTTGTCGTTGCGCAACCGCTGGGTGACCGACTCGTCGGCCGGGTTGAGGATATAGTTGTAGAAGTTATTGCTCCGGTTATTGCGGGAATACTGGCCCATCAGGCTGAACTCACGCTGCGGTTTCTTGAACAGGTGATTATATGTCAGGCTTGCATCAAGGTTGCCGGAGTTGTCGTCTGTTTCGACCTGGCGCAGGCTGCTGCTGATCAGGTTCGAGTTTTGGAAATTCTGAGAGGTGAGATTGTCCTGGTAATTGAAGCCGTTACGTGTGCCGAAGCGGACAGAGGCCGCCAGCGAGTTATTGGCATTGATGTCGTAGTCCCAGCCGAAGTTGAGGTTGCCGAACAAGTCATTGCGGCGAGTGTCAGCATTTTGGATGGTGAGCGACTCGTTGCCAAGGGCGTCACGGGTTGCCTGGGAATTGGTGAATTTTCCGTTGACGTTGTAGCTGCCGCGACCAAAACCACCCAGCGAGAAACCCATGTTTTTCTTGCGGTAGTTGCCATTGAGGCCGAGGTTTGATCCTCGGTAACCGGCGCTACCATCAATATTCAAGGTCAGGCCCTGCAGGGTATTCTTCTTCGTGATGATATTGATAATTCCCGCTGACCCCTCGGCATCATATTTGGCGGAAGGGGAGGTGATTACTTCCACCGACTTGATCTGGTCGGCCGGAATCTGTTTAAGAGCATCCGCCACGCTGCTGGCGGTGATGGTGGAAGGTTTGTTGTTGATGAGCACGCGGATGTTCGAATTACCGCGAAGGGTCACGTTTCCGTCCATATCCACTGTCAGTAGTGGAACACGCTTGAGTACGTCCGTGGCGTCTCCCCCACGAGCCGTGGCATCATTCTCAGCATTGTATACGGTCCGGTCAACTTTTTCTTCCACCAATGCACGTTGACCTTCAACAGTTACGGCCTCCAGTTGCTTGTTGCCGGTATTCATCTTGATGGCACCGGTTTCCACAGTACTTTTTTTATCGGTAATGGTAATGTTGTTGACGATGGTGTTCTCGTATCCGATGAAAGACACGATGAGTTTGTAGGTGCCGTTGGGAACTTTATGTATAACAAACCTTCCCTTTTCATCGCAGATGGCACCATCGATTGGCTTATCGGAATCAGGCAATGCCAGGGCTACCGTGGCAAACTCTACCGGGGCCTGGTTAGAGGCGTCAAGCACCACACCGCTGATTTTGCCCTTGCCGGTTGCGGCGGCAGGGGCTTGCCCTTGAGTTGAAAGGGTAGTCAGGAGAATCAATCCAGCAAAAAATAAGGTCCTCTTCATAATCTATCTAGGTTCTGTATGCGGTCACCCCCTTAAACCAATTCCAAGCTCAAAGGTTAGTCCGCACATATAAAAATGTCGCCGTTGGCCCATATTGGGCAAAGCGGCTGCAAAGGTAGCCGGTTGTCGTGGTCCGATCGAGAGAATTCCTTGGGCGGCGAGCAGGGCGGAGATCAAACAATGGCCCATTTCAATTTGTCCTGAGGATGTTTTGATTGGGTGCTCCAGGGTGACTATTGTTCGCTTTGTTAATCAATGTTAATGACAGTTAAATGAGATTAAACTCGGTATTGGAACGAAGCACCACATAAGCATGGTGCTTCACTCAACGTGCGTTGAATTGCGATTCACCTTGACTCCCGGTGCACCGATTCTGCTCCTTGACCCACTAACGTTCTGCTTTCGATCCTCCACGCCCTGATTTATTTGGCCATTCGGGTAACGGCCTCGCATAGTCACTGAAAATGGATCATCCCTTAAACGCCGGGATAATAAGGTGTACCTTTGTGCCCAAATTGGTTACATGAAGAAGTTTGAATCGCTGGGCTTATCCCCGGGCCTGGTTGAGTCGGTGGAGCTCCTGGGATTTGAGACACCCACCCCTATCCAGGAAAAAGCTATCCCCATACTCCTGAAGGGTTCGCAGGATTTCGTTGGACTTGCGCAAACAGGAACAGGCAAAACCGCCGCCTTTGGATTGCCATTGTTGGAACTGGCTGACGATACGAGCCGCGACACCCAGGCGCTGATTCTCGCTCCAACGCGCGAACTCACCCTCCAGATCACCAGCGACCTTGAGAACTTCTCGGAGAAGTTCAAGCGGTTTAATATCACCGCGGTATATGGCGGTGCCAGCATTGGCGAACAGATCCGGAAAGTAAAGCGAGGCGCACAGATCATCGTGGCTACGCCGGGGCGTCTCATCGATCTCATCGACCGCAAGGCTATCAGCCTGGCGACCATCAAGTACGTCATCCTGGATGAAGCGGA
Organism: Cyclobacteriaceae bacterium; assembly: GCA_016787645.1. GTDB lineage: Bacteria > Bacteroidota > Bacteroidia > Cytophagales > Cyclobacteriaceae > ELB16-189. The sequence goes on along the minus strand of JAEUUF010000019.1, from coordinate 49,646 downwards.
TGAAATGTTGAACATGGGTTTCAAGGAAGACTTGGATAAGATTCTTTCATTCACTCCAGAGACCAAGACGACCTGGCTCTTCTCTGCCACGATGCCCCGCGAGGTGCGGGCCATTATGAAGAACTACATGACGGATCCTTATGAACTCACCGTTGGAGAGCAAAACAAGGGTAATGTCAATATTGAACACCGGTACGTCCTGGTGCAGGAGCGCGAGAAGTACATGGCGCTTAAGCGCATTCTTGATTTTACGCCTGAAATCTTCGGACTAATCTTCTGCCGCACCCGGATTGACACCCAGCGCGTGGCGGAGATGCTTATGAAAGACGGTTACAATGCCGATTCCCTGCACGGGGATCTTACCCAGCAGCAACGCGACCGGGTGATGATGAAATTCCGTAACCGCTCGCTCCAGATCCTGGTGGCCACTGACGTGGCAGCCCGGGGCATTGACGTGGAAGATATCACCCACGTCATCCACATGAATATGCCGGATGAGATGGAGTTCTACACCCATCGCAGTGGTCGTACGGCACGCGCCGGCAAGAAAGGAATCTCGATCGCCCTCGTCAGCCGGGGTGAGCAGAGCCGACTCAAGCAAATTGAAAAATCATTGAAGTCGCCGGTAAAACGTATGCTGGTACCCACCGGACAGGAAGTTTGCCAAAAGCAATTGCTGGCCTTGATGCATAAAGTGCGTGAGGTAAAGATCAATGAGGAGGAAATGGAGGCATTGCTGCCCGCGGTTTATGAAGAACTGAATCATCTCACCAAACAGGAAATCATCAAGCGCTTTGCTTCACTGGAGTTCAATCGATTCCTTGACTACTACCGCAATGCCGTTGACCTCAACGTGGAAGGTAGCAAAGGAAAAGATGGTGGTGACAGTCGGTATGTGACCGGCACCCGCTTCTTTATAAACCTGGGCAAGATGGATGGGCTGGACAAATCACAGATGCTGGAAGTCATCGATGAGTTTGCCGGCCTGGAGAAAAAAGATATCGGCAAGATCGACCTGAAGGGAGCCTACTCTTTCTTTGAAGTGGAAAAGGGGCTTGAGGATAAGGTGGTGAAGGGCTTCCAGGGGATTGAGTACCAAGGTCGCCCGGTGCGGGTGGAAATCACCGGTCCTGGCGGTGATAAGCCTGACCGTGATGACCGCCCGAAGAAGCGTTCCTATTCCAGTGCGCCCCATAGCTATGGTGGGGGTTATTCCAAGCGTAAGAAGGAAGGTCACAAAAGCGAGGGTTATAAGAAGAAACGCTGGTAAGAGGGGTCCGGAAATAAAGTATTGGGTATTGGTGGTTTTGTATTGAGGAAACCGTGACAATTGATTGGGGCAAATTCGATCCCGTGAGTTTGCCTTTCACAAGGTTCTCCATGAATTATCCGGATCAAACCGTGTAATCTGAGGCGATAATTTGTATTTTTTCAGCCTGTATTGCTTCCTGGCATGGCCAAACTAAAAAATATCATCAAGCAATTGTCCGACAAGGACTACCAGGCGATTTATGACTCGCTTATTTCCGGGAACGCGGAAAAGTCAGCCCACTTGTTGAAGGCTATGCGGGAGCGCCAGCTTTCCGAGAACAAGGTGATGGTTGAACTGGAAGTCAATGCGAACGCCTATTACACTATGCGCTCGCGACTTAGCCAGAAGATCGAGGAGTACCTGATCCAGCAAATGGAGAGCCCCCGTACGGACCTGTTGCGGAAGGTGGCCAACATTAACGAGGTTTTCTTCACCAACAAGAAGACGATTGCGATTGCCACTTTGCGGAAGCTGGAGAAGGAACTCATCGAAGCGGACCTGGTGGGTGAATTGCCGACTATTTACAAACTGTTGAAAAGGCTTCACCTCCATTCACCGGAATACTTCCAGTTTTCGCAGCTCTACAACCGCCATATAGCCTACATGCTGGCGGTCGACAAGGCCGAGGATGTAGTGGCCGATTACTTCAAGAAATACGGCAATTATTTCCTCACGGCCGATCTCACCGAAAAGATGAGTCTAGACTTGCTCATTCGGGAGATTCACAGCATAGCCAATTTGTATGAATCACACCGGTTGTATGTGTACAAATCCTGTATGGTGGTCTTTCACCGGTTGTTTGTAGAAGGAGAGGAAAACCTTCAGCCGGAGGAAGAGTCCATTGAGGATATCTTCAGTCGCGTTCAGGACATTTTCGACCGGTATAACCTGGATCCCGTCTACTATCACCTCAACCTCCTGTTCGAGTTCCTGAAACTGGAGTACTACAATCATTATAAAGTGTTCAAGCAGGCAGAGCGGTATTTCGAGGAGGTCAATGACGCTGCCTCGAACCTGCTGGTTAACTACCCGTATTACACGTTTTCGATCCGCTTTCTGATTGCCAAGCTGGAGCGCTCGATGCGGATGGGAACGGAGGCAGAACTGCACAGCGAGCAGAAGGAGTTATTTGCGGATTACGAGCCTGACCTCAACAACATCCCGCAACATATTATTTATACGGTTTACTGTGCCTTATGCAGCTATTACGTTGGGCGTTATGAGGAAGCGGCTAAGCTGTTGAATAACCTGATCAACGATGTAAGCCTGAAGAAATACCCGTTGGCGCAAATGGAGGTGAAAGCCTTGCTTTGCCTTCAGTACTGCATGGTGAAGGACATCGATTTGTTCAACCAGCTTTCCAACAGTGTGCAAAGGAACATCCGTATCATTGGGAAGGATGCTTGCGGAAATGTGTTGATTTTTCTAAAGATCCTGAGAATTGCAGTAAGCGAAGCGAAGAAGGAGAAGCACAAGAAAATCTCCGCATTGATTCCGAGGTTCAAATCACTAACGGTGAATTATTTTGCACCGACCACCTACATCCGTATGGATGAAAAATTTGTGGAGCGCCTGATTGCGCTGGAAATCCAGGGTGGTCCCTACGTCGACGATGACGATTAGAGTTTCAGATCCATGATACTCTCATGGGTCAGCGGCTTGTTGAGGTAGAGCTTTACACTATTGTATTTCTTGGAACGATTGACATCCTGAGGGTTAATGGAGGAGGTCAGCATCACGATTTTGCACTTTTGTTTCGTGGTGGTCATCAATTTCTCGAACTCGTCAAGGAACTGAAACCCATCCATCAGGGGCATATCGATGTCCAGGAAAATGATATCGGGGAGTACCTGGTCGGCAATCTCCAATTTTTCAATGTTTCTCAGGAACTCAATGGCACTTCGGGCACCGGTGTGAATGTAGATGTGCTGCGTAATGGAGGCAGCTTCGACCATCTTCTGATTAATGAGGTTGTCAATCTCATTGTCATCGATCAGCATGACGGAACGGTAGCGCTTTGGTGCCATATTCATTTGGGTGCGTAAGGTAATGCGGAGGGTAATCTTTTGCAACTAACCGGAAGCCGGCTAGGCAAAGTGTTCAAGCTGCGATATTGGAAATTGGGGTGATGCTATTCTATGCCAGGAGTCGACTGAGAACTTAAACATCAAACTTAATGCCTTGTGCAAGTGGAAGGCTTGTGCCGTAATTGATGGTGTTGGTTTGCCGACGCATATAGAGTTTCCAGGCATCCGAACCGGATTCACGGCCACCGCCGGTCTCCTTTTCGCCGCCAAAGGCCCCACCGATCTCCGCGCCGGAAGTACCAATGTTTACGTTGGCGATACCGCAGTCGCTTCCACTGGTGGCCAGGAATTGCTCCATTTCCATCATGCTGGTGGTCATAATGGCCGAGGACAATCCTTGCTTGACCCCGTTTTGGATCCGGATAGCCTCATCGAGTGTCTTGTATTTGATCAGGTATAGAATAGGTGCGAATGTCTCTTGTTGAACAATCGGGAATTCGTTTTTCACTTCCGCAATGGCCGGCTTCACGTAGCAACCTGACTCATACCCCTTGCCCGTAACCACTCCGCCTTCCACCAGGAATTTGCCCCCCTGTTTCTTAATGGCTTTCAGCGCATTGAGGTAATGCTGAACCGCCAGCTTGTCAATGAGCGGGCCTACATGATTTTTCGGATCGAGCGGATTGCCGATATGAAGTTGTCCATAAGCCTTGCGCAGTTTTTCTTTCACTGTAGCATACACCTTTTCGTGCACGATCAGCCGTCGCGTCGTAGTGCAGCGCTGCCCGGCTGTACCAACCGCACCGAACAGGGCGCCACGGATCGCAATGTCCAGGTTGGCGCGGTCTGAAATAATAATGGCATTGTTTCCCCCCAATTCCAGCAGTGGCCGACCGAGTCGTTGCATGACTGCCGTACCTACCGCTTTGCCCATACGGACTGAACCTGTGGCGGAAATCAGAGGTATTTCTTCGCTGGAGGAAAGCCATTGCCCGACGCGGTAATCGCCGTTCACAATGCAGGACACGCCTTCCGGAACATCGTTCTTCTTGAAGACATCATTAATAATGTTCTGACAGGCTATACTACAAAGCGGGGTCTTCTCGGATGGTTTCCAAATGCAGGTATCGCCGCAGACCCAGGCCAGGGCTGCATTCCACGACCAGACGGCCACAGGGAAGTTGAACGCTGAAATGATGCCGACAGGACCAAGGGGATGGTATTGTTCATACATGCGGTGCAACGGTCGCTCAGAATGCATGGTGAGCCCATGGAGCTGACGAGACAGACCAACCGCAAAGTCACAGATATCGATCATTTCCTGGACCTCGCCCAACCCTTCCTGGAATGACTTGCCCATTTCATAGGAAACGAGCATACCCAGTGCTTCCTTGTTGGCCCGCAGTGCCTCACCAACCTGGCGTACTACTTCGCCACGTTTTGGAGCCGGCACTGTTCGCCATTTTTCAAAAGCTTGTTTAGAAGTGGTTACAACCTTCTCAAAGGCCTTTTGATCCGTGGTTTGTACCGTTCCAATCAGTGAACCATCGGCCGGGGAATAGGACTTAAGTACCGCGCTCTTAGTTTTGAGCCATTTGCTTCCTGTTGAAACGCCGGGATTGGTTGATTTGATACCTAGTTGTTTGAGGGCGGATTTGATTTCCATGATTAGGGGGCTAAGGCTATTAGCTAAAGGCTAAAAGCTCATTGTTAGAATGGGTGCAAAGTTACAAACAAAAATTAAGGAGCGTTGGCGATTTTGGTGATCACCACTGCACACCGTAGACGGCCCGGGTGCCCTCGAAGTAGATTCCCTCGACAAGCATTCCGCCGGATTTGTATTCCAGTATGCGGTTAAGGTCCTCGACGTTGTCCACGTTGACTTTGTCAATGTGGGTGATGATAAATCCTTTCTTGATTCCGGCATCCAGCCATTTGCCGGGGCCTATGGTGCGAATGCGCACGCCGCCTTCGAGGTTTCGTCGGGTCAATTCAGCATAAGCAACGTCTTCCAACTGCGCACCTTCAATTTCAAAGTTTACCGGGTGACGGGTGATGGCTGCACGGCCTTCAAAATTCTTTAATGTAGTCTTTACAGAAGTCACCTTGCCATCGCGACGGTAGGTGACCAGTACCGAATGGCCGGGCCGGTGTCGTGCTACCAATTCCTGCAATTCAGAAACACTACCCACCTCGTGACCGTCGATCGCGGTGATTACGTCGCCGGCCTCGATGCCAGACTGGTCAGCCGCACTGCCCGCGTTCACCCGATTGATAAATACTCCCCGCAACACGTCGAGATCCTGGTCGTTGGCCAGTTTAGCAGTGACATCGCGAATTTCAACGCCGAGTAGTCCGCGCTGCACAGCACCAAATTCAAGCAGGTCATCCATGATCTTCTTGACCAGGTTCACGGGGATGGCGAAAGAATATCCCGAGTAACTTCCTGTTACTGTCGCAATTGCGGAGTTGATGCCAATCAGTTCGCCTTTCAGGTTTACCAATGCGCCACCACTGTTGCCGGGGTTCACGGCAGCATCGGTCTGGATAAAGGATTCTACTTGTAAATTATTCTTATCTCTCAGAATGCCGATGTTGCGAGCCTTGGCGCTGACAATCCCTGCCGTAACAGTAGAGTTGAGATCGAACGGATTACCGACAGCAAGAACCCACTCGCCGGGAACCACCTGGTCAGAATCGCCGTAGCGAAGGTAGGGGAGATTCTTGGCCTTGATTTTCAGCAAGGCCAGGTCGGTGCTTGGATCTTTGCCGATGACCTTGGCATAGTAGCGCTGGTTATCGTTTAGAACCACTTCAATGCCCGTGGCATCTTCAATGACATGCTGGTTTGTGACGATATAACCGTCGTCGCTTATGATAACACCCGATCCGCTGGGACGGGCCATGGGGTCGAAATTCAGGTCCATGGGTGTGAGACTGAACTCACCTGCACCAAACACCGTGTTGATGTTTACCACCGCCGGCGTAACCAGGTGTGCGGCATTTTCGAAGTTAATCGGTGTTACACTGTTTGATCCTCCGGGCATGCGCACCTGCTGATGTTGCGCGATTGATGTGTAGTCGGGGACGTTGTCCAGGTAGCGAAGGGTGTACATGGCCCCCAGAACAGCGCCGATGAAGGCGGAGAGGAGTACAACAGCAATGAGAAGGATACGCCGCATGAAGGAGAATAAAATTGAAGTTGAAAGTTACGGAAAAAATGGTCCAGGGGTTGGGTTCAAGGAACTGGCTGGATAGTGGAAAAATTTGTAATTATCTGAAAGACAAGTATATGCATATTTCTTTCTTACAAAATGTAAAGTTAACTTAACAAAAAGACAAGTATACCGTATACTCATCATACTTAACGGAATGACTATATGAAATCGAATTACCTGTTGCCTCATTTTCTGAAGAGGGTTGGGTGGATAGCTTTTGTGCCTTCGTTGGCGCTGGGCCTTCTGGTGCTGTATGCAAACTTTGAAATTCCGGGGTTTGAAGCCTCCGGCGTGGGATTTCACATACTCGGCAAGAATAACCTGACTGACGAGCTGGCGGCAATCTGCGTCATGGCTTCTCTCTTCCTGATTGCCTTCACGGAGGAAAAAGTAGAAGACGAGTGGGTGATGAAGGTACGTCTCGATTCGCTGCAGTGGGCCGTGTATGTGAATTACGGATTGCTGGCGGTAGCCATTTTATTTGTTTATGAATCAAAGTTCTTTGATGTGATGGTCTACAACATGTTTACCATCCTGGTCTTCTTTACCCTCCGGTTTAACTACATGCTCCACTTCGCCTATAATCCAAAGCGGAAGTCCCATGCAAAATAATATCCGGGTGGAGCGGGCTATCCTCAACATTACACAGGAGGAACTGGCCCAACGGGTAAAAGTCTCCCGGCAGACCATCAATGCGATGGAGGCAGGAAAATATATCCCCTCTACAGCCCTGGCCATAAAAATTGCCCGCGTATTTGGTAAGAAGGTGGAGGATGTTTTCTTCCTGGAGTCTTCCGACTAAACTATGTATCGTAACTGTCAAGAATTTTATGTACGTTCATTAACTCACAAACCAAAAACAACATGACTGAATCATCAACTACCAAACTCCCCACCTCATTTTGGGTGATCAGCGCAGTAGCGCTTGTCTGGAACTGTCTTGGCGCTGTTGCCTATCTCATGCAGGTGACCATGAGTGCTGAAACACTTCAGGCCATGCCGGAAGCTGAACGTGCCATGTACACGGATATCCCCGTTTGGGCGACGGCAGCCTTTGCTATCGCCGTTTGGGGTGGTGTACTGGGTTCCGTGCTTTTGTTGCTCCGGAAGAAAGCAGCCACGACCGTATTTGTCGTATCGCTAGCCGGTATCCTTGTGCAAATGGTTCACGCTTTCTTCATTAGTGCCAATCCAATAACCGGGGCATCCCGTATGGTCATGCCATTGTTGGTGGTAGCCATAGGCGCTTACTTGTTTTGGTTTTCCAGTGATGCAGGGAAGAAGGGTTGGTTGAGCTGAGCGCAACTCACCCCCCCTGCCTTCACTAAAGTTACGGCAGGCAGGCCAGCCCGCTCTCCGTAGGACGGACAGGGGGAGGATGAAATCGCGAAATATGGGAAAGAGTAATTTCGAGCGGATGCTTCAGCTTGCCGATGAGGTGTTCGCTTCGCGGAGTGATCCGAACCAGTTGGACATTAATGAGCAGGTATTGGAGCACCTTCGAATAATTCATCCTGCGACTGTTTCAGCACAGGATGATGGAAATGGGCCGGTGGCATGGCTGCTGGTGATTCCGACCACCTTCGAACTAATGAACCTGTTTCTCAAGGGAGATATCACGGAACGTGAATTGTACGAGAAGACCCCGCTCAACACAACCTATGATGCCTTGTATTTATGTTCGGCCATGGTGCTGGAGGAATACCGGCGTAAGGGCATTATGAAGAATCTAGCCCTGAATGCTGCCGAGGCCATACGCCGGGACCATCCGATCAAGGCATTGTTTGTGTGGACTTTTAGTGAGGAGGGGAAGATTGGCGCGGAGGAGTTGTCCAGGAGGTTGAGACTTCCCTTGTATCTACGCACCTCACCCCCTTCACTAAGTTACGGCATGCAGGCCGGCCCCACTCCGTAGGACGGAGAGGGGGGAAATTTGAGTAGGACGGAAAGGGGGGAAATTTGAGTGGGGTGGGTCTACTTTCTGGTCCGAAGGGCGGATAGCTTTTCTCGCACAAAATCTTTGAACTCCCCAGGGGCTACAATTTCTATGGCATCGGCGAGGCCCATAACGAAACGACCTACGCCCTCGAAACTCTTCACCGGCCCATAGAATTGGTACTCGCCGGTTTCTAATTTTTCCAGGTAGGGGATGGCCAACGGGAACTCTTCGCGGAGGAGGAGGTAAGCACGCATTTTTAATTTCAGGGTGATCATTGTTGCCGTGCTGCCCGTCATACCGAAAATGTCGGTGGTGTTTTTCTCGTGGTACTTTTCGAACTGGAAGTTTTCCGTACGAACGACGACCTCACCGATCCGCTCGAGTTTGAACTGTTTACAGGACTTGTCTTTCACATCCAGGGCCAACACGGTTTGGTAATCGTCACCAAAAGCAATGGGCTCAATGAGGCGGTCTCGGACATCGCTGCTGTTGGCACTGTGGTAGCTTGAAAGTATTACCTGTTTTTTGTTCTTGATGGCTCCGGACAACAATTCCACCATCTTTCCATTGCGGGCTTTGATGATAAGCGCCGGCATGGTGTCCATCTCGGAGTTCAACGACAGTTTCTTTAACAATGATGCCTTTAACGCATTGCGGGAGATTTCCGACTTGACGAGTTGCTTGAGTACGTTCATCTCGTCGATCGTGAATTGCGTGTTGGCGGATTCTTCTTCCGAAGTGAAGATGAAATACCGATCCTGGAAATCCTTGTCGACATTGAAATCGATCGCTTCGAGGAGATGGAGGTAGCGGTAGATGCTACGGCGGTTCATGTCAAGACGCGAAGCAAGCTGGGCGATCGTCCAGTGGCCGCTTTTGAGTAAAGCGATGAGCCTGAATACGCGGAGCATCTTGGCTTGTGGAATGATGCTGTCGTCTTCTGAATTCGTTTTTTTCACGGGGTCGATGGACTTTAGCAAAGATACTGCTTCGAAGGGCTGAAGGCTGAAAGCTAAAGGCTTTTGGCTACTACCTTTCGCAGCAGATTACCTGGTCAAACAAAATGGAATTGAACATGGCCGCTTGCTCCATATGAGGCAAGTGCCCTGCTTTGGGAATCACGAAAAGTTCTGCATCAGGGAGCCGGTCCACAAGGTTGGCGCGGATGTCTTCGAGTTTGACTACCTTATCATGTTCGCCCCAAAAAGCGATAACGGGGATGCCGCTGGCGGCGATGCGCCGGTGTTCATTCTCGAGATTTGATCGGTGCTTGTTGGTGGAGATGAGCGCCCGGACAAAGCCTTTGTATTTCATCACCTCCTGGTATTTCTTGTCCCATCCCCGGAAGCGGGTGCTGTCAAGGAAATCGCCAAGTTGTCCGGATGCCATGGTCTGGTAGCGCTCGCTTTGTTTGAATGCATGGATCTCTTCTTCGGTGACCATCAGTGAAGCGGTGCTGTCTTTCGGAGGGAGGTTTTCAAAACCAGCCGCGTCGACGTAAATCAGGTAGCGTACGCGTTGCGGATACTGGAAGGCAAAGGCGGTGATGGTGCGGCCGCCATCCGAAAGGCCCATCAGGTTGGCGGGCCTGTTGATATGGAGGGAATCGAGCAGTTCGCTGAGTTGTTGGGAGAACAAAGCCACGTCGTAGACTACGTCGGGGTTGTCGGAATAGCCCCGGCCGTAGGTATCATAGCGGAGGGTCGCGTAGCCGCGTTTCACAGCAGCATTGAAGGTTGAGTCCCAGATATAGGAAGGCACTGAGAAACCGTGAACCATGACGAGGAGCGTGTCGGCTGCAGGGTTGGCAAACTCATAATACGTGTAGCCAGTGCTAAGTTTAACAAAGGCGCCCGTTTTGATGGAAGCGCGGAAGGCATCGTCTTTGTTGATCGTTTCCTGATCGGAATCCTGCCGCGGTGAACAGGCAGCAGCGATCAGGGAAAGGATGAAGATGGCCAGGTTCTTAATCATAGGTTTCTGGTAAGCATTTGAATGACAAAAGCTAATGAAAATTCCTGTTGTTATTCGACCCGGCAATTCCTAATGGAAGGGAAGTTCCCTGATCCCTGATCCCTGACCCCCGACCCCTGACCCCGCCTTCGCCATAGCTTCCGCCTTCGCTGGCGTTATGGCGGACCGGAAGGTGGACTAGCCTGGACCCTTTTCTTCCTTGCGACACAGCCTGTCACTCCCGTGCCCTAGGTTTGTTCCACAAAACAAACAACACCGTTATGACCGACGCCCTTGCTCCCGAAACTGCCCTGCTGGACCTGGATTGGCTCATTGACCAGGCTTCCTTGTTCATTACGGCCAACGCCATTGACTGCGAGCTGGAAAGCCGCATCGAAGAATACACTAAGGTTAGTGGTTGTCCCGCCCCGATGAGTAGTCGGGGCCTCAGCAGCCCGGTGACTGGTCTATATCGACCGTCGCCGGCTGCCTTGGGGGACGCCCTCCGCCGCGAGATCAAGAACTACCTTGCTCATCTCAGCGTGGAAGAAATTTATGATCCTTACCTCGATCATATGGCCAAGCTTGAGCTTCGTTGCCGGAAGGAAGAGGCTTCAAGAAAGTTGGATCGGTGGATTGGCGAAGGCTTCCTGCAGAATGGGAAGAAAGCGGCTTAGTGTTTTGTGGCTAGTAGGTTGATGTCCATTGCAGTGTATTATTTCACATTCCCCTCACTCTTGATCTGTGCACCAATCAGCCCGGAGTCAAAAAGAAACGGATTCCGTGCATTGCGGAAATCATTACCCTGAAGCAGGATGCCTTTTGTCCGGCCCCCGGTGAATTGGAGAAAGGTCTCGGTGACGTCGGGCACAGCGGAGTTGCGTATAGTCCCATGTTCGACCTGGTTGAGAAGGATGGTGGGATGCTTGGGTTGGCCGGCGATGCCAGAGAAGCGATCAATTTGCAGACCATCCACCTCCTCCAGCACCAGGGCGCTTTCCCATTTGTCATAACCGGGCTTTTCCCAGGTGATCTCCACGTCTTTCATCTTTAGGTTTCTGACTTGTTTGAATACCAGTGCGGTCCGCGCCTTGTCGTAGGGAGCTGAAGGGTCATGGGCCATGGTAAGTTTTACGTTGTTCAGCGTTATGTCTTCGAGCCAGCTATCGGGATGACCGTTGCAGATGCTGGAGCCAAAGCCACGGGCGATTACGTTGGTGATAAGTACACGTCGGATCTTGCCCGCCGGATTTTTGTCGTTTTCAGGTTTGATGCTCTTATGTACCTCGCTGCGGCGCTTGATATTGAAATGCAGCGGATCCCCATCGCCCCACCAAAACCAATCGTTACGTATGCACTCCACCGTGAGGTTGGAGAGGACGACGTCGCTTACTTCGCCACCATCGAAGTTCATAAAGGCAATCCCGCGGTTGGAGCCGCGAATCACGCAGTTGTCGATGGTTACGTTCCGGATGGCGTTCATGTTGCCGTCACAGAATTTGATAGCGCTCGAACTGGAGGTCAGGCGGCAGTTGGTAACCGTGATGTTTTCGCAAGGGAGAGCTGGTCCATACCAATTCATGCTGTAGAACACCAGTGCGTCATCCCCGGTTTCGATGGTGCAGTTGCTGATCCGCACATCTTTGCAGCCGTCGGGATCGATGCCGTCGGCCCACACACCGTCTTTCAGGCTAGAACGAATGTAGATGCCATCGATGGTGATGCGCTCGCACGCGTACGGGTGGATTGTCCAGCTGGGAGAATCGATGAAGGAAAGCCCGGTGATGCGTACATCCTTGCAGCGAAGCAGGAGCACCAGTTTACCGAACTGATCCTTTTTAGGGAAGGAGCGAAGCAGCGGTTTGCCAAGAGCCACCATCTGGTCGAGGTTGGGTCGTATGAAGTCATCTTCGATGTCGTTGAGTCGCCACTCGTATTGACCCTGGCCATTGACTATTCCTCTTCCTTCGATGGAAATGTTCTCGGCGCCATCGGCAAAGATCAAGGCTTCTTTTAGCGGGTCATTACCAAAGGCACTCTTTTCCTTGATGGAGTAGAGCGTCGCACCGGCTTCGATGTGGAAACGCACGTGACTCTTCAGGGTCAGCGTGCCCGAGGAATATTCACCCGGTGGAAGGTAAACCATGCCGCCACCCGCCGCGGCACAGGCGTCGATGGCTTTCTGAATGGCCACTTGCGCGCTGGGCATCTTTTTGCCGGTGGCCCCGTAATCTTTTACATTAAAGACAGCAAGTTTCTGCGTTTGGGTAAATGCCGCGATGTTGAGTAAAAGGAGCAGGGGCAGGAAGGTAGCAATGCGGATCATGAGAAGGATTATTTGGCTCAAGCAAGTTACCAAGTAATTACGTTAGCACCTCTGGTTGAGTAAGGTACTAACCGCTAAGACGCAAAGGCGCGAAGGGCTAAACGGCCAGAAACTTGTAGGGATACACCTTCCCCGAACTCCACTGGCAGACGTACAAGTTGTCTTCATCGTCTACCATTACATCGTGTGGATGTTTAAAAAGCGATTCACCATTTGCCAACCGCGTTTGACTCATTGGCTTCAGGGTATTGCCTTCATATACGGCTTCATTTCCGCCGATGACCGAGATGACTTTGTTTTGTTTATTCAGGATAACGACAAACCCGCTGTTCTCGTGATTGAGGTCTGGTGACCGCAATACAGCGGCATAAAGGTAATCCCCCTTAATCACCGGTCGGCAGACACAGGCGCCAGGGAGGGCAATCGTTTCAAGATATTGACCGGCCAGGGTGAAGCGTTTGAAGCAGCAGCGTGTGCGGTCGGTGATGATGAGTGTTTCCGGCATCGTGCGGTAATCAATGCAGATACCATGGGCATTGTCGAGGTTGGACTCCTGGTCACCCCGACCGCCGAAGATGTTCTTGATTTTTCCTTGCGTATCGTAATGAATGATGAATTGGGAGCCGTAACCGTCAGCCACGTACACTTCGCCGTTTTTTGTTATGGCAGTTTCAGTGGGGACGAACTCTTTTGCTTCCGTGTACTTGCCGGTTACTTGCGGAAAATCCCAGGTTATCAGGATCTGGCCATCCAGAGTTGCTTTGTAGAACTGGTGACGTGCCGTGTCAGTGATGAACAAGACCTGGTCCTTGCCAGCGCCAATAATACTTAAGCCGTGAGCACCAGGGAATTCATGCCCCCAGGTTTTCAGGAGTTTACCTTTCCGATCAAAGAAGATGACATTGTTCTTCGTCTCGTTGGTCAGCAATATGATCCGGCCGCTGTCGTCCTGCACCATTTCGTGGCAGTCGTTGACCGGCAACCCGCTTGCCTCGGCCTTCACCCATTTCGTGTCGACGCGGTATCGCTTGTTATTCTGCCCGACTATTTCCGGTTCTCCTTCTGCCAGGGTGCGGAGTGCCACCAGCGAAGCGCCAGCTGCCAGGGTGGTGCGTTGAATGAAATCTCTTCGTTTCATAGGGTGATGGTCGTTACATCCAAGGGGTCAAATGATTAAAATGTAGGGTTAAGATAGGGTAATTTCACGCAAAGGCGCAAAGGTGCGAGTAAGGCGCAAAGGCGCGAAGGGTCGTATCGTTAATAGAAGAAAACCTCGTCCACAAAAACCCAACCTTTCTTTCCTTTGGCGCTGTGCCAGGTGGGGAGTTTGGAGACGGGCTTCACGACAACCTTGAAATACGTATGCTTTGCAGCCGGCAAGGGAATCAGCAGTGCGCTTATTTGTGGTGTATCGTAGGCAACGGGTTGAGTAACTTTCACCGACTTGATTAGTTTAGCATCCTGACTATTTCGACCTGCCCACACTTCAACGGCTTCAGGCGGGAAAATATGTGAGCCCGTGTTCTTTCCGTAGCTGATCACGATGGAGTGCTTCTCCGGAGTGCCTTCATCAAATTCAAAAGCAGCGGCCAATGGATTGTTCTGGTACCCCAGCCAGGAAGGTTCTTTAAAATCTTCGATGAATCCTTTTCTTCCATCGGTAAGACTCTTGTCGCCTTCACCGGGGTATGCCTTGTCTGGAGGTGTCATCAGGTGTGCGCCCTTGGGCTTGAGTCCTTCGACGAAGCAGGTAGTCTCGAGCATTTCGCTGCAATACCAACCTTGTCTGCAGGCGATCGCTTTGAGCGTGGAGGTTGTGGTGAGTGAGAATGGTTGCTCATACGTGCTTGACGCGATACTGTCGGGGTTAATGCCATCGAGGGTATACCGAATCGTAACTCCGGGCATGGAATGACGAAGATGGACAGAATCACCTTTCTTTAGTACGCCTTCATTGACCAACAGGGGCTTGCTCAGACGCAAGATCTGGTCATCTTTAAATACGGTCGTAATGATCGTGACATTCGGGTAGGTGGCCGACAACTTTACCTTGTCCTCTTCCGACACTTGGGTATTCCAAACAAATAATTCCCTCAAGGAAGGCATGGTCAACAGGGGCCCGAGGCTTTGGGTGGTGACAGACGTTCCAGCAAGTGACAATGATTCGAGGTGTCTCAATGAAGAAAGGCTGAGCAATCCACTTCCATCGATCTTTGTGAAATTGAGGTTCAGTTTTTCCAGGTTGTCAAAGGTCCCGATTACCCTCAGGTCATTGTCAGTCACAGGCATCTTGGAAAGATTAAGGACGACCAACTGCTCCTTCACCTCTTTTAGGCGCTCCAGCGACGACGATTGAAATGATTCCCTGATAAAGAAATCAGCCTGAAGGGCGGGGCTATTTTGATACAATGGGAAGACTGAGCAGAAGGGCGTGTTCATTTCTTTTATGGACTCCTCGTCGGCGCCGGAAAATGGATAAGTTTTCTCTTCTCTTTGTACGATATACATCGTTGCTAACGAGGCCGTACCTAATATTCTGAAAGAGTCAGGTTCAGGCAAGTCCGTTAGCTTCTTCTCCACGTCAGCGCCGGCCGCAATCCATGACTCCAGCAGTTTGATTTCTTGTTTCGTCAATTGCGGCTTGCCGTCCGGGGGCATGTGGTCATCGTCGCTTACCGGTAGATGAATATACTGGATCATCCGGCTCTCGGCTGGTTTACCCGGTACCCACTCCTTGCCGTTTTTGCCTCCTTTGATCAAATCTTCGAGCGAGGTCATTATTAACCGACCTTTTGCTTTTGTTCGGTTATGACAGGAAGTGCATTTCCTTTCAAGGATGGGATAGACAACCTGTTGGAAGGCGGATGCGTTGGCGTCCTCGGTAGGGGAAGATTTCCTCAAGGGCTGCAACACAAAATCAATACCATGCGTGAGCTCGCTTCCACTGTGACCCGCGAACACTACTGTTCCCGCTGTAACGATGCCCAATCCATAGTACAGAATATCCCGCCGCTTGGCGTAGAAGCGCGTCAATGCCAGGAAATAACAGAGGAAGCTCAGCACGATGCCGCTGTTCTTGTGTTGAGTGAGTGCATCCGCCCCGTAGTCACCCTGCTGGGCGAGGAAGACCCCCATCAAAGCGGTAATAGATGCAGAGAGTGAAGTGAGGACAAGCACGTTGAGTGAGAACTTTTCAAAGGCCTTCTTCTTGAATTGGCCTTGTGTGAACTCGAGTACTACTCCGAAAACAACGCCGGCGATGGGCAGGTGGAGTAATGCCGGGTGCAGCCTGCCGGCAACCTGCAACCACACGGGCAGCGACAATCGGTCCTCGAAAAAGAACAAGAACAGGAGCAGGACCTGCAGAAAGAAAATGATATTGAGAAGAAGGCGTGAGGTGCGCAGCATGATGCCTAGGCCAGTATACCCTTTACGACTTTGCCGGCTACATCAGTAAGACGATACCGGCGTCCGAGGTGTTTGAAGTTGAGTTGCTCATGGTTAAGACCCATCAAGTGCAAAACAGTGGCGTGAAAATCGTTGACGTGTACCGGGTCGCGAATGATGTTGTAACCAAATTCATCCGACTCACCATAGGCTATTCCAGGCTTCACCCCGCCGCCGGCCATCCAGATCGTATAACACCTCGGGTGATGATCGCGCCCATAGTTGTTGTTGGACATATCGCCCTGGCAGTAATTGGTTCGACCAAACTCACCGCCCCAGATCACCAGCGTTTCATCCAACAGCCCGCGTTGCTTCAGATCCATGATGAGCGCTGCGGTTGCCCGGTCAACGTCTTGCGCCTGGAGGGGCATTTCGCCCACCATGTTGCCGTGCTGGTCCCACCCCTGGTGATACAACTGTACGAAGCGGACCCCGGCTTCCGAAAGTTTGCGGGCCAGGAGACAATTGGAAGCATACGTGCCTGGTGTAAGGCAATCCGCCCCGTACATTTTGATGATGTGATCCGGTTCCTGCGCAAGATCAGTCAGTTCTGGCACGGCGGTCTGCATCCGGTAGGCCATCTCGTACTGCTGTATGCGCGTTTGGATTTCAGGATCGCCGAATTCCTGGTAGTTCAGTTCGTTGAGTTGTGCCAGGTGATCGAGCATCTTCCGGCTATCTTCCCGGTCGCGGCCGTTCGGATCTTTAAGATACAGCACACGTTCCTCGCTGCTGCTGAATTGCACACCCTGGTGGATGCTATCGAGGAATCCGTTCGTCCAGAGTTTGGAGTACACGCCCTGGCCATTGCCTCTTCCGCGGGAAAGCAATACGCAGAAGGCGGGCAAATTCTTGTTTTCACTGCCAAGGCCATAGCTGAGCCAGGCACCCATGCTGGGCCGGTTGCCTTGCTGCGCCCCGGTCTGCATGAAAGTGAGTGCTGGGTCGTGATTGATCGCTTCGGTGTGCATGGACTTGATGAAGCATAGCTCATCGACAATCTTCGCTGTATTCGGAAACAACTCGCTCACCCAGGCACCGGATTTGCCATACTGTTGAAACTTAAAATGCGAGCCGACTAACGGGAAATTCTTTTGGCCGGAGGTCATGCCGGTGAGCCGTTGACCCATCCGGATAGAGGCAGGGAGTTCCTCACCTCTCATTTTCGAGAGCAAGGGCTTGTAGTCGAAACTTTCCAGCTGCGAAGGCGCACCATTTTGGAACAGGTAAATAATGCGTTTGGCTTTGGGTGCAAAATGAGGAAGGCCGACGGGGAAAGGGGTGTCGTCCTTGCCGCTGAACAAGTCGGGGATGAGGAGCGATCCTAGAGCGACAGAACCTAAACCCAGGCTCATTTTGCCCAGGAAATGCCGTCGGGTGACATGCATTCGGTTTTTTATGAATTCGTTGTCCATCCTAATGCTGGTTCAGGTCTTTGTTATGGCTTCCTCCATATTATATACCGTATGAATTACCTGCATTAATGCAGCGTGTGTAACCACGTCATTGGTCCCGGGCTGCGGGTATTCACCGGCTTTGATTAATTGCCTGGCCTTCGCTGGCGATTTTTCAAATTTCATCTTTTCATCTTCGAAATACTGGATCAGCAGGGCCAGCTCTTCGGGTTTGGCGTCGCGGCAGACGATGGATCGAAATGCTTTCGTGATTTTCTCTTCTGCCGTAGATTTTTCTGCCAGCAGCCGTTGGGCGAAAACGCGCGAGGCCTCGAGGATCGTCGGATCATTCATTAGCATCAGCGCCTGGAGCGGTGTATTGGTGCGCAAACGCTTCACTTCACATTGGTCACGGTTAGACGCGTCAAACATCAGCATCCCCGGGGGAGGGACGGTGCGCTTGATGAAGCTGTAGAGTCCGCGCCGATACAGGTTGTCGCCATGATCCTGGATATAACGAGCCAAAACACCTCTGCCCGATGTCGACGATTCCCAAATTCCCTTGGGCTGGTAAACTTTCATACTGGGACCACCTATCTCCTTTACCAGCAACCCGCTGCTCGCCAGGGCGAGATCTCTCACCGCTTCGGCTGACAGGCGCACGCGTGGTCCGCGGGAGAGGAGAATATTTTCGGGATCTACGGCCATCTTGTCTTTGTCCATCACGGATGATTGTCGGTAGGTAGCCGAAGTCACAATCTGTTTGACAAGTCGTTTGATATTCCACCCGTTGTTCATGAAGTCCAGCGCCAGCCAATCCAACAATTCCGGGTGGGAAGGCATTTCTCCCTGCATGCCGAAGTCTCCGGACGTTTTCACCAGTCCACGACCAAAGAATTCCTGCCACATGCGGTTGACGAAGACACGTGCGGTCAGCGGGTTCTTTTTGTCGAACAACCATTTGGCAAGACCCAGGCGATTGGCGCCGTACGACATGGAGTCATAGGGGAGTATAGCAGAAGGAACACCGAAAGAAACCCTGTCACCCGGGGCGTCATAAGCGCCCCGCTTGAGAATGTAGGTTGGGCGGCGCGCTGAATCTCTCATGACCATCACCTCCACGGCAGCCGTATCCTTTTTGTTGATGTAGGTATAGAGGTCGTTTATCTCTTGTGAAGTGAATTTGATTTTTGGCGGATCGGCGAGCGAGGCCAGTGTGATGTCGCCAACCAGTCCTTTTTCCGGGACCTGGTTGAAGAACGCGAACGTGCTGTAGTAGTCTTTCTGTGAGATCGGATCATACTTATGATCGTGGCAATGGGCGCATTCAAAGGTGAGGGCAAGAAATGCCTTGCCAAAGGTGTTGGTGCGGTCGGTTACGTATTCAATGCGGTACTCTTCCTGGATCACGCCACCCTCTTGTGTGATCTTGTGGTTGCGGTTGAAACCGGTGGCCAATACTTGTTCCTTGGTGGCACCGGGCAGAAGGTCACCGGCCAGTTGCCAGGTGACAAACTGGTCGTACGGATAATTTTCATTAAAAGCATGAATCACCCAGTCCCGCCACGGCCACATGGTACGGAGGCCGTCGTCCTGGTAGCCATGGGAATCCGCATACCGGGCGACATCCATCCAATAGGTGGCCATCTTCTCGCCATACTGTGCCTGTGACAGCAGAGCGTCAACCAATTTTTCGTAAGCAGATGGAGAACTATCATGGAGAAATTTCTCTTGCACTTCCAGTGAAGGAGGCAGGCCGGTAATGTCAAGGCTTACACGTTTCAGCAGGCGTTCTTTGTCCGCTTCTTCATTCGGAACAAGTCCAGCCTCTTCCATTCGTGCCAGTGTAAACCGGTCGAGATCATTGCGTGGCCACGCATTCGTGTTCACTTTAGGAACGACAACTGGCTGGGGTGGGATGAAGGCCCAGTGTTTTTTATAGTGCGCACCCTGGTCGATCCACTTTCCGATGAGTGCGATCTCATCTTCGTTCAGCTTGAGGTTCGACTTGACAGGTGGCATGAGCTGAGCAGTGTCATGGGCAGAGATCCTGCGGAACAGTTCTGACTTGGCGGCATTGCCGGGCACAATGACAAACTCATTCGGGTTGTCTTTCAGATGAGCCAGGGCATTTTCGCGAAGATCAAGTCGCAGGTTGGCCTTCCGCTGGCCGCCATCTGGACCGTGGCACTTGAAGCAGCGGTCAGAGAGGATGGGCCGGATGTGAAGATTAAAGTCTACCGAATCTTTCTGGAGGGCGATCCTTCCCTCTCTTTTGCATGAAGACAAGAGGGAGAAGCTTAGTAGGGCAAGTGAAAGACAGAGAAATCGCATGAGGTTATCAAAGTTGACGATTTTAGGGAACTTTTGCCATCTCGCCTGACCTCACCCCCCGGCCCCCTCTCCGTAAGATGGAGAGGGGGTGGCAGTGACTCGGATCGACAACGATTCCCAGTACGCTCCGTATATTGAAGTTAAAACTCAACCGATGCGACACTTCCTGCTGTTTTTCCTTTGTCTTCTTTTCATTCCTGCTTTCAGTCAAAACCTCAGCGCAGAGCTGGACGCGATGCTGCAGGCGAAGTACAAGGCAGGCGAGCCGGGGGCGGTGGCGCTGGTGGCCAAAGGGGGAAAGGCGATTTACCGGCAGGCATTCGGGATGGCGGACATGGAGAACAATGTTGCCATGCGCCCCGAGCATGTGTTTGAGATCGGGTCGATTACCAAGCAATTCACGGCTGTTTCTATCCTTATGCTCATGGAGCAGGGTAAACTCAAACTGGATGACCCGGTGACGAAATTCATCCCGGATTATCCGATGCAAGGCTCCACGATTACCATACATCATTTACTCACGCATACCTCGGGCATCAAAAGTTATACGAGTCTTGAGAAATGGACCAAGGTTTGGCGCCAGGACATGAAGCCCATGGAGATGA
Source organism: Cyclobacteriaceae bacterium (assembly GCA_016787645.1). GTDB lineage: Bacteria > Bacteroidota > Bacteroidia > Cytophagales > Cyclobacteriaceae > ELB16-189. Next base: position 29,091 of record JAEUUF010000019.1, on the reverse strand, counting down.
TTGATCTGTTTAAGAATGAGCCGATGGAGTTTGCCCCGGGTGAGAAGTGGAACTACAACAACTCGGCGTATTTCATGCTCGGCTACATCATCGAAAAGGCTTCAGGCATTCCTTATCCTGAGTTCCTTGAGAAGAACATCTTCACGCCCCTGGGCATGAAGAACACGTATTATGGAAGCCAGTCGAAGATCATCAAGAACCGCGCCCAGGGGTATCAGAAACAAGAGGATTATGTTCGCGCTGAATACCTCAGCCTGACGCAGCCTTACTCAGCCGGTTCAATCATGTCGACGGTGGATGACCTGTACAGCTGGCAGTTGGCCATCAACGCCAACAAATTGGTGAAGAAGGAAACTATTCAGCTTGCGCATACGCCTGTAAAGCTGAACGATGGAAAAGTGCAAGAGTATGGATACGGCTGGGGTATTGGGGAAGTGAATGGGAGCCCGACCACCGAGCACTCGGGCGGGATTTTTGGGTTCCTTACTAATGCCATCTACCTTCCAAAAGAAGATGTGTTCGTGGCTGTATTCGCCAATTGCGACTGCAGCGATCCCGGGGAGACCAGCAGGCGCATGGCAGGTAAGGTCATCGGCAAACCTTACCCCGATCCGGTGGCCAAGATCAAGCTTGATCCGGGCTATGCGCAATCACTTACCGGTGTCTATGAGTTTGAAGATGGCACAACGCGTTACATTACGCTTGAAGGCGATCAACTTTATAGCCAGCGCAGTGGAAGTAGTAAGTTCAAAATTTTTCCACAGGATAAAACCACTTTTTCCTACGAGTCGGGTTTTACGATTCTGCTGTTTGAACTGGAGAAAGGTGAAGTGAAGGGGGCAACGGTAAAGAATCGTGCGGCTATTACCAAAGGGGTGAAGACCAACAAGCCGATCCCATCTCGTGTGGAGATACCAATGGATCCTTCACTATTAAGGCAGTACGCCGGTACGTATGAAATTCAGCCTGGTTTGAATCTCGTGATCACCGAGGAAGATGGGCACCTGATGTCGCAGGCAACGGGCCAGGCTAAGATTGAACTCTTCGCAGAGGCTCCCACCAAGTTTTTTCTTAAAGTTGTCGATGCCCAGGTGGAATTTGTACCCAACGCAAGCGGGAAGTTTGACGTCGTGTTACATCAGGCTGGACAGGTTGTTCCCGGGAAGCGGGTAATGTAGCGGTGGCGATGGGGCTGGTTTGTAGCTCAGGCCGCCGTGAATTCGGTTTTTGGAACTGAACCGCAAAGACGCGAAGGCGCTAAGGAGTATATTAGCGTCCAAATTATCCTACATGAAATCTTTCGCTCACGTTTTTCTCAGTTCCATTTTATTTTTTATTGGCTTTGCAGCATTGGAATCCTGTTCATCAACAGCGACAGCGACCAAGATTACGGGGTCGTGGAAGGATCCGGAAGCCGGTGTGTATAAGGACATTTTTGTGGCTGTGCTGACCAAGAACAAGCAGGCGCGGGCAACCCTTGAACTGGATATTTCCCGTCAGTTCAAAAAGACGGGTACGAAGGTGACCGGCAGCCTTGGGCTTTTCCCGCATACGGAAGAGGTGGAGACGGCCGAACAGAAAAAGGCGGCTGTGGAGAAAATCCAAAGCCTTGGACACGATGCGATCATGACTGTGACCCTGATTAAAAAGACAGAGGAAAGCCGGTATATACCGGGCACTACTTCCTATGCACCAACTAACCTGGGTTACGGCACGGGGTATACCCCGGCAACGGGCGGTGCGCCCCTCACGGGTACCTATGGCGCATTTGGCGGATATTATGTCAACGGATCATCCGTGTACACCACACAAGGATATTATGAAAAGGACAAAACCTATTTCATGGAAAGCCGGGTCTTTGATACCAAGACTGCCAAACTGGTGTGGTCGGCGCAATCCGAAACTTTCAACCCTGACGACCTGGCTACCGCCTCGAGTGGTTTTTCTCTTGTCATGGTAGAGGCGTTGAAGAAGGCTGGGCTTGTTAGCGTCAAGTAGTCACTGGCGTCTTCTAACTCCTTCGCTCCAACACCCCCTGAACTCCTTGCTCATCTGCGATGTCTGAAACTCGGTCACTTTGAATTCAGCCAGTTTCAATTTCACAAACGGATCCTGATTCATGAGTTCTTCAATGGCTTCTTTGGAACTGCCTATTGCAAGGATGATACCCCCTGTCCTGGGGATCTTTCTCCCTGAAGCGATAAAGAGATTGTTTTTGTAACAGGCATTGAGAAACTTCATATGGTCGCTCATGGCAGCATCGATCTGGGGCAGGGGAGCGAGATAGGTGATGTCTATGATGAACATGCGGGCAAATTTAACGGGTTGGGGAAAGGCAAAAGTTTGTGACTTTAGAACGGGTTTGAAGGTGGAGGCACAAATTAATAGTTCATTTCTCATTTTTCGTTTCTAATTTACTAGTCCATATCCATCAGCCACCATGGCCTCTTTCGCACCTTCACCCTCTTCCAACGGCATTTCCGGTAATAGCAACACCCATTACGGTCCTGCACTCATCGTCCTCACCTCCTTGTTCTTCATGTGGGGATTTATCACGTGCCTCAATGACATTCTTATTCCGCACCTGAAGACCATTTTTGACTTGAGCTACACACAAGTCATGTTTGTGCAGTTCACGTTCTTTACCGCCTATGCGATTGTTTCTCTGCCTTCGGGGATGCTGGTGGAGAAAATCGGCTACAAGAGTGGAATAATTGTTGGATTGCTGACGGCCGCCGTGGGAACGGCACTTTTCTATCCGGCAGCAGGCTTTCGTTCATTTGAAGTTTTTCTGCTGGCCTTGTTTGTGCTTGCTTCAGGCATCACGCTGCTGCAAGTGGCCGCGAATCCTTATGTAGCTGTTCTTGGTTCTTCGGAGACAGCCTCGAGCCGGTTGAATTTGTCGCAGGCCTTCAACTCCCTGGGCACTACCGTCGCGCCCGTGTTTGGGTCGATTCTTATCCTCTCCATGGTAGTGAAAGGAGCTGATGAACTGGCGAAGTTGAGTCCTTCTGAGCAAGAGGCCTACAAACTCGCCGAGGCGAGCGCAGTGCAAAATCCTTATTTGCTGCTCACTGCCATGCTGGTGGCGATCGCTGTGATCATCGCGATGTTCAAGTTGCCAAAGATCGAGACGGCGACTTCCACTTCCGGCGCCGTGGCTGGCAGTCTTGAGGATCAACACACGAGCGCCTGGGGTTATCGCCACCTGGTACTCGGCGCTGTGGCGATCTTCGTTTATGTTGGTGGGGAAGTGAGTATAGGCAGCTTCCTGGTCAACTATTTCAAGGAGTTACTCAACATGCCAGAAGCCGAGGCAGGAACCTATGTATCGCTGTATTGGGGTGGTGCGATGATTGGGCGTTTTTTTGGATCGATCACGCTGTCGGGGATGACGGACCAGAAGAAGAAGAAGCTCTACGTCGCCGCGGTGTTTGTGCTGGCCCTTGTGTTGGCCTTGTATATCACGAAAGAATACCAGAACCTCGTGGCCTTCTCACTGGATGGGTTCGGCAAGACCCTGATGTTCATCGCATTGGTGGCACTTAACTTTCTTGCCTTCAACATGGGCAACCGAAAGCCTGGCCGTACACTGGCGATCCTGGCCTTCTGCGCCGCGCTGCTGGTGATTATTTCAATGCTGACCAATGGTATGGTGGCCATGTGGAGCATCCTCGCGGTTGGGCTGTTCAACTCCATTATGTTTCCAACCATCTTCACCCTGGCTATTGATGGCCTCGGCAGGCATACCGGCCAGGGCTCTGGTATTCTTTGCACGGCCATTGTCGGTGGCGCCATCATTCCCGTCATCCAGGGTATGTTCGCCGACAGCATAGGAATTCATCATGCATTTATTCTTCCTGTGTTGTGTTACGGTTATATCGCATTTTACGGGATGAAGGGGCACATCATTCACCGAGCTCGCTAGGGCATGGACTCGGTACCTCACCCCCTGCCCCCTCTCCGTAAGACGGAGAGGGGGAGGAGGAGACCACGGCTGGTTGACTAGCCTCATCACATCACCTCACCTCGGCCCGAACGGGGGAGTTAAGGCAACGGCGTGGAGGGTTATTCCGTTAACCACGTTTATACCATCTTCCAACCTATGTTCTTTACCTACTTCCGCTACACGTTTCGCGTTCTGATGAGGAACCAGGCGAGTTTCCTGATCAACCTTATCGGTATGAGCATTGCGCTCGCATGCTGCATCACGGCGTATGTCAACTACGAGTTTAATGTCGGGTTCGACAAGCAGCAGGTGAATGCGCCATCCCTGTACCGGGTGGCCTTTATCAACGAGTCGGAAGGAAAGCAGGTACCGTATGGTGTGGCGCCGATGCCGCTGGGAGGATTGATTCGGGAAAACTTCAGCGAGGCAAGCCAGGTTGTTCGCTATATCAGTAAAAGTTCACAGTTCCGGATTGGGGATGAGATGTTTCAGACAGAGTTCGTCTATGCAGATCCGAACTTTACCCGGTTGTTTACCATCATGCCGCTGCACGGTTCGCTAGAATTGACCGACAAGTCAATCATTGTCATCAGCGACAAGCTGGCCGTTACGTATTTCGGTACCACCGATGTGGTAGGCAAGCCCCTTACCCAGGTTATCAGTGGAGAAACGCGTGAGTTTACGGTTGGTGGTGTATATAAAGCCTTTCCGGCCAACTCCAGTTTCCGATTTGATCTTATCAGTACGTTTGACAACTATTTCATTGACCTTGCTCAGCAGGCCATGACAGAAGGAGACTGGAAGAAATGGTCGACGGTGTTTGTCCAAGTGGAGGATCCATCCCGACTTCCGGTCATGGAAGGCTGGCTGCAGGGATTCCTCAAACCGCAGAATGAAGCGCGCCCGGACCTGCAGGCAAAACGGTTTTACCTCGAACCATTTGTCGGAATGGCCGCCCGGGCAATCAAGGATCGCAACCAGGGGCATTGGTTCAATATGCCCATGCCTCCGGCGGGCGTACTGGCGCCGTTTGTGATGGCAGGGTTCCTCTTGCTGGTTGCCTGTTTCAATTTCACCAACAATGCCATCGCCGTTGCGGGTAAGCGACTGAAGGAGATTGGCATTCGCAAGGTGGTCGGTGGACGGCGACGTGAGTTGATTCTTCAGTTCTTGTCCGAGACACTGATCTTCGCCCTGCTGGCCTTTGGACTTTCCCTTTTTCTAGCCGAATACCTTGTGGCGGGTTGGGACTCCCTATGGCCGAGCATTGAGCTTTCGGTTCGCTATCAGGATAACCTCCCTTTCTTTGTGATGCTGACGGCCCTTGTGCTCCTTACTGCACTGCTCGCCGGAAGTTACCCTGCCTTCTACATATCATCCTTTAAGCCCATCCAGGTGCTACGCGATCGCGTGCAGCTGGGAGGTATTAACGCGTTTACAAAGAGCCTGCTTGTCCTGCAATTCAGTATTTCCATGGTGGCCGTTGTTTTTGCGCTCGCCTTCTATTTCAATTCGAAGTACCAGAAGGAGTTTGACCTGGGTTATACCTACCAGGACGTTGTTCAGGTTCCCGTGGAAAGCGGCGAGCAGTACACTCGTTTAAAGAATGCCCTGCATACCAACGCGCTGATTCATTCGGTTTCCGGCAGCCAGCATCACATCTACAGTAGTTCTTCCAAGGTTGCGGTGAAGATGGGGTCGCTGCCGGAGAAGGAGGTTGATGTGTTGAATGTCGGGGAAGATTATTTCAGGACATTGAATATTCGTTTGGTGGCCGGTCGCGGTTTTGAGAAAGATCGGGCCTCGGACCTGGCTGAGGGCATGGTAGTCAATGAAGAGTTTGTTCGCCATTTTCAATTGACCAACCCGGTTGGGGCACGTGTTCTGGTGAATGACACCCTTTCGTATTTCATAACCGGCGTCGTCAAGGATGTTTACCTCAATGCCCTGTTTCAACCCCTGGCGCCGTTGGCTTTTCGCCACATACCCGAGTCGGAGTATCGCTACCTGTTAGTATCGACGGACCCGGAGAACCTGAAGAAAGTCAACGACCAGGTCAAGGCCGAGTGGAAGCAACTGTTCCCGGCCACGTTGTACACGGGCCGGCTGATGGAAGAGCGCATGGTGATGGCGCTGGATCATTTTGATGCCGTTGTGGTGATTTACACTTTCCTTGGGTTGGTGGCAATCATCATGTCGGTGTCGGGATTGTTTGCTCTTGTGTCGCTGAACCTGCAGAAGCGCACCAAGGAGTTAGGCATTCGGAAAATCCTGGGAGCATCACTGCAACACATTGTGGTTCAGGCCAGCCGACTTTACACCGTGGTCATTATTATTTCACTGGTGGTGGGGTCACTGCTTGGTTCACTGATGGTCAACGCGCTAATGGATAGTGTCTGGGAATACTATGTCGCCATTGATATTCGGGTAATCACGCTGGCGGTGTTGATTCTTTTTTCCATAGCTACCGCCACCGTTGGGGCGAAGATCCTGGAGATTACAAGGGCGAACCCGGTGGATGCTTTGCGGCACGAGTAGCACCTCACCCCCCGGCCCCCTCTCCGTAAGACGGAGAGGGGGAGATTAGGTTGAGGCTGGTTGGCCGGCGTCACCTCACCCCCAGCGCCTTCTCCGTAAGACGGAGAGGGGGAGATTAGGTTGCGGCTGGTTGGCCGGGCGTCACCCACCCCCAGCGCCTTCTCCGTAAGACGGAGAGGGGGAGATTAGGTTGCGGCTGGTTGGCCGGCGTCACCTCACCCCACGGCGCCTTCTCCGTAAGACAGAGAGGGGGAGGTAGTGTGGGCTGTACTCAATTACGGATGTGAGTTCGTTGCGGGCTGAATTCCATTTGCGTCAAGGCCAGGTTCTTGATCTCCTGGTTGATCTGAGGCGCCCGAAGATGTGCGTTTGTTGATTACCAAAGTCTACATCCGGAAATCATCGATGCGTTTTGGGTTCACTGGAATGGCTTGCTGGTGATCGCCGTTATTCTGTGGTGGTTATGCAAATAAAAAAAGGAGTGCCCCCGTTCGGCAGGCACTCCTCAACCAACCCCTCAACCTATGTTCTTTAGTTTACCTTGATGGTAGTCTTCAGCGCTTTCTTCTCGTCTTTCGGGATGGAAACTTCGAGAATACCGTTGTTATATTTGGCGGCAATCTTCGCGCTGTCTACATTCTCGGGCAGAGCGAACGAGCGGCTGAACTGGCCAAACTGGGTTTCAATGCTGTGCCAGTTGGCGTCTTTCTTTTCACTGGTGAACTTGCGCTCGCCGCTTACCGTCAGGAAGTTGTCTTTCACTTCGATTGAGAAATCTTCCTTGTTCATGCCCGGCACAGCGACGTGCAGTTCGAAGGCATTGTCATTTTCCACGATGTCAACGCGCGGCTGGAACGTGCTGCCTCCCGAGCGGGTCATCGTGTCGTTGAAGAAGCGGTCGATCAGGCTGCTAAACGTAGCAGGCACATAATCATTGGTGTTATAGCGGATGAGGCTCATACAGTTAAATGTTTATTTGGTGTAACAATCGTTTTTGCTTTCAGGACTCCCTACAGGAAAATGTGTGCCGGTGGAAAAAACCGGCAATAGTGGCATAAAAATCAACCCTTTCGCAATTAAACTATGTCAAAGTGGCGGTATTTGGTATGGATTTGAAACCCGGACCACCTCCAGTAGTATGCTGTAGGACACTTGAATGATTAAACCGCGGAGGCGCTTGGCCTGCACGCCGAAATCGCAGCAAGTAGAAGTAATGGACAACAGGCAGGCGGGGATGCAGAGCTTGTGTCCGGATATTTGAATGAACCTAGTCCAAGCGCTCGAAGGTCTTGAGATTGGTGAGGTATTCACCATCCATCATGGTCTTGGCGCATGCTTCGGCGTGGGGGAGTTCATAGCGGAAGTAGAACTTCATCGTGTGAAGCTTGCCTTCGAAGAAAGCCTTTGGTGTTGTGCCCAGGTCGCCGGACTTTAATTTCGCTTCAGCCACCACGGCCATCTTCAGCCATTGCCAACCGATCACAACATAGCTCACCTGTTCCATGAAGACGGTCGCGTCGGAGAGGAATCGGTCCATATCGGCGGCGGCGTACCGCGCTACATGAGCCAGTACAGCCTGGATCCGTGCGATTTCTTCGTCAAGTTTCCTGGCATATGGGGCTAGCTCGGCAGACTGTGCTGCACTGATCGTATTTTTCATCGCCGTCAGTAATGCGGCCAGCGCCTTCCCTTTTTCCATGCTGACTTTGCGACCCAGCAGGTCCAGCGACTGGATGCCGGTAGTCCCTTCATAGATGGACATAATCTTCAGGTCGCGGTAGTGTTGCTGTACGGGGAAGTCCATCGTAAATCCGTAACCCCCGAGCGTTTGTACCGCCAGCGCCGCCGAGCGGCTACCTTGTTCCGATGAATAGGTTTTCACGATTGGTGTGAGAAATTCCAGCAGGAGCCAGGCCTCGCGCTGTGTATCGCCATCTGCGGCATGAGCGAGATCATAGAGTTTGTTGCACTCCATGGCCAGCGACAGCGAACCTTCGGCGATCGCCTTCTGGGTGAAGAGCATTCGCTGAACATCGGGATGGCGGATGATAAGGGTCGGTGGCTTCAAGGGATCCTTTTCGCTGACGAGTCGACCTTGGGTGCGTTCCTTGGCATATTGCAGTGATGCATGGTAGGCCGCCATAGCTACCGATGCCGCAGTTTGTCCAACCCCAATGCGGGCTTCGTTCATCATCTGGAACATGTAGGTCAGTCCTTTGTTAGGTTCACCGACAAGCCAGCCAATGCAATCGTCATTGTCGCCAAAGACGAGGTGGGTAGTCACATATCCCTTCTGTCCCATTTTCTGAAAATCGCCGGCGCAAAAGACATCGTTGTACTTCAGGCTGCCATCGGCTTCGGGCCTGAACTTGGGAATGATGAAGAGGGAAATTCCTTTGGTGCCGGCAGGAGCTCCTTCGATGCGGACCAGCGTGAGGTGGACGAAGTTGTCGCACGCCTCGTGCTGACCGCCAGAGATAAATATCTTTTGACCTTTGATACGGTAGCGATCGCCTTGGATTTGTGTGGCACTGGAAGTGATATCGGAAAGCGAGCTGCCTGCCTGGGGTTCAGTGAGGGCCATGGTGCCTTGCCACAGGCCATCAAACATGTTGGGCACAAAGGTTTCGATTTGCTTCTTCGACCCGAAGCTGGTGATGAGTGCCGCCGCGCCGCTGGTGAGACTGAAATATCCCTGGCAGCCGTTGTTGGCCGCTTGAAAAATATGCTGACCTGCATTGTAGACCATCAAGGGCATCTGCATTCCGCCCACGTCAAAGGAGGCTGCGCCGTTGATCCATCCTTGCTGACCCGCTTGCCGGATGATGGTTTTCAGTTGGGGATGCGACTTGACACCGCCCTTGCCGTCGTACTGCACACCTTGTTCATCCATGGCTTTGAAGTAGGGCGCCATGTCGCGGTCTGCCAACGCTTTCGCTGACTCCACCATCATCCAGCACTGCTCCCAATCGGCATGTGAAAATTTTGGCAGCGCAAAGAGCGGTTCGATGGGATGAACGTCTTTCAACAGAAATTTAAGATGGTTGAGGTTGGTGTACATCGGCTGTTAGGATTCGTCAGGCGGGTCAAATTAGCATTTTTTTAGGCACGGGAATTCTATTTGAGAAATCTCCATTTTCTCTGCAAAGGGTTCTGCAGGTTTCGCAAAATACAGCGGTAACCTGCAAAGTCGGGCATGCATAACCGGCGTTTCAGACGCAGATTGACGTAAACTCAAATTCTAACCATATGAAAAAATCAAGTACCTGGTTGGCTATTTTCACGGTGTTGACTTTGGTCGGCGCATGTAAAAAGGATGAAACCGTTGTACCTGCGGCTACGGGCCCATCGAATACAACGCTCCAGGGAACCTGGGTGATTGCCACTGCCCAGGGGACCGAATGGAAGAAAGGTGTTGGGATTTCTACCCCTAAGGCGGCTACTCCTGATTTTATCGGGCTCAAACTTACCATTGACGGGAGTTCGGTAACTGTTAAAGATGCCACCAATGCGGTAATCTTCGGGCCCCAGTCGATGACTTTTTATGACGCGGATGACACCATCCTGATTGGGGCTAATGGCAACACGGGCCTTGGCCTGTTTAAGATCACCAATTTTGTGGCTGGCGCCACCATGTCATGGGATCAGCGAGAACCTATTGATGCTGACTATTCGATGAACGCCAGCTGTTCTTGTGAGCTTTATTTTCAGAAATTCTGGACCTTCACCAAGGTTCCCTGATCGTTCAGTAGCCCTACTTGATATTTGGTACCTTGAGGGACGCTCATGAATGAACGTCCCTTTATTATGCGGATTTGGCTGAGTGTTATGATGTTGTTGGGGTCGTTGCCCTTGGCTACGGCGCAATGTGATTCGAGTGCTCTTCATCGAGAGCTCCGGCTGGCGGAGGACGTTCTGTGGTCAGATTATCCCCGTGTGTTGGCCCTGTCTGGTGAATTGGTAAATCGATACCGGGGTGAGGGAGGTTACTGCGAAGGACACTCACTGCTTCTTTTGGCCACAACACTATGGTCGAACGGTGAATACGATGAATCTGTCCGCTTACTCCACCAGGCAATTCGCAATGCCGATCACGTTGGAGATTTGCAGACCGTCGCCCGTAGCTACCATGTAATGGCCAACAACTTTTATTACCAAGCGTACTATGATTCCGCCGAAGTCAATTTTCTCCGTGCTCGGGATGCATTCGTTTCCTTGCGTCATCGAACCGGACAGATTGAGGTGCTCCATGACATGGCGCTGATGTTTCACCGCTGGGGCCGTTATACTGCTTCCTTGCGGGCACTGTTTGAGTCGGAAAAGCTGAAAGAATTAGAGCCTGATTTTGTGCACTATGTTGGTGATTTCTCTCGCGGGAACCCCTATTTCATTGACACGCTCTATTATCGCCATGTGATCGCCAATGAACGAAGTCTGCTGGAGAAGTTCCATCAGAATGGCAACAAGGTGGGCGTGTACCAGAGTTATGTCAATATCAGTGTGGCCTATCACGAACTGGGTGACTTTCGGCGTGCAGGTTACTTTGCCGGGATTGGGGCCAGGGCGATGAAGCAGGTGGGACACTATCCCTTCTGGTACCAGGCAGCCAAGGAGTACACCCTTGCCGGGAACCGCGATTCGTGCTTTTATTTCCACGCCCGAGCTCTTGAAGAACTACACCGGGCCACGCAAATCAAGGTGGCGACCACCTATGAACAACTCGGGCACTCGTACCTCAAGTTTGAAGAGCTTGATTCGGCGAAGGTTTATTTTGAGAAAGCCCTACGGCTCAATGAGCGGATGAACAACCGAATCACGATACCGGGTATTCATCTCTATATCGCGCAGATATTACTTCAAAAAGGAATGCGGGAAGAAGCAGAATCGGAATTGCTTGTAGGCCTGCAAATGGCGCATGGTACATCAGTGCTTCATGAAAGCAACTTGTATGCTTTTGGCCAGGAACTATATGACCAACTGGGTCAGCCGTCGAAGGCGCTGTCCTTCGCTCGCCGCCATGATCAGTTGGAAGACAGCATGAAACGAAATGAGGATGCCATGGTAATGATCCGATACCAAGCCCAGTTCGCTTCAGAAAGGAAAGAAAGGGAATTGGAAGCGGCCCAGCATGTCCTTCGCAACAGAACGATTACCCTTTTATCGCTGGCTGTTGTAACCTTTCTTTCGATTGGATTCATGGTAATCCTGTATGTGCAGCGTCGCAAGATCCAGCGGCAGAACAAACTACTGGAGGAGTCGAATGCGGAGCAGAAAGCCCTGGCTCAGGAGGTGCATCATCGCGTGAAGAATAATCTTCAGTATATCGTCAGCCTGTTAAGTCTTCAGGAGAAGGAAGTGAACAACCCGGAGCTCGTTCAGCAAATTGACGAAATCAAGACCCGGATCATGACGATGGGCATCATCCATCAGCGACTCTACCAGGCGCAAGGAATTCAAGCGGTTTACTTGCCCACCTTTTTTCAGGACTTGCTCGACAACCTATTGAGCGCTTTTTCATCCAAGGTGCCGGTCAAAAGACAACTTGTGGTAGACCCCATACGGGTTGATGTGGAGTCGGCCATTGCGCTCGGCCTCCTGATCAACGAGCTGGCCACCAATGCCATGAAACATGCCTTTGCCCACCTGGCGACTCCAGCTTTTGGGCTTGAACTGCTGCGTACCACGGAAGGAATACGGATCAGGGTGACTGACAACGGCCCGGGGTATAGCCTTCCACAGGTGTCTGGTCGCGGGTTTGGTATTAAACTGGTGGGTTTGCTCTTGCGGAAACTGAAAGGCAACATGGTGCAACCCAATCCCAATACGATCGAGGTAAAGATCACGGGGGTGAAGCCCATTGACTAGCTACAACGCGTTCAGCGTAGACAGGAAATCCCCGCGGTAGGTCTTGCTGATGGGGATGGGATATTTGTCGATATAGACATATCCTTCATCGAAGGAGTCGACCCGATTAACATTAATGATATACGATCGATGAACCCGTACCAAAAGAGGCAGGCTGGTTTTGCGAAGGAACGTACTCAGGTTTTGGGTAATGGTATGCTGCCCGGAGTTGGTAACCAGCCGGGCATAGCTGCCATCGGCTTCTATAAATAGCAGATCACTAAGCCGGATCTTTTTGTGGCGGCCGCCTTCGCGTATGAAAAAGCCATCCTGAATCGTCACCTGGAAATCCTTCCGTTCAAGCGCCCCAGCGTCCAGGATTGTTTCGGCCGTGTTGTTTTCAGAGAAATTGAATAGGGCAAGGTCTACTGCCGCCAGTAGGGTCCTTGCATTGAACGGTTTTACGAGAAAGGCTTGCGGTTTGGTTTTTCGGGCGAGTTGGTAAGTTTCTTCATCCGTGTTCGCCGTCACATAAATAATTGGGAGTGCCTGTGATTTGCGGAGACTTTCAGCCAGGTTAACCCCCGTCATTTGGCCTTTCAGCCGGATGTCAATCATAACCAGGTCGGTGTGGACAGCCTTCAGGTGCTCAAGCGCTTCTTCAGCTGTCTCAAAACAACCGGTGACATCGTACCCCTCATCGAGCAGGATTTGCCGGAGATCTTCTGAGACGATCAGCTCGTCTTCCACAATGGTGATCTGGAGGTTATTCATTCAGCTGTCATGTAAAGGTAGCCGTTGAAAGAACCTGTTAGCTTTCGCCGACAAAGAAAATGGATCAGGTCACAAAAAAAGCTTAAACGCTTGATCCTCTAAATGTCTTCCACGTCTTCAATTTTTTCATCATCATTTGAATCAACGGCTACCTCGCCGCGCCACCGTCGATGGTCAGGCAGATACCGCTGACGAAGCGCGCCTCATCCGATGCGAGATACACATAACCGTTGGCGATATCCTCTGGTTCGCCCCAATGACCCACTGGAATGTGGGCAAGGCTGGCCTTGCGTACCTCTTCAGGCATCGCATCGGTCATCGCGGTTTTGATAAAGCCAGGAGCGATGCAGTTGGCCGTTATGCCATAGCGTCCCAGTTCGAGAGCCCACACCTTGGTCATACCAATGATTGCCGACTTGGTGGCCACGTAATTGGTTTGTCCATAGTTGCCCCGGATGGCCACATTGGAAGATGCCGATACGATCCGGCCATAGTTCTTCTCTTTCATGAAGGGCACGGCAGCCTGTGTGCAATTAAACACACCGGTAAGGTTTACGGCGATCACGTCGTTCCATTCTTCGGCCGACATTTTCAACAGCGTGCGGTCCTTCGTAATTCCGGCGTTGTTAATCAGGATATCAATGCGTCCGTATTGTTTGGCGACGGCCTCGGTCGCTTTTTGTACCTGGCCAGAATCCGTTACGGATACTTTGGTAAAAGTCACCCGATGGCCGGCTTTGGCGAGTTCTTCCGCCATCGTAGCGCCTTTGTCGGAAACATCCCACATGGCCACGGCAGCACCTTCTTTCAGAAAAGCTTTTACAGTAGCCAGCCCGATACCTGCGGCGCCACCGGTGACGATGGCAATTTTGTCTTTGAGTCTCATCGGTTGAAATGGTAAGTCGTTAAAATTAGAAAAGAGCCGTGATCAATTCGCCCGCATAGGCGGGTTTTTCTTCCCCTTCGACTTCCATGATGCATTCCATGATCATTTTGGTTCCGCCTCCGGGCATATCTTCTACTTCTTTAATTTTTCCCGTCATTCGGATTCGGCTTCCGGACTTGACCGCTACAGGAAACCGAGCTTTGTTCAGTCCGTAGTTGATGGAGGTGGTCACCCCCTCGATCTTCAACAATTCAAAGAAGAATTTCGATGCCAGCGACATGGTCAGGTAGCCGTGGGCGATCGTTTTACCACCGGGCATTTGTTGTTTGGCGCGCTCGGTATCAACGTGCACCCACTGGTAGTCGTGCGTGGCCTTGGCAAAATCGTTGATCATTTCCTGGGTGACCGTAAACCACTCGCTTACGCCCAACGATGTTCCCACTTTCTTCTTGAGGTCTTTTAGTTCAAGCACCAGCGGTTGGCCGGGTGAAAGTGCCGCCGTGACTGTTGTCGATGGCTTAGCCGTCTCCTCTTCTTGCAAGGATTCCTCCCATGATCCGATTTTCACCACCGCTTTGCCGGTTACCTTCCGGTTCATGAGATCAGCGAGTGCGATGGCTGATTCCTCCAGCGAGTAGACCGCGTGCAGTCGTTGTTTGATGACGCCCGCCTTGATGAAGGCAAGCAACTCCCCAAAATTCTGCAGGCTTTTTTGTGGTTCGCGTTCAGCAAAGCTTCCCCAGAAGACACCTACGATGGCGCATCCTTTTAACAAGGGCAGGTTGGCTGGAAATTGCGGAATGGTACCGGAGGCAAAACCAACGACGAGATAACGGCCTCGCCAGGCCATTGAGCGCAGGGCCTCGGTGGCTAGTTCGCCACCGATGGGATCGTACACCACGTCGACCCCACGGTCTTGTGTAATCTCTTTGATACGAGCCCGTAAATCTTCATTCGAATAGTTGATCAGGTATTTGGCTCCTTTTTCAGCACAGGCATGGAGTTTATCCTCAGTGGAAGCCGCAGCAATGACCGTGGCGCCGAGAGTGACCGCGAGTTCTACCGCGGCAAGCCCCACGCCGCCACCGGCACCGAGGACCAACACGGTCTCGTCTTTCTTGAGTTGAGCCCGATCTTTAAGTGCATGGTAGGAGGTGCCATATGTATATAAGGTGCTCGCGCCAGTGATAAAGTCCATACCCTTTGGCATAGGAAACACACGGGCTCCGCTGACGACTACCTGTTCGGCAAAGCCGCCCCACCCGCAAAGGGCGATAACCCGGTCCCCAGCCTTGACATGTTTTACTTGTTCACCTACTGCAATCACTTCACCCGAAACTTCGCCACCGGGAGAAAACGGCAGTGGCGGCTTGAACTGGTATTTGTTTTGAATGATGAGCACATCCGGGAAGTTCACGCCGCACGCTCGTACCCGGATGTGTACCTCTGCCGGACCGGTGGTAGGATCGGGCACCGTAGAGAGTTTTAAAGTTTCGGGCAACCCGTGTTCTGTGCAGAGAAGGGCTTTCATGCGATGAGGATAAGTCATCAAGTTAGAAAATAGAAACTGAAAGATGGAGCCCTTGAATTCCGGCTCCCTTGCAAGATCAGCGAAATTGCTTGCTCATTAAGAGGTCATGGCCACCCTTGGCCAGCTCATCCGCCAGGTTGAAAGTTAGCGTCCGTGAAAAGTCGGCGAGGTAATACACCCGTACACTGCCGGTGGTGAGATCAAAGAGGGTGGAGTAGACGGTCAGGGCTCCCTGCGTGGTTTGTTTGAGAACGGTTGCAGCGGTTTCCATGGGACTTCCAGTGGCAGATGTCAGAATGGAATTGGCGGTGGCGAATCGCGGGCACGGCTGTTCGCCACCGTATTCGGGGTCAACAATGTTGAAGTTCGTCAATACCTGAAACGGTTTGTTCTTCCACGTGTACGTCAGCTTGCCATCGTAAGCGCCTACAATGACAGACTGCCCGCTCCGGTCGGCGAAGAGAAGATGTACGGATTCCAGTTCCGGAACCTGGTATTTGTCGATGAAGGCCACTGCCTCCTGAATAGAATGGCAGGATTGAAGCAACGTCAGCCAGAAGTCTTTCTCTTTGAATACTTCCTTCCCGGTGAAATCCATGGGGACAAAGGGCGTCGCCGTGCCGTCGAAGAACAACCCCGCTGAGTTCATCCCGCCCTGAATCAGTCCTTCGCTTTCAAAATCGAAGACAACGACACCCAGCTTGCTCTTTTCGGCGGGGATGAAGCGGATGCGTGCATCCCGTGCGGTCCAGTCTTCGTGATTTCCAACGATGATGTGGTTACCCGGCGTGAAGACAAAGATGAGGCATGGAAACATGGTGTGTGAAACCATGACGAAGGCGAACAGCAGGGCGGCGCGTTTCATGGCTGAAGCGATGTAATTCGGAAGCCGTGTGCCTGGATAAGCAAATCGGGATGCCGGTTGGGCGCATCACCCGGAACCCAGGCGAAACCGGCAATCCCAGCCTGCAAATTCTGTGGCATGTCCTTTCGTTGAATTTCGCGCAGCGGCACCCACTGGTTGGTTTCCGGCGAAAGGTAGTGCAACTGGAATAGACTTTCCATGCGGCGCAGGCGAATCGTCAGCTGGTGGTGGTCGATGCGTGTCACATGAATGGCCGACCTTCCGTTGATTGTATTTTGACTAACGAGTTTTAGCTGCGGGTTACCCATGCAGCCCAGGGCGAAGAAGATGTGATTCTCCATGCTGTCCGTGTCCGAGCGCAGCATGAGGCCGCCGACCTGGAACCCGGCATCCGGGGCTGCGGTCGTGTCAATAGTTTTTGAGACAGATAGCCGGGCGAACAGTTCGGTATTGCCGTTTACAGGTTGCCACAAGAAGGGACCCCGATCAGCATCCTTCCATCGTGACTCCACAAATGGCTTCAGCATAAGAGTGGAATCACGCTGGTATGCTTTGGCATCACTGGACCTGAAAAGACTCCAGCCATCCGGAACACCGGTAGGAAGCTTGGACGCTTTCAGTACGTCCATAGAGGCTACTGCGTCAGTGAGGGATTTGTCTGGCTGGATAATATTCTCAGCGCCCCAGAAGTCGGGATCAAATTCACCGGGCAGGCTTTTTACCAGCCGGTTTTTTTGCCAGACATCGCTTTTGGTGAATGGTGTGAGCGGCCCCGGGGTCTGGTGCAGCGCAAGCATCTCGGCGAGGAAAGTGAATTGTTCATCAATGTTTTTCCTGGGTTGCCTGAAATGAATGTCCATGGTTAGTCGTGCATCCTGGAGTGCAAAGGTTGCGCCTGTTTTGTGATAGCTGTAGGTCGTTGATTTTTTGAGCACGGTGAAATCGATGCCGAGCAAGTCGGCCATTACTTTATCGGCGCCGGCCAGGTGCTTTCTATACTCGATACTTTTTTCGCTCAATGACCACGTCACTTGAATAATAGCGAACGATTCGGCGTCGAGAAAAATGGTTCCTGTCCAGAGGTTCTTCTTGAGGTTGTCGCGTTGATCGAAACCGATGAGGTACACGTCTTTTCCTTCATACGAGGTGATGGAGTCAATGGAATAGATATAGTCCTGCATGTGCTGTTCCTTCAGAAAGTCCGGCAGGTCAGCTTCCAGTATATGGTTCATGAGGTAATTCGGTCCGCCGCCCGGATGATAGTCTTCGAAGATGCGGGTACTCTTGACCGTTTCACTGCGCCTTCCCTGGACCAGTTTCAGCAGGGCCGGGTCATCGCCTTTGGTTTTCAGCACCTGGC
Source organism: Cyclobacteriaceae bacterium (assembly GCA_016787645.1). GTDB lineage: Bacteria > Bacteroidota > Bacteroidia > Cytophagales > Cyclobacteriaceae > ELB16-189. The sequence goes on along the minus strand of JAEUUF010000019.1, from coordinate 11,344 downwards.
TTTCGAAGACCGCTTCGGCTACCGCATAATACGCTGCATCGGCGCGGATTACTTCGCGGTAGAAGCCGCGTACCTGGAACGGTGGTGAGGAATAGTTCTTTGGGATTGCGCGGACCGCTTCCCGAATCAGGTGCTGGGGGGACGGTGGCTTTACGGTAAGCGCCTGGAGGGGAGTAACAAAAGGTTTGAGAAGAATGGTAAGCGATTCATGCTGAAGTGCATTCCCCGACAACAGCACGGGTGTGTAGCCGATACAGGTAATCCGGAGGGAATCGAGGTTCGTGTCATGAAGCGCGAATCGCCCTTCGCTGTTTGTGGAACTTCCGCTGCGTTGCTTTCCAAACCCAAGGACATGGACTCCGGCTACCGGTTCGTGACTTTCGGCATCCAGTACAATACCCTGGGTGAGTGCTTGCCCCCATAGTGGCAGGGGTGCAATGAACAACACAGCAAACCGCAAGAGGCGCATCAACAAGCAGATGCGGTTAATGGCCTTCGGGTTGCTCTGTGGCAGGTCAATCTTTTACAATAGGAAATTTGGCTGCCTGCCACTTATCCAGTCCTCCTTCCAGTTCGTAGACTTCCTTAAATCCCATCGATCTCATTTTGGAGGCAGCAGAAGCGCTTCGACCGCCTTTGAGGCAATACACGAATACGGGCTTGGACTTATCCAGGCTCATGACCTGGTGTTCGAAGTGCTCACCCTGCCAGTCGATGTTTTTTGCCTTGGCGAGATGTCCTTCCTGATACTCCTGTGGGGTGCGTACATCAATTACCAGGGCATCGGGGGTTTGGTTGATTTTGTCGGTGAAGGCCTGCGGTGACAGTGAAGCCTTGTTTTGGCCCTGGCTGCAGCCAATGGTCAGTGCAAAAGCCAGGAAGAAAAGTTGAAGAAGCCGGGTTTTCATAGGAGTTAAACGTTTACTGGTCGAATACAAAATTACCACCCCTGGATGAATATTATCTCTTTTACGAAATTTGATGCTGAAAATCGATTGAATCCACTAACTAGCTGTACCATGAGGATCACTTATCTTCTTCTCTCAATCAGTTCGCTCCTTTCTGCCATTTCCTGCAGCAGCGACTCATCACCCGTGCCGTCGTCCAATTTCTCCAGCAGTCCAGAGGCCCTGGCCACCGAAGATCTCAAGAGCGGGGGCATATATAAGGGAGTAATCGTTGGCTCAAGCGGCATGTTCGTTGTGAGGCTTCAGAAAGGCGTAAAGCACATTACCATCACCCTGGATGGCGTCTCCAAGGAATTGAGCCCAACCGGGCTTGTCGACTGGACGACCGGTCTGCCAATCAAGAATGCTGTATTTGTTTCCGGTGACTGGCAGGCGATCTTTTCCGTAGGTGCAACAGGGCTGGTGCCATCATTAACCCTTGACATCCCGGGTCATGCCAACGCCCAGGTGGTTATCCTCAAGGAAACTTCCAAGGCCATCGTCAGAGCCTATGAAGGTACTTATGCGGGAAGCGAAAGCGGTACATGGAATTTCATTATCCAGGCGCAGGCACTTGTCGGTGTCAGCCGAAGTGCAGACGGATTAACCAGTCAGAGCATCTATGGACTGGCAGATGGGACCACGCTCAACCTTACTGCCCCCGTGGGTACTGGAACTTTATCTGGCGACAACGCCTCGGGGACCTGGCAGGGCTCTTCGGCCGGCGTATCGGGTACGTGGACGGGCAAGCGCGTGCTTTGAAAAGAAAATCATGACCATCACCTAACTTTTTGATCCAAAACGCCATGGCTGACAAAAAACGAATGGTCTTTATTGTGGAGGATAATCCTCACCAACAAAAGGTGCTGCAAGTACACTTTCGGGAGACGTTGGGTAATTATGAAGTCCGAACCTTCAATAAGCCTGACGAAATGATGTCACACCTGGGCGAGAAACCGTATGCAGTTGTGTTGGATCACTTCTTCGAAGGGCAGTCCAAGACAGGTTTGGATTACCTCGCCAGTATCCGTGAAACCAACAAGCGAATACCGGTTATCTACCACACCACGCTGGAGGATGAAGCCATACGCAAGAAGGTGTTGGATTTGGGTGCCGAGATGTACATCGTGAAAGACTCCGCTTCGCTGGTGAGGCTTCGCACGGCATTGGATAATATCCAGGAGAGGGAAAGTAAACGCGGGTTCTTCAGCAAACTCTTTGGGGGTTGACCTGACTTCGGTATTGCGCTGCAGACGGGCTCGACTCGCCTCACCTCACCCTCCGCCTTCGCTTAAGCTACTGCGGACAGGCCCTGCCCCCTCTCCGTAAGACGGAGAGGGGGAGTATCATCCCTGCGGGATTATGATGGTGAAGGTGCTGCCTTTTCCCACGACGCTCTCGGCCATAAGGCTTCCACCGGCATGAATAAGGTAATCTCGAACAAGGGAAAGACCGATGCCTGCGCCGGTTTCTTGTCCAGTCCCGGTGCGACTAGCAGAGCGTTTACTTGACAAGATCATTTCCATGGTAGGGCTGTCAATGCCGATACCGTGATCGGTTACGCGCAAGTGGATGTCAGTTCCCTCTTGTGATACTCCGATTTCAATCGTACCACCTTCATGGGAAAATTTGATAGCATTGGCGAGGAGGTTGCGCAGTGCCAGGTGAACGATATTCTTTTCCCAAGTGAGGGTCATCGGGGTGTTGAGCAGGGAAGTGATGGCGATTCGCTTTGACTCGGCTGTTGACCGGAAGAGTTCGATGTTCCTATCGATCATTTCGTTGAGGCTGAATTCCTGGCGCTGCATTTCCACCCCCTTGAGCTGGGAGGAAGTCCAAACGAGAATATTCTCTACCAGCAATCCGGTATTGCCGAGTTGGGATTGCACCTGTCGGGAGAAGTCGGTGAACTCTTCCGGAGAAACCAGGCCTTTGTTGTACAAATCCAACATGCTTTGCAGGGAGTTCAGCGGGCTTCGCACGTCATGGGAAATGACTGAAAGCAGTTTGTCCCGCACATCATTGGCTGTGCGCAGTTCCCGGGTCCGTTCATTCACCATGCCTTCGAGGTTGATGTTCATCGCTTCCAGGGATTTGTACGACTTAGCCTGGTGGTTGGCCAGCAGGTAGACCTGGAAGAGGAGGAATACCAGCACGCCAAGCTCCACATAGTACATGCTTGGAATATTGAGCGCGATGAAGGCGGAGTTCTTCATGATCTCGAGGAGGATGAGCGGGAAGCTGGCCAGGATGCCGAAGAGAATAATCCGGGCGTCGCGTTCGCCCGTCTTCCAGGCCTTGCCGATGGTGTAGAAGGCGTAGATAAACGACAACAAATAGCAGAGGTGAACGATTTCCAGGACGAGCCCGAAGGTCACCTGCGTGGTGATGAGCACAAGCACGGTGGTGAGTATTCCAATGGCCACAAAAATGCGCAGCGGTTTTATCGGGGCGAATTGCGGGAATAAGTCGTGGACATATAACGGGAAGAATGCGACGATGGCATACACGGATCCAAACTCAAGTTTCTTCCACACCTCCCACGGCACCAGCGGAAAGAGATTGGGCAGCAAGAGAGAACCGCCATGGATTACCATGGACCGGGCCGCGACGCCAAAACAAATGAGCGACATCCATAGAAACGGCCTTCCTTTGTTATAGAGAAAGAACAAGATCAACTGGTACAGGCAGAGTGCGATGAGACAGCCTGCGAAGAAATTCTGGATGCCGTTGGAACGCGTCAGGTCTTCAACCAGGTCGGCTGTCCGGTCAACACGAGGGTACCCCGATAACCCGCCGTTGGGGTGTGTGAAGTTGGCCACTTGGATGAGCAGCTCCACGGTTTCCTCTTTGTCCGGAAGCGGGATAAGCAGCGTCGTCAGTTCGGGACGATAGGTTTCCGGTGTTTCCCCGACCAGTCCGGTAGAGGCGACCCAACGGCCATTCAGCCAGATGCGGCTGGCCGCGTTGATGGTGGGAAAGTAAATAGAGAGCCCCTGGTGGTTGTGGGGAAGCCGGATGAAGAGTTGGTAGGTGCCGTAGCCAAGGCCTTCAAGTCCCGGCTGGACAGCCCAGCCGGAATTGCCGTTGATCCAGGCAGGAAGCCCGGCCTGTGAAAGGTTAGTAGGAGTAATAAGTTTCTTCCAATAAAAAGCCCAACCACCTCTGATACGGGCCGCGTCCCGTTCGGTGAAGTCATACCTACTCAGGTCTACAAGTCCGTTGGTCCAGAAGACCGTATCCGGTGCCTGACCCTGGCCGACCGCCGGCAGCAAAAGAAGAATAAGGAGAATCCGGAGGATCATACCTTAAATATGGTTGTTTTCTTCCGGTTCCTGTCAGTCGGGTGCTGAGTAACTAAGTGATGTCTCACGGCCACTTGTCATGCTAAGGAATTTCTGTTTACCTTGTTAATCCCCGACACTATCACCCCAAAGAAATCAACAAACCAAATCAAACTAAACCTATGAAAAGAATCCTGTACATGATCGCGGCGGCCATGCTGCTGCTGAGCCCAATGTCCTGCAAGAAGGATGATCCGGCACCGACTTCTTCGCTCTCCAACACGCCGGAGGCACTGGCCGAACATGACAACAAGAGCGGCGGAATCTACAAAGGCACGTTCGCCAATTCTTCCACGAGCGGACAGATCAAGATTAACCTCCAGAATGGCAAGAAGGAGATCGTGATCAAGTTTGGATCAGAGACTCGCACGCTGACCACCACTGCCCTTGGCAGTTGGACATCTGGCGTTGAAATTGTTGGTGCTGCCTTTACTAACGGTAACTGGACCATCACCATCGGAATTCCCGCGAATGGCAGCTATGTCGATGTGTCGGCTTTTGATCTTGGTGGGGTAACCAGCGTGGACGGAACCATCATGAAGGAGCTCTCCACAGCGATCGTTAAGGTGTATGAGGGCACTTATGCCGGCGATGATTCCGGCAAATGGAACTTTATTCTCCAGAGCGGATTGATCAATGGAGTTTACGCCGGTGCCAGCGGAAGCGACAACTTCTCCGGGGCTGTCGTGGGTACTACCATTACCATCGTTACCACGGGTTCGGTCAATGCATCCGGCACAATGAGCGCCGATGGCAATTCTGCATCTGGCAGTTGGACAGGCAGTTCCTCGAGCGGGACCTGGTCGGGATCGCGCACGCTTTAAAAGAAGGTACACGCTAATCAAAAAAGGTCCTTCGGGACCTTTTTTGTTTGCTTCACCCCCCGGCTCCCTCTCAGAAGACGGAGAGGGAGGAATGCACCTCACCCCCGGCTCCCTCTCCGTAAGACGGAGAGGGGAGGAATGCACCTCACCCCCCGGCCCCCTCTCCGTAAGACGGAGAGGGGGAGGAATAAGCTAAGAACTATTGAATATTGAGTATCAAATCTTCAATATTGGAAGTTTACCTTCTGCCCTGGACCCTGATCCCTAACCCCTGATCCCTCCCTATGCCACAATTTCCAATCTACGATCTCCTTGTTGAAACTATCGAAGGAGACAAGCCCTTTGTCTGCAGCCACCAGGTGGGAGAATCGTTTGAAGTGCGTGGGGAAAACCTGCACTTCAAGACGGACAAGCCATTCTCACTCTATGCATTGGCGGCACTGTTACCATTGCTGCCGGCGAAGCAGCGACCGTTGAATGAGTATGACTGGATGGCGACGGATCATATCATTGCCTGCCCGGATCCACATTGCGGAGCAAAGTTCAGGATCAGTCGGATTGGGAAACGAATCGTTGAGCGTTCGGAGACCACCGTGGTGCCGCTGCCGGACAACAATCCCTGGAAGGAGAAGTCATGAGTGTGGAACGAATTGAAATAGCTCCTGGGTTTTCCATTTCCCGGATCATCAAGGGCGGATGGCAGCTGTCGGCGGGTCATAGTGCTTCTGCGGGTTCAGACCCTGTGGAAGACATGTTTGCGTTTGCCGACGCCGGTGTGACTACGTTTGACTGTGCAGACATCTACACAGGAGTTGAGGAACTGATCGGGCGCTTTCTCTCGGAGCGAAAGAAACGGCGCGGCTCCCACGAGGATATCCAGGTGCTCACGAAGTTTGTTCCAGACTATGATGCGCTACCAACTCTAAATAAGCAATACGTCGAGCGAATCATCGACCGGTCCTTGAAGCGACTTGGCGTAGAACGATTGGACATGGTTCAATTCAGCTGGTGGACCTACGATGTGCCGGGTTGGGTGGAGGCAGCGAACTGGCTCGGGGAGTTGCAGCAAGCGGGGAAGATCAGGCTGATCTCCGGGACGAATTTCAACACCAAGTCCACCCGCGAAATTCTGCAGGCTGGCGTGAGGTTGACCACTTTGCAGGTGCAATACTCGGTGCTCGACAACCGCCCGGAGAAGGGACTGGTGGATTTGTGCCGGGAGAACAACATTCACTTGCTTTGCTATGGTACGGTGGCCGGGGGATTTCTCAGCGACCGGTGGCTGGGCGACGCTGAGCCGCTTCCGCCGTATGAGAATCGATCGCAAGTAAAGTACAGGTTGATGATTGAGGAGTTCGGCTCGTGGGTTCTATTCCAGGAGTTGCTGCGTACACTCCATGGCATTGCAGAAAAGCATCATACCAGCCTTGCCAATGTAGCAACGCGCTACATACTTGAACGACCCCAGGTGGGTGCCGCCATCATCGGGGCCCGCACGGCCGTTCACCTGAATGAGAACCTGGGCGTTTTTGATTTTTCGTTGGATGCTTCAGATGTTGATGCGATCCGCAAATTGATGATGCGAAGGCGCGGTCCGGCCGGTGATGTGTTTGACCTGGAGCGCATCAAGGAGGGGCCTCATGGTTCAATGATGAAGTACAATCTCAACCAACTCTCCTCATAATCGTCATGACTGAGCAGAAGCCTCCCTTGTGGTCATCGAATTATACTTTTCTCCTTGCTTCGATTGGGAGCACGGTTGGCCTATCGAATATCTGGAAGTTCACCTACCTCGCCGGTGAGCATGGGGGTGGGGTGTTTGTATTGGTGTACCTACTTTCTCTGCTGGTTATGGGCATCCCGATCCTTGCGGCCGAGTTGATGATCGGACGCCGGGGTGGAAAGAGCATGGTAGGAACCCTGGAAGTGTTGTCAGCGCGCGATGGTCTCCACCCCCGTTGGACCCTCTTTGGGAGGGTCTCCATGATCGGTGTGTTTCTCATCCTGAGTTTTTATTGTGTCATCGCCGGCTGGACATTGGACTATACCGTGACTTCCTTCGCCGGCATGCTTAACCAGCTCGATGCGGAGACCGCGGTAAGTTTTTACAATGAATTGTTGAAAAGCCCGGTGCGGATGATGATCGGGCAGGGCGTGTTCGTAGTGGCCACGGTGTGGATTGTGGCGCTCGGCGTCCAGGAAGGACTGGAGCGATCGGTGTCGTGGATGATGCCCATGCTGTTCATCATCCTGGTCGCCCTGGTAGGCTATGCGATGGTGACGGGAGAATTTGTGCAGGCGTTGAAATTCATGTTCTGGCCCGATTGGTCACGCTTTACGCCCAACACGGTCCTCGCCGCTTTCGGGCAAGCCTTCTTTTCGTTGGGTATTGGTGTCGGTGTAATGCTCACGTATGGCGCCTATATGCCTCGTACCACGCATGTGCTTAAGTCGGCCGCGGTCATTTCATTTTCGGATGGACTCGCCTCCATGCTGGCCGGGCTTGCCATTTTTCCGATTGTGTTTCAATATGGTTTGTCGCCCGCCGAAGGACCTGGGCTGATCTTCATGACGCTGCCCATTGCTTTCGGTGAAATGCCCGGTGGAGGATTCGTAGGAGCGTTGTTCTTCCTGTTGCTTGTTGTAGCGGCACTTACCTCTTCGATTTCTTTGCTGGAATCCATAGTCGCCCACCTCGTAGCGACCTCGAAGTACAGCCGAAAACGGATTTCCATTGTGGCAGGAATTATCCTGTGGGTAACCGGACTGGGTACGGTGTTCTCTTTTAACCTGGCGAAGGATTTTACCCCTTTTGCATTTGGTCCGCTGGAAGGCAAGACTTTTTTTGGATTGCTGGACTACTTCGGTTCCAACTTGTTGATGCCTGTCGGGGGTATCCTGATGGCGGTGATCGCCGGCTGGATCTTGCCGAAAGCGACCTGTGAGGAGGAGTTGTTGAATCCATTGCCGATCCATATAAATGTCTGGCGCTTCCTGATCCGCTACGTGGCACCGATGGCGGTGGGTATGATCTTTTTGAGCAACCTGGCGTGAATGGACGCGGGTCGGTAAGTCAGGCAACCGAACCTTTTCTTTGGAAATCCCCGAGTTTGCTATCTTGTCGCGATGGTTACGTGCAAGAATTGCGGTCAATCTTATGAGGGCAAGTATTGTCCCATGTGCCGCCAACCGGCAGATACCGATCGCATCACCTGGCATGAAGTATTTCATCATGCGTGGCATGCCATGTTTCACGCCGATCGTGGACTGTGGTATTCCATCAAGGAGCTTACGATTCGGCCAGGGCGTACACTCCGCGACTATTTGGAGGGTAAACGAATCAAGCATTTCAACCCATTCCTCTTCCTGGTCATTGCGGGAGGACTGGCAACAGCCCTCTTTTTCAATCTTCACCTTCAACCCCCGGTGCGGCAGATTTCCCTGGAGCAAGTGGAGCATTTTAACGCGACGATCGCCCACAAGTACTTTGCCCTGGTGGGTATCGTGTTTCTTCTCCTGCTTTCGCTTACCGACTTTGCCTTCTATCGAAAATGGAAGCTTCTTTTCTCAGAACTTATTGTAACGAATACCTTCCAGGCTGCGCAAGTCATGGTGTTCACGGTTCTTAGCATCCCTTTCCTATTGATGCAAGAAAGGCTTACGGAAGGTGGTGAGTCGCCGTTCGAGGTGAGGACGTTGATCAAAATACTTATCCTTGTCTACCTTTTCGTAGCCAGGTATCAACTTTATGAAGCGAAAGGCCGACCAGCCCTTTCTGTCCGGATCGCTGTCCAACTGGTTCTGCTTGTACTTTTGTACGAATTCGTTATTTCACGCGCTATTGTGCTACTGATCTCCTGAGGATGACTTTTGTCAAGTATGCAAATCAAGTAAGTCGATAATTTTAATACTTTCCCCTATATCCAACAAGACCACCAAAATCTATGAAGAAGCTTTTCATCGCGTTGGTTCTCGCATCACTGACCGTGGCCTGTTCAGGTCCGGTTAAGGAATCGGCGACACCGGCATCTACGACCGACGGCCTTGATCGCAGTTCGCTGCCGATTCGTGAACCTTCGTATCCCGCAGATACCACACTCGATGCCCGAAAGGCGAAGGCGCCGGCACGATTCGAAGTCAAAGCCCCGGCGAAGGCACCCAACATTGTCGTGGTGCTCATCGATGATATGGGCTTTGGAGCCTCAACTGCTTTTGGTGGCCCTTGCAACATGCCCAATGTGGAACGATTGGCCGGTCAGGGACTCAAGTACAATCGCTTTCACACTACCGCTTTGTGCTCGCCTACTCGAGTGGCCTTGCTCACCGGCCGCAATCACCATGTGAACAATGCCGGCGCGATTATGGAATTAGCCACGGCGTTTCCCGGCAACACGGGTATTCGCCCTGGCAGTGTAGCCCCGTTAGCAGAAATGCTTCGGCTAAACGGTTACAGCACTGCGGCATTTGGAAAATATCATGAGACACCTCCCTGGGAAGTATCGCCATCGGGTCCGTATGACCGCTGGCCCACACACTCCGGCTTCGATAAGTTTTATGGGTTTATCGGCGGTGAGACCAATCAGTGGGCGCCCGCTATCTATGACGGTACCACCCGCGTCGAGCACGACAACAGTCCCAACTACCACTTTACGGAAGACATGACCAACCAGGCCATGAACTGGATGCAGGCACAACAATCACTGACGCCCGACAAACCATTCTATGTTTATTTCGCCACGGGTGCGACGCATGCTCCACATCATGCTCCGAAGGAATACATCGACAAGTACAAAGGAAAGTTTGACCAGGGATGGGACAAGCTGAGGGAAGAATCTTACGAACGTCAGAAAGCGTTGGGTGTTATTCCGCAGGATGCGAAACTTACCGAGCGTCCCAAAGAAATTCCCGCGTGGGATAGCCTGACTCCTGAACAGAAGAAACTTTTATCACGCCAGATGGAAGTGTACGCCGGCTTTGCCGAGCACACCGATCATGAAGTAGGCCGCCTTATCGACGCCCTGCAAGAAATGGGCGAACTGAACAACACCCTGTTCTTTTACATTGTAGGGGACAATGGTGCCAGCGCGGAAGGTGGACCGGAAGGAACCTATAACGAGATGATGGCACTCAACGGCATCATCGGCCAAGCTTCGCAGTCCATGCCTTACTACGACACCTGGGGCGGCCCGAACACCTACCCGCACTACGCCGTGGGTTGGGCGCACGCCTTGAACACTCCTTTCCAGTGGGCAAAGCAAGTGGCCTCGCACTTTGGTGGCACCCGCAACGGCATGGTCGTGCATTGGCCCGACGGCATCAAGACGAAAGGTGAAGTCCGTTCGCAGTTCAGCCACGTTACCGACATCGCACCCACCGTGATGGAAGCGGCTGGCCTGCCATTTCCGAAAAGCGTGAATGGTGTAGACCAGGTACCCTTCAACGGAACGTCGCTCGCTTACTCGTTCGACAACGCTACGGCACCGGAAAGACATAAGACTCAGTATTTTGAAATGTTTGGTAACCGCGCTATCTACCATGAAGGTTGGGTGGCCGCTACCCGGCATTCCATTCCCTGGGTGATGGCGAAGCTACCTTCCCTCGACCAGGATGTGTGGGAGTTGTATCATGTGGATGAAGACTTTTCGCAAGCCAACAACCTCGCTGCCAGCAACCCGGAAAAACTCAAAGAGTTAAAGAACAAATTCAAGGAAGAGGGAGAAAAGAACCATGTCTTTCCTATAGACGACCGTAGGGTGGAACGCTTCAACCCCGAAGTCGCCGGACGCCCTGACCTGATGGGCAAGCGCACCAGCATGACGTTGTATGAAGGAATGACGGGGTTGATGGAAAACGTATTCATCAATACGAAGATGATGAGCTACACGATCACGGCCGATGTGGAAGTGCCGGCCAATGTGAATGGGGTTATTCTGAGCCAGGCGGGCCGCTTTGGCGGATGGACGCTGTATACCAAGAACGGCGTGGTCCACCACGAGTATAACTTCTTCGGACTTCAGCGTACCAATATCGCTGCCTCCACGGCGCTCAAACCGGGCCGTCATACGGTTAAGTATGAGTTCCAGGTCGATGAACCAAAGCCGGGTGCAGGCGGTGCCTGTATTTTGTATATCGACGGAACGCAGGTGGCGCAGGGAAAGATTCCGAAAACAGAACCGTTTTCGTTCTCCGGGGATGAGGGTGCGGATGTGGGGAGAGATGGCGAGACCAA
>JAEUUF010000027.1 GCA_016787645.1 Cyclobacteriaceae bacterium | reverse complement strand
GCGTGATCTCGAAAGGGGGAAGTTACAACCATCCGTGGTTTCTATACCACTCTGCTGTCTCCCGAATGCCATCTTCCAGCAAATAGACGGGCTGAATGGACAAATCTTTCCATAGAGCGCTACTGTCGCACAGCCAGTTTGAGGCAGCGACTTCTTTCAATTTCTCGCGGCTGAGAAAGGGATGTTTCCCAGCAAGGTGATGGAGAACATCCGATACAGCCAGTATACCGCTAAGGAGCACGAGGGGAATACGTACGGGAATCGCCGTCTTGTTGAGAATTAGCCGGATATAACGGCTGATGTCTTCCTTTTCATAGGATCGGCCATCTGATGCGAAATACAGTCGGCCTGGGGTAGGGAGTTGAAGCAAAGCGAGGGTGGCGACCGCGAAATCCTTCACGTAAATCATGGACAACAATTGCCGGTGCCAGCCAATGTTTGGTTCCAGTCCCTTACGGATCCACTTGAACAGCGAAAGAAAATCGCGGTCACGTGGTCCGTAAACCGCGGTGGGTCGCACGATGACACAAGGAAAGTTACCCAGTGAGGAAAGGTAGCGCTCGGCTTTGAGCTTGCTCTCTGCATAGGCAGTGATAGGTTTTTCTGCATCCCCGGGCTTGATAGGTTTCATGGTCATGGAATCTCCAGGCCCGTTGACTGCCAGCGTGCTCACATAAATGAATCGTTTCAACGGCGTTGCTGCGGCCATCAGGGCATCGGCGAGATTCCGGGTGTACACAAAGTTCACTGTCTCGAAGTCTCCTGATCCTTTTGTGCCGGTGGTGCCCGCACAGTGAATCACATAGTCAAATGCTTCGCCCTGAAGTTGTTTTTTGAGCAGTTCGGTTGAAGCATATTCCAAAGTCATGAAACGGATGTCCGGATGCGTCAGGAATTCCCGTGAACTGGACGGGCGGACAGCTGCCGTCACGGCATATCCGAGCCGTAGTGCTTCGTCTACCAGGAAACTTCCGATGAAGCCACTGGCCCCGGTGATCAGGATTTTTTGCTTCATCCCTTAAGGCTGTAACTGTTTGATATAGCACCGCCTGCGTTTGTGCTGTTCCCATTCATAATATTCCCACATTTGGGCACGGACGTTGGTTTCCAGCTGCGGATTGGATTCGGCTACCTGGATTCCATAGCGAATGTAGCCAAGGTTCACTTCGCGCATGAGAATGGCATTCACGCCCTTGCCCTGCAACTCGGGACGAACGGCGACGAGGTAGAGGTCACTGAGTTTGTTCCAGCGCAGCGCACCGAGCAAATAAAAGATTCCAAGGGGGAACAAATTTCCTGCGGCTTTCTGCAGCGCCCGGGATAACGAGGGCATGGTAATGCCAAAGGCCGCCAACTTTCCATCCCGATCCAGTACCAGCGAGACAAAGTCAGGATGAATAAAAGTGAAATATTGCTTCACATAATAATCCACCTGACGTGGCGTAAGCGGGACAACGCCATAGAGATTGCCGTACGCAATGTTGATCAGTTCGAAGATCTGGGGAGCGTAGGGCAATATTTCTTTGGCAGTTTTTACTTTGAGCACCCGCAATTGCTGACGCCGTAACACGATCTCTGCAATGCGGTCGAGGTTGGCTGGCAGGGTGGTGGGAATCTTGATGCTAAATTCAACCCAATCCGCGTCTTTCTGATACCCCAGCTTTTCAACATGCGTTGGATAATAAGGATAATTGTACAGGGTAGCGAGGGTGCCCAACCGGTCAAATCCTTCTACGAGCATGCCTTCATGATCAAGATCGGTAAAGCCAAGTGGCCCATGTACCGCCGTCATGCCCAGTTCACGACCCCATTGCTCCACCTGGTCCATGAGTGCCTTGGCCACATGTTCATTGTCGTGGAAGTCCAACCAGCCAAAACGCAAGTATCGGTTCTTCCATTTCTCGATATAGGCACGGTTGTGGATGGCCGCGACACGCCCGACCACTGAATCGCCATCATAGGCCAGCCAGAGCCTGGCGTCACAATATTCGAAGGCGGGATTCTTGTCCTTACGGAGGGTCGCTTCCTCGTCAAAGCGCAGGGGAGGAACGTAATAGGGGTGCCGCTTGTACAGGCGGTAAGGAAAGTCAATGAATTCCCTCAGGTCCTTCCGGTTGGCAACCTCGGTGATGCGGATGCTCATCGGACGAAGTTAAACGATCTCCAGTTCTTTGGCGATGGAATAAATCTTTTCGATGGCGGTGTTGATCTGCTCTTTGGTGTGCGTAGCCATGAGGTTGAACCGGATGAGCGAACTCTCCTGGGCAACCGCGGGAGAGGTGACCGGGTTCACAAAGACCCCTTCCTGCATCAACCGGGTGGCCATCTGGAAGGTCTTTGTATTGTCACGGATGTAAATGGGAATGATCGGCGTACAGGCATTGCCAATATCGAATCCCAATTGCGGGAAGGCCTTAAGCGCATACCGCGAGTTTTCCCACAACTGGGCAATGCGTTCTGGTTCGCGCTTCACGATCTGAAGGGCAGCGAGCGCACTGGCCGTAGCTGGGGGTGAGATGCTCGCACTGAACATCAGCGACCGTGCATGATGCTTGAGGTAATTGATCGTGGGGGTGTCAGCAGCAATGAACCCGCCAATGGAAGCCAACGACTTGCTGAAGGTTCCCATGATTAATTCGGTCTGATCCGTCAGTTCAAAATGGGAGGCTGTTCCACGACCACCATGACCAATAACACCAAGCGAATGGGCATCATCGACCATCACAATGGCTTCGTAAGCTTGTGCCAGCCGGACAATCTCGGGGAGGTTGGCGATGTCGCCATCCATACTGAAGATGCCATCGACGACAATCAGTTTAATCCGGTCTTGGACACAAGATTTGAGCGCACTTTCCAGCGAATCCATATCATTGTGCCCGAACTTCAACGTCTTGGCAAAACTGAGGCGGCTTCCTTCGATAATGGAAGCGTGATCCAATTCATCGAGCAGGAGATAATCGTTCCTTCCCAACAAGGCGGGGATCACACCAATGTTTACCTGGAAACCCGTACTGAATACCAGGGCGGCTTCTTTGCCGACAAACTCAGCGAGTTGTTGCTCGAGCTCCAGGTGGATATCGAGCGTTCCGTTGAGAAAGCGAGAGCCTGCGCATCCCGTCCCATACTTGTTCACCGCTTCCCTTGCGGCAAGTTTGATTTCCGGGTGATTGGTCAGGCCGAGGTAGCTGTTCGAGCCAAACATGAGTACGCGGCGGCCACCGATCATCACCTCGGTATCCTGGTCGGACTCCACCACCCTGAAATACGGGTACAGCCCCATTTGTTTTAGTCGGTCTGGAATATCAAAGCCCAGCATCTTGTCTGCAAACCGGTGAGTGGCACCGGTGGCCTTGAGCTGGGGTAAGGAAGATGGCTGCATGAGTTACCCTGTTAATTTGAGGCCCAAGGTAATTAAATAAAGGATAGAAATATCCTTTTTATGACGTAAATCATGAGGAGCGCAAACGATGGCGTGAGGTTTCGCCCGCTTACCCTCGCGAATTGTCGCCTGACAGTAATCGATTTCGGGAACTCCGTTTATTCCCTATCTTTTCCTTCATCATCCAAAAAATTAGCCCATGCGATTAATCCTCTGTTTGTTTTTCGTGGTCTCGACCCTGGTGTCAACCGCTCAGCCTCAGGCCTCCACTTCAGGAACGGTCGATCCCAAGTATTTCTCGGCGCTGAAATGGCGAAACATTGGCCCACAACGTGGTGGCCGATCACTCGGCTCCAGCGGAAGCCCGGGCCGGCCCAACGAGTACTACTTCGGTGCCACAGGTGGTGGACTTTGGAAAACCACCGACGGCGGCCAGGAGTGGGCCCCGGTAACCGACGGACAAATCTCCAGTTCATCCATTGGAGCGGTGGCTGTTGCTGAAACCAACCCGGATATCGTTTACATCGGGGGAGGAGAAACACAACTGAGGGGAAGTATCACGCAAGGCGACGGTGTCTACAAGACCGTGGATGGCGGCAAGACCTGGCGTTCGCTCGGACTAAAGGAGACGCAGGCCATCGCGAGGATTCGCGTTCACCCCACCAACCCTGATATCGTCTATGTGGCGGCACTCGGTCATCCATATGGTGACAATGAGGAACGCGGCGTCTTTCGCTCCACGGATGGCGGGAACACTTGGAAAAAAATCCTGTACGTGAGTGCCAAAGCCGGCGCGGCTGACCTGATCATCGACCGGACCAACCCGAAGATTATTTATGCCACCACCTGGCAAGTTTACCGGCGCACCTGGAAAATGTGGGGTGGCGGACCCGACTGCAAGTTGTGGAAATCAGAAAATGGCGGAGACACCTGGATCGATCTCTCTCAAAACCCGGGCATGCCTTCCGCACCGCTGGGCAAAATTGGTATCACCGTTTCGCCGGCCGACAACAAACGACTCTGGGCAATTGTCGAGGCGAATGACGGTGGCGTATACCGCTCTGACGACGCAGGCGCCACATGGAAGAAAACCAATGACGAGCGCAAACTCAGGCAGCGGGCATTCTACTATTCCCGCATCTATGCCGACCCCTTCGACCGCGAAACGGTGTACTGCCTGAACGTCGAGTTTTTCAAGAGCACGGATGGAGGTTCAACATTCAATAACATCGAGACCAAACACGGTGACCACCACGATCTTTGGATAGATCCTAACAATCCGCAGCGAATGATTTTGTCGGATGATGGGGGTGGCGTTGTATCTGTAAATGGCGGCAAGTCATGGACCGAGCAAGATTATTGCACCACGCAACTTTACCACGTAACTACGACTAATCACGTTCCCTATCACGTGGCCGGCGCGCAGCAGGATAACTCCACCATTGCCATTCCCAGCGACGGGTGGGGCCACATGAACGAATTGGGTGAATGGGGCTATGATGTCGGCGGTGGCGAATCGGGATACATTACTTCTCATCCGGACAATCCAGATATCTTTTATGCTGGAAGCCAGGGTGCCTTGCTCACCAAACTTGATCGCACCAGTGGCCAGATTCGCGACATCCAGGTTTACCCGCGCTTCTTCTCCGGCGAACCCGCCAGCGCATTGCCTGAGCGTTGGCAGTGGACCTACCCGATTGTATTCTCTCCGTTGGACTCCAAGACGTTGTACACCTGTTCTCAACATGTTTGGAAAACCACCGATGATGGTCAAAGCTGGACGGCGATCAGCCCTGACCTGACTTATGCCGACCCTGAGACACTCGGGCCTACGGGCGGGGAGATCACCAAAGACATGAACGGCCCGGAAATCTATGCAACCGTCTTTGCGCTGGCTCCTTCATTCCATGATATCAATACCATTTGGGCGGGGTCCGATGATGGCAAGATCCACATCACCCGCGATGGCGGTAAAAATTGGACCAACATCACACCCAAGGACCTTCCCAAGAACTCGGTGGTCGCCATCATTGATGAGTCAAGGCACAATGCGGGTACCGCTTACGTTGCTGCCTTTCGATACCAGGTGGATGATCGTCAGCCCTATGTGTTCCGCACCCGGGATTATGGAAAAACTTGGGTAAAAATTGTGACCGGTATCAAGGACGGTCATTTCTCGAGGAGCATACGCGAAGATCATGTTCGCCCCGGCCTGCTGTTCCTGGGCACGGAACATGGGGCTTATGTATCATTCAATGCTGGCGACAACTGGCAGCCGCTGCAACTCAACCTTCCCGACACGCCTATCCGCGACCTGGTCGTAAAGAATGATGATGTAGTGCTTGGCACGCACGGCCGCGGATTCTGGATCCTCGACGATATCGGTCCGCTTCGACAGTTAACGGCGGAAGTAATGAAGCAGCCCGTCACGTTCTTCCAACCCAGTGACGCCATCCGTGGCGTATATAACGCCGTGTTCCAGTACTACCTTGAGAAGCAGGTGGATTCGATCAAGATTGAGATCCTGGATGCCGATGGTAAACTGGTCAAGGCTTTCAAAGGCGACAAACCCGAGTATAAGCCTGATCCAAATGTTTCGCGGTGGGAGCGTCAGCCGAACCCACCCACAACCAAAGGTGGCCTCAACCAGTTTACGTGGGACTTGCGCTATCCGGGCGCGACGGTATTTGATGGTATGATCCTTTGGGGTGCCAATCCACGGAGCGGACCCAAGGCGCCGATTGGCAAATACCAGGTACGGCTTACTTCGGGAAGCTATTCCAAAACGTATTCTTTCAATGTGAAGATGAATCCAAATCTCAAGGGAGTGACGGAGGCTGACTTGAAAGAGACGTTTGACCTGGCCATAAAAATCCGCGATCGTGAAAGCGCTGCCAACCAGGCCGTGATCCGCATCCGTGACATTCGCAAGCAAATGGAGGCCGGGTTGAAAGAAACATCTGATCCGCAAATCACCGCCTATGCCAAAGACCTGGCGGCCAAGTTGTCGGTGATCGAGGAAGACCTTTACCAGGTGCGCAACCGTTCCAGCCAGGATCCACTCAACTTCCCCATCAAACTGGGCAACCGGATTTCCGCGGTCCGCCGCAGCCTTGAAACCGGCGATGCAAAACCAACAGCGGGCGTGTATAAAGTATTTGCCGAACTCAGTAAAGAACTGGATGACCAATTGGCTAAACTCGACAACACGCTCAAAGCGGGCATCGATGGACTAAACCCCATGCTGATGAACAAGCAAATGAAGGGGATTGTGGATTTGAAGAAGTAGCACGATCGGGGTAACAAGCAACCCTGATATATTGTTGTAACTTCAATGTGGTGCCTTTGGGCACTTCCTGAAGATGAGCGGTACTCACCAACGTGCCGTACAATCTCTTTCCGCAAAGTGGCAGTTAGCCTTACTGCTGATTGCCCTGCCGGCCACGCTTTGTGCCCAGTCGGAGAGGCAAGTGGATGGCAAAACGTATACCGCGTACCGCGCCTCCCATTTCAAACCGCACCGCGGGTTGTTCTATACCCTTTATGCTTCGCCGGTGATCACGGTGGATCCCCTGGGGTTCGGGGGAACCAGCACGTATGGCCTGGGATTGGGTGCCCGTATAAATCTTTGGGAGAGCAAGACTCCTCCAGGCAAATATTCCGGGCTCAAAGTCACCGGGTTTTATACTGCGTTGGCATACGAGTATTATCCGAAGCAATATGACAAATCATATATTTCCATGTGGCTCCGCATTAAGACCATCGTACCTCTCGCCGCCCGGGCCGACTTGGTATATTCTACCGGCTATGGCCTGCAGGGAATCACCTACCGGTATTGCTTCGGTTTTGAAGTAAAACGGATCACGGTTTTCTTCTGCGGTGAAACCGGCGGACCCTGGTTCCAGAATTTGGGTCCTCATCCCGCAAGTGAATCTCCTTATGCTAATGCCGGGGCCATTATGTTGGTCATCCCGATTTACGAACGCCGCGACAAATGAGAAAGGTGCTTCTGATCGGGTCCCTGTTCGTTGCCTTTGCTGGCCAGGCACAGAATATCAACTTGGGCGTCACCTTCCAGTACCTGGTGCTGAAGCAGGTGAGCGTCAATTCACCGACCATATTTCCAACAGGATCCTACAACTATTACAAAGTGGTTGACAATCGTTGGAAATTCTTTTCCGCCGGCCAGTCCATCGTGATTGGAGCGGTGCTCCAGATGGATTACAAGCGGGCTTACTTCACCTTCGAGCCCTCGTTTGAGTTGAACACCTATAACTATACCGTTAGCTATCCGCTGACCAACACCTCGGATGACCAGGTGGATTTCAAGGTTACTAATATGCAGTACAATTTTCCGTTGTACGCCGGTTATCAATTCAGCGCGTCCAATGTGGTACGGTACTCCATTTTTGCAGGTGCGGAGTTGGTGGTCCCTATGGTCATCGGGGTGTCTTTTCAGGAAACCAGCAGTCCCTACAATCCCTATGACCGTTATGGTTTGTACGACATGAAGAATGTGCTCTATAATGATGGCAGCCCTTACTTCAATGCCCTGGCGGGAATTGGAATTCATTTTGCCAGCCTGTTCCGTGTGGAGCTGCGTTACAAATACCGCCTTGATTCTCCCGGCGATATTTATAAAGCCACCTTTCATACGGTGGGCTTTGGTTTGACGTATTATCTGCCGCTCCGGTTGTTGAAACAAAAAGTCTACTATGAAGACTAGGCGCTGGTTGATCAGTTTGCTGCTGGTGATTGGGTGCAACCTTCCGCCTGATTTGCCGCGGGATTATTTCTATGGCGAAGACACCACGGTATGCGTGGCCGCACGGCCGTTGACCCTGACCACCGATCTTACCTTTGAAGTGGATGTGATGCAATTGACAGGATTTTCCAAGGACTATACGCTCGAATACCTGGACTCCGCCAGCATTTCATTTACCGGCACCGGGCAGTATGTGGTTGAGTCGATCACTGAAATTACCATGCCGCTGAGACCGGCGGGCCCGGTAGCCGTCCTGCTGGATCAGAGTGGGACCTATGCGAACGTCGATTCCAGTAATTTCCGAAGCAAGCAGCTCAATCAATTTATACATGAATTGCCGGCGCCGGGACAATTCATCCTCGGGGGCTTTGCGCAAGATGGACTGTTGGCGGACTCGCCCGTCGAATTCGGAACACCTTCTTTTACCACCGACGGTGATGGCATCATGCCTTTCCTCTTTGGGCTTTCGAAGCGGACCGGCGGCAAGTCGGTTGTCTATGATGCGGTAGCATCAACCGTCAATCTTTTTTCAGCCGGATCGAACCGGAGCCTTCTGCTGCTCGCCCACGATGGCGATTCGGTAAGCACAGGAACAATAACCACAGCCGTCAACGCAGCCCTGGCCCAATCGGTGAGGGTGGATGTGATTTTTATGGGTGATCGATCGGAAGCGCAAACGCTCACGCCCCTGAGCCAAGCTACGGGCGGAGTCTTTGTGACCTGTACGTCAGACTTGAATATGGTGACGGCATTCAATCATCTCAACAACATCAATTCAGGCAAACCCTACCTCTTCCGGGTGAAGGTTCGGTTCACACCCCCGTCGCCGCTGATGTCAGGACAGGACACGTTTCATGAAATGGTCATTCATGATTCAATTTCCGACACGGATTACAACCCGGTATCGATCTACATCCGCACACCATGAAACAACTATTCCACTTGGTTTTGGTTTTCGGGTGGCTGGCCTCGGCGGGTCAAACCATCGACCTTGCTGTGCAAAAAGGGCATTCGGGCGATATCACCTTTGTGGTCTTCAATAGCAACGGACGACTGATCGCCAGCGCGGGTACCGATCACCTCATTAAACTGTGGCACGTACCCACTGGCAAAGAGATGGCGAGCTTTGTCAGCGGGTCATCGCTTACCGTCACTTCACTGGTGTTCAGCGACCAGGACGAGTGGCTGTTTGTCGAATATGAAGATGGAAGCATTCAAACCTGGAACATAGCGACCTCCACCCGTCAGGAGGATGGACCTGCATTGCGTCCGCATCCCAAATTCCCTCGTCAGCAGCGTTATGTCACCGCGGATTCATCCCATCAGTACTACCTTGAAGGTTTCTATCTCCGGAAGCAGGATCGGCGAAATCAAAAGATCCTGTTTTCAAAAGTTCCCATCGACATCTCCCAGGTGTTCACTTCACTCGCGGTCAATGAGCAGGAGGATCGATTGGTGGGCGCCTGCCGTGACGGCAAAGTCTACCTGTTTGATTCACACAAAGGGAAGAGCCTGGCAACCCGGGAAGATCACTATGCCTCCGTCAATTCAGTCTGCTTTTCTCCGGATGGGAGAATGTTTGCTACCGCGAGTTCTGACCGTAGCATTATTGTCTGGGATACACGAACACTGGCGCCGCTGAAGCGGTTGTTTAGCCGGGCATTCAGGTTCGAGAGCCTCGCCTTTGATCATTCGGGTTTACGACTCGCGGCGGGCGATGAATTGGGGAAAGGAAGAATCATCGATCTCAGTTCAAGCCGCATTAATGTGGAGACATTCCCGTGGCACGAGCAGAAGATCAGCGGCATCCAGTTTAGCGCGGACGATCGCACGGTGTACTCGGCGGGATTTGATAATCGCCTGGTGGAATTTGACTTGTCGGAAGAACGGGTGGTCAAATCAACTACCTATCGCCAGTACGTGAGCCTGGGTGATGCCTTTTTGAAATTGCTGGGTGCTCACCGCGATCCCTTTGCGTGGTTGAATGCAGTGGCCGTCAGTCCCTCCGGTCGATACGTCACCACGGGTGGATCATGGAAGGAGGCCGAGCAACGACGTCAACCACAAAATATCTTGTTTATGGATGCGGCTGACCGCGACCTGAAGTTGAAGTCCCATCAGGGTGGCATTTCTTCGATGACCTTCGTCAGCGATTACTTGCTGGCCACAGGACACCATAATATGTTGTACCTATGGAACTATGACCCCGCTGATCGCAAGTTTTATTACCGGGAGAATCACCAGTCCAAGAATGCCAATATCACGGCTATCGTTCCGAAAGGCAAAGACACCCTGCTCCTGAATACCGGCCACCAAGTCACCTGGTATGATTTGAAATCAGAATCCGTTGTCCGCAAGGATACGGCCAAATCGGAGGTCACCTCAATTACGGTCAATTCAGCACGTGGCGAAGTAGTCTTTGCGGATGGGGTAGACTTGATTTTTCTGAACGTCCGCACCCCTGGCGTGCGACAAGTAGTGAAGGCTGCTCACACAGACCGCATCACGGCCATGGCCCTCAGCCCAACGCGGCCCTTGCTGGCCACAGCCAGTTGGGATGCGACGATCAAGTTCTGGAACTCGGCGACAGGAGAATTATTGGCTACACTCGTTGCGGTTGGAAACGAAGATTATATTCTCATCACGCCGGACAATTATTATTTCGGCACCCGTAATTCGTTGAAAGGAGTCGGTTTTAAGTTTGGAAAGCAGTTCATTTCGCCCGAGCAATTCGATCTCAAATTCAACAGGCCTGATATCGTGGTGGGCCGCCTTGGATTTGCTGAGCCGAATGTCCTCAAGTCGTATCGACGGGCCTATCAAAAGAGGCTCCTGAAAATGAATTTTACGGAAGAGATGTTGTCAGGAGAAATTCAGCTTCCGGAATTGGCAGTGCGCAATGAGACGGTTCCATTACGTACGGACCAGGCCTCCATCACTTTCCGGATTGAGGCAAAAGATTCCCGGTACAACATTGACCGGATCAATGTCATGGTAAACCAGGTGCCTGTCTTTGGGATCGCGGGTATCGTGGTGCGTAACCGCAAACAAAAGGATGTCCAGGAAGAGGTGATGGTTCAACTTTCGGCGGGTAAGAATAAGATTCAGTTGTCTTGCCTGAATGAGAAGGGAACAGAATCATTGATGGAGACGTATGAGATTGAATCCCTTGTGCCACAGAAGAAACCCGATCTCTACCTTGCGGTGGTGTCCGTTTCGTCCTATGACAATCAATCCCGGAACCTGCGGTATGCGGTGAAAGACGGGCGTGACCTGGTGTCCTTGTACGCCCGCAAGGCGGATGCATTTGAGCATGTCTTTGTGGACACGTTGTTCAATGAAAACGCTACCAAGGAGAATATTATGGCCCTGAAGGAGAAACTTCTCAAATCTTCCATCGGGGACCAGGTGGTTCTATATGTATCGGGTCATGGCTTGTTGGATGATAACCTGGATTTCTATTTCGGTACGCACGACTTGAATTTTGAAGACCCGGCGTCGCGTGGGATGAAATACGACGAGTTGGAAAATCTGCTCGATGGCATACCGGCGCGAAAAAAACTGCTGATGATGGACGCCTGCCATTCGGGTGAAGTAGATAAGGCTCAACTGCAGGCGACCCAGAGTGAATCGTTGACCCTGGAGAAAGGGCAGAAGGGCACATTGAAGAAGTACTCCTATGCGCCGGAGTCTGCCGACGAAAACCGGCAAGTGGGTATGCAGACTTCGTTTGAACTGATGCAGGAACTCTTTACCAACCTGAGCAAAGGATCGGGATCGGTGGTCATTTCTGCGGCGGCGGGCAACAGCTATGCATTGGAGTCGGATGAATGGAAGAACGGCATCTTTACCTATTGCCTTCTCAACGGGCTCAAGACGGGCAAGGCGGATAGCAATGGTGATGGGGATATTACGGTTACGGAATTAAAGAACTTTGTGGGGAAAGAAGTGGAGCGGTTGACGAAAGGTGAACAGAAACCCACCTCGCGCCGTGAGAATCTGGAGTTTGATTTTATTGTTTGGTGAGTAACGGAACCCGATGGTAATTCTTAAAAATTCTTAAATTTAACAATGCTGAAGAAACCACTGCTCTTCGCGATACTGGTCCTCCTGGGTGGCGGACTGTTCGCCCAAAGCCCGAAATTTGGGATCAAAGCCGGGCTTAATATTGCTAATCTCAAAGCCACCGCGGGAGGTGCTTCGGCAACGTCACCGGATATCTATTCTTTCCATGGTGGATTTTACGCGATCATGATGACTTCTGAGAAGTTTGGATTCCAACCCGAATTTATCTATTCCGGGCAGGGCGGAGGTGATGATTCCGGTAAGTTCAATATGAATTACCTCAACGTGCCTGTGATGATGCGTTATGATTTTGCCCCAGGAGTTAATGTGCAGTTTGGTCCACAAATTGGTTTCTTGTTAAGTGCCACCGTTAATGGTCAGGATGCCAAGAGTGGATTCAATTCTGTTGACTTTGGACTTGGCTTTGGTCTCGGCGTGGACCGCCCCAGCGGAGTTACTTTTGGTTTCCGGTATGTGATCGGGCTTTCTAATACCTTATCCTCAGCAACAACTTCTGCGGCCAGCGGCCTTGGTATTGGTGGATTAACCATGACGAACCAGGTTATCCAATTGTCGATCGGAATGAGGCTGTCCAAGGGAGAATGATTACGTGATACTCACCTGAGATATCCGAAGCGGGTATGACTTGTCAATCAAGAACCCGTGATCGCGCCTGGCTTTAAGTTTTCTGATTAGTTATCGCTTCGACTTCAGCTGGATCTTTTGACCGGGAGTGGTGACCATCCTGATGAGGTTCTTTTCCGATATGAATTTCGCGCCCGACACATTGAATTCCACATTCCCTGTCTCCAAGACCAGTGGCCCGCCCTTTTCACTGAGGATATCAATCTCCAGGTCAGTGCCCGATCGTCTTGCCGAGATGACAAATGCTCCTTCTGCACGAAGACCATAGAACGAAAGTTCCTTCCAGGCGGCAGGTACCGCGGGAAAAATCCGAACGACGCCATCGTGGCTCTGTAGCAACATTTCTTGCAGCCCCGCAGCAAATGCAAAATTGCCCTCCAGCGTAAAAGGCCGGTAGGTGTACGAGGAATTCTTCCCACCACACTGGTCGCCATTGGCATGAAAGCTATTCGAGAGGCAGAAGCAGGTGGCAAACGTGCGGAGAGCCTCTGCTGCTTGCTCGCCTTTTTTCATGCGGGCATACAGGTTGCCCAGCCACGCAAAGGAGTAGCCTACCCAGGCCTTCGTTCCTTTCTCTGTCAGTGTCTGTAAAGATGCTTCTATAATGGCCCGATCATCGGAATTTTCATAATTGAGAGAGCCCAGGGGATGAACTCCCAACAAATGCGAGAAGTGACGGTGCGACTCGGGATAGGGATGCCCTGGAGCCAACAGAAGTCCGGAGTTGTCAGTCGCCAGCCCAGGCCACAGGTTCAGCTGGGCCTTCCATGTTCCTGCCTCTTCATTCAATCCCAACTCAAGGGCCAATTCTGCTGCTTTCTCGTAGGTCCATCGAATGATAGACAAATCATAATTGGTGGTTTCCTGGAACCAGGCCTTAGCAGAATTGTCATAAAACTCCGGGCTTGAGCTGACGGGGAGTTTGCGTAAACCGTTGGCGCTGACCTGTGAAATATTTTGGAAAAAAAGCGCCACATCACGAATCCAAGGATAGGCCCTGTCGCGCAGGAACGCGCGGTCCATGCTGTAGCGCCACTGTAAGTAAAAGTGATGACCCAGCCAACCCGCGGTCGTCGGGGACAAGGAGTATTGTACCCATCCACCCATCGCTTTTCCATCAAGCGTGCATACGCCCGGAGCGTTGAGGCCATTCACTTTGAAGTAAGACTGTGTCCACTTTTCAAAGACAGGTCGTTGTTGATGCAGCCAGTTCACCATACCCGTCGCTTCTGCCAGGTGATTGCCGCTGTAGGCTGGCCAATAGCTCAACTGGATGTTTAAGTCATTGTGGATGTCGCCTTTCCAGGGCGGCAGGTTTCCATTGTCTGCAGTCCATACCGACTGCAGGGTAATAGGAGGCGTGTTGGCCCTTGCGACACAAGCGAACTTGTATTGCTCTAGGTACCATTGTCGCTCCAGGATAGAGTCGGGAATAGAGATGGACGACTGTGCCCAGAAACTCTTCCACCAGCGATGGGTCGACGCAAGATCTGCAGCATAACCCCGCGCGAGCGAAGCCTCGGCAACTTGTAAAGCATTTTCGCCCTTGGTGCTTGAGTAATTGCTTGTAATGGCCCATACGCCTTCGAGCGCTCCCTCGTTGATCTTCCACTTGATGGTAACCCGATATTCAAAGCCGTTCCACCCGGGTTGAACATAGTTCACTTCCGTTTCCTTTTGATCCAAGGTCCCTTGACGATAGCCAAGCCTTGCCAGCCCTTGCCCCTCCACAGAATTTCCTTCCTTCTGGTTCGACACATCGACGTATCGGGGTGGAACGAGGTGAGGGATGACCTCGGTGCGGTTGATCCGAAACCATCCGACCGGCAATGAAGAATGAATGAAGGTAGTTAGCACGACACCATTGCTCCACTTGAGTTCAGCGACGCCCTCTTTAATATAGAGCCTTGCATTCGTTACAGGCCCGAAACGGGAGAGATCCAACTCCAATGCGGCGCCTGGGATCTTCGTTGGCGCAGGATCCCGTTCATACGGAACGTCGCCCAATTGTTGAATGACGTTATACGTTCCTCCCTTGAGGTTCTTTTGAAGAAGTGAAAAATCAAATTTGTTGAGGTCAGCCGTAGGCCGAAGATCCCATAAGTCAGCACGGTCAAGCGAAAGGCGAAGCTTCCCGTCTTTTTCCCAGACCAGCGCGCCCACCATGCCGTTGCCGAGCGGCAAAGCCTCATCCCAGCGGTTCGGAAGCGAGCGTAACTTCAGATCGTGACGAAAGGCTACCTGCGCCGCAGCTGATGAATAGACGAGGAGCAAGAAAAGTATGAACCGGATCA
>JAEUUF010000026.1 GCA_016787645.1 Cyclobacteriaceae bacterium | reverse complement strand
CCGTCTTTCAGGTTGGCCTTGTTCACTTTGAGCGAGGAGGCATTCATGGCCACCAGCACATCGATGTAGTCGCCCAGCGTATGAATGTTTTGTGTGCCAAAATGGACCTGGAAGGCGCTGACGCCGTAGAGGGTTCCTTCTGGGGCACGGATTTCGGAGGGATAGTCGGGGAAGGTGTTTACCTCGTTTCCTGCGAAGCCGGAGGTTTCTGAAAATTGGGTGCCGACGAGTTGCATGCCGTCGCCCGAGTCGCCCGCAAACCGGATGGTGACGTCCTCGAGATGCTCTATAATCTTGCTCATTTTGGCTGTAATTCAGGGTTTCTAATCGATCTGAAAATGTAGACCGATCGCCTGCCGATAGAAATGACATTTATCAGGCCGTAGACTAATCCTCAGCAGGAAGCCCCCGGGAAGCCACAAGGCTATTGCAGCCCGTTGATTGCGCTGGTCGGTAATGATGGTGGGGATTGACTAATTTCGTTGAGGCTTGACCTTGATTCACTGAAAGAATGGAATTGGAGCATCATAAACAGAAGGTGGCCTCATTGCCCCGCTTTTTTGCACGGCTGGCGCGGTATAGCCTGTTCGCACTCTTGCTCATCGTGGTGTCCTTGCTGATTGGAACCACCGGCTATCATTACGCCGCCGGTCTCGGATGGCTTGATAGCTTCTACATGTCGAGCATGATCCTGACCGGAATGGGCCCGGTGAGTGAAATGACCACGGAGCGGGCCAAACTTTTCTCTTCCTTTTATGCGCTTTATAGCGGAGTGGCCTTCCTCAGTATCACGGCTGTGTTTTTTGCGCCGATCATTCACCGGCTACTGCACGTTCTGCATGTTGAAACCGGGAGGGAAGAGTAGGTCACCTTAGGAAATCAACTGTTTTTCTGCGGGCTCCTCCACGTGTTGCGTCTTTCTCCGAAATAGCGAGTCCTGTTGATTGTCAAAATGATAAAGCTTCGCAGCAGTGATCCCCTTGGCCAACCTGCTTAGTACAAGACTTGCCAGAAAAGCCCCTGCAAAGGGTCCAACCCAGTAGATCCACCAATCATTCCAAATACCTGAAATCACGGACGGCCCAAAGCTGCGCGCAGGGTTGGTGCTTGTCCCCGACAAAGAAGCTTCAAGGGGAACCATGATTGCATACATCAAGGGAAAGATGGTTGGCGTGTAGGGACGTAGATGACGGAATCCAACAAACAGGACGAGCCCTGAAACCATGACAAACGTGGTAATCACTTCGCCAAGCAGTGCCATCATCGTCGTATACCCAGCACCCGGGGTAGTGGTGCCAAACGACAAACTTTCACCCATCGGCCCCCAGGCCAACAAGGGAAGGCATCCGAAAATAGCCCCTGTTAACTGCCCGAGCACATAATATCCAGCCGACTTGGCTTCGATCTTGTTAAAAAGCAAGAACACCATGGTGACGGCGGGGTTGATATGGGCTCCGCTTACCTTGCCGACATTGGTCAGGGATATCAAGGCTCCCCAACCGCCGAAAAGAAATCCCGTGATTATTCGTCGATGAGTGACGCTGGGTATTAATTCGGCCATCGGGCTTCCGACCCCAAACATAAAAATCACCAACGATAAACCGACAAGCAACAAAAATGCCGTGCCAACGAATTCAGAAAGAAACAGTTGAAACGGTGACGGTTGATGTTTTAAGTTGAGTTGAATGAGGGGCATACCCTTTTATTGAACTGGCATGAATCGCACACACACCGGTGCTGAAACCGGTTGTGGCTTCCCGGCCGGCGTCAGGCGTCCATCGGAAGAATTGATCTTAAATAGAGCAAGGTTATCTGACAATTGGTTCGCCACCATGAGCCATTGACCGGTGGGATCGATCTCCATATGCCTTGGCCCGCGCCCTCCGGAGGGGAACCACTCAACCGGGGTCAGTCGTCCATCGACAGGCTCAATGCTGAACAGCCCGATGCTATTATCACCTCGATTGGAAACATAAAGAAACTTTCCTGTGGCATCCACCAGGATTTCCGCCCCGGTGTTGATACCAACGAATGAGTCCGGAAGAATGGGTTCGGATTGCATAGGTGTCATTTCACCGGTTTTGGTATTCAAGGAGAATACAGTAACAGTCGATGTCAGCTCGTTCAGAACGTAGATGGACTTCCCGTCACGTGAATAAGCCAGATGACGTGGTCCGGAACCGGGAGGCAAAGTGACTTTGACAGGATGTAAGGTGTCCAGGGAGCCATTTTCTGCGTCGAACGGATAGACCATTACCTTGTCCATACCTAAGTCAGTAACCGTTACAAACCGGTTATCGGGTGTTGCCTGTATCGAATGAGCGTGAGGGCCATTCTGCCGTTCGGGATGAACGCTGAAGCCTGCATGTTGTATAAATGAACCAGGTACTCCTAACTGACCATTTTTTTCAATGGGAAAAATGGCGGCACTTCCTCCCGTATAATTGGCAACCATCAAATGGCGTCCCGTCCGATCGATGGAGAGGTGACAAGGTGCGGCACCTCGTGAGGAGATTTGCTGAAGTGCAGTCAATCCGCCTGATTCGCGATCAATAGAAAATGCGCTGATCGAACCTGTTGGCTTTCCCTGGAATTCACCTGTCTCGTTAACGGAGTATAGAAATTGCCGGGAAGAGTCGATGACCAGCCAGGATGGATTTTCTGTTTTGGCGGCAAGCCCGATGGGAGTCAGGTGACCGTCGTTGGAGTTGAACCGATACAGATAAATTCCATCACTTCCTTTTCCTGTATAGGTACCAATGTAAATCAGAAAATCGTGTTCGCGGGTTGAACAGCTGCCCAGCAGGCCAACGAAGATGGCCAGGAGCCCAACTGCGACTCTATTGACGATCCTTGAGTAGTGGTGCAGTGCCATACGATCCACAAGATAGAAAGCCAGGCTCATGAGCAGAGCCTGGCTTTAACCTATTTGTCCGCCTAATTGTGATGCAAAGCCGGCTCTTCGGTGAGCAGTTTCTTTTTCGGCTTTATCACTGATTCTTTACGGGGCTCAAATGCGGCCTTCCTTCCTTCTTCCAAAACGTTCTTGCCCTCGATAGACCCATACAGTTCGATCATCTTGGCAACCAGGCCTGTCCATCCGGTCTGGTGGCTGGCTCCCAATCCGGCACCATTGTCGGCGTGGAAGTATTCATAGAACAGGATGTTGTCACGCCAGTTCGGATCGGTTTGAAACTTCTCCGAACCGCCGAATACCGGCCGATGGCCATCCTTGTCAAGTGTAAAGGTGCTGACCAGTCGATTGGTAATCTCCTTGCTGACTTCAAACAAATTCATCAGTTTACCGGAGTGGGTCGGGCACTCAATCCTGAAGTTGTCTCCGTAGTAGAGATAGAACTGTTGAAGGGCACGGATGATCATGACGTTGACCGGCATCCATACCGGTCCTCGCCAGTTGGAATTGCCACCAAACATTCCTGTATCCGATTCTGCCGGCAGGTAGTCAACGCGGTATTCGCGGCCGCCGATGTAGAACACATACGGATTCTTTTCGTGGAATTTGGAGATCGAGCGAATGCCATGAGGTCCCAGGAATTCGTTTTCATCCAGCATCCTTGTCAGTATGCGGCGGAGGCGGTCAGGATTGATCAGGGACATGATGCCCCGTTCTTTGATACCGAAATTACCTGGACCTGTCGGGTGGATTGACTCCAATAATATAGGCATACGACGAAGCCGCTCCGTGATAGCCGCCATGGCTAGCGGAACAAGTTCACGTTGTTCTTTTTCGATAACCGTCGTGGCACAAAGTGGGAGTAACCCTACGAGCGACCGCACTTTGAGACGCGTGGAACTGCCATCCGGCAAGCGGAGCAGGTCATAGTAAAATCCATCTTCTTCGTCCCACATGCCATCGGGGCCAGGTTGATTCATGGCAGCGGCAATGTAGAAGAAGTGTTCAACGAACTTGAATACCATCTCCTGGTAAGTCGGGTCATGCTTGCACAACTCAACGGCGAGTTCGAGCATGTTTTGGCTGAACAGGGCCATCCAGGCTGTGCCATCCGCTTGCTCAAGGTGCCCACCGGTAGGCAGGGGCGCACTGCGGTCGAATACCCCAATATTGTCGAGTCCGAGGAAGCCTCCTTCAAATACATTCTTGCCAAAACGGTCTTTGCGGTTTACCCACCAGGTGAAATTCAGCAAGAGCTTATTGAATGTTTTCTTCATGAATTCGTAGTCAACTTCTCCCTGGGACTGGGCAGTACGGTTCAGGAACAAAGTGGCAAAGGCATGAACCGGAGGATTCACATCACTGAAGTTCCATTCGTAGGCGGGCATCTGTCCGTTCGGATGCAGGTAGCGTGCCTTCAGCATGAGTTTCATCTGATCCTTGGCAAAGTCAGGATCAACAATGGAAAGTGGAAGGGTGTGGAAAGCCAGGTCCCAGGCGGCGTACCACGGGTATTCCCATTTGTCCGGCATGGAGATGATATCCTCATTAAGCATGTGGTACCACTCCGAATTGCGAGAGCTCTTGAATCCTTTATGCAGCGGGTTGGAGTTATGTTCGTTGAGCCAGCTGTTGCCGTCAAAGAAGAAATACTGTTTGCTCCAAAGCATGCCGGCAAGAGCCTGGCGCATGACGTTGGCCTCGTCTCCGCCAACAGACGCCGGCGTCACCGACTTGTAGAATTCATCCGCCTCTTTCACGCGGTTGGCAAATATTTCATCGAACTTCTTGAAGGGCTCATTCAAGGGACTTGAATTGACCAATGTAAGTCGTAGCCTGATGGTGGCCGTCTGGCCCGCTTCAACCATCAGTTTATAATGCGGAGCGACTTTCGTTCCTTGTTGGTCAGGATTTACCGTAGGCTGACCATTAACGACGAAATCGTTGATGCCATCTTTTACAAAGGCGCTTTCATTCTTAGACCCTGGGAAAAGACGTTCATGGTTGGTTTCATTTTCAGTGAACAAAAGAGGTACCTCACCTTCGCAGAAGAGACGATAGGTGCCCAGCGTGCTGTGCGCAGCTTCTGCTGTGGCGGCCTGGGCGGGGCCTTTAATTTGTTTCAGAATGGGTTTGGACCTTGCCCGGTTGGATTCATTAATCCAGGATGACCAGTCGTTCCTGAACCACAGGGTCGGAAGGAGGTGAATTTCTGCTGCTTCGGGACCACGGTTGGCGGCACTGATTTTGATCAAAATATCGTCCGTGCCTGCCTTCGCATATTCAATGAACACATCAAAGTACCGGTTATCATTGAAGATACCGGTATCCAGTAGCTCGTACTCCATTTCCTTGCGCGTGCGCTGCCCATTGGTATGGACCAAGTCCTCATAAGGAAACGCCGATTGCGGATACTTGTACAGGCACTTCATGTAGGAGTGCGTGGGCGTGCTGTCGAGGTAGAAATAATACTCTTTCACATCCTCGCCGTGGTTGCCCTGCCCATTGGTTAAGCCGAAATAACGCTCTTTCAGAATGGGATCCTTTCCGTTCCACAGGGTCAGCGCGAAGCAAAGCTTCTGCTTGTCATCCGAAATACCGGCAATGCCGTCTTCACCCCACCGATAGGCCCTGGAACGGGCATGATCGTGCGTAAAGAAGTTCCACGCATCCCCATTTTCGCTGTAGTCCTCACGGACGGTTCCCCATTGGCGATCGCTCAGGTAAGGTCCCCATTTCTTCCAGGGAGCCTTGTTGTCTCTGGCCTCATGTAGTCTCGTTTTTTCGCTGGTCATGGCTGTTTTCAGTTAAGTGGTAAACGCCCTTCAATTTGGTGCTGGGGGAGGTGATTTGCTATGATATTGATCACTGGCTATGGCGACGGTTGGCCTTTTCGGTGCCTGGAATGCCAACTGCGCCTATTAAATTAAAGTGCTATGGGGAGCGGTTAGCGTACATTTGGGATGGGCCGATGATAATTGTCACTATCAATCCCATTGTCAAACCTAATTTTGCAATTGGTAAGCGTCAACCAGTGAATGTGTATGCGTTTCGTTAGGGGCTTGCTATCCATTTTGATATTGGCTGGTGGTATGCAGAGCGCCGCAGGCCAGGTGCTAGTTTCCCTGGTTTTGGGTGACAAACTGAATACCGGCAAGATTGAATTCGGGCTGGACGGAGGATTGAATCTATCTGAACAGACTGGAAGGTCTGGTAGCGGAATGCTTACCAGTTTCAACCTTGGGTTTTATTTCGACATCAAATTGAAGAATTCCTGGATGCTGCATACCGGGGTCATCGTGAAATCGAATATGGGAGCAGGAAACCTGTCGGTCTACCCGTTAGGTTCTCCGGACCTCGACAACGCTTTTGCAGGAGGCTCGGTGGAGCGCAAGTTGAACTACTTCAATGTCCCTGTTTTGATTAAATACAATTTTAGAAATCACATCTATGTGGAGGCTGGCCCGCAGTTTGGCTTGTTGTACAATGCCTACGATGAATTCACCAATAACGTGTCGGGTGGCGACTTAACCTATGAGAAAAACATCCGCGATGATTATCACCCGCTGGATGCGGGAATGGTCGCTGGCATTGGCTACCGACTCATGGGAGGCAATGGAATGAACCTTGGCGTGCGCTATTATTATGGACTGGTGGATGTGGTCATCGATGACTCGATAGCAGATGTGGCTAACCGGTCACTATATATTACGGTGGGTATTCCCATCGGCGTCGGCAAAGCAAAAGAAAAGGGGAATTTCGACGAGAAGAAATAAATATGAATACGATGGATAAAACGACGGGTAGTTATGTCATTGCCGGACTGCTGATTTCCATGTTCGTCATGAACGATGCCATGGGGCAAGTCTACTCCAATAAGGAAGTGGGAGCGAAAAACCAGGCGCTCGCCGATAGCCTGAAAAGTTCCGAGTATCCGTATTCGCTGCCGATCTGGGGCGCTAAGGCAACAAAATTGGGATTCAATCTTCCCTACTCCGCCGGGCTGGGGCTCAATTATTTTTGGCAACGGTCCGACTTGATCATTGAGAACCTGATGGTGGGATTCAACAACGGCCCGATGACTGATCTCTCCGAAGTAGTACGCTTCAGCAATGCCCGTTCGGAAGGCTCGGGTTTGAACTTTCGCCCGGACATCTGGGTCTTCCCCTTTCTCAATGTGTATGGAATCTTTTCCCGTGCTCAACTTTCAACGACTGTCGACTATTCCATTTGGGTACCTGACGCAACGGGCACATGGAACAGTGTCGTGGACCTGAGCTCAAAGGCTGAATTCAGCGCGACGTCAGCAGGATTTGGTTTGACGCCAACCATGGGTGTCGGGGGAGGATGGCTTGCCCTCGATATGAATTTTACCTGGACTGACGTCCCCGAACTCAAAGACCCGGCATTCGCATTCATTTTTGGACCACGAATGGGCAAGACATTCAAATTCAAAACACCAGACCGGAACATAGCTCTTTGGGCAGGCGCATTTCGCTTGAAGCTCAACACGGGTACGTCCGGGTCACTTCCCTTGAATGAACTTTTCCCTACAGGAGATTTACAAACCAGGGTAGACAACGGAATCACCAAAGTTTCTGATGCGCAAGCCCAGGTAGATACGTGGTGGAATGGCCTGACCGGGCTGGAACAAGCCAACCCCATCAACCAGGCAAGGTATGAAACGGCCAACCGTGCACTGGATGCTGCCGGTAATTTTCTCAATTCTATGGACATGGCCCTGAACGACAGCAAAGTGGCGACAGTCCAGTATTCCCTGGACAAACGCCCGAAAGACATGTGGAACTTCGTACTCGGCACGCAGTACCAGCATAACAAGCATTGGATGGTGCGACTGGAGTATGGTTTCCTCGGTAGCCGAACACAGATTCTTAGCTCCATTCAGTATCGGTTCGGTCTCTGATCAAAGAAGCAATAGCAACATGACTGTCGTCATGGTGGGAAAACACGATAATACTGATCTTCGACTACGTCAATCCAACCATGCCTGATTCAAAGTTGCCTACAGAAAAGGATTTCTCCGTGGTCGTCGGAGGGCCTTTCTTTCAGCTGCTGCGCCGCGCGCATCTCACTGGCGATGCCTTGGAACTGATCCGCCTGAGGACGGTGGTGATTACCTTGTTCGCCTGGCTGCCACTCCTTGTCCTTTCGCTCCTGAACGGACAAGCCCTCGAAGGCACTTCTTACTTGCCCTTTCTGAAGGATTATTCGAACCTCATCCGATTCCTGGTAGGGCTTCCATTGTTGATCATCGCCGAGGTGGTTGTGCATCAACGCATGATGTTGTTGATCAGTCAGTTTGTACAACGAAAATTGATCCCCGAAGCAGAGATCACCAAATTCTACGCGGCATTTGAATCGGCCAAGCGGTGGCGCAATTCGATCGCCGCAGAAGCGCTGATGATCGCCGTAGTTCTGGGAATCGGGTACCAACTGCTTTGGAAGCAAGCCGCCGGGATTGAATCGGAAGCCTGGTA
Source organism: Cyclobacteriaceae bacterium (assembly GCA_016787645.1). Classification (GTDB taxonomy): domain Bacteria; phylum Bacteroidota; class Bacteroidia; order Cytophagales; family Cyclobacteriaceae; genus ELB16-189. The sequence goes on along the minus strand of JAEUUF010000026.1, from coordinate 514,688 downwards.
TAATGTGCCTGCCGTTGCAGGAACCAGCCTGTCCATGGCGGGGATCTGGTTCCGATACGTGAGTTTGCCGCTGTTCCAGTTCTTGCTGTTGCGATGGTATTACCGGATTCTCATTTGGGCGAGGTTTGTTTTCCAGGTATCCAAAATTAAGCTGCAACTATTGCCCACTCACCCTGACCATGTTGGCGGACTTGGATTTCTTTCGAATGCGGTTCATGCGTTCATACCCCTTGCACTCGCACATGGCGTTCTCACTGCTGCTGTAATTGCAAACAAGATTGCCTATCACGGTGCCGCATTGCCTGAATTCAAAGTGGAGATAGCCGTAGTGGTCTTGTGGGTAATTCTACTGGTTTTGTTCCCCTTGATGTTTTTTGCGTCGCAGTTGGGCGACGCCAAGCGAAACGGCGGACTTGAGTATGGGCACTTATCTTCACGCTTTGCGCGGGAATTTGAAGGGCGCTGGATGAAGGAAGAGTGGCCCAAAGAACACGGCGGAGTGGGCGCAGACATCCAATCCCTCTCTGACCTGGCCAATAGCTACTCCGTGGTCGAGAACATGAGGGTGGTTCCCATCACGCGTAACGCGCTTATCATGCTCGTCGTCACCACCCTGGCGCCCATCGCTCCGTTGGTACTGACCATGATGCCGTTGAGTGAAGTACTTAAGATGGTGGCAGGCGCATTGTTCTGATCCACCTTCTGCGCAGGAATCGCCGTTCTTCACAAACTTTTTTTGTTGATTCACAAAACGATCGATCAAGATCTGGGGTAAACTGATGATTTTCAGGAAACCCCACTCGCTATGAATACACTTCGTGCTCTCCTGGTTACGATGATCACATTGGCACTTGGTTGCAGCAAAACAAGCGATACAGTCTCGCCCACGTTGCTGGGTACATGGAAACAAACCTCGACCACCATTGAAAATTGTACAGACACTTCCTTGAATCAGGCCGAAACAAATTGCACTACCTGTGCGCTGATTACGTTGAGTGTTACCAATAACGTAAACGTTTATTCAGGGACAAACTCCAGTGGCTCGGCTACTTCAGGCACCTGGCTACCGGGTGGACCCTACACCAATCCGACGGGTTATATTTCTTTTACGGAGACGGGCGGTTCGACATCCGCGGCAAGCTATACCATGACAATGACAACACTGATTCTCACGGTGGAAGGTGGATTTCCGGGAGCTGGGTGCAAAGTGATTCAAAAGTTCACCCGGCAGTAAACACCTAACTTCATATTTCTTGGGGGCCTGAGTCTTTCGTCACCCTGCCCGCGTTTTTCTGTTCTGAACTTTCGGCTATCTTCATGGATACATACGCTCCATTCATGAAGAGAAATTTTCTGATTACCATCCTGATCCTGCTCGCGCAGTCACTCAGCGCGCAGCCGACCGCTAACGCTAAATTGAAGAGTATCGATTCCGCCCTCACGTACCTCTACCAACGTGAACTATTCAATGGATGTGTCCTCGTTGCGGAGAAGGGTAAGGTGGTTTATAAAAAGGCCTTTGGCATCAGTAACCCGGCCAACCGGGCTCCATTAACGACGACCCATTCATTTAACCTTGCCTCCGTCTCCAAACAATTCTTTGCCATGATGACAATGATGCTGAAGGAACAAGGCAAGCTGAAGTACGATGATCCCGTGCAGAGACACGTTCCAAAATTTCCCTACCCGGGCATCACCATACGTCATCTCCTGAATCAGACTTCCGGGCTGCCTGAGTACTTTCCAATTGCGGCTGGGCGGATGACACTCCTGGATACGCTGACCAATGCGTCGATGATGGAAATCCTCGCCGCCCGAAAACCTGCGCTTGTATTTCAGCCGGGAGAACGGTGGCAGTATTGCAACACGAATTACACGACACTGGCTTCCGTGATTGAAGCGGTATCCGGATTGACCAGTGATCAATTTCTGAAGCAATACATCACGGGTCCTTTGAAAATGAAGGATACCTATATCTATCATTTGAAAATGAAGTCGTACCCGCCTTCACGGGTATTTGGCTTTAAACGCGTGGGAGGTAGACTGGTGCTCAACGACCTGATGAAATATGACGGAATCGTTGGCGATGGCAATGTTTACTCCTCGGTGGAGGACCTGCTGAAGTGGGACCAGGCACTGTATACAGAAAAGCTCGTTAAAAGAGCGACGTTTGAAGAAGCTATTACCCCTGGAAAACTCAACAATGGAGAGTCCACGATGTACGGCTTTGGATGGTTAATTAATGAACAGGGCAAAAAGGTATCCCACACGGGTGGATGGGTATCCTTCCGGACAATCATCGTGCGCTACATCGACAAAAACCAGACGCTGATTGTGTTGGAGAATTCCGAAAATGAGTACGCGGAATCAGCCGTTGTCAACCATTGGGAAGGGAAACCCTATTCATCGCCTGCTACCCAACTGATCAGCAATGTCCGTGTTATAGATGGTACAGGGCAGCCCGCCGCAGGCGCCGCGGTGCGAATCGTCAATGACCGCATACTCGATGTGGGCGATCTCCGTCCGCTAACCGGCGAACCCGTTACAGAAGGCAATGGGAAGGTGCTTGCACCTGGTTTCATAGACAGCCACAGTCATCACGACTGGGGTTTGCATGATAAACCCTCGTGTATCGCAGCGACCAATCAGGGAATTACTACGATCGTCGTGGGGCAGGACGGCGGATCGACGCCTATTGATACGATCAAAGCCATGATGAAGAAAAGGCCGGTGAGTGTGAATCTCGCCTCGTATACCGGCCATGCCACGCTCCGCAGCAAAACCATGATCGACCTTGCCCGAAATGCAACCGAACTGGAGATTGATTCCATGAAACGGATGCTCGAAAGGGAAATGGATAAAGGTTCCCTGGGTCTGTCCACCGGCCTGGAGTATGAACCCGCATTCTATTCCAATTTGGATGAGGTGGTAGCTCTTGCAAAAACCGCCTCGGCCAAAGGAGGAAGGTATATCAGTCATATGCGGAGTGAGGACCAGAACATTGAGGCAGCGATCGACGAAATTATTACCATCGGGAGAGAGGCTAAAATTCCAGTTCAGATTTCCCACTTCAAAATCGCCATGCGCAGCAAATGGGGATCGGCCACCACCATTTTGCGGCAGTTGCAGGAAGCAAGGCATCAAGGCGTCAACGTTACAGCCGATGTCTATCCCTACCGGATGTGGCATTCAACACCGCGGGTACTGTTTCCTAAAAAGGACTTCAACAACCTTGCCAGCGCCGAACTGGCCACGCTTGAGTATTTTGACCCAGAAACTTCCATCATGACGGAGTATCCGGCGAATAAGGCCTATGAGGGAAAGACCGTCTCCGAAATAGCGAATCTCAATAATGAAAGCCCTGCGCAAGCGCTCATCAGGATTGTACGTGAATCGGCCGAACCGGGGAAGGAGTCGGCTATTGTGGGCACTTCCATGAGTGAAGAAGATATCGCGGCGCTGTTGCGTTGGGAGCATTCCAATATCTGCTCGGACGGCGCCATTGATGGGCACCCTCGAGGCCATGGTGCATTTACCCGTGTTTTGGGAAGATATGTACGCGAGCAAAAAGTGATGTCACTGGAAACCGCCATTTACAAGATGACCGGGCTTACCGCGGAACACTTGGGTATCACGTATCGTGGCCTTATCTCTCCGGGTTATTTTGCCGACCTCGTATTGCTCGATCCGGAAACGGTGATGGACAATGCCACAATGACCAATGCAACAGCTTTGTCATCAGGAATCAAGAAAGTCTGGGTAAACGGGCAAGTAGTGTATGAAGACCAGAAGGCGGTGGATAACTACCCCGGTCGATTCATCGAGCGCGGCAACAAATAGATTCCATCCTGCACTTATAACCTTGAACTTTCAACCTTGCCCTTTGAACTAAGCCCCATGCAGGTTAACCCGGATAGACTCCTCAATCGTATTTCCCGGATGAACGCCATCGGCGCCCTGCCCGGTGGCGGGGTCTGTCGACTATCCCTCACCGATGAAGACAAGGCTGCTCGCGACCTGCTCGCAGCGTGGATGAGGGAGGAAGGGCTTGAAGTCAAGATCGATGAGCTGGGCAACATGTACGGCATCCGCCAGGGGCGATCGTCTTTGCCCGCGGTTGCAATCGGTTCCCACCTCGACACGGTAACGACCGGAGGCAAGTATGATGGAACCTATGGTGTGCTTGCTGGCTTGGAAGTCATTAATGTATTGAACGAAAATAAAGTTCAAACAGATCGCCCGGTTGCGTTGATCAATTTTACCAACGAAGAAGGAGCGAGGTTTGCTCCCGACATGATGGGAAGCCTCGTTGTTTCAAAACCTCATCTTCGCGACGAAATCTGGGAAGCCAAAGCGCTCGACTCCGGGCAGGCAACGATTCGCCAGGAACTGAAGCGGATCGGGTACCTGGGCGAGGTTGCCTGTGGTTCAATCCCGATCGACTACTACCTGGAGTTGCACATTGAACAGGGGCCAATCCTCGAACATGAACGGATCAACATTGGCTGTGTTGAAAAAGTGCAAGGGATTTATTGGACCGAGTATGAACTTCATGGAAGGGCGGCGCATGCAGGAACAACACCCTTGGCGGTACGGAAAGATCCCGGGTTGTTGGCATCAAGTGTGAATGTATTTATAAGGCAACTGGCTGAACAAGTTCCAGGCCAACTGGGAACAATTGGGTTGATGGAGTTCACACCCAATGTGATCAATGTCGTACCCGATCGAGTGAGGATGATCACGGACCTTCGCAATCCCGATCATGATAAGTTGCATCAAGCCCAGCGTCAACTTGACGAATTTATCCTGGTGGAGTCTGAAAAATCAGGCATCAAAGTCGAACGAACTGAGCGGGTGCGCCTAGCCCCAGTCGATTTTTCAAAGGAAGTGGTTGAAGTGGTAGCGACAGCCGGTGGCCAACTTAAGCTATCGACTCGGCATATGGTGAGCGGCGCAGGCCACGATGCCCAGATGATGGCGGCAGTCTCTAAAGCAGCCATGATTTTCGTGCCCAGTGTTGGAGGTATCAGCCATAATATTAATGAGCATACCGAGCCTGCTGATCTTGTCAATGGGGCCAATGTACTTCTCCAGGCTGCGCTCCGATTAGCTGGCGCAGTTTGAGTTAAGTTAGCCTTGAAACAAAAAAACCCCGACGTTGCGGCCGGGGTTTCTTGTTGACAGCGAACAAGTCACTTTCCGAAAACATATCGGATGTTGATTCCAAAACTGTTCACGAAGTCAGTTTTCTCAACAATTACCAGGGTAGGCCGATAGTCAATACCTACGGCAAGCGGAATTTCAGTGAAGCGATACTCAGCGCCGATTTCACCGGCTGCACCGAGGGCAAACGGGCTTGAGATATACATCGAAGGTCCGGCACCGACATACCAGTTCACCGGTGAATCAGGAATGGGGCGGTATAGAAAGTCCCAGAGAGCCTCAAGTGCCACACCGTTTCCAAATGAAACGTCGGCGTGAATACGGCTGTATTTTCCAAGCGCAAAGATCCCATCAATGGCGACACTGCTTTTGTTGCCCAACGCGTTGCCAAAACGAATACCGAGTTCCTGAGCGTTAGCGTTGGTCGCACCGATGAGGCCAAGGACTAAGGTCACAAAGAGGATTCTTATGTTTTTCATGTGGTTAGCTGATTTCGGCCGCAAGTATAGTAGTTCAACTGGGCAGTAACAAAGATTTGTCGTCAGATGCCTACTTTTTCCCGTTTAGTCCATATTTCGTAGATGGGCTCGCCCTTGCTGCTGAGTCCCTTGTGGTGCCATTCGCCTTCTTTTAAGGAGAACTCAAACCCCAGGCTTGTGCCAACACGGGAATTGTCGCGCGAGAAGAACATAATCGTTTCGGTGTATTTCCTGTCTACCGTGGTGTAACTGCCGCCACCCGTACCAAAGAATTCTTTGGTGTCCACGTTGTACGCGATCCACTGGAAGCGGGTACCGGACAAAATCTTCATGGTCCTTCGCGCGCCGGGCGTGGAACGGCGCGTCTCTCCTTTGTCGTTCACCCGCCCTGTGATCAGCCAGGCACCCGCGAGCTGCCCGGGTGTACCGTTGTCAACACGGGTAAATAGAAAATTGCTTTGATAGGACTTTCCGTCTTTTGAGACTTTAAGACTTTTCTTTTGCTGCGTTCCGATCAGTTCCGGCCGGCGCGAATCGAATTCGATGGTTTCAATGATGGTGTCACCCTTTAATTCATACGTGCCACCATAGGTGCCGATGAACAGCTTACCATCCAGGTTGTAATCACTTTCAGCGAAATAGTTGCCGGCATAGATGCGGGTCTGAAACGTTTCCATCCGATGCTCCCAGGAGCCGGTGAGGGAGGTTTGGGCCGAAGCGCCGGTCAGCGCGGAAAAACAAAAGAGGATGGCGACATATTTTGTCATGGATTCGGTTGATAAAGGGTGAAAATACAAAGGAATTTTCCTGTGCCCAACGATCATGATCAGCGACCGCCAATGAAATCATGCCTAGATTTCGTTTGATAAATCATGGACTGTATGTACCAGGAAAACAGCAAAAATTTGATTCGTTGGCTTCCCCGTCTCCTTACTTTGGCCATGGCGGCTTTTCTCAGCCTTTTTTCCCTCGATGTGTTTTCGGAAAGGGATGGATTTTTCAAAACCTTGTCAGCCCTGTTCATCCACTTGATCCCGGTTGGGTTGATCCTGATTGTTTTGTGGGTATCGTGGAGGCGACCCTTGATTGGTGCGATTTTCTTCCCAGTCCTGGCCATAGCCCAATGCATAGCTAGTTGGGGTCATTGGGATGTCATCGGACTTATCGCCTTGCCATTGTTGCTGATCGGGGGGTCGTATGCGGTGTCTTATCGTTTACTCCGCAGCCACCATCCTCACGGATTGATCCTGTAATTTATCGGTAGATCCACTTGGTTATCGATCCCTTGGTCCTTATGAAGTATATCCCGACGGGAGCACCCGGTGGCAAACTGACCTCGACGGTCTTAGCGTCAACCGGACGTACTTGTGCTTCTATACGTACTCCCGTACTGCTATATACATACACCGGAGTTTCGGTAGCCGAGGAGGAGTAGTAATACACTCTCGGGTCATTGGATGGATTGGGATAGAGCAAGTCCTGTTCATTCGATTCCTTCGTACCAGTAACCAGGCCGGGAAGTTGCCGCGCCGCATATTCCGTTCGAACATCAATAAATTCTCTTAACCCGTATTCCACGTGGTTGCTCATATGGGTGGTGAAAGAATTCATGAAGTCATTGTAGGTAAACCCAAAGGCACGGATAAAATACGTATCCTGGTAAACCGGGAACTGAAGCATCGATTGGAAAGCAGTTAGCTTGGGATCGACATAGGCATGATTGAATGTCGTCTCAATGAGTTCTTTGATATACCCTTTGTAAGCCGCACGGTAGGCAGGCACCGCCAGAATCCGCGTAGTCAGCGGGCGCGGCTGCCCCGGCATTACCCATTCGTTGAGATCATACCTTCCCCAGTCTTGACCCACCCAGTCGATGCCCCAGGTGTTGTCTACGTCGTAAGGAATGTACTCCACTTTGGAGGTCTGTCCATTATAATAAACGTAGAAGTTATTCTGATTGTAGCTGTACCCGTCCCAGTGCCCCATCATTGCTTCGACTGCCAGTTGACGAAGGTACTTATCGACTTCGAACTTGGATTCGATCACGGCCGGAAAGTCAACATCGCTGGTCCCGTTGAGGGTCAGAATAAACTGGGCAATTTCGGCTCGCGTATCTGTGGACTTATTGATTTCCGATTCAAACAATACAGGGTCCATGGCCTGGCTGGATGATCCCAGGTTAGCACCCCAGTTGCATTTGTACATGTAGCCCGTGGAGTGTCCGAACCGCATGGCAAGAAAAACATCGTCGACCTGCTCGATGTTGAGATAGACTCCCATGTACTCGTCGTTGATGTACAGTTTGACGTGGTGGGTGCGCGCCGCATGAACACCAAGTTCCCGGTATTGCTCAAGCGTCAGTGCTTCGCGGACCACGGAAGGGTCATTGACATTGGCTTTCAGGTTGAATTTCTTGTATTGGAAGAATTTGCTCCCGCCGAATTGCCGGAAGTCAATCTTGAATGATTTCTTTTCTGCGTAACGCGATGTATTCCCGCGAAGCCGAACGCCCACCGTACCCACCAGCGTAGTGTCCATTTGCGAGTTCTTCATCCGGAAAGTGGCCGGGAAATAGGTCTCGCTCAGTGCGTTGGCCGGATCCTGCAAGAAAGCCTTATCGGCAGGAGCCATCGTCAAAAAAATCCACGCCAGCTCATCGGGTCGGAAAATTTTGTCAACACCTGGATTTACCGCCTGCCCCGAGGCCTGGAATACCAGCAACAGCAGCAGGACCACGCTTCGGATAGCACCCTCACAATGTCTTATTAGGAATCGGTAGCAGGGCATTTGGGTTCTTGTTGAACTACCCGAAAGCTACTGGTTTTGACAGGGCAGAAAAATGAGATTTGACACCGGCGGCACTGATTCTTCCGGGTCTTTGGCGGATGAGAGTAACGCTTACTTCTTGGCGACCTGGTAGGCTTTTTGCCCCTGTACTTCTGTCTCCCGGATTACGCCCAATTGCTTCATTTCCGTGAGCATCGCCTGGATGGTCGTATCGTGCTGCGTGCCCAGGTGATCCAGGAGCTGCTGGTAGGTTTTGATGTCGTTGGGCGACTTCCGGAAATCCGTGATGTAGTTGAGAATGTCGATTTTCTTCATGGCCAGACTATATTATTTGAGCCAATACGGTGACTTTCAGAAAAGGTTGCACCCCGCTTTGCCCAGTGACCAGCAACCGGCACCCAGCACCTAGTGCCCAGCGCCCAGCGTCCAGCGTCCTTCTGGAATCGCCATTCTTTACAAAGTCCTTATACCGCCGGATCATGCTTTAGCATTTCCTTTATAGATAACCCTCTACATTTGATCTCAGAACGCAAGCGATGAACCGCCTTTATCAAAGCATCAAATTAAGGCCCTACGGCGTGAGTGTTGCCCTCATCGGGGCAGTTACCCTCGTCGGGTTAGGCCTCCATGACCTGGTGGGCTACCGGGTAGTAGCATTCATGCTGCTCGTTTCGGTTTCGATCCTGGCCCTGCTTTATGATATCCGGCCCGTGATAGCCGCCGCGATAGGTTCTGCACTAATTTGGGATCTCCTGTTTATCCCGCCACGATTCACGTTCACGATCGGTTCGACAGAAGATCAGCTGTTGCTGCTTACGTATTTCGTGGTGGCGATAATTCACGCGGTCCTTACCATGAAGATAAGGCATGAGCAAAAGCTCGCCCGTGAAAAAGAAACCAAAGCCAGCCAGCTGAAGTTCTACAATGCGTTGCTGAATTCGCTTTCCCACGAACTTCGTACACCCATCACGACCATTCTCGGCGCGACAGATAACCTGCTGACGAACAAGAGCTCAATATCCGACAAGGATAAAGAAGAATTGTTGCAGGGAATTTCCACCGCGGCACTTCGACTGAACCAACAGGTGGAGAACCTGTTGAGCATGTCCCGACTGGAATCCGGTGTATTTAAAATCAAGCCGGATTGGGTGGATGTGCGCGAATTGATTTACACCACCGTGCAGCGCCTCGAGCCGGGGATTTCAAAATACCGGTTGAGCATCTTCATCCCGGAAACCATGCCGCTGGTCAAACTGGATGTAGGCATCATGGAGCAGGTGCTCTATAACTTGCTCAATAATATCTTACAACACACTCCCGAGGGTACCGACATCATCGTAAATGCCAACTATGATGACAGTCAACTTACGCTTTCCATCAGTGATACTGGCAAGGGTTTCCCGGAAGCTGAACTTCAACGTGTGTTTGATAAATTCTATCGGGTGAATGGCTCCAAGCCCGGTGGAACAGGCCTTGGCCTTTCCATTGTGAAGGGATTTGTGGAGGCGCACCAGGGAACAGTAAAACTTCGCAATCTGCCGCTGAGCGGAGCGGAGTTTGTTATTGCAATACCTACAGAAGCATCGTACTTAAGCGGACTGAAAAATGAGTAAAGCAACGGTCCTGATTATTGATGATGAGGTGCAGATTCGCCGTCTGCTCACCATTACGCTGCAGAATGATTTCAATGTGGTGGAGGCAGCCAATGCGAAAGAAGGGCTGGCCATGGTGGCTAATCATCCACCTGACCTGGTGCTGCTGGACCTTGGCTTGCCGGATGAAAACGGCCACGATGTCTTGAAACACTTGCGCGAATGGTATACCCACCCCGTGATTATCCTGTCCGTGCAAAGCAGTGAAGAGGATATTGTCAGGGCCCTGGACGCCGGAGCGAATGATTACCTCGTGAAGCCGTTCCGGACTGGCGAACTCCTGGCGAGGATCCGGTCGGCCCTGAGAATGGTCTCGGTCGAGGAAAATAACGCAGTTATGGAGTTTGATGGGTTGTCCGTCGATTTCGCGGCCCGCCGCGTGACTAAACAAGGAGTTCCCATAAAACTCACTGCAACAGAATATTCGCTATTGGCCCTCATGGTGCGCAATGAAGGCAAGGTCCTGACGCACCGTCATTTGTTGCTCGAGGTTTGGGGACCTTCCTATACCAATGAATCGCAATACCTAAGGGTATTTGTGGCACAACTGAGAAAGAAAATCGAAGAGGATCCGAACCGGCCCCGCCATATCCTGACGGAATCAGGAGTAGGGTACCGGTTCGTCGGAGGAGAGTAAAGCATCGTTTGAAAATAAGGGTTATGAAAAAATCGAATGGACATTCGAGCAGGATTTCTTTTGCCTCATTGCTGGTAGCATTGGGCATTATCTACGGAGACATCGGCACGAGTCCGCTGTATGTACTGAAGGCCATTGTCGGTGATCGACCCATCGATGAAGCACTCCTTTTTGGCGGAGTGTCCTGCGTGTTCTGGACGCTGGTACTGCAGACAACTGTAAAGTACGTCATGCTCACCTTGATGGCCGACAACGATGGGGAAGGTGGCGTGTTTTCCTTGTATGCATTGGTAAGGCGCTATGGCAAAGGATTAGTCATCCCCACTATTCTTGGGGCGACCACTTTATTAGCCGATGGCATTATTACACCCCCGATTTCCGTCGCTTCCGCAGTGGAAGGGTTGGAGATGGTAATTCCTGGCCTTCAGACCGTCCCGATTGTGGTGGCGATCCTGTCTCTCCTGTTTTTCTTTCAACGCTTCGGCACCCAACGAGTGGGATTCACCTTTGGACCAATGATGGTTGTGTGGTTTTCCATGTTGTTCGTGTTGGGCGCATACTATATCGGCAAGTATCCCCACGTACTGAATGCGCTTAACCCGGTCTATGCGTACCAACTCCTCGTCAAGTATCCTCATGGGTTCTGGTTGCTGGGTGCTGTATTCCTGGCGACAACTGGCGCCGAGGCTATGTATTCCGACCTGGGCCATTGCGGGAGGAAAAACATCCGCATCACCTGGGCGTTTGTTAAAGTAGCGTTGGTAACCAACTACCTTGGCCAGGCTGCCTGGACGTTGCACCAGGGTGAGCTATACCTTAATGGCCGCAATCCATTCTATGCGCTGATGCCGTCATGGTTTGTGATTCCGGGTGTGGTCATTGCAACTTGTGCCGCAATCATTGCTTCACAAGCCTTAATCAGTGGATCGTATACGCTGATCAGCGAAGCCATGAGTTTGAACTTCTGGCCCAGGGTTCGCGTCAGGCAGCCTACTGAACACAAAGGTCAGATCTACATTCCAAGCGTTAATACGATCCTGTGGATTGGTTGTATCCTGATGATCCTGTATTTCAGGAATTCGAGCCATATGGAGGCGGCTTACGGATTCTCGATCACCATCGCCATGATGATGACCACGGTCTTGCTGTCCTATTTCATGTTGTATAAACTGAAATGGAATCCATTCCTGGTCGCTCTCATCTTGATTCTATTTGGAACGATCGAACTGTCTTTTTTCATCACCAACGTGGCCAAGATCAAGGAACGGTGGATGTTCCTCTTCTTTGAACTGTTCATCTTCCTCGTCATGTATACGTGGTACTATGCGAGAAAGATCAATAACCGGTTTGTTCGGTTCGTCGAGCTTGGCCGATATACGACGCTGATAAAAGAGCTCAGCGAAGACGAGAGCATTCCCAAATTCGCCACCCATTTGATCTATATGACGAAGGCAAACCACCGCGAACAGATCGAGGAAAAGATCATCAAATCCATTTTTTCCAAGAAGCCGAAGCGCGCGGATGTCTACTGGTTCTTGCATATCAATCAGACCGACGAACCCTATCGCCAGGACTATGAAGTCAGCGAATTGCTGGATGATAAAGTCATCAAAGTGACGATCAACCTGGGCTTTAGGGTGCAACCCAGGTCGGAATTGTATTTCAAACAGATCGTTCGTGAACTGGTGGCCAATAAGGAACTGAACTTGCACATGCGGCCTGATGGTTCAACGAAATACAATCCTGAACCTGATTTCCGGTTTATCATTATTGAGAAGTTCCTTTCGGTAGAGAATGAATTTACAGTGCGCGAAGGGTTGCTACTCAATACCTATTTCTTCCTCAAGCGCCTGGGCCAGAGCGATGAGAGCGCGTTTGGTCTCGACAAAAGTGATGTCGCCGTGGAGCAGGTACCGCTGGTCTACCACCGCGCGGATGAACTGCACCTGGTGCGTAAAACGGGTTGACCATGAGGCGAACCATGAAGATGATTTTGATGCTGTTGAACCTGGTTTGCGCCTGGATGGATAGCATTTCGCAGGAAAAGATTCCATTCCAAGGAATAGATCAAACCTGGCAGAATGGCGCCGATCGGAGGGATTCATCCGTGTTTTCAGGTTCGAAGTACTTTACTCCTGCGGTGCTCCTTGATCTTAATTATAATTACTCGTTCAATGATCCCATCGACAATACCGTAGTTGGATCAACCGCATTGGCGAGACACAACGAGATGCAGTTGGCTGCTTTGCATGTTGGAGGTGATTTCACGTACGATCATGCGCGGGGACGGATCATGCTCCAACTCGGAACTCGGTCAACCCTCATTCCCCGCAATGATTACAGCCCGTATCGGGGGCAGTATGACCTTGCTTCGGTGTACCGATACCTGAGTGAAGCTTATGCTGGATATCACTTTGATGTGGCCTATGGTCTTAATGTAGATGCCGGACTGTTCCTTAGCTATATCGGACTGAACTCCTACTACCAGGCGGAGAATTGGGAATACCAAGCCTCGTTTACGAGCGATAATACGCCGTGGTTTTTCAATGGGTTGCGGATTCAATTCTTTCCTACCCGGAATCTGAAGATTGAGCCCTGGATCATTAATGGATGGCAGAGCTACGGGAAATTTAATTCCATGCCCGGTTTCGGAGGAAGTGTCACCTATATGTCGGACAATAGCAACGTGAAATTGATCAGTAATAATTACTACGGCACAGATGCTGCAGGTTTGGCTGACCGGATCAGGTTCCATTCCGACAACAGCCTTCTGCTCCGCTACTATCATCGTCCAAACGAACGGGGAATTTCTCAAATGGCCTTTTCGGTTACCGGTGATATTGGTTTTGAAAAAGGCGGCGGAGTGAATGGATTTTCCGATGCGGATCCCGCCAAACCTGCTCAATATTTTGCGAGCGTGATGGCTTATCATCGGATCTGGTTTGGAAGGAAGCGCTTCGCCTGGACCATTGGCGGCGGACTGATGAACAACCCAGGTAGGTACCTCGTATTATATCCAACTGGGCAGGCCAGCCCTTTGCCTAGCCCCAATAACCCGACGCAAACGGAAGGAGCCTTTCCATTTTCAGCCAATCCCGGTGATCCTTTCCATGCTTGGGACTGCTCCACCAACCTTGACTTCATGCCCAACCAGGCCATCACGTTTCGGGCGGAGTGGGTCCACCGCGAGGCATCCGTTCCTTACTTTGCCGGAAGAGGAGGAGTAACCTCGCAAACAGGTTATACCACTTCACCTCTGAATCCGGCCTGGCGACCGGACCTGGTACGCTCAGAAAGCAAAGTAATTGTTGCTATACTTTTCAGGATGTGAGATTGTTTCACCGAAGAGAAGCTGATCGATGCGACCTGAACAAAAACAGATTTTCATTACCTTTCGCGGTATGAAAACGTTCACCGCTATTCTCATCTTAACCGCATTGATCGGTTGCTCACCCCAGAAAAAGGAAACACCTTTGTCGGATATGAAAACTGTGAATCCTTCCCAACTGGAACTCTATGTCATGAAGAACGCTAACGGCGTTTCAATGGCAGTGACTAACCTGGGAGGGCGAATCGTAATGCTGCAGGTGCCGGACAAGAATGGCAAACTCGGCGATATCGTATTGGGATACGACTCGCTCGAGCAGTATATCGAGGGCAACAAGTATTTCGGTGCGATGATCGGCCGTTATGGCAACCGGATTGCCAAAGGAAAATTCACGCTGGACGGTAAGGAGTACCAATTAGCTGTCAACAACGGGGCCAATGCACTACATGGCGGCCTCGTTGGATTCAATAATGTGCTTTGGAGAATGCAGCCAAAGGCCATCGAGGGAGGCCAGGCCCTTGAAATGACCTACTCGAGCCCGGACGGAGAGGAGGGCTACCCGGGAACGCTTAATGTGCAAGTCACCTATACACTCAATGATGCCAACGAACTGATCATCGACTATAAGGCGACCACCGACAAGACGACGATCTTGAATCTAACCCACCATTCTTTTTTCAACCTGGCAGGAGAAGGTTCCGGCGATATCCTCAACCACGAGTTTACCATCAATGCCGACAGGTATTGTCCTGTTGATGAAGGCCTCATCCCAACCGGTGAGCTTCGCCCGGTGACTGGAACGCCCTTTGATTTCCTGCAACCCCACCGCGCTGGTGAACGGATTGACATGGACGATCAGCAATTGAAATATGGCAAGGGCTATGATCACAATTGGGTGCTCAACAAGAAGGGGAATGAACTTTCGATGGCCGCCAGAGTGAGCGAACCCTCTTCCGGACGGGTCATGGAAGTGTGGACCACCGAACCGGGGCTCCAGTTCTATTCTGGAAACTTCCTTACACCCAAAGAAATCGGGAAGAAGGGACATGTCTATGATTTTCGCACTGCTTTCTGCCTTGAGGCCCAGCACTTCCCGGATTCACCGAATCAGCCGGGTTTTCCTTCTACCGTGTTAGCACCCGGTGCAGTATATACCCAGCGGACAATTTACCGGTTCAGTACTCAATAAGCTCCAACTGTGCGAGCGCGCGGCAACTCATTCATTTCAGGCCGATTTGGCTCGACTTACCGACTCTTTTTTTGCTTCCTGTTTTCGGGATTAGCTTTCCCGGCCTTCACTCAGTCTGCTGAAAAGGGCATTATGAGTGATGTGTTGTCTGTATTTGACTATGCAGACATACCCATCCAATGGACAATGAATGGAGAGAGCCAGGCTTACTTCAATGAAGGACTGACCCGGTTGAAGGAGAAGAATTTCTTTATTGCCATCGATCAATTTACCAAAGCCATTGAGGCGGACCGGTCTTCGAAGATCGCGCACTACTATCGGGCAATGGCAAACAAGCAGCCCAGCATACCTGTATTAAATGAAACAGACAGGATAGGGGGGCGTAGCATTTCCAGAGGTGAGCGAATTGGGAACGCGCTTGATGATATTCTTAAATTCCTGGAAGCTTACCCGGACAGCGAAGAAGGAATCCTTGAAGCAGGCAAGATTCATATCCTCCGGAAGGACCCTAAGGATGCGGTTCAACGATTAAAACGCTTCACAAAACTTCGGCCCAAGGACGCAAGAGGTCCCTATTATCTTGGTTTAGCTTATATCATAATGAATGAGCAGGACTTGGCGAAGAAGCAATTTGCATCTTGTCTCGAGATTGACCCTGCTTTCGTGTCGGGTTTGACTCAACTGGGTGGCATGGAGATGATCGTTGAAAAGTCGGATGAAAAAGCCTTGAAATATTTTGACCAGGTACTCCAAATTGATTCGATGCAATGGTCTGCCCGGTTTTTTCGGTATGCTATACTTTCAAAAAACAAAAGAGATCAGGAAGCTTTAGCGGACATCGATTTTATGGTCAGACACAACCCGGCGAATTGGCGTGTTCATGGTATGAGAGCAACTACCCGGATCCAATTGGAGTCTTATCGGGAGGCTTTTGCGGACTTACGAGTGGTTATGGAGAATACCTATTTGGATGAGGCCACCCACATTGGCCGACGCAAACCTATTGACCGGTGGATAGACATTCAAAATGTGGGCAACTACATCGTCAGGCATATCTATGGTTTACCCGAAAGTGAAGGCGACGCCATCCGTAAAGCATTTTGCCTTTTGGTAGTAGCCCGCTACGATGACTGCATCACCTCCATTTCGTCAATCGAGCACATAACCAACCAGGCTCTTACTACCTACGTGCTTGCGGTTGCGTGTGAATATGCTGATAGAAAGGGCGAAGCTGAAGCGTATTACAATAAGGCCGTAGAATTAGATCCAACGCTCTTCGACGCACACAAGAAATGTGGGCAATTCCTTTCCAACAGGGGATTGTGGAAAGAGGCGATTCCTTATTATGATGCCATGGAAAGGCTCAATCCGATGTATTCACCCACGTACAGGAATCGTGGGATCGCATTTTGCGCTTTGGGAGAATACGATCTTGGAATACAAAATCTTGACAAAAACCTTCAGATGGATAGTATGAACCTTGGCACTTTCTTTTATCGCGGAAAATGCCGGTTACAGCAGTCCAAGTACCTGGAGGCGCTTAATGATTTCGTTCGTTCAAAACGATATGACTTTCCTGACTATAAGATGTATCGGACGCTGGTTGATCAATTGTTGGTAGATCAAGATTCAATCGTATTGAAGAAATATGCTGAACTCTACATGCAAATTCCAAGCGTTGCATTGGGTCTCGGCTATGGCGTTGACTTTGAGACGACCAAGGTAAAGTTGGCTCACTTCTTACAGGATTGGACTTTCATCAATCACCAATTCGGATTATTGAACCTTGTTGGGGAACCTCCAAATGATCCGGTTTATGCTTCCTATACGATGGCAGCCAAGGGCGAACACTTGATGATTGAAGGATATCTCCAGGAAGCCTTGCTGGTATTGAATGACGCCATAAAGTCTGATCAGACTAACTCTTTGGCGTATGTGCTGCGGGGAAAATTATGGCTCAAACTAAAGGAGAATAGAAAAGCTACGGATGACTTCGAACAAGCAGCTAAATTGGGAGATAAGCAGGGTAAAATAATGTTTGCCAAATTCAAATAGAGGACTTACGCTTTGAGTTCAACTAATTGGGAAGCGACCCATTCCCCCAAGGCCGGTCCATGCTTAAAGCCATGACCTGAACCTCCGCCAAGAAAGATCACATTCTCAGCTTCCGGATGTTTGTCGAAGATAAAATTCCCGTCGGGTGAATTTTCATAGGGGCATACCCGGCTTTCCACCAAGGGCGCATTTTTCAGACCGGGGAACCGATGGCCGATGAACTTCCTGGCGCGCGCCAGCACATCCGGATTGGAGACACGGTCACCATGGGTAGGATCAAACGCTTCCCCTCTTCGGTCCACACCAATCTTGAAACCACGGCTGGCATTGCCGGGTATACCATAATAAAAGTCATCACCGTCTACATCCACCCAGGCAGGCAATGTGTCATAGGCATGGCTGTCCTGGCGGGGAACTCCAAAATAATAGGCTTCCTGCTTTGTGCACGTAATTACGTTGCCAAGAACTTCAGGAAATAACTGTCCCATCCAACTGCCACAAGCAAACAAATAAGCATCCGCTTGAAGAGACCCACTATTGCTGAGCGAGAGACCGGATAATCTCCCTGACTTGATTTCTCCAGGGGTCGCCGATGCCTGGACAAATTTTCCTCCTTCCCGAACAAACGCTTCACCTACTGCCTGGCAACTTTCACGGGCTTTCAAGTATCCACCATAGGGATCCAGCCAGCCGTGGTGGAGGTCCTCTGTGTTTACCTGGGGGAAGCGCTTTTTCAATGTGCTTAATTCCAGGTACTGGTAGCTCATTCCATGCGCATCCGCGAAGGGGATCGAGTCGTCAACCAGCGGAGTTTTGTCTTCATAACATAGCCAAAGTACACCCACGTTATGGAAGAGTTTCTTGTTCCATCTCGTTTCGTTCTCCTTCCAGAGTTCGAGGGCCCTAACGTTCATGTCGAAGTAGAAACGGTTGGCCCCGTACGTCGAACGGATCACCCGAGTCTCATCACCGGAACTTGAACGTGAATTCCCCGCACCCCACGCATCTACCATGGTGACTTCCATACCCGCACGAAGCAGGCTGAGCGCTGTCCACCCGCCAAATACACCAGCGCCCACAACTACTACATGGGCTGAGCGGGACAACCGGGGAAGATTGGGCCTAAGAAACGTGGTCGGAGGAGCAAAGGTATTGGCAGCCATGTATCAGGAAGTTATCAGCCACTCATTAATATTATAGAGAATGCCGGCAATCATGATGGCCAGCATCAGGATGGCCAGCGCTTTATGGAAGATCTCCGGGATGGTAGACCGAATGGTAATCACCCCAAGTAACAAACAGATTCCGGCATTCACCATCCAACCTTCTGGCCCAAGGTCATGAACAAAAATGTTTTCCAGCGCCGAGAGTACCGAGAGGATCATGACCATGACAAAGAACTTCCGGTAATTGGCCAGGTAGTACATCTTCATGTCAGTGCCATTTTCCTCGCCGCTCATCGGGAAGAGAATGCGCGCGAGGATGAAAAGGTTGATCGGATAGAGGACTTGGAAGAGAAACATCGGAAGTTTCCAGACCAAAATGCCCTTGAGTTGGTAGAGGAGCCACCATTCCTGAATGTGAAGAATAAAAACCAGGGCGACCCAAAGCAGGTGCGGCCAGTAGAGTTTCACCTTGCCCCACTGGTGAATGAGGTCTGCAATTCCTGACATGATCTGAGTGATACCCAGGCCCAGGATGATGGAGATCAGCACGGTGACGAACTCAAATGGGCTCATAATGAGAGGGTTTGAGCTGGGGTGTTCTGTTTTAATTCATTCAAAATAAGGCGAGAGGGGGGCACAAACCGAGTGCGCCCGTACCCCCGTGAACCGTAAGTTAATCACTGATTTTTTGAGCGTTAAACATTAGTTCCCGGGCCAAAAAATAAGTTTGAAAAGTTGACATAGGCCCTTAGATTTGTGCTTCTCCGCATAATAAGCGGAATCCTAAACCACATGATGAAGCGCTCTATCTCTCGTTTCTTTACTCGTGTTGTACCCGCTCTAATCGTTCTCTTCTCTTCATTTTCACTTCAGGCCCAGGATATCCCTACGGATCCGGCGGTCATCAGCGCGGGAGAGGCACTTTTTAACGGTAACTGTAAAACCTGCCACCGGGTGAAGCAGAAACTGGTGGGTCCCGCCCTGGCAGGGGTGGAAACCCGGGTTCCTTCCGTCAAGTGGATCTTTGACTGGGTCAGAAACCCCGCCAAAGTCATTGCCAGTGGTGATGAGTATGCCAATAAGATCTACACGGAGTACAACAAGAGCCAGATGACGGCTTTCTCCAACTACAAGGACGAGCAGATTCTGAGCATCCTGGCCTATATCAATGCCGAGGCCTCTAAAGTGGAGGCGGCCCCGGCCCCCGTGGCAGGCGCTGCTGCAGGCGGAGGCTCGTCGGTACCCTCGACCTACCTCGACACTATATTAATAGGTATGGTGATCATCCTCATCCTGCTGGTGATCATCCTGGCCCTGATCGTTAATGCCCTTCGCAAGTTCCTGAACCAGCGCGAGTTGTCCTCCGAAGAAGCGGAAGTGGTCAACTCACCGATCACAATAGGCAGTGTAAGCCGCAGCCCTGGATTCACCTTCCTGGTGATTTTCATCGTGGGTGTGGTTGCCTTCAAAAGTGTGATCGATGGACTCTACTCGATTGGCGTTCAAAAGGAATACCAGCCCAAGCAGCCCATCGCCTTTTCGCACAAGATTCACGCTGGCCAGTACGAAATTGAATGTAAGTACTGTCATACCGGTGCCATGAAGGGCAAGCAGGCCAATATCCCTTCGCCCAATATCTGTATGAACTGCCATACACAGATCAAGCAGGGGACAACGACCGGCACAGGTGAAATTGCCAAGATCTATGCGGCAGTCGGTTTTGACCCCGATACTCAATTATATAGTGGCGTAACCAAGCCGATCGAATGGGTGCGGATCCATAACCTCCCTGATCTGGCATATTTCAACCACTCTCAACACGTGAACGTAGCCGGAGTGACTTGCCAAACCTGTCACGGCCCTGTCGAACAAATGGATGTGGTAAAGCAGTACTCACTGCTGACAATGGGCTGGTGTATCGATTGCCACCGCAAAACGGATGTCAACACCAAGGGAAATGCCTACTACGATAAGTTGGTAGAACTGCACAATAGTAAGAAGGCCATGAAAGTAGAGGATATCGGCGGCCTGGAATGTGCAAAATGCCACTACTAAGCATCGAAGGATTGATGCTTCTTGATTTTTGATTTTTCACGAATACACGGATAAATAAGGAACGACCACCTATGGGTACTACGAAAAAGACATACTGGAAGGGACTGGAGCAACTCAAGAACGATCCGGCCTACATCAAGAATGCCGACAAGGAATTTGTCAACCTTGGTGCAGAGGAGGATCCCGGTCACTCCCGTAGAGATTTCCTCAAGATGATGGGCTTCAGCGTGGCCGCCGTTTCACTGGCTGCCTGCGAGACTCCCATCCGCAAGGCCATCCCGTATGTCAACAAACCCGTTGACGTGGATCCGGGCATTCCCAACTATTATGCCTCCACCTATATTAATGGAGGGGATTATTGCAGCATCGTTGTGAAGACTCGCGAGGGGCGCCCGATCAAGATCGAAGGCAATTCGCTGTCGAGTGTTTCAAAAGGAGGGACCAGCGTGCCCGTGGAGGCATCCGTACTCTCCCTGTACGATAACTACCGCCTTCGTGGCGTTCGCATCGGCGACAAATCGGAGTCGTGGGAAACCCTTGACAAGGAAGTAATCGCCAAACTCGGAGAGATCGCTGCCAAAGGAGGTCAGATCAGGATCGTCAGCAATACGATTCTCAGCCCCAGCACGCTCGCGGTGATTGAGAAATTTAAAGCCAAGTACCCGACCGCACAGCATGTTCAGTACGACCAGGTATCTTATTATGGAATGATGAAAGCGAATGAAGCATCCTTCGGGACAGCTTTCATCCCTTCGTACGACTTCAGCAAAGCCAACGTGATTGTCAGCTTCGGCGCCGATTTCCTGGGCACATGGCTTTCTCCAATAGAATTTGCCCGCCAATATGCGGCAACGCGCCACCTCGACGAGGATCACCGTGAGATGTCACGCCATTATCAGTTCGAAGCGAACCTCAGTCTCACCGGCGCCAACGCCGACTACCGTACGCCGGTGCGTCCCTCTCAGAGTGGATTGGCAGTGGCTCAATTGTACAACCTTATCGCGGCGAAAGCTGGCAAAGGAATGGTCAGCGGTGGACTGGAAGGCGTTGCCAACCTGGACAAGGCAGCGGAAGACCTCTGGGCAAACCGCGGAAATTCACTCGTAGTTTCCCGCTCCAACAACAAATCAGTTCAAATACTGATTAATGGTATTAACGACATGCTCGGCAACTATGGCTCTACCATCCTGCCCAACATGCCCGTGAACTATCGCAAAGGCAACGACGAGGCTATGTCCAGCTTTGTCAGTGATGCCGAAGGTGGTAAGATTGATGGGGTCATTTTCTACAACTGCAACCCGGTCTACGATCACCCGATGGGTGAAAAGATTGCCGCCGCAGTCAAGAATATGACGCTATCCGTAGCAACCAACTATACCGAAGATGAAACCGGTTCTGCCGTAACCTACAAGGCTCCGGATCATCATTATCTGGAGTCATGGAATGATGCGGAGCCGAAGAAAAACTTCTACAGTCTATCCCAGCCGGCCATCACGCCGATTTTCAAGTCCCGGCAAGCCCAGGAAAGCTTTATGGTGTGGGCTGGAGAAACGAATGTCGACTACTTCAATTATGTAAAGGAGAATTGGAAGAATTGGTTCTACGCCAAGAGCGGAGGAACCATGGATTTTCAGTCGTGGTGGGACAAGTGCCTCTACGACGGCGTGCTTGAACCCGGTGTTGCCGACGGCACTTCCATGAGCTTCGCTGGTGATGTAGCCGCAGCCGCATCAGCTGTAGCTGCCCGGTACAAAGCGGATAACAAAGGTTTTGAACTTGTTGTATATGAGAGCTGCGGTGTTGGCAATGGATCGCAGGCCAACAACCCGCTCTTGCAAGAACTCCCGGATCCCATTACCAAAGTAGTGTGGGATCACCCGATTACGATTTCACAACGCGACGCGGCTGCCGCTGGCTTCACCAATGATGGTGAGAGCAACACGCATTATGGAGCCCTGACCGTGGGCGGCAAGACCATGAATGTGCCTGTGCTTATCCAACCTGGCCAAATGCCCGGAACAATTGGTATCGCACTTGGCTATGGAAGAACAAAGGTGGGTAAGGTGGCTGAGAACCTCGGTATCAACGCTTATCCGTTCCTTACGTTCAGCGATGGCTCAATCGGGCTTTCAACATTTGAAGGAGTCTCCCTGGTAAAAACAGAAACACCATTCCAGTTGGCGCAAACCCAGACGCATCAGACGTATATGGGCCGGGAAAGCGTCATCCAGGAGTCGGTGCTCAGCGAGTTCAAAAAGAACCCTGCCGCTGGTCGCGAGTTTCCGAAGATTACCAAGTGGGATGAGAAAGTGGATCCTTCCACCCTCAGTCTTTGGAAAGGTCACGACTATAAGGATCATCATTGGGGCATGGCCATCGACCTCAACTCGTGTACGGGTTGCGGCGCATGTATCGTTGCCTGTAACGTTGAAAACAACGTGGCCATCGTGGGCAAGGATGAAGTAATCCGCCGCCGTGAGATGCATTGGATGCGGATCGACCGCTACTACAGCAGCGATGGCAAGCACGGCGACTACGAGGCGATGGAGAAGGCTTCTGAAAACCCGGAGGTGGTGTTCCAGCCGATGCTCTGCCAGCATTGCAATAACGCACCTTGCGAAACGGTTTGCCCGGTTGCCGCCACAACGCACAGCACTGAAGGTTTAAACCAGATGACGTATAACCGTTGCATCGGTACACGCTATTGTGCGAATAACTGCCCTTACAAAGTTCGTCGCTTCAACTGGTTCAAGTATCACGATAACCAGCAGTTCTACCAGTCCAACCCGGCCATGAATACTGACCTCGGTCGCATGGTGCTGAATCCTGAAGTAACCGTTCGTTCACGTGGAGTTATGGAGAAGTGCTCCTTCTGCGTACAACGCATTCAGACCGGTAAACTCAACGCCAAGAAGGAACGCAGACCGATGAAGGATGGTGAAGTGATCACCGCTTGCCAGGCCTCGTGTATGACTGGTGCGATTCTCTTTGGTGATATGAATGACGAGAACAGCGCGATCACCAAACTCCTGAAGATCGAGAAGGATCCGAAGCGCCCGTATGGTATCGACAAGAAGATTGGCAACCCGCGCGCTTACCGTGTATTGGAAGAAATCGGCGTGAAGCCGAACATCTTCTACCTCACGAAGATCCGAAACAAGGAAGAAGCAAAGGGAGAGGCATAGTAATTAATAGACAGCAAGAAATCGAGAACATACGTTATGCAAGCATCATCAGCTCTTAGAGAATCCCTGGTAACGGGTGGCAAGACCGTAGCCGACGTATCACAGGATATCAGCTGCCAGGTTGAAAACAAACCGTCTCGCCTGTGGTGGATGGCCTTTGGCACTTCCCTGGTACTCCTGATTTACGGTGGATACTGTTGTTGGATGATGCTGTGGCATGGCATCGGGATGTGGGGACTGAACAAAACGGTCGGCTGGGCATGGGACATCACCAACTTCGTTTGGTGGGTCGGTATTGGTCACGCCGGAACCCTGATTTCAGCCATCCTCCTCCTGTTCCGCCAGCGTTGGCGTATGAGTATCAACCGCGCGGCCGAAGCTATGACCATCTTCGCGGTGATATGTGCCCTCAGCTTTCCGGCGTTTCACATGGGCCGCCTCTGGCTCGGTTTCTATTGGGCACTTCCGCTACCTAACGCATTTGGATCGCTTTGGGTGAATTTCAACTCGCCACTCCTCTGGGACGTGTTCGCGATCTCAACCTACTTCTCAGTATCCCTGTTGTTCTGGTACATGGGCCTCATCCCTGACTTCGCCGTCATTCGCGACCGCGCTGTTCGCATGGGCCACATGACCCGCGCCAGGGTGTACAACGCCCTCAGCTTCGGCTGGGACGGTGCCGCCAAAACCTGGATGCGCTACGAATCGGTAGCCCTCATCCTGGCTGGACTTTCTACGCCGCTCGTGCTCTCTGTTCACACCATCGTATCCATGGACTTTGCCACATCAGTGATCCCCGGATGGCACACCACGATCTTCCCGCCTTACTTCGTTGCGGGTGCTATCTTCTCCGGCTTCGCCATGGTATTGACATTGCTGCTGGTAACACGCAAAGTATTTAAACTGGAAGACTACATCACGATCTACCACGTGGAGTTGATGAACATCATCATCATCGTAACGGGCTCTATCGTTGGTGTCGCCTACATCACAGAGTTGTTCATCGCCTGGTACGGCCAGGTGCCGGCAGAAAGCTACGCCTTTTACAACCGCGTGATGGGGCCATATTGGTGGGCGTATGCATCCATGATGACGTGCAACGTGATTTCACCCCAGTTGTTCTGGATCAAGAAGATCCGCACCAACCTCGTGGCCACATTTGTGCTCTCCATCATCGTGAACATAGGGATGTGGTTTGAACGCTTTGTGATCATTGTGACTTCCCTGCACCGCGATTACGTTCCGTCGAGCTGGACGATGTTCCACCCGACCATGTACGACATCGGTCAGTACCTCTTCACCTTCGGGATTTTCTTCACCGCGTTCTTCCTCTTTGCGAAGTTCTTCCCGGTCATCAACATGGCAGAAGTGAAGAGCATTATTAAGAGTACTTCTGAGAAAAAGAATTCATCGGCACATTAATAGCGAATGTAATGGCATCGAAAGAAAACTATCTGGTAGGCATTTTTGACGACGAGGACGTCCTGCTCCACGCGGTGGAAAATATCCGCGACAAGGGAGTGAAAATCAAGGAGGTCTACAGCCCGTTCCCCGTGCATGGCCTGGATGAGGCACTCGGCTATCGCCGCACACGACTTCCCATTGCGGCTTTCCTTTTTGGAATGACGGGCACCATCACGGCCTTGTCTACCCAAATCTGGATGCTGGGATTTGACTGGCCGATGATCATCGGTGGGAAGAACTTCTTTTCGATACCGCCTTTTATTCCCGTGACATTCGAATTCACCGTCTTGCTTTCCGCGTTTGGAATGGCAGGAACTTTCCTGGTGGTGAGCGACATGAAACCTTACAAGTGGCCCCGGATGTATGATAATCGCAGCACGGATGACAAGCACGTGATGGCTATTGATTTGGGTGCCAACAAGATTTCTAAAGAAGAGATTCGCCAGATACTGAAAAGCAACGGTGCCTCGGAAGTGAACGAAAAAAGCTTTTAGTCCATGAGAATGATGAACCTGAAGAATACATTGATGGTAGCCGCCGCAGTTTCCCTCGTGGGATGCGCCGGAGGGGATAACCCAGGCCGCGAGTATGCGCCGAACATGTACCATTCCGTGGCCTATGAGCCCCTCAGCCAGATTACCGACGAGCAGGCCGGCGCCTGGGCCAATGCACTCGACAATGGCCGCGGTGAATATTTCAATTCAAACAAATACAACCCTTACCGCATGAACATGCGCGAACCGGCACCTAATACCGTGAAGCGCAATAAGTACGGTTGGCTCCCTTATCGGAGCAAGAATGTGCCGAAGGACAGCATTGACATCGTAATAAAGGGCATGACCAGCCCCTTGGAGGAAAACCCGGTGTATGTGACGGAAGGGAAAGCATTGTATGAAGTATACTGCAAGCATTGTCACGGGGTAAAGGGAATGGCCGATGGTAAGGTGTCTGACAAGTATCCCGGCGTAGCCAACCTCAAAGGAGATTCTTACCTCGCCATGTCGGAGGCGCACATCTTCCACGTCATTACCTATGGCGCGGGACTGATGGGGGCGCATGGATCGCAAGTAAGTCCCGAAGACCGGTGGAGAATCGCACGCTATGTGAAAGATCTCCAGAAGCAAAAATAACCTGACGATAAACGATCGCGCGAAATGAACGCTACACACGAAGTTTCTGACGAAAAATACATCTTCAAACCGGAGACCCGCACCAAGCTTTTCATCCTCTTGGCGGTGGGGTTGTTCCTGTTTGGCATTGGTACATGGATGGCCATGTCAGGTGGAGGTCATGACGAACACGGCGGGGGCGGTCACGCCGCGGCTGCCATCTCGAAGGATATGGTGGCAAGCCTTGATGCAACACCGGCAGAGCCCGCAGCTGCGGAGGGCCATCATGGCAGCCCTTCCTGGCTTAAGCGCGTGTACACCACACTTTGGATGAATAACGTGTTCTTCACCGGCCTTGGCCTTATCGGACTTTTCTTCGTAGCCATTCAATATGCCGCACAGGCAGGCTGGTCGGCAGGGGTGAAGCGGATTCCGCTGGCCATGGGTCACTGGATTCCTTTTGCCGGAATACTCATGCTGGTGCTTTGGTTCGTAGTGAAGGGCGACGTGTTCCACTGGACGCATGCCGGGCTCTATGACCAGGCAAATGCCGAAACCTATGACCCCATTCTGAATGCCAAGGGAACCTACTTCTTCTGGCCCCTGGCCAATGGATCTTTCCCGGCCTTTTATGTCATCCGACTCGTAGTCTTCTTTGGACTATGGTACATGTTCTTCACCTGGATCCGCAAAGAGATGCTGGCGGAAGACCTTGACGGTTCTACCAACCACTGGATGAGTGCCCGCACCTATTCCGCTATCTTTCTGATCATCTTTGGTGTCACCTCTTCAGTAGCCGCCTGGGACTGGGTGATGAGCATTGATACCCATTGGTTTAGCACCATGATGGGATGGTATGTGTTTGCAAGCTGGTGGGTAACCGGCCTGGCCATGATCACCCTGATCGTTTCCCAATTGAAGCAAGCTGGCTACCTCAAAGTAGTCAATGCCAATCACCTGCACGACCTCGGCAAGTTTGTCTTTGCGTTCAGCATTTTCTGGACCTACATCTGGTTCAGCCAGTTTATGCTGATCTACTATGCCAATATCCCGGAGGAAACGGTTTACTTCGTTCAGCGTAGAACCGTCTCTCCGTATAGCTGGATCTTTTTTGCCAACCTCATCCTGAACTTTGTGCTTCCTTTCTTGTTGCTAATGATGCGTGACTCGAAGCGTCATATTGGAATGCTCAAGGTGGTTTGCCCCATCATTATCATTGGACACTGGCTCGACTATTACCTGATGGTAACTCCCGGGGTAATGAAGGGAGAGGGTAGCCTTGGCCTCCTTGAAATTGGGATGGCACTGGTATTCTTGGCGTTGTTCCTGCTGGTGACCTTGAGCAGCCTGGCCAAGTATCCGCTGGTTGCCAAAAATGACCCGATGCTGCAGGAAAGCCTTGGACATCACATTTAGCATGTAAGGAGAGAAGGAGACGTTAACGAACTTGAATATGATGAATCTGATAATTGGAATTGGTGTAGTGTTGATCCTGGTGATCGTGTACATGATCTTCCGGATTACCAACCTGGTAGGCCTTGTCAAGGGAGATAAGGAGAAAGCCGGCTCGGGAAATGGCATTCATGCCTTTCTGTTTATGGCTTTCATGATCCTTTCCCTGATCGGGTTTTATTGGTACTCCTACGCTCATTTTGACAAATACACCCTGCCCGTGGCATCCGAGCACGGAGTCATCACCGACAATTTGTTCTGGATAACGATGGCAATCTGCGTGATTGCCTTCACCTTGATCTTCATCGTGATGTTCTGGTTTACTTACAAGTACCAGTACAAGGAGGGCCGTAAGGCGGAATATTTTGTTGACAATCACAAGCTAGAAATTCTTTGGACGCTCATCCCAGCCATCGTGATGGCCCTCTTGATCTTCCGGGGACTCCGGGCATGGAACGATATTACGGGCCCATCTTCGAAAGAAGCCGTAGTCATTGAATTGGTAGCCCAACAGTTTGCATGGACAGCACGCTATCCGGGTTCTACCGACGAGGCATTGGGCAAGGCTGACTTCAGGCTTATCGATGCCAACAATGAGTTTGGACTTGATCTTACTGACAAGAATTCATTCGACGACTTCAAATCGCTCGAACTGCACCTGCCGACCAACAAGGAGATTGTGTTGAAGATTCGAGCCAAAGACGTTTTGCACAGCGTTTTCCTTCCGCACTTCCGTGTTAAAATGGATGCGGTGCCCGGTATGCTGACCACGTTCAAGTTTGTAGCCACAAAGACTACCCAACAGATGCGTGAAGAAACAGGCAATCCGAATTTTAATTATGAAATGGCTTGTACCGAAATCTGTGGAAAAGGACACTTTTCGATGCGTTTCCCGGTAATCGTGGAAGACGAAGAAAGTTATCAGAAGTGGAGAGCCAGCCAGGAGTCTTGGCTGAAGCAGAATCCGGACTACCTGAATCGCATCCCGGAAAACCTCCGCGAATTCGCGATGATCAAGTCAGGAATGCAGCCTGATAACGGCGCTGCCGAGCAGGGCATCCTGAAAACTGTATCCAACCGCTAATCCGAACGAACAAACACCATGGCAACAGCAGATATTAAAGTACACACCGAGGCTCACCACGACGATCACGGCCATGACCATGAGCATCATGGCAACTTCTGGACGAACTACATCTTCTGCCAGGATCACAAAGTCATCGCCAAGCAGTTCCTGATTACAGGGATGGCGTGGGCACTCATCGGCGGTATCCTTTCAGTAATCTTCCGACTGCAACTGGGATTTCCGGATGCCTCCCTCGAGTGGCTTCGCCCAGTGTTGGGGGGATGGATCACGCCAGAAGGCAAGATCGACTCGGAATTTTATCTCGCCCTGGTTACTATGCACGGTACGATCATGGTGTTCTTCGTGCTGACGGCCGGCTTGAGCGGAACTTTCTCCAACTTCCTCATCCCGCTGCAGGTAGGAGCAAGGGACATGGCGTCTGGTTTCATGAACATGCTTTCCTACTGGTTCTTCTTCCTTTCCAGTGCGTTCATGTTTACTTCGTTATTTATCTCTACCGGCCCCGCCGGTGGTGGTTGGACGATTTACCCTCCATTAAGCGCGTTACCTCAGGCCATTCAGGGCTCAGGCCTGGGCATGACGCTTTGGCTGATTTCTATGGCCTTGTTTATCGTGAGTACGCTGTTAGGCGGCATTAACTACATCACCACGATCATCAATATGAGAACGCAAGGCATGTCCTTTACACGCATGCCGCTAACGATTTGGGCCTTCTTCTTTACGGCCATTATCGGATTGCTATCGTTCCCCGTGCTTTTCGGCGCCGCGCTGCTGCTCATCTTTGACCGCAGTTTTGGCACCAGCTTCTTCCTTTCTGATATCTACATCGCGGGAGAAGCCCTTCCCAATGTAGGCGGAAGCCCAATTCTCTTCCAGCACTTGTTCTGGTTCCTCGGGCACCCCGAGGTGTATATCGTGCTTTTGCCTGCGCTGGGGATAACCTCTGAAATTATTGCCACGAACTCGCGCAAGCCGATCTTTGGTTACAAGGCCATGGTGGGATCTATGCTCTTCATTGCGATCCTCTCCTTTGTTGTTTGGGCGCACCACATGTTTGTGACGGGTATGAACCCATTCCTCGGATCAATCTTTACCCTGCTAACCCTGATTATCGCTGTTCCTTCGGCGGTGAAAATATTCAACTATGTTACGACACTATGGAAGGGCAATATTCGGTTTACCTCCGCTATGCTCTTTTCGATCGGCCTCGTTTCATTCTTCCTCACGGGTGGAATCACCGGGTTGTTCCTCGGTAATTCCGCGGTCGACATTCAATTGCACGACACCTATTTTGTGGTGGCACACTTCCACCTGGTGATGGGTAGCGCCTCCTTCTTTGGTATGATCGCCGGGATCTACCACTGGTTCCCGAAGTTTTTCGGCCGTATGATGGATGAACGTCTCGGCGCCGTTCACTTTTGGATAACGTTCGTGGGTGTATACATGGTGTTCTTCCCCATGCACTATATTGGAATTGCCGGTTTCCCTCGCCGGTACTATTCATGGACTAACTTTGAAACGTTCAGTTCCTTTGCCGACCTGAATATGCTGGTCAGCATTGCTGCTGTGGTCACCCTGGGCGCCCAGTTTATTTTCCTCTTTAATTTCTTCTACAGCATCTGGCGCGGACGTGTCGCACCCGCCAACCCATGGGGTTCAACCACCCTGGAGTGGACAACACCTCGTCATCCTGGTCACGGCAACTGGCCGGGCGAAATTCCTCACGTTTACCGCTGGCCGTATGACTACAGCAAGCCCGGGGCTAAGGAGGATTACATCCCGCAAACTGTTCCTTACTCGGAAACTCCTGAATCTAATCTTCCTCATGAGAATGAGTTGGTAAAGCTCGAAATGGGAAATTCGGGAGCCATCATTCCGGATGATAAGAGACATTGATTGGTAGTTAGGAAGACGTTGACCTACTCGGCGACCAGACGGTTTCATAAGCTTTGCTTGGCTACCCTGGTCGCCGTTTATTTTTTGGTGCTCGTCGGAGGTGTGGTGAGGGCCACGGGTTCAGGCATGGGTTGTCCTGATTGGCCCACCTGCTTTGGATCGCTGGTTCCCCCAACCCGGGTGGACCAACTACCCAGTGATTACAAGGAGCAATATGCTTCGTATAGAGATAAGAAGAATCAGAAGTTTATAAAGTTCCTTTCCGCGATCGGCATGAATGACACCGCTGAAAAAATTCGCGCGGACAAGACCATCCTGGTAGAGGAAGATTTCAACCCATCGAAGACATGGGTGGAGTACGTAAATCGGTTGGTAGGCGTAGTCATCGGCTTGCTGATCATCGCATTGTTTGTTGTGTCGTGGCCTTTGCGCAAGGAGTATCCCAGGCTGATGACGGGGTCACTGGCATTGCTGATACTCGTGTTGTTCCAGGGGTGGTTCGGTTCCATCGTGGTTTCTACCAACCTGACCCCTTGGACAGTGACCGTCCACATGTTCCTCGCGGTAGTAATGATTGCTTTATTAGTTTGGCTCTTGGTGCGATCAGGGACAGGTGAATTGATGGCCCCCGCGAGTGTGCGACCCTGGGCGCTTTTTGGTATTATAGCGCTCACCGTACAAATCTTCCTCGGTACAGAAGTGCGGGAAGTGTTGGATCAATTGGCATCAACTGTTCCGGATCGACTGCTGTGGATAAACGCTGCAGGGACTGCATTTATCGTGCACCGGTCTTTCTCATGGGTAATCATGGTTGTTTTGGCCGGTATTTATTGGCGGTTACACAAAAGCAATGCACAGAGGGCTTCCTACCTAGTTCCAATCCTATTAATTTTGTGCTCTTTCTTGACAGGTTCAGCCATGGCTTACTTTGGCGTACCCCCCGCCATGCAGCCGGTGCACCTTTTGGTGGCCGTGGTAGCGGTGGGCTGGATGTTCCAGGTGTACCTCCAGTCGGCTGATGCTCAAGAAAAGAAAATTGCCTTATGACACCCAACCTCAACCCGATAACGCCCTCGGCCGTACCCTTTAAGGTATCGGCGTACGTAGAGTTGTTGAAACCCAGGCTTTCTATGCTGGTGGCTTTCTCCTGTGCGTTCGGATATGGCCTTGCCACCCGCGGCCAGGTAGACTGGATGATCTTGTCGTCCCTCACCTTTGCGGGCTTCCTCCTTTCAGGAGCTTCTGTTACCATCAACCAGGTGATGGAACGGGATCTCGATAAGTTAATGGAACGCACCAAGAACCGCCCTTTGCCGACCGGCCGATTGGCGGTGACAGAGGCGTTGACCTTCGCCGGAGTGTGCATATTGATGAGCCTGTTTTTGCTCTGGAAGGTCACCAATCCGCTGACCGTGGTACTTTCTATTCTGTCTTTACTATTGTATTCGTTCGTCTACACACCGTTAAAACGTGTCGGCCCGATAGCGGTATTTGTAGGTGCGTTTCCTGGCGCGTTACCTCCCTTGCTGGGATGGATTGCCGCCACGGGAAACGTTTCACATGAGGCCCTGATCATCTTTGGAATTCAGTTCATCTGGCAGTTCCCTCATTTTTGGGCCATTGCATGGGTGGCAGACGACGATTATAAGAAGGCTGGATTTAAGCTGCTTCCATCGGGTGGAGGGAAGGATCTCAACACTGCAATCCAGATCATGATCTACACGATGTTCCTGATTCCCCTGGGATTGCTACCGGCGAAATTTGGAATGACAGGACTGGATTCGGCGATTGTGGCAACGGTGTGCGGGGTGGCGTTCTTTGCCCAAACATTTTCCCTGATGAAAACAGGAAGCCGCCAATCGGCGTTAAGAATAATGTTCGGATCATTCATTTACCTGCCGGTGGTGCAGATTGCCTACCTGCTGGATAAAGTCAGTTAGTATAGGATGTTGAGTTTTAACCTTTAAGAGATCATGGCTACGGGAGAGATGAAGATTGTGGAAGAGCCGAAAAAGGTGCTGACCATGCACCCCAAGAAATTTGCCTTGTGGCTCTTCATGGCCAGTGTACTTATGCTGTTCGCTTCCTGGACGTCAGCCTATATTGTCCGGCAGGCAGAAGGTAATTGGGTCTTCTTTGAACTTCCCGTCCTGTTCTATTATTCCACAGCCATCATTGTAATAAGCAGCGTGACGATGCAATTGGGGTATTGGGCAGCCAAAAGGAACCAGTTCGATAAGGTTCGCTCGCTTGTCCTGGCAACAACAATCCTTGGAGTTCTCTTCCTGGCAGGGCAGGTGATGGGTTGGGCCCAGTTGGTAGGAAACAGCATTTACTTTGTGGGCAATCCCTCCGGCTCCTTTGTCTACGTCATCACTGGCGTCCATGGCCTTCATATCCTAAGCGCAATTATCTTCCTGTTAGTAGTGCTTAATTCGGCATCCAAGAAGCGGATTCATTCCGGGAACTTGGCGCAAATGGAAATGTGTACCACCTACTGGCATTTCCTGGGCTTCCTTTGGGTCTATTTGTTCATTTTTATGCTCATAAATCGATAAAAACCGGATTGGGAATTCGTTCGACTATAGTAGATTAGCGTCTAAATTATACCTGAAAAAAGCGTTCTATGGATCATTCGACCGCAGCAGTTACACACGAGAAAGGACTATGGGATGGAGGAGCTTCGCCAATGGGCATAAGCTACGGGAAGCTCATGATGTGGTTCTTCCTCATGTCTGATGCCTTCACGTTCTCCGGACTGCTGATCACGTATGGCTTGGTTCGGTCTTCCAACCCGGCCTGGGATCCAGCCCTGGGCGAATTCTTCTTTTCAACTGCTCATTGGCCTATCCCTGAAAAGGTGTTTGATGCCATCCCATTCTTCCACGGTGTTGAGGCGCCACTCGTTTTTGTTGGCTTCATGACCTTCGTACTCATCATGAGTTCAGTGACCATGGTGCTCGCCGTTGAGGCTGGTCATCGCATGGACCGCGCGGCTGTGGAGAAGTGGATGCTCTGGACCATTATCGGTGGATTGACCTTCTTGAGTTGCCAGGCTTGGGAGTGGACGCACTTCATCGTTGGAACGGATACGCCTACCGTTTCGGAGGTTTTTAATGTGAAGACAGGGGTGTGGGACAAGATCAATGTCTTCGGGGCAAACCTGCATATTAACCAGTATGGCCCTCCTGCATTCGCCGATTTCTTCTTCTTCATCACCGGTTTCCACGGGTTCCACGTCTTTAGCGGGGTGTTGCTCAACTTCCTGATTTATTACAACGCGGTGACAGGCCTCTATGACCGTCGTGGCCATTACGAGATGGTGGAGAAGGTGGGCTTGTACTGGCACTTTGTTGACCTCGTTTGGGTATTTGTATTTACATTCTTCTACCTTGTTTAACTTCCGTTGATCATGGCACATAAAGAACCTGAAATTGTAGTCCTTCCTCCAAACACAGAGAAAATCAAGCAGCTCTGGCGCGTTGCGCTCATCCTCGGTATTGTTACGGGGATTGAATTCGTCATCGCGTTCACACTTCCCCATGGCCCTGCAAAGACATTCCTCTTCGTTATCCTGACGATTGTGAAAGCAGGGTACATTGTGGGTGAGTTCATGCACTTACGTTACGAAGTGAAGGTCCTCTTCTGGGCCGTACTCATCCCCATGATCTTTGTAGTTTGGATGCTGGTGGCCTTCGTTTATGAAGGAACCAAGATGATACCGAACTGATCATAAAATCGGACCCTAACACGAAGGCTAAGGTTGAAGAAACATTAGCCTTCTTTTTTGGGTTATCATTGCACCGTGAGAAAACTCCTCTATTTGTTCCTTGCCTTGCTGCTTCCTGGGCTCGTCTTCGTATTTCTGAAGTATGCCGGCTCCAACCGGTTTGACATCCCGGTCCTTCACACGGATGACGTATCGATCCCGGCTGAATGTGGCTGGCAAATCCACTCACCATACACCTTACCCGACACTGTTTGGAAGTATACGCCTCGCAAGGGACCAGCTAATGTCGTGATATTCCCGGCTAAGGATGTTGATCCCACGATCGTTGCCCACGATCTTTCAGCGGAAATTGGAGATCGGGTCGCAATCATTAATGCATCTGAAGTAATGACAGACAGTCTGAGCCGACAGCGCTGGAAATCGTGTATCTTCCTGCTGAAAGAACCCCGGCAAACTGTCCTGTTTGATGAAAAGGGGAGGATCCGTGGGTACTATGACGTGCGATCGCGTGATGAGATGGACCGCTTGCGAGTCGAGCTTAAGATTCTCCTGGAACAGTATTGAGTATGGCTGAAGGAAAGGAACCATTCCGCAGGCTGATTCTTGTTCTCTCCATCGTTATTCCCCTGGCAGTTGCTGCATTGTTCAGGGTGAAGTTGCCCGGATATAACTTTTCGTTCCTTCCGCCCATTTATGCAACGATCAACGGTGTTACTGCGGTCCTCCTCATGATCTCCTACTGGGCTATACGCCACCAGCGCCGGTTGCTCCATGAGCGGATTAACCTGACCTGCATAGCGCTATCTGCTGTCTTCCTGGTAATGTATGTGCTCTACCACATGACCAGCGAGCCCACGGCTTATGGTGGTGAAGGCCTCCTGAAGGGAGTTTATTATTTCATCCTGGTTACACATATCCTGCTTTCGGTTGCCGTCGTGCCATTGATCCTGTTTACTTTTTCAAGGGCCTTGGCCGGCAACTTTGAGCGGCACAAGAGATTGGCTAAGTTTGCATTCCCGGTCTGGCTATATGTCGCCGTGACGGGAGTGCTGGTGTACCTGATGATCAGACCTTATTACCTGTGAAACCACTATTCGCCCTTGCCCTCATGTTTCTCTTATCATCGCAGGCTGCGATGGCGCAGTGTGCCATGTGCCGGGCAACGCTTGAGAATAATGTCAGCAACGGCAACATTGGCATCGCGGCAGGAATCAACCAGGGAATTCTTTATCTTTTTTTTGCCCCGTACCTGGCCGTCGCTGTAATCGCTTACTTCTGGTACCGCACCAGCAAATCCCATGGACACCCCGAGCTACCGAAGGGCCCTGCTTTCCGGTAAATGCCCGGCTTGCCGTGAGGGCATGATTTTCAGGCACCCGTTATCTCAAGTGAGGCATTTTGCCGATATGAACAAAGAATGCCCAGTCTGTGGCGCCGGGTTTGAGCCCGAACCGGGCTTCTACTTTGGATCGATGTTCATTACCTATGCCTTCAATGTCGTCCTGGTTATCCTCTGTGGAGTTTCACTGTACTACTTCTGGGACCTGCCAGAGTGGGCCTACCTGGTGCTCATATTTCTTTTGACCGTGGTCGCATTACCCTTCTCGTTCCGCTTGTCGCGCATTCTCTGGTTGTATTGGTTTGGCGGCCTGGCTTACCGGGGTCAACGCAATTCCTAGAGTACCTTTTGGTATCTTCGTTCAACATAGGTACCATGCGAGTTAGGCCCCTTTATCTGTTCTTGCTGGCGGACATCATCCTGGCCTCGGGCATTTTCCTTCGGTCCCGGTACAGTGACCAGTTTCCATCCTCCCTTGCTGGGCAGGTAGCCAACAACATTGAGGCGGAGTACAGAAAAATTGAAACTGAAGTTCTTTCCTTGCTGCCGGACTCAGTGACTATGCGGTCATCTGCTTGGGACAGAGCAGATCATTTCTTCCTTCGTACGGACAGTTCAGGCATCATTGCGTGGAACCAAAATCAATACATCCCTGAACCGTCCACATGGAAAGGCCCGGACACGTTAACTTTTCTGTCCAACCAACGGGGGGATTTTCTGATCAGGAAGTGGCCGTGTACAGCAGGAAACGTTGTCAACGTGCTAACCCTGCGCAGCCGGTATCCCATTGCCAATGGATTTCTGACCCCAAGGCTGAACCCGGACATTTTCCCTGTCCGAGACCTGAATGTTGTTGCGGCCAATGAGTCGGCAGGGGATGAAGTGCGATTGAATGGGATTACCCTCTTCCGCGTAGTAGCAGGTCCCGCGGAAGCGCATGACAGCAGTTGGTCATTTGCCATTCTTATTGCCGGATTGGGATTGCTACTGTATT
The DNA here is from genome assembly GCA_016787645.1 of Cyclobacteriaceae bacterium. Taxonomy (GTDB): domain Bacteria; phylum Bacteroidota; class Bacteroidia; order Cytophagales; family Cyclobacteriaceae; genus ELB16-189. The sequence goes on along the minus strand of JAEUUF010000026.1, from coordinate 477,921 downwards.
CAATCCATAGGATAAGCCGTGGACTTCGGGAGTGGCTGGGACCCGAGGTAACGTTGGTTGGGCTCCTGGCCTCCTTGTATGCAGTCCGGTGGGGGATGGTCAAGGCGGGGATTCCAGCCCTCTTCTTCCAGTCAGATATTTTTGACCCCAGGGTGTTTGCCAGCTCTGAACTCAATGCATCCATGGGAGACTTGTTCTTCAATGGCTTGTGCGTGTTCATCTTGGTACTATATCTTGTCAGGCATTTTTCGGGAATGCGGTCCATCCGTTGGTTGTTACAGCAGCATCAGGTTATTCGGTTTGTTTCCGGTTCCTTTTTCCTCCTGCTGGCGCTGCTGGGGTTATTGCTTTCCTATAATTTCATTGAAGTCATTTACCACAACTCCAGTCAATCACTGGATATCACCCAGTCGATTAGTTTTTCGATCGTCCGGCTTACGGCCTTTCTTTCTGTGCTCATTGGTACAATCAGCGCATTTCTTTTTATCCACATTACGGTTTCCATTGCCCGACACCTCTTGTTTGACCGACGGGATGTGTTTGCTTTGGCGTTAGCCCTCGCGGCAGGTCTATTTATGTGGCAGTATGAATTAACCGGTAACAATAATGTGATATCGTTGATTACAGGACTGGTGATGCTGTCCCTCATTCGACTACTTAACTTTGATCGTCTTGAATTCTCCTTTTCATTTCCACTTTTTCTTTACCTCGTCTTTTCGCTGACGCTATTCAGTATCCATCATTCCATAGCCGTACGAGGCTTTCACATGGAACGCCTTGGGCGCGATCAGTTGCGGTATGCCAAAGACTTCCTGACCGAGCGTGATGTGTTAGGAGAATATCTGCTTGACCAGGCGCGGCAGCGAATTGCCGCTGACCCCTTCGTTCAGACCCGGATGGCCAGCCCCTTCTTTTCAAGGAATTCGGTGGTAGAAAGAGTCCGGCGTGTTCATGTCAATCGGTATTTTGACAGGTATGAAGTCGTTATCACCACGCGAAGCACCGCTGACAGCAACTTCGCGGATTCGCCGGACGCAGGTAAGTTTCGCCCAACCGGTTATGCCTCAATTTGGTACTCCGCGAATGCGGCGGGTGACGCGCTCAAAAGGTATCACGTTTCCATTCCGATCGTGTATCAGCGATTGGTGGGTTATGTCGAGATTGACCTGGTCTTGAAGCGGTTGCTCCCCGATAACGTCTTCCCGGAATTGCTGGTTGACAACCGGTTCAGCCAACTGTACAGGAACCGGGACTTTAGCTATGCGATCTTCCAGGATGGGAAGCTCACCAATAGTTTTGGAGCGTTTAACTATGAACGCGATTTCCAGCAATCTCAACTGAGCAATCAGTCATTATTTGCGGGCGGCCTTACCCTGGGTTCATTCGAGCATCAGGGAATTGATAACGGGGATGGAATGGTTGCGGTGGTCTCGGCACCTTCCTATGGTGTATCCGCAGTTATCACGAACGTGAGTTTCTGGTTTGTCCTTGGGCTGACCTTCCTGTTTACTGTACAAGGTGTGTTTGGGGCCTGGGCCCTGGCGGCGGGTCGGCAATTCGCTTTTACGGCACGAATTCAGCTTTATTTATTCCTGGCCTTTGTCCTTCCGATGGTGGCTGTTTCGGTAACAACGCTCACGCTGATGGCTCGTACCAATGAGGAGGGCACCACCAAGGAATTTCTTGATCGGTCCACCCACGCGGCAAGCCGATTGTCAGCTTTTCTTTCAGAAGCCGCTGACCCGGGGTCGGGCCGATTGGAAACATGGGCTGTTGAGAATTCCCAGTATGTGGAAACGGATATCTCGGTGTATTCACCGGCGGGTACGTTAGTGGCTACTTCACAGCCTTCATTATTTGAAAACCAGTTGCTAGCTGAACACATGAATCGCGAAGCATTTCGGAAGATTGTCTTGCAAGGTGAACGGCAAGCTGTGACGAATGAACAAATTGGATCGCTGCAATTTAACAGTGCTTATGCGGCGGTGCTTTCTCCGCAAACCGGTAAACTGGAGGCGATTCTCAGTCTTCCGTTCTTTGAGTCAGCAACCTATGTCCAGAGGGAGCAATTTCTCGTTGTGTCAACAATTTTACAGGTCTTCTTGCTGGCGTTCCTTGTGTTTACTGTTCTGTCATTTATGGCTGCCGATCGGCTGGCATTCCCTTTCCGCCTGATGGCGCGAACCCTGCGGCACACGACGTTGGCCGGGCAGAATCAGCCACTTACCTGGAAGGCATCCGATGAGATTGGTATGCTGGTAGGGGAGTACAATCGAATGGTCTCCAATCTGGAAGACAGCAAGCAGGCCCTCGCACGCAGTGAGAAAGAGTCTGCCTGGCGGGAGATGGCCAAGCAGGTGGCCCATGAGATAAAGAATCCGCTTACTCCGATGAAGCTCACCCTTCAGCAATTGGAGAAAGGACTTAGAGAAGGTACCGTCGACGCTTCAAAAATCCGGAAGTCGCTGGATGTGTTGCTTCAGCAAGTGGAGATCCTGAACGCGATCGCTTCCTCCTTCAGTGGATTTGCCCGAATGCCGGCACCATCGCCGGAGCGCGCGGAGGTGGGTAAATTGGTAGCGGAAGCCGTGAGCTTGTTCGCTTCGGGAGAACAGGGTCAATTAAATTATGTGCCTGCTGCTGACCCGCTCTGGATTTCCATTGATCCAAAGTCGTTCAACCGGGCAATCTCCAATATCCTGATTAATGCGTTCCAGGCGAAGTCACCGGATCGTGAATTGATTGTTACCCTCTCGACCTCTCGTGAAGGCAACCAGGCGAAAGTAGAAATCAGGGATAATGGACGAGGAATTCCCGATGAGGTTCGTGAGCGAATCTTCCAACCCCAGTTCACGACCAAGGAATCGGGTTCCGGCCTCGGCCTTTATATGGCGAGACAGTTTGTGGTTCAGGCGGGAGGAAAAATTTGGTTTGAATCGGTGAAAGGCCAGGGAACGGCTTTCTTCCTTGAATTTCCTCTTCTGGAGGAGGGATCAGCTACGTGATGCTACTGCTGTTTCTTCAGCCCCTGCATGACTTTGTTCGAAAATACAAAGTCATCCAATTCTGAAACCCCTGAATGGGTGATGTCATTGCTGGAACCCTCCCATAATTTGCGCCCCTTGAACAGGAACATGATCTGCTCGCCAATGCCCATCACCGAGTTCATGTCGTGAGTTACTACAATCGTAGTAATGTCAAACTCATGGGTGATTTCACCGATGAGATCGTCTATAAGTATTGACGTCTGTGGGTCCAGGCCTGAGTTGGGTTCATCACAAAACAGGTAATTCGGGTTGTTGACAATGGCCCGGGCAATGCCGACGCGTTTCTTCATCCCTCCCGAAATCTCGGATGGCATTTTCTTGTTCACATTTTCCAGGCCGACGCGTTGTAAACAAAAATTGACACGATCCAATTTCTCGTCCATCGGCATCTTGGTCAGGACATCCAGGGGAAACATGACATTGGCTTCAACCGACTTGGAGTCGAAGAGGGCGCCTCCCTGGAAAAGCATACCGATCTCACGGCGAATTTCGGCCTTCATCTCTTTATCGGCATCAGTAAAGTTTCTGAGGTCATAGAACACACTCCCTGTATCCGGATTAATTAGCCCGACGATACATTTGAGCAGCACACTTTTACCGGTGCCGCTTGATCCAATAATGAGATTAGTGTGACCTTTCTTGAATTCTCCGGAAATGTCTTCAATGACGATACGGCCCGCGAACGACTTGCTGATGTGGTTGATCTTGAGCATGGATCAGCGTACGTATAAAAGTTGAGCCAACAGGTAATCGGCAGACAGGACAGCAATTACACTGGTAGTCACCGCCGCAGTGGTGGCTATCCCCACCTCCAGGGCACCACCTTGGGTGTGATAGCCTTTGAACGAGGAAATGGAAGATATGAGAAAAGCGAAAACAAACGACTTAATCATCGCAAAAGTGACCGAGTAATCGTCAAAGTAGAAGCGAATACCATAAATATAATCGGTGGGAGTAATGATGCCTGTGATACCACCTACGAGGTACCCGGCCACCATGGAACAGACACCGGCTACTATCACCAGGAGAGGATACATGAGGAGGGAGGCCACAATCTTCGGGAGTACCAGGTAGGAGGTGGAATTTATACCCATCACTTCGAGGGCATCAATTTGTTCGGTGATTCGCATCGTACCGAGGCCGCCCGCCATGCTTGAACCTACTTTTCCGGCGAAAATCACTGCAATGATGGTGGGTGCCAGTTCGAGGATGGTCATCTCCCGCACAACCTGGGAGATCACATACCTGGGAATCAAAGGGCTTACCATGTTATAAGCCGTCTGCACCGTAGTAACGGCACCCATGAACGAAGAGACCAGTGCCACCAGGGCCACCGACTTGAGTCCAATCTGGAGGCATTCCTCCAGCGTCAACCGGTAGTAGGTCTTGAACGATTCCATGCGGACAACCAGGGTGCCTAAAAAAAGGATGTACCGTCCGAAACCCTTCATGAAATGAATTAACTTGCCCTAAAGATAACAATTCATGGGTAAACTGGTGGTTGTTACAGGGGGCACCAAAGGAATCGGCCGGGCCATTATTGAGAAGTTTGCGGCCGAGGGATTTGATGTCGTCACCTGTTCCAGGAAGCAAGGTGATCTCACTGCGCTTACGAAGGATTTAACCACTCGGTATTCGATCCAGGTGGATACATTTCAGGCGGACCTGTCCAATTTGGATGAAGCTCGTGCGTTCACTGATTTTGTCCATCAGCTTGGACGAGAAGTCGATGTGCTGGTGAACAACGCTGGGTACTTTACCCCGGGACAAATTACTACGGAAGCGGAAGGTGTGCTGGAGAGTATGATTGGTGCCAACCTCTATAGTGCCTATTATACTACGCGTGGCTTGGCTGCCCGTATGAAGGAGCGCAAAGAGGGTCACATCTTCACGATGTGTTCGATTGCGAGTATTAAAGCCTATCCCAATGGTGGCTCCTATGCGATCTCAAAGTTTGCCTTGCTGGGATTTTCCAAAGTGCTCCGCGAGGAGATGAAGGAGTTTGGCGTTCGCGTAACGGCTGTTCTGCCGGGTGCCACGCGAACTTCCAGTTGGGATGCGGTACCGCTTCCTGAAGAGCGTTTCATTCGCCCGGAAGATGTCGCGGAAGCTATTTTTGGGGCTTATTCCCTTTCGCCCCGGAGTGTGGTGGAAGAGATTATTATCCGACCGCAATTGGGCGATATCTGAGCTGGAGCTTTGGCAGGGCGTGCCCGGACAAAACATTTCTGGGAAATTAGGGTTAATTTTAAAATCTCATTGCCAGCCTCGTGGAATCGCAAATAACCCAAGTTCGACAATACTGCAATAGCCTGACCCGGTATTCCCGCCGGCTTACCCGTGAAGTGAATATTGGTGGGGTCCTGATGGGTGGAAACAACCCCATTCGTATCCAATCCATGACTACGGTGGATACCATGGATACCATCGGGACCGTTGAGCAAACGATCCGCATGGTCGATGCGGGTTGTGAATATGTCCGCATCACGGCCCCCAGCCTGAAAGAGGCTCAGAATCTCTCGGAAATCAAAAAGGAACTCAGGGCACGCGGTTATACGGTGCCCTTGATCGCCGATATCCACTTTACGCCGAATGCAGCCGAACTGGCCGCACGAATCGTGGAGAAGGTGCGCGTCAACCCGGGCAACTACGCCGATAAAAAGCGCTTTGAAGAAATTGACTACTCCGACGCCTCCTATGAAGCCGAATTGGATCGGATCAGGGCAAAGTTCTCCCCGTTGGTAAAGATCTGCAAGGAGTATGGAACCGCTATGCGGATCGGCACCAATCACGGATCACTTTCCGACCGCATCATGAGCCGGTATGGCGATACGCCCATGGGTATGGTCGAGTCCGCATTGGAATTCCTGCGAATCTGTGAGGACCTGGACTATTACAACATCGTCCTTTCCATGAAAGCAAGCAACCCGCAGGTAATGATCCAGGCTTACCGGTTGCTGGTGCAGAAATTGGACGAGGAAGGATTCCAGCCTTATCCGTTGCACCTGGGAGTCACCGAAGCAGGCGATGGTGAGGATGGTCGCATTAAATCGTCCGTGGGTATTGGAACATTGTTGGAAGATGGCCTGGGAGATACCGTCCGCGTATCCCTGACCGAAGAGCCTGAAGCCGAAGTGCCTGTCTGCCGGGAATTGGTTAACCGTTATAAGGACAGGGTGCCTCATGAGACTATCCCTGAAATTTCGAAGTACCCAATTAACCCAATTGCGTATTCCCGTCGGGTCACTCGCGAGGTGGCAAATTTGGGAGGTCACCAGGTGCCCCGGGTGATGGCCGACTTTTCGATGAAGCCCAGGATAACCCCCGCTTCGCTTTTTGCCGTGGGGTATCATTATTCGGTCCCGCTGGACAAATGGAATATCACGGACATGGCCTGTGATTATCTCTTCCTGGGCGACCAGGTCATCGACTTTGAAATTCCGGGGACGTTGGGTTTGATTTACAACCATGGCACATGGCTCACGCAACAAGGAAAGGATCGTGTATATCCACTAATCAAGGCATCCCATTACCTGCAAGGTGTTAAGAAATCGGATCAACTTAACCTGGTGTATGCATGCCTGAAGGATGTGACTCATGCCTTAATGGCTGCGTTAAAGAATGATCCAACCGCAGTGCTGCTGATCGATACCTATAACAAACATGGCTATGCGGAGCAGCGACGATTGTTTGTTGAGCTGATAAACCAAGCGGTAGAATGCCCTGTGATCATCGGTAGGGCGTATCGTGACCTAACAACCGAGCAGTTGCAATTGTACTCGGCTACTGATATTGGTGGATTACTGATCGATGGGTTGGGTGACGGCATTTTCATTGATGCGGAAAACTGTGGTCCTGACAAAATCGTGAATGATACGGCGTTCAATATCCTTCAAGCCACGCGTACCCGGATTTCAAAAACCGAATACATATCCTGTCCTTCATGTGGCAGGACCCTGTTTGACCTCCAGGAAACAACCGCTAAGATCCGGTCGCGTACGAATCACCTGAAGGGTGTTAAGATTGCCATTATGGGTTGTATCGTGAATGGCCCTGGGGAAATGGCTGACGCTGACTATGGCTATGTGGGTTCGGGGCCCGGCCGTATTACCCTGTATCGCGGCAGGGAAGTAGTAAAGAGGAATGTCCCAGCGGCTCAGGCAGTAGATCAACTGATTGACCTTATCCGTGAAGACGGCGCCTGGGTAGAAATTTCGAACTGAACGAAAATGGAATCGAACAATACAGAGAAAGAAAAGAAGTCTGGATGGAGGGAATTCATTTCCCTGGGCGAGGTCGGCGGCTATTTCTTCCGAAAGAAGGACCCCAATCGCCCTTCCAACCTGAACATTCGAATGATGCATGGCATCAATAAGATTTCTATTGCCGTTTTTCTGCTCGCCGTGATCTACCTGGTGGCCAAGCGCTTTCTGTTTTGAACATAGAGTCCTACCGAAGCTACTGCCTGTCCAAAAAAGGGGTAACCGAAGAGTTTCCTTTTGATGAAAGTACACTTGTGTTCAAGGTCATGGGTAAGATGTTTGCCTTGACTGACCTGGAAGAGTTTTCGGGCATCAGCCTCAAGACCGATCCCGAGGAGGGGGCGGACCTTCGGGAGAAGTACTCCTTTGTTCAGCCAGCCTATCATATGAACAAAAAGCACTGGATTACGGTCATATTGGCTGGCCAGGTACCTGATCGGATGCTCCGTCAACTCACGGATAGGTCCTATGAGTTGGTGGTCTCTGGGCTTACTAAAAGTCAAAAATTAAGACTTAGTAGCTTATAATCTAATAATCAGCGAATTATACTGGTTACCAATCGGGTAAAATTGGCATTACTTGGGGTTATTTCTTTAATTTTGTTGATTGCAGCTTATACCCCCCATGTTCAGGGCTCTTCTCCTCATTACTGGCATTGTCTTGCTTGCCGCCTGTAATACCCAGCGGGTGGTTTGCCCTGCCTACCAGAGCTCATTCATCTACGATAAGGCAGCGGTCAAACAAAAGTTCAGCTATTTCAAGGAGGATTCGACACCTAAGGTCTACACGGCCAGTAAGAACAAATACCTGATTGCCGTTCCGGAATCTTACCGGAAGAAATACAAAAAGATGCAGACCGTGGAGATGGCGCCCGTTTACCCAGTTATCCCAGACTCCGTGAAGCAGCAAGAGGAGTTTCAGCTGGCCGAAGTTGATGATGCGGACAGTGGGCGTGTCGCCGCAGACAGCGCTTATGCGATCACCAAGACCAAGGAAAAGTACAACCTCGACCAGGATTTGTACATGTGGTATTTCAGGGAGGTCCTTGTACTGCCCGATGTACGTGCAGCGATGGAGAAGAAGGCCAAAGCAGCCGATGTGCCGGCGGCAGGGGTGAAGAAGGAAAAGAAGGGGATCAAGGGATTCTTCCAGAACCTGTTTAAGAAGAAGCCCAAAGACTCTACCGCAGTTGCGCCTCCGGCTTCAGTGACCGATGTGAATGCACCGCCTCAGCCCGAGAAGAAAAAGGGAGGACTATTCCGCAAGAAGACAGAAACCCCACCTGCCAAGAAAGAAGGCGACGGGTTCTGACGGCTATTCAATCAAAGAGCGTCAGATTACCAAACTGATCCGCGGGCGGTACTGCCTGGATGATTCGCCGGTCATTCACCGTGGGGTTGTTCACCAACGACGACACCGAGTAGTGATCGAGAACCCCCGGGTACGGTCCTAACACGGACAATAAGATCGCCTCATCCGTTGTGCCTAGCCAAATCTGTCCTTGCTCGGGAGCAAGAATTACCGGCATACGATCGGAAAACTCAACCATGGATTCGGGTGCAGACGTTGTTACCAGCGAGAACGTGTGGTGATTCACATCCTTTTCGTCTTCATATTCCTCCCACAGTCCAGCCATTCCGAATATTGACTTGTCCGGAAGTGTAAACCGGTATGGAACAGACGCCTTCTTGCCAATCCGTTTCCAAATGAAGAACCCATCGGCCGGAACAAGGCAGCGATGGGTTCTTAGTTTCTTGCGCAGGGCTGGTTTTTCGCTAATCCCTTCTGCCAATACATTGATCAGCCGTTCGCCCAAGGGCTTTTGGTTGGCCCATGCGGGAGGTGCACCCCAATAGAAGAAGGACAATCCTGTCGGACTTTCCTGGGTGACCACAGGAAGCAGATGGGTGGGCGCTGCATTAAATTGAGGTGAGTAGGCTTCTGTTGGGTCGACGCCCAGTCGGCTGGCAACGGCCTCGGGTGGAGCAGAAAGGGAGTACCGGTGGATCATCAGACAGCATTGATGAAGGACAGTGCCTTCATTTCTGACCAATATATATTATTCCTGTCAAACCGGGCGAAACCAACATGTCCTCCTCGAGCCGGGTAGTCAAGGATAAGCTTTGAGTTGCTGGTGGCAGGATAGCAATCCTCGCTCAGGAACGGATCATTGAGCGCATTGAGGATCAAGGTGGGAATAGTTATCCCCGGTAAGGAATGAATTGAACTGCACCGGTTATAATAGTCGATTGCCCCTTTGAACCCATGCAGGGGCCCCGTGAAGTGATCGTCAAACTCAAACAATGTTCTGAGGGTATTCAACTTTCCAACATCTACCACCTTGCTGAGGCCGGGTTTTGCTCTCACCTTGGCCGAGAGACTACGAAGGAAGCGTTGGGAATAGATCCAGTTGGACGGCTTGGAGATGGCCAGGCAGCTGGTATGGAGGTTTAAGGGAACCGAAATTCCTACCGCCCTCCTTACGGCTTCCGGCGCACGACCTTCACCCAGGTATTTCAGGGTCAGGTTACCACCCAGGCTGAAGCCGACGAGGTATAATTCAGGATAGTGGCGACTGGCATGAGTCACCACCGTGTGGAGGTCGTCCGTCGCGCCACTGTGATAGAACCTCAATTGCCGATTCATCTCACCGCTGCATCCGCGGTAATTCCAGGCAAGCACATCAAATCCCTCATTGAAAAACGCCCGGGCCATCCCCAACACGTAACTCCGTTGTGAGTTGCCCTCAAGTCCGTGACTGATGATTACACATCGGGATGAACCTTGCCGGTACCAATCCAGGTCGAGGAAATCATCATCAGGTGTTTCAATCCGTTCACGGGTTGGCTTGCGAAATGTCACTTTCCGGAGAAGGGAGGGGTAGATCGTTTCAAGGTGCCGGTTGAACAGCAGGGCCGGCGGGGAGTACACGTTCTCAACCATGAGGCGGCTACCAATTATTCGCTTTCTTCAATTCCGTGATATGGGCCAGATGGTGGTCGCCATGCCAGGCGTACATGGCCATCAGTTGATCCAATCGAACCGATTTCTTGGTCGCCGGGTGAATGAAGTACTTTTGTAGGTCGCTGTCGCTTAGTCCGCCAAGCAGGACTGTCCACCGGGCATGGAGAGCTTTGAGCAGTCTTATCGACAGGGCAGGGTCTGCGGCCATCTCGGGTGTGGTCGCCCAGGCCTTTTCGTCATACGCTTTTATAGTGGGTGCTTCCTCCGTGAGCGTCCATTTGGTTCGGATATAGGCATTGAGGTGGCTGTCGGCTATATGATGCACCACCTGTCGCACTGTCCATCCACCTTCACGGTAGGGTGTGTCCAGCTGGGCCGTAGACAGTCCGTGGATAGCCGACTCAAGGCGATCGGGGAGTGAGGCGATGCGGCTGACAAAACCCACCCGGTCATTACTTGAATAAGATTCGGCGGCCTGGAATTTTCCTATAGGGTAACGGGGGTCGTAGTTCATAATGTTTGTAAGTAAGGAACTAATGCCACGGGGAGGGCAGACTTATCATTTCTTCTGATCCGTGGCTTCGTGCATTTCTGCCTCCGTAAATGGTTTATTCAGTTTTACGGGCTTGGTCTTTCGCTTGTTGCGGACTCGAATGTTGGTCAACTCGATCAGCATGGAAAAGGCAACCGCAAAGTAGATGTAACCTTTGGGAATCACGTAGTGAAGTGATTCGAGGAACAACATGAAACCGATAAGAATCAGGAAGCCCAGGGCGAGTACTTCCATGGAAGGGTGCTTTTGGATGAAGCGACTAATGCTCCCGCTGAAGAACATCATGATGATGATTGAAATGATCACAGCGATGATCATGATGATCACTTTATCCGGCTCAACGATACCAACAGCAGTCAGAATCGAGTCGAAGGAGAAGATAATGTCCAGCAACACGATTTGCACAATGGTTCCCATCAGCGTGGGGCCCGCCGGTCGTTTGCGCATCAACGGATTTTCTTCATCCTCTTCCTCTCCTTCCATTTCATGGTTGATTTCCATCGTGCTCTTGGCGATGAGGAAAAGTCCTCCGAAGCCAAGGATCAGGTCGCGCCCGCTCACCGGTAGGTCTTCATGCATCCACAAAGTCTGGGGGACCGTGAAGAGGGTTTCAGTAAAGCTGATGACCCAGGTAATGCCCAACAAGAAGATGATCCGGACGCCCATCGCGAAGGCCAGCCCGGTATTGCGAGCCTTTTGGCGAAGCTCTTCGGGGAGTTTGTTGGATACGATGGAAATGAAAATGATGTTGTCGATGCCCAGGACAATCTCCAAAAAGCAAAGCGTTAGCAGGGCAAGCCAGGTATCCGCTTTGAGGAAAATTTCCATGTGCGACGAACGGGAGAAGGGTGTTTAAAGTGCTGAAATTAGTGATTCGGGGGAAGACTTGAAAAGTCTGTCAGGAAAAGAAAAAGCCGCTTTTCAGGTAGAAAAGCGGCTTTTTCATGGTTGACAGACAATTAGTCCTGGTGTACAATCATCACTTTCTTCCGGGTGAGGACTCCTTGTCCCATATCAATGGTCAGGATGTAAACACCACCTGAAAGGTCGCTCACATTGAGCGTGGCGCGGTCGGCTCCTTCAGGGATGGAAGACTTCAATGCTGGTCGTCCTGTTTGATCGATCAACTGAAGATCAGCACGCTTGGCAACTTGTCCGGGTAACTGAACCGTCATTTCTCGGTTCGCAGGAATCGGGTACACCAGCACTTTGTCCGAAGCCAGAGGCTCAAGCCCGGTAACGATGGATGGATCGTTAATCGGCTCGAACAATTCTACCTGGTGAACCTCATAGGGTGGTACAGACTCCTGGAGGAAGACCGCAACCACTAGATCATTGGGATTGTCATAAAGCCTGGATAACTCAGGTTTCCAAACAAATGGTCCGAAGGATCGCGTGGAGTTGTAAGGCAAAACTGCTCCGAACGGAGTACCCGCCGCAGAGGGCAACATTTTCTTGACCACATATTCGAACGAGGTTTCCCCGCTCTTCACCATACTCTGTTTAGCCGAGGGAAGCGTTATATCCTTCTCGAGGACTACGACATGAACCAGGGTATTGGTTCCAATGCCCGTGAGGACCGTCGACTTGACATCCACATTGATAATCAGTGAATCAGCAACCACGGTGGGATTGATAGTGATATTCGCTTTGGCAAGCTGCAACGATCTCACATCGTAGAGAGACTGTCCCCATTCACTGAACAACCGATCCGTCGGGTCCTTTTCACCATCCAACACTGAACGTGGCGTGGTTGTGATGTTGTAGAACAATGCTCGCGAACTCGGGTCCGCTGGGTTGTCCTCATTCATAGGGTCTTTTCCAGGGAAATTGAGGTGGTAGTTGAGTTTAATCACCTCTGTACCCACAGCACCATCCTGGAAGAGAGCTACCGAATCGGCCTGCGCTTTTTCAGATTCCCAGGTACCCGTTTTAGAGGTATTGGCGGTGTTGGCAAAGCTTTCCAATAAGATAGTCCGGGTGCGATCACCGATGCGGACGTTATCAAGCCAGAAGCCCGAACTTCCACCACTTACACTACCCATCGCATAGCGGAATACTACATGATTGCTCGCATTGACCACATCCAGGGTGTGCTTGGGGAATATCCAGGCAGTGCCATCTGCTCCGCTCCAGCCGAAGTCATCCTGGGTCTGGTCACCGGGTTTCCCGGCAATGGCATTAATGTTAAACCAATCTTCGCCATCACCAATCTGTCCGAGTGTCTGCCAGACTTTATCCGGATCAGCAATATTAAGCGTGTCGGTAGAGAATTGGAGAACGACACCATCACTGACCGCCGTTTGCACAATGCTATTGAAGGAGATCATAGGTCGCAGTAAAGGGCTTAAATCGAAGCTGGGACTGTACAACGCCGACCTTTCGTTGGAATTGTAGTTTCCAGTAGGGTTGGTTTTCATGAGGCCCGAACCGGCGATTTGGCTATAGATTGTATTGTAACTAGGGTCAAATGGATTAGCCGGTAATCCCCGTCCCCAGGTCGCCGTCGGAATAGCAGCCACCATCTCATTTATGGTCTGCGCTGCGCCCCACTTCTGCCAGTTGCCATCGTTGGCATCGAAGTTTTCCTCATATACATCGCTGCTGGTAAGAAGCACCTTGCGATCCAGTACGACAATGTTGCGATAGGTGCCGTCCAGGCTAAGCCGGTTTTGGCAGCCGAGGTTAGATTGAACTTCAAGGTCAACCAACTGGGGTCCAACCTGAGTATAGGTGAAGTTGACAATGTCTGCGTTGAACTGTGCATTCGTAGTCAGCCCATCGGCGGCATCCCTGATGTTAATGTTCGTCCCGGGAGCGCCCTGGCCGAAGTCCCACTTCAGTTGCTTGATGGCATCATTGGCGGATACCGTCGTATTTCCGGTCGCGTCATGGGCTGTGAACTTAAATACATCGTTCTTGGCCAGACCGGACAGGCTGAACTTCACCACCGGTTTTTGTCCTACATCAAGGTTTTGCTGGAAGTCCTGCACCGTGCCCAATGCGGTGGGTATCACCGAAGGACATCCCCAGTAAGATACAGCGTTATGTTTGACCAAATACGGTACCGTGCTGGGGTTATCATACGTGTGCGCCTGGCCAGGGATGCTGTTTGACACCTGGTTGGTCAACGAACTAGGATCGCCAAAATCCCAGGTGTAAGTCCTGATTGTGCTATTGATAGGATCGGCACTGGTAGCTCCAGAGGTAAAGGTGATCGGTTCATCTTCACACTTTGCAGCGGGGGAGACGATGTAGGGAGAGCCACTCAGGCTTTGGAAGGTGAATGAGGCCACCGGGTTCGGGCTGATCCGGATGATCTGTTTTGTCTTGCTCGTACAGGGCGAAGCAAGATCATGGTACTCGTACTCGACCACAATGTCCAGGTTACCATTCTTGAGCATGGTCGGGTCAATACTGGCAACTCCGTTACCATTATCCTTGAAACCACCGATCGTCACCGTTGCAGCCGTGAAGTTATTCCCAGCATTGAAGGGAATGTTCACGGTGAACTGAGATCCGGAAATCTTGGAAAGCACCTTGTGGGATGCATTCAGTCCGGCCGGTGTCGCGCCAGTCAACGCAATGAAGTCATTCACATTGATGATAATGGGAGCACTCAGGGTCAATTGTGTGAATCCACCGTTATCAATCGCAGACACCACTGTATTGGCGGGCAGCGATGGATCGTAGATGGTAGGACCATTGGTTGTCGGATTCAAGTACTGGTACAGCCGGAACGTACCCACTGAACTGCCGGGTGAGGCTGCAGGATATCCATTGAGTGTAATGGACCCTCCAAGTTCGCAGAATACGGGTGTGCCCTGGTTACTATCGCCGGGAGGACCGGGAGGGTTGTTGCCATCGGCTACATCCAGGAAGGAGGGCCTGCTGGTTTCTATGATAGGAACAGCAGGAACGAAGAACTCAACATTCTGGATCAAAGGAATCTGAATGTTGGCATTCGCAATGCTCTGATACGTTCCTTCAAATTCCACAATCCCGAGTGAGCCGCCTTTGTAGTATGCATTGCCCTGGGGGCTGAGTTGGATGAAGTAATCGTAAGGATTGCGTGGAATTGTTCCGTCAATCGACTTGGCGTTCAGCACGGTGGCCTCATCGATGGTGTAGTTAAAATACGTCTTTGGCGCATTCGGTCCGGTAAACGGCGCTGTACCAGGGATAGGGTTGTTGGCCGGGTTGAAACCACCGGTAGGTCCGAATACAGGGTACGGTGTCGAAGGAGGACCGGGATACACCTGGTTGAAAAGCTTCGTGATCATGAAATTCTGAATCACATTGTCCCAACCGGGTCCATAAATGATTTGTGGCAACAGTCCCGGAGCAGGGGGCGTCCCGAAAGGTTGTGCATTCAGCGGAACACGGGATACGAGTTTCTCCAGGTAGTAGGACTGGAGGCGATCAAATGTCACCAGGTGGGTGGCCACACCCACGGTAGCCAAGGCCGTCGGGTTGGTGATCTTGAAATTCGTATTTGTACTGCAGTATTCCGGCGACAAGTCGGCGATGGCTCGGGTGTGATCATAAACCGTGTACTGTTCAAAGCTGGTGGACGGACATCCGTTGTTGTCCTTGTGATCCACAGAAATATTGAACGGTGTATTCAGTGTCACCGCGGTGAGGTTCAGGATGTTGATGTTAACACCAGGCCCGCTGAACGACGTAGGTCCATAATCTCCGAAAGGAGCCACGGGGAACAATTGAACAGCGTTCGGTTGTGTCAGCAAGACTGGATCCTGGAACTCGTCAGGAATCGTAGTAACACTACCGTTTCCAAATTTCAGCAACGAATAGCTGTTGGAGAAGGTGATGCCCTGTGCGTCCGAAGAACTGATCGTGGCGACAGAGGACAAGTCAGGGATCGCTGTGAGCAGGGCATTTCCGCCAAAGCGGGTGATCGGTCCACTGGCACCGGACGGTGATGTAACACGAAGATCTGAAATAATGATCTTGTCAATCGTGGTATTGCCATTATTAATGTAGCTCACCGTCAGGATGGAGCTTCCTACAAATCCCAATTGAGGATTTCCGGGATGGTAAGGACCACGGTACGTTGCAGCGGCCACGGCAACTGCGGCATTCGACGTCAATGTCATGCTGGTATTGCTGGTGATCGATGCGACCGTTCCGATGAGGGTGGTACCCGTTGAGTTGTATACCACATCACCAATGTTAAACTGGCTTGTGAACAAGGTTCCAACTCCGACCACATTGGGCGACAGCAAGGAAGTAGTGATGGTGCCTGACTGCAGCGGAGGGATAGTAAAGTCCGCACCGGTTAAGGTCAGTTTACCATACGTAGGCCTACCATTGGTCAACGAAGCATCAAAAGAGAAGCCAGCAGGCAATACCAGGTTGAAGTTCTGTGTAGAACCGCTGCTGAAATCTGCCTTTGAAGACGACTCTGTAATTACAATCGGCAGGTTAAGCGTGCTGTAAGCGTCCGTACAGATATCCAACGATGGCTGGTTCAGTGTTACTGAAGCGGAAGTCGCTGCAGCGATAAACGTAAGCGTAGGTCCCGTTGCACCTACTTCAAATCCTGAAGCAGTGTAAGGCTGATTGGTAAGATCCACCGGTGCATTAGCCGCCAGTGTCAAGGATGTTGGGCTCGTAATCGTCGCAATTGTTCCGATCAGGACTGCTCCGTCAAAAAGGGACCTTCCGGGGACCAATTCGGTGGTAAACAAAGTACCAGACCCTGTAACCACATTGCTTGTAGTGGTGGTACTGATGGTTCCTGTTTTGGCCACGTTGCCGATGTTACCATAATGGGCCGGTGCGGCAGCAGGTATCTGCGTCAGCACGCCGTTGTTCTCGCTGTAGCCCACGGCAGACATCCACAGATCGTAGGTGTTGCCGGCGGTAAGCGTTCCACTGCTTGGCGTAATCACGCCAAATTGTGAAGCTGGCTTGATTTGGTCAATGTTAAAAGAACCACTGGCCACTTGTGAAGGGTGAGCTCCTGACTGGATTTGCGCCGGTGTAGGAGTCGCCGTTCCGCTCGGAAGGACAAGGAAAAAGGCCTTGCCGGGCTGGTCAAAGATCGCTGAAATTACCCCACCGGTAGTGGAAGGATTTAGTACCGTTGGGTTGCTGGCTGAAACCGGCGTGGAAAGTAAGTTAGGTGCATTTGGATTTGCCGTCTTGAAGTAGAGGGTCCCGGAATAGGATATACCCGCAAACAAGTTACCGGCCTGGTCCATGATGCCCTTGTTGTTAACCGCCGCTGCTCCATTGAAGACACCTGCATCGATCTTGATATAGTAGACATGGTTGTCCTGGAGCACACCGGCTCCAGGCAACTGGAAGACCAGCGGATTGCCAAGATTCGCAACGATACCTCCGGCATAGTCGCCACTACCAGGACCGCCGCTCGCCAAAGGAAGGTTCTGGATGAAGGCATCTGTTGCACCATCGTAGAGGCCTATGCCAGCTGAGTTCAGCGACCAAACGGGAACACTGAATGTCAGGGAAATAGTGGGCTGGCTACGGGACACATTAAGTTGCCCGGGAGCTGGGTACGATGACGTCAGCGTAGGAGGGAAGATAGCCGAGAAATTGTAAGTCTGGCCCGAAACGTTCGAAGTCGCGCTTCCTTTCGTGGTCACAATATTTGTTCCTGTGGCCGCCGGGTATGGGTCATCGATCACATTTGGCGTAACTGAAGGAGTAGATCCACTGGCGGTGGAGACGATGTCCACCATCAGGAAATAGGACTTGGCGGTTGTGAGCGGTCGGGGCGTGGGGAAATTGACAATGAGGTCTCGGAAGGTTGTATTGTCAAACGTCACGGTACCACCGAACGAGCTGATGTTCGGCCCGCCAAAGGTGGCACTGGTGTTCTCAAAGATTCTTGGGTTAGCAAATATTTGGTCTAAGTGAACACTACCGAGGTTTCCAAAGTTAATGCGGAAGCTGCTTAGGTCGGGTTCACCTCCGGCCTGGTAAGCTGCACTGAAGGTTATACCGAAAATAACCTTATTGACAGCACCTCCGGCCAGGTTGGTGGAACCGATGATACCGCCGGTTGCAATGCTCGTGGCCACGTGGATAACATCAACATTGGTAGAGACAGCGGCAGTGGGAGCGGCAATAACCGGCGGGAAGCCAACTACCACCGGAGGAAGCCCCGTTGAAACGTTAACGGTGAGTGTGCCATTGCCCACACCCGAATAGCGATAGGTTCCCAAATCCAGTACACCCGCCGCAAATGGGAAAGTGGTTGAAGTGAGGTTTGCCACAGAGGTCAAACTTCCTACCGTTGAATTCGTGGCAAAATCGAAGTCGACGTCGAGGTTGTTGTTCGCGTCACGGGCCACAACTGTCGTGGCAGGAGTCCCACTAAAAGGAACTGGTTCAAGGATACCTGCGAAAGCGGGCGGGTTTTGAGTGAATACCAGTTTAGTCGCTACCACGTCAATCTTGTTGGCGGTGGCCAGCGTCTTGTCTCCGTTTAGTACGCCGCCTTTATAGGCTGCGTTAGGAGGAGTAGGGCCCTGGTAAAGCAATGAACCAGCGCTTTGGGTTACACCCGTAATGGTAAGCTGAACCAGGTCGTGGTCTGCCGTGATGGTGGAGGCAAACGTTGTGCGGACAGTAAAGTCAATTGAACCGTTATCAGGCGCCTGGATATTCAGGCCCGTAAAGTTTACGGTTGGACCTGCGGCCACATCGGAGCTAATCTTGGTTCCAGCATTGTTATACAAGGCCAAAGTTCTCAGGTCCTGGCTGTTGGTTACCGCAAAAGAGATTTGTGAGATGCGAGTGAACGCACCGTCACCATCGCTGATGGCACTGTTCAGGCCAGTCAGTTCGAAGTTGGCCGCACCTCCGTCACTGAGGATAAGTTTGGCAAGTGTAGCAACCGTGGCATCGGCGGTGGCCGGCAACGAGGCAGCTTGTTGAGTTGCGGAATTGATCAGCGGCGTATATCCTGTATCATCAAAGTACACGTACGCATCTTGCGATGACCGGACGTTGATCGGAGGTGAAGTGCTCGTAACACCACCGGCCGTGACCGTAAGGGCTCCGTCCTGGTTGTCACCGGAAGTATAGAAGAAGCTGGTGGCAGGTACCAGCGAAGGGAACTTCAACGTACCGGCGGTAAATGCTCCGGAAGGGTTGTTGGATGTACCCAGGCTATTGTTCACCGTGAAGGCAGTGATGCTTCCAGTGAAGCCAAGGTCCCGGTTATTATTGACATCGCGAGCTTCCATTCCAAGGCGAGGACTAAAAGGAGAGTTGATATCCGCATTAGCCGGCCATGGATTGGCAGGGAAGGCAAAATTGTCGCTACCATCGAGTTGTACAAAAGTCAGTTTCGTTGCAGTGACGGTAACCACGTCGTTGGCACCGGAGTTCTGGGCCTGCGCGGGAAGTACAGATGTTCCGTTCAAACTGGTAGTAACACCCGAGGTGAGCATCTCGAAACCGAAAGCAAGTCCGTCGATGGTAATTGGAAGTGTTCCACCGAGGGCGCTCTTGAGGTAAATTCTGAGGGTGTAAGTCTTTGTCCCGTTATCCGTCACCAAGCCAAGATCAGCGGTACTGAACGTGCTGCCGGCCAGGGTGACAGCGGCATTGGCCGAAAGGGTGAGGCTGGTTGCGCTGCCAACTGATAAAACGGTTCCAATGCGTGTAGTTCCGGCTCCATCATAGAGCACCTTGCCAACAAGTCCTGCGGCAAAGGCAGTTCCAACACCGGTTACCGTGGTTGATCCAGTGGAAGAAGTAATGGTGCCGGCCTGAAGGATTACCGGGGAGATACCACTGACAGTAATATCAGTAGGATTGATAGTTACGGTTCCGCTGGCAGGCGTGGAGAAGGTTCCATCTGTCAGCACTGCTCCCGCAATCGCCTGGGTCCAGTCAGCAATTGTGTTGGGGGCAATTTGCGTAAACTTCAATTGTGTGATTAGGGTAGGGTTACCGTCATCCTGGGCAGGAGGGGTTCCACCTGGGTCATCGTTTACGGTGAAGTTAAACACCGGCACTGCGGCACCAACGGTATTTACAGTGGAAGCGATGGTCGGAGATCCCGAACCACCCGCACTGAGTGTGGTGGCCGAACCGGCTTGTACGGACACCGCGCTGCTCACGGCGTTCGTGGGTATGCCGGCGGCAGCGTTGAGCGTGGATGTGGCAATGGTCAATGTTCCGTTTCCAACGTTGTTGTACTGGAAGGTCCCGGGGAAAGTGAGGAGACCTGCCGACATCGAGTTAGACGCCGGCGCGTTGGACATCGGGATAGATCCGGCATTGGTTACAACGATCGTAGTGGAATTGTAATCCAGGTCGCGGTTGTTGTTGGCATCGCGGGCTTCCACGATCGGAATCGGGAGTTGCAGGCTAATCGCTTTGTTCGGAAGAAGAGTCGCTGCCGGGTTGGTAGTGAAATCCATCTTCGTGGCGATGACGGCCACCGCGTTATTCGTTGAACCGGAATTCTCATTTTCAGCCGGCGCAATGGTACTACTCAGGTTTGTGGTTGTCACATTTGACTGAAGCACTTCAAATACCAGGTTGAGGTTGTCAACCGTGGTGGGCAGTGTGCCACCCATGGCCGAGTTCAGCCATACATTGAGTCGATAGGTTTTTGTTCCGCCATCGGCAATGAATCCCAGCGTAGCTACATTGATCCCGGAGAAGGTGATGGATGTGGCACCTACCGTACCTACGATGGTATTGACTCCATCAGAGAGTACGGCACCATTGACAGGTATTGCCTGAGTCCATGTGGCGATATCGTTCCCTGTTCCCTGAGTAATGACGATGTCGGATATTCTTGTGGGAGAACCGTCACCGGCTGCGCCAAAATCCTCATTGATGGTGAAGTCAAAGACCTGGGTTCCAGGACTCAGGGTGGTGAGTGAGGAAATCGTGACGGGCTCTCCGGTTGCCCCTGCTGTGATCGTGCTGGTGTTACTGTAGGATACAGTAACCGAGGTGCTGGTACCGTTAATGATAGTGCCGTCGCTTACCGTTAAAGTACCGTTGCCGGCTGCAAAAACTCCGTCATCGGTGTATTGGAAGGCGGCAGGGAAGGAGATGACACCGGAGGCGATGGGAAGGGACGCCGACGTCATGGGCAAAGCTCCCGTATTGGTTATTGTAACTGCACCATTATAGCCTTTGTCTGTATTCCCGTTGATATCTACCGCGCGGACGATTGGACTAACGGTAAGGTTAGTAAGTACGAAAGCGGTAGCAGGGGGCTGCACACTTCCACCTGCGGTAAACGAGAACCGTGTTGCCAAAACATCCACGGTGGTCCCGGAGCCGCTGTTTTCGGATTCTGTCGCTCCGAATTGAGAAGAACGAGAAGGGGCATTCAGCAGGGTAAATCCGGCAGCCGTAGCCTGGAAGACAAACACTTGCCCGTCCACGTTTTGTGGGGCAGTGCCTGTCATCGGGTTCTTCAGACGAATTCTCAGTTCGTATTCTTTTACTTCGTTATCATCTACTTCACCTTCAGCGTTATCCGCTGTGCTGGTGGCAAACGTAATGGTGCTGACACCGATGGAGGCACCGGAGACGAGCAGCGTGGTCGTTTCTGTTACAGTCCTCAATTCTGCCTCCTGGATTACCTGGCTCCAGTCGGGCACAGTGTTTCCGGGCCCTGCGGAGATAACGAGTTGGGTGAAGCGGGTCCTGGCATTATCTACGGCAGGTACGCCGTCATCATCGGAAATTTTGAACGTGAAGTTCTTTGCACCGAAAGCCGTGGATAGAGAGGAAATGGTGGCCGGAGCCGCCGTTGTTCCTGCTGTCAGCGTGGTCGCCAATGCGGTATTCGTGAATGTGGTATTAACGAACGGCGCACCAGCAGTAAAGAAGTCGATATTGTCCGAAGTATTGTTGGGGGACAACGCGTAGGGAATTACGGTGAAATCATATGACTTACCGGAAAGGAGCGTGGTAAACGTATACGTGTTGACGCTCGAAGAAATGTTGATAGCTCCCTGCCCGTCCGTAAAATCGGTATCATCCGGAACGGGGGTTTTGTCCGCAACGGCTGGATAGGCTCCGGCGGCGTCAAGGTCAGTCAGACCCCTCGCGATAATGAGGTAGTTGGTGGCCCCGGTGGATGTGCCTGTCCAATCCAGTTTGAGCGAATAGTTGTCAAGTGCAGTGGCTGATACGGTAAGCCCGGTAACATGCGTGCTCGGTTGTGGCAGCACAATCTGGTATGTCTGGCCAGCGAAATCACCATCAGGATTGACTAGGGATGTAATTGTACCATTGCCCGCGATATCCAGGACAGCATTGGCGTCGTTATTGTCGACATAGTCGAGGCCAAGAACACCAAGTCCCGTGTAGGTACCGACGGTAACATCATACACGGATGTACCCGTTACGGCTGCAACGTTGGTAATGGTTGCTCCGGTGAGCGAAGCGATGTTTGGTGAAGTATAAGGTGTACCTGCCAGGTTGGCCGCCGCGTTGGCCGAAAGAGTCAGCGTTACGTTATCAGTAATGGAGCTGACCGTTCCAATGAGTATGGTTCCTGTACGGTCCCAGATTTGGGCGCCAATAATCAACTGAGTGGTGAATGAGGTACCTACGCCAATCACTGAAGCAGAAGCGGTGGACGCGGTTATCGTACCCGTACCAATTCCCTTGACTGGAATAGCGAAGTCTGCTGCCGAAATGGAGCCGGGGGCGATGTCTTCTGAGAACGTGACCCGGAAGACTGCCGTGGAAGAACTTGTACCGAAGCTTGGAGCGCCGTTGTTGACCGTGGTCTGCCGGTTGATCGACAGTACTTTGGGTGAGTTGGCATCAATGCGGTCATTGGCCTGTACGATCGCGGTATTATAAGGAGCACTGGCAGTTGGCACCGATGAATCCGTGAGCACCAGGTTAGTTGAGAACGTAACGTTGCTGGCCGCAAGCACATCTGTGCCGCCTTCGACCACGGTAAAGGTGGCCGTCTTTGTTGTTCCGTTCACATTAACGAGTCCACCCAGGGCGAAGCCATTGATTGCACCTGAGGTTAATGTTACGTCATCCCCATCGTCATCCGCTGTGGTGATTGTTGCAACCACCACATCGCCCACCTTCATGGAAACGTTAGGTATGGATACGTTTGATATGACTGGAGCTACTGTTTCCATCACTACAGCATGAGCGCCTATGTCTGCAAGTTCGACTCCGTTGGAGCCTACGGCATTTCCGGAGGTGCCCGTGTAGCTAATGGTGGTACTCGTAGTAAAGGTTCCATTGGCTTGGGATAGCAAGGTGATCTTGTTTAGATTTCCCTTACTAGTATAGATCGCCGAAAACTGCGCGACCGGACTCGCCGAAGTGAACCCGGTGATCGAAGTCAAGTATGGCGCCGCAGTGACGTTATTGGCGGCATTCGCGGTAAGGACAAGGGTTGTGGCGTTTGTTATGGATTGGATTTCACCGATGTAGAGCGTACCGGTAATATCATAGAGTTGCTGGCCAACCGCGAGGTCGGTCGTAAAGGCCGACGAAGTACCGGTAACTGTTGCAGAGCCCGTTGATGCCGTAATCAAGCCTGCATAATCTGTGGCACTGAATCCGGCCCCTGTGATGGGGTAGGCAGCATTTGCTGTCAATGTAATCGAAGTTGCCGAACCAATGGCCGAAATTGTACCGACATAGTGAAGGCTGTTGGCATCAAAGATGTGTTGGCCGACAGCCAGTTCTGTGTCGAAAGCCGTTCCAACACCAGTCACGGTGGTTAACGATGTAGTAATGGTGCCGGTTCCATCTATGATACCTGATTGTCCGAGTGATGCGCTCAGGTTAAATGAAATCTTTTCAGGATTCGAGCTTCTCGGAAACAAGGTCATGACGTTGGGGCTGAGTGCGGGTGGAGTTGAACTTCCGCTGACCAAATTTGTAGGTGCCAGGGTAAACTCATTGCCCGCCAAATCGGTCAGGTTGCCTCCGGACACATAGCGAAGTTGCGAAACTGGACTTGCAGAACTGCTCCAGTTGCTCCCTCCATCCCTGCTTATTAATCTAACGGCCCGTGTAAACACTGTAGGGCTTGCAAAGGCAGGGGCGTAAGAATCAAAATATTTGGAACCATTGGCATCGGAAGTAATCCGACCATCATTGTTTCCATCGGTTATTCCGGCGCCGACGCCTGTTCGATAGTTGCCACTATAATTTGCTGATCCATTATCGAAAAGTTCAAGGGAAAGGTCATTCGTTATGGAGGCAACCTCACCCAATTTAGTTCCAGAGGTATTATAAACACCTTGTCCGCGGACGAATGTGGTGGTGAATGTGGTACCCGTACCCGTCACGGTCTTGTCATTGTTTGCCACGGAAATCGTTCCTGGAGCATTTAAAGATCCTCCAGCATTTCGGAAGTCATTCACTGAGGAATTGTCCGCCAAACTGATGGGTTCGTTGATTTCGAAAATGACAATCTCGCGATCGTGTGAGCCCCCCGTGGTACCATCTGTATTGACTGCATCGTAATAAATACGCGGTGAACCAGATATGGTAGGAGCCACTTGGTCCACCGTCAGTGTAGTAGCGCTTTGTGTGCCGGTAGTTGAATTTCCAGCGGCATCGGTGATGATAGCCCTGATCTGTACGATTTTGGTCTCGCCAAAATTCGGAATACCTTCAAACTGAACCGCGGTCAAAGCCATGACCTTATTTGTATTGATCGCACCAATCACCGACGAAGCACCTACGTTCGTCCAGGTAAGGTCTGTGCTCACCTTGCCTTGCAATTGTACTGCCCCGGGGTTGTTCAGGGAGGCATCGTTGGCGATAGGAACTGTAATGTTAACACCAGAGTTGGTTGCGTTCCAGTACCCTGCCCGGACCGTTCCGCCTGTCGTAACCACAGTACCCACAGTAAATGGGCCAGGATTGTTGGCGTCAATGGGATCGCCGGCTTGTACAATGGCGGTTGTGAAAGCAGGGGAGTTGTTATTGCCTGCAGTATCCTGAAGGGTCACGGTAATCGGAATATTTGAGCCTGCCGCCACATCGGTACCGCCATTGGTAATGGTAAACGTGGCTGTGTAGGTTGTGGCGTTTGTTCGGATCAAACCACCCAGTGCAAAACCCCCAATTGTTGATCCACCAGGGAGGGTGTAGACGTCACCACCATCGTTCGTGACGGTAATGGTTGCCGTAACCACATCACCGACTTTCATAGAAACGTTGGGAATTGTAACCGCGGTGATTACTGGTCGATTTGCGTCAATTCGGTCGCCACCTTGGGATATAGCTGTTGTGAAACTGGCGCTGGCGTTCCCGGCAGGGTCATTCATCACAATGCTTACCGGGATATCGTTACCGGCGGGCACATCTGTTCCGCCGTTTGCGATAGTAAAGGTCGCTGTGTACGTGGTGCTGTTAACTCTGGCTAAGCCTCCCAGAGTAAAGCCTCCGATGGTTGAACCGCCGGGGAGTGTGTACGTGACGCCGCCGTCGTTGGCTACAGTAATAGTCGCCGTAACAACATCGCCCACTTTCATGGTAACGTTAGGTATTGTGACCGCGGTGATTACGGGCGCGTTTGCGTCAATAACAAGGGTGTTGGCTGCAGTGAAAGCAGCCACAGTACCCGTGTTGCCAGCGGCATCATTGAACTGAAGGCTGATCGGCAAAGTACCGGAAGCGCGGTCAGTGTCACCTGAACCAACGGTATAGGTTACGCGATAGCTGCCACCACCGAGGTTCTGAAATGTTCCGGCCACGTTCACTCCGTTGACGGTCATAGTTGCTCCTGCCACCAAAGTAGCTTCTGAGCCGGTCGCGGTCAGGTTGACCTGGACAGCATCACCAATCTTTCTAAAACCGGTGTTAGGGTTGGGGAGAACGGAAGTAAATGAAGGGTTGTTGGCGTCAATGGGGTCGTTCGCCTGACTAATTGCCGTGGTGAATGTGTTGCTGTTGTTGGTAGCGCCATCTTGTAAGAGTACGCTAATCGGAATAGTTGCACCGGCAGCCCGGTCAGTTCCTCCGTTGGTTATGGTGAACGTGGCCGTATAGGTCGTATTGTTTGTCTTAGCTAAACTTCCAAGTGCAAAACCGTTGATGGTGGATCCGCCCGGAAGTGTGTAAGTGTCCGGATCACTATTCACGGTGATTGTTGCCGTGACCACATCACCCACTTTCATAGCCACGTCAGGGATGCTGACCGCGGTAATCACGGGATTGTTTGCATCAATAGGGTCTCCCGCCTGCGATATAGCTGTTGTAAATGCACTGCTCGAGTTTCCTGCGGGGTCGTTGAGGACAACACTGACGGGAATGTCGGAGCCGGCAGCCACATCTGTTCCGCCGTTGGTTACTGTAAACGTGGCGGTATAGGTAGTGCTGTTGGTGCGGTTCAGACTTCCGAGCGCAAATCCTCCGATAGTCGACCCACCGGGCAGGGTATAGGTTACCCCGCCATCGTTGGTGACGGTGATGGTAGCTGTAACCAGGGAACCCACTTTCATAGCCGCATTGGGAATGGTGACTGCGGTAATAACAGGGTTATTGGCGTCAATCGGGTCACTGCCTTGAGCAATGGCCGTAGTAAAGGCCGCAGATGAGTTGGTGGCACCGTCCTGGATCGTGATGTTGACCGGGATGTTTGATCCGGCGGCCACATCGGTGCCTCCATTGGCAATTGTAAAGGTGGCTGTGTAGGTGGTGCTGTTTGTCCGGTTCAGGCTCCCGAGCGCAAAACCTCCAATGGTGGAACCGCCCGGCAAGGTGTAGGTGTCACCACCATCGTTGACAACGGTAATGGTCGCTGTAACCACATCGCCTACCTTCATGGCCACGTTGGGAATAGAGACCGCGGAGATGACTGGATTATTAGCATCAATAGGGTCGCCACCCTGGGCAATGGCCGTTGTAAATGCGGCGCTGTTGTTCCCTCCAGTATCCTGGAGTATGACGCTGATGGGGATATTTGAACCTGCTGCGACGTCTGTTCCACCGTTGGTCACGGTGAATGTTGCTGTGTAGGTAGTATTGTTGGATTTGTTAAGACTTCCGAGAGAAAATCCTCCAATGTTTGAGGAGCCAAGTGTATAGGTATCAGCATCACTATTGACAATGATGGTGGCGGTGACAACGCTTCCCACTTTCATGGGGCTGTTGGGGATACTGACAGAAGTGATTACGGGGAGAATCCCATCCGTCACGTTATTACCGGCAGCAGCGATAACGGCGTTCGGGGTTCCATCAGTGACTGTTCCTGCTGCGACAGCAACGCAACTGGTACACGTAAAATTAGGTGCTAGTGCACTTACCGTTAGATCAACCTGTTTTGAATTTCCTGCCCCGCCCACAATGCTGGCTGCTGAGATGGTGGCGCCGGTGACTGTGAACCCTGCAAAACCTCCGGGGATTCCGGACAGGTTTGCGGCCGCCGTAAACGTTACCCGGATATTGGTCGTTGTGGTCGTGGTCGCGCTGCTGAACGTTGGCTGGGCCAAGGCGGCAAATGCGGTGAGCACGAAACAGGAAGTCAGAAAGAGGTTCTGTAAAAATCGCTTCATAACAATCTTCTCTTGGTAAATGCGTGACTTAAAATGCCTATCCTTTCCTAATCAATCTTTCCATTGCCGTTCGTCTTGAACAAGGTCAGGATCTTGAGGGATCCCTGAGTGGTAGTGCCCAGTGCGACATAGGATCCGTCGGACAACTGTCGGATCGCTACAGCATCATCCTTGAACTTGCTCCCAAATGAACTGGTCCAGATTTTGTTCCCGAATGCATCGATCTTAATTAAGTAGAAATCTGAATCGCCTCGTCCTTCGATAGCGGCTGAGTTTACAGAGGAAAGAAAGATCAAGCCACCATCCAACGTGGAAGTAATGGCGTTGCCTGCATCGATCTGGTTGTCTTCATTTTGAGGCGTTGTGGGGTCATCAAACGGAAATGAAGTTACCCGGGAGGTTTGACCATCCGCGGTAGTGAGGTAGAACAGGATGTCCGTGTCTGTTGATGCTGGACCACCCCCTGGCTTCTGGTTTGTTGCACCGGCGATGGCATAGCCAAGCCCATATTTACAAAAATCAAAACCTGAAAGACTGTAGCCAGGTTCATTGAGGAGTAAGTCGAAGTCAACTGTTGGACTGGTAGGAATGGTTCGCAGCAACCGCACCCCAGTGAGCCCGGAGGCAGTAGCGGTTCCGGACCAAACAGCCTTGCCCGCATTGTCAATCAGCAATTTGTTGGCAAGGGTTGTAGCACCACCTGTGTATGCGTTTGAAATAGTATCAACAGTAGAGATTCTGGTCAAAATCATCGTTTGGGTACCTTGGGTACTTAGCGCCAGTATGTTTCCATTTGCGTCAATAGCGACAGCTTTTCCTTTTTGAGCAAGACCAGGAGTGAATTGCAGACTGAGTGTTTTGGGATTAAGCCCGGCATCATCTACCAAAAGCACAAGTCCGCGGCTTACGCCGGGAAAGGTGTTCACAGTTGCTCCTTGTTTTTTGCTATCTATTACGTCACCAATGATAACGTAACCGCCTGCGGGGTTGACTTGGATAGAGGAGGCGGTATAATCAAGGCTGTCCACGCCAAAAGCGGGATAAAGCTGCTGCCAGAGCGGGTTTCCGGATTTATCCGTTTTGATCAGTTTGATCTTGGTCCGTGCTATGTCAGCATCTGTTTTCTTGATGGTGGTGGTGGCCGCGATGATGAACCCGCCGTCAGATGCTATTTCCAGGGCTTTCGATTCATCGTTATTTCCCCCGTTGTAGTATCGTATGAAGGTCGCCGATGAACCTGGGTCGACATTCGATTCGCTAAGGCAGGAGAGCAGGAGTATGGAAAGGCAAAACGTGTAGAATTTTCTCATACTAGCGGATCAGTTTCAGTGGTTTGAAGTGCGGGTAGATGACCCCAATCTGGATCATCATATTGTTTACCCGATAGTCATTATAGCGGCCCTGGTAATCAAAAGCAATTTCCGGGTTGGTACGGGAAGAAGGATTGACCACATTGGTAAAGCCCATTTGATACCGCGCTTCTGCGGTAACATAAACTTCACCAAAACGGTATTTGATGCCCGCCACCAGGGTAGCCGAAACAAGCAGTTTGTTGTAGGACTTGGTATCATCCACTGCTCCACCGGTGACCGTAAAACCATTTCCCAGCAGTGTAGTGGCTTGATTTTTGGAAGAGAGGAGGTAGCTGATTCCCGGTCCAGCCCCCACGTAGGTCTGAACATCCATGGTGTTTTTGAATTTGTATTGTCCGATCACGTTCAAATCAAGGTAGCTCTGTGTGAACTGAAACTCCTGGTTGCTTATGGGTTTGGTGGGGTCCTCATCCGCGGTAGCCAATCGGTCATTTGAATACTTGTACCCCCTGCTCACGTAACCGAGTTCCGCAGCCAAAACCAACGGTATTTTGCGAAAGAAGTCCTTTTCAACCACACCATAGACCTGGATGCTTGGCGTCATCGAATAGCTTCCGTTGCCTGCACCGGTGCTGCCTACGTTATAGTAGTTGGTCACTACAGGTTGCGTCAGGTTTACGCCGAACTTTCCACCAAGCCGGTATACCGGTTCATGCCGAAACTTGTTATACAAAGCAATGAACTCAGCCGGGTCGACTTCCTTGTTGGGCTGATAGAAGTGATCTGTATTCATGAGCTTGATCATCGACTCGTCCGCCTTTTCCGGCTCTTCCAGGTAGATATAGGCGAGCGTCAGGTAGCGATACGCTTCCTTTCGTTCTTCCTTACTGAATCCACCTGCACCTTCACCGGCTAAACATCCTTCCGCCATTTTGGGCAGTTCATGCAACCTGCCCTGTTCATAGGTGGTCCGGATAAGTCGCAGCGTCTGGGTACAGTTGGTAGCCTGGGAGAAAGCAGGTGCAATCCCCACTACCCAGCACGCCGCCAATAAATACAGTCTCTTCATGGTCGCAATCGCTTAATTACTTGTTGTTCTCAGGATAGTTTTCACAGGTGCGTTCATACTTGATACCCGTATTTCCGCCGGCAAAGTTGTCCCACTCATCCTTGGTCATGTTGCGGTCGATGTAGGTGCAAAGCGAGTTGGCCATAGTAACGATCTTGGTTGGGTACACGTGGATCGTCTCTTTTGCATTCACCGAGTTGCTGTGAATACCCACCATGAGTTGCTCGTCGTCCGGTGAAAATGCGGCGCTCCAGATCCAGTCACGCTGGCTGTTATCTTTCAGCACAATCGGGTTGTCCGAAAGTTTGTCCCAGTTCCACAAGCGCACTGTGCCATCTCGGCTCGTGGTCGCCAGAAACTTACCGGCATTGTTGAACACGATTTGTTCGATGTGTGCCGTGTGACCGGAGAGAATCCGGGGAGCGAAATTGGTGTCCTCCGTGATAATCTTGACCTGGCCCGTGTTATCTCCGACAATAATACGACGGCTGTTGTCTGTGGCAAAGGTCACCGAAGTTAATGGCGCATTGTTCTTGAAGGCTACTTTTTCAGCAAAGTTGTTGGTAAGATCCCAGACAAAAAGGGAACCCGCGTTTCCAGTACCTGCCATCCGTTTTCCATCGGGGCTGATGGTGATCATTGAAATCTTCTCTTTCGGTTTGATCACCTCACGCACTGTATTGAAATCCGTGAACTTGATACTGAACCCAGATTGGTCACGTACATAGGCACCCATCTCGGTGTGCGAAAATTCCACCGTTTCGACGCCGGTAAACCCAAAGACTTTCTTGGGGGCCTGCGAGAGGTTGCGCAAATCATACAACTCGATGTAGTTGTTAGTGATGTCACCGGTGGTGGCACCACCTGCAACCAGATAATTATCGTCAGGACTTACGTCAATCGAATATACCTGGTAGTCTGTCCGTCCACCCACAATGGAGTCATGTTTCCAGGTTCCGCCGTCGGAGGTCCAACGAAGAATCCGTCCATCACTTCCGCCTGAGTATATTTCCTTCGTCTTCACCCGCGTAACCAATGCCCGTGCTGCACCCTTCTCGTGGCCTTCCAGGCTTCGGGTGAGGGGATCGTTCCATTGCTTGTGATCCAGCGCATGGTACAGCCCATTGAAGATATCATCATCAAACGGGTTGCCGCCATTGGCGGTATTAAACTTGTACGCTTGTTGGGCAACCAGCGATTGCTGAACAGGGTCGTTATCCAATTCTTTGGATTTCACAGCCATCTGTTTGCCCTGGGCGAGGTATCGCTGTCGGTTGGCCTCTCGGGTTGCCTGGTCAGCACGGTCACGCTGAAGTTCAGCCGCTTTCCGCTGTTCGACGGCTATGGCTTCCTGGGCTTTGGCGTTGGCCTCGGCTTTTTCTGCACGAATTCGGGCAGCATTGGCTTCTTGTTCGCGTTGCCGGGCGAGTGCTTCAGCTTCGCGGGCTTCTTGAGCAGATTTTTCTGCTGCACGCCGGGCTTCTTCAGCAATGTCGGCCTGTCGTTTAGCTTCTTTAGCGCTCGTTTCCGCTTCCTTTTGCGCAGCAACAGCTATGATTCTCTGTGCTTCGGCCAATTCAGCATTCTTGGTGGCCTTCACCTGCTGCACGAAGGCATATACCAAGGCAATGAGGGCAATGATCGCCAGCACACCAAACACGGTGGCTGTAGTGCGGGCCCGTTGCAGGCGCCGCTTCTGTTCAAGTTCCTTGATCCGCTGTTCGGTGTCCCACTCTTTCTTTGAGTACTCGAGGAAGATCATGGTCCGCTCGAATGCGGGGTTGTACCGCTGACCCCAAACGAGGGTAGGACGGTGCTTGGCCTGCCAGTTGAGGGCCAACTGCAAATCCGGTGGCCTCCAGAGACCAGCCTTGCCTATTTGATACTGTGTGGCGGCTTCAGCGAGACGCAAGTACATCTGCACGGCATCCGCCTCGTCATCCACCCAGTTCTTCAGACGAACCCAAATCCGCATCAAGCTTTCGTGCGAGATGTCGACCATGGACTTTCCGGTGAGCGGAACGCCATGGGCAGGGGTGATGAGTGAGCGTCCCGGTTCCCGGAACTTCTCGATCACGGCCATCACATCGCTCTCGGCCACGTCGGCGATAGAGGCAATCTCTCCCAAGCGGGTCGGACGGCGGATACCGAAGTTTTCACCACGCTTTTCAGTGATCGCCTTGAAGAGAATCTCGGCGATGCGCTGCTGTTCTTCGTCCAATTCGTCGTAGGCTTCGTTGGCGTGCATCGACAACGCTTCCTTCATCGTACCGATGGCCTCGTAATGCTTGAGGTCCAGCGGTTCATCTTCGTAGTCGCGGAATCTTGCCCAATAGCTCCATGTACGCATCAACGCGTGCTGAAGAATAGGGAGTTGGTCAGGGTTATCACCCAGGTCGTTGAGCAGTTGTTGCGTCAAGCGCGGGGTGATCTTCGCACCACCTACGGCCACAGGTCCTTCGATCGCGCGACGCTTCTGGTCGCGGGTCATTTGAGGAATGAGGTAGTGACTGTCGTTGATTTTGCGTGTCAATTCCGGGAACTGTGCACAGTCTCCGATAAAATCAGAACGCATCGTGATGGCTACATAGATGGGGGCATCTTCATAGTTCACGGCTTCCATCAACATATTGACAAACCCCAATGTCTCGTTGACGGAATTCGGATCAGAGCCGTCGCGGAAGCGGAACAATTCCTCAAACTGGTCGACCAGGATGAGGTAGTTGATGTCCTGCGACTTGCGTGATTGCTGGATAGCTTCCACCAATCCGAGTGAGCTGCTTCGCAAGAGGGTCGAAACAATGGTCCGCTTGATCTTCTTGTCCTCCGCATCAGCCTGGTTGTATTCCTTGCTGGAACCCAGGAGGGATTCGGCCAGGTTATCAACCGGGTTCGCGCCAGGTCGGGTTACGATCACCTCCCAGTTTGGGCTGGTGTCGGTCAGGAAGCCTCCATAGAGGATCGGCAGCACCCCGCAATAGATGAAGGATGATTTACCGGATCCAGAGGGACCGATAACGCCGACGAAGCGGCTTTTTGACATTTTAAGGAGCACCTCGTCGCTTTGACCTTCACGGCCGAAGAACAGGTGGCTTTCCTCAATCTTGAAGGGACGCAACCCGGGGAAGGGGTTGGCGACGCCTACTTGTTGCTGCGGAGACTGGGGTTTCTCGTCTACTTGCTTTGCCATAGACATCAGGATTTAAATTCTTGTAAGAAGTTCTTGATGGAGTCGATCGACTTATTGCTATCGCCACTGATTAAAGTGACGTTCTGGTTTTTGTAATTATCCAGCGGCGCTTCACTCACAATCGCTTTGCCCTGGATAGGTTTGTTACGGCCAAAGCCCGGTGCCTTCAGCAGGTCGAGCACTTTCATGCGCACCCATTGGTCGTTGACTTTGCCTTTGAAGATGATGGCTCCATCGAACTGGCGGAGGTTCTCAATGTGTTTTTTTCTCACTTCCATCAAGTCGCCTTCGAAAGCGGGGAATACCACGTTGAATCCGGATTTCTGGATAACGTCGACAAGTGGAAGCACTTGCTGGTGATCGACTTTGTCGTGAACCAGGTAAATTGTTTTACCGGATGAAGGCTGATCTTCCGTCTTTGTTTGCGAAGAAATCAGTTCTTCCCTCATGATGTTCTTGAAGTCCTCCAACGGGTTTTGAAGGATTTCAGCGCCTTCTTGTGCTTCGATGTCACGACGGAGTGACTCAATGAATGCTTTTTGCTTTTCGCTGGCATTGCGGAGGTTCGGTGCAATCCAGATGAGCCGAGAAAACTCCTCTTTGCGCGAACGCTTGATCACCGCATGTTCAGCGGCGAGCTTATTCTGGATGTCGAGAATGCTGCGATCGGAACCTTCGGGGATTTCTCCATAGGCGCTCCCGATGAGGTGCACGGACAGGCTGCATTCTTCGAGGTCTCTTCGTACTACGCGCTCCAGGTCATCCTGGCGAGGAGGAAGGAGTTGGTTGGGAAGCACCACGTATCCATGGCGCTGCAATTCGCGGCGGATAATATTTCTGGGCGTGGAAAGATCATGACCCGTTTCAGCGAGGTAAATGGTCTTGCGCTTGTAAATGTTTTTTACTTCCGCCTTAGTCTGTCCGCTCAGGAGGATAAGGGCTTCATGAATGTCATATACCAGGTCGACCATTTTCATCCAATATTGCTTTTCAGCATCCTGGCTGAAGAAGTCGGTATACTCTTTCATCAAACCAGTCTCGTTATCGAGCTGGTACATGTCATAACTTAGCAACTCCCGAAGGCGGGGAGGTTGTTCAGGACCTGACAACGGCGATTTGAGCACTTTGAAAACACGTTGCACTTTGGAATCGGCTGTGGCTTTGTAGAAGGCTTCAACCGTATCCAGGCAACGACCGGACTGGGCAAACTCCTTTGTCAGGATGGTGACCAGCACAGCGGCATTGTTCATTCCTGCCGCGGTAAAGTCTTCAAATTCAGACTTGAGCACAATTTTGGTTTGTTCACCCATCACCTGGAACAGCATCATTTCCAGGAATTTTTTGAACTGGGTTACCCAGCCAACTTCGCTCTTCTTGCCGAGTTCATTGTCCTTCTCGGCAAAAGTGATGAGTACATCGATGTCGTAAGCCATAGTGGGGTTGATTGCTTTTATGCGTTGGTGGTCGTCTTATGTCTCCTTGCTGTTACATTTCGAACAAGGCCTTGTACCAGTTCGTGGTGCTTGGCCATTACAAAATAGAAATCCGGAAGGTTGATGCGGAAGATGACTGAACGCTTGGTGGCTTCCACTTCTGTGATCTTGATGGATGGGCCTTCCTGGAACAGATCTCCGAATACATCACCTTTGTTCATCAAGCCAACCTCATTCGTTCCTTCGCGCAGCCGGACTTCGCCGGTCGCA
Source organism: Cyclobacteriaceae bacterium (assembly GCA_016787645.1). GTDB lineage: Bacteria > Bacteroidota > Bacteroidia > Cytophagales > Cyclobacteriaceae > ELB16-189. The sequence continues at coordinate 443,297 of JAEUUF010000026.1, read as the reverse complement.
CAGATGAGGATCGGACGATTTTCATCGGGATTGTTGAATACGATTTTGTCCTGGGGACGGAGGTCGACTGGGATAATCTTGTCAGCCAGGTCGCTGAGGATAGAACCGGGGATGCCTGAAAAGGCGTGCAGGCTCTTAATGAACATGACCATTTCAATCCCGAGGAAGAACCCGTCGTCAAGACCGTCGAGGAGTTGGTTGTTCTCAATGGATGAGTCGAGGAACTTCTTGTCGCGCAGGGGAAGACGATCGGCGACGATACGGTACTGGGCCTTGTCCTTATTATATATGACCCACGCTGCGGTTTCCTGCAGGAGGCGGTCAGGGTTGAACATTTGTCCAATCAAGCCCCTGCTGACCCGGAATTCAGGAATATAGGCCGCGGCGTAAACGGCGCACATCTTTGTCCACCGGTTGTTCAGGTTAAAGTCGCGGTTCAGGATATAATTAACCACCTGGACGGGGTTGTAAGACTCCCGTGGGAAGTATACCTGGAGTTTATTCATTTTGTCCTTCGGCGACATGTCATCGAAGATGGGCAGCAAGCGGGGCTTGAGGTCCTGGTCGACAAACAAGTCCAACAGTTCCATGGCGTAGGCGATACCATCAGTGGTTCCCGTCTCCACGTTTTCACGCACCAGTTGAACAGACACCGGGTCATACAAGATTGACATCAGCAAGGAGATCTGGTCGTAGTTGTCGCGCAGTTCTTCGCGGAGTGCCTGTTTGAGAAAAGAGAAATGCGGTTCTTCAGGAAGTTCTTCCTGGGCATTCAGATTCCACAAGGTCTTGCTGATCTCGGTGTCGAGCAAGTCCATGACCTGGTTACGCTCCCGGCCTTTAGCTGTGTAGTTGGTATACCGAAGTGAATAGAAGATTTGCTTTACAATTCGCTTATCCGGGTAGTCTGATTTCTTCCACAGGAGTTGCCAAGCCTCTTCGCCGCCGATGTGACCGATGATCTGCACAATCTTGAGCATAACCTGGTCAGTTTGTCCTGACTTGTAAAAAGCGGAGTCCAGGACTTGTAGGGCAGGAGTGCCCGATTCTTTCAATGCTGCCGTCGCCTGGTTGCTGTATAATGGTGATGACAGCATGTCGATGAGCACGGGCCATGTCTCCGGGCGCTTCACTTTGCGGGCCGTCAGGATGGCTTCGTTGCGCACTTTGGGATCGGCATCGCGGAGCAATTCAAGGAGGATGAAGATCGTTTTCTGACTGATCATCTTGCGAAGCAACTTAGCCGCCAGCATACGGTCAGCTTGCTTCACTGATTTGCCGAGCTTCAGCAATTTCTCCGATGAAATTGAAAGGAGGTCGCTGTCTTCCGAAGCACCTGCGGCCTGTTTGGCCAGACCTGCAATTTCTCCTTCGGGTTGCTGGCTTAGGCCCAATTCCTCAATTTTTGCCTGGGCAAACTCTTTTACCTTCCTGAGTTCGCTGCTTTCAGCAAGCTTCATGAGTGAAGTTTCAAATAACGCCGGCTCCAGTTTCTCCATGAGCTTGAGGCCATAAATGACCTTCTCTTCGGCGGTGCTGTTCACTTCCTTTTCCAGTACGCTATTGAGCGTGAACTCACGAACCACGTGGCCGGCGACGGATTCCTTATTTCGTTGGAGTGAGGCCTGGAGCGTGTCGCGATACCCCTGGTACATGCGGTTGGTAATCAGGTACCAAGCTCCCAGAAGAGGAAGGGTAAACAGCGTGACTGACAACAGGTTGAATATTTCAAAAGTGTTAATGGCAACAATCAATCCCCCGGCCACCATCGTGGCGAAGGCGGTGACAATACCCTCCAGCTTGGTTTGTGCATCAAGCTTGATGGATTTTTCGATCGGCACATAATAGAACTTAAATACGGGGGTATCGAGCGAATCGCGGAGCGAGTTGACAAACAACTTCGACATGGCCACGGCAATGAAGAAGAAGACCACGTTTTCGGATTCTCCTTGATAGCCGAAAAGGAGACCGAGGCCGAGGGCTGCGCCCGTGAAGATGATAAGCAACAACGGGTTAATGATCAGTGAAACCCTCAACCCATATTCCTCTTGTACCCGGTCAGCAGCAAATAAGCCAAACAAGAATCCGACGATTACGACGGTTGCTTCAAACAAGCTGAGAAAAATCGGAAGTCCTTCGCTGTCAAACCGCTGAATGGTTGCGTTGTAAAATGAATAGTCAATAAATCGAAGCGCTGTAAAAGACACGACGATAAACCCAGCGAGGAGCAGAATGTAACGAAGGCGCAAAAGGCTGAAGATATTTAGCTTCTTATGCTCCTTTTCATTCATCATGCCCGGCTGAGGGTTCTTTTCTGCCGGAGACAGGTAATTGTTGGAGAGCACCAAGAACAGTGCAAGGAATCCGATAATACTGAACAAGCCAATCGTGAACAGTGAACGGGTTTCCACCCCGAATTGCAGCATGATGGGAATGGTGAAAAACGCGATGATCTGCGCGATATCCATCCCGATGGATACGTTACCTACGACTCGCTTTTGCTGGCGAAGCGTAAACAGGCGATTGAAGCCACCCCAGAAGACCAGTTGCATAACGAAGGTAAAGGGGAGCACAAGGGCAAAACCAACATAGTGAAGAGCATTTGGGCTGATCAGTTCCGGGTAGTTGTCGCCATACTCCAGTACCACCGTACCTCCAATGATCAAGACCAGAAAGAACATTGCGAGGTACCTAAAGGGCATTCTGCCCTGAAGCAGGTTAAAAAGGCCCGTTGCCAGGAAGCCGAAACCTCCGCCAATAAAAAGGGCCTTGGGGAGGTCATATTGCTCGCTTATACCCTCAGACGTAAGAAAGAGGGTTTGCGCCGCAACCGCTACGGTTGCCAGGAATAATCCCATCAAAAAGCTGAGGGCAAGCAAAAGGGCCACAGGCCCCGTTTCTTCCGGCTCAACCCCCAAGAGGTTGGTCAACCGCTCTTTCATTCGGCAAGGTTTAGTTTTTTCGAATTTCAATATCAGATAATTCGTCGAAAAAACCTATTAAAGAGGCTTTTCAGCAACATTCATTTAATCTCTGGCTAATAAAGACTTACCCTCTTTTTGGGAACGCGGACTCCAACCGTTGGACGATGAAGGTTTGGAAGAGCGAAATATCTCCAATTCCGTTAGCAGAATCTTCACTATATCAAGGAATTACGGGAGCAGGAGTGAGCTGTCTCCGTAGCTCAGGAATCGGTAGGGGTGATCCAGTGCTTCTCGGTAGATTTCCTTCCAGGCATTTCCGACAAACGCGGCGATAAGGAGGAGTAAGGTTGAGCCTGGCTGGTGAAAGTTTGTGACCAGTCCCTTCGTCACCTTGAATTCATACCCAGGCCGAATAAAAATGGACGTATGACCCACGAGTTGTTCGGTGTCAAGTTGCTCCATCCGCTTCAGCAACGCTTCCAAAGCATGCTGGGTTGAAACGGTACTCATTCCGGCATATGGGCTATCCTGGGTAATCCTGAAAGGCGCTTCCGGATTAGTGTGTAAGGCGGCTCCAAACCAGTACAGACTTTCAAGGGTTCTCATGGCTGTGGTACCAACCGCGATAACTTTTCTATTGCCTTCTAACAGGTTGATAATGTTATGTTTATAGACTATTATTTCCTCTTCGTGCATCTGGTGTTCTGCCGGATTCTGGACTTTCACCGGCAGGAAGGTACCTGCGCTAACATGCAGCGTAAGAAAGTCTGACCGTATCCCTTTGGTTTGAAGCGCCTCCATGATTTGTGCCGTGAAATGAAGCCCCGCCGTGGGAGCGGCAACTGCACCTTCGTGCCGGGAATAAACTGTCTGATAGCGCTCACGGTCCTCAACATCAGCTTCTCTCTTTAGATAGGGAGGCAAGGGCACAGCGCCGGCGGCATCAATCACTCGAGCGAACGGAATTTCCGAGGGAGTCCATCTGAAATCCACTACTCCCTCGCCCCGATTGTTCCAGGAAGCAAACAATTGAGCACCACCCAGATCCTTAGTCAATGCTATTTCCCCCGACCAGCGACGTGCATTGCCCACCGCGCATTTCCAGGAGGTGGGGCTTTTTGACTGAAGTGCTTCCGACATGAGTTCGTTTGGGTTGGCGGGATTTAGTAAGAATACTTCCACCCGGCCACCGGTAGGTTTTTCAAAGAGGATTCTTGCCGGAACTACTTTCGTGTTATTGAAGAAGAGTACCGATTCAACAGGCAGAAAATCAGTGATTTGACTGAATTTTGAGTGATTGATATGGGCTTGCGAGTAGACTAAAAGCCTGGATTGATCTCTCTGAGGTAATGGGTACCTGGCGATCCGCTCATCGGGCAGGTCGTATTGGTAATCGCCAAGGTTAAGCCGGGGCATTTCAATCATGGTCAAAATTAGTCCCGCCTTTGTATTTGCCATGCATCCCCTCCATATTAGTAACCTCATGGCACTGCAGGCTACTTTTTTCAAGCGGACTTTTCACTTCTCCTTTAGTGCGAGGACATCGCGTGGGGCGATGAAGCAAAGGGATAGCTGGTTTCTTAAAATTTGGGACTCCGGACAGCCCGAGGTTTTTGGCATTGGAGAAGCAGGACCAGTACCCGGGCTAAGTGCAGAGAAACCTGTGGATGTGAACGAGCAACTTACGCAGCTGGTGGCCCATCTATCGAATGGTTTCGATCTATCTGCCATCGCCACTATTGGGGACATTCATAAGCGCTTTGAGTCAATGGGCCTGTGCCCATCTGTCTATTTGGCTCTCGAAGCGGCATTGCTGGACCTTCGAAATGGCGGAAAACGGTTAGTTTTTGACAATGAATTTGTGCGCGGGAAGTCCATTCCCATTAATGGCCTGGTCTGGATGGGAGGGTTGGATTTCATGCTTCAGCAAGTCAGCATCAAGGTTGAAGAAGGTTTCACGTGTATCAAATTGAAAATTGGCGGGCTGAACTTCGAAAAGGAACTGGACATCCTGCAGTTCGTCCGGAGGAAGTATTTCCGTGACCAGATTACTCTGCGGCTGGATGCCAATGGGGCTTTTAAGTCGGATCAGGTGATGCTAAAGCTGATGGACCTGGCGCAATATGGCATTCATTCCATTGAACAACCCTTGAAAGCGGGCTCACCTTTCCTACCTGAATTGTGCCAGAAATCGCCAATTCCCGTGGCTTTGGATGAAGAACTGATCGGGGTTGGTACCCGACAAGACCGGGAGGAGTTACTGGATCGAGTTAAGCCTCAATTCCTGGTCTTGAAACCTTCACTCCATGGTGGATTTCATGGATGCGCTGATTGGATTGACCTGGCGACCACGCGCAATATCGGCTGGTGGATCACCTCGGCCATGGAGAGTAACGTCGGGCTTAACGCCCTGGCACAGTTTGTCTGCCAATATCCCATTTCCATCCCTCAAGGTCTTGGGACCGGGATGATTTTCAGGGACAACATCCCTTCGCCTTTGGAAGTCACGAAGGGTACCCTTCGGTGGAATAACCAAGAAAATTGGGATTTAGAAGAAGAAGACTAAAATAATTAGTCAAATACTTGCATGTTTAGATTTTGAGTGCTTAGTTTGACTAAAATATTTAGTTATGAACTTAAGGCTTACAAGCAAGCGGCTGGCCTCAGGCCGTTTCCAGGTAAATTTTTTGGCCGAGGGTTTTGAGCAGCCCTGCTACGGTTATCTACTCGCTGACAAGGAGTCCCTGGTGTCAGAGGTAATCGAAAAGATTCAGCGACATGTGATGGCGATGCAAGACCGCGATTCCTACTTTCAGCGGAATCTGTTCTCACTGCACTCGAGAAACGTTCACTCCGGTAGAATCTTAGTTTTTGCCAAATGAGCATCGTCAAGATCAATGAAAACATCCGGTTCCTGCGGAAGCAGTTGGGACTGACGCAAGACCAATTTGCCCAACGCCTGGAGATCAAGCGTTCACTGGTAGGCGCCTACGAAGAAGGAAGGGCAGAACCACGTCTAGAATTGCTGCAGAAGATGGCTTCGCTGGGTGGTTATACAGTTGACGTGCTCATCGGAAAAGATATCAGCCAGATGAAACCGTACGAGAAGAAGGCGATGATGTCAAAAGATGTTGTCGTGGTTACGGTGGACGAGCAAAGCAGGAATAACATTGAGTTGGTTCCGATGCGGGCCGCTGCAGGTTACCTGAATGGTTACGCGGATCCTGAATATATCAAGGAGCTTCCACGGTTTAAGCTTCCCATCCTGAAGCAAGGAACCTATCGGGCCTTTGAGATCGCTGGAGATTCCATGCTTCCAATCGTCCCCGGGACAATAGTCATCGGTGAGCTGGTCGAAGACATCAACTCTGTCAAGAATGGCAAGCCCTATGTTCTGGTGACGGGGCGTGAAGGCATTGTGTTCAAGCGCGTCTTCAATTACCTGAACGAGAGTGGTAAGTTGTTCCTCGTGTCAGATAACCGGCAGTATGCACCCTACCAGGTTGACGGGGCAGATGTGATTGAGCTATGGAGCGCCAAAGCATACATCAGCGTGGATTTCCCGGAAGGACAAACACAGGGAGATCTCTCCGTCGAACAATTGGCGGGTATGGTCATGAACCTGAAGCAGGAAATTCAATCGCTGAAATCCCAGGCTTCCAACAAGAAACTTTCTTAGCTGAAAACCTCTCTGTCCCTCCCTAAAGGAGGGGCAGGGGGTTTTATTTTTTTGGTATGCTCCTCAACATGGTCGCATACCGGTCAATCTTCTGTGTAGGAGTATGAACAAATGATCGACAGAAGACCACCTGCCTGGGCCGCTCATACGTGGATAACCATTGGTTAAGATGGCTGAGCATAGCAGACTCTGCGGCTTCACTCAATGGCGGTCCTTCGATAAAGAGGCAGACATGTTGGCCAAGCCGCTCATCAGGTTGCCCCGCGATAAAGAAGCGAAAAGTATATCCGAGCTCATCGAGTACGCGTTCCAGAATGGCTTCCACTTTCTTGGGATGAACCTTTACCCCTCCGGAGTTAATGACTTCATCCGATCGACCAAGGATCCGAAAGGAATCATGTCCTGTCCACTCGGCAATGTCGTGCGTAACGATGGGAGGTCCCAGGTGAGGAGCTTCGATGACCAGGCAGCCCAACTCATTAAGGCTCGCATGGATGCCGGGAAGGAGGTGGAAAGCGCTTTGTTTGTCGGGCCCATTGAGCTTGCGAAGCGCAATGTGGGTCAGTGTTTCAGTCATCCCGTAGGTGGCGTAACAGTGGGCATGACAGTCTTTTAATTTGGACACTACAGTTTCCGGGAGGGGTGCTCCCCCCACAATCAGGACTTTCAACGCATCGAGCACAGCAGGACTTTCTTTCAGTACGGTAGTGACTTGCAAGGGTACCAGTGCCGCAAAATCGATTGGCTCTGGCAGCTTAGTGAAAGGGTTTGAGGAGGCAGGGCGTATGACCATGTCAATTGAACCGACCAGGCAGCGGACGATCATCATGGCCCCGGCAACGAAACGAGGATCAAGACAAACCAACGCGGTCATTCCCGGAGTCAGTGGCAATACCTTTAGCGTTAACTGTGCGCTGGCCACCAGTTGATCGCGATGGAAGGAGATGGGCTTAGGGTCACCGGTAGAACCTGAGGTATGGAACGTAAAAGATGTTCGGCCTTCCTGCCATTCCCGGATAAATTGAATGGCATCCCGATCCATCTCTTCCTCCGAATGGACAGGTAATTTGTCGAGTGCCTCCAGGCGTGTCCAGGTGCCACCGATGTTGACGCGCATACCTGTGGGAGTTTAGGGTCGATTAGGGGAACTTGGGGAATTTAGAAAAATCGGGTTCCCGCTTTTCCATGAAAGCGTTCTTACCTTCTTTGGCCTCTTCGCTGAGGTAGTAGAGCAGGGTTGCGTTGCCCGCCAATTCCTGGATGCCGGCCTGGCCGTCTAGTTCAGCGTTGAAGGCCGACTTCAGCATACGGATGGCCAACGGGCTTTTCTTCATGATCTTGTTTGCCCACGCGACATAAGTTTCCTCGAGTTTATCCAGCGGCACCACTTTGTTCACCAATCCCATCTGCAGTGCTTCGGATGCGTCATATTGGTCACACAGGTACCAGATTTCACGGGCTTTCTTTTGACCAACAATACGGGCGAGATAGGAAGCGCCAAACCCACCATCAAAGCTTCCGACTTTTGGACCGGTTTGCCCAAATCGGGCATTTTCTGCGGCAATGGTGAGGTCGCACACCACGTGCAGCACGTGGCCGCCGCCAATCGCCCATCCCGCAACTGCGGCGATAACAGGTTTTGGAATCGACCGAATTAGTTTTTGGAGATCAAGCACGTTAAGCCGGGGCACGGTATCCTGGCCGACATAACCACCATGTCCACGCACGGATTGATCGCCCCCGCTGCAGAAGGCTTTGCCGCCTTCGCCGGTGAGCACTACGACACCAATTTCAGCGTCCTCACGGCAGTGCTCCATGGCGTTGATCATTTCCTTCACCGTGAGGGGAGTGAAGGCATTGTGTACGTCGGGCCGGTTGATGCTGATACGTGCGATGCCTTGGTACTTTTGGAAGAGAATCTCCTTGTACTCCTTGATGGGCTGCCAGGGATAATTAAGCTTCATAACTTTGTTTTATCTGTTTTCTAAACGCTTCGAAATTGGACTTGTTCAGCGTTTGTGACGACTCCACCTCGTGGATCTTTGCTTTACCGTCAGGCTGGAAGAAGTCAGTCCAGGTGGTGCGCATCCCTTCCGTGTAGGTAAACCCGAACTCGCTTGCCAGGGACCGGGCGCGCAGGGCCTGGCGGGTTATAAAATACTCCTCAGCTTCCGGCAACCCGGAAGGACCGTCGATCATGTTAAAGATAATGCCGCCGTGATTATTCAGGACTACTACAAAAAGATTGCTCAGCGGATAATTATGCCAGAAGGCATTCCGGTCGTAGAAAAAGGCCTGGTCCCCGGTTAGAAGGACATTCGGCACCCTTGAAACCAAGGCATGCCCGACTGCGGTACTTGAACAACCATCGATGCCGCTCGTTCCACGATTGGAGAATACGCTTATTGATTTTTGCCGGGACGACAGGCCAATGTGATTGGCATACCGCACACTCATGCTGTTGGCCAGATGAAGGTTACAGCCATCCGGGAGTGATTGGATCAATTGGTTGACGAGTGCAAATTCACCCTGAGGATGTTTGGTAAAGAATTCCTGTATAGAGGTGCGCGCCTGGGTTTCGTGCTGCATCCACTCATCGGCGTACACATGATGCGCGACCTGGTGTTCTGTGGCCCGACGATTCAGTTCGCTGAAGAAGTAGGTGGGATCAACGGGAATAACTTTGGTCAGGGATTGGAAGGTGTCTGCCGCTTGTCCGTCTGGTGATAAGTGCCAATGTTGGCGCGGACTGAATTTACGCAGGAAGAGTTTCAGGTGCTTGGCCACCAGCGACTGCCCAAAGGTGATCAACAGGTCGGGCTTCAGGGAATGCTTTAGTTTTTCCGGCATTTGTCCAAGGAACGCATCGGCATGACTACAGTGTGAGGCTATTCCATGCAGGTTAGACAAGATATCGCCGACGATAGGCCAGCGGTGCGAAGCCTGGAACGTGGAGAGCACGGGAACCAAGCCATGCATGGGAAGGAGTTGCCCGGGAACAATGAGCACCTTTCGGTGGCTATTGATGGTGTTGAGAAGTTCATTCCACTGCACATCGGTCAGTTGGGAACTGGAGCTGATACTTTCAATTATCCGTGGGCCGGGCGAAACGATTTCTTTTTCCTGGACGGATGGATAGAGTGGTTCGCGGAATGGTGCATTAATGTGTACGGGTCCACGCGGGCCTGCAAGAGATAGGTTGATGGCTTCGTTGCCTATTCGGTTGGCAAACCAGAATGCCTCCTCGTTCGGAAACTCCTGTGGAAGTTCGAAATATCGTTTGACGTGGTCCCCGAACAAGTGCGATTGATGGATGGTCTGTCCATCGAGTTGGTCAATCCATTCCTTGGGGCGGTCGGCTGTAATGACCACCAACGGAATATGCTGGAAATAAGCTTCAGCTACAGCAGGAGCGAAATTATAGCCAGCTGAACCCGAAGTGCAGACGAGTACGACGGGCTTGCCGGTCTGTTGGGCAATGCCGAGGCCAACGAAGGCCGCGCTTCGCTCATCACTAAATGTGTAGCAGGTAAAATGATTGCTTCGGAGGAAAGCAATGGCTAACGGGGCGCTGCGGGATCCCGGGCAGAGGATGACGTGCTCGATGCCTTTTGCTGCGCAGAGAGCAGCTAATTGATGGATAGCGGGGAAATTCACGGAGGCGAAGGTACTATCAGGTCAAGTAATTCCTAATGACGCTGAGCAACGTATTCAACTTCAATTCAGTTTCCTGCCATTCTTTTTCGGGATCAGAATCTCCCAGTACGCCGCCGCCGGCATATAGCCGTGCGATGCCCTTACCTAATTGCATGCACCGTAAATTGACAAAAAGCTGGACTTCATTGTTGATTCCGACTGGTCCCAGGTAGCCGCTGTAGAATTGTCGCGAATATCCCTCGTTTTCTTTCAGGAATGCCATGCTAGCCTCCATCGGCATGCCACAAACCGCTGAAGTGGGGTGAAGGAGTTGGAGCATAACAGAGCCGAGCTGGGGGTATCGGGTGGCCTCCATGTCTACTTCGAATTCAGTTTTGAGGTGGACTACATTTCCAGCGATGACGGTGCGGGGTCCACGTTCGTCAAATTCGCGAAGCCTGATTTTCTTAAAGCAACTGATAATGTATCGCTCCACCAACGCCTGTTCTTCTATTTCCTTTTGTGTCCAGGTAATGGATCGGAGATCCGTTCCGGGGATATAGCGCTGTGTGCCAGCCACGGCTACCGTATGGAAATGTTGGTTAGCATCTACCTTCACCAGCATCTCTGGTGTGGCGCCGATCCAGGTTCCGCTTTGCGGACTGGAAAAGACAGAGACCATCGCAGAGGGATAGCGTCGGCCCAGTTCGAGGAAAAGAAGCGCCAGGTCGAATTTTTCTGGAATCGCCACTTCCTTGAATCGGGTTGGTACTAATTTTTCGAATCGTCCACCAATGATGGCTTCACGGCATTGGTTAACCAGGTCTTCATAGCCTGATTGCTCGGCTGCCCGCCCACTGTCTGTTTGACGAATGTGATATGCATGGGGAGTTGACGAAGCGGATTCAACAGGCATGCGGGTGAGGACGTCGGCCCACTCACCCTGAACATTGGACAATTTTCCCTCCTGGTGAACAAAGAATTCATCTGCCGGCAACAGGATTTTTTTCTCGCCCGGGTCGAACGGGGCAAAGAGAAATCCAGGCTTCATGTCCTCCAGCACCACCTCATGGATACCGACAGGATGGCGGCTTCCGGCAAAATATACAGCGGTAGAATCGGGAAGTTTCCATAGGGCAAAGGCAGCATCACTATCCAAGCTTAATCGGATAGCATTCTGAAGGTCGGTATCGACCGAACGGAGGGTGCCTTGTTGAATAGGTTCTGTCATACCGAGTTTAACGCTTGTCGATAATGGCCATGGTAATACGGCTGATGCAAACCAGTTCCTGCGCTTCGTTGGTAATCCGTATTTCCCAGACCTGTGTCCGGTTGCCAAGGTGGACAGGCTTGGCGATACCAAGCACGAAGCCCGACCGGACACTTTTTATATGATTGGCATTGATCTCCAGCCCGACACAGTATTTGTTAGGATCCGTCAGCGTGCAATGTGAGGCCATGCTCCCCAGGGTTTCGGCCAGCACGACGGAAGCTCCGCCATGGAGGAGTCCATAGGGTTGATGAGTCCGGTGATCGACCGGCATTTTCGCTTCAATAAATGAATCACCGAGTCGGGTGACTTCAATGCCTAGGTGCTCCATCATGGTATTACGACACATGGCATTGAGCATCTCCAGGGTAACGGTTGGGTTCATCATGGTTTTCTCGTTACGCAAAGTATAACTGCCCGGTCCGCTATTTGTTTATATTTGCGGCCAAATTAGAGGAAATTGATCGCACAAAAAATATACCTTATCCGGCATGGTCAAACCGATTACAACCTGCAAGGTATTGTGCAGGGGAGTGGAGTAGATTCATCACTGAATGAGATGGGCCGTGCCCAGGCAAGAGCTTTCTTCGATACCTACCAATCGGTGCCGTTTGATCGCATATACACTTCCGCATTGAGGCGTAGCCAGGAATCCGTGAAGCAATTTGAAGAGCGTGGTGGAGTGATCGAACCACATGCAGCGTTGAACGAAATCAGTTGGGGTTCGAAAGAAGGGCAGCGAATTACCCCACAAGAAGACGCTTACTATCGGTGGATACTGAACCAATGGCAGGTGGGTAATACGCACCTCCCGATTGAGGGCGGTGAGAGCCCGGACGCGGTAGCCCACCGACAAGAGAGTTTTGTTCGTTTGTTGCAATCACGGCCTGGAGACAAGAACATCCTGGTTTGCATGCATGGTAGAGCCATGCGAATTCTCTTGTGCCGGCTGCTCCATTACCCGATCCGATCCATGGATATGTTTGAGCATGAGAACCTTTGTCTCTACTTACTTCATTTCAACGGGAGTCATTATACGGTAGAGCAGTATAATCAGACGGACCATCTGCGCAACTTGAAAACGGTTCACCCCCGTTCCGTCATCGTTCCCAAATAGGAAATTACTTGCCAAGTTGATCCAGTGCGTACTTGGCTTTGCTGTCGATGCCGCTCTTGTATTCATACCGACGATAGCTGAGCGCTTTCTCGTAGTACTTTTTTGCAGCGGCAAGATCACCCTGGGCTTGTGCGATATAACCTAATTGCAAGGCAGCGTTGGGAGCGAAGTACCAGGGATTTTCACCGGTCTGTTCGATGGTTTGGAGGTAGAGCGCCCTGGCGGTTACAAGGTCCTGCGTTTTGTGTGCGAGGCGGCCTTTGCGATAGGCGAATTCTGTGGCATCTTTTGGCTTGGACAGGTCAGCTGCAGTCACCGTCTTGATCAGCTCCCGGGCCTCTTTGTAATAGCCGCCATCGGTATAAAACCTGATCTTAAGAATTTTGGGATTGGGGAAGGTAGGTTCGGCCAGCATGGCATCGGCGTACTTGTCCGGTTCGGAGGCAGCGCGACCCGTGACTTTGGCCGTTTCAAAATTCTTCCTGGCGCTGGTCATATCACCAAGAAGGTAATAGCAGAGGGATATTTTGTAATAGGAATCTTTCTTGAAACTTCGGCTCTTGTAGCTGCGGATGAATTTCTGGTAGGCAGGAATGGCCTGGGCATATTCCCCACGATGGATGAGCGTTTCGCCCCGCAAGTATTCCACGTAGGTCATCTGAAGTCCCTGGGGATGCTTATCCAGTGTCTGGATGATTTGATATGCTTGCTCGCTCTCCGAGTTCTTCATTAACATATTGATAGTCAAAAACATAAGCAGCCTGCTATCTGGTTCTTTCACCAGGTTTTCCTGGAGTCCCCGTGCGGCTTCAGCGAATTGCTGGTTCAGGAATCCTTTAATGGTATAAAAGAGGATGGAGGCCTCCATGTTCAGCGAGGAACTGGACAGCCGAAGTTCTTCAAGCTGCTTTTGCCCGACCTTCACCGAACCTTTCATTCCGAGGAGGCTCATGAACCATTGATATTTGTCGGGAACGGATCCCAGCATAACCTGGATCACACCACTGGTCTTCTTGATGGGAATAAAGGAAGGGTATTTCTTAAGGCACTGTTGCGTATGGATGTAGGCCTGCCGGATGGCCAGCACGGCGTTAAGTTCTTGCCCCAGGTTGAGAAGATTGAATCCCCGCTGGAGATTAATCTCAGCACGTAGAAAAAGCGTTTCCGCATTATCCGGCATGTTTTGGAGCTTCTCAATCCGGGAGCGCATGTCTTCGTTGATCTTATCAAAGCGCTTCTCATCCTCGGTAATGAGAATGTCGGCCGTTTCCGAAAGATTCAGGAGATAGAGACGGTGGAGTTCATTGCGCCCCCTGGTTTCCTCCAGTGCAAGGCGGGCTTCGTCAATTTGAAGGCTAAGGATCAGCCGATAGATCCTTTCCAACTCGGGGTCAAACTTCCACAGGTTGTCGGCTGCCTGAATTGAGGTTGAGGCAAAGAAAAAAAAGCAGACCATAAAGGCTGCCTTTTTTAGTGTTTGATGGAGCCGGGTACTAACCAACTTTCTTGGTGCGTCTGGCTGGTGCTGCCTTTTTGGGCTTAGCTTCTTCCTCCATGGACTCCATATCGACATCGGCCAGGATGCGGCCTGAGTGTTCGTCGATCACGATCTTCTTCTTCTCCCTGATCTCCGCGATCTTCTGGGGAGGGATGATGATGTTACAGCCTTCTGCGGCACCACGAACAACGCGAACTACCGCGAGACCGTTGGACAAGTTCTTGCGCAAGCGCTCATAATACTTGAGGAATTTTTCCTCAATCTTCTTGGCAGCCTTATCGCGTTCGGCCAGGAGCTTTTTCTCTTCCTCGTGGCTTTCCCCGGAGATTTCTTCCAGTTCCTTTTTCTTATTGTCGAGGTCGGCGCTCCGTTCTGTAATCAGCGTCTGGATTTTGGTTATTTCTCCCTTCTTTTCCTCAATCTTCTCTTTGGCTTCCTTGATGCGCTTTTCGCAAATCTGAACCTCCAGTTCCTGGAGCTCGATTTCCTTGGTGATGGCATCGAACTCGCGGTTGTTCTTGACGTTCTTCTGCTGTTCGGTGTATTTCTTGGAAAGCTTTTCTGCTTCCTTGATTCCTTCCTTATTCTTCTTGATAGCTTCCTCGATTTCCTTCAAGTCGGCCTCAAACCGGTTCATCCTCACTTTATAGCCCTCGATTTCATCTTCGAGGTCCTGGACTTCGTCGGGAAGGTCGCCGCGGAGCTTTCTGAGTTGGTCGAGTTTGGTGTCTATGGATTGGAGCCTTACGAGGTTCTCTAATTTCTGTGCAACTGTCTGATTTTCCATCGTTTACAGGTAGCTAATTGGATTTGTGACCGTTTCTGAAAAATGGCTCGCAAAGGTAGTAAATTTTTTGCTCAGAACCTCTTTGAGCAAGTCCCGGGTGAACTGCTCGCTTTCATAGTGCCCGATGTCTGCAATGAGGATTTTCCCCTCAGCATCGAAGAAATCGTGGTACTTGAAATCGGCTGAAACATAGACATCTGCCTGCATTCGGATCGCCTGGCCAAGCAAGAAGCTTCCTGCCCCTCCACAGACGGCCACCATTTTAATAGGCCGCTGCGGCAGTTCAGTATGACGAATGACCGAGGTCTTAAAGCCTGACTTGAGCCGGAGAAGGAAGGCTTTGGGATCCTCTTCCTGGGGAAGTTCGCCGATTAGCCCGGCGCCCACTTCCTGGTTTTCGTTTTCAAGTTTGGACAGGTAGTACGCGACTTCCTCATACGGATGGCTTTTGCGTAACGCCTGGAGGATGCTGGCCTTTCGCTCTTCCGGAAGGATGACTTCCACCCGCACTTCTTCCACCTGTTCGGGTTTGCCCACGGTGCCAAGGTGGGGATTAGCGCCTGCAGACGGTTCGAACCGCCCAGTTCCTTTTACCTCAAAACTGCAGTTCTTGTAGTTGCCGATCTGCCCAGCTCCGGCATCGTTCATGGCCTTAAGTACGTTTTCAACCTGTTGCGCAGGGACAAACGTGACGAGCTTCATCAGCGTACCCGAAGCAGGACTTAAAATCTTCGTATTGGTCAATCCGATTTGCTCGGCAATTTTTTGATTCACGCCTGTTCGGATATTGTCGAGGTTAGTGTGGATCGCGTACAGGGCGATGTTGCTTTGGATGGCCGCGATGACTGCGCGCTCGACGTACGTTTTACCGGTAAGTGACTTGAGTCCTTTGAAGATGATCGGATGATGACTGACAATAAGATTGCATCCTCTTTTGGCGGCCTCGCGCACCACTGCTTCCGTGCAATCCAGGGAAACCAGGACACCGGTTACAGCACTTTCGGGATTTCCCACCAGCAGTCCGCTATTGTCATAAGACTCCTGGTAGCCTCTTGGTGCCCAGGATTCCAAAAAAGACGCTACATCCTTTATCTTTGGCGTTTGCATGCAATGGATTTTGGCTCAATTTATCCAATAAGCGGGTAAGAGATTTCATGAACGTCTTGAAACTCTTATTGTATCCGTTTTCAGCCCTCTATAACGCGGTCATGCGGGTGCGCAATCACTTGTACGACATTGGCCACAAGCCATCCTTCTCTTTTGAAACCTCCGTGATTGCGGTGGGCAACCTGAATGTGGGTGGCTCAGGTAAGACTCCTATGGTAGAATACCTGGCCGAATTGCTGGGGAGCCGTATGCCTACCGTAACCCTTAGCCGGGGTTATAAACGAGAAACCACCGGGTACCGAATGGCGAGTGGTGATGACACGGCTCGCACCATCGGTGATGAGCCCCTGCAGATGTTTCGAAAATTCGGGAACCTCATTCATGTGGCTGTGGGGGAGGACCGCGTTTACGCGATACCGCACATCTTGCAGGAATTTCCGGAAACCCGCGTGCTGCTGCTGGACGATGCTATGCAGCAACGGTCCATTCGGCCTGACCTAACCATCCTTCTCACCACATTCCAGCGACCATTTTACCAGGACTTTCTCATGCCCTTTGGTCGGCTTCGTGAATCCCGGTCGGGGGCACATCGCGCTGATGTGATTGTCATCACAAAGTGTCAGTCAGGTATAACTGGCGCAGTCCAGGAGGAGATGACACGCCGAGTGCAGGCGTATGCGGGCAACAAACCAGTCTTCTTTTCCGCGGTAGAATACGGTGAGCCAAAGGCCTTGCGGGACAACCCGCCATTGGCTGGTAAGGTGGTGTTGGTCACGGGAATCGCCAACGCGGAGCCCATGCGTGGGTTCTGTTCTCAACGTTTTGAGGTAGTCCATCATTTCCGTTTTGCAGATCACCACCGATACACCGCAGCTGACCTTGAGGAGATTGACCGGTTTTGCGGCCAGCAAGGCGATGAACTTTCGATCCTGACTACAGAGAAGGATGCTGTAAAGCTGGATTGCCCTGAATTTTCGAGGTTTCTGGATCGTAAAAGGTGGTTTTCTTTACCTATCCGGCACGTTTTCTTGCAGGATGGAGCGAAATTTGATGCGCTGGTGCTCAACGCCGTTAATCGTACCACCGATCAATAAATGAGGTCGCTCATTCCTGCTTTATCAAGAGGGTTAATCTTGGGTGTGCTGATGCTCTTGATGGTACCTGCACAGGCCCAGCGACAGCGGACAAAGCAGGAAGCACCACGCGTGGGCTCAACCATACTGGATGACTCCACCAAAATGGTCTATGGTCCGGAGACAACTAAATGGACGACCGAGGCAGATATTTTCAAAGGTAATCCCAGGTATCGTCCGCTGGATACGGCGTTGCTGGAGTATCACCGCTGGACCTACGTGCAGCGCTTTCGTAATTTCTACCAGGACCTCGGCGTGATGGGGACCGCATTGAATGAAATTTATCCGTCTGCACCTTCCATCATTGGGGCAACTTCCGGATTCAAATCTTACACGCCGTACTATGGTTCGCAAGAACCGGTTTACTTTGATACCAAATCTCCTTTCTCCCGCTTTCACTTGATCTGGGGCGGCAAGGGGAGAGCGATGACCGTCGTGGAGTTCAGCCGCAACATCAATCCACGTTGGAATTTCGGATTTAACTATCGCCCTATCCTGGTGGAGAAGCAGCTGTCATCCTTCTCCAACAACGACATGATGGTGACCAGCCATTACTATGATTTCTTTACAACGTATCAGTCCAAAAACAACCGGTATTTTCTGCTCTTCAACTTCCGCAGGATCAGGCACCAGGTAGTGGAAACAGGCGGAGTGGATACACTGGCGTACCCGGGTGATCAAGTCTACAACCAGAATGCGAAACCCGTACTAACACAAACCAAGACGGAAGAATTCAGGGCAAGTTTTCACATTTATCAGCACTATCAACTGGCGAGCCCATTCCAGTTGTATCACCTGGCGGATTTTATCACCGAAGAGAACCGGTTCCAAAGCAAGGACAACAACAACTTGTTTGATGCAACAGTGATTGACACGACGGTAAGCCAGGACCTGGCAACGTTTAGTTCGATGCGGCAGGAAGCGGGTGTTAAGGGAAATGCGGGAAAGATATATTACAGCACCTATTACAAGTTGCGCACGTACAAGTATACTACCCACCAGTTGGAGAATAAGGGTTCAGCCTTCAACCTGTCCGGCTATGAGCAATACCTGGGCTTACGGGTTGGTTTCCAATTGGATTCGCTAACTGACTTTTCCGGTTCGGCGGAATACTTATTCGGCGGATACCACAAACTTGAGGCATCGATCCGAAGCCCATGGCTGGATGCTTACTTTGTGAATTCAGTTTCGAAGCCCGGACAGATGCAGCAGTATTACAGCGGCAGTCATGATGATTGGACTCAACCGCTAACCGGGATCAACACAACGCAAGCCAAGGCAATGGTCAAGGTCGGCAATCCCATGCTGGGCTTGCGCGTCGGTGGTGCACTTACCATTTATGATCACAATGTTTTCTTCAAAGAAGGTGCGCCCGGCGCCTACGGGCAACGGGTGCTCCCGATTCAGTCGTCAGGAACACAGATGATCCTGTGTCCGGAGATCAATGGAAGCATGCGGTTTCTCCGCCACTTGTACTTTCGGCCGCAGGTCATTTATTCCAGCATCGTGCGGAACGATGACAACATGATCAAGCTACCGTTGTTCTTCGTCAACGCACAATTGGTTTACGAAAACCTGGTGTTTAAGTCCAGGCTTCAAATGCACATGGGGTTGGATTTTCATTGGCGCTCAACCTACCAGGCCCTGGCGTATGATGTTCCGATGCAATCATTTTATGTCCAGGAGCGGGTGTATACCAAAGCATTTCCTGTGGTGGATGTGTATTTTGTTGGAAAGATGGGCAGGTTCAGGTTCTTTGTGAAGTACAATAACCTGATCCAGGCTTTTGTGGGTACGGGCTACCAAATGACGCCTAACTATCCAGGTCAGCGGAGTGTCCTGGATCTTGGATTTGATTTCATGTTGTTTGATTGATGGAAAAGAACGTACTGGGTTTGAACATGGCCACTGATCCAAGGTGGGTGAACATCGCGGAAAAGAACCTTGAAGATATTCTTGTGGACCACGCTTATTGCGAACAAAAGGCGGCGTCTTCCTGCATTTCACTTATCGTCCAGTTTCCTGACAAGCAGGACCTGGTCGATATGCTCACGCCGGTGGTGGCTGAAGAGTGGGCGCATTTTGAAAGGGTATTGGAGAAATTGCGGGAGCGGGGATGGTCTTTAGGTCCTCAGCGGAAGGACGAATACGTGGGGAAGATCAATGGCCTGATCCGGAAGGATGGCAGCCGGGAGGAGCGGCTCTGTGAGCAGCTTTTACTTAACGCCCTGATTGAAGCCCGCAGCTGTGAGCGCTTTCGTTTATTGTGGAAAGAAATCGGTGACGAAGATCTTTCAAAGTTTTACTATGAGCTGATGGTCTCCGAAGCGGGACACTACAAGAATTTCCTCGCGCTGGCGAAGCAATATCAGCCGAAGGAATGGGTGGAGAAGCGCTGGCGGGAAATCCTTGCCGGTGAGGCCGAAATTCTAAAAGGGCTGGCACCTCGTGCTGACCGGATGCACTAAGTCTTCTGTTTCTTCTTTTTGGCGGCGGGGAACAGCACGTTGTTCAGGATCAGCCGGAACCCGGGTGAGTTGGGATGAAGCGCTAGGTCAGTCGGTTCTTCGTAAACTGTATGCTGGTAGTCTTCCGGGTCATGGCCGCCATAGAAAGTCCAGAATCCTTTGCCAAATACTCCGTGAAGATATTTGGCTTCATTGATCGACTTATTTTCGCCCATGATCACCACATCTGATTTGATCAGGTGTTTTTTGAATCCTGTGGTCTGACCATAAAAGCCCTCGATCACTTTCGTGTGATTTTGGGTGAGCATGGTGGGGATTGGATCCCACTTGGCTGAAAATTCAAAGACGGTAAAATAGTCGTTGTCTTGCCGAAGTCCACGCTCCGGGGCATTGTTGTCAATGTCGGAGAACTCGTAGGTGAATGGGTCCCGGACGAGGTGAAAGTTGGTAAACGCGAGGGTGTTGTCAAAGTTGAGTTTCTCCTGTGCGCGTGGATCGGCCGGGTCACCGTCGTACATGCGTTCGCAGATGTCCGTTCCTTCCGCCGCGAGGGCGATGTCATATGAATCTGTCGCGGAGCACATCGCAAAGAGGAATCCCCCGCTGCCCACAAATTCTTTGATGCGCTTGGCTACGGCAAGTTTCAACAGTGATACTTTGGGAAGCCCGTGCTTGCGGGCCATGTCTTCCGCTTCTTTTTGTTGTTCCAAATACCATGGCATGTGCGCGTAATTGCCATAGAACTTTCCATACTGCCCTGTAAAGTCTTCATGGTGAAGGTGCAGCCAGTCGTATTTGGTCAAATCACCTTTCATCACTTCATCATCGAATACCACATCGTAGGGAATTTCGGCATACGAGAGAACCAGGGTGACGGCATCGTCCCAGGGTTGTTTTGACTTGGGCGAGTACACCGCAATCTTCGGGTACTTCTCCAGTTTCATGATATCGTAATTCAGCGCGGGGCTTGAAATCTCCAGCAAGATCTGGTTGGTGACCGCATCGGAGATGATCTCATAGGAGACGCCACGGATGGTCAGTTCATTTTGGATGGACGGGTGGAACTTGCAGAGGAAGCTTCCGCCGCGGTAGTTCAGGAGCCAATCAACCTCCGTGTCCTTCTTGAGCACCCAGTAGGCAATGCCATAGGCTTTCAGATGATTGGTCTGCTTCTCATCCATCGGGACCAGGATGTAGTTAGCCCTGGCCGCGGAGAAGGCACATAAAAAGCAGAACAAAAGGAGCCGGCGCATCGTATTAGGGCTATTGAATTGGGCCAAATTAATAGATAATGGGTATCCAATTCAAAACGCAAAAGAGCGTATTTTTGTCTTCCAAAACTGAGTTTTTCCCGGAAATATGATCGAAAACATCAAAGAGGGGCTGCGGTCGATACAGGCCAACCTGCTTCGTTCCATCCTCACCGCCGTGATTGTGACCTTCGGCATCATGGCCCTCGTGGGTTCATTGACGGCCGTGGACGGCATTGGGCAGACACTCAACGAGAGCCTCTCTACACTGGGAGCCAACACCTTCGACATCTGGTCCAAGCGTAACCGCGGCAGGAGTCAGGAAGGGTTGAAAGAGAAGGTCTACAAGCGCCTGATGATGACGGAAGTAATGCGGTTTGTTGACCAATACAACTTTCCGGCCACGGTGAGCGTGAATGCTGACCTGACCGGTATTGCCGAGGTGAAGCGGTTGTCCTTCAAGACTAATCCCAACATCCGGGTTCAGGGCATCAACGAAGATTATCTCCCGGTAAAGGGCCTCAACCTTGACTTCGGCCGAAACTTTTCTCCCATTGAAATCCAGTACGGCGCTAAGGTCTGTGTGATTGGTCGGAAAGTTTATGATGCCGTATTTGAAAACAATGAAGACCCGATCGGGCAAGAGGTAACATTTAAGGGCACCCAATTCCGCGTGATTGGTGTGATGAAGGAGAAGGGCAACCTCGCTGAAGACAACTTTGACAATATGGCGCTGATCCCTTTGATTGTGGCCAACCAACTAGCTTCGGGCCGGGGGCTTGACTATAACATTACTGTCGCAGTAACAGATCCCACGAAGATGGAGATGGCGATGGGGGAGGCCACGGGGTTGATGCGTTCGATCCGCCGTGATCAATTGGGAAAGCCGAACTCGTTCGAGCTCGACAAGAGTGACACGCTGGAAGACCTTGCCAGTTTGATGAGCATCATTACGTGGGTGGGGCTGGGCATCGGTTTCATCACCCTGCTCGGTTCATCGATTGCGTTGATGAACATCATGCTGGTATCGGTGACGGAGCGAACACGTGAGGTGGGTATCCGCAAAGCCTTGGGAGCGACCCCTTTGAAGATTCGTCAGCAATTCATCGTGGAGGCCATTGTGGTATGCATGCTTGGCGGTATTGCCGGTGTGTTGCTCGGTGTCGCCATTGGCAACCTGGCCGCGAAGGCGATGAACATGGCGTTTGTTTTGCCGTGGCTATGGATGTTTGTAGGGATCGTGGTATGCGTGTTGGTGGGGCTGTTCTCTGGCTACTATCCGGCGAACAAGGCTTCGAAGCTGGATCCGATTGAATCGTTGCGGTTCGAGTAGGTCAGTATTTCTTGGTTATTTCTATTCTTTCCGCTTAGCGGAGAGGGAGGGATTCGAACCCTCGATACCCTTGCGAGTATAGCGGTTTTCGAGACCGCCCCATTCGGCCACTCTGGCACCTCTCCGGGGCCGCAAAGAAACTAAATTATTTGATATCTCCCTGGTTTAAACTTTTCATAGATAGAGGACCACTCAGGACTCAAGTGAAGGATATTAGTCCCTTAAGTATTTTCTTATCTTGTATGGATGGCGAAGAAGGAAGCACATGGTGAGATAGATTGGACAACAGAATTTGCCGCTATTGGTGAATTTGTAGTCTGCTTTGAGCACATCGTTGGCACGCTTAGGTTGCAGGCAGCGCACATTTTCCACATTCGGGGCCTTGCTGATGATGACTCACGATTGACGGGCATAGTTTTTGGTTATAACCACATGACAGTTAAGCCGATCTTGGAGTGCTTTGTCTCCATGGTAAATGAGTTGCTTACCAAGAACAAAGAAGCGGCAGATACTATTGAGGAACTGCGTAGATTCAAGAAAAAGTTTCTAGAACAAATTGAAAGAAGGAATGAAATTCTTCATTCAACATTCTGGATTGGTGATGGGGTGGATTTTCAGCTTTTTGAGGGAGATTACCTGCCAATGTTAGCAATCAAGGATAGTCCAAGCAAGAAAGGATATGGAATCAAGAAGACTGTGACATCGATTGATCAGTTGAAGGAAGACATCAAAAAATTAAAGGCTTTGAGAAAGGAGTTTGCTTTGCTAGTTCCAAAGATTCACGCCTTGATTGAAAAAAGAAGAAGTGGCTAGTGGAGTGTTGTTCAAGTGTTCATTTAAGCCCGCTCGACAACCCACTAAACCTTGGTTTTCAGCCTGTTTTTGAGATACCTTGAAGTACCGAGAAGCGAAGGTTGGTAGCCTCCCTCTTCGCCAATCGCTTACTTTGCGAATGTTAAGTGGGCTTCCTATTTGATCGTAATGATCTCTCCCGCGGTAAGCGTCTCCTCCAGCAGGTCAAACCCAATTATGCGGCCGCCCATGGCATTGAATCGCCCGAGATCGATGTCCAGCACCTTCTTCTCGAGGCGGGCAACGGAAATATAACCATCATAGGCTACATGGTCTTCGGTTCCGTCGTTGTAGATGACGCGCATGTGGACCATGTTGTCGCCCTGGTGCAGGAAGCCTAGCGAGAAGATGTCCAGTTTACTGGAATCAGGGTAGTTGATCACCTGGCGAGATGTGCCGTCCGGTGGATTGGAATAAAGACCTTCGGCCAGCACCACGCTCACTTTCCCTTTCTCAAAGTGATGAATGCGGCTCTCAATACCCCAGATCTGTCGCTTGAGTTCGACCACCGTAGTGTCCACCGTCGTTCCTGAATTGAATTCCAGCCGCGCGGCGTACGTATCGGTTTGAGGGTATGCCTGGAAATTCGTTTGCGAGCTGTCGGGTTTCAGGTAGACCCAGCACAGTCCGGCATCTGCACCATTGTGCATGGGGTGTTGGTAGTTAAGGCTGTCCTGTGCCTCCGCCCAGTTGATGGTGGTCCGGTTGTTTTCAACAAATCGCCGAATCCCATACGACCAACCTTTCCTCACCGCCTTGATGTTGACAGTGAAATTGGTATTGTCCGGAAGAGAAATCTGCAGGGAAGGGGGCAGGGACTTAAATACCCCGGTAGCATAGTATTCGTTGCCTCTCTTTACCTCGATGAAACAATAAATGGGATCAAAATTGTTGGTCCTCCCGGGCAGTGAACCGCTTTTGATATCTACACCTGTGAATTTAAAGGCAAGTTTCTTGTTGGTCTGAAGTGTAATTGGTTTGTCATCGGTGCAGGCAAGCAGAATAGCAGCGATGCAAGCGGTCAAGAAAAGCGGTTTCATTAGAGGGTGATTTAGACCTCAAGATATCAAATATTCAATCAGGGCAGCTCTTAGTTGGATAAAAAGGTCCAATCGTGTGCGAGTCCGTTCTTTCCGACTCATCCCTTATTACGCATGAGTGAGTTGCAATAACTGCAACAGATGGTTTATTGGGTTGCGAAGTTTGATTCACTGGGGCTAAAGTGTTCATGTAACATTGATGCATGAATAGTGGATGGCTTACAAATTCACGGCATAAAATGGACCGATTCGGTTCCGGTCTCAACTGGGTGTTAAGGGCTCTTCTCGTTGTTTTTCTTTTACTTCTGCTTGCTGATTGCCAGGCGCCCGAGATCAAGCGAGAGCTTATAGCCCTGGCGGATTCTTCCGATCTGCTGGAGAAGGAGGAAATCGATTTGGAGTTCGATCACCCCGGTGGAGAAGTGGGCCTCGCTATCGTGAATCGGCAGACCTTGCTGACCACTTTTCTGTTCTATCATTCACTATCCCTGCTAGGGCATGCGGCCGGCTACTACTATCAGCAGATGGAGACAGGCTCTCCCTGGATCCAGAAGGGCAGCCGGCGCATCTATGAATTGTTAGGCGGCATTGAGGTTGGCTATCGGGATGAGCGAGGAACCTGGAAGTGGATTGCTTCCATCAACGAGCAAGGACCGATCGCGGAAGACCACACGTTGATCAGGCTTCCTGCAAGCAATGCGAAACGGATTCAACTCAAGCTTCGAACCACTAAAGGACTCTGGAGAATTAACAGCCTTCAGTTGGTCTCCATCGTTCAACCTGTTCACCCCATTCGCCTTTCACCGGTTGGGGTCACCAAAAATCAGCTGGAAGATACGGTTGCACTTCACCGATTGGTTGCTGCTTCCGATCACCTCGTTACCTACCCTGGGGAAGACTATCGCATTCGGTATGAGCTTCCCGCCGCGAAGGCAGCCGACTTCTTTATCGAGACGGAAGGGTACTACATTGAGTGGATGCGTGATGAGTGGCTCCCGGAAGAAAATTTGACTCAAGCAAAGACACTGTTCCTCTATCCGCGGGAATATCTCAAGTCCATCGCACATGTCTACAAGGCTCGCGAACCCGAGATGGAACATGTGTTTTGGAACAGTCGGTATACCAAACGATAGCATCCCATGATCCCTAGAATATTGCTTTTGGTTGTCGCTGTTGAATTGATGTCGTGTTCATCAACCTGGGTGAAGTCCAATTATGTGCCTAAGCGTTCAAACTTCGAGTTTGACGCTTATGGAAGTTACATCAAGGTAACCCTTACAGAAGGCAAAGTGATCGCCGGCGAATTGATTGGCATCCGGGACGATTCGGTTGTCGTGCTGAATGAAATGGCATTCACCATCCCGATAAAGGGAGTGGTGCAAGCCCAATTAATTACGCATAATCCAAATGATTACGCATGGGGATATGCCAGCATCTTGTTGACGATTGCCAATGGCGGTTTTGCCATTTTTACGGGCCCTCTCTGGCTTTTTTCTACAGCGGCAGCGGTGACGACAGAGACACAAAAGAGGTTTAGAACTTACCCGGCAATCCAGCCCAAAGGATCAAAAAGCCAATTGATGTCGCCGGAAGAGGCATGGAACGAGATGATGAAGTTTTCCCGGTTTCCTATGGGGATTCCCCGACAGGTAGAGCTTTCCAGTTTGACTAAACGTCCTGGAAAATCCACTCGCCACTAGTGCTATCCAATTGCGATCTGGCAGCAGTCAATTCCGGGCCTTCCCGATTCTTTTAATTGTTTGATTACGGGATAATTCGCGTTCTTTGTCAATAGGCGAGTTGTTTCCTTCTGATGAAATTCAATAGATTTTTATTTGTTGCCGGGTTGATGGCAATTGCGCTGAGTTGCAAAGATAACGGCGCATCGAATTGTCAGTTGTCACGGTACAAGCTCAACGACCTTACTTTGGTTTACCTGTATAATGGGGAAGTGTTGATTGGATACCGTCAATATATTGCGGGAGTTTCAGAGCCGGGTTTGATCGAGTATCATTACGATAGTAAGGGTAATATCACCAGTGAGGTGGTTAAGTTAGGATATACACCTTATACGAACACCATGGAATATGACGCTGACGGTAACCTGACGAAGGTGACATCACCGAGCGGGGAGGCTACGTCGTATTCCTACAATTCCAGTGGTCAGTTGACGGTAAAAGAAGACACCCAGGGATTCAAGACGGTATACAGCTATGACAACCTGACCACACACAACCCGGCCTCTGTGGTAAATACTTACCTGTCCAACCCCGGGCAAACGGTTTCCTTTACCTACGATAGCAAGCCCAACCCTTTTCGAAAACTGAAACCCTACGGCTCCACGCAACCTGACAACAATGTTGTGAGTAAGACCAGTAGCGGAAGCCCGGGTGAAACTTTGACATATGAATATAATGCTGCAGGCTATTGGACGAAGCAGACTTCATCCATTGGTCAAATTACCGTTTTGGAGTACACTTGTCGCTAAAGGCAGAAACACATGATTACCCGATTCGTATTGTTGATTCTTTGCAGTGCATTAATGGTCCACGCTCAAAAAACAACCTCCGTGAAAACAAAATTCCTCGCCCTCGGCGACTCCTATACCATTGGTGAAAGTGTTCCGGAAGATCAGCGCTGGCCGGTGCAGTTGGCCAATGAACTCAACAAGCGTGGGCAAAACATTGAAGCCCCGCGCATCATCGCCACTACCGGCTGGCGCACAGACCAGCTGAAGAAGGCGATCCTGGAGGCCAACTTGCCGAACGACTGGGGAATGGTTTCATTGCTGATCGGAGTGAACAACCAGTACCAGAAGCGAACGGCTGAAAGTTATGCGCCTGAATTTGAGGAACTCCTGAACATGGCGGTTACACTGGCAGGAGGGAAGAAGGAGAATGTGTTTGTTGTTTCTATCCCCGACTATGGCTTTACACCATTTGGAAAGCCAAAGCAGGAAGAGATCACCAGGGCCATCGATCAGTTCAACGAGGTCAACCGCAGCATCACGGCCAGGATGGGGATCAAGTACGTAAATATCACTGACCTTACCCGTGAGGGATTGGCCAAACCAGAATATGTTGCCGGCGATGGATTGCATCCGTCTGGCGCGATGTATACCCTGTGGATTGACCGGATCATGCAGGCGTTGACACCACGTCGATAGGCGCAGCTACTTCACCATCGGGAGTATGACTTCCGTGATGTTTTTTCCGATGATGGCATGACCTTCGGCGGTGGGATGGATTCCATCGGCCTGGTTGAGTCGTTCAATGCCGGCTACACCATCCAGGAGAAATGGGATGAGCGTAGCTTTATTCTTTCTCGCAATCTCGCTGTACAACACCCTGAATTCGTCTGAGTATTCTTTGCCCATGTTCGGGGGTACCATCATCCCCGCCAGCACAATCCGGCACTTCGGGTTCTTGACTTTCACCTTGTCAATAATCGTTTGAAGGTTTTTACGTGTCTCGGAAAGAGGAAGCCCACGAAGCCCGTCGTTGGCGCCAAGCTCAAGAAAAAAGACATCAATTGGTTGGCGGAGGATCCAGTCAATACGGGTAAGGCCCCCAGCCGATGTCTCACCACTGAGTCCAGCATTGATAACCCGAACTTCGACCCCAGATTTCTTTAAGGTCTTGTCAACTACGGCGGGGAAGGCGTCTTCGGGGTTGAGGCCGTACCCGGCCGTGAGGCTGTCGCCAAAGAAGAGCACCACTTTAGCAGGCGGAGGAGAAAAAGAAAAAGACATGGCCACTACAATAAAGACCGCTAACTTGCCGACCATAGAATATCCGGTTACGTTAAGAACAATTTTACACAATTAACGATTCTAACCCTCGACGGTTCACCCGCCTATGCCTGAAATACTTCTCGCCGCCGAAAACCTGACTAAATCCTATCGTTCCGGTGACCATGACCTGGTCGTGCTCGACAGCGTTTCCTTCGAAGCGGAGCAAGGAGCGCGCCTCGCTATCATGGGCCCCTCCGGGAGCGGAAAAACTACCCTCCTGGGCCTTTGCGCAGGCCTGGATGTGCCCTCGGCAGGGACCGTATCCCTGATGGGGTTCAAATTGAATGCCATGAATGAAGATGATCGGGCCTACCTGAGAAACCAGTACACCGGGTTCGTCTTTCAGAACTTCCAACTGCTTTCCACCCTTACTGCCCTGGAGAATGTGATGGTGCCGCTCGAGCTCCGGGGCACCCGGAATGTCGGGCAGAAAGCCAAAGCCCTACTGGACAGGGTGGGGCTGGGTGAACGACTGCACCATTATCCTTCCCAATTGTCGGGAGGCGAGCAGCAACGGGTGGCCATTGCGCGCGCGTTTATTACGGAGCCAAAGATTCTCTTCGCCGATGAGCCCACGGGAAATCTCGACGAGGAGAACGCGAAGCAGGTAGTGGAGTTGTTGTTCGGGATCAACGGGGAATCAAAGACGACCCTGGTGCTGATCACCCACAACCCGGAGCTGGCCCTGCTCGCCGATCGCATCCTGGAAATGAAAGGTGGAAAAGTAGTGAGTGACCGGCGCAGCAACCCCGCATGATCGAATACCTCATTTCTCTCAAGCGTAACACGCGCCCGTTTTGGCGTGACCGGTGGCTATGGATCATGGCCTGGCGGGATGCGCGTCATAATTACTCCCGATTGTTCCTGTTGGTGGCCTCCCTCATTACAGGGATTGCGGCGGTAGTCTCCATCGGCTCATTGAATTTCTCTCTCCAGGAAACACTTGATCAAAACGCCAAGGAGTTGTTGGGGGCCGACCTGGTGCTGAACAGCAACAAGAAGTTTGACCCATCCCTCATTGCGTTGCTGGATTCCTCGAAGCTTCCCACTGCAGGCGACGCAGAGATGGCATCCATGGTGATGTTCATGAACACAGGCCAATCGCGGCTTGTGAAAGTCACCGCCCTTTATGGTGACTTCCCATTTTATGGAAACCTGGAAACGCAGCCCGTCAATGCAGTCAAGGAATTGAAGACAGGCAGGTTTGTCATGTTAGATGAATCGCTGGCCCGCCAGTATGAGATCAGTTCGGAAGACTCGTTGAAAATTGGCGACAAGATGTTCAAGGTGGCCGGTGTTGTCAATAAGATTCCGGGCGGCGGAGTATTGACCTCAACCCTGGCGCCGTCGGTTTACATTTCGATGGAGTCATTGGATTCGACCGGGCTGGTACAGTTCGGCAGCCGGGTAGGGTATAGCTTGTTCATCAAGACGGTGAGTGAAAAGGAAACAGAAGACACCAAGCAAAAGCTACAGCCGCTCGTGAAGAAATTGGGTTACTCCATCGAGACTGTCGAAGGGCGGAAGCGGGGCTTGGGTCGGGGTTTGAAGTCGGTCTACCAATTTTTCTCATTGCTGGCCTTTGTAGCGCTTATCCTGGGATGCATTGGTGTAGCCAGCTCGGTTCACATCTATGCGCGGGAGAAGCGTGACGAAGTGGCGGTGTTGCGTTGTCTCGGTTCATCCGGATGGCAGGCATTCAACATCTATTTCATCCAGGTATTCATCCTCGGCTTGCTGGGCAGCGTATTGGGAGCTGGCTTGGGGGCCGCTATTCAGCGAGTAATCCCGGTTGTGTTCAAGAGTTTTATTCCATTGGATATTCCGTTCGCGATTTCGTGGGCTGCCATTGGCCAGGGCCTCGTGCTCGGTGCAGTGGTTTCAGTATTGTTTACAGTCCTTCCCCTGGTGATGGTGCGGTTTGTTCCGCCGTTGACCGTGTTGCGTGCAGATTCGGCGCCGCTGAAGCGATTCTCAAAAATGCGTTGGGCTGCGATCCTACTCATCGTGCTGTTCCCGCTGGTGGCGGCGACTTACCAGTCAGGGAGTTGGAAAGTGGGGCTTGGCTTTGCGGCTGGGTTGGGAGTGGCGTTGGGATGCCTTGCGTTGGTGGCCTTGGGCCTGCTTCGGGTGGTGCGAAGGTTTTTTCCGAAATCATCCAGCTTTGTATTCCGCCATTCGCTCTCCAACCTTTTCCGGCCCAACAACCAGACCCAGGTGCTCATGGTCACGATTGGCTTGGGCGGTTTTATTGTGGCCACCCTGAACATCGTCCAGCATAGCCTTCTCGGGCAGGTAGAGTTTACCGGCAATCAAAACGATTCCAATACTATCCTCTTTGATATTCAACCTTCGCAGAAGCAAGGGGTGCTGGATCTCATCCGGGAACATCAATTACCATTGAACCAGGTAGTGCCTATTGTCACGTGCAGGCTGCGACAAGTGAAGGGCCGGAATGTGGAGGCATTGCTTCAGGATACTTCTGTGCACATCCCGGAGTGGGCGCTCAGCCGCGAATACCGGGTAACCTACCGCGACAGTCTGCATCGGTCCGAAGAACTGATCAAAGGATCCATGCACACCTACAAGCCAGGAGCCAAGGACTCTGTTTGGGTCACGATCTCTGAGGGGATGCAAGAGACGCTGAAACTCGATGTGGGTGACTCCATGGTCTTTGATATCCAGGGTGTTCCCTTGGCGGCACGCCTCAGTGGAATCAGGAAGGTGGAGTGGCCGAAGGATCCGCCTAATTTCATTTTTGTTTTCCCTCACGGGGTTTTGGACCAGGCGCCCCAAATTTGGGTAGCCGCGACCAGGGTAGATGACCTGAACGTATCCAACAGGTTCCAGCAGCGGTTGGTGATGGGTTTCCCCAATGTGTCTCTCCTGGACTTGCGGCTTATTCTCAGTACGGTGGAGTCGCTCTTTGCCAAGGTGGGCCTGGTCGTTCGATTCCTTGCCCTCTTCAGTATCATCACTGGCTTGATTGTGCTGGCCGGCGCGGTCGTCAACAGCAAGTTTGTACGCATCCGGGAGAATGTCTTGTTGCGTACCCTGGGTGCCCGCACGCGCCAGATCACACAGATCACCCTGATCGAGTATTCTTACCTCGGCTTATTTTCCGCCTTGACCGGCATGATTCTTTCCCTCGTCGGAGGATGGGCGCTTTGCCGGTTTTTCTTTGAAGTTCAGTTGGGCGTTTCGTGGCTCGACCTGTTGCTCGTGGGCGGGGCTGTTACGCTATTAACAATGTCCATCGGTTGGTTTAATTCCCGCGAGGTGATTGCTACACCGCCGCTGCAGGTCTTGAGGCGGGAATAGCCGGTCACCTAATTCCTTTCCTGGAGGGGTAGTAGGTGTCCCAGAACCCGGGATGGTAGGTTACTTTCCGGATGTCGTATTCATTTGTTTTCTCCGGCAAAGGTTGTACCTGTTGAAGCGCAATTCGTGTTACATGAATTTCATTAAAGGATATCAACGTGCGTTTGCCTCCGGGGAGCTTGAATTCCTGTTTCCTCTCACCGCTGAAATAGTATGGGAAGTACGCACCATCGACTTTCCTGTAAATAACATGGTAACGAAAGGAACTGGTGACTACTTCGTGCCGGACTACAGCTAGCGTACCCGTTGCTATGTAAACAGTGCCTTTATAATACGAGGGCACAATACCATATCCGGTGATGGCCGCGGTAGGTCGTGGAGCATAATAGTTGATTCGGAAAACGGTGTCACTTTCATACCTCATCACACCAGCATATTCAAATACGAAATGACGATGGTGCTCCGCGTTGAATATTCCACCGCGATGGCTATTGGTGAGCTGATCGGCTTGCCTGACTTCAAAGGAGGGCCAGAAACCGTAATCCAGGGCAGCAACGGGATTGTCACCGGAGGTTCTTTTCTCCCGGAGCTCGAATCGTTGCTGGCCACCCGGGCCATATCCTGTACAATATTCCTCGATGACGGTTTCTACTTGAAACGATTTTCCCGTGACCGTATCATTGAGCTGTATCGTGGAGAAAAGTTCCAGGTTGAAGGGTTGCTGATAGTAGTTTGATTTTACCGCTTCGATGGCCTGCTTTACTATCTCAGTGGGGTTGGGAGGTGACGACTGGACGATCACGGCGTCGAGCTGTGCATTATCGGGAAGAATGGAGATTATGATGGTGGATGGCCCCAGGTGAAGCAGACTATCGATAGACAATGATCTTGCCCGGTAGCCGATGCAGGAGATGGCCAGTCGTTCTTGGCGCAAAGCATTCTCAATCGGAATGGTGAATTCACCATTCCCATTGGCGGCTGTTCCGAAGTGACTGTTGGTAATGCTGATGCTGGCAAAACTGATGGGATTGGTGGTGCCCGTTTCAACCAGGTGCCCTTGAATCACGCCAACCTGGCCGAACAGCGAAGTGGCCGACAACAGGAGCAGACCTATGGAATTGATATGCTTCACAACCAAATTATCCAGGTAGCATCAAATATATCCGGTTACCCAATAGGCGAAATAGCCAGTCCATTCCTTAAAAAGCGTCTGCCACCAGACAATGGCTTCCAGTTTGGGGATGAAGAGGACATCAAATGTGAAGCTGCGGGTGTGACCATGAAAATCGGTGCTGAAAGGCTGGCAATACCACCCCACGCGGCTAAAACAGGCGATCGAGCGGCGCATGTGGGAGGCTGAAGTAATGAGCAGGCAATCGGATGGCTTTGCTTTGCTTTGCAGAAGTTTGCTTACCTCCACTGCCGATTCGTGGGTGTTTCTTGACTGATTTTCCACGAGGATGTGTTCCGCGGGAACGCCCATCAGTTGAAGGAGGGAGGATAAATCATCCGCTTCACGCTCTCCGTTGTTAATGAGCCGCCCGCTGCCACCGGAGATAATGATGTGGCGAATGACACCGAGCCGATACAGCTGCAGGGTGTGATTGATGCGGTCGGCGGCGGAACCAATATACACCCGGTCGGAAGGGCCGACTTCGGTCTTGGCGGCGCCGCAAAGCAAAATTCCGAATTCGTAGGTTCGCTGGATGGTCGCAAAGGGAGTTGCCTTGATCTCCCATGCATTCATTACCTCATTGGCGATGAATTCATTGGAAAAGAAAATGAGAAGGAAAGTGGCGATCCCAAAAAACCATTTCTTCCGTTTGCTCTTTTTGGTAATCCAACCAGCGACAAACAGCAGGACGATGATGACCAGCGGCCGGACGAGATATCCTAGAGTTTTGGAGAGTACAAAAAACATTTATTTCTTGAACGAAAGGTTTTCCAGCCGATTGAGCAGGCGCCTCAGTACATCATAGTACAAGGTTATGTACAGCATGATGGACATGAGCCAGATCACACTCAGATTAAAAGATAGTGTGTCAATCTTGGCCTTCAGGAAATGCTTGCTGGGCAGATAGAATTGCGCGTCAAAGTCAATGAGGTGGTCGGGCTCCGGGTCCTTGTAAATGGGGTAGATCTTCTGTACCAGTCTTCCGTGGGACTCAATAATCCGCAGCGGTTCTTCCAGATTCTTGACGAGGACAGCAATGGCCTCATTTTGGTACGACTGTCGGAATCGATCAAATTCCTTGTCGCCGCCCAGCAAGTCCTTCATTGCCTGGATTCGTTTCTCTTTTTCCTTGGCGGCATGGGATGCCTCATTGATATAGAACTGTTTCAATTGAAGCAAAAAGGACTTCGTCTTATTGTATACCGTGGAGTCAAAAGTTGCCGGCTGTAACAGGGCTACTTCGAGGAAGTGCTGTTTACCGATGACTTCCAATTCCTGCTCAATTTCCCGCTGAAGCAGCGCCAGGCTTTCTGCCACCTGGGTCTTGTCGGCGTTGGGCTGGTTGAAATTCAGGTGGGCAAAATCAAGCCGCGATTGAAGGGTGGGGATGTAATAAACCTTCTTGAAATCCGATTCAGCCATGGTCTTCTCCAACTCATAGAACTCCCTTTCGAAACGGTTGTCCTTGAATTGGGATACCATTGAAGCTTCAAACGCCCAGCGGGAGGCCATCAGGTCTCCCACCATCGGGACAGTTTCCTGGTTGCCAATGAGGGGATTCAATTTGTCAAACTTCACCACGACTCCACTCAGGATCAGTTGGGGAATGAGCAAGATCGGAATCAGGATGTAAATGGTAACCGCCGAGTTGAACGCCGAGGAAATATTAAGGCCAACCATGTTGGCGAAGCACGAAACGCTGAACAGGATGAGCCAATGAGTCACCAGCATTCCTTCGATGTGCAACACATTGTTTCCGACCACCACGAACAGGAACGTCTGGATGGCGGACAGGGCAAACAGGATTACCAATTTGGATGAGAGATAACTTCCCCGACTAAGATGAAGGAATGCTTCCCGTTTGAGAATCTTCTGGTCGCGAATGATTTCTTCCGCACTAACCGTTAAACCCATGAACAAGGCAACAATCACGCTCATGAAAAGGTAGGCCGGCAGGTTAGGGTTACCGATGAAAACATATTCCCGGTGCGCAGGATCAGTAGTGTCGTAGTAATAGGTGATCGCTGCCAGGATCAGTGCCAGGAGCGGGGCTTCAAGTAAATTGATGGCCAGGTATTGGCGATTGCCCAGTTTGGCGAGAAGGTCACGCAATCCGAAGAGCCGCATTTGTTTAATTCGGCCCGGCCGGTGCAGGCTAGAAACGGGCGGATCGGTGGAGGGTGTGAATGAGGCAGGCTTCATCCGCGCCTTATAGAAACCGTTCCAAAGTTCAGGTGAGATCTTGCGCTCGTTGGTAAAATTCCCGTACTCATCGAGCACTTTGGTTTCAATGATATTGAAAATCTGCTCGGGGTTCACATTGCCACACTCGGGACATTCTCCCTGGTCGCTGTTGATGAGGTTGATGTTCTGCTTGAAAAAGGTAATGGCGTCAATCGGGTTGCCATAATAAATCTGGTAACCGCCGGTATCCAGGATGATGAGCCGGTCAAACATCTTGAAGATGTCAGAACTGGGTTGGTGGATAACGGCGAATACCAACTTGCCCTTAAGGGCCAATTCTTTTAGTAGTTCAATGATATTTTCAGAATCCCGTGACGATAAGCCGGAGGTGGGTTCATCCAGGAACAAGATGGAGGGTTCGCGCAGCAACTCGAGGCCGATGTTCAGCCGTTTTCGCTGTCCGCCGCTGATGGTTTTGCGAAGCGGAGAACCTACTTTGAGGTCTTTGATCTCTGCAAGGCCAAGGTCGCTCAGCGTTTTAAGAACGAGCTCATTGAGTTCCGTTTCGCTGAGGTTGTCGAAGCAAAGCTTCCCGGCGAAGTACAGGTTCTGATATACCGTAAGGTCCTCCATGAGCAGGTCATCCTGCGGGACAAACCCGAAAACTCCTTCGATTTTTTCCGGGTTGGCGTGGATATCGATTGAGTTGATAAGCACTTGACCGGAGGACGGTTTCTCGCTTCCATTCAGCACATGAAGGAGGGTAGATTTACCAGCGCCGCTGGCTCCCATCAATGCGATAAGATTCCCGGATTCTTCGGCCAGTGATACATTCCGAAGACCCAGGCGCCCGTTCTTGAACTGGTAAGAAAGGTCCTTGGCTTCGAAGGTGGTTCGTGCGGCGGTGTCTGGGGTCTTGAATTGTCCCATAATCTCTCCGAAATACACCGGCTCGGTTCCTTCCCAGCGGATGTTGGTTCCTTCCCAACGAATGCTGCTGCCGCGAGCGAGCGGACTGATGTTGGTTGATTTTTGGGGTACACCGTTCAGGTAAACATCCTCACTTCCGATGTATTTGAAAAAATACATGTCACCTTGCTCCAGGTGGAGAATGGCAATCAACCCCTGGAGTTTATCCCGGTGAATGTGCTTGCATCGTCCTGGTTTTTCTTTCTTCCCGTCAATAATCAAGATGGTGTCGGTGTCAAAGGCCTCACGGGCATGTCCCAGGATAAAATGCGTCATGAGATTGATCTCCTCGGTGCTCACGTTGATGGATTTACCGATCACGTGAACATACTCGCGCTCCTTGTCGGTAATTATTCCGTCTGCCAGCACGACGCTCATTAATTCCAGCAGGATGACAGCTTTCTGCTTTTGGGTTACATCCTGGTTGATTTCCTGGCAAATCTCCTGGATGTTCTTGTCATAGTCGCTCCCCAGTTCTTTGGTGTAGGAATCAAAATAAGCCATGTTTTCCATGACGGCTTTGCGGCCGAGGTGGTCATGGAGGAAGGCCAGCACAAGGTCACGCTCTTGTTGGGTTACATTGTCTTCTTTGGCAACAATGGCAAAGAGCCGCAAGATGGCTTTAAGTACGGGTTCACTCATGGAGTGGGGTGTTTAGGCGCGAGTGTAGGGGGTCAGGATTCGAAAATAAAAAAGGGATTGGTGAATGCCAATCCCTTATATGGTGTTCCAGGTCGGTTATTTCACAATATCGCCACGAATCTTTTCGATCGTCTTCGTTACTCCTGCCAGGGTTTCGTCGGAGAAGGTGAGGTTAGGATCACCTTTCGCAATCTTGGCCTTCAAGTCGTTGAGGCCGGAGTAACTTTCTTTCAGGGTGGTGAAGTCCTTGATAAGTGCATTCACGGCTTCGGTTTTGTCCACCTTGTTAAGCATATCCAGAACCTCATTTACCGACGTGCTCTGGTCCAGAATGAGTTTGGTCAAGGGTGTAAGTATCTGGCTACGCTGGCGAGCATCGGCAAATGCAGACTTGGGATACGTTTTGATAATACCCGTAGCCAAGTAAAGACTTTCAACGAAGCTGCCGGTTATGATTAGTGCTCCAGTCTTGCTGTTCTGACCTTTCATGTACAACGCTGCCTGGTCTACCGCCTTGTCCAGGATGCTGGTCAGGGAATCCCTGTTTCCGATGTTTCCTTCCACACGCTTCACCATATCGGGGTCAAATCCCTGGATGATGCCTAACTCGTCGGCCAGGCGTTTGCAAGCATGGAAATATTCAATGGA
The DNA here is from genome assembly GCA_016787645.1 of Cyclobacteriaceae bacterium. Classification (GTDB taxonomy): domain Bacteria; phylum Bacteroidota; class Bacteroidia; order Cytophagales; family Cyclobacteriaceae; genus ELB16-189. Next base: position 406,472 of record JAEUUF010000026.1, on the reverse strand, counting down.
CTCCTGGGTCTTGTCATAAGAGGCGAGATAACCCATGTCGGCCGCGTAAACCCCAAGGTTTAGGGCTGATTTGTCCGGCTGTGCGAGGTAGCTGTCAATGCCATCCCTCGAGTTGATGAGGCTTTGGTTGTATTCCGCGCCAGTCTGCATTACCAGGTAGGGGATCTCAGAAGGTTTGGGGAAATCTTCGGAAACCAGGTGAGTGATTTCCTCTTCGAGGGTCTTGCCCGCTTCCTCAAATGCCTTGGACTTGTCTTTGTCACCACCTGACCCGCAGGAGGACAGGATGAACAGGGTGCTGAGGAAAACAACTAACGCATTCAGTTTCAATTTCATAGGGGTAAATTAATTGGCTTAGGTTTCTTTTGCTCTTTTCAATGCCTCGCCGGGAGGGGAGGCCTCGCTAAAGCCTTCAATTTTAGCACATTTTTCCAATCCTGCGAAAACCGCTCATTGATTAATTTCCTGATAGTTCCCGGGGATGGTAATCAGGGAGGCATTGGCGGCATAATCTGGTGTGCAGGACAGCGTATTGGGTGGAAATCCGTAAACTTGCGTGCATTTTGGGCCCTTAGCTCAGTCGGTTAGAGCAGCAGACTCATAATCTGCGGGTCGTTGGTTCGATCCCAACAGGGCCCACTTTTTGGTTTGCCGATGACGGTTTCCTGTTAGCTGGATTCCGGGAGACACTTTAATTCAATTTTTACTTTACTCATTACCGGCCCACGGTTCATGGAACTCACTCCCCGCAAGGTTGCCCTGCACCTTGGATTATTCCTGGCTACCTTCATCACCACGACGCTGGCAGGGGCGGAGTGGATTTATGGAAAATCCATCCTCGTTCCTGGCTATACCTGGGCTGACTTCCTGAGCGGAATGCCCTATTCGATACCTTTCTTGCTCATCCTGTCGGTTCATGAGTTTGGGCATTACTTCACCGCGGTCCATTATCGTATCCGAACCACCTTACCCTATTACATTCCACTACCGCCGCTGCCTTTCATGATTGGTACACTTGGGGCGCTGATCCGGTTGAAGAGCAGAGTCGAAAGCCGGAAACAGACATTCGATGTGGGTATCGCAGGACCATTGGCAGGATTTGTAGCTACGCTCGCTGTGCTGGGTTATGGCTTTGCTACGCTACCACCACCGGAGTTCATATTTCAAATTCATCCGAACTATCAACAGTACGGATTGGAGTATGCCAATTATGTCTACACCGATTCTTTCCTTGGTGCGGGAGGAGCGGACATTGTCATCGGAAAGAACTTGCTTTATCTCGGTTTTGAAAAATTAGTGGGCGATCCTTCCCGTGTTCCCAACATTCACGAGATCATTCATTATCCATACCTGTTTGCCGGATTCCTTGCCTTGGTATTCACGAGCATCAACCTGCTCCCGATAGGTCAGCTGGACGGTGGTCATGTTTTGTATGGACTCCTGGGTTACCATGGCCACCGCAAGGTCGCTGCAGTAGTGTTTATGATCTTTATCTTTTACGCAGGACTCGGATCCTTGACCTTTTTTGGTCCTGAGGCTGATCCAATCTGGTATATGCCTCTTTACGTTGCCTTCCTTTACCTGACGCTCACCGGGCTGAGACGCTCGTGGCAGGATACACTGATGTACGCCATGATCATCTTTGTGGGACAGCTACTGCTGGCGTGGGTAATCCCAGGCATAAAAGGATATCCTGGATGGCTGCCGTTTGCCTTTATCATCGGCAGATTTATCGGCGTGGAGCATCCGCCTTGCCTGGTCGAGGAACCGTTGGATACTCAGCGGCAGTGGCTGGGTTGGTTTGCACTTTTGGTCTTCGTGCTCAGCTTTGCGTCAGCACCCATCGAGGTGATTATCTTTCCCCCGCCAGCACCATAATTTTCTTGGTATACACCTTGCCGTCCATTATAAAACGGACTAGTACTAACCCTGAGTTAGCGCAATTGATTTGGATGCGCGTTTGGGTTCCCTCAGTTAACCACGAGGTCTCGAGGGACCTGCCGGTAATATCAAAGGCCTCTACTCGTTCGGCCAATCCATCCAGGTAACAAACACCCGGGGTGGGATTAGGATAAAGTGATACGACCACAGGCCGCTCAAGCCCGGTAATAATCGATCCATCTCCCTTCCCAAAGCCGGGACGCACCATCATACTTCCTTTGACCAGCGTGTTTTGTGCCCATTGACCATTGACGCTGTAATAGATCTTGTCCCCGTTGTCTGTGTTCTTGTCGAGTCCAACCGGGATGGAGGCGTTTGAAATCTGCTTCCAACCAATATAGAACGATCCACCGATGGGTAAGGCGCGAATCAAGGGATACCGTACAAACTTGTTTTGAGTACTCCGGTTCACCACGATAAGTTGTTCAAGGAGGGCAGGAGCAGAGATATCGGTGAGTTCATCGCGCACTTGCAGTAACAGTGACTGGTTGGTGTTGTCACCGAAATGCGGAAAGTAAATGTCAACATAAGTGAGGGTATCGGGAGCTGCGCTCTTCATGTTGAAAAAAAATGCGAGGAAGGAGCCAGCCTGGTTGAGCCCTGCCCCATACTCTGCGGTCCCGTCATCGTAGGCGTAGTAGGAGGAGAGTACAAAGTCGGCCGAAAGACTATCGCTGTACCTGAAGTCAATGGGGCTGTATTTCGCCACATCATAATCCCCGGTAGCGCTGATGGGAATATTGTCCTTGGTAGCCATGCCGTATTTGAGCCGTATATGAATGGAATCAGCGTCTGAGGGAAAGTCGGTGGAGTCAGGCAAGGTGTTCAGGGTTACCGTAAGGTAGCTTAGCCCGGGGAGGTCAGCTCCTGGGTATTGCGCAGAGTCCAACTTGACCAGGGAAGCTGATGTGGTTCCATTGACGCTCGCACTGATCCTGGCGTTGGTGGTGTAGTTGATAGGTTGCACATGAGGCAAGCCACTCGGAGAATCCAACAACTTCAGGTTGAAGAGCTCCACCGATGGATGGACAAGGTTGAGAGAGACTTTTTCTTTGAAGTGGCGGAGCGGCATGGCATAATAGTCCTTGAACAACGAACTAAGCGGGGAAGAAATCGTGCGGTCGGGGTAATACAAGTCACCGATATTTCTTCCTTTGTTCAGGTAGATATAATCCACATTCCAGGTATCATACGGTCCGGAGAGGCGGGCATAGTTGCGGAATCGAAACTGGAACGTGTCGTGAAAGAAGCGGTCCTCGGCAACGGGGACTATCGCCTGTTGGAAGATATCCGGATCCATTGATGCGTTGGTTTCCAGTACATAGACATCTTCCCATGTTCCATCCTGGGCCTTGAACGAAAGTACCAGCTGGTCTCCCGGATCCGGAGGTTCGCCTCGACCTAACAATTGGTAGAAGAAGCTCAAGAATACTGTGCTGCGGTCTGGTCCGCTCACCAGGTCCATCCGGATGGGTTGGGAGACCAACTTATCGGCAAACCCTTTGGCCAATACATCATTAATGTTGTAAGGCTTTCCCAGCGAATCGGCGCCATCAAACGAAACAAAATTCCTTGACGGAGGCTGAATGCCCAACCCATTATTCAGCAATACGGAATTTCCATAGAGCCACAGGCTGTCCCGGAGGAGTGAATCCGAAGAAGAGAAGTCATCAAAGAAGGGAAGGTATGTCTGCCGCACGGTCTGTGTGCGTTTAGCACTGGATCCTTTGGCAACTTGCGTTCGGGTCGAGGCGATCGGGAATTCGATCAGTTGGCCAGTTGCCGTGATGGCGAGCGACAACAGGGCGACAAGGGCGGCAAGACGGTTCACGCTCTTTCGGTTCTGGTCAATTATCCTCTGGATCCTTCATTTGGTAACCCTTGGGCCCGATCCAAAGGTCGATCGGATCGCCGATGCTGATGGAATCGCCTGCCACTGGGTATTGCTTGATAACGTAACTTACAATGCCGGTGGTATCCACCCCTTCCGGTATTTGTACTGAACCCAGGTGGAGACTGAGGTTGGCCAATCTCAACAGTACATTGTCATACGTGAGCCCCACAAAATTGGAAAGAACAAAATCCCGGGGGCCGGCGCCATCGCCAACGACCAGGTCAATCGTTGAGCCCTTGGGAACGCGTGTACCCGGGGTAATTGTCCTTCCGTTGAACCGGATTTCCATGATCAGGTGATAGTTGGGACTGCGCTTGTAGATAACCCGACCTCGTACCAGTTCAGCGCTCTTAAGTACTGCCTCGGCGTTTTCGAGCGAACCTGCTCCACCTTCGCCAAACAAGTTGGGCAACGGGAGGGTTGGCGGCGATTTACGGTTGATGGTTAGATAAATCTTCCGGTTGTGTTTAACCGCGTGTCCTGCCTTCGGTACCTGGGCCAGCACGGTAAGCGGATCATAGTCCGTAGAAAAGGAGGAGTCACTTACTTCCAGGCGCAAATGCAACGGTGTCAACTTTTGTTCTGCCTGGTAGATGTTCAATCCGGTAAGATCAGGCACCTCCACGACCTGTCCATGGTTGGTGGAGCTGGGCAGATAGAGGTAGAAGAAAATGATGGCGATGAGGAGAATGATCCCCAGGGCTATTCCTGCGTTCGCCAGCACGGCGCCCAGGGTGTTGGACTTGAGAAAGCCGATAAATTTGCGGATGTCCATCAGTAGGCAAGGGAAGAATTGAACTGGCGCTCAATCCGGTTTGCTCCCTGGTGCCTGGCCTGGGCAAGGGTAATCAGCCGGCTAATCAAATCAGTGAAAGAAATGCCACGGTCTTTCCACATCATCGGGTACATGCTGGAGTTGGTAAACCCGGGAATCGTATTGATTTCATTCACAAAAATCTCACCTTCCTCCGACAAGAAAAGATCTACACGGGCATAGTCTTCACACTTCAGCGTTTTGAATGCGCGAACAGAAAGGTCGCGTACTTGCTCGATATTCTCCTTGCTCAGTTTAGCGGGTACATCAATCGACACGGCTTTGCTGTCGACATATTTTGCGTCAAAAGTGTAGAAGTCATACTTCTTGCTGATCACTATCTCTCCGGGGAGGGACGCTTTTGGTGGAGCATTTCCAAGTATGGCGCATTCGATTTCGCGGCCTTGCACGTAGCGTTCAAACAGCAACTCGTCGTCGTAACGAAAGGCTTCGCGAACGGCCTTCGCGAACTCCGACTTGGATTTCACTTTGGTCACGCCAACGGATGAGCCCAGGCTCGCAGACTTGACCATAAAAGGTACACCCAGTTTCCTGCTGACTTCATCAAAGGAGGGCTTGGGAGAGTCGGAGAAGTGCAACGGGATAAAATCAGTGACCGGGATATGGGCTTCACGCAGCAGCCGTTTGGCAATGATCTTGTTCATGGAGAGGGCAGACCCCAACACGCCGGTGCCGACGAGCGGGACCGAAAGGCTTTTGAGAAAACCCTGGATGCTGCCGTCTTCTCCATCTGTTCCATGGAGTACCGGAAATACAATATCAAACTGCACCTTTCTGGATCCATCCGATAGCCAGGGATGTTTCGGATCGAGGTTGGCTGTCAACCGTTTGCCTGACCGGATGTTGCGGGTTACCTCAGGGGTGAGGTGCCAGGCGCCCTGTTGGGTGATGCCAATTGGGATAACAGTGAATTTCTTCTGGTCAATGTATTCGGCGATGTTTCGCGCAGAATTGATGGATACACCATGCTCTACCGAACGACCGCCATACAGGATGGCTACTCTGATTTTCTTCATTCGTGCTTATGCCGCCAAAGATAGGAAATCCGGCTAATGGCTGATGAAAACTTTCGATACAGAGGGCCGGCCGTCGATAAACAGACGAAACAAGTAAAGTCCTGACGACTGGTTGCTAAGGTCAAAGTAATAGGTCTGGTTAAGTGCATCAGTCAACAGGTAGTCGGCCACCAACTTTCCCTGGATGGATAGAATCTGGAGCTGCAAGTCCTGGCGTTTGGGCAGGTTGATCGTAAGTGCTACGTCTGAATTGGTATACTGGGAAGAGTAGTAGAACTGGTAAAGCGCGGGAGTGGTCGGCGGATTGGGGTCATCGCCGGCAAACAGTTCAATGTTGTCGATAAACAAGTTGTTGCCATTGTCATTTTGTGCGACAAAAGCGATTCTCACGCTGCTGAGATTGGCCAGGTTGCCAATGTCGACGTACTCCCGCCGCCAATCATCATTGTTTCCGGGAAACCATTCACTGGAGGAGCTGGCGGTGGTAAAAGAACTGGCCGGTCGGTCAATGATCACCTGGTCATACGTCACCCCGCAATCGGTGGAAGCAAGAATTTTTAACCGGTCATCCGCCGGCATGTTCTGTGCATAGCTCACGTCGAAGAACATGCTGAATGTACCTTCGCGAAGATCCAATACCGGGCTCACCAGCCACGACTCTTCGCCGACTGCGGGATTGGTAAATGAGCGATAGGCCAGGGACTTATCCTTGTTGGTCGCCACCGATTGCCAATCGAGCGAATTCGAAGGACTTGCCACGCGCCAGCTTTGTTCGCCAGGATTGTCAAAAGTCATCCGCAGCGGACCCCGATCTACCGACTGGTCGAGCACACTGGTTAGATTGAAAACATTATTTCCTTGAATGTCCGGGATCCCATTGGGTAAGGACACGGTCAATAGCACCTGGTTGGGTCCTGGCAACAAGGAAATCGCATTGAGGGTGAATGTCTTCGTTTCGCCAACATTCAGATTGATATTGGAGAAGACTTGTGTCTGGGGCGCATCGTTGTTGACCGCATACTCTATCTTGAATTGAGTAACGGTAGTGGTACCCAGATTGGAAACCTTGAATTGAATCATAGGATTTGACTTACAGTGAACAATCCCGGGACTCACCACGCCGGCAAGGGCGATATCGATAATTTCGTTAACGCTTACCTGTACGTTATCAAGGTATAAGTTGTTGCTGTAGCCGTTAAGTCCTACAAACGCCAGTTGCCATGGTGTGGAGGCATTGAGGCCGGCGAGTGTAAGTATTTCTGATTTTCGCCATTGATTGTTATTGGTGGGCACGAACGGGTTGGAGGTGGATGAGGTCGTCGATAAGTCTGCTCCCGACTTTGAATAAAGTAAGATTCCCTGGGAAAGGTCAAGGTTGCATCCGGGCAATGCATAGACTTTCAGTGCATCACCGGGCTGGCCAGGATACTGTGCGTAGGCAATGTCAAATTTCAACAAGGCATTGGCGGGAGCCGACAATGTAAATGCTGGTGATAACAAATAATCAAGCACGCCTTGGTTCTCGTAATTGTAAAAGTCCAGCTTCATGGCCCGGTTCGTGGGAGAATTGTCTGCGGCCAGTACATTGGTCCATCCAATTTGATTGTCTGGGTTTAAATTCATCCAATTGGAAGGCATGGAATTAAAGACTTCATTAAGGGGCAGGCTTGCAGTCACAGGCACCGTTACCTGTACCAAGGCCTGATTGTTTTCGGTATTTCCATCAGTGCCACCATTGGTTTGAAGAACATTGAACTGGAAGGAGTTGGAGGTGCCTTGTGTCAGGCCGACTGTATTGAATGAAACATTGGTGACTTGATCCGGCGTAAGGTTCAAAGCGACGTTCCGGGTTTCCGTGATGACGCCATTGACCGAAAGGCTGATTTGGGCAGCGGTTATCAGGTTGGTTCCATAATTCCGAACTTCCAGTTGGGGCACCACCGGATTTGCACAACTCACTGCACCCGGTGACAGGATGGCCCGAATACCCAGGTCATTACTGACTACCAAAGGTGGCGTGGCCCCGGAAGAGGTGAGCAAACTTGCCCTGCGAGGGCTTTCTGCAAGGATGACTTGCATTCGGGCAATTTGTCCAGCAGTAAAAATGTTCATGCAGGCATCATCCGTATAATCCATGTAATTCATGAACATCTTGTTTGAACTGCATGAGGCCTGGGGATAGGAAGGGCAAAAGTACGTGGCGCCGGACTGTGGAGGAGTATCCGGAACAAAGTCATTATCGCCGCATGAACTTACATCGCCCCAAATGTGACGGAGACCGAGAAAGTGACCAATTTCATGTGTAGCCGTCCGTCCTTTGTTGAATCGAGCGGTGAGCGGAAAGGCTCCGTCATCGACACTCCCGAAGGCACGGTAGTCTACAACAATGCCATCCGTCAGCCTGTCATCAGAAGCAGTTTCCAGTCCGGCCAGTGTATTGGAGACGGGGAATTGAGCGTAGCCGATATCATTCGTTCCGAAATTGACCACCCATATATTAAGATAGTTTTCAGCGGCCCAGTAACTAAGGGCTTTGAATTCTGATTGCTCCGTCATCGACCACTGGGGCTTGGTGGATTGCACACGAACAATCCCGTTTGTAGCTCGACCTTCCGGGTCACGTTTAGCCAATACAAATTCAATATCGATGCTTCCGGCCACAGGCAGAAATTCGGGTGGCGTATTTACGGCATCGAGGTTTAATCGTTTAAAGTCCTTATTGAGGACATCGATCTGTGACAAGATCTGAGCATCACTGATGTTGGTAATATCATTGATCCCATTGTAAAGAATGTGGACGACCACGGGAATTGTGTAGGTCGAGGCGATCGCAGGTACCGCGGTGTTGCTGCGTGCCGCCAGGCGTGACTGAATCCATTGTTCGAATTGTGCCGGTGATTCCCGGCGAGGTACACGAGCACGCCGCAGATTTTCATACTCCGTCGTAGAACACCTTTCCTGACCATAGACCGGCAGGGCAATGAGCCCCAGGAAGATGGCACTCCAAAAAATCACGGAAGTCCTGCCTGTCATTCGCCTGTGTTTCCCGAGGTTTGGACCATTGCCTGCACTTCAGGTTTAACGGGAAAACCTTCAAATTTATTATAAATTCAACTTATGAGTGTATCGGTAACCCGGCACACGGGGAGGATCACCCAACAACGACGAGGTTGATGACTTCCACGCCCTTGATCTCGGGCACTGATTTGCGGATTGCTTCCTCGACGCCTGCCTTAAACGTCATACTTGACATCGGGCAATTGCCGCAGTTGCCAACAAACTCAAGGCGAAGCACCAGTTCTTTGGAAAGTTCAACCACGCGCACATTTCCTCCATCAGCTTCCAGGTAAGGCCGGATGCCATTCAGCGCATCTTCCACCCGCTGAAGAATCTCCTGGTCCGATGCATTAACGAGTGAGGTCATGAGGTAAACTCAACTTTCCTGGTTTGGGCAAAGGTAGCATTTCTGATGGCGATCTGTCGTGCCAGCGCTTCTGCCAAATCAGTAAAAGCGACGGCGGTCGGGCCTTCTTTCAAAACGGCAGGCAGGCCACTGTCTCCGCTTTCCCGAATGCTTTGTACCAAGGGGACCTGGCCGAGGAAGGGAACGTTGTATTTCTCCGCCAGGTTCTTGCCGCCATCTTTTCCGAATATGTAGTACTTGTTTTCAGGCAATTCGGCAGGAGTGAAGTAGGCCATGTTTTCGACGACCCCGAGAATGGGTACATTGATTTGGGGTTGTTGAAACATTACCAGCCCTTTGGTCGCATCGGCCAATGCCACCTTTTGCGGAGTGGTGACGATGACAACGCCTGTAACGGGAACCGTTTGTACCAGGGTCAGGTGAATGTCGCTGGTGCCGGGGGGCAAATCGATGAAGAGATAGTCGAGTTCACCCCATTGGGCGTCCATGATGAATTGCTTCAGTGCCGAGCTGGCCATGGGCCCGCGCCAGACCACCGCGCTGTCTGGAGGGGCAAGGAAACCGATGGACATGAGTTTCACCCCGTAGTGTTCCAGGGGCAGAATCACATTTTTACCATTGATTACAGTAACTTCAGGTTGTTCCCGCTCACAGTTGAACATCGTAGGAATAGAAGGCCCGAAGATGTCCGCGTCGATGAGGCCGACCGAAGCTCCGCTCTTCGCAAGGGATACCGCGAGATTGGTGGTTACTGTGCTCTTTCCTACGCCACCTTTTCCCGAGGCGATGGCTATGATATTTTTGACGCCCTGCAGTGTTGGGGCGTTTTCCCGGACGGAGGTTACAGCCGAGGTCATCCGGATTTGAACCGTCGCGGAAGGTGCCAATTGGTGAATTGCCCTTTCGCAATCCTTCCGGATCATCTCTTTCAGCGGGCAGGCAGGGGTAGTAAGCACGACAGAGAAACTGATGGTGTCCCCGTTCACTGAAACATCCTTGACCATATTAAGGGTTACCAGGTCCTTTTTCAGGTCCGGATCATTCACCGTCCGAAGGGCGTTAAGGATATCTTCAGTGGTCATGTATTCGTGCAATAAAGTGGCGAATTTAGGGGGAAAGGGAACCAAAGTGTCACGCAGATGGCCTTTTTACCATATTTTTTGCCCGCATTACCAGGCATGAGGTGGCGGGTGAATAGCTATCTTTGAACCCTCAAAACCCGGAAAATTTCCCCATTCGCTTGATTACCAAGGAAACAATCGATGAAGTCATGAACCGCGTGGATATCGTGGATGTGATCAGCGATTTTGTCTCCCTGAAGAAGTCCGGCCAGAACTACAAGGCACTCAGTCCATTCAATAATGAGAAAACCGCCTCCTTTTTCGTAGTCCCGGCTAAAGGTCTCTTCAAGGACTTCAGCAGTGGTAAGGGGGGTAGTGCGGTCACTTTTGTGATGGAACATGAAGGGATGAGCTACCCTGAGGCAATCAGGTACTTGGCCAAGAAATATGGCGTTGAAATCAAGGAAGACGCCAGTACGGCCGAAGCCCAGGAGAAGCAGAGTGAGCGAGAAGGGCTCTATATCCTGATGAACTTTGCCAAGGATTACTACCATCACAATTTGTTCCATACCGATGAAGGCAAGGGAATTGGGTTGAGCTACTTCCGCGAGCGCGGCTTCAATGATCGGACCATTCAGAAGTTTGAACTGGGCTATGCACTCGAGGGGTGGTCGAACCTGATGGACGAGGCAATTCGCAAGAACTACAATAAAGAGTTGCTTGAGAAAACCGGCCTTGTGGTGAAATCGGAAGGCGACCGTGTTTATGATCGGTTCAGGGGCCGGGTAATATTCCCCGTGCACAATATGACCGGAAAGGTCATCGCCTTCGGTGCCCGCATGATGGGTAAGGAGAAAAACCAACCCAAGTACATCAACTCACCCGAAACGGAGATCTACCACAAGAGCAATGTGTTGTATGGACTCTTCCAGGGTAAGAATGCAATTCGTCAGCACGATACCTGCTTCCTCGTCGAGGGCTACACCGATGTGTTGTCCATGCACCAGGCGGATGTAGAAAATGTGGTGGCCTCCTCAGGCACGGCGCTCACAGAAGAACAGATAAAATTGATTCGTCGGTTCACAGAAAATGTGACGGTGCTTTTTGATGGCGACGCAGCCGGTATCAAGGCTGCCTTGCGCGGCATCGATCTCATCCTGAAAGGCGGGCTGAATGTTCGCGTGGTGCTGCTCCCGGATGGCGAAGACCCCGACAGTTATTCCCGAAAAGTCGGCACCACAGAGTTTCAAAAGTACCTTTCGACCAAAGCGCAGGACTTCATTTCGTTCAAGTCCGGGTTGTTTGCGCGTGAGGCCGGCAACGATCCCATCCGCAAGGCGGAGTCTATCAAGGAAATTGTCTCCAGCATTGCCCTGATCCCGGACCCGGTGAAGCGGTCGGTCTACCTCCAGGAAACAAGCCAGCAGCTAAAGATCGGAGAGTCTGTGTTGCTGGTGGAACTGAACAAGCTGCTGATGCAGGAACGCCGCCGACGGGAACGCGAGCAAGTTCAGTCCGCCGTGCCACCTGAGTTTGATGCCAACCTCGAGCAAATCCAGGCACCAGCCGTTCAGGTGGTTGACCCGGGTGACATGGTTTACTACCAGGAGCGGGAGACCATTCGATTGCTGATCAACTATGCGGATAAGACACTGGAGGATCAGCAAGTGGCCGAGTATCTTCTTCATGAACTGGAAGACGTGCAATTCAGCAACCATACCTTTCGGGAAATTCATGATGAATTTGCCCTTCAATTGAGAAAAGGAACGGTACCTGATAGCAAGTACTTTCTGGAACATGGCAGTCCGGAAGTGCAGAAAGTGGTTACCGACTTAATTACGCGCCGCTACGAGACCAGTCCGCATTGGAAGGAGAAATACCACATCTACTTTCCCCACGAAGAGGAGATTCTCAAAGATGTGGCCTTATCAAACGTGCTTCGGCTGAAGTTTCGCGTAGTGCAGAAAATGAAGGAGGACAACTTAACTAAAATTCAAACCAGTGAACAAAATGGGAACTGGGATGAAGTTGAAAAATGCCTGGTGCACCAGGCTGGACTTATTGATGCCGAGCGTGAACTGGCGGATATGCTTGGAATTGTAGTGGCCAGGTAGCTTTAAGGATTAGAAGACACACGAAACAGAGGGTGAGTAAAATCATGGATAGCGAGAAATTGAATAGTATTGAAGAGGCAATTGAGGAAATCCGCAACGGCAAGTTGATTATCGTCGTGGATGATGAGGATCGCGAGAATGAAGGCGATTTTATCTGCGCAGCAGAGACCGTAACACCCGAGATTGTGAATTTCATGGCCAGGGAAGGGCGCGGTTTAATTTGTGTGCCTTTGCTGGAGGACCGGTGCGAAGAGCTGGGCCTTGACCTGATGGTGGGTAAGAATACTGCCGCCTATGAGACGCCGTTTACAGTTTCTGTCGACCTGATCGGGCACGGGTGTACCACGGGAATTTCCGCCCATGATCGCTTCCGGACCATCAAGGCGCTGGCAGATCCTGACACTAAACCGGAAGAACTTGGTCGCCCGGGACATATCTTTCCGTTGAAAGCAAAGCGGGAAGGTGTTCTTCGGCGCTCGGGCCACACCGAAGCAGCTATTGATTTTGCCCGGCTAGCCGGCTTCCGCCCGGCTGGCGTGCTGGTAGAAATCATGAACGAAGACGGCAGCATGGCCCGGCTCCCGGAGTTGCGCCTGGTGGCCAAGCGCTTTGGACTCAAGCTTGTTTCAATCAAGGACTTGATCGCTTATCGCCTCCGGAAGGAGTCGCAGGTTCGGCGCCGCGTGGATGTGGACCTTCCGACGGAGTATGGCGCGTTTCAATTAGCAGCCTATGAGCAAATTGATACGGGTGAACTTCACCTGGCGCTGGTAAAAGGAACCTGGAAGCCGGATGAGCCGGTGTTGGTCAGGGTGCACTCTTCCTGCGTGACCGGCGACATATTCGGCTCCTGCCGGTGCGATTGCGGAACACAATTGCATGATGCCATGAAAATGGTGGAGAAAGCGGGGGTAGGCGTTGTCCTGTATATGAAACAGGAAGGTCGTGGCATCGGTCTGCTCAATAAGTTAAAGGCATACAAATTGCAGGAGCAAGGACTTGATACAGTCGAGGCAAACCTGCAATTGGGATTTGATATGGATAACCGTGATTACGGAATCGGAGCGCAAATACTCAGCGACCTGGGCATTCGAAAACTTCGCCTGATTACCAACAATCCCAAAAAGCGGGTGGGACTTATGGGGTATGGATTAGAGATTGTGGAAAATGTGCCAATTGAAACGATTCCCAACAAGCACAACGAAAAGTACCTGACGACCAAACGCGACAAACTGGGTCATACCATTCTGAAGAACCTATGAGAGGAGTGGTTTTGCTGCTGGTACTTTGTTTTTCCGGAGCGGTGCATGCCCAGCATTTCCCATTTGAGTATTGGCATGAGGGTAAAATTGTATTGGAGAGCGGCGATACGCTCAAAGGCAACATTAAGTATGATCTTCAGAATGACCTGATTCAATTCTCGGTCGGCAACAAGTTGGAATCGTACACGGCTCGAAAGCTGAGCTACTTTGAAATCTTCGATCAAACGGTCAAGAAATACCGTCAATTCTACGCCATACCGTATGCGGTATCCGGGGCCTACAAGGCACCCGTTCTATTCGAGTTGCTCACCGAGGGAAAGATGACGTTGCTTTGCCGTGAGAGCGTCGAGTACCGGAGTTATTCCAACAGTTTTTACAGTTATGGAATGTCCACCCGCCTGGTGCTGGTGTACCATTATTTCCTGTTGAATGAAAATGGGAGCATTGACACCTTCGATGGAAAGCGGGCCGACCTGCTCAAGCTCATGGGAGATAAAAGCAACCAGGTTGAAAAATTTATCCGGTCCAACAAACTGGACTTATCTGATCGGAATGAATTTGTGCAGATTGTACATTATTATAATTCTCTTTATAAATGAGCAAGCCGTTGATTTTGGTTACAAACGATGATGGCATTACTTCGCCCGGTATTGGGCACTTAGTGGAAGTCATGAAGGGTCTGGGTGAAGTAATTGTTGTGGCACCCAACCGGCCCCAATCGGGTATGGGTCACGCCATCACCGTAGGCGATACGCTTCGGCTCAAAGAGTCACGGATTTTTGGTGACGTCAATGCCTTTGAGTGCTCGGGAACCCCGGCGGATTGCGTGAAGATTGCCAGGCACTACGTGTTGAAAGACCAGGTGCAGCCAGACATCGTGGTCAGCGGCATCAACCATGGGAGCAATACCTCCATCAGTGTGCTGTATTCGGGTACCATGTCGGCAGCCATAGAGGCGGCCATCGAGGGAACCCCAGCAATCGGCTTTTCCCTTTGCGACTACAGCGCAGAGGCGGACTTCTCCCATGCACTGGACTACGTAAAGAAGATCACCGAACAGGTGCTTCAAAAGAAACTTCCGATGGGAGTGGCGTTGAATGTCAACTTCCCTCCCCGCCGCAATGAGCCCATCAAAGGCATCCGCATTTGCCGCCAGGCGAACGCCAAATGGGTGGAAGACTTTGATGAGCGGCGCGACCCCAATGGGCGCAAGTACTTTTGGATGACGGGCAACTTCGTCAATTTCGACAAAGGAGAGGATAATGACGAGTGGGCTATCGCGAACAACTACATTTCGGTGGTCCCCAGCCAGTTTGATCTTACCGCACACCATGCCATTCCTGCCCTCAACGATTGGGAGATCCTGATGCGCTGACCCTTAGTTGGGATCGACGTCAAATACCACGGTAACTCCCCGGTAGGTCTTGTCGGCATATAGTTCATCTGCAATAAGAAGGAGGGAAGATTTGATTCCTCCCAGTTTGCCACTGTTGCGGGGAATCTTGATCAGGATGGTATTCAGGTATTCGTTGCGAATCTTCGCGATCACCGGTTCCCCTGGCCCCATCATCCGTATCCCGGAAATGCTATCGCGTATTCGCTGCGCCATGCGCTGAGCAGCCCGGGCCACCTGGCTACGGTCAGCATGTTTTAATGTAATTTCTATCAACCTGGTAAATGGTGGATAGAAATGGACTTCCCGGTCGCTTAGTTGGTTATCCAGGAACTGTGTCACACGTTGATGGGTTACGTACTCAAACAACGGATGCGTGGGGTTAGCAGTCTGGATCACCACTTTACCGGCCTCCCCGCGACGGCCGGCTCTTCCGCTTACCTGGATGATGAGTTGAAAGGCACGCTCATACGATCGAAAGTCCGGGAAGTGCATCATTCGGTCCGCATCAAAAACGCCGACAAGCCTGACGCGGTCAAAGTCGAGTCCTTTGGTGACCATTTGCGTGCCCACCAGGATATTCGTCTCACCTTTTTCAAAGTCACCGAGGATCGTTTCATACCCGGAGCGGGTTCGCGTGGTATCGAGGTCCATCCGGCTTATGCGCGCCTCTGGAAAGTGTAGCTGCAGTTCTTCTTCAAGCCGTTGCGTACCGTAGCCGAGCGTGAGAATGCGCTTACTGCCGCAGGTTGGGCATTGCGAGGGTAGCTCTTCCCGGTAGCCGCAGTAATGGCAGATCAAAGCGTGTCGATATTGATGGTAGGTGAGACTAACCGCGCAATTGATGCACTTGGGTACCCAGCCGCAGTCTTCGCATTCGACAAGCGGTGAGTGTCCACGTCGGTTTTGAAAGAGGATTACCTGAGCTTGCTGGTCCAGCGTGGACTTTATTTCATGGATCAAGGCAGAAGTAAAATCACCTTTTGCGGTTTTTCGCTTGCGCTCGGCAGCGACGTTGGCAAAGGTGATTTCCGGCAGTTGGGCATCGCCGAAGCGTTCGGCCAACTCCACCAAACCGATCTTCCCCGATTTGGCCTGGTGATACGATTCACAGGAAGGTGTAGCGGTCCCCATCAGGACCTTGGCATGATGAAACTGGGCAAGCATCCGGGCGACGTCGCGTGCCAGGTAGCGGGGAGCGGGATCATGTTGTTTGTAGGAAGGATCGTGCTCTTCATCAATAATGATGAGACCAAGGTTGTCGAACGGCAGAAATACAGCAGAACGGACGCCGACAACAAATTTGAATTTGCCATTCAGGATGCCATTCCATACTTCGACACGTTCGTTATCCGAGAACTTGGAGTGATATACGCCCATGCTGCTGCCAAATACTTTTTGGAGTCGAACGACGATCTGCGTCGTGAGTGCAATTTCTGGCAACAAGTAGAGTACCTGCGCGCCTCCCTCCAGGGCGCGGCGAATGAGGTCTACATAAATTTCCGTCTTACCGCTCCCGGTAACACCAAACAAGAGTGCAGCGCCATGCTGATCAAAGCTCTCCAGGACCTGGTTTCTGGCTTTTTCTTGGGCTTCACTGAGCAGGACGGGGTGCTCGGTGGCAAGTACCTCGGCGCCAAACCGAGGCACCACCCTTTCAAACTCTTCAAGGACCCTGTGCTTCACCAACGTTTGTAGCGAAGATTCGGAGATTTCAGCGTCAAGCAGTGCTGCTTTGGCGACACCATAACTATTCAGGGAAGCGTCTTGAAATACAGGTACGCTTTGAAGATACTTCAGTACAACTGCTTCCTGCTTGGGTTTGGCAACGAGGCCTTCAAACAATTGTTCCAGTTTTTTCTTCTCGGTGTATTCCAGGGTGAGGCGCACCCGTTTCTCGGTCTTCGGTTTGTACTTTTCCCTAACGCTTTCAAAAAGGATGATGGCTTCCTTTGATGTGAGCGACTTCAATAAGCTATAGATCGACTTTGCATCCAACAGGCGAGCTACCTCGGAGTAGGACATCGCTTCGGCCCGGAGGTGGTTGATGAGCATTTGCTCTTTTTCCGAAAAGTCGAATGGGGATGTTTCCAGGTCAAAGGCCGGGTTCAGTTGAACCATCGATTCGCTGGACAGTTTCAGGCCGGCCGGAAGCGCAGCATTCAGTACCTCGCCGATGGCACATAGGTAATAGTCAGCCATCCACTCATACAACTGGAACTGCTGAGGTGTAATGCACTCTGCATCATCCAGCACTTCAAGCAAATACCTTGCTTCATACCCTGATGGGGGTGTATTATGAAGTTTAGCGATAACTCCGGTCAGTATTTTTCGGGCGCCAAAGGGAACTATAGCCCGTTGTCCGATCCTGATCCGTTCATTCCATCCAGCTGGAACCCGGTAAGTGAATAGCTTCCGGATGGGTACGGGAATAATTAATTCGGCAAAGATCGTTTGATCCCGCTGTAGCGGCGACTCCTTCGGAGAATCGGGTGGTATGGAGGCAGGACTCACGTCGTTCTGAGCGAAGATAGCATCTTCAGCGCTTCCGCAACGGACGTTACCGGCATGCGACAGGTTTTTTCCACGCAGACGTGGATCAACGTCTGGCTACTGCTTGGTTTATCAATGACCAGGGGTAATGTGGCTGTTTGGGAAGTACCCATGACAAGACAGAAGGGTTCGTAGGTTTTAACCAGATCGCGCCGAAGTTGGCTGGCATTCTCGCCGGCAACCACGATTTCAAAGAAAGGAAATGTGATCTCCATCGCCAGGATACCCCAGTTCGAAAGGTAGGAAGGCTCCTGGACAATTAACTTTCGGAGCGACGTAGCCATTTCTATCGCATCCTGTTTCCACTCTTCACGGTCCAGGAGAATGCCAAGACGGAAAAGTGCACGGGCCATGACCGAGTTGGGTGAGGGGATCACGTTATCAAACAAATCTTTTTTCCTGGCGATGAGCTTTTCTGCTGAAACAGGCGTGAAGTAGAAGAATCCATCGGCCGGGTCACGGAATTGGTCAATGGTAAAGGTGCAGGTCTCTTCTGCCTTACGGGCCCAACTTTCGTCAAACGTGCATTCGTAGAGCCCGATATAGGCAAACGTGAGATGAGCGTAGTCTTCCAGGAATCCCTCCGTGCTGCTGTGTCGCCCTTTGAAGGACCTGAAATACCGAGAGCCATCCCGAAGGTTTCGGTCGATGAATCGGGCAATTCCCAAAGCTTCATCCAGAAAGATCTCGTCATCAAACGATTTGAAGGCATCGGTCATTCCGGTTATCAGCATGGCATTCCAGCCGGTCAAGATTTTGTCATCCAATCCTGGCGCTGTGCGTTGATTTCGATACGTCAGCAGGGCGCTGCGGGCGGCCTGCAATTTGTTTTCTTGCTCCGGGGTTAAGTTCACCCCAGGGGCCCCCGTCCGGTAAAGGATGTTGCGTCCATGTTCCCAATTTCCTGAACGTGTTGCCTGGTAATAGTGCCGGACTAAATCAGCCTGATCACCCAGGGCATTCCTGAGTTCGTCATCGGTCCAGGTATAGAATCGACCTTCTTCGCCTTCTGAATCGGCGTCAAGCGCTGAATAGTAGGCACCATCGGGATGCTTCATTTCCCGTTGAAGCCAGGAGAGTGTCTCATACACTACTTCCCTGAATCTTGGCTCTGGGGAAATTCGATATGCCTCCGAATACAAGCTGATTAGCTGTGCATTGTCATACAGCATTTTCTCAAAGTGAGGCGCGAACCACCTTCCATCTACGGAGTATCTCGAAAAACCTCCACCCAACTGGTCGTAGATACCACCAGCTGCCAATTGGCGCAGCGTGTGAAGTACCATTTCCAGGGCCCGCGGATTGTGGTGCTGATGGTGATACCTCAGCAGCCACAACCAAAGTGTCGGCATTACAAATTTTGGGGCACGATCCATTCCTCCATAGACTGGATCAAACCGGCTTTCAAGGATTCCAAATACTGCGTGAAAATCCTCCGGTAAGAAGGCGCCAGCGTCAGTAGTAAATTTGGCAACCTCATTGGCATTGAGGTGCTGCGTGAGGTCTTCTGCAGATTCATTGATCTTGGCCCGCCGCTCCCGGAAAGTCCTGGAAAGTTGAAGAATCAACTGTGACCAGTTCTTCGGCGGGAAATAGGTTCCGCCATAAAAGGGCTGTTGATCGGGGGTAAGAAACACATTCAGCGGCCAGCCACCTTGAAGTCCCATGGCCTGGACAGCCTCCATGTAAACATGATCGATATCCGGACGTTCCTCGCGATCGACCTTGATGCAAACCAGGTGTTCATTCATTAGTGCTGCGATATCTGCGTTCTCAAAGCACTCACGTTCCATCACATGGCACCAGTGACAGGAAGAGTAACCAATGCTCACTAGGATAGGCTTGTCTTCTCGTTTTGCCCTGTCCAGCGCTTCTGCCCCCCATTCATACCAGTCAACAGGATTGTAGGCATGTTGAAGGAGGTAAGGGCTGGTAGACTGTGCCAGGCGATTTGCCTCGCGATCGGTTTGGTCAGACCTCATGAGACAGAAGGGAGCTTGAGTTGGTCACGGAGGTCGGTCATTTCTTTTTCAACATCCAGGAAAGCACTCAATTGTTCAAGTTTTCCTAGCGTTTGCCGGATAAACTCCTGATGTGATTCCGATCCGGGATGGAAGGGTTTATGCGCGAGGGATTGACGTACCTGTCGCCAGGCAGACAATATTCTCAAAGTGTCCCTTGTAAAATAGGTCTCTGCAAACTTTTTCCAGATGTATTCTTCAGCGACAGCTGACGGGTGAATCAAGTCGTCGGCATAGAAGCGATAGTCACGAAGGTCATCCAGGAGCAGTTCGTAGGCTGGAAAGTAATCCACGTTATCGAAGGAGGTCAACTGATGGCAAGCGAGCCTCAGGGCGGCTTTGCTTACACTATTGGAGGGAAGGGTGTCTTTGAGGTGGCGCACCGGGCTCACGGTAAGGATAATCTTTATGCCGGGATTAATTGAGCGCAGCGCTCCATGCATTTTCTTGAATGAGGTGATGATTTCGTCCACGGACGCAAGGCGGCGGCGAAACCCTCCGGAAGGCATGCGGTGACAATTCGCGACCGCTTGGCCATTGTCTGTCCGCTCAAACAGCCAGGCTGTTCCGTACGTGATCAGCAAACATCGAGATTCCTTGATTTGTTGGTGAACTGTATTGATCATTCCTTCAACGTCCAACCTAAGGTTCTCAGTTGTGCTATTCCAAAAGGAAGAGTGAAAATTATAGTTGAAGGCGTGCTCCTGGTTTATCAGGTAAGAGTCTTCCGGTGGGTACTCTTGATAAGTAGCATACCCGATAAGCCGGTCGATGGCAAGCGGATGATAGGTTGTGCCGAATGGATTGACGGTCACGGAGAACTTATTGGACATGAGTCGCTGGCCGATGGTATCTGAGAAGCAAGAGCCGATGGTGATCAGGCGGTCATGCAGTGCGAGGTTCCATTCGGCCGGGGGAACAACCAATTCGGTACGAAAGTCCATGGGTTAAAGTTATGGTGATTTTATTCAGAACAATGGTGGGAAAAACTAATTTTACCAATCACAAAACGCCATTATGTTATCTGACGCCTCTGTTGAACGAATGCCGACGAAGATCTTCACGACTTCGGATGAAGCCTCTGTATTTGTTGCCCAGGAAATTGCCGCATTGATCCGACAGCGCCAGCGGGAGAAGAAGAATGTGATCCTCGGCCTGGCTACCGGGTCCACACCCACGCGAATGTATGCCGAGTTGGTGGCGATGCATAAGAAAGGCTTGAGTTTCAGGAATGTCATTACGTTTAACCTCGATGAGTATTACCCCATGCAGCCGGACTCCCTCCAAAGCTATGTGAGGTTCATGCGCGAGCATTTGTTTGACCTGGTGGACATCCCTGAAAAGAATATCCACATACCGGATGGCACCTTGCCAAAAGACAAGGTGAGCGCATTTTGCAAGACCTATGATAAGAAGATTGAGGCGTTGGGTGGGATTGACATACAAATACTCGGTATCGGTCGTACCGGTCATATTGGCTTTAATGAGCCTGGATCCTCTGAGCGTTCAGGCACACGGATGATCACGCTCGACCAGGTCACGCGCATGGACGCAGCCAGTGATTTCTTTGGCGAAGAGAATGTTCCCCAGAGAGCCATCACCATGGGCGTCGGAACAATTCTCAAGGCAAAACGGACCATCATGATGGCCTGGGGGGAAGGCAAAGCGCCCATCGTTCAGCGTGCGGTTGAAGGTCCGGTCACTGACCAGGTTCCTTCTACCTTCCTGCAGAAGCATCCCAATGCCCTCGTGGTTCTGGATGACGCGGCAGCATCCCAGCTGACAAAAATAAAAACGCCGTGGCTGCTCGACCATTGCTCGTGGGATGACAAACGAATTCGAAAGGCCGTCGTGTGGCTCTGCCAGGCGCTCAATAAACCAATACTCAAACTCACCAACCATGATTATATGGAGCATGGCATGGGTGACATAGTAACTGAGTATGGTTCTGCCTACAAGGTCAACATCAAAGTCTTCAATGAACTTCAGCATACAATTACCGGTTGGCCGGGGGGCAAGCCCAAAGCAGATGACTCCAATCGTCCGGAAAGGGCAAAGCCGTTTCCAAAGCGGGTCGTAATATTTAGCCCGCACCCCGACGACGACGTCATTTCGATGGGTGGCACATTTATTCGACTGGTTGATCAGGGGCATACCGTGCACGTCGCTTACCAAACTTCGGGTAACATCGCCGTCTTTGATGATGATGCCGTACGTTTTGCCGACTTTGTCCGCGACTTCAATGAGGCTTTCGGTTTGAAGAAATCAGATGGCGAAAAGTTCTATAAGAAGATTGTCTCCTCGATCAAGGGTAAGAAGCCTGGAGAAGTAGATAGCTCCGAAGTGCTGACCATCAAAGGGCTGATCCGACGTGGTGAGGCCAAGGCGGGTTGCAGGTATACAGGCATCCCGGA
The DNA here is from genome assembly GCA_016787645.1 of Cyclobacteriaceae bacterium. GTDB lineage: Bacteria > Bacteroidota > Bacteroidia > Cytophagales > Cyclobacteriaceae > ELB16-189. Next base: position 384,544 of record JAEUUF010000026.1, on the reverse strand, counting down.
TTCACAAGCGCACTTTCTTGACATGCCTTTTTACGAAACTGGCAAAGTGAAAAAGAAGCCACTAAGTGAAAAGGACATCCAAATTATCGTGGATTTGCTTGAGAAAATTAAGCCGCACCAAATCTACGCCGCCGGGGATTTGTCGGATCCGCATGGTACGCACCGGGTTTGTCTTGCGGCCATCGTAAAAGCGGTCGCCCGACTGAAAAAGCGCCCATGGATGAAAGATTGTTACGTGTGGCTGTACCGTGGCGCGTGGCAAGAGTGGGACATTGACCAGATCGAAATGGCTGTGCCGTTGAGTCCTGATGAATTGATGAGAAAACGCAGGGCGGTTTTCAAGCACCAGTCGCAAAAGGACAGCGCCTTGTTCCCGGGCACGGATTCACGCGAATTCTGGATGCGCGCCGAGGACAGGAATCATGCGACGGCGACGGCGTATAATCAGTTGGGCCTCGCCGAATATGAAGCGATTGAAGCTTTTGTACGCTACAAATTCTGATGCGCCCATGACTTCTCATCATTTTGTTTCATGGAATGTGAATGGAATCAGGGCCATCATCAAGAAAGGCTTTCCGGAAATCATCAAGGAGTTGAAACCCGATGTGCTTTGTCTTCAGGAGACCAAGGCAGCAGAGGAGGAGGCGCTGGAAACGTTGACCGCACTTAATGGCTATCACGTTTATGTCAACTCGTCAAAAGCCAGGAAAGGATACTCCGGTACAGCGCTGATCAGTCGCGACCAGCCAGTGAATGTTACCTATGATCTTGGATTCGAAGAGTTTGACCAGGAAGGAAGGGTCATCGCAGCCGAGTTTGATACTCATTTTATTGTCACGGTATACACACCGAATGCCGGCGACGGCCTGGCGCGCCTTGATTACCGCGAGCGGTGGGATTACGAGTTTGGGACCTATATCTCCTGGCTGAGAAAGCGCAAACCGGTTATCGTTTGTGGTGACCTCAATGTGGCACATCAACCGATTGACCTTGCGCATCCCAAGGAGAACTACAACAAGTCGGCGGGCTATACCCAGCGTGAAATTGACGGCTTTTCACGCCTCCTGGCCGGTGGCCTGGTGGATACGTTTCGGCACTTCCATCCCAATGAAGCAAAATACACCTATTGGAACTACGTGACCTTCGGACGCGATAAGAATGTGGGATGGCGCATTGACCATTTCCTTGTCGACAATCGCATGATGCCGGCTGTAAAAGAGGCTTTTATCTACGATCAGTACCATGGATCGGATCATTGCCCGGTGGGGGTCATCATCGAGTTTTAGAAAGAATAGCCTGGTCGGGGAGCAAGGGGCACAAGTCCCTTAAACTTGATGTTCCAAATTGGAACATCAAGTTGGAGCAGATTTAGTCACTATGGGAGACTGCCACGGTTCCCAAGATTGTCCGGAAAACCAGATTTCTCAATTGCCCTGAAGGTGATAGGTTGGGGCATGAATAAACGTATCAAACTTACTGACGAAACCCTGGTTTCAAGAATCCATCTTGTTCGTGGGGTCAAAGTCATGTTGGACAGGGACCTCGCGCAGTTGTACAACGTAGCCACCCGGGACCTCAACAAAGCGGTTCTGCGAAACTATCGCCGTTTTCCGCCGGACTTCATGTTTCGACTGAAGCCGGCCGAGGCCAAGAACTTGATGTTCCAATTTGGAACATCAAGATGGGGTGGTACACGAAAATTGCCGTATGCGTTCACAGAGCAAGGTATAGCCATGCTTTCAAGTGTCTTGCGAAGTGAACGGGCTATTCAGGTCAATATTCATATCATCCGTGTTTTTACCCGCCTCAGACAATTCATGCTTGATCACAAAGACATCCTGCTTCAATTGGAACGGTTAGAGAAAAAAGTGGGTAAACATGATGAGCAAATACAGGCCATCTTTGAATACATGAAAGAAATGTTCAGTCCTTCACGTCAGCCAATGCGTAAGATTGGGTTTAGGCAACGTGGGAGAGAGATGCTTTTGTTGAAATGAATGCCCGAGTCCAGATGAACTCATTGAATCTTGATGTTCCAATTTGGAACATCAAGATGGGGCAGATCCAATAGGCGGGGTTGCTTTCGATTTGATAAACTAAGCGGAGGCAATAGGCAGGAACGGCTCTCTGTCTGATTTAATTGACCCGCTCAATCGCAGCACCAAGCTTAATCAGTCGGCCTTCAATGTCCTGGTACCCTCTGTCAATCTGCTCAACATTCGAGATTTCACTCACCCCGTTGGCTGACAAGGCAGCGATGAGAAGCGCAACACCAGCGCGGATGTCCGGTGATGACATCTTGATGCCGCGCAAAGCGTACTTCCGGTCCAGCCCGATCACGTTGGCCCGGTGTGGATCGCAAAGTATTATTTGCGCACCCATATCAATGAGCTTGTCGACAAAGAACAACCGGCTCTCGAACATCTTCTGATGAATGAGTACGCTGCCCTTGGCTTGCGTAGCCACCACAAGGGCAACACTGATCAGGTCGGGCGTAAAACCGGGCCAGGGAGCATCGGCGATGGTCAGAATGGAGCCATCAATAAAGCTCTCAATTTCGATATGATCTTGGGCCGGTATGTGAATATCGTCCCCCCGGAATTCCATCTTAATGCCCAGTCGGCGGAAAGTCTCCGGGATCATGCCGAGCATATCGATGCGGCAATTCTTGATCGTGATCTCAGACTGTGTCATCGCCGCAAGACCGATAAAGCTGCCGATCTCGATCATATCGGGAAGCAATGTATGTTCAGTTCCTCCAAGCTTGCTTACTCCTTCGACCACCAGCAAGTTGGATCCGATCCCCGAAATCTTTGCACCCATGCGGTTGAGCATATGGCAAAGTTGTTGGAGATAGGGTTCGCAGGCCGCATTGTAAATGGTGGTAGTACCCTTTGCCATCGCGGCGGCCATCAGGATATTGGCTGTGCCGGTCACCGAAGCTTCATCCAGCAGCATGTAGCATCCCTTCAATCCGGAGGCATCAATCTGGAAAAGATTGCCTGTGGAATCATAGCCGAATTTGGCGCCAAGGTTCTGAAATCCCAGGAAGTGGGTGTCCAGCCGCCGGCGACCGATTTTGTCACCGCCTGGCTTGGGAATGCTGGCCTTTCCAAAACGTGCGAGGATAGGGCCCAGCAGCATAACCGAGCCACGAAGGGAAGCAGCCTTCTTCCGGTAGGATTCCGTCTCGAGGTGAGCGATGTCTACTTTAGCAGCGGTGAATCGATAACTGCCTGCGGCAAGTTTTTCAACCTTACATCCGAGATCGGCCAACAACTCGATCAGCTTGTTGACATCGAGGATATCAGGAATATTGTGAATCGTGACCGGCTCCGGGGTGAGGAGGGTTGCACAAAGGATTTGAAGCGCTTCATTCTTCGCGCCCTGGGGTAGGATGGTTCCGCTGAGACGCTTGCCGCCCTGGATCCGAAAGGAACTCATTGGTCTCTTCTGCGGTGGGGATTGAACCTCTTCTTGAAAGGTCGCCCGCCGCCCTGGCGTTGCCCCTGGTGACCACCACCCTGCGGACGCTGGGGTTTGTTGGGGCGTTCGCGGTAAAGCGGGTCAAAAAGATTCTCTTCACGAACTTTCTCCAGGCTCATCGTGAGTTTTCCACCCGACATGAGCGCTATGTCTTTCAAAATAACAGAATCATCCAGGGTCTCCTTGTTCCAGTTGCCATAGAATGTCTTCATGAGACGACCCAGGTAAACGATCAACTCCTCCCGCTCTTTGGGATCTTCTTTCTTCATGGCCTCCTGAACGAGGCGCTCAATGTTTTTGCCGTAGTGCTTGTAACGAATGTTGGTCTGCGGATACGGTACAGTTTTCGGACGCTTGCTCAGGATATCCCTGTCAGGCGGGTTGAAAGGATTATTAACGTCCAGGTTGAAATCAGCAATGATCATCAAGTCGTCCCACAAGCGTTGTGGATTTTCGGCCGACTCGCGAACGGTCGGGTTGAGCAACTTGATGAGTTCAATCAAGGTGTAGGCCAGTTCCGTGCGCTTTTCCTTGTCAGGAACCGAGCGGATATATTCGACAAGATTCTGGATATTTCTTCCGTATTCCTTCAGGATAATATGCTGACGCTGAGAGTTGTATTCTCCGATCATGACGGCGTGTTGAGGGGGGCTGTAGGGTGTATTTTTAACTTGGCAAAACTAAGCAATAAGGTCTTCTCGCCAAAATCGTCGAATTGGATGCGGGCCTTGCGGTCGGCACCTGATTCATCGATTTTGGACACAACCCCATAGCCAAACTTGGGGTGCTCTACCTTCATTCCTTCCTTCAGCGCCGAGGTGTCGCTCGGTGCAAAATCGGAAGGAGCCTTATAACTGCTTGGACGAACGACGGGCTGGGAACTGATGGTCTTCTTCATTCCCGACACGAAACTTCGGGCAAACTGGGAGTTCGATGGAGGCTCCGAATGCAAGCCTCCGTAACGTGTGCTCACCTTTACGTAGTTGGCATTGATATCGTCAAGGAACCTGCTGGGTTCACAGTTTTTCAGCCGTCCAAACCGGTAGCGGGTGAGGGCATAAGATAAAAACAGACGCTTTTGGGCCCGCGTAATGGCTACATAAAACAAGCGTCGCTCTTCTTCGAGTTCTGACCTGCTGCTGAGCATCATCTGTGAGGGGAACAAGTCCTCCTCCATACCAGCGATGTAGACGTAGCGGAATTCCAGGCCCTTTGCCATGTGAATGGTCATGAGCGTGACTTTCTCCGGATCCTTATCCTTGTCCTCGTCTTGTCCCGTAATCAATGACACTTCCTGCAGAAATGCTCCAAGACTCTTGTCAGTCCGTTCAGGATCATCCGTATACTCCTTAATGGCATTGAGCAATTCCTGGATGTTCTCAAACCGACTCAGTCCCTCTACAGTCTTGTCGGCATAGAGTTCCCGCAGGAGGCCGGATCCTTTGGCAATTTCCGATGCGGCATCGTACGCATCCATCTGGCCGATATCAACCTGGAACCGTTTGATCATTGCCACAAAGTCATCAATCTTCCCCACTGCGCTGCCGCCGAGGAAGGACGCGGCGTTTTGCAACACCTCCCAAATGGAGATAGCATGATCATTCGCGGCAACGATGATCTTGTCAACCGTGGAGTCACCAATGCCTCGTTTGGGCAGGTTGATGATGCGCCGGAACGATGCCTCATCCTGTTGGTTGATGGAAAAGCGGAGGTAGGCGAGGAGATCCTTGATTTCTTTACGTTGATAAAAAGACAATCCGCCTACTACTTTGTACTTGATGTTCATCCGCCGCAACGCCTCTTCAATGGCGCGGCTTTGACTGTTGGTGCGGTAAAGGATAGTAAAATCACTGAACTTCAATTGGTGCTGCATCTTCTCTTCAAAGATGGAGGTCGCGATCAGTTTGCCCTCTTCGTTGTCGGATACCGCTTTGATCAGTTCAATAAGCTGCCCCTCTTCATTCTCCGTCCAGATGTCCTTGGGCAATTGTGCCTTGTTCTTGGCAATCACGGAATTGGCAGCCTCTACGATATTTTTGGTCGACCGGTAGTTCTGTTCCAACTTGATGATCTTCAAATCCGGATAGTCCTTTTCAAAGTTCAGAATATTGGTGATATCGGCGCCTCGGAACGCATAAATGCTCTGAGCATCGTCACCTACCACAGCGATGTTCTGATGTGCGGCGGAGAGTTTCCGGATAATGAAATACTGGCACAGGTTGGTGTCCTGGAACTCATCTACCAGGATGTACTGGATGCGGTGCTGGTACTTGTTTAGTACTTCCAGGTGTTCTTTGAACAGCTTGTCGGTGTTGAACAGCAGGTCGTCGAAGTCCATGGCGCCTGACTTGAAACAACGGAGCGCATAGTTCTTATAGATGTTACCGATCTCCGGCCGCATGTTGGCGGCATCATCACCCATCAGCATGGGATTGGAAAGGTATTCCTGCCAACTGACCAACCGGTTCTTGGCGCCAGAGATGCGATTGTATACAATGTTCGCTTTGTATTGGGTCTCGTCCAGTCCCATCTCTTTAACAACCTGCTTGATCAGAGTCTTGGAATCATCCGTATCGTAGATGGTAAAGCTGTTGGGATATCCCAGCAGGTGGGCTTCAGCCCTGAGAATGCGGGCAAAGACGGAGTGAAATGTCCCCATCCACAGGTTGCGGGCATCCAGGCCGGCTTCCCGCTCGATCCGGTCGCGCATCTCTTTCGCGGCCTTGTTGGTAAAGGTCAAGGCCATGATATTGAATGGGTCAATTCCCTTGGCCTGGATCAGATGGGCAATACGGTAGGTCAGTACCCGGGTCTTCCCGGAACCAGCCCCCGCGATAATCATGCACGGCCCTTCAGTTTGAATGACTCCTTCGCGTTGCGGAGGATTAAGACGCTCTAAATAATCCATTGAAAAACTTCGCAAGTTAACCCGGTACTGTCAATGATATTGACGAATTACCTGATAATTTTAGCCGAATCAGTACCATAAATGAATCCGGTTTTCCTGCAGACAGACAAGAAAGAGTCATTCAAGACTCGATGGTTTCGCAGGCTGATGAACTGGTACCCAATGTACTTCGGTACGGGCGGGAAGGTACTCTTCTGGGCATCAGATTCTTCGGAGGTTCACCTGCGGCTTGGGTTGAACGTGTGGACGCGAAACTATGTTGGTACCCTGTTTGGAGGAAGTCTCTTTTCGGCCGCTGATCCCTTCTATATGCTGATGCTTATGAAAGCCTTGGGCCCCAGCTACGTCGTTTGGGACAAAATGGCGAACATCCGTTTTCGACGACCAGGGAAGTCGCGCCTTTATGCCGTGCTGAAGCTGATGCCCGCCGATTTGGAAAGTCTCAAATCCCAGGTGAAGGAATGTGGACACGCTACGAAGACGTTCTCCATTCAATGGATCGACAAGGAAAGTAATGTTTACGCGGAGATTGAACGGCAGTGCTATATTGCCGACAAGACATTCTATGAAAAGAGGAAAGGCGAAACCCAAAAAGCGAGGTTCTAAATCCCCAAAGCGCATGATGAAGGTAGGCGAGGTGTTGGTTTCAGATGACATAAAGACTGTGGAGTTTGTCTGCCACCTGGAGAAATGCAAAGGAGCCTGCTGTGTAGAAGGGGAGCTGGGGGCTCCGTTGGAGGAGGATGAACTGCCGGTGATGCACGAGATTCAATCCGCCGTAGCTCCTTACTTGACAAAGGAAGGCAAAAAGGCAATCGCTGCACAGGGTCCTTACATTCTCGATGAAGACGGCGACTACTCAACACCAACCATCGGGGGACGTGAATGTGCCTATGCGCATTATGATGAGAAGGGGGTGCTGAAGTGCGGAATTGAACAAGCTTACCTGGACGGCAAGGTGGCTTTTCGTAAGCCGATTTCATGCCACTTGTATCCCATCCGTATAACAAAGAAAAAGGACTTCGAAGCAGTCAATTATCACAAGTGGAGCATCTGTTCCGATGCATGCCAGTTGGGAAAATCCCTGCAGGTACCCTTGTATAAATTCCTCAAGGATCCCCTGATCCGCAAATATGGGGAAGCGTGGTATACGGAATTACAAAGGCAGATTGAGCAGGAGTCACCCGAGAATAAACAAAAAAGCCGTTCGAAGTGAACGGCTTTTTGATTGGGTAGGTTCCCGGTTTACTCGGCCACTACATTTACTTTCACTTCGTGCTTCACTTCTTTGTGAAGATCGAGGAAGGCAGTGTAGGTACCCAGTTCCTTCGGTTGTTCCTTGAAGCTGATCTTACGGCGATCAACGTCAAAGCCTTTCGCCTTGAGTGCTTCAGATACCTGCAGACTGGTGATGGCACCGAAAATCTTTCCGGTTTCGCCGGCCTTGGTCTTCAGTTCAATCACCGTGTCACCGATACGCTGGGCGAGGTCGGAGGCTTCCGTCTTGATCTTCTCCGCCTTGTGCGCCATCTGGCGAACGTTCTCTGCGATCATCCGCTTGTTGCCTTCATTGGCAATAATGGCCACGCCGTTCGGGATCAGGTAATTCCTTCCGTACCCGGCTTTCACCTTCACGATGTCGTTCTTGTATCCAAGACCGCTGACATCCTGTTTCAATATTACTTCCATGGTGTTTCGGGGTAAGGGTTATTTCAATGCGTCAGCCACGTAGGGGAGCAGCGCCATGTGGCGTGCACGCTTGATGGCCTGGGCTACTTTCTTCTGGTACTTCCAGCTGTTGCCGGTAAGGCGGCTGGGCAGGATCTTGCCTTGCTCATTGATGAATTTCATCAGGAAGTCAGGATCCTTGTAGTCGATGTACCGGATGCCGTTCTTCTTGAAGCGGCAGTACTTGGGCTTAATCTCAGCCCGCTTGATGGGTTCGTTTACGAGTGTCATGCGCGTGCCTCCTCTCTTTCTTTAGGTTGCTGCGCCTTGGCTCCCTTGTTTCGGTTAAACTCACCTTTGCGTCGGCGGCTGTTGTATTCAACCGCAAACTTGTCAAGGCTGATTGTCAGAAAGCGCATTACTGACTCATCCCTTCTGTATTCTGTCTCGAGGGTCGCGATGGTTTCGGAGGGTGCCGCAAATTCGATCAGGTTGTAAAAGCCGGTAGACTTCTTCTGGATGGGATAAGCCATCTTCTTGAGTCCCCACTGCTCAACATTGACAATGTTGGCTTTGTGGCCGGTTAACACCTTCACGAACTTGTCGACAGTATCCTTTGCCTGGTCCTCAGACAAAACGGGATTTAAAATGAATACCGTCTCGTAGTTGTTCATGAATGTTTAATTGGTTTTTAGAAATAGGCTGCAAAAATAGGGAAATCTGGGGAATTCCCCATAAGTGGGCCTGAAAATGGCCGAATATCCTGTTTCTGGGCTGAAATCTGGGTACCGGACGCTTTTGGCTCTATTGGCCGTTGGCTGGCTCTGTAGGGACTTATTTCACCACAAATTGAACCTTGCCAATCTCGTAATCCTCGGCATAAATCTCCACGGTATAGTTCCCGGAAGCGTATTCTGAACCCTTCTCGTAGAGAAAGGTCAGCTTCTGCCGGGTATTGTCAAACAGGATTTCCTGGGAGGCGGTATAGAACTCTTCCTTGTTGTTCACGATGAAAGTACCTGAACCCTTTGTGACGTCGAAAATGACCTGCCCGCTTTCATCGATAACCCGGATCATAATCTTCTTGCCTTCAATTGGGGCCACCTTGTTCTCGGCCAGGTTAAACTCCACTTTCAGCTTCTCCAGTTGGCGTGCCCGGAACGGCGACTCGCGTTCCTTTCCTTTTGAGTTCACAGACATCACCACCACATTCTCAGCCTTCAGCTGGCTGGCCAGGGCTACCTTGTTCGACAGTTCTTCCCGCTTCGTGGCCAACTGGGATATGGAATCATTCAATTGGTTCTTCTGCGTTTTCAGCTGCCGGTTTTCCGTGAACAAGGACTGGTTGGTGGTCTTGAGTCGTTCAATTTCGTCATCCTTGATCTTCAGCAGTTCCTCATATCCTTCCACGCGATCCTTCAATTCCTTGATCGATTTGGAACTCCGTGCCACGCTGCGCTTAAGCTGAGCGTCCACTTCCGCCTTGGCTTTTTGTAATTCTTTGACATCGCCGCCCAGCTTATCGATCTCCTTGATTTTGGTTTCGAGCTCGGCTTGAATCTCTTTTAGCCGCTGCATGGTGCCAGCCAGGTCTTCTTCTACGGCGGCTTTCTGTTCCGTGATTTCCTTTTTATCAGTATAGTCAAAGAAGATCTTGATCCCCTGGACAAGAATGACGACAAACAGCAGACCTATGATCAGATTGGCCTTATTGCTTTTGCTGGGTTCGGGTGTTGGTGTTGGCTCCATAGCGGTTCTTGGCCCGCAAAGGTAGCCTGATGCGGTCTTATTTCAAGGACCAAACGTAATGTTGTTTGTTCAGGGCCGGGTCAAAGCACAGAACCCCGCAACGGTAAAGGTCAATGCTGCCGTAGACCAGTGTGTCGGTCCGGATCTCCTCCCAAGCTTTCTCCATCTCTTCGGAGCGGTGAATATCGTCGATCACCATCAGGCTCGTAGATTTCAAACGACGGGTGAGGAGCCGGTAGTACTCCAGGGTGGGAACATACCGGTGATTGGCATCCATGAGCACAAAGTCAATCTTGTCGGTGGGTTCGAGGAAGCGATGAAGGGTCTGGTCAAGATTGCCTTCGATGAGCTTGATGTTTTGTTTTCCGGCCCATTCAAAATTGGTGAGTGCCGCATTGGCAATGTCATGACATCCTTCGAACGTAATTACCTGGGCATCGGTTTTCTGTGCCAGGTACAAAGTGGTTAACCCCAGGGAAGTACCTAGCTCCACTATGCGCTTGGCATTCGAGAAGTTGATCAGGTCAAGGTAGAAAAGGGCAAGGCGGTAGGGTGACAGGCTGGTACGGGCAATTTCACCCATGGTCCGGCGGGATTGTTTTTTTCCATGGGTTCCGGATCCAAGGTCTTCCACGTTCAGTACGGTCTTGTTGTGTTCCAGTTCCCTTCGGAGATCTTCCATCACGGGAAGATCGTGGGTGTGTTTTCGCGAGACAACCTTGGTATAGAGGTCGTAGAAATAGGGTGAATGAATGGAGTGATCGTCGACCTCGTAGAGCCAATGCCGGACGAATGATGTGGCCTGGTGAAAGGTAGGCACGGGTAATTAATTCAGGCGCATCGGGGCAACCATGCTGAATTCAGGAATGGTAACCGGAAAAGTCGTTCCGTCAACAATCCGCTCCATCAGGTAAGTGCCCGCCATTTTTCCAATGCCCGATTTAAGATTACAGCCGGATACATACGAATGGACCTCACCGGGTTCGAGCACGGGTTGTTGTCCGACAACGCCTTCGCCCTCCACTTCACGGGGAAGGAAACCAGCATCGTGGATGTGCCACTTGCGGCGTTTCAGTTGGATGGTGAATTCCCCGCCGTTTTCAATCGTAATGCGATACGTGAAGACATAATGGTGTTGGCTGGGACTGGAGTAGGACGGTTGGTACTCCGTTTCCACTGTAACGCGTATTCCTTTGGTGATTTCCGTGACCATTTGACCAAAAGTATCAATTTTTTCCGTTTTATCGCCTTATTTGGGCCCGATTCACTATGACCTCCGACGTTCGAATTCACGCCTCATGGAAAAGCCGGCTGCAAGCGGAATTCAGCAAACCCTACTTCTTGGAGTTGACCACTTTCGTGCGAAACGAATATGCAACCCAGACCGTCTATCCACCTGGCAAGGAGATATTTGCTGCTTTTGATGCTTGCCCTTTCGACGAGGTCAAGGTGGTCATCATCGGACAGGATCCCTACCATGGCCCTGGCCAAGCCAATGGCCTGTGCTTTTCCGTGCGCGATGGGGTGCGCATGCCTCCATCACTATTGAATATCTTCAAAGAAATTCAGCAGGACCTGGGTAAACCCGTTCCTTCATCGGGTAACCTGGAACGTTGGGCAAAGCAAGGCGTACTGCTGCTCAATGCCACCCTTACGGTCAGGGCTTCTTCACCCGGCTCACACCAAAACAAGGGTTGGGAAACTTTCACCGACAACGTGATACGTGTCATCTCGGAGGAGAAGAACGGAGTTGTATTCTTGCTATGGGGATCCTATGCCCAGAAGAAAGGGGAGATCATCGACCGATCACGTCACCTGGTACTCATGTCCGCGCACCCGTCACCTTTCTCTGCCGACCGCGGATTCTTCGGGAACAAACACTTCAGTAAAACCAACGAATACTTAAAAAGCAAGGGAGTCAAAGAGATAGAGTGGTGAGTGCCACCACTGGTCACCGGTCACTAACCCCTTCTATCGTACCAGGTTAAAGAACCGGCTCCAGCGGATCTTGCCCAGGAAGCTCTTGTACTTATCGATCGAGAGCCAGATGAAGAATCCTTTGCCGACGATGTGATCTTCCGGGACAAAGCCCCAGTACCGGGAGTCGAGGGAATTGTGCCGGTTGTCTCCCATCATGAAGTAATAATCCTGTTTGAAGGTATATTCTTTTACTTCCTGCCCGTCGATCATCAGTTTACCGTCCTTTACCACCGCATCATCATTATGGTCATAAAGCCGGATGGTTTCGCCATAAAGTGCAAGCGTGGAATCATTCACCGCAATGGTCATTCCTTCTTTGGGAATGGTTAGCGGTCCGAAATTATCACCATTCCATTTGTTAGCTTTTGATTTAGGGAAGATCCGGAAGTCCGGGCCCTCGTGAGTACGATGGTCTTCGGTGACTGCGCTGATGTAAGGAACGGCTTTCAGTTCATCGACTTTATCCTTGGTGAGAAACATCTGGTACACCACCTGGTTGTCTTCCAGTCGGCCCAGCAGATTGTAATCGTCGGGATCGAGCTCCAGTTTTTCCAGGTTTCTTGGATTGATTTCGTCCTTCGCGTAGATGAGGTAACTGTACTGCATCTTGGGAGGATTTTCCATTTCCTGGCCGTTCACAGAAACCTGGCGGTCCTTGATGGTGATGACATCGCCGGGTGTGCCGATGCATCGTTTGATGTAATTGGTCTTAAGGTCGACCGGGTAATCGATATTGTCATTCAGTTCCTTGGGCGGCACATTGAATACCACCACGTCACCGCGATGCACTGATGAGAAACCCGGAAGGCGGTATTGCGGAAGTTGAATCCAGTCAACATACGAAGGAATCTCAGTAAACCAGATTTTCTGGTGAGTCAGCGGAATCTGCAACGGAGTTTTTGGCGTGCGTGTTCCGTAATGAAACTTGCTGACAAAGAGGAAATCGCCCACCAGCATGGAGTTTTCCATGGAAGGAGTAGGGATCGTGTAGGCCTCCATGATGAGCCAGCGGATCAAGGTAGCCGCGATAACGGCGAAGGTTACGGCATCAATCCATTCACGGACGACGGTCTTCTTCTTTGGGGTGGTTTCAGGCGCTGAGGTAGATTTCCAGAACTTCCAGTTCATTGACATGGGTGATTAAGGCAGTTAAAAAGTCCCGCAAATAAAAGTAAAATAATCCGAAGTCAGAATGTGAGGAAATCGTTCATCCCCAGGACACCCTTCCGGCCGGGCAACCATTCCGCCACCGCGACTGCTCCGACGGCAAAACCTTCGCGCGAATGTGCAGTGTGTTTGATCTCCACATCATCCACGGCAGAATGGTATGTGACCGTGTGAGTTCCCGGCATCGGGTCCTCTCGGAATGATCGTATAACGAGATCCGATGGTGTATGGGTTTCGTTATTCACCCACTGTTTTTTAAACGGTAAATGCTTCAGGATACCTTCTGCCAGGGTAATGGCCGTGCCGCTGGGTGCGTCCTTTTTTTGGGTGTGGTGTACCTCATCTATAGAGACATCATAACCTTGGAAGGACGCCATCATCTTGGCCAAGTGTTCGTTCAGGCGAAAAAACAAGTTGACGCCCAAACTGAAATTGGATGCGTAAAAGAAGGTTCCGTTTTTATGCTGACAATGACTATCAACTGATGCTTTGTCTTTCAACCAACCCGTCGTGCCAGACAGTACAGGAATACCGTGGTCGATGCACAACCGGATGTTTTTGGGCGCCGCTTCCGGCATGGTGAACTCAATGGCAACGTCAACACTGTTTTTAAAGTCAAAGTGATGACCCGCTACAGGGTCCAGAATGGCTATTTCGTGCGAGCGCGATTTGGCAACGGCCTCAATTGCCTTGCCCATCTTGCCATAGCCGATCAGAAGAATCTTCATGAATCAGAATTTCACCGTAATGCCAAATCCCGGGGCTGAACCATAGAAGGGACTGTATTGCATGCTTGGACCCAGGCTTACTTTCAACTGGGGGTTAAGGTCAAAGTCGCGGAGGTGGGCGTCGACGTGGGCGTCAACCAATTGAACGAGGTACCACATGCCGTCAAGGATGAGAAAGAAATCCCGCTGACGCCGGTAGAATTCGGTCACCGATCGCAATTGAGATTCCGTATATCCACTCGGTGGAATGTAGCCGGGCTCCCGAACCACGGCGAAGAGTTCTTGCTTGTAGTGATTGTAGAGGTCGTTGTACTGGAATGCCACCCGGGTAAGTAAATAGAATCCTCCATAAACAATAGGAAGTTTCCAGTACTTCTTGTTATAAACCTGTCCCATGCCCGGTAAGACTGCCGAGTAAAGCAGGGCCTTGCGGGGAATATACCGGGCGGCATATTGCTCCGCGGTGATCACTTTGCCGCGACGACGGATGATCAATGTGTCTCCCGATTGCTGGGTAGTGTCCTTGATCACCTCCACCTTTTGCGCAATGGCGGGTTCAACGAAGCAGATGGCAAGAATGAACCCTATTTTCCACATGGCTACATTTTAAGCAGGTCAAGAATCCGGTTGAGATCCTGGATCGACAGGAAGGGGATTTTGATTTCTCCCTTCTTGCCGTCGCTCTTCACCGTAACTTTCGTGCCAAAATGTGAGGAGAGCCTGCCTTGTAACTGGTTGATCTCCCTGGAACTGCCTGTGGGAGAGGTGGATGGGGTCTTTCCTTTCGGATGCGACAGTTTCCGGGTCATCTCTTCCACCTGGCGCACCGAAAGGTCATCGGAAAGAATCCGTTTGAAAATCACCAACTGCAAATCGGGGTTCTCTATATTAATGATCGCCCTTGCGTGGCCCATGGTCAGCCGGTTGTCACGAAGGGCAATCTGTATGGCCGGGGGCAATTTGAGGAGGCGTAGATAGTTGGTGACCGTACTCCGGTTCTTGCCTACGCGATCGCCCAGTTCTTCTTGCTTGAGGTTGCATTCCGTGAGCAGGCGCTGGTAACTGAGTGCAATTTCGATCGGGTTGAGATTCTCCCGTTGAATGTTCTCCACGAGAGCCATCTCCAGCATCTGCTGATCATCGGCAGAACGAACGTAGGCAGGGATCGCCTTTAATCCCGCACGCCTTGCTGCCTGGAAGCGTCGCTCGCCTGAAATCAGTTGATATTGGTTCCGTGCTAACCGACGTACGGTGACGGGTTGAATAATCCCATGCACCTTAATGGAGTCGATCAGTTCTTGCAGCGCTTCGGGTGCGAAGTCTTTTCGTGGCTGGTACGGGTTAACCTCAATTTCGCTGACGGGTATTTCACTCAGGCTGCTCGAGGGAGCGGGTGCTTCTTCCAGCTTGCCGGTCTCCGGCGTATCGCTCAGCAGGGCGCTGAGTCCGCGGCCAAGTCCTTTCTTTTTGCTCATTTGTTCAAGCCGTTTTTGTCCACGACCTCGTGAGCCAGGTTGAGATAAGCGATCGCTCCCTTGCTCTCGGCATCGTGAACGATGACTGGAAGTCCAAAACTGGGCGACTCGCTCAGCTTCACATTCCGGGGAATGATCGTTTTGAAGGAGATGTTCTTGAAGTGCATGCGAACCTCCTCAACGACCTGGTTTCCGAGGGAGGTGCGTGAGTCGTACAAGGTCAACAGGATTCCTTCAATCTCCAGTTGCGGGTTGAGCCGAGTCTGGATAATCTTGATGGTATTCAGAAGTTTGCCAAGTCCTTCGAGGGCGAAGTACTCGCACTGGACAGGGATGATCAGTGAATCGGCGGCGGTAAGGGAGTTGATGGTGATCAGCCCAAGGGAGGGAGAGCAGTCGATGATGATGAAGTCATATTCATCCTTGATCTGCGCCAACGCCGTACGCATCCGTTCTTCCCGGTGTTCAATGTTCACCATTTCCACTTCCGCACCGACGAGGTCGATGTGGGAAGGGAGCACGCTCAGGTACTTGAGCTCATTCTGGACGATGGCCTTGTGAATATCACCTTCACCCACCATGCACTCATAGATGCTGAGCTTCACGGTCTTGGGGTCGATGCCAAGACCCGAAGTGGAATTAGCCTGTGGGTCTGCATCGAGCAACAAAGTCTTTTGTTCCAAAACCGCCAGGCTGGCCGCCAGGTTGATGGCCGTTGTGGTCTTTCCCACGCCACCTTTTTGATTCGCTATCGCAATGATCTTACCCAAGTTGATTTGTTGATTCGATGATTCGTTGATTCGTTGATTCGTTAATTCGATGATTCGGTTCCAAATATATCAATTGTCATACCCATCACCGAATCAACGAATTATCGAATCACCGAATTACTTACGCTTCTTTTTCGCTTCGTCACTCTGTCTTCTCGCCTCTTCGCTTGCCTTCATCGCTTCCTCCAACTTCGTCATGAATTTTGATTTGCTGCCTCCGCCAGAGAGCATCTTCTTCTTGTGGTCCTCCATCACCGCCTTGATCTTGTCTTCATCCACAAAGCGTTTGATGATCGCTTGCTGGGCAAAGGTGACGAGGTTGGAGACGAAGTAGTAGAAGCTCAAACCTGCTGAGAATGAGTTCAATACGAACATAAAGACGACCGGCATGATATACGAAAGCGACTTCATAGGGCCGGTCACGGAAGTCATCTGGTTGTTCTGCCACGTGTAAACCAGGGTGCTGGCTGTCATCAGCAACACAAATAAGCTCACGTGACTCCCGTAAAAGGGGACCACGAAAGGAAGGTTGATAATGGAGTCGTAGGTGGAGAGATCTTCGGCCCAGAGGAATGGCTGTTGGCGGAGTTCTACAGAAACCGGGAAGAAGTAGAACATGGCAAACAGGATTGGCATCTGCAGCAGCAATGGAATGCATCCGCTGAACGGATTAACCCCTGCTTGCTGGTATAATTTCATCTGGTCCTGTTGCGTCTGGGTCATGTTATCCCCATTCTTTTCTTTGATCAGGTCCAGCTCTGGCTTGAGTAGGCGCATCTTGGCCATGCCGAGGTAGGAGCTATACGACAACGGGGCGAGGATCAGTTTGATAATGATCACGAGAATGATGATGATCACCCCATAGTTGCCAATGAACTGCTCGAGGAAATGGAAGATAGGGATGATCGCATACTTGTTAACCCAGCCAACCGGGGGCCATCCAAGGTTCAGGTTCTTGTCAAAGCCTTCCGTGACTTTGGTGATGACCTTGTAGTCGTTGGGTCCAAAGAAATAGGTGAACGCTGCTTTGTTGCCGACCACATCCGCCTTTGGAATTCGAAGGACAACGCTGGCCGTTTTTACAACGGTGGTGTCCGCAAGGTTTGTGCTGGTGCGGACTTCCCCACCAGAGAACGCCCCTTTGGCAATGATTGCGCTGGTGAAGAACTTCTGCCGAATGCCCACCCATTTGATGGGTTCAGCCAGTGACTCGGATTGTGGGTCAGTGGAGGTATCACTCAGCCCGTCGAAGTCGCCCTTCTCCGTGTAATAATTAACCGTGGTTTTTGTCCGGCTGTCATTAATATCCTTTTCCTGGGGAGGGATGAAGTCAGTCCACGTGTAGGTAAGTTGGTCGCCATTGATGGCGGCGCCCAGCCCTGATGATGCCAAATGATAGTTCACCATATAACCCGATCCGGGAACCCGGTAGATATTCTTCAATTGCTTTCCTTCACCCAGGTTTGTCGTGAATGTGACAATGGTACTGTCGCCGGAGGTAATGGTTTCAACCGTATAATAAAGAGAATAGAGATCAATGTCTTTTCCTTCGATGGTGGCGTTCAACCGGAAGCCATTGGAGTTCGAGGAGACGAGCAGCAGCGGCTGCTTGTAATAGGTCTTAAACTTCTTGAGTTCCACTTCCGTGAGTACACCCCCCTTGTTGGTGAAGGTGAGGACCATATCATTGGTTTCAACCCGGCTGAGCTGTTCCTCCTGCAAGGGTGCCGATAGGATTACTGTGGTATCGATTGGCACAGCGCTCTCGGTTGCAGCCAGGCTGTCGGCCGGCGTCACGGTTTGTGACACAGGTGCCCCCGTTTCCACTGGCGGCTGGGGTGCCAGGAAGTTGAAGTAGATGAGAAGCAGTACGGCGATCAGCGTAAGCCCAATGGCGGAATTGCGGTCCATAGAGGTCTAAGTATCAGGGATTCAGTTTCTTATAAGCAATCGCCGCGTCAACAAACTTGACAAATAGCGGGTGCGGGTTTAATACGGTGCTCTTGAGTTCAGGGTGGAATTGTACCCCGACAAACCAGGGGTGGTCTTTGAGTTCAACGACTTCCACGAGGCCGCTGTCGGGGTTGGTCCCTACGGCTTTGAGGCCGGCCTCTTCGACCTGTTCGAGGTATTTGTTGTTGAACTCGTAGCGGTGGCGATGCCGCTCTTTAATAATGAGTTCGTCGTAGGCTGCGGCAGCCTTGGAGCCCTTCTTCAGTTTGCAGTCATAAGATCCCAGGCGCATCGTGCCGCCTTTCGTGGTGATCTTCTTCTGCTCCTCCATCATATCGATGACCGGGTGCTTGGTCTTGGGGTCCAGTTCGGTGGTGCTGGCGGCGAGGCCAAGGACATTTCGGGCGAACTCCACCACGGCACATTGCATACCGAGGCAGATGCCGAAGAAAGGAATCTTGTTTTCGCGCACATAGCGTATTGCTTCGATCTTCCCTTCGAGTCCACGTTCTCCGAAACCGGGGGCGACGAGTACACCGTGGAGGCCACCGAGGATTTGGGCGACGTTGTCGGGGTTGATTTCCTCGGAGGAGATCCACGTGAGATTCACTTTGCAGTCGTTTGCTGCGCCGCCGTGGATAAACGCCTCAGCGATAGACTTATACGCATCCGGCAGGGATACATATTTCCCAACAAGGCCAACACGGATTTCGTCTGTGGGGTTCTTGAGTTTACCGAGGAAGGTCTTCCAATCCTCGAGTTCAGGTTCGTGGCGGGAAGTGATTTTCAGTTTGGCCATCACGCGCTCGTCGAGTTTCTCTTTGCGCATGAGCATGGGTACGTCGTAGATCGTGTCAGCGTCGATGGCTTCGATGACTGAGTTGAGCTGCACGTTACAGAAGAGGCCCACTTTCTTGCGGATCTCCATCGGTAGCGGCATTTCCGTGCGGCAGACCAGGATGTCCGGCTGTACACCTTCTTCGAGGAGTTTCTTGACCGAGTGTTGGGTCGGTTTGGTCTTCAGTTCCTTTGCCGCCTTGAGGTAGGGGATGAGGGTAAGGTGGATGACCAGCGACTGGTGGGATCCCAATTCCCACCTCACCTGGCGGACCGCTTCGATAAAGGGTAACGATTCGATGTCCCCGACTGAGCCGCCGATTTCGGTGATGATGAAGTCATATTTGCCGCTTTCGCCGAGGAGGAGGATATTCCGTTTGATCTCGTCGGTGATGTGGGGGATGACTTGGACCGTTTTGCCGAGGAACTCGCCTTTGCGTTCGCGGGTGATGACATTATTATATATGCGTCCTGTGGTGATGTTGTTGGCCTGGGAGGTGCGGATATTCAAAAACCGCTCATAATGGCCCAAATCGAGGTCTGTTTCCGCTCCGTCGTCGGTAACGAAGCATTCGCCGTGTTCGTAGGGGTTGAGGGTACCCGGGTCGATGTTTATGTAGGGGTCGAACTTCTGGATGGTGACGCTGAAGCCGCGGGCCTGGAGGAGCATGCCGAGGGAAGCGGAGATGATACCCTTGCCGAGGGAGGAGGTTACGCCACCGGTGACGAAGATATACTTGGCGGAGGAGGACATTTGGGTTCGAAATTTCGGTCGCAAAGGTAGATTATTTGCATCCGAGGGGGGCATGCTCCTTTGAAATTATTTCGAATTTGAGGAGTTTAGGGGGTCCTAAACACCCTAGATGCCCGAAGGTTACTATTTGCGCTGTTTCGTGTATTTACGCACGAATGTTTTTACCGCTTTCATGAAGCATTTTGGAAGGTACAGGGGTCTGGCTTTAGTCCTTCTGGTTTTCACTTCATTCTTGGCGACCACCACGGCGCTTGCACAGACGGCGACGGTGGTGAACAGTGCTGCTGAGCCTAGGCATGAGACACTCAGTCAGCGGGTTATTTCTGTGCTTTTCGATGATGGTGCTGGTGGAGCAATTACACTGACCGGGTCCACAGTGCCCGCACAATGGATTGTACGGATCAACGGTAGTGCTGTAGGTATTGTTGTGAACTCTGCTACCATTGCAGGCAATCGGGTCAATGTTCAGTTTGATGCAACGGGAGCCGCCGGGCACTTGGCTGGGGAGTCATTCGTAAAGCCTGGTGAAACGCTAAGTATTAGTTTCACTAATACTGGAAATACCTTAACAACATCAGGCAGTGGGAATCCTGCCAATAGTTCCGCTTTCATTAATTCTAAGAACAATTTCGCAAACCTCGGGTTTCCCCCGGCATCTCCAATCTGTTCTGAATTGGTGTTTTTTAATTTGACAGACTATGGAACAGTTGACAAATGTGCTCCAGTTGTTATGGACTTTCGGCAGATCGCCTATAAGTTAAGTTTGAGACTTCAAAATAGCACATCTCGAGCCGCCTATCCACTTACTTACTCCATTGTGTGGGGAGATGCAACAAATTCAAGTGTTGTACCTGTTCGTTCTGATCTTGCTGGTGTACCAAATGCCACATTCATTAGTAATTCCGATCCGGCATTTGGGGGCAATCCTGCAGTGATACTTACGTCAAGGCCAACTCACAACTACCCAGCAACAACTACCCCAGCGCCGGATATTTGTAGTTGGGATGCTCGAATAACGCCAGTGTTCAATGGTAATGCCTTCTGCAATTCAATTGCCCAGAACACCACATTTGCATCTTATGACACAGACAATGCAAACACTGGCACACTAAATATGCCATTTAATCCCCCAGCCGTTGGTGAAACGACTGACAGGGTTTGCTTAGGTACAAATGTGAATATGCGGTTCACCGACATGACCCTGCTTAACTGCCGGTTAGCAGCCCCAGAAACAGGTGTGCCCAATGACCTTGCACGTCATATTAGAATTGTCTATGGAAGCCAAAACCTTGCTACTAATATTCCCGATATCCGTGTCGGTGGCGTTCAAGTGACTTCCAACAATGCAGCAGGTACACTACTGTTCCCAACAGGTTACTTTCCAACAGGTATTGGTGGGGTTGGAATTCCCGACGCGCAAGGAGTTATCGAGTTACCTACGCCGGTGCTTACATCAACTCTCGTAACGTATATGCGATACATAACCACGGTATCAGCAGCTAATCAGGCTGTTGGAGACCGTTTTTATGTACGCCTTGAGTATTGGGATGTGTGTAACCCTTATAAGGATCCCAATGGTATCCTGCCATCCCCTTTTACTGCTCCAGTTACTATTGAGAACTATGTTGAAATAGTTACAAAACCTGTGCCGCTGACGACAGCTGGCCAGGCCATCTGTTATACCAACCCAAATAGCACAGCATTCAATTTTACATCGGCAAGTTCCATTGGTGCTGCTCGCACGGGCGTGAATTGGTACAAGGACTTCGCCAGTGTAGGCACAGCAACCAAGATGACCAACCCGGGTGGCGCCAATGCCTTGACTTTCCCCGCAGGTTCGTATGGTGCCCAAGGTGGCATAGGCGGTGCCTTTACCAGCAATAACACCAATGGTCGTTATCATTCGGTGTGGGCAACGCAGGTGGCTGGCGGAACCAACGGTTGCGAAAGTGACCCGATTGAAATCGTGATTGTTCAACAACCAAGAATTGATGTTGCACCTGATATCCCCTCTGTTCCTGTTGGTGCAACCTCTGTTTGTAATGGAAGCACATCTATCTATACGACTTCGGCGCCAAATACCAAGACGATTCCTGCCGCTTTCTCTACAAATGGAGCAGCAATAAATCTTCCCACTGAGAACTTATGGAGTGTGGCTAACTACGCAGCCACAGTATCCGTAACTCCACCGGCGAATGCCAACTCAGTAACCGTAGATTTCAATATTGCCCCAATTCCAGTTTCTGATCCTGGCGATGTGCGGGTAAGAAGGCAGTTTGTTACAACTACGAATATTCCAGTGGTAAGCCCCGTGCCAGCACCTCTGACTCCGCCAACCTACAATATAAATCCCTTGGCCTGCCAGAATGCCAACGTAATCCTTGGAGTGACGGTATTTGGGCAAAGTGATGGTGGTACAATTTCCCCAAGTCCAACAATATGCGATGGCGTAACCACAGGCAATATGAATGCCACTGGCACGCGGGGCGCCATCTTGCAATGGGAGAGGAGTTTCGGAGGAGGGCCCTTTGTCGCCATTGCAGGTACTGCAGGCCTCGCTACTTTCAGTGAAATACCACCCAATGGTCCGGGCACTTACAAATACAGAGTCTTAGTCCAAAACCAGAATGCCGGCGGTCCATGCGCAAGCACTACCACGATTGTTGCTAATCAGAATACGGTCACGGTTAATCCTGTTCCACCAAAACCCACTATCACACCATCAGGTGCGACTACATTCTGCTTTGGTGGCAGCGTTACACTAACCTCGAGTGATGTTGGTGCATTGGCTGCTTCATATCGTTGGTATAAGGATGGCGTATTCACCGGAACGACAACACAAAATATTGTCCTTACCACGGTTGCTCAAAGTGGAAATTATACAGTCGAAGTTCGAGGCATCGCACCTTCCAACTGTACAAGTGTACTTTCCGACCCCACGCCCGTTACCATCAATCCACTGCCCACCGCTTCCAATCCCACAGGCGGTGGTTCGGTCTGTTCGGGAACTCCGGCACCTGACATCACCTGGACGCTGACTGGAACTGCGCCATTCAACTTCACCATCACCCGATCGGTTGAAGGACCATTGGTTGTTGCGGGTCACATGAGCCTGACCTATACCATTGTTGGACCTAATCCTCCAGCGAGCCAGACTTACCAGATTACTTCACTGACCGACGCGAATGGTTGTGTGGCAACTTCGATGGGAGGCGTGGCTAACGTCAATGTGACGGCGGTACCGCCCCCTTCCGTACAAAGTTTTACAGCAACCGCTGCAGTGTGTGACGTAGGCGCAGGAACCAATCCGCCTGATGCAGTTCTTGACCTGCTTCCCAATTCAGTTCAAACCTATGATGTCAATTATACACTGAATGGTACGCCTTTCACACTCACTGGCGTTGCAACAAATGCATCGGGACAACTCACAATCGCACCTCCTTATACAGCATGGGGCAGCGCTCCTGGCTCTTATGTCATTACGGTCACATCCCTGATCAATACAGTTACCCTTTGCGCCGGTGTTGTACCCTTCAACAGCACTCCACTCATTGTCAATGCCACTCCAGTCGTTAACGCAGGCCAGGTAAAGACTATTTGCAGCGGCTCACCAGTTAATCTTGAGGTTCTCATGACGCCGGTAAATTCACCTGCCGGAACCACCCTGAGTTGGCCTGACCCCGATGGCGCCGGGCCCGCGACGGCCAAGAGTATAGCAGCCGACCCTGCGGGAACTCTGCATATCACCGACGTGCTGACTAACTTTACCGGTGCCAACACTACAGTTACCTACGTAGTCACACCCACAAGCGCAGCTGGCTGTGCAGGAACTCCGCGAAACGTTGTCATCACGGTAAACCCAGCACCAGTCATTACACCAGGGCAAACAAAAACAATATGCAGTGGCGCCGCTGTCAACCACACCATAACATTAACACCGGCCGGACTGCCAGCAGGAACACTTTTCAGCTGGCCTGATCCGGATGGTGCCGGACCAGCCACCGCGAGGGCCTTCCCGGGTACAACAGCACAAATCGGGGATGTGCTTACCAATACTACAGGCGCGGATATTACGGTAACCTATGCGGTAACTCCGAGAGGACCTGGCGGCGCTTTGGGTACTTGCACTGGCGCAGTGGAGAATGTAGTGATCACCGTGCGTCCTGCACCAGTAATTGTCGCGGGCCAAACCAAGACAATCTGCAGTGGCCAGGCAGTGAACAAAGAGATCCTGTTGACGCCGCTTAACCTGCCAGCAGGTACTGTTTTCAACTGGCCTATCCCCACAGTTTCAGGTGGGCCTGCTCAAGGTACTGCCGGTGTAAACGTCCCGATGGGGGTTGCAGGCACAAATCATATCACGGAAGTCCTTACCAATACAACAGGCGCCCCAATAACAGTTACCTATAATGTAACGCCGACAGCACCGGTTGGTGTGTGCTCGGGCACCATGCGACCGGTTGTGATCACGGTCAACCCCGAACCGGTGATTCCTGCAGGTCAAACCAAAGCCATTTGTAGCGGTCAGAATACCAGTCTTGAAATCCTGCTTAGCCCTGCGAATGCTCCTGCAGGCACTGTCTTTAACTGGGGCATGCCTACTATGTCGGCTGGGGCACCCCAGGGTTCACCCGGTGTCAACGTTCCGATGGGTGTGGCAGGAACTAAACATATTAACGACGTGCTGGTCAATGGTACCGGCGCACCGATTACAGCCACCTATACCATTACACCAACCAGCGGTGCGGGATGCGTAGGCACTGCACGCACAGTTGTAGTAACCATCAACCCTTTGCCGGTGGCCAACCCGATTGGTGGGCCAGGAACCGTCTGCGTTGATCCTACCAATATTATTCTCTACCAGGTGACACCGAATGCGGGGTCAACCTTTACATGGACGATTCCTCCTCAGTTCACCGTCTTTGGCGGTGGCGGTACCAACTCCCCGAACTTCTTTGTGCTGCTGAGCTTCCCAACGGTTGGCGGCCCATTTCCTATCTCGGTTGTTGAAACCAATGCCTTTGGTTGCGTGGGTTCATCGAACAGCCTTCCTATTACGGTAGCTCCGGCTCCTGGAGCGTTGTCGATCAATGGTCCAACGGTAGTTTGTAAGAACCAGACAGGGGTCAACTTTAGTGTTCCGGCTGGTATTTTCAACCCAACATCAACTTATAACTGGTCTGCCTCTGGTGCGACGATAGTCAGTGCTTCAAGTGGGGTAGGGCTACAGACGATTACGGTTGATTTTGGTCTTTTAGCCAGTGCGGATATTACTCTGAATGAAGTAAGTGCATCGGGATGTTCAGGAACACCTGTTACCCTCAACGTCGCAGCCGCCGACCGCCCGGTGATGACATCAGGCAATACGAACACCATCTGCAGTGGCAACGTCCCTTCGATTGTATTCACAACGAACCCGCTGGTTCCAAGTACATTCAACTGGCAGGTGATCACCGTAACGGGTGGTGTCACCGGTGCGACTGTTGGTAATACTGGCTCGGGAAATATCAATCAGGTACTTACCAATACTTCTGGGTTCTCCGGTTCTGTCACCTACCGCGTTACACCGGTGGCCATTGCCGCACCCAACTGTACGGGTAATTCGCAGGATGTTGTGGTTACGGTTAATCCTGAGCCGGTACTGGTTACGCCACAGCAGAAGACCATATGCAGTGGCGCATCGACCAGCTACGAAATTCTTTTAAGCCCGCTGACATTTCCTGCCGGCACATCATTTACCTGGCCTGCACCGGTGATGTCTGCCGGACCAGCGCAGGGAACAGCCTCTCCGGGTAGCGTTGCCGGCGGACCTGCGGGAACCATTCACATTAATGATGTCCTGACCAATACCACTAACGCCCCAATCACAGCCACGTACACGATTACACCGACCAGTGGTTCGGGATGTTTGGGAACGCCACGAACCGTGGTGATAACAGTGAACCCGCAACCGGTCATTTCCAATGCACTGGACGCTACACATTGTAGTGACGATGCAACCGGGCTTACCCTTGCGGTGTCAGGAACATCTGTGGCCGCTGCAACTTACAATGTTACAGCGCGTACCATCGCCGTCGGATTGACCGCAGCGGGTTCCAACGCGTTTGTTCCTGCCAATGGTGTTGCAGCCAACTACCTGGCCAACGACGAGTTTATTAATGCGACCAACGGCGCATTAACCGTGACATACACCGTGGTGGGTATCAGCGCAAGTGGTTGCGTTGGAGCGCCCCAGGTGATCACGCAGACGATTAACCCTGAACCAGTAGTATCCAACACACTGGACGCAACGAAATGCAGCGATGCAGCAATTGCACTGACCTTGGCTACTAACGGTACCTCTGTCGGAGCAGCCAATTATAATATCACCACAAGGACAATTGCTCCCGGGCTTACGGCCAATGCAGGCAATGCTGTAGTACCCGCAAATGGTGTTGCAGCGAATTACCTCGCTAACGACATTTTTGTGAATTCCGGCGCAGCACCCTTGACCGTGGTCTACACTGTCGTTCCTGTCAGCGCCATTGGTTGCGTGGGTGATGCGAAGTCGATTACGATCACCATCAATCCGGAACCGGTTGTTTCAACAACCTTGAATGCAGCAGTATGCAGCGATGCAGCAACTGGTCTGACCTTGGCGACGAATGGCGCCTCCGTGGCGGCAGCAGTCTACAATGTCACGGCCCGCTCAATTAGTGCCGGGCTTACTGCGGCAGTTACCAACGTTGCAGTTCCAGCCAATGGTGTGGCGGCTGGATACCTCGCTGGTGACAAATTCACAAACACAGGCGCTCTTCCGCTGACCGTCACGTATACGGTTGAGGGTGTGAGCATTTCAGGATGCGTGAGTGATCCGCAAGTGATCACCATGACGATTAATCCAGAGCCGGTGGTATCCACGCTCCTTAACGCCACGGTGTGCAGTGATGTAGCTACCGGGCTTATTCTAAATACGAATGGTACATCCGTTGCAGCAGCCACCTATAATATTACCGCGCGCTCTATCCAGGCAGGCCTGACCCCAGGAGGCAGTAACGCCTTGGTGACCGCCACTGGTGTAGCTGCCAATTACCTTGCTAATGACCAGTTCACGAACACTGGGGCTGCCCCGTTGACGGTAACCTACACCGTTGTGCCCGTTAGTGCGGCGGGCTGCCAGGGAGACCCTCAGGTCATTACTATTACGATTAACCCTGAGCCTGTTGTTGCCGCCACGCTTGACGCAACCGTCTGCAGCGATGCAGTAATCGGACTTACCTTGAACACCAATGGCTCATCCGTAGCGGCAGCCAATTACAATGTCACTGCCCGGTCGATTTCCGCCGGCCTTGTGGCAGGAGGAGCCAATGTTCCGGTTCCTGCACTGGGCGTGGTGCCAGGTTATTTGGCCAATGATGTCTACACCAATACCGGCGCAGCGCCACTGACCGTAACGTATACAGTTGCTGGGGTGAGCGCGGGAGCTTGTGTCGGAGACTCGCGTGTCATCACCATTATCATTAATCCTGAACCGGTCGTTTCTGCCACACTCAATACAACCGTCTGCAGCGACCTGGCGACGGGCTTGGTACTGAATACCAATGGAACCTCCGTTGCCGCCTTCAATTATAATATCGTCAGCCGCAACATTGCCGCAGGTCTTGTGGCCAACGGCGCCAACGCTGTAGTACCGGCTTCGGGAGTAGCAGCCAATTACCTGGCGTCTGACAAATTCACCAACACCACGGCATCGCCACTTACGGTAATCTACACTGTGGAGGCTCTCAGCGCTGCTGGATGCCTGGGTAACCAGCAAGCCATTACCGTGACGATTAATCCTGAGCCGGTGGTATCCAATACACTGGATCTCACCCAGTGTAGTAACGTAGCCATCGGACTGGTACTCGGCACAAATGGAACTTCTGAGCCAGCCATCAATTACAATATCCTGTCCCAAACGATAGCAGCAGGACTGGTGGCTGCAGGTGGTAACGTCGTGGTGCCTGCAGCCGGAGTTGCTGCCAACTACCTGGCCAACCACACCTTTGCCAATAGTACAAGCCTCTCGCTGACTGTTCAGTATGTAGTTGTCCCGGTTAGTGCTGCAGGATGTCTTGGAGATGCCAAAACCATTACGGTGACTATTGATGCTGGCCCGATCGTTGCCAATAACCTCAATGCGACGGTATGCAGCGATGATGTCATTGGGCTTACCCTCGCCACTGATGCAGCGTCAGCCCCTGCGGCTAACTACAATATTACGGCTCGCACGATTGCCGCTGGCTTGGTAGCTGGAGGCGCGAATGCAGTGGTTCCTTTCAATGGTGCACCAGCAGCCTACCTGGCCAATGATACTTACACCAATACAGGTGCGTTGCCATTGACAGTGACTTATACGGTAGTTGGCGTAGGCGTTTCGGGTTGCGTGGGCAATCCCCGCGTGATTACAATGACGATCAATCCCGAGCCAGTAGTTGCAGCAACTTTGAACACCACGGTATGCAGTGATGCAGTTATCGGGCTGAACCTGGCTACTAATGGTACCTCCGTAGCCGCCCTCGATTATGAGATTGTTTCAAGGACCATTGATGCAGGGCTTGTGGCGGCAGGCGGTAACGTTGCTGTTCCGGCAAATGGTGTAGGAAGTAACTACCTCGCGTCGGACAAGTTCACCAACAAAGGAGCGAATCCCTTGACCGTTACTTATTCCGTCAGAGCCCGGAGCGCTGCAGGTTGCAAAGGAGACATCCAGGTGATCACGATCACCATCAACCCGGAGCCTGTTCTTTCCGCTACACTAAATGGTACGGTATGCAGTGACATACCTACTGGATTGGTTCTGAACACCAACGGAACTTCAGTGGCTGCCGCCAATTACAACATTACGGGTGTAACCATCGCTGCCGGGCTTTCAGCGGCGGGTGGCAATGCGGTGATCCCCGCAACCGGTGTTGGGGTGAACTACCTTTCCGGCGACATTTTCACCAATACAGGAGCTTTACCGCTCACGGTTGTTTATACCATCGTCCCCGTAAGCGCAGCAGGCTGTCTTGGTGATCCTGCAACGGTTACGATCACGATCAATCCCGAACCTGTTGTTTCCGGAAGCCTCGATGCGACCCTTTGTAGTGATGTTGTTACTGGCCTTGCCCTTAATACCAATGGTTCTTCGGTTGCGGCTGCATCATACAATATCACGGCTTCAACAGTGGCAGGTGCCCTGGTGGCGGGTGCAGGTAATGCGGTAGTTCCGGCCTTTGGTGTAGCGGCTAATTATCTTGGCGCTGATGTCTTCACGAATACGACCAATGGATCGTTACAAGTGACCTATACGGTTGTGCCGGTTAGTGCGGCCGGTTGCGTGGGGAATGCGCGGGTTATCACACTGACCATCAATCCTGAACCGGTTATTTCTCCGTTGCTGAATACCACCGTATGCAGCGACATTGCTACCGGATTGACCCTCAATACCAACGGTACATCGGTCATTGCCGCCAGCTACAATGTGACGGCCCGTACGATCGACGCAGGACTCACTGCAGCGGGTACAAATGCCGCAGTGCCTTCGAACAATGTGGCTGCCAACTTCCTGGCTAGTGACAAGTTCGTCAATAACGGAGCAGTACCGCTGGGCGTGACCTACACGGTAGTGGGAGTAAGCGCGGCGGGTTGCGTTGGGAATCCTCAGGTGATTACTATCACCATTAATCCCGAACCTGTAGTATCGAGTACGCTGAATCTCACACAGTGCAGCGATGTGGCGATTGGATTGATGCTGGCCACCGAAGGGACATCAGTGGCGGCAGCCAACTATAATATTACAGCTCGTACGGTGGCGGCTGGGCTTACTGTAGGTGCTTCAAATGCCCCTATTACCGCTAATGGTGTAGCGGCTAATTACCTGGCGGCTGACGTGTATACCAATAATGGTACAACACCACTCAATGTGACCTACACCGTGGTTCCTGTCAGTGCAGCTGGCTGTCCGGGTGACCCCAAGGTTATTACCGTAACCATCAATCCCGAGCCGGTTGTCCTTTCAACCCTGGATGCTACGGTGTGCAGCGATGCGGTGGTCGGCCTGACACTCAATACCACAGGCACCTCTGCAGCAGCGGCCAATTACAACATTACCGCACGCTCTATTGCGGCCGGATTGGTTCCTGCAGGAACGAATGTGGCAGTTCCAGCTGTTGCGGTGGCCAATAACTACCTGGCAGCTGATGCGTTCACTAACCCCACCAATACGTCACTGACGGTGACGTATACCGTTGTCCCGGTAACTGCAGCAGGATGTTTGGGTGATCCGAAAGTGGTCACCATGACCATCAATCCAGAGCCGGTTGTTTCTCCCGGATTGAGTGCAACCAAGTGCAGCGATGCTTCGATCAGTCTGACACTGGCTACGAATGGAACCTCTGTGGCCGCTGCAAACTACAATATCACGGCCAGGACGATTAGTGCTGGACTGGTTCCTGCCGGAACAAATGCCGTAGTGCCGGCGATAGGAGTGACCTCCAACTATTTGTTAAATGATAAGTATACCAACAGTGGTCCGCTGCCGTTGACAGTTACTTATACTGTCGTGCCAGTGAGTGCAGCGGGTTGTGTGGGCGATGCCGTCGTGGTGACAATGACTATTGACCCAGAGCCTGTGGTCGCCAATGGACTGGATGCCACAGTCTGCAGTGATCTTGCTATCGGACTTACCCTGAATACCAACGGCACTTCCGTTGCCGCTGGAACCTACAACATTACCAGTCGTACGATTGCCGCCGGCTTGCTGGCAGGAGGGACTAATGCAATAGTTCCCGCGGCCGGTGTAGCCAATAACTATTTGTCTGCTGATTTCTTTACTAACGTCACCGCAGCCTCGTTGACGGTAACCTACACGGTGGTCCCGGTCAGTGGCGCTGGATGTTTGGGAGATTCAAAGGTCATTACCATGACCATTCAGCCTGAGCCTGTTGTAGCGAGCGGCCTGGATGCTGCGCGTTGCAGCGATGTGGCTACTGGGCTTACATTGGCGACTACCGGCACATCGGCCGCGGCTGCCAATTACAACATTACATCTATTACAATTGCTCCTGGCTTGATTGCAGCTGGAAGCAACGCAGCGGTACCTGCTGTTGGCGTTGCGCCTATCTATCTGGCGGCTGATGTCTTTACCAACCCGACGCTGGTTCCCCTGACGGTTCAATATACCGTAGTTCCTGTTTCGGCAACCGGCTGTTTGGGCGATTCCAAGATTATTACTATCACCATCGGCGCAGAACCTGTTGGCGCAAATGATGTGAAAACCATCTGCAGCGATGCGGCCGTAACCTATAATTTGCAGAACAACGTCAATACGTTGGGTAACGGCTTCTCTTCCAACTTTACCTGGGTGGCGGCTCCGAATGCCAATATCACGGGTGAAAGCACTGTTGCACAGGCTGGACCGATCATCACGGATGTCCTCAACAATGTAACGAACGCGAACCAGGTGGTCGTCTACACGGTAACTCCTACCGGTACGAATGGTTGCGCAGGCAATCCGTTCACAGTGAGTGTGACGGTGCAACCGGAACCAGTTGGGGCCAACGAAGCGGTTTCCATCAACAGCGATATTATTCTCAATTACAATCTGCAGAATAATGTCAATACCATTGGCAATAATCTCCCGGCCAACTTCAGTTGGGTAGCCTCCATCAATAGCAACGTAGGAGGTGAGAGCACTACTCCACAGGCTGGTGCAGTGATCACGGATGTTCTCAATAACGTCACTAATGCCAATCAGACAGTCACCTATACAGTGATTCCTACAGGCACCAATGGATGTGTAGGGAATCCGTTTATCATCACGGTTACCGTGCTGCCTGAGCCTGTTGGTTTTAATGATATCGTCACGGTCAACAGTGATGTGGCCCTCAGCTACAGTCTGCAGAATAATGTGAACAGCGGTGGAAATGCCGTGCCAGCTACTTTCGTATGGCAGGCAGCTGATAATCCGTCAGTCACCGGAGAGAGCCTGGCTGGTACACCTACAGGCACAATTACCGATGTCCTTCACAACGTGACGGGTGTCGACCAGGTAGTGGTGTATACTGTTATTCCTACCGGGACAAACGGAGTCCTTGGCGATCCTTTCACTATTACAGTAACGGTTCGCTCTGAACCAGTGGGCGCTAACGACGCGGTCACGGTGTGCAGCGATATTGCTGCGAATTATGACTTACAGAACAATTTGAACACACTGGGTAATGGTCAGACTGCCACGTTTGGCTGGTTTGCAACAGCTAACCCTAACGTTACCGGCGAGAGCACGACGCTTCAATCCGGGGCATTCATCATCGACCTGCTCAACAACGTGACCAATGCAGATGAGGTCATCACTTATACAGTGACTCCCACAGGCACAAATGGTGCTGTGGGCGACCCGTTCCAGATTGCCATTACGGTTCGTCCTGAACCGGTGGTAGCCAATACGCTTAACGAAACCAAGTGTAGCGGAGAAGTCTACGGTAAACTGCTGGCTACGAACGGTATTTCGATTGCTGCAGCCAGTTATAATGTAACGGTGGTCAGCAAGGATGCGGGTATCACTGGCGGTCGCCCGCTCGGACTTATCGGAGGTGGTGGATCGGCTGATAACGTCATTCAGGGAGACAGCTATGTGAATACCACTGCTACACCGCAGAAGGTTGTTTATAGTGTTGTACCTGTGGGAACCAATGGTTGCCTCGGCGACGCGAAGTTGGTGGAGTTCACCATCAATCCTGAGCCCGTCCTGCTTAACCCTGGATTCCCGGCCGTCTGCAGTAGCAATACCGCTGTCAGCAATATTGTCAACGTTGTACTGGGTACAAACGGTACTTCGGCCTCAGCTTCATCTTATCAGTTGATGCTGATTCAATACAGCAATGGCGGACCCTTTGGCGTCGCCTTGCCGGCAGGATTCACCGCGGCTGGAGGTAATGCACTGGTAGGTGCGACTGGCAGCATTGACCTGGTCAAGAATGATCGTTATACCAACACTTCCACGGTGCCGGTTACCGTCCGTTACACCATCCAGGGGACGAGTTCCTCTGGATGTAAGAGTGCCAACCTGGACTACGATGTAGTGATTAACCCAGAACCGACCCTGGATCCGTTGCTTAACCCTACCCCGGTCTGCAGTGGCGTCATTTCAAGTGTGACGCTGGGTGTAGCTGCCGGTTCGGTAGCCGCAACTACCTACAACATCAACTCCATCTTGTTCCCCGGGCTGACCGCAGGGGGAGCGAATACCGGAATAGGAAATGGCAAGGCAGCCAATGCAATCTTCAATGATGTGTACATCAACACCACCAACGGAGTATTGACCGCCATTTACAAGATATCTCCAGTAACTGCTGCGGGCTGCATGGGCCCTGAAGGAACCGTGACACTTACGATCAATCCTTCACCCGACCTGGCCAACAACCTGAACAAGATCGCATGTACAAACGCGGTTTCGGGTGTACTGTTCACAACTACGGCCGCAAGCACTCCGGCAACGGCCTATAATCTCATCAGCGTGACTCCGGCCCCTGGATTGGTTCCCAACGGTGCCAATGTAGTTCCTGCCAACGGTGTAGCCGCCAACTATGTCAGCAACGATCGCTTTAGTAATCCTACCAATAACCCGCTGACCGTAATCTATCGCGTGGAGCCAGTTTCCGCTGCGGCTTGCAAAGGCCCGCAGGAGGATATCACGTTGACCGTGGAACCTACCATCACGGCAGCACCTATCAGCCTTAAAGCGACGGTGTGCAGTGGAAGTGGCAACGGTACCGATCTTACCGATATCGAGTTGATTTCTCCGACCAACCCGACTGCCGGAGTGATCACATTTAACTACACTGCGGTATCCTCAGTGGGTACGCAGATCACAGGATTTGTCCCTGCCCTCAGCGGACTGGCCGAAAACTACAAGATCACTGATAACCTGGTTAATTCGTCGAATGCACCTGCAACAGTAACCTATACCATCACGCCAGTGGCGGCAGGCGCTTCATCGGGAGCGGGATGCTCGGGTACACCGGCAGTTGTTGTAGTAACGGTTGAACCGAAGCCCAAGTTGGTGGCAGCGACAGTCAAGACACTCTGCGAAGGGGTGGCTACCAACATTTCGCTGACATCACCCACTACGCCGTCGGCGGGTACCATTGAATTCTTGCTCGTTACCGCTGTTCCGACAGGCGGAGTAACCGGTATGTCTGCCAACGGAACCGTCTTCGCAAACGGAAGTACGCTGAATGATGTGCTTAGCAACCCGCTGACCACAGCGCAAACGGTAACTTATACCATGCGTCCTCGCATCAACGGTGGCGCGGGCTGTATTGGTGATGATGTATTCATTACCGTGACAGTCAATCCAAGACCTACTGTCACGCCATCACCTCAGCCCCAGATATGCAGTGGTGACGTGATCGACATTACGCTTACTACCGATGTGGCAGCGACGGTTTCTACCTGGACAGTAACCGCGAATCCGACGATTACTGGCGCAAGCGCCGGGGCTGGCGATCGCATCTTCCAGATCCTGTTCAATTCGGGTAACATTGTTGAGACCGTAACCTACAATGTTACACCTCAGGCCGCGGGATGCGCTGGAACCACCGTTCCGGTTGCTGTGCAAGTCAACCCGAAAGCGAAGGTACTTGGCGTGCCGACAACAGTCACCGTTTGCCATGGAGCCACCTTGAATGTTCCGCTTACCAGCAACGTGGCGGCTGCAACATTCGCCTGGACAGTGGATGATCCCAGCGGGCTCGGCGTGCCGGCCACGGGCAGCGGAAACGTGATCAACCAGCCGATGACCAACACCCTTGGATTCCAGGCTACACTGACCTATACGATTACACCGACAGGCCCTGGCCCCGGCACCGGTTGCGTTGGAGAAAGCAAGATCATTATTGTGACTGTTTCGCCTCAGATTTCGGCTTCATGGTTGAATACACCTTCACCTGACTTTATATGCAAGGGAAGCCTGGAATTCCTTGTGCTGAATATTGGAGGACGTGCGCCCTTCAACTTCACCTATAACGATGGAGGTGCTCCAATCAACAAAACCAACCAGCCTCCAGTGGCTGTCCTCCAGCACGCGCCCACGGTGACAACGACTTACACGCTAACTTCGGTTACTGATGGCCTCGGTTGTACAACGCCATTTAACGTTCCCTTCGTGGTCAACGTGGGTGATACCGATCCGAATTTCACAATCACCAGCCCTGTGTCTTCATGCAGTCCTAACCGGGCTACGTTCCAATACAACCAGGTGGCAGGCACGATTTACACCTGGCGTTTTGGTGACTCACCTGACTCTGTTTACACGGCGACTACTACGGTGCCCAACATGGTCATCAAGCATACCTACACCAACCTGAGTCCTTCCACCACGCTGAACTACCCGGTGACGCTGCAGACCGAATTGCCGGCACCTTATCCCGGCTGCTTCAAGTCGACGACGAAGCAGGTGACGATATTCCCGAATCCGATCCTGAACGTGTTGCCTAACCGGACTGACATTTGTAGTGGTGAGTCAATTACGTTTACGAATTCGAGTGTAGGAACGCAGGCATCCACCATTCAGTGGTCCTACCGGGTGCAGGGACAAGTGCCGGAGACAGTGATGGGCACTACCTTCAACATGACCTACACGTTCACAAATACCACTACGGCGAACCCTATCGTTTATGAGGTTATTTTCCGGGCGAGCAATGCCAGTGGATGTGTGGTGCCGGCCGTGATTATGCCGATTAATGTGTATCGCTACTCGGTGGCCTCGTTCTCGGAAGGCACAGTACCACCCTTCATTAACGGCGAGTCTATTGTGCCATTCACCAATACCTCGAGTGTTATCGATGCTACAGCTTTCGACTACGACTGGGTATTTGGACCTGATTCTGACCCGCCGAATTTCTCTGGAACTACGCCAGCTCCGATTCGTTACGTGAGCCCGGGACCTAAGGACATTACCCTTACGGTAACGAATAAACAGCGGGCCGAATGTAAGACGACCTTTACCAAGTCGATCAGTATTGTATTGCCGCCGCTGATCGCGAAGTTTGATGCCGACCCGAAGAAGGACTGCTTCCCGGCCAAGATCAGCGTAAGCACGGATCCGTTGAAGACCGAAATTACCGGGGATATCATAGAGTGGACCGTGGTCGATGAGAATAACCGGGTGGTCGCAACTTCGAGCGGAGTATTCCCGGTATTTGAAATCCCTGTGGCAGGCGAGTACCGGATCAGCGTGTTGACCAAGAGTTCCATGACAGGTCAGCAGGCAACCTTTACCCATCCTGATATCTTCCACGTTTTTGGAAAGCCATTTGCCTCCTTCGACGCAAGGCCAGATGTGATTTTTGTTCCGGATACCCAATTGGATATCTTCAATTTCAGCACCAGCCCTCAGGATCTCCAATTCACCTGGGACTTTGGTGATGGTGATGTGCTCACGGCTCCCCCGGCACCTAGCAACACAATCGCGGTTCCTAGCGGCACACATAATGGTAGGACAAAGGGCACCTACGAAGAGCCTTCACACTTCTATAAGGTTGAAGGAATCTATGAGCTGACGCTCTATGCAAACTTTGACCATGGCGACGGTGTAGTATGCACGGATACGCTTAAACACACGGTTCAGGCCAGGCAGGGTGGAATCACCAAGGTCCCCAACGCCTTTACCCCGGGAACCAGTGGTCCGACGGGAGGACAGTCGGGTAACGGTTCGTTCAATGACGTTTTCCTCCCAATCGTGAAGGGTGCAGATGAATTCAACCTCCAGATCTACGACCGGTGGGGTAACCTGATCTTTGAAAGCAATAGCAACCAGATTGGTTGGGACGGATATAGCGTTGATGGAAAACTGATGCCGGCCGGAGTTTACGTCTATAAATTGACGGTTCGATTGTCCGACGGTCAACGGTCCACACAAATTGGTGATGTCACGATGATCCGATAATTTTGGAAGAATGACGCTAAAGGGGAAAATAGTAACGGGGTGGATAATGCTGATGGCCAGCCTGGCCTTCGCACAGGATCCTCAATTCTCCCAATACTACCAGTCGCCGTTGTACCTGAACCCGGGATTTACAGGTGTAACACCGCAGCAGCGCCTTACTTTTAACCACCGCCTCCAGTGGCCCAACCTGCCCCAGGCATTCTCAACCTTTGCGGCATCTTATGACATTTGGGTGAATGAACTCAACAGCGGTTTTGGTATCCTCGCCACAACCGACAAAATGGGTTCGGCAGGGTGGAGGACAACGAATATCAGCATGTTGTACAGTTACAAGATCCGGTTAAGCGACAAGTGGCTGTTCTCACCCGGTCTTGCCTTTGGCTATGGCATCAACGGGCTTGACCGAAGCAAACTCACCATGGGGGATGGACTTGAGTACAACAACCAGTCGCTGGACCCTGACCTTAACCGCCTTGGCAATCAGCAGTACTTCGACTTTAGCGCGGGATTTATTGTATATTCTTCCATCTATTGGTTTGGGGCATCGTTCAATCACTTGAACCAACCAAATATGTCGATCCTCAACGATGTAACCCGGCTACCCATGAAG
Source organism: Cyclobacteriaceae bacterium (assembly GCA_016787645.1). Classification (GTDB taxonomy): domain Bacteria; phylum Bacteroidota; class Bacteroidia; order Cytophagales; family Cyclobacteriaceae; genus ELB16-189. The sequence goes on along the minus strand of JAEUUF010000026.1, from coordinate 347,511 downwards.
ATTACCATCCACGCAGGTGCCCGTATTCCGCTGATGGGAGGCCTTCGTACTTCCTCGCGTGTTTCCTACCTCACACCCTCTTTTATCTATCAATCCCAGGGTCCCATCACCCAGTTCAATGTGGGACTCAATTATCATATTGACCCCGTTTTTGTGGGTTTGTGGTATCGCGGCAAGCCGTGGGAAGAAAGTGTAGTTGGCTCAATCAATCATGACGCCATGATTCTTCAGCTGGGAATGTACCTGGACAAACTGACGATTGGCTACAGCTATGATTTTAACATTTCACCGCTGGCCACCGCTTCAGGAGGCGCGCATGAGATTTCGTTGATGTACGAATTCAGCTCCAAGCCTATCAGCCGCGGTGTCAAGAAACGCAACCGCCTCATTCCTTGCCCAACCGGCGGTCGCAACCCGGGTTTCTGGGGCAAGTAGATCGCATTTTCAAGCCCGCAATTTTTCAGTCATCCCGTGATTTGACGCCTTGTCGACCGATTTGGCGTTTCGGCTACCGCACTGGTTTCCTGAGCTGATCTGAGGCTATCTACACACGTCTATTCTGGCCTTAATTGATTGTCTTTCAATCAACTATGGTCTATCGCATCGGAATTCTCTTAAGGGTAATCGGGACAATTTTGTTGCTCTTGTCCAACCTGGACAGCAGGGCCCAATGCGGCGGTATTATGGAGCCCGGTTTTGCCTTTCTCACGAGTAGCCGGGGTTGTGCCCCTTTCACTGTTAATCTTCAGACCATCTACCTCGCCTCTGTACCGGGTACCCGCTACTATGTTCAATGGGGAGATGGATCACCAGAAGAAACCTTTACCCAAGTTGGTCCTGCCGGCGTGGTAATGACGCATACTTACCCGCTGGCATCTGTTAATTGCGGATATGATGTCGTCATTGATGCTTCCAATGCGTGCAACCCGCGAGGAAGCGTAGTGCCCATCAATACGCAAGTCATTGTCTGGACGAACGACGTGGTTTCGATCAATCCGGGTACGGTGCGTGTGTGTGCAGGCTTTGCTGCCGACCTGCAACTGACCGACAACAGCACCTGGAATTGTTTTCCCCGGGCCACCCGCGAAAACAGCGAACCACGATGGATCCAGTGGTTGTACGGAACAGGTTTACCCGCCAATCAGATACCCGGAGTGCTTGTGAATGGCCTTCTGCCCGGAGGTTATCCCTATCTAAACCCGGCACCCAATAACAACCCAAAGTATCCCGTGGCCACCCCGGGGCAGACCACGCTTCCGATCCATATACCCGCTACGTTACCGGCTGATGTGGGGAAGGACTTTGTGGTGCAATTGAAGAACTGGAACCAATGCAATCCCTATGACAACAATGTACTTGATGGCAACGGACTTAACCCGGTAGGAGGTGATCTTGTGAATGGCGACAATCCTGCTCAGCAAACCACGGCACGAATTGTCATTGTAGCTTCACCCCAACCGGATTATGTCACACGTCTCGGTGGTGCAGTTGGGCCCATCCAAACGGTTTTTTGCGTCAATGACCCAATTTATTTTGATAACAATACGCCTCCCATTGGCGGCGCCAATTTCCGGTACACCTGGGAGTTCTTTGATAACCCAGCGGGGACGGGGCCTCCCGCAGGAACTTCTGCATCCACTAACCCGACATTTTCTTATGGAACCTCAGGGCAGAAACTCGTGCGTCTTTCCGTCCGGGATGCCAACGCAGCGGGAAATTGCCAATCAAGTTTTGATGCGATCATTACAATCTCACCTTCTTTGATCGCTAAAATTGAAACAACGGACTTGGCTGACCAGCCACTGACGCCCCGATTTTGTCAAACTTCACTGGCACCGTTTACCAATTTCCAGGTCCGCTTTCGCGATATTTCCTCCGGAAGTGTGCTGCCGACCACGCAATGGCGCTGGGAATTTTATGACCAGGCCAACGCACTCGTGTTTGAATCACCGGCGTTCGGCGCATTCTCGAATGTGCCGCTTGGTCCCTTCGATCGTGTATTTACAACACGAGGTATTTACCGCGCCCGACTCATCGTTCGGGACAATGCCACCTCATGCGAGTCGGTCGATGATGTGCAAGTAATTGTATATGAAGAACCCGTTCCGGTATTCACGACCACCCGAACCTGCCAGGGAACAGCGACTTCATTTACGGAATCTTCGACCCTCGTGCCTGTCAACGGGGAGTCAATTGTGCTGCGTGAGTGGGACTTCAATTATGATGGGGTGACATTCAACAAAGACCCGGCCTTTGACAACCAGGTGAATTTTGTGCGAGTTATGGGCCCGGCAGGAACCTACCCGGTGGCGTTACGGGTCACCACAAGCCAAAACAGTTGTAGCCAGACGGTTGTCATTCCTGTCACTGTCGATGCGGTTCCGTTGGCATCATTTTCACCCAGTACACTTGCTGGTTGCAGTCTGCTGAATGTCACATTCACTAATACCTCGGTGGCTGGTCAACCAGATACCATCGACCGGTATGTCTGGGAGGAGGATGCTGGTTCAGGATTCACCGTGGTGGGTACCCAGCTGCCTTCCGACCCGGCTTTTACCAATGTCTTTAACCGGTCTTATGTCAATACCAGTCAGGTCAACAGGTCAGTGAGTGTGCGGCTGAGGACTGTCACAGCCAACGGGTGTGAGGCAATTTCGCCGGTGTCGGTCATCACGATATTTCCGGGTACAGCTTCAGGTTTTGCCGCGGTGAATTATTCCCCTTTCAACGACAATTGCTCCCCAGTGGCTGTCAACTTTTCGGTGGATGCGGCTACCCAGTCACTAAATCCCAGCGACTACCGGTGGAGGGTAAGTGATCTTTCGGGTGTGGTGGCAGATGTGAGCACGGGTACGACACCGGCTTTCTCGTACTCCTTCGCTAATGCCGGAACATCCCTGAAAGATTTTGCCATTCGACTGACCACCACATTGAACACCGGATGTTTTGGGGACTCCGTCAAGACCATTCGCGTAAGCCCTGTTCCATCCTCCAATTTCCTCATCGACACCCTGTTGTTCGATTGTGAACGCATGCGCTTTCGCTTCTTGGCTACGCAGAAGGGATTGGAGTACCATTGGACAGTGGCTGAGAATGGAATTACTCTACTGAACACTACCGGGAGCAATGACCTTCTGGAGTATGAAGTCAATCGCGCTGCTCTGGACATCAGTCTATCGGTGGGACTTGAAACGCGCAATCCGTTCAATTGCGTAAGCCCGCTTACCACGCAAGGCGTTGTCATTCCTGCAAGGGATGTTATCAACGCATCTTTTACTGCATCGCCGGCAGTGCAATCCTTGCCCTCGTCTACGGTCTTTATCACCAACACGACTTCGCCTGGTCCATGGTCGTACCTCTGGGATTTTGGTGACGGCAGTACCACCGGAGGCGGTGGACCAACCGTGCAACATACCTATGCCAGCTATGGAACCTACACGATTACGCTTAAGGTTGTCAATAATGTTTGTACGGAGACCGCCACCCAGACTGTAACCATCCAGGCCATACCTCCGGTAATTGACTTTTCCGCTGAACCGGTGTCCGGTTGTGCTCCGCTCACCGTAAGGTTCACGAACTTGTCCCGGTTTGCTGAAGCGAATACGTACAGCTGGCGGTTTGGCGATGGGCAAGCGATGTCAAATGCGGTTGACCCGGTGTACACCTACTTCGAGCAGGGTACGTACACGGTCTCTCTGTCCGGATCCAACATTACCAACCAAGTGGTTACTGAAACGAAGACGATGCTCATTCATGTTTCAGCTAAACCAAAGGCCGAGTTCCAGGTAAAGCCGGTGGTACTGTATTTCCCGGGCGGCATATTGTATACCCGAAATGACAGCTACGGAGCTGGCCGCTTCCTTTGGGATTTTGGGGACGGTACCACCTCGGAGGAGGTTGCGCCTGAACATAGCTATGCATCTGTAGGGGTATATGACATTTCATTGATCGCCATCAGTCCTGATCAGTGCACAGATACCCTTCGTGTCATGAAGGCCGTCCGTGTGCAACCCGGGGGCACCTTGTTGGTACCCAATGCCTTTTCGCCTTCCATCAACGGTCCGTCGGGTGGGACAGGTGGAACAGGTACCAAGAACGATGTTTTTCTTCCACTGATGATGGGGGTCACACAATTTGAAATGCTGGTCTTCGATCGGTGGGGTGAGCTTCTTTTTCAAAGCACCGATCCGAATGTGGGATGGGACGGTTATCACAAAGGACAACTGTGCCCACAGGATGTCTATGTCTACAAAATCACCGCGATGTATGACAATGGTGAACGAGTTGTCCGAACCGGTGACATCAACCTTATCCGATGAGATACCTGCTGATCCTTTTCCTTGTTTGTTTCTTCCAGGAAACCTTCTGCCAGGACCCGGAGTTTTCGCAGTACTACGCTGCACCACTTTATCTGAACCCTGCATTTACCGGGACCTCCAGCGACCATCGGTTTATTGCCAATTATCGTAACCAGTGGCCCAACATTGCACGAGGCTATGTAACCACTGCCTTGTCCTATGACTACAACCTGTCGCAAGCCAATAGTGGCATTGGTTTTCTGGTAACCATGGACCAGGCAGGAACGGCAGGAATGAAATCCTCCCAATTCAACTTTCTCTATTCCTATCGCGTTGTGGTTGACAACAAGTGGGTGATAGCCTCCGGGTTGAGTTTTGGCTACGCCTTCCGAACCATTGACTTCAACCGGCTGGTTTTTGGCGACCAGCTTCAATTCGATTCGAAAGCGCAGGTGCCCAGTGATGATCCGGCTCTCTATAACCTCGGCATGTCCAGCTATTTTGATTTCAACTCCGGCATTCTTGCATACAACAAAACATTCTGGCTGGGATTTGCAGCCAGCCACCTCAACAAACCCAACCGATCGCTGCTCAACCAGGAAGCGACTTTGCCCATTAAGACGACCATACACGGTGGGATTCGAATCCCACTCAACCGCAGCCTTAAGACTGTTCGTGAAGCAGTGTTGGCGCCGTCTTTCGTTTACAAACGGCAAGGCAATTTTGATCAACTCGACATTGGTGCTCATTTTCTTTATGAGCCCATTGTGGTTGGCTTGTGGTACCGGGGTATACCTATCCAACAGGAGGTGGCTGATAATCTCAGCCATGATGCGGTCGTCGTCATCTTGGGCTTTCAACTTCCACACCTGGAAGTGTTGTACAGTTATGATTTTACAGTTTCAAAACTGGGCAGTATCTCCGGGGGTAGCCACGAAATAGCGCTCAAGTACAAGCTGGTGATTGACCGGCCTTCCCGGGTCAAGCGCAAGGAGAAACTGATTCCCTGCCCGACCTTCACACACAACCGTTAATTGCTTTTTATCCAGCGGGTGGAACCGTACCTTTGACGGATAAAACGAGTCAGAACCGTTGAAAAGGAACTTTTCCCAGGCCCTTGAACAGAACCCGGTCTTCCGGCTGGTGGCTGATACCGCCCGCGAAATGGGGTTGGATGGTTATGTGGTGGGCGGCTATGTCCGTGACCTGATGCTCAAACGCCCCAGCAAGGACATTGATTTTGTGTGTGTGGGAAGTGGCATTGAATGGGCTGAGCGGGTAGGGAAGAAGTTGGGGCAACCGGTGTCCGTATTCAAGAATTTTGGAACGGCGATGATCCGGTACGAGGAGTATGAATTAGAGTTCGTCGGTGCACGGAGGGAATCCTATCGGCATGATTCCCGAAAGCCTATTGTTGAGGATGGTACGCTGGAAGAAGATCAGCAAAGACGTGATTTTACCATTAATGCCATGGCTATTAGCCTGGCCGATGCGACATACGGAGATTTGATTGACCCGTTCGGAGGAGTTGAACACCTGCGGGAAGGAATTATCAAGACGCCCATGGACCCGGCGGTGACCTTCTCAGATGATCCGTTGCGCATGATGCGTGCGGTACGCTTTGCTTCTCAATTTCATTTTGACATTGAACCTGACACGTATGAGGCCATCGTAAAGCAATCAGACCGCCTCCATATTATTTCCATGGAACGTATCATCGAGGAGACCAATCGAATCATTCTTTCGCCGATGCCCTCGTATGGATTCAAACTGCTCTTTCATAGCGGATTATTGAAACAGTATTTCCCGGAAATGATCGCCTTGCATGGTGTTGAGTACCAGGATAACAAGGCGCACAAGGACAACTTTTATCATACGTTGCAAGTATTGGACAATGTGGCCAAAATGTCGGATGACCTGTGGCTCCGATGGGCGGCCATTCTGCACGATATTGCCAAACCGGCGACGAAGCGTTTTGAACCGGGTCATGGATGGACCTTTCATGGCCACGAAGACAAGGGCGCCCGCATGGTGCCAGGAATATTCCGCAGGTTGAAACTCCCGATGAACGAAAAGATGACGTTTGTTCAAAAGCTGGTCCGCCTTCACCTGAGACCCATTGTCCTGGCGTATGACGTGACTGACTCTGCCGTTCGTCGATTGTTGTTTGAAGCCGGAGAAGATACGGATGCGCTGATGAAATTGTGCAGGGCGGACATTACCTCGAAGAACCCGGAAAAGGTGAAGAAATACCTGGCGAACTTCGAACGGGTAGAGCAGAAGATGGTGGATGTGGAGGCTAAAGATCATGTCCGTACCTTCCAGCCACCGGTGACTGGAGATGAAATCATTCGCATGTTCAACTTGCCGCCGGGACGCATCATCGGAGAGTTGAAGGAGAGGATCAAAGAGGCTATCCTGGAAGGAGAAATTCACAACAACCGCGAAGAGGCGCTCAATTTGTTGATCCGCATTGCACAGGAAAAAGGACTTAATCGAGTTGAATTAACCAATAACGTTTCATGAAGAAGTATTTTTTTGCTGCCGTTCTCATTCTCATCGCTCTGCTGGCGGAAGCTCAGAAGGGAAAGCAGACAACGCCTGGCAAAGCACCAGACCCGGCGCCGGCCGCCGAGACCCAGGATAAATACATCCGCGCGACAACCGCGGATATCCTGGTCAATCATTTTGCCCGCAAACAAGCGGTAGCTCAGCGATGGGGTGATTACGATGTCGCCAAGGATGCTCTCTACGACTTGATAGCCGAATTTCCGGGCAATGATTCATTGATCTTTACGCTGGCGTATTTCTACTATGAGAACCAGAAGCACGCCTCCTGTGCTGTGGTCTGCAATGACTTGCTCGCGCGAAATCCAAAGAATGCGCCGGCCCTGGAACTTTCAGCTGTCAGCTATGAAAACCTGAACATCAAAGACAAAGCTCTTCAGAACTATGAGAGCTTGTTCCTGGTGACCAACAACAGTTCTACATTGTATAAAATGGCATCACTCCAGTATGACCTGAAACGGTATGGTGAGTCCATTACCAATTCAGACATTCTTCTTTCGAAGCCCCAGTCGGATTCGCTCAAGGTCGTTTTTACCGACGCCAAGAACAATTCAAAGGAGCACCCCATTAAGGCCGCGCTGCATAACCTGAAGGGCCTTTCCTACAAGGCCCAGGGGGATATGGTTAACGCTAAAAAGTCGTTTGAAGAAGCCCTGAAGATTGATCCTGCCTTTGAGGCGGCCAAGCAAAACCTGGCATCATTGAAGTGATGCAACCTTTGCTTCGGGGGAGTGTCTTTAAACGATAATGATGAGTGTGAAGACGTCTTACCTGAACCCTCATGCGGCCCTGATCGAACAGTGCCGGCAGGGGAGCCGTGAAGCCCATTATCAGCTTTATAAACTCTACGCCCGCAGTATGTACAATGTGGGTTATCGTATTGTGAATAACACAGGAGAGGCCGAGGATGTGCTTCAGGAGGCGTTTGTAAGTGCTTTTCGAAACCTGGAATATTATCGTGGAGATGCCTCGTTTGGAGCCTGGCTGAAGCGCATTGTGGTCAATAAGGCCATCAATGCACTGAAGAAGCGTAGGATGGAAACCTTGCCGGAAAACGAGGAATTTGATGTAGCGGAGCCGGGGCCTGAAGACCGTGAATTTCCATTCACTGTCGATCAGGTGAAAAAGGCCATTGAGTCACTTCCCGATGGTTATCGGGCAGTGCTGTCGCTCTACCTGTTGGAGGGGTACGACCATTCCGAAATTGCCGAAATACTGGGTATTTCAGAATCAACATCAAAATCGCAGTTTAACAGGTCAAAGAAGAAATTGCTCAGCCTCCTGGAGGGAGGTAAACTATGAATAACGACAACTTGAAGAAGTTTTTTGACTCGCACCGCGAAGCCTTCGACGACCGTGCACCATCGGGCAGGGTGTGGCGACGCATCGAGCGAACCCTGTTTGGCTCAAGGCCGATCAATGTATGGAACAATGTCATGGTATGGCGTGCCGCTGCGATGATCTTGCTAGGAATTTCCTTGTATCTCTTTTTGGGCCGGCAAACACCCGCAATGGTTCGGGAAGACCGCATCGCACAGCAGGAATTTTCAGATGTGGAGTCTTACTATTCAGCCCAGATTACCGAGAAAGTAATGTTCATTCGGAATGATGGCGGGTTTGAGGACGACCGGTTCACCCAGGACTTTGAAAAGCTGGAGGCAATGTATGCGGTGCTCTCCGAGGAGATGAAGAAGAGTCCTTCGCAGAAGGTAAAAGATGCCCTTGTGCTTAACATGCTGATACGTATTGACCTGCTCAACCAGCAGATACAGCGACTGGAGGAATCCAGGGCAAAGCCGAAATCGGAAGTCTGATATCCAACTAAGAGCTTATTACCAAGTACCCATCGCCCAGGACCTGGTTCTCACTGCCATCTCAAAAATCCTCCTCGCTCTTCAGTTCGATAGGGTCTTTGTTGGAATCCAAAATTTTTCCATCCTCACATTTAAGGACGCGGTTCGGGAAGCGTTTGATGAGGCCGTAACTGTGCGTGGCCATCAAAACGGCCGTACCACTGCGGTTGATCTGCTGAAATACTTTCAAGATTCCTGAAGACACTTCGGGGTCGAGGTTTCCGGTTGGTTCGTCAGCAATGAGGATCTGGGGTTCATTGAGCAATGCCCGAGCGATGACCACCCGTTGCTGTTCCCCGCCAGATAGTTGGTGAGGCATCTTTTTTTCCACAGACCCAAGTCCTACCTGCATGAGCACATCAACGAGACGGCTTTTCATTTTAATGGAGTCGCGCCAGCCAGTGGCCCGCATCACAAAAAGCAAATTATCGGCAACGGTACGGTCGGGAAACAACTGAAAATCCTGGAAGATGATACCAATCTTCCTTCTTAACTGAGGAATATCCTTGGCCCGAATGCCCCGGATGTTGTAGCCGGCTACACTAATGTCACCGAGGCGAAGGGGGAGGTCGGCGTACAGTGTTTTTAGCAATGACGACTTGCCCGACCCTGTGCGGCCTACGAGGAAGACAAAGTCACCCTTCTCGATATCGAACGAAATGTTTTGCAGCACGGCTTCCTGCCCCTGGAAGATCGTGGCCTCCTTTACTCGCACTACCGGATCACTGCTAAACATGGAATGGGATATTGATTTTATTGCCGCCCACCGATTACTGATTACCGATCACCACACTTCAACCGTTGACCTTCTTATGATCGGCCAGAAACTTGGCCAGGCCGATGTCGGTCAAGGGGTGATTCAACAAGTCGGTAATCACTTTCAACGGGCAGGTAGCCACGTCGGCGCCGATTTCCGCACACTTGATGATGTGGATGGTGTGGCGAATGCTGGCGGCCAGGATTTCAGTGCCAAAACCGTAGTTATCATAGATCACCCTGATTTGGGCGATGAGGTCGATCCCTTCCTGGGAGATATCATCCAGGCGACCAATAAAAGGGGAGACGTAAGATGCACCGGCCTTGGCGGCCAGGATGGCTTGGCCTGGGGAGAAGACCAGGGTACAGTTGGTGCGGATCCCTTCACTGGCGAATTTCTTGATGGCTTTTACCCCATCACGGATCATGGGTACTTTCACGACGATCTTGTCATCGATCTTTGCCAGTTCGCGACCTTCACGGAGCATGGCTTCATACTCCGTGGCGATAACTTCGGCGCTGACGTTGTTGTCGACAATGTTGCAGATGGCTTTGTAATGGGCCCTGATATTGTCCTCACCCTTGATACCCTCCTTAGCCATGAGCGAAGGGTTGGTGGTAACGCCGTCGAGGACACCGAGGTCATAGGCTTCCTTGATTTCTTTGAGATTGGCGGTGTCGATAAAGAATTTCATGAGGTGGTTAGGTTATTAGGCAAATCTACTGGATAAAGCCATTCTCGCCGAGGTTGTCTTGCAGTTTAAGGATGCTGTTAAGGCCGGGCGCCCGTCCACAATTTGGTTGGAACGTGGACACATTTATCGTGTAAACCCATAACTGGCAGATTAAAAAATAATTGCTTGAATAGATGAAATAGACTCTTTAAACCTGTTCCACAGAAAGGCGCTTGGCGGAGCTGTGAATTCAGGCACCCTTGCACTATCTTTGTGGCTGGCAAATCGGGCACGACCAGCTCCTGCTGAACTCCCCCAGGACCGGAAGGTAGCAAGGGTAGGCGGTTGTAGCGGTGCGATGTTCGGTTTGCCTCTTTTTTTGAGGCTAGTAGGGATAGTTGGCCATATCCAACTTGTAAAATTCAGTATTAGGGAATCCGCCTGATCTGCCCAATCCGTAATAGAAGAATCGACCAATGGTGAAGCCTGTTCGCCCGAGTGCGGTTGGATTAATCGATACCATAAAGGTCCAGTTATTCTGGTAGGGATCGTACATAAAGAACTGGTTGCTGACTTCTGAAAACAGGAATCCCCGATCCCAAGTTCCAAGCCCAGTGGCGTGGTAAACGCCTATGCCCCCAGCAGAAATTCCTGGGTTGGCCACCTCCGTCCATGAATTGGTTGCAGGATTGTAGTTCCATACTTGAGGTAGTTCGACGACATAGCCGCCCGTGTTGGTATTGAAGGCAATGCCCTTGTAGAAAGGCTTTGGAAGATCCGCCTTCCTATTCCACGTTTTGGTAGCCGGGTCGAATTGCCAGAAGTCGAGCGCACCGCTAACCTCTGCATCACTTCCACCAACATACGTGTAGTCTCCCGTGGTAAATGCAAATGGGGATTTTCTGGCTCCGCCTGTGAAATCCGACATTTGAGTCCAGCTCTCGGTGGCAGGATTGAATTCCCAGACGTCATGATACAAACCCAGGTTGCCTTGGCCCAATCCCACGTACCCCAAGCCGTTGTGCGAAAAGCCCATCCCTTTCATGCGGGCTCCACCAGGGAAGTCGGCCAACTGCCTCCACGAATCCTGGCTGGAGTCATATTCCCAAACTTCCGCAGAAAGTGCATTGAGTTCATTCAAACCGCCCACCAGGTAGGCCTTGTCGTTGATACTAAACGTAAGGGAGCCGGAGTGATAGTTTCCTGAATATGCATTCATCAACGTCCAAGGCCCTTCGTAATTGACAGGAACATTGATGGAATTGGAATATAGTGAGTTTGGGCGCGAGGGGTCTGCATTACCTACTGAGACCCATATGGAAGCGGTATAACTGGAACTAAAGTACGGATTGTTGTTACTCAGGGCATTCCGAGTCATATTGAATGTGAGGGACGTTGGTGTATAAGTAGAGGCAAGTAATCTGTAGCCATTCAAATAAAGGTAGTTCTGAGGCCCGGGAGCGAAGTCATTTCCGTCGATGGTGAGGGGTTCAGCGATAGAAAGTGTGAGGGGGCTAATTGAATTGATGTTTGGCTTCCTCAGACTGAAAGCGGTGGATTCTGCCACCCGATCGCCAACAACCACGCTGACCTGGTTACAACTGTTATTCTCTGAGCAAAGGACACTATTCATAGTAATATATGCTCTAATTTTTGTCCTATTCCCGGAGAAGGTAATTGCACGATAGTTGCCCACATAAACGATGTTGCTTGCGGCTACAGGATGGAAGTAGTTCCCGGTAATTGTAATCTCTTCAAAAAAGGTACTGGTACTTGGCGAAATAGAGGAGATCACCGGCGTAGCCAGCGAAAAATTTGTTTCATATACATAGGCACCATTATCAAAGTCCAGTTTGACGGTATTATTCGTGTTGGTCAACGTTTGAGGTACGATTGCCTTGATCGTCGTTTTAGTCCTTGAAACAGTGGCGGCACTGAATGTGCCCAAAGTAACACTAAGCAAACCGCAGGTCGGCAGGTTTACTCCCGTAAATACAAGAGTATCCAGGTACGTGATTATTGAGGGAGAACTCAAGGCGGAAACGGAGGGTGCCTTGTAGGTAATTGTGTTTGGGTACGCGACTTTGATATTAGAGCTAGTCAGTTCAACGATTACTGCGGAACTGCCCGGGGTGAAACTCGGTACAAGAGCATATACATCAGTAGATGACACGGACAAGATTCGACAAGAAGTGCCTCCCAAGGTTACCTTGAGATTATCGGGTAGGGTGGAGAAATCACTTCCTGTTATGTGTAATGTATCGCACGCAGAAATCAGGCTTGGAGCCACTGAAGTAAGCGTAGGGGCAATCAACTCAAAGGGCATAGGGGATGTTCCCACGTTGCCAAAAACAGAGACACTGACAAATGCACTAGGTATCGACAAGGTGGGGGGCACGATAACGCGGAGTACACTGTCTGTGGCTTCCACCAGTTTCGACTTTAACGTGTCGAACCGGACTTGAATATTCGATGTTATTTTGCTGAAATTCTTGCCCACCACGCGAATAGTATCGCTGGTTCTCCCGGTTGGCGGGTCAAGTTTGGTAATCACCGGTGCGTCGCTGCCCAGGCTTAGAAAGGTAATGGGATCTCCATAGACCTCGTAGTTGGAGGTCTTTGCATAGGCGCGAACGTAATATGTGTAACCAGCCTTCAGGCTTCGCTCAATACGCGCCTCAAATTTTCCAGCTGATGCCAGGCTTCCAAGGGACAACACTTCACTTTCGTACGGATTTAAGTTCGGGTTGTAGGACCATACAAAGCCGTAATCGGTGATCGGGGAAGGCGTGTAAATAACTTCTCCATGGAAAACAGCACCCTTCGGAGTGATTTCAGTTACCGAGAAGGTGCGCACCCGTGGATAGGGTCTCGGCTGTATCTTCTCTTTCTGCTCGCACATTGTCAGGAGCAGCAGCAACGCCAATATCTTGAAAGTATTCTTTACCATGGTTAGAACCGAAGGCCGCCTAGCAGGTTGAGGTTGCCACTTAACTCCGCTCTGATCTCCAGGAATACATTGAGCTTGGGTCGAAATGACTTCAAATACCCTGCACCGACCCAAAACCCGGTGCCCTGAAAATTTTCGGTGGTGACTTCTGAGTATGATGTAGTCACCACGCCCGCTTGTTCACGCTCAATGGTCGTGGAACCACTTGGGTTGAAGGTGTGATTCAATAGGATTCCGCACTTAAAATAGATCGTTTGAACCTCGGGCATTAGATTGTAACGGATACCGATGGGAACTGAAACCGTGGACGAGCGATAGGTGTAATCTATTCGCATTGTGTAAAGGGGATTCACATACTCTTCGGTTCGTTGAGAATAATACTTGAAATACATCAGCTCCACGCACAAAAATAACTTGTCGTTGACAATCGGGGAAGATAATTCGAGAGAGGCACCAGCAAGGGGGAAGAATGAGAACAAGTTGGATTCACTGTCGCTTCCAACGTACTTCACCCCGCCAAATAGTTGCCAATTTACTTTGGTCCAGGTAGAGGATGTTCTGTCCGTGACTGTCACCGAGCCAGTGCATCGGTTGTAGGCCTGTACTGCCTTACTGAGCCATCGGATCTCATAAGCGGGATTCTTGAGTTCCATCTTACAATCCGCAAAAGTCATACTGAGCAGCCCCACATACAGATTGTCTTGAACTACGTACATTCCATTGTCCGTATTTACTTCCCGCTTCTTGGGAACAGGAAGCTGGAAAAGGGAGTCTTTTTCCAGGTAGAACTTATCATCGTAGAGGTAAAGATTGGCACGCCCGGATTGCAGGCGCTGGAGAAAGACAGAACGGTTGTCTCCTTCAATTGGAATGGTTCGAGTTACATATTGCCGTCCGGATTCAAATCCATACCCAGTCAACTCAACGGGCGAATAGTGAGTGGTTGTTCCTTGTTTTTCTCTCCTGAACCTGCATTCCTTCTCTTGAATGTCTCGTACGCTATACTCTAAGTAGCCACTAACCGTGTCCCCATTGTTCAGCACAACAAAGCCCGGCCTAAAGTCGCTTTGGGCTTGTGTCTCGACAGCGATCAGTACAATCAGGGCAAACCAAAAATTCTTCACGACCCTAATATAATTCAATTCCATTGTCCTTATTAATGTTCGAAAATGGACGTCCTTGGTCGATTAGGAACATATAGCAAGGCCTAATATTGACACGTTGGTATGATGGCGGAACTGGCATCGGTATTGCCTGCTGGATAAGCCATATGCTGACCAACTACCTGAAGATCGCCCTGCGAACCTTGCTCCGCTTTAAAGGTTACGCCATCATCAACCTTGTCGGCCTTGCCCTCGGACTAATGGCCGGTATCCTCATCATGGTTTTTGTCCTGGATGAATTGTCCTACGATCAGTTCCACGCAAAGCGCAACCGCATCTACCGGGTAAACACGGCTTTTTTTACACCGGGTTCAGGCCTGGAAGGGGCGAATGACACCAATGGCTGGCCCATCGGAAAAATACTGGAAAAGGATTATCCCGAGGTGGAGGCAGTCTTATATGCACGGTTCTCCGGCTTGCACATTAACAAAGACGACAAACGCTTCCGCGAGAGAAGTTTCTTCGCCAGCCAGGAACTGTTTGACCTCTTCTCTTTCCCTTTGCTGAAAGGCGATCCAAAGACGGCGCTAAAGGAGCCTTACTCCGTTGTGCTGTCAGAATCCCTGGCAGAAAAACTGTTTCCCGGCGAAGATGCCTTTGGAAAATCAGTACTAATGGCCGACACGCTCAACATGGTGGTCACCGGTATCATGAAAAACATCCCCGAGCAATCTCATATCCAGTCGGAGATGTTTCTTTCTTTTTCAACGTATCAAGAGTTGGTTCCTGAATTCAGCTTCGACGACGGCTGGGGCAACATTAACATGCGCAATTATGTTTTGCTGCGCGAGGGAGCTGATTTTACATCGTTCGCGGCAAAGTCAAAAAATATCTACACGGAACGTGCCGGGGAGATGCTGAAGAACTGGGGCGTGGAGGCGAATGTTCTGTATGATGCTTTGCCGGATATTTACCTACGATCCAAAACCGGTAATGGAATGGGCCCGAAAGGGAGTATCGACCGGGTGTACCTGCTTTCAGGCATCGCATTTTTTGTCATCCTGCTGGCGTGCATCAATTTCATCAACATGGCCACTGCGCGATCCGTCTTCCGGGCCAAGGAAGTGGGACTGCGCAAAGTGGTCGGATCGAGCCGAAGCAGCCTCATCAGCCAGTTCCTCAGCGAATCTTTTGTGCTCACTGGCCTTGCGCTGCTGGTAGCCCTTATCCTCGTTACAGCCCTGTTGCCTGTCTTTAATCAATTGCTGGGCAAGAACTATGGTCTTCCGGCACTTTCCCAGGGAAGCATCCTCTTGGGTATGATCATTCTGCTGGTTGGCATTACCCTGCTGGCAGGATATTATCCAGCCTGGGTATTATCGGGTCTTCGTCCTTCGCAAGTGCTTTCCGGCAAGATGCAAACAGGCCGACGGGGTGTGGGTGTGCGTCGCTTTCTGGTTGTCTTTCAGTTTTTTGTTTCGGTGTGCCTTGTCACTGGCACACTCGTCGTTATTGACCAGCTGACATTTATGCAGAACCGAGACCTGGGCTTCAACAAAGAACAGGTTCTTGTAATCAACTCGGTCCGAGTAAACCTGGAGAACGATCTACCCAAGGAGACCTTCAAGAATGAGATCGCCAATCTTGCGATGGTGTCCGGCGTTACCCGCGCGCAGCAAGTGCCGGGTACCCATGGATGGCAAGGGCAGGTGGCTTACCCGGAAGGTAAATCAGGCAATGATGCCGTTAGCGTGGAGTATATGGGTGTCGATGAAAATTACATCGAGCTCCTCGGCCTGGAAATGATTGCGGGACGTTCATTTAGCAAGGATCATCCGGATGAGTTGAAAAATGGACTCGTGCTCAACGAGACAGCGGTCACTACATTTGGTTGGAGTTCACCCGAAGAGGCCATCGGCAAGCAAATCACTTCACCTTCTGAATACCCGGCTGGAACGGTTATCGGTGTAATCAAGGATTACCACCATGAAGGACTTCAGCAGAAGATTGGTCCGATCACGCTGGATTACAATCCTGGCTTTTTATACGCCATCCGGTACCGCGCTGCCGAGACGAAAGACTTGTTGTCCTCATTGGAACACTTGTGGAACCGCTCCTTTCCCGGTTATGAGTTCACCTACTTCTTTCTGGACGAACAGTTTGAAAAGCAGTACCAGGCAGAACAGAAGTTGGCAAGTGTGCTGGGATTATTTTCAATCATTACCATAGTCATCGCTGTGATCGGCATGATCGGCCTGGTTTCTTTCCTGGTGGTTGCCAAGACCAAGGAGATCGGGGTACGAAAAGTACTTGGGGCGAGCGTGGTGAGCATCTCCACATTGCTCTCCAGGGAATTTGTAACATTGGTGGTGGTCGCCGGTGCCCTGGCTGTGCCGGTAACCTGGTTTGTGGCTTCCCGCTGGCTGGAGTCATTTGCCTTCCGAATGACGCTCAGCCCATTATTGTTCGCCACGGCCATGTGCCTGGCCATACTAATTGCTTTGGTGGCGGTAAGCTTTCAGACCATCAGGGCTGCCATGGCTGACCCGGTGGAGTCACTGCGCTACGAATAGTTGGTTTGATCCTGGGTAACCATTTGGATTGTGCCGAGTATTACATTGTTATTGAATAACTATGTTAAAGAACTACCTCACTTCCATTTGGCGCAATTTCTCGCGAAACCGGGCATTCACTTTGATCAATATATCCGGGTTGGTGATCGGCATGACTTCCTGCATGCTGATCGGGCAATATGTTATTCATGAACTGAGCTACGACAAGTTCTGGGGAAATGCGGACAGGATCTTTCGAATCCAGTTGGATCGGTACGACAAAGGAGAACTCTCCACCCGGTGGGCTGCCGGGGCTATGGGTATCGGGCCTGACCTCAAAGCAAACTTTCCAGAAGTCAAATACTATGTTCGCCTGACCAAGAGTAATGCACAACTCTCGTTTGGCGACACCTATTTCAAGGAAGAGGGTGTCTACTACGCCAGCAAGGACTTCTTTCGCGTTTTTGGTTACCCTTTATTACAGGGAGTTGATTCCACTGCCTTGAAGGCGCCCAACGCAATGGTCATTTCAACTTCAATGGCCAGGAAGTATTTCGGCGAGGTAGATCCGATCGGAAAGACCATGCGAAACAATGGTAATACCGACTACTTGATAACCGGGGTATTTGAAGACTTGCCGGAAAATTCCCACGTGAAAGTAACGGCGCTGCTCTCATTTGCCACATATGCAACCCTTCTTAAGCGGGATGAAGCTCAATTAACGGATTGGCTGTGGGATGGATTCCTTACCTATGTTCTTCTTGACGACCATGCTAGTGCGGGCGCGCTGGAAGCTAAACTGCCCGCCTTCGTGGAAAAAAGGGCCGGAGAGGAGCTCAAGCAGTACAATGCAGGGATGACCTTTCACCTCCAGCCAATATCGGATATCCACCTGGATTCAAATTTCATAGAAGAGTTTGAGGTAAATGGTGACCGCAGTACGGTGTACTTCCTGGGCATCGTCGCCATCCTCATATTAATCATCGCCTGGATCAATTATATCAACCTGTCTACCGCCAAATCCATCGAACGGGCGCGTGAGGTAGGCGTTCGGAAAGTAATGGGTGGCTTTCGTCAACAGTTGATCCAGCAGTTCTTGTTTGAATCTTTGTTGCTGAACCTGCTGGCCGTCGGATTGGCCATTGGCCTGGTCATGCTTCTCATGCCGTGGTTCAGTACCCTGACTGGCAAGGATTTCGGTTACTCCCTGTTTCGTACCACCACGTTCTGGGGTTGGTCATTGGGCTTGATTGCTGCAGGAGCCATACTGTCCGGGATGTATCCTGCTCTTGTGCTGTCCTCTTACCGACCCGTCGAAGTTTTGAAAGGAAGATTCAAGAACACGGGCCAGGGAGTTTGGTTCAGGAAAGGGATGGTCGTCCTGCAATTTGTAGCGTCAATCACATTGGTGGTAGGAACCTTCACCGTCTATCAACAGATGGACTATATGAGAAGCCAGAAGTTGGGAGTGATTATTGACCAGGTAGTCGTGTTGCGAGCGCCCAATGTGGTGGATTCAACCTACCTGGGAAAGTACGAAGGATTCAAACAACGGATTTTGCAGCATAGTGAAGTTGGCTCTGTATGCGCTTCAACGGAAGTACCCGGCGGACCCGGGTACAATGCGGGTGGAATCCGTACACTCCGCCAGGGAGACAATGAGTCCAACCAGTATCGCGTGATTCACATGGATCATGATTTTATTCCATCCTATCAATTGGAGATGGTCGCCGGTCGACCTTTTTCGGGTGAGGTGTCCAATGAAGGCTCGAGTGTCCTGTTGAATGAATCAGCGGTTCGCCTGATGGGATTTTCCAAGCCCGAGGATGCAATCAACGAGCAGATCTTCTTTTGGGGTGACACCTTGAGAATTGTCGGTGTTCTCAAAAACTACCGGCAGGAGTCGCTGAAGAAGGCTTATGACCCTCTGCTCTTCCGTTATGACAAAGCACCCAAAAACTTTTACTCCGTGCGATTCAATACCGCCAACAGCCAGGAATCGATGGTTAAGTTCGAGCAGGATTGGAAAGAGTTCTTTCCCGGCAACCCTTTCGACTACTTTTTTCTGGATGACCAATACAACAGTCAGTACAAAGCGGATCAGCAGTTTGGTGAAGTGTTTACCATGTTCTCATTCCTGGCCATCTTTATTGCATGCCTCGGACTATTTGGTCTTTCGTCTCTCACCGCCATCCAGCGAACCAAGGAAATCGGTGTACGAAAAGTCATGGGCGCATCCGTTTCCAGCATTCTTATCCTCGTGGGACGTGACTATGTAGTGCTGGTACTTACCGCCATTCTGTTTGCGGTTCCTGCCGCATGGTGGGTGATGAATGGATGGCTGGAGGAATTTGCCAACCGGATATCACTCAATTGGATCTTATTTGTGTTGCCGAGTGCCCTGGTAGTACTCATTGCCCTTATCACCGTGAGTTTCCATACAATTCGCGCTGCCCGGACAAACCCAGTTACCTCCTTGCGCTATGAATAGATAGAAGGGAATGCAACATGATGGTGAGATCACACGTCTAACGGTGAAGGTACCACTGGCCCCTTCACCAAAAAACCACCGACATGCTCAAAAGCATTGTGATCACCGCATTCCGAAACATTATTCGCAACCGTTCATTTTCGCTGATCAACCTGATTGGCTTGTCGGTTTCCATGTCCCTGGGCCTGCTGATCATAACCGTGATCCAGGAGCAGTTTACCTTCGACACCTATCATGCGGATGCGGACAGGATCTACCGCGTAAACACACGCGCTATCCGAACTGACGGAGGCGAAGAGCCGTATGCTTCAGTGCCTTTTCCATTAGGCCGGGCCATTGAAGAGGACTACGCATTTGCCGAGTCTGTCGTGAGGGTAAACCGACATCTCAATGGAGATGCCACCGCAGGAAGTATTACCGTACCCGTGCAGGGTCTGATAGCCGACCCATCCCTGCTGCAAGTATTCAACTTCCCCCTGGCCAAGGGTGACGCCGGGACAGCCCTCCGATCACCAGCCGGATTGGTCTTGACGCAAGAGACGGCCATTCGACTCTTTGGAAATTCTGAGCCGCTTGGTAAAACCGTTTCGTTCCGGGGATATGGAGAGTTTCAGGTGACCGGCGTGCTGGCGCCACTTCCGGGAAGAACGCATTTTGATTTTGAAGTGCTGGCGTCCACGGCTGTGCTGCCCCGCTTTGAACAGGACAGGATCATCGAGCCAACCAGTGATAACTGGAAGAACTACTACGGTAGCTATGTCTACGTGAAGATGAAGCCTGGGGCGCGACTTGGTGAGGTTAATGATGCGCTGAAAGCCATCGCGGGAAAGTATTATGCCAACCTGGATCTTGAAACAAGGGATAAGGGATACACTTTTTTTCTGCTTGCGCTTAGCGAATTGACACCAGGGCCAATGCTTTCAAACCAAATGGGCACTGGAATGCCGCTCTTGCTGGTAATCTTCCTTGCCGTCCTCGTGGGCATTATCATGCTGATGGCGTGTTTCAACTATACCAACCTGATGATCGCTAAGTCTCTTTCGCGCGCCAGGGAGATTGGAATACGAAAGGTAATTGGAGCACGACGCCAGCAAGTATTTTTCCAGTTTGTAGGTGAGGCAATAGTATTCTCACTGATGGCTTTGGTCACTTCTTATGGATTGTTGCAGGTGCTGAAGCCGGCTTTTCGAGAGTTAAACATTGCCCGTGAGTTCGCCGTGACGCTTGGTGAAAGCGGTGGGTTATATCTCTATTTTGTAGCCTTTGCCGTTACCGTGGGGCTTGTGGCGGGTATGTTGCCGGCTGGATACTTATCCGCGATGAGGCCGGTGGCGGTACTCAAGGATGCACGGGGAGCCCGTGGCATGTCTCGCCAAACCCTTCGGAAAGCGCTTATAGTAACCCAATTCGCACTTTCAATAGGATTCATTATTGTCATCACGATCATATTCAACCAGGTCAACTTCATGTTGCAGCAGGATTATGGCTTCAATGAAGAGAATATCATCAATGTTCAGTTACAGGGCGTGCCGTTTGAAAAGGCAGCGGCGGAAGTGCAGCGACTTTCAGGGGTAACTTCGGTAGGTGGGGTGTCCCACCGATTAGGTACATGGCAGGATCGTGCCAGTGATTACCAGGCGGCCGCAGGCGCTGAGCCATTTGTCATGCGTGACTTCATGGCCGACCGGACCTACATCGAAAACCTTGACCTTGAATTCGTAGCTGGACGAAATTTTGATTTGGTCGGTGCGGGTGAACGTGAGCGCCATATTATCCTCAATGAAAGGGCGCTGGAGCGTTTTGGGTTCAAGAGTGCCCGGGATGCGATCGACCAACCCGTTTACTTGAATGACTCGACAACGCTGGCCGTCATCGGCGTAGTGAAGGATTTTCATTTTCGCCCAATGAACTATGAAATAGGACCTCTTGCATTCAGGAATGATTCAAAGGAATTCGGTTACCTCAGCGTTAGGGTCTCACCGGGTAATGAGGCAGCGGTGATGAAGGAGTTGGAGTCCGTCTGGAAGAAGTTGGATATCGTTCATCCTTTCGTGGCAAATCGGATGGCGGATGAGATTGACCAGGCTTATACGGATTCAGGATTTGTCGATGTGGTGAAGATCGTTAGTTACATCTCGTTCCTGGCCGTAACGCTTGCTTGCCTTGGGATGTTGGGAATGGCAATGTATTCCACGCAGACAAGATTCAAAGAGATCGGTATTCGGAAAGTGATGGGTGCGACAGCAGGTGAAGTGGTACTTACGTTGAGCAGGGGATTCCTTTGGCTCATTGCACTTGGCGCCCTGGTGGGTACACCGCTCGGCTATTTGATGGGCACCGCATTTCTCGACAACTACGCCTACAAGGCACCGATTACCCTGCTTGTAATGTTATCCGGAATGCTGATCATGGCCGTGCTGGGCACATTGACCATTGGATCACAGACTTGGTCGGCTGCTGTCAGAAACCCGGTGGACTCGTTGAGGTACGAGTAACAACTGTTCTTGTGTCCTGCACAAGGCAGACTCCAGGTTCATTGCGCGCTAGTTAGAACTTCCCTATTTTTCATTCCTTAATTTCAAGGGTATGAAGAAAGTTGGGATATTTCTTTTGATAGCCATGGCGATTGGCGCAGTGATATTTTTTGGGTATGTGCCGGGTAATGTGGATCGGTCCATGAATACAGTCACCCGCACCGTCAAGAATACCTCTTCGTCGTCTAATGCCTCTATACCCTTTGTGGCCGACCTCCATTGCGACATGCTACTTTGGGATAGGGATTTTCTGCAAGACCATGATTTTGGCCATGTGGACCTTCCGCGGATGAAAAGGGCAAATGTGGCCTTCCAAGTGTTTACGATCGTCAGCAAGACACCCAAAGGAATTAACATTGAGCATAATGATGCTTCTACCGATCAGATAACACTCCTCAGCCTTGCCCAACTTCGTCCAGTCAATACCTGGTTCAGTCTCAAGGCGCGCGCTTTGAATCAATGCGCCAACCTCCATGATTTTGCGGCCGACTCGAAAGGGAGTTTTCGGGTGGTAACCAACCAGCAGGATCTTCAGAAGTTCATTGAGGATCGCTCATCAAACAGCCAACTGACGGCGGGAATGCTGGGTTTGGAAGGGGCTCATTGCCTGGAGGGTGATTTAAATAGCCTCGCTGATTTCTACCGGGCAGGAGTTCGATACATCGGGTTGACCCATTTCTTTGATAACGAATGGGGGGGTTCTGCTCATGGAGTAGAGAAGGGAGGGCTGACGCCGCTGGGTAGAAAACTGGTTAGAAAGATGGACAGTCTCCACATCATGGTCGATCTGGCTCATGCGTCGAGGAAGACAATTGATGACATTCTGGCGGTCACGAAGGGGCCAATCCTTGTTTCTCACACAGGGGTAAAGGGAGTCTGCAACAACCAGCGCAACCTGACCGACGAGCATTTGTTGGAAATTGGGCGGAGACAGGGACTCGTGGGCATTGGACTATGGGAAACGGCGGTTTGCGGAACCGATGCTGCTGCCACCGCAAGGAGCATTCGATACGTGGCAGACAAGATTGGTGTTGACAAAGTGGCCCTGGGCAGTGACTTTGATGGAGCTATCCAGGCTCATTTTGATGTCACAGGCCTGCCGCTCATTGCAGACGCGCTGAAATCTGAAGGGTTCAATGAACAGGAAATAGCCTTGATCATGGGCGGGAACATCCGTGATTTCCTGTTGCGAAACTTGCCCACCCAGAACTGAGCAGTCATGCATAACTAGTTGATTTAAAGATTAACAAGCCCCCACAATTCAATTACTATAATCATCAAATCATCGAATTACCGAATCACCGAATTGTCCATTGTGCATAACCCGGTTGAAAAGTTGTGCAGTTCTTTTTTAGTGAATAGTTGTACAGGTATTCACGTGAATATATCTTCATATCACCAAGTCGATCAAAGCAGATTGATCAGGCAAACCCGGTAAACAACACCCAGTTTTCTACGGAAAGCGAGGTCAAAAAAACCGGGGTGGCAGGGTTGCGCAAGCGAGAAGGGCCTTCGGGTAACTGGCGTAAGCGCGGGATTGAGAACGGCAGTCGCAAGGTTGTCGGGGCAGGTTCCAGTTTGAAGCAGGCGATTTGATGTTGCGCATTGGCTACGGCTACTGCACAGCGAGACGGGAGCGATCAAGCAATTGATTAGCTCCCGTTTTTTTTGTGCCCATTTTCGGGCACTTTTAGCCATTTTCGGGCAACCAACTTGCGGTAGATTTTCCGTAATTCACCAATCGACTACAACTTTTCGTCAATTCAATTCATCTTTAACCAATAACTACCTACAGCATCGTGAAGTGGCACGCTATTGATGAGTGTATGGTCCCAACTATTAACTCCTAACTCCCAACCTCCCATGCTTCGCAACTATCTCACCGTCGCCTTCCGCGCCTTATGGCGGGATAAGATTAATTCATCCATCAATGTGCTCGGCCTGGGGCTGGGCGTTCTTTGCTGTGTTTTGATCAGCCTGTATGTGTATGACGAGAGGACGTTCGACCTGTTTCATTCCAAAGTGGACAGGATTTACCGTGTGTATGTGAAGGAGGATTGGGGTGAGAACCAGCAATTTTTTAATGCGTCGACACCTTATCCAATGGGGCCCGTCCTCAAAGAGAACTTCTCGGAAGTGGCGAGCCAGGTTCGCGTGCTGCAGTTCAGCGCCCTCGTAAAGGTCGGTGAACAGTCGGTCATGGAACCGATCACAGTAGGAGGGGAAGACTTTTTCAATGTATTTGATTTTTCTTTCTCGGGTGACCGTTCCAAGGCGTTGAACAGCCAGGGGGCTGTGGTGCTCAGCGAAGACATGGCCATCAAGTTTTTCGGCACTGAAAACCCGATCGATAAACCGCTGGCCATCCAGGTGGGCGAACGTTTTGAGGAATTCGTCGTCAAAGGTGTCTCCCGAATTCCCACCAACTCGAGCATTTCATTCGGCGTGCTGATTTCCGATCTGAACCTCACGCGTATGTTCGACAAGCAGGTGCTCACGTCCAGTTGGTTTAATGTAAATCCAGAAACTTACGTTCTGCTCCAAGAGGGTGTAAACCCGGAAGGCCTGATGGCCAAGTTTCCGTCCCTGTTCAAGACGCTGATCGGGGAGGAGGATTATGCCAAGAGTAAATATTTCGTTGGGCTTCAGCCGATGAAGGACATCCACCTGGACACCAGCTTCCCGACGGCCATTGCGCCAGTGAGCGATGGGAAATATAGCCTGATCCTGGCGGCGATCGCCTTGCTTATTCTCTTTGTGGCCTGCATCAACTTCGTTACCCTGGCCATCGGGCGCTCCATGCACCGGGCCAAGGAGGTGGGCATCCGGAAGGTGGTTGGCGCCCAGCGAACCCAGATTATTACGCAGTTTATCGGTGAAGCATTGGTGATCACCGTTGCCTCGATTGCTGTCGGAATTATGGCTGCCCGGCTGGCGCTTCCAATGTTCAATGACTTATCTGGCAAGCAATTGATATTCCCATTCAATGTCTTTCTGGTGATGGTTATTCTGGGGTTACTCGTTGTCATGGGTATCATCACCGGCAGTTATCCCGCCCTTGTTTTATCCAATTTCCGCCCGATCCAGATTTTGAAAGGCGCTTTACCTCACACCCGGCAGGGACTGCGCAAAGCCCTGGTGGGCATGCAGTTGGTGTTATCGATCTTCCTCATCTCCAGCACGCTGATCATGCGACAGCAGCTGCAGTTCTTGCAGACCAAGAACCTGGGCTTCAACAAAGAGCAGGTGGCCGTGGTGAGAATGACGGGCCCCCGCTCAGACCTTGTGGAACGAGTAAAGAACGGCTTTGCCACAGCAGAGCGATTCAAGACGATTTTGACCTCTCAACCTGAGGTGGAAAGTGTTTGTGCCGCTTCCCACGATTTTGGAACCGGTGGCTGGACATCGGTGGGTTTCACCGATGAATCAGGAGTTTACCGGAATATGTCGATGAATGTGATTGATGACGATTACATTCCTTCTATGCGCATGGAGATGGTGGCGGGCCGCAATTTCTCGGACCAAATACCGGCCGATGCCCGCCGATCGGTCATCATTAACGAGTCGTTGGCCAAAGAGCTGGGTATGAGCGATCCCATTGGCAAGCGGTTGCCAGGAAAGCGATTCCCCGATCATGAGATTGTTGGTGTTGTTAAAGACTTTCATTTTGCTTCTTTGTACACCAAAGTGGGCCCCTTGGTGATGGTGGAAGATCCATCTTTGATCCTTGCAGGAATACAAAACATCAGCATCGAAAGCTCCCCGGTGCCGAAATTGCTTGTGCGATTGAAAGCTGGCCAGACAGCCTCCGGCATAACGAAAATAGAGGCGGCATGGAAACAAGTTTCCGGCACAGAGGAGTTTACCTTCTCGTTTGTCGACGAGTCACTCAACAAGCAGTATCGCAGCGATCAGAACCTGGGTCGGATCGTTGAAATCGCCACGATCCTGGCGGGGATCATCGGAAGCCTTGGGTTATACGCCCTCGCATCACTGGCCATGCAGTCGAAGCGGAAGGAAATCTCCATCCGGAAAGTGTTCGGTGCCTCTGAAAAATCACTATTGGCGCTGCTTTCAAGGGATTATGTGCTGTTGGTGCTGATCTGTTCAGCCTTGTCGGTTCCGCTGACGTTGTTTGCCATGCGCGATTGGCTATCCACGTTTGAGTACCGTATTACCATCGGGTGGGGGATCTTTGCCCTGGCGGCTTCTGTGGCCATTGCCATTGCCCTGCTGTCCATTGGCTACCATACCCTCAAAACGGCGGCAACTGAACCGGCCAAAACCTTGCGCTGTGACTGACGTAAACTAGGGGTATTAATCCATCGCCATGCTCACCAGCTACCTCCAGACTGCGTTCAGGAATTTCTTGAAGCATAAGGGATACACCCTGCTCAATATCACCGGGCTTTCACTCGGCCTGGTTGCCAGTCTCTTTATCTGGCAGTATGTAAAGTATGAGCGTAGCTACGATACGTTTCATGGCAAGGCGGCAGATATCTACCGGGTTCAATACAATCAGTATCAAAATGGCAAGCTGCGGTTCGAATGTGCCGCCGCGGTGCCCGCGGTAGGACCAGCGCTGAAGAACAATTTCCCGGAAGTGAGGCAGTTCACCCGGCTTTACCCGGTCAGTGGCGTCATGAGTTACGAAAGCCCGGACCATGGGCTGGTCTCGTTCATGGAGGAGAAGATGCAGATCACCGACACTTCGGTGTTTGATGTATTTGATTTTCACTTGGTGAACGGCGACGAAAGCCGGGCGCTGGTCGGACCCAATAAAGCGGTGATTTCACAGCGGGCAGCGAAGAAATACTTTGGGGATGCCAACCCGATTGGGAAAACCCTGCGTTGGGGAAATGCGAATATCAATTTTGAGGTAACCGGGATTTTTCAGGACGTACCCGTAAACTCACATATCAAATTTGACTTCCTGTTTTCTTACGAAACGATGAAGTCGTTTGTGGAAGACAATGCTTATGAAACAGCCTGGGGTTGGTACGATTTCAATACGTACGTTTTGTTGCAACCAGGAACGGATGTTTCCGCCCTCCAATCCAAGTGGGACCAGTGGCTGGCCGAGACCCGGAAGGAAGATTGGAAGAAGTATAATGGCAAGCAGGAATTCATCTTACAACCGCTATTGGATATCCACCTTGGAAAAGTGCTCTTGCAGGAATCACAACCCGACGAGCGCGGTGATCGTGATTCCGTTTATGCATTGTCCTTCATCGCTCTATTTATCCTGATCATCGCGTGGGTAAACTACATCAACCTGGCCACGGCGCGGTCATTCGACAGGGCCAACGAAGTAGGCGTGAGGAAGGTGATGGGGGCAGCCCGCAACCAGTTGATCTATCAGTTCCTGGCGGAATCATTCATTATCAACCTGATTGCCGGCATGATTTCGGTGGCCGCAATTTGGCTGGCCTGGCCGGCATTTGCTTCCTTGTCGGGCCGCGCCATTCCCATCGATTACCTGGTCGAAACTGATTTTTGGTTAAGCCTCCTCCTGTTGTTTGCCATTGGGTCATTCCTTTCAGGGTTCTACCCGGCCATCGTTCTCTCTTCATTCAAGCCGGTGGCGGTACTAAAGGGAAAAGTAATGCGTACCAGCCAGGGGAATATCCTTCGCCAATCGCTTGTGGTCTTCCAGTTTGCCGCATCCGTTTGCCTCATCGTAGGTTCACTCGTGGTGTATGAGCAACTGAGTTTCATGCGCAACCAGGACCTGGGTGTCGATATCGTGAAGACCTTGGTGATCAAAAGCCCTGGGCTGCAGGATTCGACCTATGCCCGAAAAATGGAAGCCTTCAAAGCGGAAGCGTTGCGCCTTCCCGGAGTGAAGAGCATGACGGCATCGACGAATGTACCTGGTGATGAGATTTTCTGGGCCGGAGGAATTCGCCGATTGTCCCGGGGGCCTGAGACAAACATCTCGGGCTATACGGTTGGCATCGACCAGGATTACATTTCAGCCTTTGGACTGACCGTCATTGCCGGCCGCGGTTTTGACAGGGAACACCCAGATGAAAGACATAGCATGGTGCTCAACCGCGCTATGGCGGAAGCGCTTGATTGGAAGGACCCCAACGAGGCCATCGGGCAGAAAGTGGTGCAAGGCGATACTTTTGAAATTGTAGGTGTGCTGGAGAACTACCACCAGATGTCCCTCAAAGAGGCGATCACACCGTTGGTGTACCGGTTTACTCCGCAGTTTTCCCAATTCTTCGCTTTTAAATTGGAGCAAGACAACTACCGCGAAGTCCTGGCAGGCATTGAAGGCCCCTGGAAGAGTCTGTACCCCGGTAATCCGATTGACTATTTCTTGCTGGATCAATTCTTCAACCGGCAGTACGAAGGGGAGCAGCAATTTGGCAGGATATTCGGTGTGTTCACCGTCCTGGCCATCGTCATCGCCTGCATGGGATTGTTCGGACTGGCGTCCTTCATGACCCTGCAACGAACCAAAGAAATTGGCATACGAAAAGTTCTTGGATCCACGGCACCCAACATTGTTTTGCTGTTGTCGCGAGGATTTATTCAACTCGTGCTGATTGCCAACTTCATTGCCTGGCCACTGGCGTGGTGGATCATGAGCCAATGGTTGGAGGGTTTTCCTTATCATATAACAATTAACCCAATCCTGTTCCTGGTCGCCGGGGGAGGAGTGGTGCTTATCGCATTTTTGTCCGTTGGCGTTCAGACCTTAAAGGCTGCCCTCGTGAACCCGGCCCAAACGCTCAAATACGAATAATTCAGGTTATTTATGAAGAGCCATCAATACTGTATATTTGTTTTACAAAACATATACAAATAGTATGAGTAAGGAATACCTCGGTGAATTTGAGGAGCTGGTATTGACCATGGTGGGCATCCTGCAGGAGGAGTCGTACGGCAACGCCATTGTTGAGGAAGTACGAAAGCGCCTGGGTCGGGAGGTCAATCTCAGTGCCGTGCATGTTACTCTATACCGGCTGGAAGACAAAGGGCTAGTGCGATCGCGGATGGGAGGTGCCACGAATGCAAGAGGAGGGCGAAGGAAACGGATGTACCAGGTTACCAACGCCGGCCTCGCAACGCTTCGTTCCATGAAAGAAGCCCGTATAGACCTTTGGAAACTCATTCCCCAACTAAAATTCAACTATTGAACCATTCACCGATTACTGATTACTGATTACTGATTACTGATTACCGATCTATGCACCAACCCCCCACCTGGGCCATACACTTCCTCCACTGGTTCTGCCCGGACCATTTGGTGGAGGCCATTGAAGGGGACCTGGTAGAGCAATTTGAAGAGGATCTTCGGATTCGTCAGTACACAGTACGGTCGGCCCGGGTAAAGTTTGCCTGGCATGTACTCCGTTTCTTCCGACCATCCATTATCCTCAGGAACAAGATTTCAAACCCATTTAATCGCCCTGCTATGATCAGCAACTACGTCAAAGTAGCCTCGCGCAACATCCGCAAGCAAAAGCTCTACTCGTTCATCAATGCCTTTGGACTAAGCATTGGCATTGCCTTCTGCACACTCATTTACCTGTTCATTGAGGACGAGAAGAGCTTTGATCAGTTTCATGCGAACAAGGATCGCATCTTCCGCATGGAAGAAAAGAGCTACGATACCTGGCAGCAGGATCCGAAGAATCCATACAGCCGGTCGGCGTGGCTGCAAACGGGCCTGATGAAGGCAATGAAAGATGATCTTGCCGAAGTAGAGTATGCCACGCGTTTCAACCCTGACAGCCGGGGCATCTTCCGGTACCAGGATAAGGTCTTCACGGAAAAGCTCTCTTATGCGGATGCTGATTTCTTCAAAATGTTTTCTTTCCGATTGATTTCAGGTAATCCCGATAAACTCTTCCAGAACAAATCCGACGCTGTTATTACCCTGAATATTGCCAAAAAGTATTTCGGAGATGAAGACCCGGTTGGGAAAACCGTCCTTATCGACGATGAGGGGGAGAAATCTTTCACCATCGCCGGAGTGATCGAAGCGCCTCCCGCAAATTCCAGCCTTAGCTTCGAGATCCTGCTCCCGCAGGAGAACCGTCCCTACTATGACCGTAACGTAGACAATTGGGGTAATTTCAATACACCCACCTTCGTGCAGCTTGGCCAGAATGTCAACCTGGAGACTTTCAAGAGCAACCTGGCCAAGATGGTGGACAAGCACATGGGGGACCGCCTGGAGAAGTGGCGCAAGCGGTCTACCGTACCGATCCCTGATGACGTGAATATGTTTGAACTGGAATTCACCCGGATCACGGAAATCCACCTCAAAAAGGAAATCGGGTGGCATAAAGTGAGCGACGCGCAATATTCACTTATCCTGGGTGCCATCGCCATTCTTATCCTCATTATTGCCTGCATCAACTACATCTCGCTGGCCCTCACTACATCGGCCGCCCGCCGCACCGAAGTGGGCATACGCAAAGTGGTGGGAGCCCAGAAGAACCAATTGGTATACCAGTTCGGCTTTGAATCCATCCTGCTGGCATTAATCTCCATGATCATTGGCCTTGGCCTGGTGGTCCTATTCCTACCCTCATTCAATGGTTTCACCGGAAAGGAAATTGATCTCCTCCAAGGCGATTGGATTTCCCTGCTGGGTGTGACCTTCGGCATCACTTTGGTGGTCGGAATTATCGCCGGAAGCTACCCGGCGTTGTTCCTTTCCGGTTTCCGGCCTGTCCAGGTGTTGAAGGGGGGATTCACCTCGAGGCTGCATGCTGGCTTCGCCAAGCCGTTGGTGGTCCTTCAGTTTGCACTTTCTTCGTTCCTGATCATCAGCAGTGTCATTATGTACCGGCAGATGATGTACGTGACCACCAAGGACCTGGGCTACAACAAGGAGCAGATCGTGGTGATCCCAACCCAGAAAGGATGGAATGAGGAATCCGACCGCACGGTGGAACAGTTTCGTTCACGGCTCGCCCAGGAAAACGACATTGTTTCGGTGGCCGGGACAAGCTCGTCATTCAACGAAGGTTGGTCACGATACGGTTATAAGGTAGACGGCGAACAGAAATCAGCATACGTGTATGCCGTTGATCCTCAGTATATCCCTACGCTTGGCATTGAACTCGCCATGGGCCGCAACTTTGATCCGGCCATTGCCAGTGACAGTAATGCGTTGATCGTCAACGAAGCGCTGGTGAAGGATATGAAATGGAAGGACCCTCTAAACGAGTACCTGAATTGGGAGGAGGATTCCCTCAGCAAGGGCTCGCGCATCATCGGCGTGACCCGGGATTACAATTTTCGCTCCTTGGAATCTGCCGTGGAGCCGATGTTCCTCAGCATGAACAAAGAAGCCACCGGTCATCTCATCACCATGTTGGTGAAGATAGCGCCCGGCAACGTTCCGGGTACAATGGAAAAAATCAGCAAGATCTGGAAGGAACTCTATCCGGACCGTCCCTACGACTACAGTTTTCTCGACGACAACGTGGCCAAACAGTATAAGTCATACCAACATTGGATGAGCATCATGGGATTGGCTACTGCCTTTGCTGTGCTCATTTCATGCCTTGGGCTATTCGGCCTGTCTGGCATCAATGCCGTGAACCGCACGAAGGAGATCGGCATCCGCAAGGTGATGGGAGCAGAGTTGATCAATATCTTCATTCTGCTCAACCGGCAGTTTGTCTGGCTTTCCCTGCTGGCCTTCATCATCGCCGCGCCGTTGTCGTGGTACGTGATCACTAACCTATTCCTGAAGGATTTCTATGCCAAGATTACCATCGGGTGGGAGCTCTTTGCGGTAAGTGTCCTGGTAGGTTTGGTTCTGGCGTTGGTGACTGTTAGCTATCATGCCATCAAGGTGGCGTTGTCTAATCCCGCGGATACGTTGAAATACGAGTAGGATGCCAAACGTCGGTTGCTAATTCCTCCTTAAAGCCAGCGCCTGGCACCAAGCGCCCAGCGCCCCGCCTAAGCTACCCTCTCTTATAGAAGATGTAATCCGTCACCAGCGGTTGAATCCCTGACTGGCGGAAATCGGAAATTATTTGACCTCGGTGGTGAGTGGTGTGGTTGGCCGCGTGGAACAGGATGTCACGTACTAGGTTGGTGTAGGGTTGGCCCTTCGAAGTCTTGTAGGTAATGGTCTTCTCCAGGTCAACAGAGTCCAGGATCTTCTGGGTAGCCAGGTAGTTAGTCTCATCCAGTTGCGCCATATCGGCCAGCTGGTGTAGCTGCTGTACCCCAAACTCCGCAAGCCCAAGAATCCGGGCATTCCATATTTGATGGGCATTGATCACGTGCGCGAACAACGGTATGGTCCGCGCCGGCAGCACGGCCTCATGTTTCTTTAGTTCGTCAATCAGCTTCTGATTGAAGTGGTGATGATAGGCGAAGATGTCCCTGAATAGTGCGACCATAGTGGCTTGTGGCTAGTGACTAGAGGCTAGTTGAGTATCCTATCTATATTTCCTGCCTTGAGTAGCTAAGCTATGAGACGGCACTACGCATCGGCCATGCACCGACTACCGATCACCGATTACCGTTTACTGTTCACAGTTCACCGATCACCGGTTACTGTTCACCGTCCGGTCAAGCCAGTTCCCTCATATCCACAGGAACCACCCTGGATATTCCCTTCTCCACCATCGTCACCCCGTAGATGACATCCGTTGTGGTCATCGTGCGCTTGTTGTGCGTGACAATGATGAACTGGGAATCCTTGCTGAAGCTGCGAATGATGTCATTGAACTTGTCGATGTTAGCGTCATCAAGCGGGGCGTCAACCTCGTCGAAAATACAGAACGGCGCGGGTTTCAACAGGTACATCGAGAAGAGGAGGGCAGTTGCCGTCAATGTCTTCTCTCCGCCGCTGAGCTGGTTGATAGTCAGCGGTCGCTTGCCTTTGGGCTTGGCGATGATATCGATGTCCGACTCCAGGGGTCGTGACGGATCGACCAGTTTCAGATCGCAATCGTCTCCCTCGTTGAAGAGTGAGCGGAACACCGATACAAAGTGCTCTTTGATTTTCTGGAAGGCATCCATGAAGGTCTGGCTGGCCACTCCTTCAATCTCGCTGATGGTGCTGAACAGCGACTCCTTGGCTTTCACCAGGTCATCTTTCTGCGCCAGAATAAAATCATTGCGCTCCTTAATCTCGTTGTAGGCCTCCATGGCCATCGGGTTGATGGGGCCCATGGTGTCAATGCGTTCTCGTATTCGTGCTACGTCCTGGCGGAGTTTTTCTTCATCCTCAGTGGCCAGCGCCAGGCTCTCTTCGGCACTCATCTGGGTCATAATGTCATCTACCGCGACGTTGAACTCAACCGAAAGGCGCTCTTTGATGGAATTGAGCTCAAGTTTGCTCTCGCCCAGTTCCTGCTGGAGCTGCATGAGAATGGTATCGATGTTCTCGCGCTGATGCTGCACGCCACGGAGATCCTTGTCGACCTGGTCGATCACACCGCGTGCGGCATAGTAAGCTTGCTCGGCAGCGTTCACTTCCTTTTCCATCTCATCTTTCCGCGCGTAGAGTCGGATCAGTTCTTCATCGCCGGAGTGCGTCGACTCCATGATAGCCCGAATCTCGTTCTCGTTGTGGGAGAGTTCCGATGAACTGGTGTCAATCCGCAGATTGGTTTGCTCAACCGCCTCCTGTTTGAACCGTATTTCTTGTTCCAGGCTTTTCACCCGGTTGGTCTGCTGATGGAAGAATATGTTCTGCTCGTTCAGCGCGTTCGACTTCTGTCCCAGGAGATCATTTTGAGTTGTCAGCTCAGCGCCCAATTGGGTAAGGCGGGCGTCAAAGTCAGCCAACTCCAGGCCGATGCGCTCAGATTGGGGCTTAAGTTCCTCCAGTTCACGGGAAAGCACCTCAATTTTTTCCAGGATGTCTTCGCGGCGTAGATCGGCATTGCTGATCATCTCGGCGAACTGCTCCTTTTTGGTCTTTACCGAGATGAACTCATCGTTCACCTGTTTGATGGCGTTTTGCGCCTCTTCAATGGCGTTCTTGAGGTTGTGATTGCGCAGGCGTTCCAGCTCCCGCTGACGGTCGAGCAGGGAATTGCGAACCTGTTCCAGCTTGTGGTTGAGTTCCTTGATCTCCTTGTCGAGTTTCTCGAGGTTCTTGGCGCGTCCAATCTTCTTCCCTTCAAACAGACCTACTGACCCACCGGACAGGCTGAACCGGCGACGGGTGTATTTGCCACTCTTGGTGATGAACGTGTTGTCATCATCCTGCGGGATCTGTTTGGTGTCGCCCTCGAAGAAGTACACGCGGTCGAGAATGAACGACATCAGCTTGCTGTACTTCGGGTCAAACTCGATGACTTGCGTTGCCGGGTAGGCGTTGGAGTAAATCTGGGTGGAGTGTGGGGTAAACTTCTCGAACGCGTCCAGGATAAAGAAGTTAGCCTTACCCTTGCTGGCATCGCTGAGGATGTTGATGGCCTCGTAAGCTTCTGCCTCGTGATTAACGATATAATAGTTGAGGTAGGGCTCGAGGTAGTTTTCAATGGCCACGCGGTATTCCTCAGGGCAGGTGAGGATGTCAGACAGGAGCGGGGCGTTGCGCGTCCAGTCTACTTTCTTCTTCAGAAACTTGATCGCCTCGGGGAAGCCCTCCAGGTTTTCCACGAGCGACTTGGTGAGCTGGTATTCATTCTGACGGGCGTCCAGTTTGCGTCCCGTTTCAGTCATTTCCTCACGAATGAGTTCGATAGTCTTCTCCAGCGAACTGATCCGGCTCAGGACGTCTTTCTCTTCTTCCTTGATATGATCGAGCGCCGCATTCTTCTCCCTGATTTCGTCTTGGAGGACTACAAGTTTGTTCTCAAATTCTACGAGGCTCTCGCTGCGCTGGTGGGTGTCCGACGTGGCGCGCTCAATTTCCTGCTTGAGGGAGGCAATTTGTATTTCGCGAATCTCCAGGCCTTTGTTGGTCTGGTAATGTTCTTCCTGCTTGGCGCGCTGCAGCTGACGCAGGGCGTCAACATCCAACTGCAGTTGCTGGGTGGTCTGCCGCTGGGCTTCGTACTCGGCCTTGATCACTTCGGCCTTGCTCTGGATATCCGTCAAAGCAACCTGGGCAGTGAATTCTTCCTCCTGCAGGCTCTTGATGGCAAAGTGGGCGCGTTCGTTGCTTTTCTTGTCTTGGTCAATCTGCTCACGGAGATTAGAGGCGCGATCATTAAGGAAACGGAGGCGCTCGTTGTTGATCTGCTTCTCGCTCTCGTGCTGGCGGATGGTGGCGACATGGTCGTTGATCGCTTTTTGGCTCGTGGCCAGCGCCTTCTCTTTCAATATGAGGTCGGCCTTTTCTTTTTCGATGGAGGCTTCTTTCTCGGCTATCTCAGTAGTCAACGAGACCTTCCGTGCATTCTCGGCCTCGATCTGGCTGTTCAATTGGTTGAACTTGTCCTTATGCTTATTCACGACCACTTTGGCAAGCTGGATGCTCTTATCCTTGTAGTTGTCTTTAGCCCGGTAATATGATTCTGTCTGCTTGGCCTGCTTTTCCAGGCTCTTCATGTTCTTCTCGATCTCAAAGAGAAGGTCTTCAACGCGCTCGAGGTCGGCATCGGTATCCTCCAACTTCTTGAGTGTTTCCTTCTTCCGCTTCTTGAATTTACTGATGCCGGCGGCCTCTTCAAACAAGGTGCGACGGGAGTTGTCCCGGTCATTCAGGAGGTCATCCACCATGCCAAGCTCAATGATGGCGTAGCTGTTGGAGGCCACCCCGGTATCCAGGAACAGGTTCGTGATGTCTTTAAGACGGCACATTACACCGTTGAGGAGGTACTCACTTTCGCCGGAGCGATAGAGCCTTCGGGTAATGGTTACCTGAGAATATTCAGTAGGGAGGAGGTTCTTGGTATTATTGATGGTCAGCGAGACCTCTGCCATCTGTAGCGGTGACCGCTGGTTGGTTCCGTTGAAGATGATGTTCTCCATCTTCTCAGAGCGCAAAGCGCTGGTTTTCTGCTCGCCCAGTACCCAACGGATGGAATCTACCACGTTTGACTTGCCGCAGCCGTTAGGCCCGACAATACCCGTAACGCCCTCATCAAAATTGATTACAATCTTATCGGCAAAACTCTTGAATCCCTTGATCTCTAACTTCGAAAGCTGCATTCCTGACTAGTGGTTGAGTTCCTAATAAAGTTGGCAAAGATAGAAGGAAATATGAATCAGGAAGGGGCTAATTTTTGACTTAAACCAATGCTTTAATTGAGCCGCAAAGTAGCTCAAAGACGAACCTGAAAAGTCTGATAAATTGGTACCTTTGGACTACCTATGGATGACTTAAAAGTCATATTGTGGATCGTCATTGGTTTGATCTATCTCTTCGCCCGGAAGAAGAAAGAGCCACAACCTCCTCAACGTCAAAGGCCGGTCGACAAAGAGGAAGCGCCGGAGCCGCAGGAGGCTCCTCGGCCCGTCCCCAAGACCTTTGAGGAGTTGCTCCGGGAAATCGAAGGGGCAAAGCAGCCCGTCCCGGAACCCCCGACCAGAAAATCTGAACCCGTTGTAGTTGATTATGATGAGGATATCCCGAGTCAGCACGAAGACTACGATGAACGTATTCCTGACTACCGGAAGGATTACCAGAAAGAAGACCAGATATACCAGGTTTACGAGCAAGCCAAAGCAGAAGCTTTTGCCCGCCCGTCCCTCGAGGAAACGGTGAAACTCGAGGATACCATCGTCAGGTTCAAACAATTCAAAGGCTACGAGAAAGATACCCGTAGGGCGGATGTCAATTCAATCCTCAAGGAATTCCGCGATCCCCAGGGCTTCAAGAAGGCCTTTATCATGAGTGAGATTCTCAAGCCAAAGTTCTGATTACCTCAACCCGGTCAGAAACCTCATCGTGTCCACGCCGTCCGCATAGTCATTCAGTCCTGGGAATTGGGCTTTTCCAAAAGGAACACTCCCTTCAAACCAGCCATTGGCCGAAACGACGACTTGAAGTTGATCCCGATAACTGCTTACCTCGGATTTCAGGGCAGCCAAATCAGGGTACACGACATAGTGAAGGACTCCAACGGGGGAGATCAACCGGTTATTGGCCCTCAGGAGCAAGAACCCGTTATCCAGGAATTTTTCCTGGTTCAGCATGAGTAATGACTTCTGGTAAGTATAGTTGTTTTCATACTTGTGATTGTCGAGAACATGATCAAAGCCTTTCATGGCGTCAAGGAAGAAAGTGAGATCGTAATCGCGGGGCACGAAGACCGTGGACACGTTGCGACAACCAAGACCATAGTAGCTGAAAATATCCGTTCCAAGCTTCTCAATTTCAGCAGTTGGTTCGTCGCCTTCAATTACTGCGCACGAGACCCGGTTTTTTCTGATGATATGGGGGATGTTGCGGAAGTAGTATTCAAAATACCTCGATGTGTTATCGCTTCCGGTGGCGATAACCGCGTCGACGGCATTTAACCTATCAGTAGTTTCAATAAGTCCTCCAAATCGAGGCTCAACCTCAATGAGTCTCTTGCGGATAAAATCCAGGAGAACAGTGTCTTTTGAACTAGGCTTGTAGCGAAGCCGGTGCCCGGCGACGAGGACCGAGAGGAAGTCATGAAACCCGACAAGGGGAATATTACCGGCCATGGCTAGGCCCACCGTTTTTGGAGAATGGATTTCAGGGTACGAGGCAGCCCACGACTTCAGCTGTGGTCCCTGAAGTAGAATCTGTACTCCCTGGAGCGCCATTTGAACGCTTCGTTCTGTGAACCAGCCATTCTCGGCGCTTGCCTTTTGTGCCAGTGCCTTGAATTCATCTTCCGCCATGTTGCGGAGGGCCTCCCCGAGAGTGATGAAGGAGGAGACGCGGTCGGTGAGGGTCATGGCAGGTTGAACAATTTGGCGGACACCCTTGTTTCAATCCATATGAAAGGGCGTATTTTTGCCCAAAATTAGGAGAACCAAGGACATGGCGATCAAAATAACCGACGAGTGTATCAATTGTGGTGCCTGCGAGCCGGAGTGCCCCAACACGGCTATTTATGAAGGTGGTCGTGAATGGACATGGGCTGGAGGAACAAAGCTTACCCAGGTTAAGCAGGAGGATGGATCTGTTGCCGACGCCAAATTGCTGCAATCACCCGTTTCTGATGAGTTCTACTACATCGTGTCTGGCAAATGCACGGAATGCACGGGTTTCCACGAAGAACCCCAGTGCGCCGCCGTCTGCCCGGTTGACTGCTGCGTCCCCGATCCGGATCATGTTGAATCCAAGGAGGTACTGGCGGCAAGAAAGGCGTATCTGCACAACGAGGGGGTTGCTGCATCGTAACTCCACCTGTTTCCTTGCACCGGTATTAATGCCGGGTCATGGAAATGCCCTTATCTCATCTTGCCTCTCTTGATCAGGTACTGCTGTAATACCAGGAAGTAATCTTCCCGCGCGTTGGCGGAGACAAAGTCGATACGCAACTGGTTGCAGCGGAGCTTGAGGGTGCGGTGGAATTCAGAAAGGGCTGCCATGTAAGGCTCCTTAATTTCTATTGGGTTAAGCTTGATGCGCTCACCATTCTCCAGGTCCACAAACTCGTAGGGCCGTTCTTCGAAATTAAATCCCAGTTCAGTCTCGTGGTCGCTTACATGGAAGAGCAGTACTTCGTGCTTGTTGTGTTTCAAGTGCTGCAGCGCTTTGAATATCTCCTCCTGGGTTTCCCCTGCGCCGTCAAACATGTCACTGAATATGATAACCAAAGAACGCCTGGGAGTCTTTTCGGCAATTTCGTGCAGTACATCGGCGACACGGGTATTCCGGCTGGTTGAGGCACCTTGTTTCAGCACCTTGTCGAGTAACCGGTACACTTTGTCCAGGTGCGAACCAGTTGATTTCACCGGGGTGAGCTCGTCGATGCGATCGGAAAAAAGGCAAACGCCAACAGCATCCCTTTGTTTTTGCAGTAAATAAGAGAGTGCTGCCGCACAATATACGCTGAACGTCAGCTTGGCTTGTGTCTCGGCAGGGTATCGCATCGAAGAAGAGCAGTCGATGACGATCTGGCATCGGAGGTTCGTTTCTTCTTCGTATTGTTTTGTGTAAAGCCGATCAGTTCGGGC
The DNA here is from genome assembly GCA_016787645.1 of Cyclobacteriaceae bacterium. Taxonomy (GTDB): domain Bacteria; phylum Bacteroidota; class Bacteroidia; order Cytophagales; family Cyclobacteriaceae; genus ELB16-189. The sequence goes on along the minus strand of JAEUUF010000026.1, from coordinate 308,680 downwards.
GAAAACTTTCCAATCGATGTGCCGGGTACTTTGACCGACGTTGTAGAGTCGGTGCTCGGCAAATTCAACCGAGAATCCATGATAGGGTGACTTGTGGAGGCCGGTGATGAATCCCTCCACAAGCTGTTTAGCCAGCAGTTCCAGGTTGCCCGATTGCTTGATTTCTCGAAGGGGGATCTTCACGAGTGGGTCTGAAGGTTGAATTTAGCCCATTTCGGCCCATTTAAGGCCGTATTTTTGGGTCGGTCTGTTTGGTATTTTTTGCTAAACTGCTATCTTGGACAGACCTTAAAACCTAAAATTAACCTAAACCGCCGATTTGTGGAAGAGAACAAGAATGGTCGAGATGAGATTTTCTCGGAGAAAGTGAAGGCTGGAAAGCGGACGTACTTCTTCGATGTCAAGTCTACACGTTCCAATGATTACTACCTCACGATTACCGAGAGCAAGAAGAGGTATAACCAGAACGACGACGGTTTTACCTACGAAAAACACAAGATTTTTCTCTACAAGGAGGATTTTAATAAGTTCGTGGACGCCCTTAATAATACCGTCAACCACGTGAAAAACGAGTTGATGCCTGGGGTAGATTTCTCACAGTTTGACCAGGCGCGGGAAGAGCGCGAAGAGATTGCGGAAGCAAAATCTGCCGGCGTCGATAGCGAATTAAAATGGGATTAAGTATATTTACCTAACCTATTCCTAAACCGAAAACCCTGTCGCACTCAAAAGCGGCAGGGTTTTTACTTTTTGCCTGGTCCGGTCCTCACGTACACGCGCAGCCGAGCTATTTCCACTTATATTTGCGGACTTTTTGCGGGCAGGTGCCCGCTCAACCAAGCAGATCGCTCTAACCTATGGGTCTTAAATGCGGAATCGTGGGACTGCCGAATGTCGGGAAGTCCACCTTGTTTAATGCGCTGTCCAACAACAAAGCTGAAGCGGCCAATTTTCCGTTTTGCACCATTGAACCCAACGTTGGGGTAATCTCGGTTCCCGATCAGCGTCTTAATATCCTTTCTGGGCTGGTGAATCCACAAAAGGTTATCCCCACCTCCTTCGAGTTTGTGGACATTGCCGGCCTGGTAAAAGGGGCTTCCAAAGGGGAGGGATTGGGCAACCAGTTCCTGGCCAATATTCGCGAAGTGGACGCGATTGCCCACGTGATCCGCTGTTTTGAAAATGACAACATCATTCATGTGGATGGCCGGATCAACCCGGTTGCCGATAAGGAAATTATCGACACAGAACTCCAGCTCAAAGACCTGGAATCTGTGGAAAAGAAGATCGCCAAAGTGGAGCGTGCGGCCAAGAGCGGCGATGGCAAGTCGAAAAAGGAACTGGCCACCCTCCAGCAGTTTGCCAGCGCGCTGCAGGCAGGAAAGAATGCCCGCTCGGTGAAGACAGAGGGCGAAGACCGTAATGCCATCGCCGACCTGCAATTGCTGACGGATAAGCCAGTCATTTATGTTACCAATGTCGACGAAGCATCCATTCATACCGGGAACAAGTACGTCGACTCTATCCGAAACCTGGTGAAGGATGAAGGAGCAGAGGTAGTCGTAGTCTGTGCTGCGATTGAGGCCCAAATTGCTGAATTGGAGACGATGGAGGACCGGCAGGCCTTCCTGGAGGAATACGGCCTCAAGGAGTCAGGCCTGACCAAACTCATTCACGCCGCGTACCACCTGCTCGACCTGATCACGTATTTTACCGCTGGAGAAAAGGAGGTTCGTGCCTGGACGATCCACCGCGGGTGGAAGGCACCCCAGGCCGCCGGGGTTATCCATTCTGATTTCGAAAAAGGGTTCATTCGGGCCGAAGTGATCAAGATTCCGGACTACCAGAAGTACAAGTCGGAGGCCGCTATCCGGGAGGCCGGCCGGCTTGCCGTGGAAGGAAAAGACTATGTGGTGGAAGATGGAGATGTGATGCATTTCCGCTTTAATGTGTAGTTAGTATTTCGGCTTTAATATCTTCATTTTCAGCTTTTTAACAGCGTTCTTAAATATTCTTATAGAGGTCCGTTTGGGAGTATCTGATTTTTAGTACTTTAGCTATCCGCAGTTCTATTTTTTGCGGCTGTTGGTTCGATTTTTTCTAATTAGACAGAAACCCACGTGAGAGTCAGGATCGTTTTTTCGCTCAGAAACAAAGGCGGGTTCGTACCATTTCATCACCAATTCCTGCTGGCCCAAACTGTGAAGGGCATGATCGTGGCTGGCAAGGACCCTCGATTCCAGCAGTTCACGCACTATAACTTCTCCGGCCTGAAAGGGCAAACCAAGATCAGCCGCAAAGGCCTTCATTTCTATTCTTCCCGGGTCACGCTCGTGTTTTCAACGGCCGATAAGGATTTCCTCGAATACTTCCTGAAAGTACTGTTCGAACACAAGGAGATCATGATTGGTATGCTCCAGTTGTCGCCGGAGCTGGTGGAACATGAAGAGCCTGTTTCCGTTTCCGAAAAGGTCAAGTACCTGTGTATTTCTCCGATCGTGCTGCTACCAGCCGCCTTCAACGACGAGTCGGCCAAGCGATTTATCAGCCCCGAAACCGATGAGTTCTCAGATCTGCTGTATGAATCGACCATCGCACAGATGCAGAATTCGGGGCGGTTTACCTCGGCTCAATTAACGGATGTTTACAAATTTCAGCTGGTGCCGGACAAGGACTATTTACAACGGATTCAAGCTTCCCATAAGAAGTTTGCGCGGATCTACCCGTTGTATGATTCCGACATCAAGTACGAGGTAAGGGGATATACATTTCCATTTACGCTCTTCGCTCCGCCGATTGTTCAGCAGTTTGTGTATGAACATGGATTGGGACACTTCTCCCATAAAGGATTTGGCATGCTCGACATGGCGCACAATGATTCTATTCACAAAAGTGCTGACCTGGAAATGGTCTACGCCTGAACGGCTCGCTACCGTGGATTGACCGGGAGGAGGAAATAGCCCACCAGAAGATCGGCATTGGGCTGAAACGGCCGGTAGTACACCAATACCTCGTACAAGTTCTCCGTCTGAAAGTGATTTCCTTCCAGGTAATTTCCGTTGATTTTTGCGGATGGCGTCACCCAGTACTGGTAATCATAAAAGCCTTGTTTAAGCAATAGCTTGGCCGAGTAGGTCCCGTCGCTCCAGGTCATCCTGTTCTCCTCATCCTGCTTCCAACTGTTGAATCCGCCAATAACGTAGACGTCCTCAGACAACTTGGGCGAACGGAGTGTAAAATTGACGTTAACGTAATTGCAGGTAATCCAGGGTTCCATCCGGTTGTCCAGGTTCTCGATCACAAACGCCCCGTTCTTGTCAGGGAATTGTGTGTAGGCGGCATTACCCCGGGGAGCATCGGGGACAACGTATAGTTCATAAGGGTCCTGGGAGCGGTCCAGCCGCTGGGTGTTGATCCCCGGTGAGTTGAGGGACCTGAAATCAACAAACCTGAATTCGTTGCCTGCAGAAAAAGTATTGTCCATGTCAAAGAACCGGTACTCCAGTTGCTTGATATCTTCACGAATGAAACTTGGCTTCACATCGGACCGAGCATTATCCCACCGTTGGTTTTGACGAATGATGAGATGAACCGAGGTGGAAGGGTTAAGTACCTCCATCCGCGCATATCCGATCATGAAGTTCAATGCCTGGTTGGTGGTCTTCAGGTTGCCTAAACCGGCCATGTTATCTTCTTCGACCAACATCATCAAGCTTTGATAGATGAGGATCCTGCGGCTGAGGACAATGTCATTTCTGTCACCATTGCGATAGACTACAAGGAGGTAATTTCCCGGCAACCTGACCGGTGGAACCGGGAAGCGATAGTGGACATAGGGAACACGGGAATTGATGGAAAAACTATAATCGTTGATGGGGAACTCATTGTAATCACGAAGTATATCCAGGTCCCGGAGTTGGGAGCGGGACCAATCATAGTTACAGTGAATCAGTCGGGCATAATAGCTGTTGCGGTCATTCTGGAGGTCGTCGAATTCGAGGACAATATTTTGATTCTCCAGCTTCGCGGCCGGGCTGGGGACACCGGCCCCGGCGCTTAGGGAATAACAAAGGGCGGTCCGTATTTGTGGCTCGTATTCAGCATCCTCCATCCGGAGGCTCTTTTGCCCCCACGCAATGCCTACCGCGGTCAGCGTGAGGCCGATTGCAGCGACCCATTGGGTTACAGCTCGGATGGAAATCCCATTAATACCAAAGGCTTTAATCTTATGCAGGTTCATACTTCGTTTCTCAAGCGCCGTGTGGCCAGGGTCATTGACGCCATCCTGTTTATCAGCGGGTTGCTTTTCCTGAGCACCTTGCTGGAGCTCATCCGGCTTTAGCCTGCTGAACTTCTTCAATCTCGTCCACCAGTTCCTCCCAACGGTGGTTCTTCTCGTTGATTTCCAGGTTGATTGCCTCCAGTTGCTGTTGAAACTTCTGGAGTGCGTCTACTGAAGCATAGGTTTCCGGTTTACCTAGTTCTGATTCGATTGAGGCCTTGTCTGTTTCGAGTGCTTCAATACGTTCCTCCAATGACTTCAACTCCTGGTTAAGCTTTTTCAGCGACGCCTCCGCTGACGGTCCTCCCTTCGGAGTCGCCACCTTCGCTTTGGGTGCCTCCTCCTTCGGCTTAACTGGCGGCGGCAGATGCTGCGGGTTGTGATGGGCCCAATAGTTATACTCTTCGTAGGTACCCGGGTACTCTTTGATTTGATGATTTTCAATATACCAGATCTTGTTAGCGATCTGGCTGATGAAGTGACGGTTGTGTGATACCACGACAAAGCTGCCCTGGTATTGCTGCAAGGCCTGGATCAGGATATTTTCCGAAATGAAATCCAGGTGGTTAGTCGGTTCATCGAGCAGGAGGAAGTTAGCCTCAGAGATCAGGGTTTTGGCGAGGGCAACCCGTGATTTTTCACCGCCGGACAACACCTTGATCTTTTTGAATTGGTCTTCGTCTGAAAACAGGAAGCAGCCCAGGATGCCGCGGAGTTCTTGTTCCAGCTTTCCGCTGCCTGCCTGCTTGAGCTCATCCAGGATTTCATTCTCCACATTCAACGCTTCAAGCTGATGCTGTGCATAGAAGCCCTGGATTACGTTGTACCCGATGACCCGCTCACCTTCGACCGGCTCCGTGCCAGAAAGGATACGCAGCAAGGTGGACTTTCCCTTTCCGTTGGCACCGATCAAGGCAATTTTGTCTCCACGCTCGATGGAGGCGCTGGTATGCTTCAGGATTTCGATTGGTCCATAGGATTTGGACACATTATTCAAGGTAACGACGTGCCGGCCAGAAGGCTGTTTGAATTTGAATTTGAAGTTCACATACGCCATGTCGTCCACAACTTCTTCGATGAGATCCATCCGGTCGATGGCCTTCTCTTTTGATTTCACCTGGCGTGCCTTGCTGGCTTTGGCTTTGAACCGTTCGATAAACCGCTCTGCCTGGCGGATTTTGGCCTGCTGGTTTTCAAAAGCATTTTGCTGGATCGTTTCACGCTGTTCCTTTTCCCGCAGGTAGAAACTGTAGTTGCCTTCGTACGTGATTAGTTGTTGCTGGGTGACATCCACCGTTTTGGTCACCACATTGTCAAGGAATCTCCGGTCGTGAGACACGATGATTACCGCACCATCGTAGTTGCGGATGTAATCTTCCACCCATTCAATGGAAGGGAGGTCAAGGTGGTTGGTCGGCTCATCCAGCATGAGCAGGGATGGCTTTTCGAGGAGGAGCTTGGCGAGCATCACCCGCATGCGCCAACCGCCAGAAAACTCCTTCAGCGGCCGATGCAAGTCGGTCGTTGAGAAACCAATGCCTTCGAGTACCTCTTCCGCCTTGGCCTGCATGGTATAACCGTCCAACTGCTCGAATTTCTCCTGCAGGCGTGTAAGTTTATGAACCAGCTCGTCTGAATACTCTGTCTCTAATTGGTGAAGAATGTGTTCAATCTGGCGCTGGGTATCCACGGCATCTTTGAAGGCCCCCATGGCCACCGTGAGGATCGCATCCTCGCTTTGGAACGAGAGGAGGTCCTGGTTAAGGAAACCGATGGTACAATCCTTGGATTTGCTGATGCTCCCCTCATCGAGTCGCATTTCGCCGTTAATCAGTTTGAGCAGGGTGGACTTTCCTCGACCGTTGAGGCCGATGAGCCCGATTTTGTCATCGGGTTTGATGAACATCGACGCATTCAGGTACAACGGCCTGCCGCCGATGTAATAGGATATGTTTGAGATTGAAATCATGAAGTTCTTGTGCCTCTTTCCAAAAAAATGTCCCAAAGATACGATTTCCGGCTGCAAAGGGGTGGTTATCCCACTCGTTGGCCGGGGCTAAGCCGTATCTTTGTCACCTAATCCTTTCCTGATAGTATGATCAAAGCCAAAATCATTCCCTTTTTCCTTGTCGTGCTGCTGTGTTGCAACACAACCCCCAAAGACAAGCCGGCGACAGCCGATGATGACGGATCAATTGCTGCCGTAACCGACGCCAGCGCAAAACTGCCCCTTAATACGATCAAGATGCCTGCAGGCTTCTCCATCGCGGTATATGCCGAAGTGGAAGATGCCCGCTCGATGGCCATGAGCCCAGGGGGTACCCTCTTTGTGGGGAACAAAGGCGAAGACAAGGTCTATGCGATACGGGATACCAATGGCGACAAAGTGGCCGACAAGAAGTGGGTTCTAGCCACGGGACTGAATATGCCCAACGGGGTTGCCTTCAAGGATGGCGCATTGTACGTCGCAGAGAATAGTGTGATCAGCAAGTGGGATAACATTGAGTCCAAACTGGCTAACCCTGGAAAACCTACCGTGATCTATGACAAGTACCCGACCGAAGCGCATCACGGTTGGAAGTACATCGCGTTTGGACCTGACGGGAAACTCTATGTGCCGGTAGGGGCGCCATGCAATATCTGTGAGTCAAAAGATCCTATTTATGCGAGCATTACCCGGATGAACGCCGATGGATCCGGATTGGAGGTATTTGCCAATGGTGTGAGGAACACTGTCGGGTTTACCTGGCACCCCGTAACGAAAGAGATCTGGTTTACGGACAACAACCGTGACAGTATGGGGGATGATCTTCCTCCTTGTGAGTTGAATACCGCACCTAAAGCTGGGATGCACTTTGGATATCCCTATTGCCACGCTGGCGTAATCAAAGATCCGGAGTTTGGTAAGAAACGGCCTTGTTCAGATTTCACAGCGCCCGCACAGCAACTTGGGGCTCATGTAGCGCCGCTCGGATTGAAATTCTATACTGGAGCGATGTTCCCTGAGGCGTACCGTGGCCACTTATTCATCGCGGAGCACGGTTCCTGGGATAGAAGCAAGAAAGTTGGCTACAAGGTCAGCCTGGTAAAGGTGGAGAACAATAAAGTGGTTAGCTACGAGCCCTTCATTACCGGGTGGCTGGATGAGGGCACACAGAAAGCCTGGGGCAGGCCAGTGGATGTATTACTGCTGGAAGATGGTTCCATGCTGGTCAGTGATGACCGGGCAGGTGTCATCTACCGCATCACGTATAAAGGTTAAATCAGAAGTCTTCGGCGATGGCGTCGATTTTCTTTCCTTTATCGACTTGCATCTTCTTTAGCAGGGGGTAGTATCGGTAGGTGAGTCGCAATTCATTTCTCGCGTTGTCTTTGAAAGTCAGGCTGAGGCTGTCTGTCTTCCAGTTATAGGTATCCGTTGGCAGTATGTAGATGGGCTTGCCAAATGATTTTTGCAGCCCTTTCATCAGCCGGGTGTCTTTGGGTGTAATTACCATGATTTCGTAGACCATATTCTGATAGGTCTTGACCTCGACCTTCTTCACCTTCACTTCGCCGATGGATTCATAGTTCTCGTGGTCAACGGAATAAAGTTTGACAGGGAATTCATTCTTTTCCAGGGCATCCTTCTTGAATTCAGCGCCTTTGATGCTGTCGATCCTGCTGCCGAGCTTGATATCTTTAAACCCTTTTCTTCGATCAAGTTCGGCCAGGTCCTGGCAGAAAGCCAGGGTACAGGTACTGAACAGGAAGAACACGCTCAATAATTTCATGGTGTCGGGTCTTGGAATTGCAGCGGGATGATCACTTTGGTCCGGTCCCAGGCAAGGACGAGATCGGCTTTGGAGTTCTTGGGATCAATGAGAATGGTGAAGGCTTCATAGACAAATTCGGTGACCGGGACGACGGGTACGTCAAATCGCAACACATCGAGCTTCGAGTTGTAGTTGTAAGCGCCCCATTGGCCAAGGTCGCTGTTGAGAATTATCGTCCAGCTCTCCTTGCCTGGAATCGTAAACAGGCTGTACGTACCGGCCTTCAGGTCAAGGCCATTGATCTTGATGTCCTTGGTTATTGTGAGTTCGGTGGCTTCATTGGCCCCGGTCCTCCAGACCTGCCCGTAGGGGACAAGGGCTCCAAAAATGGCGCGGCCATGCTTGTGGGGCTGACTGTAGGTAATCTTGGTATAGGTGTCCTTGTATCGGTTGGAGACAATTGCCATCGGGCTGGGCCGTGGTTTCACTGCGTCCTGGGCTTGGGATACCTGGGCGGCGAGCACCAAACAAAGGAAAAGGGAGGTCCGCATTGGCAAAGTCTTGTTCAAAAGTAAGAATTTTGATGCCATTCTTTACTTTGCGCCATGGATCGACCCGCGTTTGATGACATCTATATGGAGTTGGCCGTGAACCTGGCCAAGCGATCCCATTGCATCAAGCGGCATGTGGGCGCAGTGCTCACGAAAGACACACGGATTATTTCAATAGGGTACAATGGACCGCCCAGCGGGACCAACAATTGTGATGAAGAGTGGCCGGAAACCGGTTGCCCCAGGGACTCCAAGGGAGGTTGCTCTCTTGCCATTCATGCTGAGCAGAATGCAATACTCTACGCGGTAAAGAACAAGACCTCTGTTTCAGGGGCAACGCTCTATGTTACCCTTTCACCTTGCCTGGCGTGTGCCCGGATCATCTTTAGTATGGGGATAGACAAGGTCATCTACCTTAATTCCTATGCAGAACACAAGGGTTTACCTTCAGACGAGGGCGTCGAATTCCTGAACAAGTTTGGGGTATCCTGCACCCGCTACCACGGCACGCTGTCGAACGTGACGCACATGATCTGACTACCTTTCTTTCAGAACTTTTTCAATGTCCTTGATCATGGTGGCCGTGATCCCTTTGCGCTTGGCGGCGTGTTCTGCCTTGAAGATGGCAAGGGCGCGCTCAGCCATCATATAAAGACCTACCGGGTTGCCATCGTTGCGATAGCTGCCCAGGCACCAGTTGATTTCTGACTGGAGCTGGTAATCGAGCTCAAGTTCCTGGAGTTTCGAGAGGACGGATGTGCAGGCCTCTTCAATTTGCTGGTAAGGCTTGGTAGTAGTTTTCTTGGGTGCCGTATTGGTTTTCTTCGCCGTCTTTGCGGGCGCTTTCGATGCTGCTTTTGCCATGGTATTCAGAGTAATTGGTCAGTGCAAAATTAATTCAGGAGCTACCGCTGGAAAAGGAAAAGGGGACTTTTATTGACCGCCCAAATGGTGCCTGATATGGCCAACAGGCGCCTGACTTCGTCACGGGATACAATGAAAGCGAGAAAGGTGGCGGTCAGAAATGTAAAGTGAGAGCAAACAAAAAGGGAAGCAATCCTAGATTGCTTCCCCTTGCCAAAAAGTATTAGGGTGTACCTAATTACTTCTTCTTCTTAGCAGCCTTTTTCTTGGCCTTCTTAGCTTTTTTTGCCATAGCGTTTAAATTTTTAAGGTTAGTTAATGGTTAAACGTATTCGAAGGTATAATAATTTAGTTAACTCCAAAAGTTTTTTGCATTTTTTTTTGAAGTGAGCAATTTTTTTGTAGCTCGATCACTCACATTTCTGCCGTTCATTGCTCACATCATCGCACATCAGATGATGTTGACTTCACTCATCAGTTTGATACCGAATTTTTCACGAACTGACTCCTGGATTTGCTTCGACAAGGAGAGAATTTCTTCTCCGGTTCCGTTTCCGTAATTGACTAACACGAGCGCTTGTTGCGGATGAACTCCAACTTGACCGATGGTCTTTCCTTTCCATCCACATTGTTCAATCAGCCAACCCGCAGGTATCTTAATTTGTTGATGATCAGCAGGATAGGTTGGTATTTTTGGATACTCTTTCCGGATGGATTCAGCCACCTCACCGGCTACCGTGGGGTTCTTGAAGAAACTACCAGCGTTGCCGATCACCGCTGGATCAGGAAGTTTGCTCTGCCGGATTTCAATCACTGCATCACTGATGTCACGCAGCGTTGGCGAACTGATTTTCTTTCGCTCCAGCACTTCCCGAATAGCACCATAGGTGGTATCCAGACGGTGGTTCTTTCGGGTCAACCTTAAAGTAATACTTGAGATAAAAAATATTTTGCTGAGAGCATGCTTGAAGATGCTATCTCGGTACCCGAACTGACATTCTTCAAGGGTAAGGACTCGATGACTCCCTGTGGATAAGTCAACACCTTCCACCGAATGTATGACCTGTCGAACCTCAACTCCGTAAGCGCCGATGTTCTGGATGGGAGCTGCACCTACTGTACCCGGGATCAGCGAGAGGTTCTCAATTCCACCCCAGTTATGGTCAATGCAATGAAGCACCAGGCGATGCCAGTTCTCACCGGAACTCGCGCGAACGTTCACCATGTCATCGGATTGCTCCTGTACTTCAATGCCATTGAGGTCGGATTTAATGACCAAGCCGTCAAAGTCTTTAGTAAACAGAATATTGCTGCCCCCGCCCAGGATCAAGTACCGGTGGTCACGCAGAATCGGGTGATGAATGAGCTCCTCCAGGTCATCCATGGTGCGGATGGTCACCAGGTAACGGGCAAAAGCGGGGATACCAAAGGTATTCAGGTCCCGAAGTGGAGCATGTTCTTCGACGGTGATCATGATTGCCAATCAAGGAAAAGAATTTTCAGTCAAATACGAAATTCCGATGCCACTTCTTTGCCATCATCCATGAAGCCCATTTGATAGGCCAGCCTTTTATTCAGAGATTTAGGACATCGTACCGCGATCTTACGACTGAAATGAAAATTATTGAATGTCCGCGCGACGCCATGCAGGGTATTGAGACCTTCATCCCCACCGGGGAAAAGGTAAAGTACCTGAACCAGCTTCTGAAGGTTGGTTATGATACACTGGACGCTGGCAGTTTCGTTTCTCCAAAGGCCATTCCGCAGATGAAGGATACGGCAGCTGTTTTTGACCGACTTGACCTTTCCGGTTCAGCCACCAAAATCCTGGCCATCGTGGCCAACACCAGAGGTGCGGAGGAGGCATGCAGGCATCCCGTGGTAAATTATGTCGGATTTCCGCTTTCGCTTTCAGAAACATTCCAGCAACGTAACACCCACCGCTCCATCCCGGAAGCTTTGGACACCCTGAATGAGATTCAGGACCGTTGCATTGGTTCTGGCCGGACGTTGGTTGCCTACCTGAGTATGGGCTTCGGCAATCCGTACGGAGATCCATATGACCTTGAAATTGTTGCTCAATTCGTAGATATCCTGAACACCCTGCAAATCAAGATTGTCTCCCTCGCCGATACTATTGGTGTAGCTACCCCCGCGCAAATTCAATACTTATTCACCCGGTTATCGCGCGATTTTCCCAAGTTGGAGATCGGCGCACACCTTCATTCTAATCCAGGTACGGCAGTAGATAAAATTGAGGCTGCGCTATCCTCCGGATGCCGGCGGTTTGATGGTGCCTTGAAGGGATTCGGTGGTTGCCCCATGGCAGAAGACAAATTGGTGGGCAACCTGGCGACAGAAACGATCGTGGCGCACCTGACCTCCCGTGGCATGCCGCCGCCGCTGGACATGAAAGCCTTTCAGGAAGCCCTGGTCATGGCAACGCAATTCTTTGCACACACCTAGCGCCTATCGGGGCGCAAAGATCTTCCCGGGTAGGGCAACAACCCGGTTCTTGAATTCAAGGGAAAGCAGGAGGGACGAAAGATTCCCTTGCGGAAGCTGGGTCAGGTAGGCCAACTCATCAATGGACAGTGAGCGTTTCTTTGTGCGCATCAGTGAGAGCACCGACCTTTCCTCGTCGCTCAGGTCGCCGAGTTCCAGGGCGAGTTGGGCTGTCTTTTGGGCCTGATCCTCTGTCCAATTCATGATGTACTCCAGGTCTTTGGCTGAGGTAAGGAGGCTGGCCTTATTGGTTTTGATGAGCCGGTTGCATCCGAGCGAATAGGGATTGTGGATGTTGCCTGGAATGGCGAATACATCGCGATTGTAGGTATTGGCAATCTCTGCCGTAATGAGAGCGCCACCTTTGTCGCCAGCCTCTACTACCACCAGGGCATCGCAGAGACCGGCGATGATGCGGTTTCGCTGGGGGAAGTTATGGGCATCGGGTTGGGTGCCAAAAGCGTTCTCGGTGACCAGGGCACCGTGATTGATCATCCGCAGTGCTGTCTCACGGTGTGCCAAGGGATAGATCACGTCGATTCCACTGCCGAGCACGGCCACTGTACCAAGACCCTGTCTGATGGCCTCCTTGTGTGCATGGATATCAATACCGTAGGCCAGACCGCTAATCACCAAAACCTGGTGCTTGACCAGTCCCAGCACAAGCTCCTCCACGCAATTCCTTCCATAAGGCGTTGCTTTGCGAGTACCAACTATGCCCACGGTCCGGGGATGGTTGAGGTTGGTATTTCCTTTTACATAGAGCAAGGAAGGAGCATCATCGATCGACTTCAGTCGGTTAGGATAGGCGGGATCCGTGAAGCAGAGAATTTGAACCTCTTCTTTTTCCGCCCTCCGCAATTCTTTTTCGGCCTGGTCGAGGGACAGCCCGTTGATGATGGCATTTGTGGTAACGTCACCGATGCCCGGGATTCGCAACAGGCGGCTCCGGGTCTGCCGGAAGACTTCCTGGGCGGATCCACAATAGCTGATCAGTTGCTTGATCAGAATATCCCCAACACCGGGCACGAGGTGAAGAGCCAAGAAATAGATGCGCTCCTGATCCATGAACAATGGTCAGGCAAATACGATAATCGGAAGCAGTGCGTGGAAATTCCGGAAATCCGGTTTTCAGGACAATTTTCAAGAAGCCTAGTGCAGGCGTTCTCGAATCTGGGTAAGGAAATTGCGGATATTTCGCAGTGTATCAATCATTTCCATCTTGTCTTTGATGGCCATGGCGTCATTCTTGAGCATTTCCTTGGCTCCGCTGAGGGTAAATCCCTTTTCCTTTACCAAGTGGTAAATGACCCGTATCTGTTCGATGTCTTCTTTGGTGAACTGCCGGTTTCCTTTGCGGTTCTTCTTCGGCTGAAGGATATCAAACTCGGTTTCCCAGAAGCGGATCAGTGAAGGCGCTACGTTGAACTGTTCAGCCACTTCCCCGATGGAGTAGTAGAGCTTCTCAATTTCCTTTTCCTTGTAGGCCATGCGTTCGCTTACCGAGTTCGTTGTGCGTGAGTTACGTGCACTGATGCAAAGTAGCAATTCTTTTGAACTCCAAACAATCTACCGCATCTAATTTCTATCTACAAGATGTCAACAAACTGATTGTGTATTCTGTAACGCAATAATGGTCCAAGGCCATCCCAACAAAGCGGTTCAAAGCAGCAGGTGTTGTATAATCATTTCAATGAATCACCCGAAAGCACATGATTTTCAGAGGGTTTGTTTCATTAATGAAGTCCTACGGCGTAATTTTGCCCTTTGAAGGACAAAATGTTTGTAATCGTTTTGTCCATTGACGATCAACTTCGCCTATTTGATGAACTCCGCAACCGTACGAAGCAAGTTTCTCGAATTCTTTGCCAGCAAGGGTCACCAAATCGTACCCTCAGCTCCACTGGTTCTGAAAAATGACCCATCGCTGCTCTTTACCAATTCCGGGATGGTCCAGTTCAAGGATTATTTCCTTGGAAATTCTTCCCCTAAATACAAGCGGGTCGCGGATACCCAAAAATGCCTCAGGGTTAGTGGCAAACACAATGACCTGGAAGATGTCGGGCTGGACACCTACCACCATACGATGTTCGAGATGCTGGGCAACTGGTCGTTCGGCGACTATTTCAAAGCAGATGCCATTGCCTGGGCCTGGGAACTACTTACCAAAGTATATGGCCTGCCCGCGGATCGTCTGTATGTCTCTGTATTTGGAGGCGACACTGCCGACAAACTGCCGGCCGACGATGAAGCCAAGCAACTGTGGATCCCGATAGTCGGCGAAGACCGCATTATCTATGGGAAAAAGAAAGACAATTTCTGGGAGATGGGTGAAGCTGGACCTTGCGGACCCTGTTCGGAGATTCATATTGATCTGAGGCCGGAGGCTGAAGTGCGAAAAGTGCCCGGCCGCGACCTGGTGAATGCCGATAATCCGCTGGTTGTTGAAATTTGGAATCTCGTATTCATTCAATTCAATCGGTTGGCATCAGGAGCGTTGGAGCCGCTCCCGGACAAACACGTCGACACAGGAATGGGTTTCGAACGGCTCTGCATGGCCATCCAGGGCAAGCATTCCACCTACGATACAGATGTGTTCAGCCCGCTGATGGAATTCATCAGCAGTCATGCCAAGGTGACTTATGGAGCGTCCGTTAAGACCGATGTAGCCATTCGTGTTATGGCCGACCATGTGCGGGCCGTCGCATTTGCGATTGCGGATGGCCAGCTTCCTTCCAACACAGGGGCAGGGTATGTTATACGGCGCATCCTTCGTCGTGCCGTGCGGTATGGATTCTCCTACCTTAATTTCAAAGAGCCTTTTCTGCACCGCCTGGTTGCGCTGCTGGCTGCCCAAATGAAGGATGCGTTCCCTGAATTGCACCAGCAGTCGGAGTATGTGAGCCGCGTGATTCATGAAGAGGAGATATCCTTTCTGCGGACACTCGAATTGGGTATCCGCCGTTTTGAAAGCTATGTGTCCACAGCGAAGGACCAGCGTATCGCCGGCGACTTCGCTTTTGAATTGAACGACACCTTTGGTTTCCCCTTCGACCTCACTTCGTTGTTGGCGCGCGAGCGGGGATTCACGGTAGATCAAAAGGGCTTTGATGAGGCTATGCAACAACAGAAGGCACGATCACGCACCGATGCCTCTAAAGAAACCGGAGACTGGACAGTCGTGACGGATTCAGATAAACCTGAGTTTATTGGATACGACCATTTTCAGTCCACTTCGCGCCTGATCAAATACCGGAAGGTGAAGCAGAAGAACAAGGAGCTTTTCCAGCTGGTGTTTGACTGCACGCCGTTCTACGCCGAGAGTGGGGGACAGGTTGGAGACACTGGAATCATCCAGCCCAAAGGGCCGTCAGTGGCTGTGCTTGATACGAGAAAGGAGAATGAATTGATTATTCATCTTACTGAATCACTTCCTGCCAACCCGGACCAGCCTATGGAACTTCGGGTAGATGAGTCCCGGCGGCGGTTGACCATGAATAACCATTCGGCCACCCACTTGCTCCACGCGGCGCTGCGAAACGTGTTAGGCAAGCACGTCGAACAGAAAGGTTCGTTGGTGAATGACCAAATCCTCCGGTTTGACTTCTCCCATTTTGCTGCACTGACTCCCGAAGAGACGGAGAAGATTGAGCAATTGGTCAATGACAAGATCCGGATGAACATTGCCATTGATGAGCAGCGCAACGTTCCCCTGGAGAAAGCCAAGGGCATGGGAGCCATGGCCTTGTTCGGCGAGAAATACGGGGAGTATGTCCGCGTGATCACCTTTGATCCTTCCTATTCAGTCGAACTCTGTGGGGGCACGCACGTAAAATCCACGGGTAACATTGGCTTCTTCAAAATTATATCGGAAAGTTCAGTCGCTGCCGGTGTCCGCCGCATTGAAGCTGTGACCGCGGAAGGTGCACGCGAATTCATCAACCATCAACTGTCGTTGCTCCATGAGGTGAAGGCCATGTTACGTCACCCGAAAGACCTGGTGGCTTCCCTTGGCAACCTTTTGGAAGAGCGGCAATTGCTGGAGAAGAAAGTGGAGGCGTTCAACCTTGATCGAGCCAACCAGGTCAGGGAGAACCTTGCCCGCAGTGTAAGGGAAGTGAACGGGACGTCCCTGGTCTTAGCCCGCGTTTCCCTGCCCGATGTTGAAGCGATCAAGAACGTCGCTTATGGACTTCGTAACCAATTTGAAAACTTGTTGTTGGTCCTCGCGGTGGAAGTGGCCGGCAAGCCAATGGTAGCAGTGATGTTGGGCGAGAAACTCGCGCAGAGCCAGAAATTCCATGCCGGCAACATGGTTAAAGAACTGGCCAAAGAAATTGATGGGGGTGGGGGTGGTCAGCCGTTCTACGCCACAGCAGGTGGGAAGAATCTTGCCGGGCTGGACCAGGTCCTGGTTAAGGCCCAGCATATGATTGGAATGGCTTAGCCAAACGGAGGCCACGCGCTCATGGAAGAACTCATCCGCGATTCCTATGATGTAGTTATTGGACTGGAGATTCATGTCCAGTTGAAAACACGAAGCAAGATCTTTAGTGCTGACCCTGTTTCATTTGGTGCGCCCCCGAATACACAGATCAGTGAGATTACGTTGGGCTATCCTGGCACACTTCCACGCCTCAATAGAGATGTTTTATCCCTTGGGCTCCGGATGGCAATGGCCTGTCACGCCGATATCACGCCAGTTCAGCGTTTCGACCGCAAGAATTATTTCTACCCAGACCTTCCTAAAGGTTATCAGCTGACCCAGGATCGCTCACCACTTTGTCGGGGAGGCTACCTGGCGATCCCAACGCGGAATGGCTTGTTGAACGTGGCCCTGGAAAAGATTCATATGGAGGAGGACGCCGGAAAGTCGATCCACCAGGAAGGGTCCAGTGATACGCAAGTTGATTTTAACCGGGCCGGAGTTCCATTGCTTGAAATTGTGACTCGTCCCGTTATCCACTCGGAGGCTGACGCGGCAGCGGTGGTTACTGAAGTGAGAAAACTGGTGCGATTCCTGGGCATTTCCGACGGCAACATGGAAGAGGGCTCGCTGCGTTGTGATGCCAACGTGTCGATAAAACCAAAAGGAACTACTGCGCTGGGCAAGAAGGTAGAAATCAAGAACCTCAACTCCGCGCGCAACCTGAGTCATGCGATTGCCTATGATGTGAGCCGCCAGATTGAGCTGGCGGAGGCAGGGCATCCGGTACCCTCCGAGACCCGCGGCTTTGATGCGGCAACGGGGAAGACCTATCCGCAACGAACCAAGGAGGAACTGAATGATTACCGCTACTTTCCTGATCCTGATCTGACACCTATTAACGTGTCCAGCGATTGGCTCGAAGAAATCCGCCGGTCATTGCCCGTATTGCCTGACGTTTGGTTTGAACGGATGGTGAAGGAGCACGGACTGGCGACTTCTGATGCGCTCGTGCTTACGGAGACGGCAGAGGGCATCAATTACTTCAATGAACTTTGCCTACTGGGCGTGCGTTACAAGGCGGCAGCCAACTGGCTCATGGGGCCAGTGAAAGCCATGCTTCATGAAAGGGGCTGGTCTATGGAAGACTTTCCGCTTCAACCGGCGAAACTGGGTGAATTGATTCAACTGGTGGAAGCTGAACGCGTGAATTTTTCTGCGGCGGCTCAGCGACTGCTGCCCGTCATGGTGGATGATCCGCTGGAATCAGCGGAGGAACTGGCCAATCGACTTGGAATCGTCCAGGTCCAGGATGATGGAGCGCTGGAACTGATCGTGGATGAGGTGATTAAAGAATTTCCCCTGAAGGTTGAGGCCTTCAAAAACGGCAAGAGTGGAATAGTCACTATGTTTATGGGGGAAGTGATGAAACGAAGCCGTGGTAAAGCAGACCCCCGGAAGGCGAATGAAATGATAACCAATAAACTGTCGAAGAAATGAAGTTGTTGAACCTTGTGATTATGGTGCTCGTGTTGACTGCCTGCGGAAGCAGTGAAAAGAAGCAGGAGGAGCAGGGACGAATGGTGACGGTCCGTGGAAAAGTAAACTATCCTTCACCGGGTTTGATCCTGATTACCGAGATGCGCCAGGGTGCGGCAGCGGATAAGCTGATCCAGGACACCATCCAGCTCAAGGCGGACGGCAGTTTTGAGAAGCCACTGAGGATCATGGAACCTGGTTACTTCCGGATTGATTTCTTTCAGAAGCAAATTGTGGATGTCATCCTCGACAAAACGGATATTATGGTTACTGTGGACGGTAACAGTGCGGGCGGGGCCGCTTCGGTCACTGGCTCGCCAGACCTCGACTTGATCGAACAGGTGCAAACGATCATGCGCGACGCACAACAAACTCCCGAATTGCGGCCCCTGGAGCAGGAGTATCAGATCGCAGCGCAGCAGAACAATCAGAAGCGAATGGAAGAGATCCGTGCACAATACCTGGGAGTAATTGAAAAAGCCAGGCTGCAGGTGGCAGCGATTCTCAAGAGCCAGCCGCCGTCGCTGGGGCTGATCCATCTTCTGCAAAACGGGAACATTTTTGATGATCCTGACAAGTACATTGATGTGTATGTCACCGTGTCTGAGAAATTCAAGCGGGAATGGTCAGATATTCAATACGGCAAGGACTTCGTTTCATTTGCTGAGAAGCTGAAGGTGACGGCTATTGGTCAGCCTGCCCCGGAAATCTCCTTGCCGGATCCGAACGGGAAGATCATCAGTCTTTCTTCGTTACGCGGCAAGTATGTACTGGTGGACTTTTGGGCCAAGTGGTGCGGGCCCTGTCGAAGAGAGAATCCAAACGTTGTCAAGGCATACCGGGCGTTCAAAGGCAAGAACTTTGACATCCTCGGCGTATCGCTTGACCGCAACCGTGAGGACTGGGTGCGTGCTATCGAGGAAGACGGGCTAACCTGGAATCATGTTTCCGATCTCAAGTATTTTGAATCCAAGGCCGCGCTGGACTATAACATCAATGGTATTCCGTTCTCTATTCTGGTGGATCCTTCCGGAGTGATCATCGCGAAGAACCTTCGCGGCAATGAGCTGCATCGGAAACTGGCCGAGGTGTTGAATTGATCAGTAAGAAGTAAATACAAACGAAAGGAGATTGGCTCCCATCTGGAGCGCTTCCTGCCTTTTCGTTTCCGGGTCATTGTGGATGCGCTGGTCCTCCCAGCCATTGCCCAAATCGCATTCATAGGAATAAAATAGAACCAGGCGTCCCTCGTAGATTAACCCAAATCCTTGAGAGGGTTTGCCATCATGTTCATGAATTTTGGGCAACCCTTTGGGGAAGTCAAATTTCTGGTGGTAGACGGGGTGATCAAAAGGAAGTTCGACCAGCTCCAGTTCCGGAAAGACTTTCTTCAGTTCAATCCGTATAAATTTATCGAGTCCATAGTTGTCGTCAACATGCAGGAACCCGCCGCCGATCAGGTAGTTGCGGAGGTTTTCGGCCTCTTCGGGGGTGAAGACCACGTTGCCGTGACCGGTCATATAGATGTATGGGTAGGAAAAGATATCGCGGCTACCCACGTCGACGGCGTCTTCTTCGGTAGTGAGGTTCATGGACAATTGCTCATTGCAGTACCGGATGAGATTGGGCAGGGCAGTCTTGTTGGCGTACCAATCGCCACCGCCGCCGTAGCGGAGTTTGGCGATCTTCTGTTGCCCCTGGACGCCGCTGGTTACCAGGAGGAGGCAGATCATAATAAATCCTGGCCAATGTGCCTTTTTAAGGGTTCTGGAGTGCATTTTGCGGCGAAATTGAAAAATTCTTAACGAGAGTTAAACCTGGGCGGGCTTTCCGCATCTAACTGACAAAACAACAAAAAACCGACCATGAAAACTATGAAAACACGGACCGCAATGAGAGTGCTCAGCATGACCGCAATCATGCTATTCATGTTCCTGAGCTCGTGCAAAGACCAGGACAGCATCAGCTTTTCGGCCGATGACAATTCAAATCTTCAAAGTGAAGCCAATACGGATGCCAGCTCGGAGGACCTATCCGATCTTTCAGCAGTGGCGATGTCGGCGGATGCAGGTACCCAGACCGGCGGACGTACAGGGGAGGTAGCTGGAGTGCCCAAGGATATCAAGAGCCAAATTACGGATACGCGCTTTGCGTGTGCCACGGTAACGCTGGAGTTTGCCGCGGATAATAATCCGAGCAATCCCGCCACGATTCACGGGTACATCCATATTGATTTTGGCACTGGTTGCACCGGACCCAATGGCCGCGTTCGCAAGGGTAAAATCCATGTCGAGTTTATCGGTCGCCGGTTTATCCCGAATTCTACCGTGATCATCACGACCGAAAATTATTCAGTGGATGGCATCAAGATTGATGGAACCCGCACCGAACTTAATTCTGCTGAAAGCAATGAAGAGGCACCTAAATTCACGGTGAACGAAGACGTGACGGTAACTTTCCTTGATGGAACGACCGCTACCCGTACGGCGACCCGTGTTCGCACCTGGAACCGTGCTGCCAATCCACTGCTCGACACTTGGACGGTAACAGGAACTGCTTTCGGAAAGACACGCAAAAACAAAGAGTATGTCATGACGATCACCAAGCCGCTGGTCTTCAAGAGAGCTTGTGCGATATCCAGCAAAATGGTAATCCCGGTGGAAGGCACGAAGGAACTGGTGGTGGGCGATAAGAAGATCACCACGGACTTTGGCAACGGTGACTGCGACACGACGATTACCATCACGATCAACGGCCGCTCGAAAGATGTCACGATCTCAGCCTCAGGCGACTAGTCACAGCCGGTTGAACTAACTGAACCGCCCCGAATAATCATCGGGGCGGTTTTTTTGTTGGAGGATGTGGGAGAGTCGGAAGAAATTTCAAATCGATTGGTTTTATTTGCATCGTATGAAGCAGTACCTCGACCTGATGCGGGACATCCTGGAGAACGGAACCCGGAAAACAGACCGGACAGGTACAGGAACGCTCTCCGTGTTTGGCCGTCAGATGCACTTTGACCTGGCCAAGGGATTTCCACTCGTGACCACAAAGAAGGTCCATCTGAAATCCATTATTTATGAACTGCTGTGGTTCCTCCGCGGGGACACCAACATCAAATACCTGAATGATCATGGTGTTACCATCTGGGATGAATGGGCCGACGAGCGAGGTGAATTGGGGCCCGTCTATGGGTCGCAATGGCGCAGTTGGCCTGCCCCGGATGGGCAGCACATCGACCAGATTGCCAAGGTCGTCCAACAAATTCGTGAAAAGCCAGATTCCCGGCGCCACATGGTGACGGCCTGGAACCCTGCCGAAGTTGACAAGATGGCTTTGCCTCCGTGCCATGCCCTGTTTCAGTTTTATGTGGCTGATGGGAGGCTTTCCTGCCAACTCTACCAACGGAGCGCTGATTACTTCCTGGGGGTTCCTTTTAACATTGCCAGTTATGCGCTGCTGACACATATGGTCGCGCAACAATGTGACCTCCAGCCAGGTACCTTCGTTTGGACGGGAGGGGATGTTCACTTGTACCTGAACCATTTAGATCAGGTGAACCTTCAGCTTTCAAGGCAACCACTCGATCTGCCCACGTTGAATATCCGTAGAAGACCCCCTACACTTTTCGAATACGAGTTCGGGGACTTTGAAATCGTAAACTACCAAAGTCACCCAGGCATTAAGGCACCCATTGCCGTTTGAGTTACGCTTTCCTTGGTTTACCCTGCCGATATCCTATTTTTGTGGCCTTTTACGAGGAATTAGGTAATACCTACATCCTTTTGGGTGAATTTCCGTAATACAGGCGTATGCAAGAGAAAAGCAGTGTCTTTGATATGATTGGACCGGTCATGATCGGCCCTTCCAGTTCGCACACTGCGGGTGTTGTGAGGGTTGGCCTTACCGCACATAAGGTCCTTGGAGGAGTTCCCGAAGACGCAGAAATCACCTTCTATAATTCGTTTGCGCGTACCTACGAGGGGCATGGCAGTGACCGGGCTATCCTGGCAGGGCTAATGGGATTCAAAACAGATGACAAGCGGATTAAGGAGGCCATTGAGTTGGCACCTGCCCAGGGATTAACCTACCGCTTCAAATCAATAGGCAACGCTTCGACCTTCCACCCGAATTCTGTTCGGGTAAAGATCCGGAAAGGGGAAAAGTCGGTTGAACTGCTCGGGGAAAGCCTGGGGGGCGGAGTCATCAACATTGCCCAGGTGAATGGATTCAAGGCCCATTTCAGTGCCAACCTGAATACCATGATTATTATGGCTGGCGATGTGAAGGGTAGTGTGGCCTTTATCGCGAACGTGCTGGCCAATGACGACTGCAACATTGCCACCATGTCTGTGTCCCGGCGAGGCAAGTTTGACCTGGCCTGCCTGGTGATTGAGATGGACACCGGTATCCGGCCTGTAACATTGGAGTACCTGAAGAGTCTTAGCTGGGTAAAAGATGTGACGTACATACCGCAAATCTGACCTGACGTAATCGATTCACACGAGATCCTGAATAATTCGACTAAACTGAACTAATAGAATAGAATATGGTAAGAGTGTTATGGGTAGCATGCCTGGTTTTTTGCATAAGTATTTCAGATTTAAACGCCCAGGAGGCGAAGAAGTGGACCCTGAAGGAATGCGTAGATATTGCCCTGGAGAACAACCTGCGCATCAAGCGGAGCGTGTATAGTGTCGAAACCGCAAAGGCCAATCTTCTGCAATCAAAAGGACAGTTTCTTCCCACTATCAACGCATTTGGGTCTTACACCAAGAACTACGGAAGGGCGCTTAACCCGACCACCAACCTCTTTGTGGACCGGAATTCCACAACGATTTCGCCTTCCGTTTCGGGTAACTTGCCCCTCTTCCAGGGACTGCGGATTCAAAATTCATTCAAGCAAAGCCAGCGAGATATGCTTGCCTCAAACGAGGATCTGCAGAAGGCAAAGAATGATGTGATCCTTAACGTGGTATCGCTCTATATCAACGTGATCTTTAACAAGGAACTCCTGGATAATGCCAGGTTCCAGCTCCGTTCCAGTATGACCCAGTTGGACCGAATCAAGAAGCAGGTGGAGGCAGGTTCTTTGTCGATGTCCAATCAATTGAACCAGGAAGCTACCGTGGCTACCAATGAGTTAAACGTGATCAACCAGGAGAATACCCTGAACCTCTCGCTGCTTCAATTGAAGCAAGCCATGCAAGTTCCTGGTTCGGAGCAAATGGATGTGGAAGTACCTGCAATCCCAGCCGAAGACCTGGTGCTGGACTCAAATGCTGAATCGATTTATCAGGCAGCGGTGGCCTCCATGCCGGAAATAAAAGCCAGTATGTTGCGCGTCCAAAGTGCGGAGTATGCCCTTAAGGCAAGCCGGGGTTCCTACTTACCCAGGCTGGCGCTCAATGCTTCCATATCCTCCAACTCCAGCGACCTCAATTCCAAAAGTTCCTTTGTAGGCGATCAGTCGGTCCTCATTCCGTCGACCCGGGTATCGGCCGTCACCGCGGGAGGGGAGAATGTTTATAACCTGGTTCCCAATGGCTACTTCGTTTCGGAGAAGTATACGCACAACCAGCAGTTGGAGGATAACGTCTTCAAGAACTTCGCTGTGCAGCTCAATATTCCAATCCTCAACGGTTTTGCAACACGCAGCAGTGTTCAGCGGGCCAAAATCAACAAAGACATTGCTGACATTGTTGTAAAGGAAACACAAAACACATTGCGGCAGACGATTGAGACAGCCTACAATGATGCACTGGCTGCCGTTCGAACCTATAACGCCTCCCAGAAGCAGGTAGGCGCCCAGGAGGAAGCCTTCCGGATGAACAAGCAGCGCTTTGATGTTGGCGCCTTGAGCATCATTGAATACCAGATCTCTGAAAACGATTTGTACCGCGCCAAATCGGACCTCACTCGCGCGAAATACAACTTCGTCTTCCGCAAGAAGGTGTTGGACTTCTACCAGGGCAAACCCATCGAATACTAACCTATACTTATAAATCTCTTCCAAGAATGGCAAAGCAGCAAAAAAAGAAATCGGGCAAACTCATGTATTACCTGATCGGGGGCGTCGTCGTCCTGATCATCTTCCTTATCGCGGCGAAATCAATGGGATGGATCGGTAAGGGCAAAGAGCTGGAAGTCGAACTGGCCAAAGCCAAGCGAACCACCATCGTAGAGAAGGTGAGCGCATCCGGTACCGTGCAGCCTGTAATCGAAGTAAAATTAGCCCCCGAGGTTTCTGGTGAAATTATTCAACTCAATGTAGAGGACGGCGACTCGGTGAAGCTGGGCCAGGAACTGGTGAAGATCCGCCCAGACACCTGGATGAGCCAGTTGGAGCGTTCCGAAGCCGCCCTCAGCCAGCAGAAGGCTAACCTGGAATCATCTCGCTCCAACCTCAGCCGTTCAGAAGCCCAGTTCGCCCGCGTCGAACAGGAATACAAACGCCAGGAGAAGCTGTGGTCACAGAAAGTTATTTCAGAAGCTGACTGGCAGTTGGCGAAGCAGAACTATGAGGTGGCCAAGAATGACCTGGCCTCCGCCAGGCAAAGTGTGGAAGCAGCACGGTTCATCGTGAACAGCACAGAGGCTTCCGTGAAGGAATCGAGAGAGAACGTCCGCAAGACTACCGTCGTGGCCCCGCTGAAGGGTATTGTATCCAAACTCAGTGTCAAGAAGGGCGAGCGTGTCGTGGGTACGGCTACGATGGGAGGGACGGAGATGCTTCGCATTGCCGACCTGAACAAGATGGAAGTTCGTGTCAACGTGAATGAGAACGATATTGTGCGTGTACACCTCGGAGATTCCGTGCTCATCGACGTAGATGCTTACCAGAATACGGGCAAGCAGTTCAAAGGCCTCGTGACCAACATTGCTAATACGGCTCGCGACAAGGCTTCAGCAGACGCCATTACGGAGTTTGAAGTCCGCATCCTGATTCTGGGCACTTCTTATGCCGATCTCGTTAAGGCCGGCAACCGGTATCCTTTCCGTCCCGGAATGACGGCCAGCGTAGAGATCCTCACCAGCCGCCGTGTCAATGTTCTCTCTGTGCCTCTGGCTTCAGTAACCACTCGCAACCCGGATGAAAAGCCGATGGGCGGGGAAGGAGGTCCGCCCCAGGACGGTGGTAACAACAATAGCAACCGTGTTGTAGTAGACGCGAACAAAAAGGTAGAGAAGAAGGCCGACAAGGTGGTGGTGTTCGTCAACCAGGGCGGCAAAGCCAAAATGGTTGAGGTGAAAACCGGTATCAGCGATTACGATAACATTGAAATCCTATCGGGTATTTCCGACAGCACGGAAGTGATCAGTGGTCCTTTCCTTGCCGTCTCCAAGCGATTAAAGGATGGAGATGCGGTGAAGCCTGCCGAGAAGGGAAAAGGCGGCCCGAACGACAAGGACAAGCCGGAAGAAAAGGAATAAGTTCACAGCACTTAAGAACCCCGCCAGCAAGCGGGGTTCTTTATTACCTTTAAGTCATGATTAAGCACCCCTGGCACGAAGCGCCCATCGGACGGCAGGTTCCTGAATTTGTCAATGGTATTATCGAAATCTCTACGGGCATGCGGGCCAAGTATGAGGTCGATAAAGAGACAGGGCTCTTGAAACTGGACCGGGTTCTTTATTCTTCGGTCTATTACCCCGCAAATTATGGCTTTATCCCCCAGACCCTAGGCGAAGACATGGATCCCCTCGATATCATGATCCTTTCTTTGGTCCCCATACAGCCCATGTGCATGGTCCCGGCCCGCGTTATTGGGGTCATGAGCATGATTGACCAGGGTCTCGCCGACGAAAAGATTCTTGCCGTGGCGGAGAAAGATGCCAGTGTGGGCCACCTGAATGACGTGAGCGAACTGGCACCTCACTTTACCGTTGAGTTGAAGGAATTCTTTGAGACTTACAAGCGGCTTGAAAACAAAGTAGTGACCGTCCCTGATTTCCAGGGCAAGAAAACCGCACTGGCTATCATTGAGAAGGCCATCAACTATTACCGCGATTCGAAGCCCACGTTACCGGGCGTTACCCGATGAAGCCGAATCCCACTGTACTCATCATCCAGACCGCCTTTATCGGTGATGTGATTCTGGCCACCTCCCTCGTAGAATCCATTCGAACCCAGCTCCCTGACGCCACGATTGATTTTGTGGTTCGTAAAGGCAACGAGGGTTTGCTGGAGGGAAACCCAGGCCTGCGCACTATCTACGTGCTGGACAAGAAAAGGAAGTATGCCAGCCTGAGGGCATTGACTTCCGCATTTCGCAAGATCCAGTACGATTGGGTGATTAATGTGCAAAGGTTCGCGACCACCGGGTTGATGACCGCACTTTCGGGCGGGCACACGACCATCGGGTTTTCCAAGAATCCTTTTTCTTTTCTTTTTTCACACCGCATTCCCCACCCGATTGGTTCGGTGCATGAAGTCACCCGCAACTTGAGCTTGCTGGCACCGTTGGGTATTCAGTCAGCGGCCAAGCCTAGGTTATACCCATCGCCGCAGCAATTTGACCGTGTAAAACCTTACCAGTCAGAGCCATACATTACAATTTCCCCGACTTCAGTCTGGTTCACGAAGCAGTGGCCCGCCGACCAATGGAAAGCCCTGTTACAGAAAGTGAATGGTGTGAAGGTGTATTTGCTCGGCGCGCACAATGATCAAGACGCGTGTGAGGGAATAGCAAGCGGGATAAGTCATTTGACGGTAAGTAATTTGGCAGGCAAGCTTTCACTGTTGGAATCTGCTGCGCTGATGAAAGAGGCCCGAATGAATTTCGTCAACGACTCGGCTCCGCTGCACCTTGCGTCGGCGATGAATGCACCCGTCACGGCAGTCTTTTGCTCTACTGTTCCTGACTTTGGGTTTGGGCCTTTATCAGATCAGTCGGTCGTTGTTCAAACGGAAGAAAAACTGGATTGTCGCCCCTGTGGGCTTCATGGCTATCGCCAATGCCCTCGGGGACACTTCCGATGCGCGACAGGGATACGGACAGAACAAATGTTGGTTGGGATGAATTAGAAATCCCGAAGGTGTGTGTACACCTTGTGCATGGGCATTCCCATCACCGTAAAGTAAGATCCGTTGATTTTCTCAATCCCAACCATTCCTAACCAATCCTGCGCGCCATAGGAACCTGCTTTGTCATATGGCTGACACGTGTCCACGTAATACTCAATCTCTTTCAAATTGAGTTTACGGAAGGTGACCTTGGTAGCATCATCAAAGACGTCTTGTTTTTCGGTCGATAAGAGACATACCGCAGTAATCACTTTATGGGTTTTCCCGGCTAGCTGACTGAGCATCTGGATCGCTTCGGAGCGGTCGCGGGGTTTGTTCAGGATACGACCGCCCAGGATGACCACCGTATCGGCGGTTACGACAATCTCATTCGTGATGCGGTCCTGGAATGTCCTTGCTTTTTCAAGGGCCAGGTAGCCGGGCACCACTTCGGCCGGCATGTGGTCGGGGAAAGCTTCATCGCTAACCGGAGCCTCGACCCGAAAGACATAACCGGCCTCCTTCATCAGGAATTGGCGACGAGGGCTGGTTGAGGCCAGGATCAGCGGACGTGTCAGGGCCATCATCGGGCAAAAGGAGAGTAGGGAGGCATGGCGAATTCATCTTCCCGAATGGAACTAAAAAGAAATCCACAGATAATCTTCGGGTAGAAATAGGTGGATTTCTGTGGCATCGTATACCCACTCAAGCAAACTCGTTTTACATCTTCCATCGCCACATCCTTCGTAATGATAGCCATTTGGGCTTCACCGGTCTGAACTTTCGCGAGGCAATCGGGGAAGCTGCGGTCAAAGTTGATATGGGGTGATTGGCGTTGTTCCTTTCCGGGTATTCCCAAGGCCCGCTCGATGATGAAGTGGTGCATGACCGTGAGGTCCAGGCGTTTGATCTCTTCCGGGAAAGGCCAATGGAAATCGAGGAAAGCTTCAGGGTTGAGACGGATCTTATAGCTATTGTCTTTGAAAGCCAATCCAAACGCCCAAGGCTTGCCAAGGATGATTTCGTACAGCGTATCCGGGTCTTCTATGGGTTTGATCGTAAAGAACGGCGCAATCTTTCGGAGCACTTTCTCTTCAGAGAAATCCTCCAAGCCCTGCACCAGCCGGTGCGTGGGGAGAATGCGCAGGTCATCCGATTCCATGTTCGAAAGGAACATCAGGTGGTAGTTAAAACCTTCCTTTCCGGTGGATGCTGCAGACTGCATCCGGTGTTTCAGGACCAACGAGCTTTCGTAACGGTGGTGCCCGTCGGCGAGGATTACCGTTTTATCAGCCAGCTTTTCCATGAACCGCTTAATGACACCCGCATCCTGGATGATGCCCAACACGTCGCGCACACCCTGGTAGTCTTCCGTTTCATACAGCGGGTTTGCGATGGCTTCATCCATCAGTCCTTCCAGTTCGAAAGCTGGATCGGAATAGAGACCATGGGTGGGACTTGCGTGCAGCATGGTCTTCTCCAGCAGTTCGATCCGGTCATTCACCGCCTGCGGAATTGTATTCTCGTGCCGGAGGATCACTTGATCGGCCCAGTCATAAACGCGGATGTTGCAAATAAAACCCTTGCGGCAATAGGTGCGGGGAGAACCTGGCAAGGTGAAATATTGATAGTATACATAAATGGCAGGAAGCGGATCGGGAACAATGATGCCTTCCTTCTTCCACAGTACCAGCGTGTGGGCTGCACGACTTGCCGGGTCCGGGCCCAATGGCACGGAAAGATGAATGCTGTTGATGGGATTCCGGTAAAGCGTCTGCCGTTGCTTTTCCGAGACCACGTCAAACAGTGGAGAAGTCAGCGATTCAATTTCCTGGTTGAGGGAGCTGTTGTAACGCCAGGCGCGAAAAGGGAGTATCTCAGCCATCGCGCCTCTGTCACTTAATCCGGTTTTGTTTCCATTTGCTTCGCGTGCTGGAAACTTCGTTCAAGGTACCTGCTGTTGTTCGTTCAGCAAATGCGGTGGCAGCCAGCGCGGCAGCAACAAGTTCCTGATCGCCGTCATTCGCCGCCGACTTGAGGAACTCAGGCTTAAAGTGTTGCTCCACAAATTTGGTATCAAACTTTCCCGAACGAAAAGCGGGGTGCTCCATGACGAACCGGCAAAATCCCAAGGTGGTTTCTACGCCCGTAATCTGGTAGTCATTGATGGCCCGGATGGTCTTCTCAATGGCAGCCTCCCGTGATCCGGCATGACAGATCATTTTGGCGATCATGGGATCGTAGAAGAAAGAGATGGCCATCCCTTCCTCAAACCCGTCATCAACGCGAATGCCATGGCCTTGAGGTCGACGGTACGTCTTCAGTGTACCGATGTCAGGAAGGAAGTTGTTGGCGGGGTCTTCGGCATACACCCTGACTTCGATGGCGTGGCCATTGATATGCAGATCAGTTTGGGCAAAGGGCAATTTTTCACCTTCGGCGATTTGTATCTGCAGGCGAACCAGGTCAAGCCCGGTAATTTGTTCCGTTACGGGGTGCTCTACCTGTAGACGGGTATTCATTTCCAGGAAATAGAAGTTCATTTTCTCATCGAGGATGAACTCTACGGTGCCGGCATTGAAATACCCGCACGAGCGGGCCGCGTTGACAGCTGCCTCGCCCATCTGGGTGCGAAGTTCAGGTGTGAGGATGGAGGAAGGAGCTTCTTCGATCACTTTCTGGTGTCGGCGCTGGATGGAGCATTCGCGCTCAAACAAGTGGACGATATTTCCATGCTGGTCGCCTAGAATCTGAAACTCGATGTGCCGGGGCTGGGTGACATACTTCTCGATAAAGACAGAACCATCCCCAAAGGCGGATGTCGCTTCACTGACGGCCCGTTCCATTTGCTCTTCAAATTCTTCGTCGCGATTGACCACTCGCATTCCTTTCCCGCCACCACCCGCACTTGCTTTGATCAGCACCGGGTAGCCAATCTGCTTGGCGAGTTTCTTGGCTTCAGGGATATCGGTGATGGGCTCTGAAGTGCCGGGAACCAGCGGCACCTTGAATTTGGCTGCCGCATTTTTGGCGGCAATCTTGTTGCCCATGATCCGGATCGCCTCGGGAGGAGGCCCGATGAACAATAGGCCAGCGTCGATGACTTCCTGAGCAAAGTCTTCGTTCTCAGAGAGGAAACCATAGCCCGGATGGATCGCATCTGCGCCTGTTGCCTTGGCGGCTGCAATGATTTTTTCTCTGCGGAGGTACGATTCAGCCGAAGGAGGAGGGCCGATGCAAATCGATTCGTCGGCGAACCGGACGTGTAGCGCGTGACGGTCGGCCTCGCTGTAGACAGCAACCGTTTGAATACCCATTTCCTTTGCGCTGCGAAGGACTCGCAGGGCGATTTCGCCGCGGTTGGCGACAAGCAGTTTCTTGATCTTTCTGTGGTTCATGAGCGGACGCAATCCTACGCAATAAATCATAATTCGGGCAGAATTGGGACTGGGAGGGATCGAATTCATGGACATTCCCATTTTTCCCGTATTTTTGCGGGAAATTTCAACGAAACCACCCTTCAATCATGGTAGTAGACCTGTTTGATAAGCTGAAAATGGAAGCGGGCCCATTGGCCAAGTATTCACACCTTCCTGATGATTATTTCTTCTTTCCCAAGCTCGAGGGCGAAATCGGCCCCCGGATGAAGTTCAATGGGCGTGAAGTCCTTAATTGGAGCCTTAATAACTACCTGGGCTTGGCTAACCACCCCGAGGTACGGAAGGCCGATACGGAAGCCACCGCAAAATATGGATTGGCCAGCCCCATGGGTGCCCGCATGATGTCGGGTAACTCCGTTAATCACCTTGAGTTCGAACGCCAGTTGGCCGAGTTCGTGAAGAAAGAAGACGCCATGCTGCTGAACTTTGGCTACCAGGGTGTATTCTCAACCATCGACGCACTGGTGGACCGCAAGGACGTGATCGTCTATGACGCTGAAAGTCATGCCTGTATTATTGACGGTGTGCGCCTGCATATGGGCAAGCGCTTTGTGTTCCCCCACAACAACATGGAGAACCTGGAGAAGCAGCTGCAGCGGGCCACCCG
This sequence comes from Cyclobacteriaceae bacterium, assembly GCA_016787645.1. Classification (GTDB taxonomy): domain Bacteria; phylum Bacteroidota; class Bacteroidia; order Cytophagales; family Cyclobacteriaceae; genus ELB16-189. Next base: position 277,704 of record JAEUUF010000026.1, on the reverse strand, counting down.
GCTTGCCGATGAAAGCGGCGGCGGCATCCTGGTGATCACCGAAGGCGTGTTTGGCATGTCGGGTGACATGGGAGATCTGAAAGGCATCGTGGAGCTGAAGAAGAAATACAAATTCCGCCTGTTAGTTGACGATGCGCATGGCTTTGGCACAATGGGTAAGACCGGTGCCGGGGCAGGCGAGGAGCAGGGTGTACAGGATCAGATCGATTTGTACTTTTCCACCTTTGCCAAATCCATGGCCAGCATTGGTGCATTTATCGCTGGCGACAAGAAGATTCTCAAGTACTTGCGCTATACCACCCGTTCACAGATTTATGCCAAGAGTCTTCCGATGCCTTTGGTCATTGGCGGTATGAAGCGACTGGAACTTCTCAGAACCAAGCCCGAGCTCAAGGACAAGCTTTGGCAGATTGTCAATGCTGTCCAGGACGGTTTGCGCGATAATGGCTTCTACCTGGGCCCCACGAAGTCACCGGTTACACCAGTCCTGTTTAAGGGGGGTGTCGGGGAGGCGGCCAACATGTCGATGGACCTCCGGGAGAACTTCCACATTTTCTGCTCTGTAATCGTGTATCCCGTTGTGCCTAAGGATGTTATCATGTTCAGGATCATCCCTACTGCGGCCCATACCATGGAGGATGTTGAGGAGACACTGACCGCCTTTTCCAAGCTGAAACACAAGCTGGATGACGGGTTCTACCGTAAGGAAGAGCTGGTGACCGTGACCAAAGGAATGTAAAAAAAGTCGGTTTCTGCTTGTTTTTGACCTGTTTTACATAACTTAGCGAGACCATTAACCCTTGTTTTAACCCTAAACTAAATAGCAATGAAAAAATTTGAAGAACTGAAAAGCCTGATTGCCTCCATCGAAAACGATGCTGACAAATTCTATAACAAGGGCAATAGCGCCGCCGGAACCCGCGTTCGGAAGGGCATGCAGGACCTCAAGAACCTCGCCCAGGCAATCCGCGCTGAAGTGCAGGAGTTGAAGAACAAGGAAAAGTAATTCCTACCAAGAAATAGCGGCTTCTATGTCGCGAAAAGGGATGCCAGGTTACTGGGATCCCTTTTTTGTTGCCTGTACGATCGTCCTGATCTTGCGAACCAGTTGCTCAGAGGCCTGTACCAAGGGAAGCCTGACATTTGAACCGCATACGCCCATCTCGTGCAACAGTTGCTTGACACCTACCGGGTTGCTCTCCTCGTACATCGGGCCATTGATTTCCAATAGCTTGAACAACTCTTTGTGCGCCTTGGCATAGTCGCCGGCAAACGCGTAGTCCTTCATCTTGCGGAATACCACCGGGTAGGCGTTGGCGAGTACACTGATGACGCCTACACCACCCATTCCATAGATGGCAAGCGTAAGCATATCATCGCCCGACAGGAGCATGAAATCGGTTGGCTTTTCCTTGGCAATTTTGAGGCATTGCTCCAGGTTGCCCGAGGCCTCTTTGACGCCGATGATATTCTTGTGCCGGGCGAGGCGCAGTGTGGTGGCCGCTGCCAGGTTGGAAGAAGTGCGGCCCGGGACGTTGTATAGGATGACGGGAACCGGGCTAGCATCGGCGACAAAAGAGAAATGGTGAACGATGCCCTCCTGGGAAGGTTTGTTGTAGTAGGGGCTGACGGAAAGGATGGCATCCACGTGCTGGAAGTTGGTATCCTGGATTTCCTCCAGTACCGCGGCCGTATTGTTGCCGCCAATTCCATAGACGATGGGCAATTTCTTGCGGTTGTTCTGGATGACAAAGGCCAGCACCTTCCGCTTTTCCTCTTTGGTCATGGTGGCGGATTCACCGGTGGTGCCCATCACCACGAAGTAATCCACGCCTTTGGAGGTGTGAACGAGCAGGCGCTTCAGCGACGCGTAGTCGATGTTTCCGGATTCGTCGAAGGGGGTGACTAACGCTACCCCGGTGCCATACAGCTTCTTCATGGTCAACGCAATTGCTTGGTGTACTTATACATGTTCTCGATTAGCCCGTGTGGAGTGCCTTGCCCTGAGATCATCAGTTCAAAGTAAGGCTCCAGTCCTTCTCCGTACCGGCCAACGCGGCAATGGGCGCGGCTTTGGGCGAGGAGGTTGAGTACGAGGGCATTCGGTTCCTGGTCGATGTAGAACAGGTAATCAAACGGGGTCTCCAGGAATTTTTGGGCCGTGTCGTTGTTGATTTTGCCCCAGAAGTTGAGGTCTTCGATCGTGAAGAAGTCGAAGAGAAACTCATAGTTCTCCTTTTTCTTGGGCAGGAATTCAAGCACTTTGACTTGTTTGCCATCCTGCTCCAGGTGGCGGACGAACTCCTTTACGTCGTCATGTTTTTGGCGGTCTTCTACGCTGAAGATAATGCCCACGAGGTTGGACTTACGGTAGGGAGTACTCGCGCGCAGGCTCTTGTTCTTGCGGAGGGCCTTTTCAGTTCGCCAACGGAGGAAAGTGAATTTCACTATAGTGGGTTTGCGATCGCTAAATTATCTGAATTTCGCTCATCTCATCTGTCCTTGAGCATCTTTTGGAACTCTTCCTCCGAAATGATTTTGATACCCAACTTCTCCGCCTTCTCGCGCTTAGCCGGTCCCATGTTCTCCCCGGCCACCAGGTAGTCGAGTTTGCCGGAGACACCCGACAGCACCTTGCCGCCGTTGGCGATGATCACATCCTTGATCTCGTCGCGCTCGTAGTGCTGGAAAGTCCCTGATACCACAAACGATTTTCCACCAAGCACATCGCTGACTTTCTCCGCTTCCTTAAATTTTGATTCGAACTGAAGCCCTGCTTTGCGCAGGCGCTCAATTTCACGTCGGTTGTCTTTGTCTTTGAAGAACGATACCACGCTGTCAGCGATGATCTCGCCAACTTCAGGTGCTTCCAACACTTCCTCGCGGGTGGCCTTCGCCAGGTTGTCCATGGTCTTGAAATGTCTCGCGATTTTTTCAGCCACGGTCTTGCCGACGTGCCGGATGCCGATGGCAAACAGCACGGCCTCAAAAGGAGTGGACTTGGACTGTTCGATGCCCTGGAGGAGATTCTTCGTGGATAGTTCTTTGAAACCTTCCAGCTGCATGACGTCTTCCTTCTTTAAGTCATAGAGGTCCGCGGGTGATTTCAACAAGTCGAGATCGTAAAGTTGCTTGATCGTCATCTCGCCCAGTGAGTCGATGTCCATGGCCTTGCGCTGGATGAAGTGCTCGATGCGCCCCTTGATTTGCGGTGGACAGCCTTTGTCGTTGGGGCAATAGTGAGCTGCTTCACCCTCGCGACGTACGAGTTCTGTGCCGCATTCCGGGCATTTGCTGATGTACTTGAGTGGCTTGAGCGATGGACTCCTTTTGGGAAGGTCAACGCCAGTCACCTTGGGGATGATCTCGCCGCCTTTCTCGACGAATACATAATCGCCGATCCGGAGGTCGAGGCGGGCGATCTCATTGGCGTTGTGCAGGGAAGCCCGCTTTACCGTGGTGCCCGCGAGCAGCACGGGTTCAAGTTCGGCAACCGGGGTTACAGCGCCGGTCCGGCCAACTTGGTAAGTGATTCCATTGAGCCGCGTGCTGATGCTTTGTGCCTTATACTTGTAGGCGATCGCCCAACGTGGACTCTTCGCCGTAAAGCCGAGGCGCTCCTGCTGGTCGAGGTTGTTCACCTTGATGACGACACCGTCGGTTTCCAGCGGCAGTCCTTGTCGCCGGTTTTCCCAGTGGTCGATGTAGTCGAACACTTCTTCGATGGTCTTGCACTTCTTGTAGGTAGGCGACACCTGGAAGCCCCACGATTCGATCTTGTGGATGGCTGCCTCGTGTGATTCCACGCCGAGGTCTTCACCGAGGAGGTAGTAAGCAAAGCAGTCCAGGCGGCGCTGCGCGACAATCGAGGAGTCCTGCATCTTCAGCGTCCCGGAGGCCGTATTGCGAGCGTTGGCATAGGTTTCTTCACCGATGTCCTCGCGTTCCTTATTCAGGCGTTCAAATTCCTTTTTGGGTAGAAACACTTCACCTCTCACTTCGAAGGTGGCCGGAATGCCCTTGCCTTTTGCTTTCAGCGGTATGTTCCGGATCGTGCGGACGTTATGGGTAACGTCATCACCGCGCACCCCGTCGCCGCGGGTAATGCCGCGGACCAGGAGTCCGTTCTCGTAAATGAGGCTGATGGAAACTCCATCAAATTTCAGTTCGCAGAAATACTCGTACTTCTCCCCGTCAAGTCCTTTGGCCACGCGGCCGTCAAAGTCCTGGAGTTCTTCCCGGGAATATGTGTTTCCCAGCGACAGCATCGGGTACCGATGGGTTACCGTCTTGAATTCCTTGGAGATCGTGCCGCCGACGCGCTGGGTGGGGGAGTCTGGTTGTTTGAGATCGGGGAACTGCTGCTCCAGTTTGATGAGTTCTTCCAACAGCAGATCAAATTCCCGGTCGGTTATTTCCGTCTTGTTTTTCTGATAATAGAGATCGTTATGGTAGTTGACTTCATCGGTCAGCTTCTCGATGCGCTTCTTGGCTTCGGCGGCGGTCATAGACTTCAAATATGGGGAATTACCATCTTAAATGGGAGTGTTTGGCTTCTGGGAGGTGAGGGTAACCGCAGAGGCGCGGAGACGCAGAGGAATAAGGGCCTCTGGTATCAATCAGCGAAAATCAGCGTGCATTGGATCGGCGATAATCTGCGGGAGAATGGTCTGCGAGACATCGGATCCACGACCACGAAGTTTAGCGGCTGATATTAGCCAGGTTCAGCGCGGTAACCCCATAGACTCCCGCCGTCTCCGTCCGCAGCCGATTTGGTCCGAGGCTGACCTTCCTGAATCCGTTGGCGAGAGCCATAGCTAGTTCCTCCGATGTGAAGTCTCCCTCCGGGCCAATCAATACTACATAGCTGCCCCCGGGGTTCGCAACTGAAAACAAATGATCCGGGTTGCTGTCATCCACATAAGCGATGTAGCGGTGGTCTTCTTTTACTGAGAGCAAAAAATCTTTGAACGGCATCATGTCGACAACTTCAGGCAGCCATGCCTGCTTCGATTGTTTCATGGCGCTGATGGCCAGCTTCTGCAATCGGTCGAGGGGGACAGAGGGGCGTTCGGAGGTCTTGCAGCGGACAAACGTGATTCTTTCAACACCAATTTCGATGACCTTCTCCACGAGCCACTCCATCCGATCGATATTCTTGGTGGGTGCGATGGCGAGGTGAACGCGGTAAGAGCGTCCAGGTATCTGCTGGGTGGACTTTAGGCTGAAGCCTGCCTTGCGTTCGTCGGTACTCGTGAGGATAGCGGACGCCAGTGCACCTTTGCCATCTGTTAGTTCAATGGAATCACCAGTCCGAAGCCGCAGCACCCTAATCGCATGGTGCGACTCTTCCGGGGTGAGGTATGGAATGGTTAAATCAGGTTGGTAAAAGAGCGCCACGCGATCAGGCGTAGGAGGCTACCAGTTTACCCATGAGCTCAATGTACTCCTTCATGGCCTCGTCTTTCGTTTTACCCTTCTTGCCGGCCCAGGCATCGAACTTGGCAATGGCCTTGAAGTCAAATCCCCCGGGCCGCTCGCCAGTGACATCGCCATCAGTAGCCTGCTTGAAGAGGGCGTAGAGGTCTAACAGCTCTTCGTTGGAAGGTCGCTTGGTGAGCTGCTTCGATCGCTCCACGGCAGCTTGAAAATCGTCAGCGAGCGCCATGTCCGGGTCAGCGCTTTTCGATCGGCACGTAGGAGCGAAGTTTCTGTCCAACGTAGATCTGGCGAGGCCGCCCGATCGGTTCCTTGTTTTCACGCATCTCTTTCCACTGGGCAATCCATCCGGGCAGCCGGCCCATAGCAAACATCACCGTGAACATATCCACCGGGATACCGAGCGCGCGGTAAATAATTCCGGAATAGAAATCTACGTTCGGGTAAAGCTTGCGTTCGATGAAGTAGGAGTCACGCAGTGCCACTTCCTCGAGTTTGGAGGCAATCTCCAGCACCGGGTCATTGACGCCAAGTTTCTTGAGTACGTCATCAGCGGCCTTCTTGATGATCTTGGCACGCGGGTCGAAGTTCTTATATACGCGGTGACCAAATCCCATGAGTCGGAAACCGCTGTTCTTGTCCTTGGCCTTGTTGATCCACTTTTCAGTGTCGCCGCCGTCTTTGCGGATCTCTTCAAGCATCAAGATCACTTCCTGGTTGGCGCCGCCATGCAGGGGGCCCCAGAGGGCGTTAATGCCCGCGGAAATAGAGGAGTAGATGCTTGCCTTGGAGGAACCGACGATGCGCACCGTCGATGTGGAGCAGTTCTGCTCGTGATCGGCATGCAGGATAAGGAGTTTATCCAAAGCGTCAGCCACCACCGGGTCTACATGATAGTCTTCTGCCGGGAGGGCGTACAACATCTTCAAGAATCGGGAGCAGTAGTCCAGCTTGTTGTCAGGGTAGTTCACCGGGTGGCCCATGGCGTTTTTGTAGGCCCATGCGGCAAACGTCGGCATCTTGGCCAATGCCCGGACGATACTCAGGTATACCCCTTCGGCCGAGCGGTTCGGGTCCATGGCCTCGGGGTAGAAGGCCGTCTGGGCGCAGAACAGGGAAGCCAGTACGCCCATCGGATGCGAGGTGGAGGGGAAGCCATCGAGGATTTTCTTGATGTCTTCATGCACCATGGTATGCTGACGGATATCATCGCTGAATTTCTGCAGGTGATCTTTCATGGGCAACTCTCCGAAAATGAGGAGATAAGCCACCTCGAGGAAAGTGGATTTTGCCGCGAGTTCTTCAATGGAATAACCGCGGTAGCGGAGGATTCCTTTGTCGCCGTCGAGGAACGTGATGGCGCTCTTCGTGGCGCCGGTGTTCTTATATCCGAAATCGAGGGTAACGGCTCCGGTCTTTTCCAGGAGGTCACCTATTTCAATCCCCTTTTCACCTTCCGTTCCTTCCGTGATGGGGAACTCGTAGGTTTTTCCTTCGAGGATGAGTTGCGCTTTATTTGCCATGATTGATAACCTATTTTGCTCTAAAGTAAATCCGGGTTCTTGGAGTTGGAAGCCCTTCGTGTAATTAATTATTACCTAATATCATGGGCAATCCATCCTTCGAGGAGCCGATGACGATCACCTTCGTGTTGGTTGATTTGGCCAACTCGAGAGTGGCTTCTATACCTCTCATTTTCAGCAGCTTATCCGACAAGCTATTGTTGATAATGTTATTGGCGCGCGACTCACCTTCGGCGGCAATCCGCTTGCGTTCGGCTTCACTTTTCTCTTTGTCCAACCTGAACTGGTAGGCGAGGGCTTCCTGTTGTTGCTGCAGCTTGTTTTCAATGGCTACCCTGATCTGGTCAGGCAGTTTGATGGAGCGAATCAGGACGGCCGTGGTATTCACATAGTTAGCGTTGAGGACTTTCTCTGTTTCAGTGATCACGCTGTTTTCCACTTCGGCACGTTTGGTCGAATAGATTTCTTCGGCGGTATACCTGGCCAGTACCTGGCGCGTCATGGAGCGCATCTCGGGGATCACGAGGCGGTTGGGGTAGTCGCGGGTGAACTTCTCATGGATGTATCCGATCTTGTCGTGCATGGGGAAATAACGGACCGTGACATCCACGTGAATGGGCAGCCCGTTCTTGTCGTTGATGTCCATGGTTTCATCGCTGGTCATCTCAGCCACTTCATAGGTGATCACCTCGTTCCAGGGTGCTTTGGTATGGAACCCGGGTGTGATGACGTGATCCCGGTCAAGGGCATCGCCGAAGGGGTAGAAAATGACGGCCCGCTCTGTAGGCTGAATGGTGTAGAAGAAGCTGGAACTCAGGGAAACTAGGATAATAAACCCAATGATTCCCAATACGATAAGGGGTAGTTTGCGATTATTCATAGAAAGATGTTTGTTACAATTTGAGGACCGCTAAAGTAGTGAATTGGGCCTGTTTTGACTATGACTTCAGGCAGGGGTTGAACCTTGATTTTCGTTCAACCGAGGAAGGCCCAGGAGCTTGCCAATAATAAGCATCCCATACAGGTTTCCCCACACGGCTTCCAGCGTACTGATGTTGCGAATAAGCTTAATGGGCTCCAGGCCGGGGTCAAGGCCGCCAAGAATACAGAAGCTATAATTGACACATTCTGAATAGTTGGGAAACCCAAGTTCAATTTCCCTGCCTAGACCGCCGGGGTTGGCAATAGTCAGCAGATCATACAGGCTTCCAAACGATATACCCACCATCAGAAACACGCAAGCAGCGCCCCAGAGCTTGTCGGGGGTAAGGTGGCTGCCAGAGAAGATGTCGCGGATCGCAAAGGCAATAACCGTTATTTCGATGGGAAACAGGAGACCATGGACTGTCAGCAGGAGTGCCTGCCGGTTGGAGATTTCAATGACTTTGTAATAGGGGAACTCCGCCAGGATGCCAATACCAATGGTGATCGTCAACAGGGTGAAAATAACGGTGAGGAGCAGGCGGTTGCCCGTAAAGTTGCGAAGCATATCGCACAACAGGTAGGTGTACAAGGCACCGAAAAAGGAGAATACGGTGATGATGAACTTGGAAACGTTGCTCCCTGAATCATCGAAAATAGGTCCGGAGAGGGTAAGCCCGAAGACCACAATAATTACCTGGATGATGACCACGTTTCGGTAGTCCTTGGTCTTCTCCCGGTTGAGTTCGGTCACCGAAAGGGCCTTGGACAGCTTTGAAAACAGGGGCGATGGCATTCGTGCAAGATAAGCATTCAACTCTTGGTTGCACTGACCTCTCCGTAGTGCCGTTGGGCCATGGTCTCCCAGGCAACCAGGGAGATGAGCAGGTAGGCAGGGAGGTTGAATCGATCTTCCGTGAAGGGATGAAGGAAGTACCTCAGAAGCAGCGTGCCGACGGCGGCTGCCAGCAGCCATGTGCGAAGGTCAATTGCATAGCTTTGACGGAAATAGATCATTCCCAAGGCAAGTGCGATCATGGGTAAGGTCAAGCTTTGGAAAAGCGAACCCAGCCCGGTTCGAAAGGCAGCCCAATGGTCGGACAGTGAATAGTCCAGCAAGAGGTATTCGTTGATAAGACTGGTGTTTCCAAGCAACAACCATAACGATGCAGCGGTAAGAAAGACCAACACTGTGCCTTGGTACCAGGTAATCTGTTTCATGATCCACAAAATTCCCACGGTAAGCATCAGGAAAATTGCCGAGTCGGGCCTTATCCAAACCGCCATAGTAAGAAGTGCCAGCCCGGGGATTGTCAAGGACCGAAGAACTAATATTGTCCCTGCCGTTGAAACCAGTGCGCAGAGCATATCCGGAGAAGAATACCGGGCAAGGTTCAGGAACTGAGGTGATAATGCGATGATCATCACAAACAAAGCGGACGGCATGGGAGGCGCGTGACGTCGGGCATGGAAGTACACCAGGACGCCAACCAGGAAGTAGCTGATTACGGAGGGCAGCCACGTAGACATCACCGGCTTTGCGCCAAGGTGGTAAAATCCCCGGGCCAACCAAGTATAGCCTGGCTTGATGGAGAAATACTTCATGATCTCCAGAAACGCCGCTGGATCCTCCATGAGTTTTGGTTGTCGGCTGGAGATAGCCTGGAAGTCTTGAACAGGTAGTTCGTCTCTGGCGGCACGGTAAACTTCGCGATGCGTGGAGTCGAAGGGTAGGCCGGGCTGGGCGATCACTATGGCCAGGTAGGGAAACATGTCCCAATTGTAGTAAGGGCGCCTTGCGAGGACTAGGGAGAGTACCAGTAGCCCGATAAGGAGGGTTGGAGTAACGATGGAGGACCTGATATGGGGGATCATGGACCTCCCAAAATACAAAAAGCGGCCTTGGCCGCTCTTTGTTGTTTGATTTCTGCTCAATTACATAGGCATGCCACCTCCGGTGTTTCCGGACGTAGGGGCAGGAGTAGGAGCAGGTGCAGGCGCCGGTGCAGGAGCAGGTGCCGGCTTCGGTGCTGCGGCTTTCTTCTTGGGAGCAGCTTTCTTCTTGGCAACCTTCTTGGCTGCTTTCTTAGCAGGCTTCTTGGCTGCTTTCTTCACTGCCTTCTTGGCCTTGGCTTTGCCCTTCTTGGCAGCCTTTTTTGCTTTCTTCGCCATAATTGAAATGTGTTTTAAATGGTTATAGGGTTCTTATTAACAGGATGTCTGTCAATTGCGGACGAAAGTTAAGTAAGTGTTTATTAACTGGGTACCATGCTGCGGAAAATTTTAATCGTCCAGTGGTGAGGAGTGTACCAGATTCTGGTCACTAGTCGCTGGGCACTGGTCACTGGGCTCTAGGCTCTAGTCACTGGGCTTTGGTAGACTATGGTTCGAGTACGTATCGCCGAGAGCCTAGTACCTAGTACCTAGTACCTAGTACCTAGTACCTAGTACCTAGTACCTAGCACCTAGTACCCAGTACCTAGCACCTAGTGCCCAGTACCTAGCACCCAGGGTTACAATCGTTTCCGCTACTTATCGTTAGTGTGGAAATTGATTTTTTTCACAGATTTTTCGCTCACGCGGCATCAATGCCGAAGTGACGATGTAAATTTCCTCTTAACCACTTATTGATTTTTTGCGAATTGACTAATTCTTCTTCGTCAGGACTATACCATCCTTCCTTTGAACATGATTCTTGCGGCGTTGGCTTTATCGCCCATGTGAAGGGAAAGAAATCCCATCAGTTGGTGCTTGACGGCATCACCATGCTGGAGCGTATGAGCCACCGGGGCGCGTGTGGCGCAGAGCCCAACACGGGCGATGGCGCAGGTATTCTTATCCAGATCCCGCATGAATTCTTTGCCCGCGAGTGCTCCTCATTGGGATTTTCATTGCCTGGGCCGACCCGCTACGGGGTAGGACTGGTGTTCTTTCCCCGTGATCCCGAGGCTCGGGCATCCTGCCGTTTGCTGGTGGAAAGCCAGATCAAATCCATGGGCATGCGCCTGCTGGGTTACCGCACGGTACCGATCCGTGACGGAGAAATCGGGGAGAGCGCGAGGATGACTGAGCCTGTCATGGAGCACATCTTCATCCAATGCCCTGATGGTATTCTGCGTTGGCCCGATTTCGAACGAAAGCTGTTCATCCTCCGCAAACACACCACCCAGGTCATCACACGGACTATCCCGAACGTCAACCTGCAGTTCTACTTCTCTTCGCTCTCTTGCCAAACTATTTCCTACAAGGGTATGCTGACCTCCCGTCAGCTCAAGTACTTCTTTGCAGACCTGGAAAACGAGAAAGTTGTGTCGGCTCTGGCAGTGATTCATTCACGGTTTTCCACGAATACCTTCCCATCCTGGCGGCTGGCGCAACCATTCCGGTTCATCGCCCACAATGGGGAGATTAATACGGTGCAAGGCAATATGAACTGGTTTACTTCCAAGGAAGCATTTTTCGAATCGCCACATTTCACTAAGGAAGAACTCGACAGCCTGATGCCCATTTGCAACCCGGCGCAGTCAGATTCTTCCAACCTGGATAACGTCATTGAACTGCTCCTCCATTCCGGTCGCTCCCTTCCGCACATCATGATGATGCTGATCCCGGAAGCGTGGGAAGGCAATGCCGCCATGGAGCAATACAAAAAGGACTTCTACGAGTACCACGCCAACCTCATGGAACCCTGGGACGGTCCTGCGGCGATCACGTTCACAGACGGACGAATCGTTGGTGCGACGCTTGACCGGAACGGGCTTCGCCCTTTGCGCTATGTGGTGACCAGCGATGACCGGGTGATCATGGCATCGGAGGCCGGTGTGCTAAACCTTGACCCCGCAGCCGTGGTATCCAAGGGACGACTTCAGCCCGGAAAAATCTTTGTGGTTGATCTCGAACAAGGTCGAATCATCAGCGATGATGAATTGAAAAAACAGATCTGTACTCAGCAACCGTATGGAGAGTGGGTGAGGGCCAATAAAGTGAGGCTCTCCGACTTGCCCGAACCAGGCGGCAGTTTCCACAAGTACGATCCCCGGACGTTTCACAAGCGTCAGCTTTCTTTCGGCTACACCACGGAAGACATCCGGGTAGTGCTCACCCAAATGTGCGAAACCGGGAAGGAAGCGCTTGGCTCCATGGGCAGCGACATACCGTTGGCGGTATTGTCTAACCAAGTGCAACACCTGTCCAGTTACTTCAAACAGTTGTTTGCGCAGGTCACCAACCCGCCCATCGACCCAATCCGCGAGCGACTGGTGATGTCGCTATGCACACATGTGGGTGGGTCGCTCAATTTGCTTGAAGAAACGCCAGCACATTGTGTTACCCTGGAGTTGCCCATCCCCGTTCTTTCCAACAGTGATTTGGAAAAGATCCGGTACATCGATCATGGTCATCTTCAGACCAAAACAATTTACACCTACTTCCGGGCGGACGAAGAGCCAGGCTCCATGCAGCGGGGACTTGATCGGGTTTGTCAATATGTCACCGACGCGATTGAGGATGGCTTTACCATTATTATCCTGTCAGACCGGAGTTTTGACAGCGGGCACGCGCAAATTCCTTCATTGCTGGCATTAGCGGCTGTTCATCATCACCTGATCCGCCAAGGCCTGCGCGGGAAAGTTGGCTTGTTGGTAGAGGCCGGTGATGTTTGGGAAACGCACCATGTGGCGACCCTGGTTGGCTATGGGGCTTCAGGGGTGAACCCTTACCTCGTGTACCAGACCATTCATGACATGAAGAAACGCAACCTTCTCCGTGAGGATATTACGGAAGAAGTGGCCGTGAAGAATTATAAGAAGGCAGTGTGCGGCGAGTTGCTGAAGATCATGAGCAAGATGGGCATCAGCACCCTGCAATCCTATCACGGTGCCCAGGTGTTTGAAGCCCTGGGAATCAGCAGGGAAGTCGTTGACCTTCATTTCAAAGGTACAGTTTCCCGTATCGGGGGACTGACTCTGGATGACGTAGCCCGTGAAGCGTTGATCAAGCACCGCCTGGCATTTCCCAAACGATCGGCCGACTCGCCGCAAATGGAGGTAGGTGGCGTCTATCAATGGAAGCTGCGGGGTGAAGCGCACCTGTTTAATCCGCAGACGATTCACATGCTCCAACAGGCCGCACGGACCGGAGATTACGCCACCTTCAAGAAGTATTCCGCACTGGTTGACAACCAGGAACGCACAGCGATCACCCTTCGGTCCTTGCTCAAATTCCGAAAGGGCAACCCGATCCCGATTGAGGAAGTGGAACCGAAGGAAAACATTCTCAAACGGTTTGCCACCGGGGCGATGTCGTTTGGGTCCATTTCCTATGAGGCGCATAGCACGCTGGCGATCGCGATGAATCGAATTGGGGGCAAGAGCAATTGCGGCGAAGGAGGGGAAGACCCCGCGCGATTCACTCCACGGGCAGACGGTGACTCGGAGAATTCGGCCATCAAGCAGGTAGCCTCCGGGCGCTTCGGCGTCACCAGTTTCTACTTGTCAACGGCCAAAGAACTGCAGATAAAAATGGCGCAGGGAGCTAAACCCGGAGAAGGTGGTCAGCTTCCCGGCCATAAGGTGGACGAATGGATTGCCCGCGTTCGTCATGCCACTCCTGGTGTTGGGCTAATCTCTCCTCCACCGCACCATGACATCTATTCCATCGAAGACCTGGCGCAACTGATCTTTGATTTGAAGAATGCAAACCGGGACGCCCGCATCAGTGTGAAGCTGGTGTCGGAGGCCGGCGTCGGAACGATTGCTTCCGGCGTAGCCAAGGCGCACGCCGACGTGATCCTGATCTCGGGACATGATGGAGGAACCGGCGCGTCGCCATTGAGTTCGATCCGTCATGCAGGCCTTCCCTGGGAAATGGGACTTGCCGAAGCACACCAGACACTCGTTAGAAATAACCTTCGCGGCCGTGTGGTGCTGCAAACCGATGGACAGATCAGGACCGGGCGTGACCTCGCCGTGGCGACATTGTTAGGAGCCGAAGAGTGGGGTGTAGCCACCGCCGCCCTGGTATCCGCCGGCTGTGTCATGATGCGCAAGTGCCACCTGAATACATGCCCGGTCGGTGTGGCTACGCAGAACAAAGAACTTCGGGCCTTGTTTTCCGGGAAGCCCGAACATGTGGTCAACCTGTTCAATTTCCTGGCCGAAGAACTTCGCGAGGTAATGGCGGAACTTGGATTCCGGACGGTGAATGAAATGGTGGGTCATGCGGAAAGGCTTGAGCCTCGTGAACCGCAGCACTGGAAGGCAAAGCGTGTCGATGTTAGCGCGCTATTGAACCTGGATCCACGCTTGGCACTCAATGATCAGCACAAGTGCCAGGAACAGGATCATGAGATTCTCCATGTAATCGACCGGAAACTCATCCATGTGGCAGAACCATTCCTGAACCAGGAGAAGGCGCTGCATGCAGTGTTCCCGATCAACAACGAGGATCGCGCCGTGGGGACGATGCTTTCCAATGAAGTATCCAAACGCCGCATGAGGAATGTTCTGGAGTCGGGTAAAGGGGAGTTACCTCACCAGGCATCGCAGTACCATGAAGGCATTCACATTAAGTTCAAGGGAACTGCCGGTCAAAGCTTTTGCGCTTTCGGTGCACAGGGCATCACCTTTGAGCTGGAGGGTGAAGCCAATGATTATTTTGGGAAAGGTTTGTCGGGTTCACGCCTGATCGTGTACCCTGACCGGAGATCCACATATCGGGCTTCTGAGAACAGCATCATTGGAAATGTTGCCTTGTATGGCGCTACTTCCGGTGAGGCTTTCATTTGCGGAAGGGCTGGCGAGCGATTTGCGGTGCGCAATTCCGGGGCTACTGCTGTGGTGGAAGGTATTGGAGATCATGGCTGTGAATACATGACCGGTGGCACGGTCGTCATTCTTGGTACTATAGGAAGGAATTTTGGGGCAGGCATGAGCGGAGGAACAGCCTACCTCTACGATCCACATCAGGAGGCAGCAAGGAACCTTAATTATGAGTTGTCCGGGTTGGAATCCCTGGATGAGGCGGACGTACTCATTGTACGTGGACTCATTGGTCGTCATCTTGAGCTCACGGGCAGCAAGTTGGCTGAATCCCTGATCGCTAATGCGGATGACATGGTTGATTCGTTCGTCAAGTTGGTTCCCGCTGAATACCGAGCGGCCATTCTGAAAAGGGCAGCAACCAGCCCTGGGTTGCAGCCAGTAACCATTCACACGAAGCCACAATAGAATGGGAAAGCCAAATGGCTTCATGGAATTTGCTCGTGAGCTTCCGCAAAAAAGAAAAGTGGAGGATCGCATCCGCGACTACCGGGAGGTAGACGCACCGATCGATCCTGAGATCTCATCAAAGCAGGCTGCCCGGTGTATGGATTGCGGCACTCCATTCTGTCATAGTGGATGCCCACTAGGCAACAACATTCCCGAATTCAATGACGCAGTCTACCACGGTAACTGGAAGCATGCCTATGAGATATTGATGTCTACCAACAACTTCCCGGAGTTCACCGGGCGGATTTGCCCGGCGCCATG
Organism: Cyclobacteriaceae bacterium; assembly: GCA_016787645.1. Taxonomy (GTDB): domain Bacteria; phylum Bacteroidota; class Bacteroidia; order Cytophagales; family Cyclobacteriaceae; genus ELB16-189. The sequence goes on along the minus strand of JAEUUF010000026.1, from coordinate 262,292 downwards.
CGAGGCCTCGTGTGTGCTGGGGATCAATCAACCGGCCGTTACCATTGAGTACCTGGAGAAAACCATCATCGAGAAAGCATTTGAGGCGGGCTATGTGCATCCTCGAGTACCCATACAGCGATCAGGCAAGACGGTGGCTGTCATTGGTTCGGGTCCTGCGGGACTTGCTTGCGCAGCACAGTTAAACGCCGCCGGGCACACGGTAACTGTACTTGAACGCGCGGATGCCGTGGGAGGGCTTTTGCGTTATGGAATTCCTGATTTCAAACTGGAGAAGTCCATCCTGGATCGTCGTGTTGAGTTGATGACGGCCGAAGGCATTCACTTCAGGACCGGCATGGAAGTCGGTGCTCACCTGACTGCGCGGCAGCTACAACAGGAGTTTGACGCCTTGGTCCTGGCCACTGGTTCAAGCCAGCCACGCGATCTTTCTATACCGGGTAGACAGTTGGGCGGTATCCACTTTGCGATGGATTTCCTGCCCCAGCAAAATCTTCGGGTCCAGGGTAAAGTTGTCGAGGGCCAACAGATACTGGCCAGCAATAAGAACGTCATCATTCTCGGGGGAGGAGACACAGGCGCCGATTGCCTGGGGACATCCATCCGGCAAGGAGCGAAATCGGTAACACAGTTGGAGATACTCAGCAAGCCACCGGTCAACCGGACTGCCTCCATGCCCTGGCCCAATTGGCCGGCGATACTTCGCACATCCACCTCTCACGAGGAGGGAGGAACGCGTGAGTGGAGCCTGCTGACCAAAGCCTTTGTCGGAGATGCAGCCGGGAATGTAACTGGTGTCCAGGTGACAGATATTGTTTGGAACGATTCCCGGACCTCCTTCCAGGAAGTGGAAGGAACAGCGCGGCTCATTCCCTGCGACCTGGTTTTGCTGGCGTTGGGATTCACCGGGCCGCAGAAGAGCGGGTTGATCGAACAATTGGGACTTGCTCTCGATGAACGCGGCAACGTTCGGTGCAAGGACTACCAAACTTCCGTTGACGGAGTTTTTGCCGCAGGTGACGCGCGCCGGGGACAATCGCTGGTGGTTTGGGCTATCCATGAAGGTCGGGAAACCGCCCGGCGGGTCGATGAATTCCTGTCGGGATCGTCCGTTCTGGAATCCAGGGACACTGGCCGACTTAGGGCCTGATGGTCATTTGTGGGTAAAATATTACCCTGTGCAAACGAATTATGTAATATTTTTGGCTTGATAGGGTATTTTTTAACCCTATTATGGTGAAATTCACACCAAAATTATGAAAACAGGCTCATGAGCAGACCTAAAACCCGATGGATAGTCATTTTTATCATCCTGGCCGCCCTGCAGGGGTTTGTGCTATTGCGAGGAGATTTCCCGGTGGAAGCGACCACCGGCGTCATCGATAAAGCAGATACGGCGTGGATGATCGTGGCGACAGCCTTTGTGTTGTTCATGACACCCGGGCTCTCTTTCTTCTATGGAGGCATGGTCAGTTTCAAGAATGTCATCAGCACCATGCTCCAGAGTTTTATCGCGTTGGGGGTCATCAGTTTATTGTGGTACCTGGTGGGATTTAGCCTGGCCTTCGGCGAAAGCTGGCATGGACTCATTGGCAACCCAGCCACCTACTTTGCCTTTCGCGGGGTGGATCTCAATCCCAACCCCGCCTTTGCGCCAACGTTTCCGTTTCTCCTGTTCGCTTTGTTTCAACTCAAGTTCGCCATCATTACACCAGCGCTCATCACGGGCAGTTTTGCGGAGCGGGTGAAGTTTACCTCGTACCTGATCTTCATGTGCTTGTTTTCCCTGGTGATCTATTGCCCCCTCGCGCATTGGACCTGGCACCCCGACGGCTTCCTTCGCCAGTGGGGAGTGCTCGACTTCGCGGGCGGTACGGTGGTGCATATGTCGGCGGGTTTTGCCGCCCTGGCAGGAGCGGTGGTCTTGGGAAAGCGGGAACATAAAGTGCACCAGCCAGCCAACATTCCGTTCATCATCCTGGGAACCGGCATGCTTTGGTTTGGATGGTTCGGATTCAACGCTGGCTCTGCGCTGGCCGCCAACGGGCTCGCCGTGTCGGCCTTCGCGACGACAAACTTTGCCTCTGCTTCTGCGATGATGACGTGGGTGTTGTTTGATGCACTCGTGGGCCGGAAGATCTCGGCGACGGGAGCCTGCATCGGCGCTGTAGTTGGACTCGTGGCCATTACACCGGCTGCCGGCTTCGTCAACCTCGGTCAAAGCATCTTCATCGGGTTTGCCGCCGCCATCGTGAGCAACCTCGCCGTGTACTACAAACAACGCACTTCACTGGATGACACGTTGGATGTGTTTCCTTGTCACGGGGTCGGTGGCATAACCGGAATGCTGCTGACAGCTGTGTTCGCCAAGGATATCGGGCTTTATTATGGTTCCACCGAACTGATGAAGAATCACCTCCTGGCACTTCTCATCGTCGCGGTATTTACTTTCGGTGGATCTTACGTGTTGTTTAAGATTACCGGCTGGATGACCCAACTGCGTGTATCTCCCTACGAAGAGCGTCTTGGCCTTGACATCAGCCAGCACTCGGAAACATTGGAAACGCAACGGGGTACCGCACAAGGAGTAGTAACGGGTGACCCGATTCCCGTTATGACTGCCAACGGATAGTCCTAATTCTTAAGGATCAGGTACGAATAGGCCGACAAGTTAACCTGCGTGCCAAGGTTTACGGTAGCGTTATTGTCGAGCGGGTTGGTCCAGGTAGTGTTGGCCACTGCTGCTGGCAACGTATAGGTGTTGGGTGCATTGCGTGTATTCACGATCACCAACACTTCGTCCGCTCCCAATTTTCTCTTGAAGGCAACCACGTCGGCATCCGGAAAGGACTCTACGGTCCCTTGCTTCACCGCCTCGCTTGATTTACGAAAAGCAATTAATTTCTTGTACTCAAAGGTCAGGTTTGGATTGGTACTCCAGTCGATAGGGGACTTGGAGAAGAACGGCAGCTTTACCGGGCAACCTACTTCCTGCCCGTTGTAGATGAGCGGCACCCCTCCGAGGTAGGAAGCGAGTACGAAGGCGGCCATTGATCCCTGGATGCCTCCGAACAGACCCAGTGGTGTATCATTCCACGCTGTTTCATCGTGGTTGGTGGTGAAACGCAGTTTGAAGGCTCCTGAAGGTAAGAGGCTGGTTTCGCTAGTGTTGGCAGTAAACAAGTTTGAGGCCGGCGAACCGTTCTTGATTACGCTGATCAGGGACCCATAAAAATCCCACGCGTAGTTCAGTTGAAATCCTGCTGTGAAGTGATCTTGCCGCGCCCCTTCTGCGAGGAGCACCAGTTTGCGACCGGGAATATTTTTGAGGGTATCCATCGCCGGTTTCCAAAAGTCGAATGGTACACCGTCGGCGTAGTCACAGCGGTAACCATCCACGTTGGCAGCCAAAATCCAGTACTTCATGGCATTGAACATGGCGCGGCGCATGGCCGCACTCGAGTAATTCAGGTCAGCCACATCCGTCCAGTTGGTACCAGGCGGAATGGAAATAGCTCCGTAGCTGTTCAGGGTATACCAGGTGGTATTGACGATCCACGGGTTGTCCCATGCGGTGTGGTTGGCGACCCAGTCGAGGATGACCGCCATGCCCTTGCTGTGGGCAAGGTCAACCAGGTTGCGTAGATCAGCCAGGGTCCCGAACTCGGCATTGACTTCCTTGTAGTTTCGCACGGAGTAGGGAGATCCAAGCTGACCAACTGAATTGGCTATCCCCACCGGATAAATAGGCATCAGCCAGATCGTATTGGCGCCCAACTTCTTGATTGAATCCAGGCGAGGAATGATTCCTGCAAATGTTCCCTGGGGGCTGAATGCGCGCAGGTTAATCTCGTAAATGATCAGGTCCTTGGCATCGGGAACTCCTGCAAAGGGCGAACCATATTGAGGAGGGTCGGTGTATGTGACCGGAGGTGGAGGAGGAGTGACCGGTGGTACCGGAGTGTCGCTGGAGCTGCATGCGACTAATACAAGCAATAACACTACCCATCTGCACTTCAACACCGTCATTCCATTTTGAAATGCAAATATACCCTAGCGTATGAAGTTTAACTAAAGCTTCAATAATGCCCTACATGCAGTGTCGGCTTCTTTTGTAGATTTCGCAAAAGACACATGGCTATGAATCGAGTTATTTTTGTCTTGGCATCGCTTGCGTATACGCTTTTTCTTGCCTCCTGCGGGCCTGGGGGTACAAATCGGCTTGCGCTCGATTCGCTCGCGAAGTCCTTGGAATCGAGCCGCATCCTGTTGCCGAACGGCTGGACGCTCAGTCCTGCTGGGACAACCATTCCGCTAGGAGATTTACCCCTCAACCTCGTCCTGTCTCCGTCGGGAAAACGGATGGCCATCACCAACAACGGGCAGAGCAAACAATCGGTTGCGCTCATTGATCCCGCGACCATGACGGTGCTCGATGAACGGGCAATTCAAAAGGCATGGTACGGTCTTGTTTTCAGTGAGGACAACCAAAGACTTTATGCTTCCGGAGGCAACGACAACCAGGTGGTCGTGTATGATGTGTCACACGACAAATTGACCTTGATCGATTCTATTGCCTTGGGGAAACCGTGGCCAACAAAAATTTCTCCTACGGGTATTTCGATTCACCAGGGAACGCTGTACGTGACCACCAAAGAAGACAGTGCCCTTTATGTGATTAACCTGGCCGACAAGAAGTCACGGAAAATAGCCCTGGGTCATGAAGCATATGCCAGTGCACTCAGCCCGGACAGCAAGACACTTTATATTTCCTTGTGGGGTGGCAGTAAGGTAGCCGTCTTTGACACCAGCCAGGACAAGGTAGTCTTCCAAATCCCAGTAGGAAGCAATCCCAACGAACTTATCCTGTCACATGATGGAAAGTTGCTTTATGTGGCGCATGCCAATGACAATGGTGTTTCCGTTATCGACACTCAGTCGCGGAAAGTGCTGGAAGTGTTGAATGCTTCCCTGTACCCCGATTCACCGGCGGGCAGCACACCCAATGCCTTGGCCCTTTCGGCAGATGAGCAACGGCTCTACATCGCCAATGCGGACAACAACTGCCTGGCGGTCTTCGATGTATCGGCACCCGGTGAAGCCAGGAGCATCGGTTTTATTCCCACCGACTGGTATCCGACTTCCGTAAAAGTTTTGAATGGGAAAGTGTTTGTGACCAACGGTAAAGGAGGAAAGTCGAGGGCCAATCCCAAGGGACCCAACCCAAACAGCAACAACAACTCGGACGATGAGTACATCGGCGGGATGTTCAAAGGAACCCTGATGATGGTTAGTGAACCGACACTTGATGAACTCGCAGTCTACGCTGCGGCCGTATACCGCAACTCACCATTCACCAAGGAAGTTCTGGCTATGGCGGAAGGAGAGGAAGGCAATCCTATCCCACGTAAAGTTGGCGACCGCTCACCGATCAAGTATGTCTTTTACATCATCAAGGAAAACAGGACCTACGACCAGGTGTTGGGTGATGTGGAAAAAGGAAATGGTGATTCGACGCTGTGCCTGTTTCCAAGGGTTGTAACGCCGAACCAACACGCCCTGGCCGAACAGTTTGTGTTGCTCGACAATTTCTATGTGAATTCGGAGGTCAGCGCCGACGGGCACAATTGGTCTACGGCTGCTTACGCTAATGACTATGTGGAAAAAACCTGGCCAACGAGTTATGGTGACCGCGGCGGGGAATACGATTATGAAGGCACGCGGGAAATTGCTTTTCCCAAAGACGGGTTCATCTGGGACTACTGCAAGGAAGCCGGCATAACTTATCGCAGCTATGGAGAATTTGTGCACGACAAGGGGGAGACAGACCTGGAATCCTTGAAAGGTCACATCGATGTGAGCTATCCTCCGTATGATCTTTCGATCAAGGACATGACGCGATTTGGGCATTGGGTGTATGATTTTGATTCCTTGGTGGCCATTAACGCCGTCCCCCAGCTCAACACCATTCATTTGCCGAACAACCATACCTACGGCGCCAGGGTGGGTACGCCAACACCGCGGGCAATGGTGGCGGAGAATGACCTGGCACTGGGGATGATGATCGAGCACATTTCACAAAGCCCCATATGGAAGGAATGCGCAATCTTCGTGGTGGAAGACGATGCACAGAACGGCCCTGATCACGTGGATGCCCACCGCTCCATCGCATTTGTGGCAGGACCCTATGTAAAACGGAATTCCGTTGTGAGTCGCATGTACGCCACCACTTCCGTATTACGTACGATTGAATTGATCCTGGGTCTTCCGCCGATGAGCCAGCATGACGCTGGTGCCACGCCGATGTGGGAGTGCTTTACAGCCGTCCCGGATGCGACGCCGTACAAGTCACTGCCTGCCCGGTACAACCTGTGGGAGATGAACACAAAAGAAAACCAGCTTTCAAGGCTCTCGAGTTCATTCAACCTGGAAGAAGTTGACGCTGCTCCGGACCTGGCTTTCAGCGAGGTAATTTGGAAAGCCATCCGCGGCGAATCAAGCGTCATGCCGGCGCCGGTCCGGAGTGCGTTCGTGGTTCCGGTGCCGGAGGATGACGATGATCTGTAGTTGAGTTACTCTTTACCCTTGAAAGTGTTTATTGTGGTCTTCTGTGTGAGGCAGCGAATGTCCGGGGTTGTGGTAACCACGCTCGAAGATGATGGGGAAGATCAGCAGCGTGAGAATCGTGGAGCTCACGAGGCCGCCAATTACAACAATAGCCAGTGGCTTTTGGGTCTCTGAACCTATTCCTGTAGAAAGCGCGGCGGGCATTAGCCCAATGGCGGCCATCATGGCGGTCATGATGATAGGCCGTGTGCGCTCTGCTACACCGCGATCAAGTGCTTCCGCCAACGGAAACTCGCGGATATGCTTCTTAAATACTGATATGAGAATCACTCCATTCTGAATACAGATTCCAAATAGGGCGATAAATCCGATACCCGCAGAAATACTGAAGATGGTTCCGGTAATATGAAGTGCAAGGATGCCCCCGATCAACGCAAAGGGCACGTTGATGAGCACTAGTCCCGCATCCTTTACATTGCCAAAAGCAACGAACAGGAGAAAGAAGATAAGGACGAGGCAAACGGGAACTACTTCGGTCAGGCGTTTCTGGGCCCGGACCTGATTTTCAAATTCACCGCTCCATTCCAATGAGGTTCCCTTGGGAATCGTGATTTGCTCATTCACTTTTTTCTGTGCCTCCGCAATGGTGCTCCCCAGGTCGCGTTCGCGGATGGAAAACTTGATGGCGATGAAGCGTTTGTTGTTGTTTCGATAAATAAATGCCGGCCCGGTGTTCTCCCGGATGTCGGCTATCTCTTTGAGCGGAATCTTGTTGCCTTTCATCGTAGGCACTTTCAGGTTTTTGATTTCGCGCTCTGATTTTCGGAATTCGGAGGCGTAGCGTATCCTAACGTCGAATTTCTTTTCTTGCTCATAAAATTGGGTGGCTGTTTTTCCACCGATGGCCATTTCAATTACGCTTTCCGCATCCGCTATAGTTACACCATAGAAGGCCATTTTTTGCTGGTTGAGCACGACGCTTACTTCGGGTTGTCCGATGTTGCGCAGGATACCAAGATCCTTCACACCCCGTACGCTTTGGAGTATTACGGCTATAGAATCGGCTTTGGAATTAATTTCATCAAGGTCGTTTCCAAATATTTTCACCGCCAGGGAAGCATTGATGCCAGCTACGGCCTCGGCGACGTTGTCAATTATCGGTTGTGAGTAATTGTAGATGACCCCTGGATATTCCCTGAGCTTCTTGTCCATTTCTTCAACCAACTCATCGGTACTCAGCTTGCGTTTCCACTGTTTCTTGGGCTTGAGATTGACCTGGCATTGCACGTAAAAGAATCCGGATGGATCTGTGCCATCATTCGATCGGCCAATCTGCGAAAGCACAGATTCTACCTCATCGAATTCATTAATTTTTTCGCGGAAGATGTGGACAAACTTATTGGTCTCCTGGATGGAGCTACTCATGGGCAGTTTGGCCTCTACCCATAGGGCCCCTTCGTTAAGGGTGGGCAAGAATTCAGATCCCAGGAAAGTAAACGAGAAAAGGCTGCCGGCCAGAATGAGGAAACTGACCGAAAGACTGGCCCGTTTGCGGGAGTAACAAAACATGAAGGCCCGATGAACAACACGGTTGAAGAAATTTACGATCGGGTTGTGTTTCTCGCGAACATTGTGGTTAAACAGGTAGCTGCTCAGTACCGGTACGAGGGTAAGCGTATAAATCAACGCTCCAAGGAGCGCGAATCCGAGCGTGTAGGCAAGGGGTGAGAACAATTTACCCTCCACCTTCTCGAAGGAGAATATGGGAATCAAACTTGTGATAATGATCAGCTTCGCAAAAAAAATGGCTTTACCGAGTTCGACACCTGATCGCTTAACCGCGCCAAGCTTTGCTAGCTTGTTAAACTTCATCATACCCAGGTGATCGGCTTCATGAGCCAGGAGTACGAACAATCCTTCCACCATCACCACGGCCCCGTCAATGATAATTCCGAAGTCAATCGCACCCATGGACAAAAGGTTGGCACTCATGCCTTTGATTTTAAGACACATGAAGGCAAAGAGGAGTGACAGCGGTATGATGACTGAAACGATCAGTGTACTGCGCCAATCGAACATGAAGATGAAGACGACAACGGTAACGAAGAAAATTCCCTCCAGGAGGTTTCCCGTAACCGTTTCGCGGCAATAGCTAATCAGTTTATCGCGATCGTAGAAGATTTCCATTTGGATATCCGCGGGGAGGATCTTTTCGTTGATCTCTATGATCTTGTCTTTCACCCGTTTGAGAACATCGCCCGGGTTTTCGCCTTTTCGCATGACCACGATTCCCTCAACGACGTCATCATTTTCGTCGAGTCCGGCCATTCCTACTCGCGGGAGTGAGCCGACCTTAACCACCGCAACATTCTTGACCAGTACAGGTACGTCATCGATGGTTTCAATCAGAATGTTTTCGATGTCCTGGATGCTCGTCAACAATCCAATGCCCCGGACGACAAATGCCTGTCCATTCTTCTCGATGACATCGCCACCGACGTTGATGTTACTCTTTTCAACGGCCTGGTAAACCTCCAAAGGCGTGATATCAAATTCCGCGAGTTGGATGGGGTTGACAACGATTTCATAGATCTTCCGGGATCCTCCAAAGGACACAATGTCGGCAACCCCGGGTACGCTGCGCAATTGCCGGTCGATCACCCAATCCTGGTAAGCCAGGAGCTCGCTGGTGTTGCGTTGACTCTTGAGGGTGTATCGGAAGATTTCGCCCGTCGGTCCGTACGGCGGCTGAACATCAGGTTCAACCCCTTCGGGCAGGGTGACGTTTACCAGGAGGTTGTTCACTTGCTGTCGAGCGTAGAAATCTTCCACATCATCTTCAAAGATGATTTTGATTACCGACAGCCCGAACATGGAGATGGAGCGAACACTGGTTTTCCGCTGCACGGAGTTCATGCTCACCTCGATGGGAATGCTCACAAAACGCTCTACTTCCTCGGCGCTGCGGCCATTCCATTGGGTGACGATGATGATCTGTGTGTTGGTAACATCGGGGAAGGCTTCCAGAGGAGTCTTGAGGTAACTCCAGATCCCGGCAGCGATCAGCACAGCCGTGGAGAAGAAGACGAAGAAACGATTCTTCAGCGAGAAGGCTACAATATTCTTTACGAAGCGATTCATTTCTGGAGTGTTAGTCGTTCAAGGCATCATATACCAGCAATTGGTACTTCGTCATCACCTTTTCTCCCAACTTGACGCCATCATTGAGGTAGCTGATCCCGTTTAATTCTCGGAAAATATTCACTTCCCGGGTTTCAATGTGATCATCGGCAAAATAGACCATGACAAAGTGGCGACCTTTGTCGAAGATGATCGCGCCGCTCGGAATGGCTATTTTCCTTTCTTTGCCTTCGAAGCGCACGTTAATCTGGGCAAACATCTCGGGCTTAAGGGCATTGTCTTTATTCTGTAGTGTCACCCTCGCCCTCAGCACACGTGACGTAGGATCCATGGTGTTGAAAATCTTGTCAATCTTACCGTCGTAGATCCGGTCAGGGTAAGCAATCGTCTTGATCGTCGCGGGCTGACCGACTTTGATGGATGCGATTTCCGACTCGTATACGTTGGCCATCACCCAGACTTCATCGAGACTGCCGACTACAAAGGCCGGGCTGATATCTTCGGTGCGGAGTTCCATGTTCAAGGAGATATTCTTCTGAATCACAAAGCCTGACATGGGCGAACGGATGGCATAGGAGGAGCGATCGCTGGCGCCGTATAGACGGAGGACTTCCTGGGCGCGGGCCGCCTCGCCTTTGGCACGGTCAAGTTCCTTTTGATCATTGATCAACTGCACTTCCGATGCATTGCCGGTTTCATATAGCGCCTCCGTAACTGCAGCATTTTTCTGCGCCACTTGCAAACGGGATTGCGCGGCCTCGTTTTCCTGGATGAATCCGGCGATTTCCGGGCTTCGAATAAGGGCCAGCGTTTGTCCCTTTTGTACATAGTCCCCAATCTCGGCTGTTAGTGATTCGACCAAACCACCGGCCAGGGGAAACACCCTGGCGACAGTGTTCTCATTGAAAGTCACTTTACCCGTAAGAGCGATTTCATTTTGCACTACTTTTTCAACGGCCTCCACGAGTTCCTTGTCCTTGGAGAGGGTTTCAGTTAAGACAAAGCCGGGTGGTGGTGTGGTGTCTTTGTTTGGGTTGCACCCGATAAGAAGCACAAGACTGACCAATGGGAGAAAGATCATTCGCTTCATGCGGGGGACTGGGAGTTTTGTTACAATTCCTTGGTTCATAAGAGCATTTTCAAAAGAAACAGGTTAGTCGGATGCCATAACAGACTTGTGTTCCAGTGCCTTGCCCTGCGGCAAACACGTTTCCAAGCCCTTCATTATAGAGTAGGTGAATCTGAAAAAGGTTTCCATTTGGGGCAGAGGAGATATCGACTCCGGCCGAGACTTGCCAGCCAATGTCATGGCGCAGGTATTGACCGGTTACTGGGCGGCTTTTATGGATTCCGTCCATGATGCTTTCCATCACATCGGTCGATTCAAAATTGTAAATGTAGATCAGGCCGGCACTGCCACTGAGTCTAATGCCTCGAATCACTTCATGGGGAGTTTTGAAAAGCAAACTCAGCGGCATTTCAAGTGTATTGAACCGAAGTTTCTCCAGGTGAGTGGAGTCCGGGTCCCCTTGATTCCCATTCTTATCCACAATCCAAGGATGAGAGGCGGCGCCACCTGAGTAGTCTGGATTAATTACTCCTGCCCCGCGTTGTTGGTAGCCCACGCCAGCGCCAACGCCAAGGAAGGGTAGAAGATAATACTCAGCCCGAAGACTAATACCCAATCCAGGCTTGACGAAGTAGTTGGCCGGGAGATCATTTCCCTTTATGGTTGACCACATAATATTTCCAGCAACACCCCACCGCAATGTTTTTTTTACCTGGTTCTCTTGAAGTTCATCCTTTTTAATGGAGGCTAGTGTCTGTGCGGTCGCCAGGGAAGCCATCGCTAACAGCATGGCCGTGAGGAGCGCGATGGGATGTAAGGGTCGTAGTTGAGTTCCCGCCTTCATAAAATCAGTATTCAATTAGGTTTGTGCCCACGGAAAAATTGAGTTCATTCACATTGTTTAGATACAATTGTCTCATATCTATCAATTGAATATTCGTAAGGATGTAAATCCGTTGCTGGTCGATGAACTGGAGTAAGCTGATGTTGCGTCGCTGAAAATTGAGCGCCGCGTTCCGGCTGAGGTCCTGCAGCCTTTCAAGAAATTGACGATTGTAATTGGATACTCCGGTGAGGGAGTTGCGATACCGGTTATAGGACGAAAGGACTTCATTGCGCACCCGGTTTTCGGAATCGATAACGCGAAGATCAGATTGCCGGATCGCGTATTCTGCTTGTTTGATTCTGCCTTGGTTTCGATCAAACACGGGAATTGACATTTCGGTCGTGAAACCATGGTAAGGCCTGACGTAGTTGCTCCCTTTGTCGAAAGGCTGGAAGCCAAACTTCACATCGGGAATGCCAGTCGAGCGCTGCAGCTTGAGATTTTGGGACTGAAACTTGACATCCAATCGGGCCAGTTCCAGGTCAGGGCGAAGGGTGACAGCCTGCTCCGCCAGAACTTGTGGATCAAATTCAAGCCCGATAGTCGGGAGTCGTTGCTCTACATAGAAAGTTGTATCGGAAGGAAGTCGCAGGAGGGAACGCAGTGCCGAAAGCGCTCTTTCCTTCTCGCCCAGGTTGTTCAGCGCGTTGGTCTTAACGCCAAGGTATTCGGCTTCGAGCCGCACGGTTTCAGTGACAGAGATAGCCCCCACTTCAAGTTGCTTTCGGGTAGCCTCCATGAGCCGATCATAGTTCCCCATGACAAGCTGGTAAAGTCTCTCTTTCTCCTGAAGGGCCGCCAATTCGTTATAGATATTCGCCAGCTCAAAGAGCAGGCTTCGAATGACATCCTCCATTTGTTTTTCGGCCAACGCAACGCCAACCTTGGCCAGGCGAACCGAGTTGGTGTGTTTACCGGCTATCGAAAAGGTTTGTTCAATCTGAACCAGGTATTGGTTCCCCACATGGAAGTATTCGTTGGTTTCAGAATTCCAGAGTTCACCGTTAAAAATGAAATAGGGGTTATTCCAAACCTTTGCCTGGATTACCTGGGCTCGTGCCTGGCTGATATCGTAATAGGCTGAGAGCAAGCCGATGTTATAGTTCAGCAGGCGGGCTCGCGCCTCCTGCAGCGACAGAACAGTATCTGGTGCCTGCGCCTTGGCAGCGCCAACAAGGAGGGTAATGAGCAATATGCCTGACGCAAATTGTTTCATAAAATAAATTGAAGGATGAAGAGATTCTTCCTCTCGAGTCCGGAGAAAGATGATTGATGGATATCCCGATCAAGGGACTTGATTAAAGAAGAAGGCGCCGGTGGAGGATTGAGAAGCAACCACCTGGAATTGGAACTTTGGGAAGTTGGCTTTCCTGGCAAGGCAATGACCGGGACAACCAGCGAGCGAGATGATGGATGTTTTCAGTATCAATCAACTTGCATTCCTGCCTTGAACTATTGTCAGAGAATTCTATTTCCCCATCGATCGCTTCCAATGTGATAATGGATGGAGTATCCACTTGCCCAGCCTGAAGAACAGGTTGCCCGAGGTAGGTGGTGGCTTCCGCAGCCAATGACGTGCAGCACACTCCAGTGCTGAGCATGAAACCCAGCCACAAGACAATTGACCAAGTAGGTGATATGCTACGAATAGTCTCCACGGTTATGCGAAATTCCCAATTGGGCCATGCAAAGGTAAGTTGATTTTTCCATATAGACTCCATCGAGGGATCTGGGCAAACCAAAGGTTGAAGTCACCTTGACGGTGCACACTATTTGCGTTCTGAATGACCTTCATGATAGATGCGTTCGGTGATCACCGCCGAAGGTACAAAGGTCAGTTCTAATACAATGCTGTTCGGAGTCTGGTTACCTGCACTTGAGAATTGGTAGCCGGTCGATAGTACCCAGTGATCGCTAACATGATAGCCGAGACCGAGTACGGAGATTCCCAGGGTATGCGTTCCTGAAATGTGCTCGGCGAGAATCAGCAACTTGCCGTGGATGATTTCCTGCTCCAACCCAAACTGAAAACCCACGGGGTCATATTTGGAGGAAAAGTAGGGATTGAGATCACCCGGTCCCAGGAAGGATTCAGAGCCGTGATTGATGCCCGTCACAATCTTAGCCTGTAGCCGGGGAATGGCAGTCACCAGGTTCAGATAGGTAAAGTTGCCGAAATGCATGCCGGGCGAAAAACCAATTTGAGTTCCCAGCCCGAGTTTGAAGGTTGGATTGATGACCAAGCCTTTTTGAAGGTTGACGGTAAAAAAGGGGTATAAAGGAGGCTGGCCAGCGTCTGAATTGGTCTGAATAGGCGAGCCAGAAGCGTGGGGATCGATGTAAACGCCAAGTATGTTCACTCCGGCTTCGAATCCTTTGCCTAGACCATAGCACAAGGTTGAATTCAATGCTGCCGTGCCGTCATTCAGCAGATTGATTTGCTGTTGAAAGAAGAGCTTGTTCTTGACGGTAATGTCGGAGGAAGGAACATTGAAGAGGTTTTGCTGGCCAAGGACCGGAGTGGCAAAGGGTGCAACCAGGAGAACTAACCTGAGGAGGTGCCACTTCAGCGGAGAGGCCGTCCGGGAATGCATTTGATTCGGTTAAGCGGTAAGTCTACCCACAAAGTTCAAGAAGTTCAGCATCCCGAAGGTGACGCATGTCAGTTTATGGACGAAAGGTCAAGGTGTATCTTTATAATGATAACCAACTCATTGAAAGGTTCCCTCGACATAGCGAAAATCAAAGGCATCAGGGTGTCTGTTCATTGGACGTTCCTGCTGCTTATCGCCTGGATCGTATTTCAGAATGTTCGCAGCGGCATGGCCGCAGATTCCTTGTTATGGACACTGGCTTTTGTGTTGGCCATATTCATGTGCGTCATCCTTCATGAACTGGGCCATGCGTTAACTGCCCGCCGTTATGGCATCAAAACCAGGGATATTACACTGTATCCCATCGGCGGGGTGGCCAGCCTGGAGTCGCTCCCCAAAAAGCCCCTGGAAGAATTGTGGGTTGCTCTTGCGGGACCGGCCGTTAACCTGCTGATCGCCTTGCTGCTGGTCCCGTTCATGAATTTTTCAGCACCTCCCTCACCCGAGGGAATGGCACAGATTGGTCCCTCCAATTTTCTTTTTGCATTTGCGGCAGTGAATATATGGCTTGCGCTGTTTAACCTGATCCCCGCATTTCCCATGGATGGCGGACGCGTATTCAGGGCAATACTCAATTTCTGGATGGATCGCGCAAAGGCAACGCGCGTTGCTGCTTCATTAGGTCAGCTTCTCGCCATTGGATTTATCTTCCTCGGCTTCTATGTCAATCCTTTCCTCGTCTTCATTGGACTGTTTATCATTCTAGGGGCACAGGCGGAGTCCAATTACGCACAATCGGAAGCATTGATGGAGGGACATACCGTGCAGGACCTTACGATGCATGAAATGCCAGTGGTAAGTCCCACCACAACGGTAGCGGAAATGGTGAAGGAGATCCTGAACACACAGAAAAAGAACTTTGTCGTAACCGACGGTGAGCAGGTACTCGGGATCATTACGCAGCTGGATGTAATCAAGGCATTGGGCGATCGGGGAGAAGAGGCCCTGGTCAGGGATTTTATGAAGACGGATATTGTCTACTTGCCTTCTTCAATGCCCGTTAATGAAGCCATCCTCAAAATGCAAATCCACCGAACGTCAATGGCCCTTGTCCAGGAGAGGGATAAAGTGATCGGCATGATCGACAATGACAATCTCGTGGAATTCATTCTTATTGAGCGGGCGCGACGGCATCAGCCACTTCCCACCTGATGAAGTTGCTGATGCCGGCTGCTTCGTTTTCTTGCTCAATTGGTTACTTTTAGGACTCTGATCGAAGGCAAAATGAGAGTTACCCGGTCCTTGCTTTGGATGGCCGCCATTGGTTTCATCCTGTGCTGTAAAGCCCCGTCACGTGAGATCGCAGCTACTAAGGACGATCCATTTCTTGATTCCCTTTCAAGGGATACCTTCTTCTATTTCTGGGATCTTGCGAATCCCGATAATGGCCTCGTTCCGGATCGGTGGCCGTCTCCGAGTTTTTCAAGCATTGCCGCCACGGGCTTCGGCCTTACATCTTACCTCGTCGGGGTGGAACGCGGTTATGTTCCTCGTGAACAAGCGGCAGCCCGCGTGCTGACAACCCTTCAGTTCTTTCAACATTCCCCCAAGGGAGAAGCAGACACCGGAATAACCGGTCACCGGGGTTTCTTCTACCATTTCCTGGACATGAAAACGGGGCTTCGGTTTCAAAAGGTGGAATTGTCCACCATAGACACTGGGCTGCTGATGGCGGGCATCCTCTCTTGCCAAAGCTACTTCGACGGCGACAATGAAACGGAAGCCACAATACGGGCAACCGCGGATTCTTTATACCAGGCGGTTGAATGGGATTGGGCGATGGATGGGAGGGAGACGATGAGCATGGGTTGGCACCCGGAGAGAGGATTCCTGGAAGCATCCTGGGATGGATATAATGAAGCCATGATTCTCTACATCCTTGCCTTGGGTTCTCCGACGCACACCATCCCTGCCGAAAGTTGGAACGCCTGGACAAAAACGTATCAATGGGGCAAATACCAAGGCCAGGAGCATGTGAACTTTGGGCCGTTGTTCGGACACCAATACTCACAGATGTATATAGACTTTAGGGGGATTCAGGATAACTATATGAAAAACAAAGGGTTGGATTACTTTGAGAACTCAAGACGGGCAACCCTTGCTAATCGGAAATATGCCATCGACAACCCGATGGGATGGAATGGTTATGGTGAAAATGTCTGGGGACTCACGGCATGCGATGGCCCCGGCAATGATCAAAACGCCAATCCCAATGTGCACTTCACCGGGTATCATGCACGGGGTGCTGCCCAATGGTATGTGGAGGATGATGGCACACTTTCTCCGACGGCGGCAGGCGGATCTGTTCCATTCGCGCCCGAAGTCTGCATTCCAGCCTTGAAAGAGATGCAACGCTTGTATGGCGACAGGTTGTATGGCAAGTATGGGTTCAAAGACGCATTCAACCTGTCGATTCAGTTTCAAGATGGAAGAAAGGGTTGGTTTGATGAGGATTACCTCGGCATCGACCAGGGGCCGATCCTGTTGCAGGTGGAAAATTATCGAAGTGAGTTCGTCTGGAAGCTCATGAAGAAGAACAAACACATTGTGGAGGGTCTGCGCAAGGCCGGATTCACAGGTGGTTGGCTCCAGGAATAATGTTGGTCGCTCCATGAGAATCTCGCTTTTTGTGATGTTGATGTTCCTGGGTTGCTCCGCGAGGGGTCAAACCCTGGAAGTGCCGGTAGACGGGGAGAGGATTCTGTATTTGCGGGAGTTGGAATACTATGTCGACACCACGAACACAGTTGATTTTGAACTTGTTTCTTCAGCGAGCTTCCGCGATCGGTTCATAAAAGTGCCCACCTACCAGAACAAGGACTTCCTGCCAGATGTGTCGTACTGGATCCGGATTCCTATCCATCACAAGGATGATCACAAAAGCATCTGGTTATTGGAGTTCTATGATCAGACCATCGACCACATCGAGGCATTTGTCCCCTCTGAAAACAATGGACATGCCCGCCTGATCATGGGCGATCATTACCCGTTCACGCAGCGTAACTTCCAGCACAAGAACTTTGAGGTGCCACTCACCATGCGGAAGGACACCATCCTGGTCTACTACTTCAAGGTGAAGTCGCATGAATTTGCCGACATCCGGATTGCCTTCCGCAGTGAACGTCGGTTTATCAGTTACGCACTCAACGAGTATTTCCTGTACGGGACTTTCTATGGCATGATCCTGATCATTGCCCTTTACAATTTTCTCGTTTACCTGGCGATCCGGGAAATCAAGAATCTTTATTACATCTTCTACATCCTTAGCGTGGCCTTGTATGCCATGAGCCTCGATGGCATTGCTTTTCAGTACCTGTGGCCCGATCACCCGGAATGGAATGACTATGCGGTCGGGTTTACACTCTATTCAGTTATCCTATGGGCTTTGATCTTCACCCGGCGATTCCTGAGCACCCGGGCCAAAGCGCCGAACCTGGATTCTTGGTTGAAAGGAATGATCGTGGCAAGAACGCTGGTCTTCCTCGTGGAGTTCTTCTTCTTCCCGGAATACTTCACCTTCCGGGTTATTGAGATCATCCCGCTTTCCCTGGTGTTCTACACCGGCTTGAAGATCTGGATGCGAGGGTATCGGCCCGCCCGGTTCTTTGTGATCGCTTATGGACTTCTCTTGATGGGATTTCTCCTTCGTAGCCTTGTCTACTTTAACGTCCTGTCCATAACTATACTGTCGCACTACAGTTTGCACCTGAGCTTCGTGGTGGAAATGCTATTCCTCACTTTTGCCCTGGGCGACCGGATTCGGATACTCAAGGACAATCGCGATCGCGCGCTGAAGCGGATCATTTTGCAGAATGAAATGAACATGCAGCTGAAGGACAAGGTAAACCGTGAATTGGAGGAGAAGGTGAGGGAGCGAACAGTGGCGCTTGACCTGAAGAACAAGGAACTGGAGGAAAGCAACCAGAAGCTCGTAGTGCAGGCCCGTGAGATCAACCAGATTAACTCGTTGCTGGACCTTGACAACTGGAAGCTAAAAAACAAAGTGATCGAGGTGTTGGAAGAGCGGCTCCACGAGACAGCCATGGAGTATGGGGAATTCAGGACGTTATACCCGGATACCTTGGCCTGCCATCGGTTCCTGGAAACCCTGAAATGGAGCCAGGGATATAAATGCCGGCGCTGTGGTAATGAGAAGTACTTTGAAGGTGCCCAGAAATTTGGCCGTCGGTGCACTCGCTGCGGATACAATGAATCGATTACCAGCTACACCGTTTTTCATGGAATCAAGTTCCCCATCGAGAAGGCCTTCTATATTGCCTACCTGAGTGTAGCTGGAAAGAAGAAGACCCTGGAAGAGCTCGCATCCACATTGGAAATCCGGATGAATACAGTCTGGAGCTTCAGGAGGAAGCTTACAGAGCGGATTGCGGAGCTGGAGGCGCACGGAAAGCGCCCTACCACTGGCCGCTGGGAGGAAGTGGTATTGTTGGGCCCTTCAGAGGGGCTGAGGGGTGTCCGGTCCCGGATTTCGGGGTTCGTCCGACGGTCTTTCGGCCGGTTTGCGAAGTAGGGGCCCCTTTCATTTGGTTTTCAAGTGCAAAATCCTGCAATCGGTTTCGGCAACTATGCCGCGAATACGTTTGAAATCGATGTTTTTTTCCCGCTAAATTACTCTAGCTTGTGGAACCAAAATTCCTCGCTGTTTCGCACGATTTTGGAAAAATTTATTAGCCGTGCCTTGACATAGGCATAACTTCATTTGGCAAAAGGCACAAGTGGCACACTTTAATGATTGACTTGCCTATGGTTAAAACATTAATAATTAGCTCGTTAGTGCTGTTTTCCTTCATGGCGACCGCCCAAGTCCGCAAGGTGGAAGGCAGAGTAACGGCCAAGGAGGATGGCGAACCTGTCCCGGGGGTAAATATTACGGTAAAGGGTACCTCCAAAGGGAATTCGACCGACCTGGATGGAAAGTACGTCATTGAATTGGGCCCCAATGAGAATACCCTCGTCTTTTCGTTTGTAGGTTTTACGACACAGACCATTGATGTCGGAAACAGGACCATCGTCGATGTGGTGATGGAATCGGATACCGACCTACTGGAAGAAGTTGTGGTGATAGGTTATGGCACTCAGGCTAAGAGCGACCTGACGGGCTCGATTGCATCGCTAAAGGGTTCAGATCTCACCCGAATCCCCTCCTTCAATGCAGCACAATCGCTCCAGGGCAGAGTATCTGGCGTTCAGGTGTTCAACTCATCGGGGGCACCCGGTGCAGTGCCCGTTGTCCGGATCAGGGGTGTAGGTACGTTTAACAATACGTCGCCCATCTACGTGGTGGATGGTGTGATTCTCGACGACATCTCCTTCCTTAACTCGGCCGACATCCAGTCCATGGAAGTGCTGAAAGATGCATCATCCACCGCCATTTTTGGTTCCCGCGGTGCCAACGGGGTCATTATTGTGACCACTAAATTGGGTAAGGTAGGGCAAGAAGTACCGGTGGTAAATGTCAATGCAGAATACAGTGTGCAGGAGGTTGGTAAGACGATCGATCTGTTGAACGGCAAGGAGTTTGGCCAGATCACCAATGAAATCATGCCAGGCACCTACAATAACCTGAACGCGCTTCCCAATACCGATTGGCAATCGCTCATCTTCCGAACCGCACCGCAGCAGAATTACCAGGTGTCTGTAACCGGTTCTTCGCAGAAATCGCAATACTATTTCGGGGTGGGATACTACAACCAGGAGGGTATCGTTCCCAATTCCAACTACGAGCGGGTGACCCTGAAGTTCAACAACACATATGCCATCACTGACCATATCAAGTTTGGCAATAACATTTCGTTCGCCCCCTTCAGCCAGCGCAACGCTCCGGATGTGGTCTACCAGGCGTACCGGGCGCAGCCACTGAAAGTGCCGTACTATTCCGATGGGTCATTCGGAGCCGTTCCCAATGTGGGTAACCCGCTGGCATCACTCGCGTATTCGAACAACTACAACTCAGGCATGCGACTGGTCGGGAACCTGTTCGTGGATGTGTCGTTCATGAAAGATTTTGTTTTCCATACCAGCCTCGGGGTGGATGCGTTGAACAGCAAGAGCGAAGATTTCACACCTGCTTACACCGTCTATAATCCGGACGGTACGCCCAACCAACAGCAAAACCTGCTGAGCAGTCTAAGTAAAGGTACATCGACCTCATCAACCCTGCTGTGGGAAAATACGCTGACCTATACCAAACAGGTTGGCGACCACAAGTTCACCGTGCTGGGCGGTTATACGATGCAGACCACCTCCAACGAGTTTATCAATATTCGAGGCAGCAACATTATCCGCGACTACCCGGAGTTGCGCTACCTGAACAATCCCCTGTATTATTATGACCTGACTACCACGCCCAACGTCAACAACCTTTCGGGTATCAACAACGGCGTGGATGCGGGAATGTATTATTCCATGATATCCTACCTCTTCCGGGTCAACTACAACCTGAAGGACCGGTATCTCTTCACGGCTTCTTTCCGTCGTGACGGATCCTCGAAGTTTTCGAAGAGTAACCGCTTTGCCAATTTCCCCTCCTTCGCAGCTGGATGGAACATTATCAATGAAGACTTCATGCAGGATGTCAAGCTGTTCACCAACCTGAAGTTGAGGGCAAGCTGGGGAGCGATTGGCAATGAGAAGATCGATTACCTCAAGCAGTACTCCTTGATTGCATCGAACGGCAACACAAGTCCAGTGTTTGGAGTGGGCAACAACCTGGTGAACGGTGCCACGTGGGATGTGGCCGGAAATCCCGACCTGCGATGGGAGACCACCTACCAGACGGATATCGGGTTGGAAGTTGGTTTCCTGAATGACCGACTCACGGCCGAGTTTGATTACTTCAGCAAGGAGACCCAGGATATTCTGGTTCCCTTGCGCACCCAAGGGTATACGGGAAATGGCAACGGCGCCTTGATCACCGTGAATGCCGGTACCGTATTAAACAGGGGTTTTGAATTTAACGTGGCCTGGCAGGATGAATTTCATGGATTGAAATATCGCATTGGCCTGGTGGGAAATACGCTTCACAATGAAGTACTGGCCGTCGGTGGTTCGAAGGGAATTGACTCTACCCTCGTGGGCGGTTTCCTCGCCAATGGACAGGCCGCTACCTTGAGCAGTGTCGGACTACCCATTGGCTCCTTTTATGGATATCGAACAAATGGCCTCTTCCAGAATGCCGCGGAATTGACTTCTTACCCGGCGAGTTCCGAAGCGGTAGTCGGTGACCTTCGTTTTGTGGATATGAATAACGATGGCAAAATCACCGCGGCTGACCGGACTAACATTGGCTCGCCGATACCCACTTTTCTTTATGGATTCAACTTCCAGCTGGAATACAAGGGCTTTGAATTGCTCGCCGATTTCCAGGGTCAATCGGGAAACAAGATCCTGAACGGAAAAGAAATTGTAAGGCCTGATCCATACAATTTCGAGAAGCACGTGATGAACCGATGGACAGGGGAGGGCACATCCTATACAGAGCCTCGGCCATCATTTGGTGGTTACAATTACTCCATATCCGATCGGTTCATTCAATCGGGAGACTACCTGAGGTTGAGAAGCCTGACGCTGGGTTATAACCTACCCGCAAAATGGCTGGACAAGGTGTCCGTGAAGTCGGCAAAGTTGTACCTCCGCGGCACGAACCTGTTTACCGTGTCCAGTTTCACGGGCTATTCCCCGGATTTTGGAAGCACCAATGTGTTGGCCAACAACATCGACAACGGAGCTTATCCCGTGGCACGGATTTATACACTTGGTCTCAACGTTACTTTCTGACGGTATGAAGAATCATCACATTACTACCCTCTTCCGGAAAGCCTGGTTGTTGATTCCGGTGCTGCTGATTTCGTTTTCCTGCGAAGACTTTTTGGATCGCAAACCTCAGGGGCAGCTGCTACAGACTTCGTGGCCGACTTCAGCCGCCGATGCGCTGGCCGCTACCAACGCGGTTTATGCTTCGCTCCGCAACTGGTATTTCCACTCCGGAGGTTATCCGATTCTCGACATCATGTCGGATGATGCCCGCAAGGGAAGCAGTCCCGCCGACCAGGTTTCTACGGTGGGTGCCTACGATGCGTTTGCCATCAATACCCAGCAGGACGGACTGGATCGCTGGTGGGCCGCAGTTTATCAAGGGATCCGAAATGCCAACATTGCCATTACCTACATCCCTACTGTTCCCATGGATGACGCATTGCGTACACGGTATGTGGCCGAGGCCAGGTTTCTCAGGGCGTTGTTCTATTTTGACATGGTTCGCGCCTGGGGTGGTGTGCCGTTGGTTACCGTTCCGGATCCTCCCTTGAATATGACGCGCGCAACCAGTGACGAAGTGTATGCTCAGATTATTTCGGACCTGACTTTCGCCGCTCAAAATCTTCCCGAGCGTGACGCCTACACAGGGAGTGACATTGGAAGAGCTTCCAAAGGTGCAGCCAAGGCCTATCTTGCCAAGGCTTACCTTTTCAAGGGAGATTTGATTAATGCTGAGCAGCCGGCGGTCGATGTCATTCTTTCCGGGAAGTACAGCCTGGAAACCAACTTTGAAGATGCCAATGGGGTAAATGGAAATTTCGGCGTCGAATCGGTTTTCGAAGTGGGCGCAAAACCCAATGACGGAAATGACAATGGGGGTGCCCAATACGCCAACACCCAGGGGATTCGCGGTTCACCCAATCGCGGCTGGGGATTTAACCGCCCTTCGGTTGACCTGATCAATTCGTTCGAAGCCAATGATCCACGGAAAGAGGCCACCGTCATTTTCCTCGGTGAAGTACTGGCTGGCGTTCCCACGTTGGGTGACCTCACCAATCCAGATACCATTAAAGTGAACAACGTCATTGTGGAAGTGGAATGTTACAACCAGAAAGTCTGGACGTCGGGTGGGGATACACCTTCTCAATGGGGCCATCATCGCCGGCTAATGCGGTATGCCGATGTACTGTTGATGGCGGCCGAGATTTTGAACAAGAATGGTAATTCCGGACAGGCGAGAATCTATCTCAACCAGGTGCGTCTTCGTGCACGTGGAGGCAACGGTTCCATTTTGCCCGACATAACCGAAACGGATCAGAATCTGCTCCATGATATCATTATCAATGAGCGCAGGCACGAGTTGGCCCTGGAAGGTCATCGCTACTGGGATTTGGTGCGCACAGGCAAGGCGGCGACGGTATTGGGTCCACTGGGCTACACGGCCAAGTATGACCTGTTGCCTATTCCGCAATCGCAAATCGATCTCTCACAAGGACGAATTACCCAGAACCCCGGATGGAACTAACTAGTCAATTTTCTATACAATTTCTTTTTATTCGTTAAACCATAACTAAACGATCAATTATGAGAAAAGTGAAGTATGTGATGTTGCTGGTGCTCTTTGCGGGAGCGACCAGCATGTACATGGAGAGCTGCTCCAAAGATGAGACGCCCGGAGCGCTCGTCTTGTCCAGCCTCAAGACAGACGGTGGCGTGGCCCTCGATGGCGCTACCTCGGCTACGGCCATCCCGCTGAATGCCTCAGTAGTTGCTACTTTCAACAAAGCGGTGAATGCGACAACGGCCACTGCCGCGAACATTTCGCTGAAGGTAAATGGCGTGACTGTTGCCTCCACGATTACCGTGGATGGCGCAGTGGTTACCATTGACCCGACGAATGATTTGCCCACGGGTACCAATCATACGGTAGCGGTCACCGCAGGCCTGAAGGCCAGTGATGGTGGTGCTGCTTCTGCGGCAGAGTTCACGTTCAAGTCGTTCGGTCCTCCGGTGGTGACAACACCCCAGGAATCCAACTTGCTAGCCTTCTTCCCCTTCAACGGCAACCTGACAGATGCCACCGGGGCCCACACGCCCGATGCAGCTGATGTAAAGAACATGACGTTTGTGGCAGACCGCTTTGGTTTTGCCGGCCTGGCAGCCAGCTTCAACGGAACTACTTCCATCGTGGAAGTTCCGAATGGGGACGGCTTCATGGTAGGACCTGACTTCAGTATCAGCTTCTGGATCAAACCCGACGGAACCAAAGAATCTCATTTTGTACTCGGTCTTGCCGGCTGGTATGGCTTCCAGTTTGAGATCATGGGCGGCCCTTGGACAGCCCTTGACAAAGGTGTGAAACTGGCTACCCGCTATGACATCGGAGGCGGCCTGACGGATGCTGAAGATACCTGGTGGAATGGTAACCCGAACGGCTGGCAGGGTTCTACGTTTGCCAAAGACGTGACCGGTTCTGGTGGTATCGCTTCCTTCTTTAAGGATCGTTGGGTTCACGTGGTGTGCACCTACAAGGCATCCACGAAGGTCGGAACCATGTATGTAGATGGACAGAAGACCCGTTCATGGGATTTCAACCTGTGGCCTACCTGCACGTCACCTTGCAAGCAGTTTGCAGCAGGCGTGAAGTTTGCTGGCAATACCACCGGTGGCGGCAACAAGCTCGCTCTTGGATTTATCCAGGCCAGCGGCAACCGTATCATCACGGACACATGGGCTGATCCTGCTGATCCGGCGAACAACCACTTCAAAGGTCTCATGGATGACCTGAGAATCTGGAAAGGCGCGTTGACGGAGGCGGAAATCGTAGCGCTCTACACAGCCGAGAAGCCTTAGTATTTAGTTTTGGTTTAGTTTGATTGAATAAGGGTTTCCGGTTGATCCGGAAACCCTTTTCTTCTCATATCCTGATGAAACGCCCGCAAAAGTACATCGTCGCTTATTTCTGCCTTTCGTTGCTACTCCTGGTGGCATCGTGCCAGAAAACAAGCGATACCGTTCCTACCGGCATGCTCCAGTTAATCGAGCTGCGTGCCGGGTCAGCGGCGTTGACCGCGGGCTCTCCCAACACAGGGGTTCCATCCGACCAGGCTTTTGTAGGTGAATTCTCATCCGCATTGGATACCGCCTCAGTAATCGCAGGTGTTACCTTGACACTCAATAATGTTGCTGTCCCCGTTACCTTCTCGTTTCCAAACAACTCCAAATCATTTTCCCTAATGCCGCTCCAACCGTTGTTGGGGAACAAGGCTTACCGGCTTGTCATTTCCAACACGGTCAAAGGAAAGCTTGGTGAAATTTTCAACGGCGCCGTTTTTGAGTTTACCACCATAGCCACGCCACTCACTATCCAGGGCCTGAAGATCGGAGCCCAGGTAGTTTCACCCTTAACTCAAACGGTAATCAACGTGCCATTAACAGGCCTGACCCTTGAAGTGAATTTTTCCGCCCCTGTAGATCCCACCACCATCAATGCGACTACCATTCAAATCCTGGGCCCGCCAGCCTTAAATGCCACCTTGGCACTCTCCAACGGAAATCAAAAACTTACGATCAACGTGATCGAGCCCCTGAAAGGATTCAGACGCTACCGGCTTTTTATCTCTGATCAAATTCTTGGCGCACAAGGGGAAGTAGCCAGTGTCTATGTCAAGGAATTCTATTCCGCCGTGGATCCAACGCCCGTGTTCCCGGTGATTACCGATGATGAGCTGCTCACCCTGGTTCAGCAGCAGACCTTTAAATACTTCTGGGACTTTGCGCACCCGAATAGTGGCCTCGCCCGTGAACGAAATACATCGGGCGATATCGTCACCACGGGTGGTTCGGGCTTTGGCGTAATGGCCATCCTCGTGGGTATCCAACGAAATTTTATTACACGGTCTCAGGGCGTGAGTCGCCTGAACACCATCGTATCCTTTTTGCAAACTGCTGACCGGTTTCATGGAGCGTGGCCGCACTGGATGAATGGCAATACGGGTGATGTGGTGCCCTTCAGCCCCGACGACAATGGCGGCGATCTTGTAGAAACTTCCTTCATGCTGCAAGGCCTCCTGGCCGCCCGCCAGTTTCTCAACCCCCTGGATGCCACGGAAAATTCAGTTATCCAAAAGATCAACGCGTTATGGGAAGCGGTTGAATTTGACTGGTATACCAAGGGTGGTGAAAATGTGCTTTACTGGCACTGGTCACCCACGGTAGCCTGGAAGATGAATTTCCCTGTCCGCGGTTATAATGAAGCGCTGATCATGTATGTGCTGGCCGCCGGTTCCCCAACGCACACCATTAATGCCCCGGTCTATCACCAGGGCTGGGCACGAAGTGGTGGAATCGTAAACGGCAAAACGTTCTATGGCCATGTACTTCCATTGGGTTCGGATCTCGGAGGCCCTTTGTTCTTTGCCCATTATTCATTCCTTGGATTTAACCCCACGGGGCTCTCGGATACTTACGCGAATTATTGGACGCAGAATGTCAATCACTCACTGATCAACCATGACTATTGTGTGGCGAATCCGTCGGGAAAAATCGGGTATAGCGATCAATGCTGGGGGTTAACCGCGAGCGATAATGAGTCGGGTTATTCTGCCCATTCGCCCACCAACGACCTTGGTGTTATTTCACCTACGGCGGCATTGTCCTCCTTCCCTTATACACCCACCGAATCCATGAAGGCCCTGAAGTTCTTCTATTATAACCTCGGCGACCGGTTGTGGGGATCTTACGGTTTCTACGATGCATTTAACCCCGGGAAGGATTGGTACGCCACTTCCTACCTGGCCATCGATCAAGGCCCCATCATTGTGATGATCGAGAATCACCGAACAGGTTTGCTGTGGAATCTGTTCATGTCGGCTCCTGAAGTACAGACGGCCATGACTAAATTAGGTTTCTCCAACTGAATATGTGCCTAAATAAAATATGCTCAAACACCTGACAATATTCTCCCTGCTGGCGCTCATGAGTTCCTGCGCTTCAACGGACAAGCCAGAAGACAAACTGTCCGGTAGCGTTGATTCCTTACTTTCCTTGATGACCCTGGAAGAAAAGATTGGCCAATTGTCCCTGTACACGAGTGACTGGGACGTCACCGGGCCCACCATGCGGGAAGGCTACAAGGAGGATATCCGAAAAGGCAGGGTGGGCGCCATCTTCAATGCGTTCACCGCCAAGTACACTCGTGAACTCCAGCAGCTGGCTGTTGAGCAAACGCGCCTCAAAATCCCCTTATTGTTCGGATACGATGTGGTGCATGGTCACCGAACCATATTCCCAATTCCTCTCGGGCAAGCAGCCAGTTGGGACATGGAAGCCATTGAACGTGCGGACCGGATTGCTGCAGAAGAGGCGTCGGCTGAAGGAATTCACTGGACCTTCGCACCCATGGTGGATATAGCCCGTGACCCCCGATGGGGAAGGATGGCCGAGGGATCTGGTGAGGATACCTATCTCGGCTCCCAGATTGCGGCCGCCCGCGTACGCGGATTCCAGGGAAAAGGCTATGGCGACGTGGGCGCAGTGCTGGCTTGTGTTAAACACTTTGCCGCCTACGGCGCTCCGCAGGCGGGGCGTGAATATCATTCTGTGGATATGTCTGAACGGATGTTTCGGGATGTCTACCTGCCACCCTATGCTGCCGCGGTTAAGGCAGGTTCTGCTACGGTAATGTCATCATTCAACGACTATGATGGCGTGCCGGCTACCGCCAGTGAATACCTGTTGAATGAAGTGCTTCGGAAGGAATTGAAATTCGATGGATTTGTAGTTAGCGATTATACCTCAGTGATGGAGCTAATTCCACATGGCGTGGCCGCAGACACGGCGTCGGCAGCCGCCCTGGCGCTCACCGCTGGTCTCGACATGGATATGCAAGCTGGGTTTTACCAGGATGCACTTCCGAGGCTGGTGAAGGAAGGCAAGATCAAGGAGAGCCTCATTGACCAGTCCGTCCGCCGAATCCTGAGAAAGAAATTTGAATTGGGACTCTTCAAGGATCCCTACCGCTTCAGTGATACTCAGCGTGAGCAAAGTACTGTGATGAAGCCGGAGTTCCTGGAAGCTGCCAGGGACATGTCCAGAAAGTCGATTGTGCTGTTAAAGAATGAGGGTGGTGACAAGGCGATACTTCCCTTGTCAAAAAATGTAAAGCAACTGGCTGTGATCGGTCCCCTGGCCAATGCGCGGCGCGATATGATTGGCTCATGGTCAGCGGCCGGTGACTGGAAGAAATCGGTCACACTGCTCGAGGGAATAAAGGCGGCGGTTTCCCCGGCCACCAAGGTCAGCTATGCAAAGGGATGCAGCATCACCGGTGATTCCACGCAGTACCTGGCGGAGGCGATCCGGCTCGCCCGACAGGCGGATGTGGTGGTGCTGGCCGTAGGCGAAGGAGGATTGATGACAGGAGAGGCAGCCAGCCGCACGTCCCTGGACTTGCCAGGTATTCAGCAACGGCTTGTCGAAGAGATCCAGAAAACTGGTAAGCCGGTGGTCGTGGTGCTGATGAATGGCCGTCCTTTAACGATAACCTGGATTAACGACCATGCGCCGGCCATCCTTGAAACCTGGTACCTGGGAACACAAGCGGGCCACGCCATCGCCGATGTGTTGTTTGGCGACTACAACCCGTCGGGTAAACTACCGGTGACCTTCCCCCGGGTGGTAGGCCAGGTCCCGATCTATTACAGCATGAAGAATACCGGTCGGCCGCTTGAAGTCAATAACAAGTATACGTCAAAGTATATCGACGAAGTGAATACGCCGCTGTATCCGTTTGGCTACGGACTCAGCTACACGACATTCAGCTATGAGGCTCCGGTGCTGAGTTCGAATACGATGACCAGTCGGGATACACTGGACGTGAGTGTGAAGATTACCAACTCCGGAAGCAAGGAAGGAGTAGAGGTCGTTCAGCTTTACGTGAAGGACGAGGTAGGGTCGGTGACCCGGCCTGTGATGGAGCTCAAGGGATTCCAGAAGGTCTCGCTGAAGCCCGGAGAATCGAAAGAAATTCATTTCCGCTTGTGTAATTCAGACTTGTCATTCTATCGTAAAGACATGACATTCGGCAGTGAGCCTGGTAAGTTTCGGGTATTTGCTGGCGGCAATTCCCGGGATGTAAAGCAGGCGGAATTTGAACTGAAGTAGGACCTAACCCAAGCCTATGAATCACTCTACCCCGGTTGGAGTTCATCCGGAGGAAGCGCTCAACCATGCGCTACTCGTGCGAGGACTCAATGAACATGGAATTTACACCCGTGTTGTTGACGGCATCAGGATCCACGCCATTACGTGTGGCTGGGTAAAGTACCGAAATGCCCACGTCCACTCCATCCTGGGGCCGTATTTCGTTTTACTGGATCCTACCTGGGACGATTGGATGCCTATCTACTCCTGGGTCATCGAGCACCCGGAGGGCACCATTGTGATTGATACGGGTGAGACGGCGCGTTCAAGCCGGCCAGAGCACATCAAAGGGGGAGGGATGAACGGCTGGCTTAATCAGCACCTGGCGCGCATCAATGTTAATGAGACTTCTGACCTGCTGGCACAGCTGAACTTGTTGGGGATTCACCCGGACACGGTTCGTTGGGTGATCCTTACACATCTTCACCTTGATCATGCGGGTGGGCTGGGATACTTTCCCAAAGCGGAGATCCTGGTGGCTCATAAGGAGTTTGTAAGACCTTACGCGTTTGTGGAAAGCATCTATCCATCATGGTTCGATCCGCACCTGATTGGTCATTTTGATGATGTGGGTGGTCCCTTTGAAAGCGGGCATGTGCTCACCAAGGCCGGAGATGTGGTGATCGTTCCCACACCGGGTCATACACCGTACCATCAGTCGGTAATTTTCAAGACCAGTCAGGCCGATTTTTTCTTTGCCGGAGATGCTTGCTTCACGTATTCCCAAATCGTGTCGGGCTTCGTCCCGGGTATCAACGCGGATCGACATGTGGCCCGTCAAACCCTTGAAAAAATCAAACAGTATTGCCGTGAACGGCCAACGATCTGTTTGCCAAGTCACGACCTGAAATCTACCCAGCGATTCTTCAATTAAGATACCGATTGAGCCGTTCTCCGAGCGCCT
Organism: Cyclobacteriaceae bacterium; assembly: GCA_016787645.1. Taxonomy (GTDB): domain Bacteria; phylum Bacteroidota; class Bacteroidia; order Cytophagales; family Cyclobacteriaceae; genus ELB16-189. The sequence goes on along the minus strand of JAEUUF010000026.1, from coordinate 232,092 downwards.
CCGGTCATTACTGAGAATGACAGAAGTCATTGAGGGATTGTAAGTTCCAGGCAAACTTGCATGGTTTGTCCATCAAATCATTTTCATAATGAAACGGTTTTTATTTGCGTTCCTGGCAGCAGCACAGGTGGTGGCCGCCCAGGATGAGAACTACATACAATCCAAGTACGACTTTATTCCAGGTGAAAAAGTCATCTTCTATGATGAGTTTACTACAGAAAACCTGGGGGATTTTCCGGCCGCATGGAATACCTCCGGCAGCGGTGAGATTGTCACCATGAACAAATTCCCAGGAAGGTGGTTTCAACTGACCAAAGGTGGCTATTTCATTCCTGAAGCAAGAGAGTCCTTCTCGGAGAACTTTACCATTGAATTTGACCTGATACCTCGCTCGGCCAGCGGGATGGAATACATGGATGGCCTTGATCTTTATGTCCTGTCCGGAACCCTCGATGATCCCATGGAAGGCGGGGCCATCCCGGGTAAATCGGGCATCAGGGTGACACCCACATTTGATGCGGTCACGTGGACCAATTATTCAGAAAAGGACGGCGGGTATAAAGACCATGGAAGCAGCTCATTTCAGTTCAAGATCAATGAGAAATACCACATGGCGGTGTGGGTACAAAAACAACGTATCCGGATTTATGCAAATGAAAGTAAGATCCTCGATCTACCTCGCGGGTTGATAGCCGGGTATACTTACAACATTTTCAGGTTGCAGGCCAGCGATGAAGCCACTCCGGCTATTGGCAATTTCAGGATTGCCGCCGGTTTCCCGGACCTCAGGAACAAACTATTGAAGGAGGGCAAACTGGTTACCTACGGCATCACCTTTGACGTGAACGCTGACAAGTTAAAGCCGGAGTCATACGCCACGTTGAAAGAAATTGCTGACGTGATGAAAGAAAACAGTACGGTGCGTCTGAAGATTGTGGGACATACCGATGCCGATGGGGACGAGGGTGCCAATCTTGAACTCTCAAAAAGAAGGGCTTTGGCCGTGAAGAATGAAATGAACTCCCGGTTTGCCATTGCCATCGAGCGGTTGGAGACGGAGGGCAAGGGAGAATCAGCACCGATAGCGCCCAATGACACACCGGTCAACAAAGCCAAGAACCGCCGCGTCGAGTTTATCAACCTGTCAGGCGCGATGCCGTTGAACAAGTAAGTTATTGATGCGTAGCCTCGCTCAGAATCTTCCAGAGATTCCTGGGCTTTTCGCTGAAGGTGTCGTTGAACAACGAGACGGCCAGGAAGATATAGGCAATAAAGCCCGCGAGGATCAGCCATTGTGATACGGAAGTCTTTTGGATATCGTGTTTGTTCTTCACATCGCATATCTCCCCAGGACAATACTGGACTTTGTCCTTGTAGAATACACTGTAGACGAGGCAGCCGAGGCAGATGCCAAACGCTGATTCAAAGAAGAGAAACACCAGGCAGAACAGGCAGGTGAGGCCGGTCAGGATGCTGTACGAATTCAGGATGATCATCAGGAAGAGCATAAAACTCGCGAAGGCAATCCCGATTTTCCAGGCGAATTTCTTCTGAGGTGCCCCCACATATTCCGGGTTCTGCCGGCTGACGATCAGCCGTCCAATGATCAGCATGGGGGAGTAGCGGGGATTGACAAACACCCGTATGACCATGTCGGTCAGAAACAGGATGATGATGTACTTGATCATCAGAAAATTTCCTTTGAAAAGGATCATCATCAGTGCAATGAGCATAAACACAAAGAGGATTCCGGCTGCGGCTCGTATTTCACGTTCGTTCAACACCGGGATGTTGAACCCCTCCACTTTTTCACCGAATTGAATAATGTTTTGCTTGCTTTTCATGGCGCTCCGCCCAGGGCGGATGATAGGTGAGGTTATCGATATAACTCCTGTATACGACAGAAGTTGACCCAGGGTTAGTGATTTGCCTTTTCATCGAATACAAGGAACAGTTCACCTCGATCAAAGCTTTCCGTACCTGCCAAGCGTCAGGCCTATCGTGTTAATACCTCCACAAACCGGGCCGCCAAAACCTTTCCAGCGTGTCATCGGGTTCGTCCAGGTAAATGCTATGTTGAGCCATATGGTGATCATCAATGAAATCTTGCACGAACAGATCAACTGCATCCGATTGCGCTCAAGGTTCTGTGCGATTGGCCATTGGAGGAAGCATTTGTTATTGAACCTGAGAGGAGAAAGTACTAGCTTTTGCCGCGAAAAATATTTCTGATATGGCAAATGTTCAGTACAAAGGAACCATTGGAATTCTCACGGGTGGAGGCGATGTGCCCGGCCTCAACCCCGCCATCCGCGCGGTTACCGTTCGCGCACTTCGGGAAGGATTCCGGGTCATCGGGATTCGAAGAGGTTGGGCAGGTCTCGTCGATGTAGTGCGCGATGCCAACGCCAATAACGAGGACAACTTCATTGAGCTTTCCAAGGTAGTCGTGGATCGCGCTTCCCGGACCGGGGGCACGTTTCTGCATTCCTCACGCACCCGGCCGAGCAACGTCTCGCTCAGCAGGGTACCGGAGCATCTTAAGGGTACCTATACGGAAAAAACCAACGACCTCACCAAAGAGGTGTTAAAGAACCTGGAGTGGATTGGAATCGATCACCTGATCGTGATCGGCGGTGATGACACGCTAAGTTATGGCGTGGAACTTTCAAAGAAAGGGGTCAATGTCAATGCCATTCCCAAAACAATGGACAATGACGTACCGGGCACCGACTATTGCATTGGCTTCAGCACATGCATCACCCGTACCATTTCAATGACCAACGCCCTGCGCACTTCCGCAGGTTCGCACGAACGCATCATGGTGCTCGAAGTATTTGGACGGTATGCCGGATTTACGGCTATCCTTCCCACCATGGCCGGAGCGGCCAACCGGTGCGTGATCCCTGAACATCCTTTTGATATTCATCAACTGACGGAGAAAATGGTGGAAGACCGGAGAGAGAACCCCAGTCGCTATTCGATCCTCATCGCGTCGGAAGGAGCCATGTTCTCCGGCGGGGAGATGTTGTTTGAGAGTGCGGAAAAGGACGCCTACGGACATGCCAAGCTCGGCGGCATCGGCGATATGATTTCGGCCAAGATCAAAGAACTGTCTCCCAAATACAACAAGGGCAGGGGAATCGATATCATCAACCAAAAGCTGGGCTACCTGGTGCGATGCGGTGATCCGGATGCGATTGACTCTATCGTGCCCATGGCTTATGGTACCATGGCACTCGACCTGATCATGAAGGGAACACATGGCCGCCTGGTGGCGCTGCGAAATGGACGCTATGATCACTTGCCCATTGATATCGTCACGAGCAAAAAGAAGCTGGTGAATGTCAGCAAGCACTATGATACGGAGCGCTTTCGGCCGATCTACCAGGATTTCGAGATGTTGCCCTTGTTCCTGATGGCGAGCGAGTAGGCTAAAATCAATTCTCCTTATTCCGCTTTCAACGCATCGACCGGGTTACTCATGGACACTTTGATGGCCTGGTAACTGATCGTAGCCATCGCCACGGCAATAGCAATCGCACCAGCTCCCACCGCAATCAGGAAATTGAAATCGATGCGGTAGGCAAAGGTGTTCAGCCATTGATTCATCCCATACCACGCTACGGGAATGGCGATCGCAAATGCAAGGAGGATCAGCCGGGTAAGATCTATCGAGAGCAACACCACCAGTTGGGAGACGGATGCTCCCATAACTTTCCGGATGCTGATTTCTTTGGAACGCTGTTCGGCGGTGAACGTGGACAAGCCAAACAAACCGAGGCAGGCAATGAAGATAGCCAGCAGGGTGAACACAAGAATCACATTGCCCAGCCGCTGTTCGGCGCGGAACTTCGAGTCAAAGTTCTCGTCAATGAAAGCATACTCGAATGGGCTGTTGGGCATGTACTTTTTCCATATCTGCTCCAGTAGTTTAATTTTCTCACCTGGATTTCCCGGGCTCAGCCTTACCGCGATGGTCCAGTTCTGCGAGCCTCCCAGCATGATGGCCATGGGCCGGATCGCGGTTTTGAGGGATTCAAAATTGAAGTCCTTGATGACCCCGATGACCTCCATCTTGTACTGATCGTTACCCGAAAAGCGGAGGCGGTTGACCTGGCCTTCTACCAGGCCGAGTTGTCGTGCGGCCGTTTCATTCACGATCACCGCCGAAGAATCGGAGGGGAAGTCGCGGGAGAAGAAACGACCGCTGGCCATTTCGAACCCGAGTGTTTTTAGGTGGTCATGGTCCATGATGTAAACGGCCAGGAGGTGACTTTCCTCGCTGTGCTCGGTGCGGAACGTGGAAGTCATGTCCACATTGGGAGGGAGCCGGCTGGCGTAGCTGGCAGAAACAAATTCCGGGTGGCTGAGGATTTCGTTTTTTAATGGATCGGCAGCCCGTCCAAGGTTCATGGTGTGCATCAGGCCGACTACATTCTCCTTCTGGAACCCCACATTTTGTTCCTGGAGAAAAGACAACTGCCAGTAGACCATGATGGACGAAATGATGAGGGCGATGGATATAAAGAATTGGAAAATGACCAGCCCATTCCGCACCAGTGAATTCCCCCGGCCTGCGCGCGCTTTTCCCTTCAGCACCTCGATGGGGTGGAATGCGGTAAGGTAGAAAGCGGGATAGCTGCCCGCCACCAGTCCGACGAGGATCATGAGGATCACAAAGCCCGCGAGGAAGGCCGGGTGGAACAACATGTCGGTGGTCAGTTCCTTCCCCGAAAGCAAGTTGAACGGCACCCGGAGGAAATTGACGAAGACCAGTGCCAGGAAGAAAGCCAGGAAAGCATAGAGAAACGATTCGGTGAGGAATTGCCCAATGAGTCTCTGGCGGAGAGCACCCACCGTTTTGCGCACGCCGATTTCTTTAGCACGGTTGGCCGAGCGGGCCGTGGACAGATTCATGAAATTGATGCAGGCGAGCAGGATGATGAAGCCGGCAATAGATGCAAACAGGATCACATAGTCGGCGCTTCCGTTCGGTTCCAGTTCGTCGTTGAATTGCGAGTAGAGGTGAATGTCTGTTAAACGCTGGGTGCGAAATCCCAGGTGGCCGCCTTGTTTTTTGAATTCTTCTAGCGATAGGTTCAGGAAACGTTGGAGGTCTCCTGCGCAGTACTTCTTGACAAAGTTATCCAGGGTCCCTTCTATTCCTTTAATATCGGTTCCGGGATACAGCTTGAAATAGGTGTAGACCAGGCCATTCACCCATACAGGGTCGTTGATATAGCCCGAATTTTCGAGCGACATCAGGAAATCGAAACGCAGGTGGGAGTTGGCGGGTGGATTCTCCACGATGCCAGTTACTTCCGCAGTGACATCGCCTGTACTGCCGATCACCATGGTTTTTCCGAGCGGTGATGGGTCGCCATTGCCTTTGTAGTTGAAGTATCTCAAGGCGGCATCTTTGGTAATGACTATCTTTTTGGGGCCCTTAAGGGCTTCCTGTGGATTTCCTTCAAGGAGTTTGTAGGAGAAGAACGAGAAGAAATTGGAATCAGCGAGCAAGAAGTACCGTTCGGTGAAAGCCCGGTCTTCAAACTGCACGGGGCAGGTCATCCACTTGTCGATGCGAACGGCGGCCTCAACCCCGGTGCCTTCGCGTTGCAGTGCTTCAGCCACGGGCATCCCGGTTTCGGCCGTATTTATATCCTGCCCTTGGAGACGGCCATGGAACGTTACGCGGTAGATTCGATCCGCATCCGGGTGGAAACGATCGTAACTCAGTTCATCAGCGACATAGAGCAAGATCAGGAGCGAAGCAGTGACGCCGACGGTAAGTCCCAGGATATTGATAAGTGAGTAGGTCTTCTGGCGGAGCAGAATCCGCCAGGCGACGAGAAAGTTGTTTTTGAACATGGCGAATCGGAGACTATAAAGTTACAACTATTTCCAGCCCGGTCGAGATACGAGGGCCTGGTTTCAGGTGGGGGTGGTATTCCCTCATAAAACCCTTATCTTGAAATATTGGATTGATATGAAATACAACACGTGTATGCTCAACCGGATGGGTTGGCTGGTGGCCTTTGTGGTTGCCGCTTGCAGTCAATCACCTTCTAACCAGGATGCCCCGGAAGAGTGGCAACCGCTTTTTAATGGAAAGGACCTGGCTGGCTGGGACATCAAGATCGCGGGCCACCCGCTTAACGACAACTATAAGAACACCTTCCGGGTGGACAGTGGGATAGTCCGGGTGAAATATGACGAATACGACAGCTTCCGCGGGAAGTTCGGGCATCTCTATTATAACAAACCACTTTCCTATTACAAGGTCCGGTTTCAATACCGGTTCATGGGCAACCAGATTCCTGGTGCGCCGGGGTGGGGGGCGTTGAACAGTGGAGTTATGGTTCATTCACAGTTGGCAGCCTCCGTGGAGCTTAACCAGGATTTTCCGGTATCGCTGGAGGCGCAGCTTCTTGCGGCTCCGCCCGGGGAGGAGCGAACCACGGGAAACATCTGTACACCGGGGACTTTGGTGCACATGGGTGACACACTGCGGAAAGAGCATTGCATCAACTCCACTTCAAAATCCTACCCGGTAGGCCGGTGGGTCAACGCAGTCATCGAAGTATATGGTGATTCGCTGGTGCGGCACATCATCGAGGGAGATACGGTCCTGACCTACACTCGGCCATTGATTGGCGGTGGGTTTGTGAGTCCCGATCACGACTGGAAGGATGCGCGCATCGATAACTTCCAATATTGGCTTGACCGGGAAAACACGCCGCTGAAAGAAGGCTACATCGCACTGCAGGCGGAAAGTCAACCGGTTGACTTCAGGAACATGGAACTGCTCAACCTGGTAGGGTGTATGGACAAGGCGAGCAAGAAATACCGGCCCTGGTTTGTGAAGTCGGATGGAGCGTGCCGGGATTGAGTTTACTGAATACTCTTTCCTAACGCCTCCCAATCAAAACCCGTTTCAACCCGGTTATGCCGTAGTGCCGGGATCTGTGTCGTGATCAGGATTTTTGTGCGGCCTGCCTGGCCCAAGTGATGCTGCGGGATCTGACCCTTTACGGCCTTGATCATCTTGAAGGAAGGGCATTGAAAATAATCCTGGATCGACTTCTTAAGCTTGTTAATATTATTCATGCCGTACATAAGCACCACTTCCGGATGGTGACTGGCAATTGATGAGAGCAGACCTTGCATACGGCGGGAGTACACGTGTTCCTCATAAAGATCACGGCTCTTTAAAAAATCAAAACCTTTGACGTTGAGCCAGCTGTAGTACCACGCGTGATTGTGCGGACTGGGCAGGGGATAGAGTTTGATCAGGGCTTCCTTCGTCGAACCGAATGATTTCTTCTGGTAGGTGAGCGAGTCAGGCAGCGGTTTGTTACGGCACGCATGCGCAAAGGCGATGAGATTCTTCCATACGCTGCTCAGCTGGGCATGACTCCCAAAACGGTATTCGAAGAGATTCTGATAGGTTCCTGCCCGGGGCCCGGTCATTCGAAAAGCGATCTGTTGGTACATCGCGCGGATATCACATAAAGTGGGCTCCGTCGCTTCGGGGTGAGTGCGGTGGAAGTAGTCCAGTCTTTCCGCAACTTCTTCTGGAGTATCTCCGCCGCCATCTTCATGACTGACAAACCAAATCGGAGCGTTCCACGAACCATGGCCATAATGAGAATTGATCCATTGCCTGAGGGCTTCTTTGTTTATCGGCATGTCAGAGGAAAGTTAGCAAGGGATTTCGAACAGGCTAAGGGAGGCAGTTGAATAGTGCTTGGGGAGGTTATCCGCCGCGCCGAGGGTAGTGAGTCCCAGGAAGTTAAACCCGCAGGCCACGTAGTAATCAATCAGCTTTTGGTTGTCGCCGAACGTATCCATCCGGATAAATTTCTTGCCGTTCCTTCGTGCGAATTCCAGGGCCCACGCGATGATATCTTTGACGAAAAACTTTCCCCGGTGGTCAGGATGCGTGACAATCCGGTGGAGATAGATGGCGGGGTCTTTATCTTTTTCCTTCCAAATGAGCGGGTCGTTGTAGGTGATGGCAAAGATGCAGACCACCTGTCCGTCGACTATCATTTTCCACTGCCGCTTTTCCTGGATTTCGCGTTCAATCATTTGCCGGTCGAAAGGCTGCCAGTGTTTGGTAAATACCTTCTTCTGGTGCTCGATGGCAGAGTCGTAGAGGGCTAACATGGTATTGAGATCAGCGGGGGTGCTGTTTTGGATTAGCATGGTGATTAGGTAGGACGCAGGTCTCCAGATAGATGCAATAGACCAGGCGTTTATTCAATGCTTCTTTTTCTGATTACCGTACTGGATGCTGTTGTACTTGTTCGCCTTCTTCTTGTCCGCGCTGCTGGCGTGGGTTTTGGATGAACAGGAGGCCGACCAAATAACAACGAAGGCCATTAAGATTGAAATAAGCGCTTTCATTGGAGTTGGTTTGGTTGAACCTTCTTAAGATAAGACTTCTCTGCCAGAAGTTGGAAGGAGGTAAGAACAGATTACTTCCCAATACAAAACTTCCCAAAAATATTCCCCAAAAGGTCCTCTGTAGTAATCTGCCCCGTAATCAACCCAAGGTGATGCAGCGCATTCCGCACATCCATCGCCAGGAAGTCTCCGGTAACTCCTTTGTCCATACCTTCCAGTACCCGATTCAGCGCGTCGTGTGTGTCGCGCAAGCTTTGGTAGTGGCGGGCATTGGTGACGATCACATCGCCGGTTTTTACCTGTCCGACTTCGAAAGTGTGCACGATGCGGTCTTCGAGCGCTTTGAGATTCGTTTTGTTCATGGCAGAGATGAACTGGAAGTCCTGCTTCATCAGCAACCTAACCAGTTCGGGGTTGCCCTTGTCCATTTTGTTGGCTACCCGGATAACCGGCACATTCAGCGCGTCAAGTTCTTTGACCTCCTTCATTACGCCTTCATAGTCGGCGGTAGTCAGGTCTACCATATATAACACGAGGGCAGCCTTCTTCAGTTGCTCGCGCGTTCTTCCTACTCCAATGGCTTCGATGGTATCGGCCGTTTCGCGTAGCCCGGCGGTGTCGATAAAGCGGAAGTGAATCCCGCCCAGGGTGATCTCATCTTCGATCACATCGCGCGTTGTGCCGGGAATCTCGGAGACAATGGCTTTCTCCTCGTTGAGGAGGGCGTTGAGCAACGTTGATTTGCCTACGTTGGGTTTTCCGGCAATCACCGTAGGCACCCCATTCTTGATCACGTTGCCCTGGTCAAAGGATTGTATCAGGCTGTTGAGGTGCGACTGCAACTTGAGGATCAGCTTTCTCAAATCATCCCGCTTGGCAAACTCGACATCTTCTTCACCGAAATCGAGTTCAAGTTCGATCAGCGAGGCAAAGTGAATCAGTTCATCCCGCAGCGCGTTGATTTCTTTCGAAAATCCTCCGCGCATCTGGTTCATCGCCGCCTGCCGGGCATTCTCCGTCTCAGCGCCGATCAGGTCCGCAACGGCCTCAGCCTGAGCCAGATCGAATCGGCCATTCAGAAAGGCCCGCATCGTAAACTCACCGGGCTCAGCCAGCCGCGCGCCGTGCTTGAGCAACAACTGAATAACCTCTTTGACCACGAGTGGTGAACCGTGACAGGATATTTCCACGGAGTTCTCTTTGGTGTAGGAGTGCTCGTCTTTGAAGACGGACACAAGAACCTCATCGACGATGCGTTCACTGTCACGAATCGTTCCGAGGTGAATGGTATGTGATGGTTGCTGCGTGAGATCCTTGCCATGAAAGACTTGCCCCGTCAATTCAATGGCCTTGACCCCGGAAACGCGGATTACCGCAATGGCCGATGTGCCCGGGACGGTGGCGAGTGCAACGATGGTGTCGGAATGATTCACTGTGCCTTACACTTCAGTATAGATTTTGCAATACATTCTTTCACCGGGTAATCGATCACCCGTTTCTTACAATGAGGATGGGCACCTTCACCCGGTGCCGGACGGTGTTCAACGTAGTGCCAAACACGAGGTCCTTGAAGAACCGGTGCCCATGCGCGCCCATCACGAGCAAGTCCGCGTCAAATTCATTGACCATCTCCGGGATTCGGCGACGAGGGTTGCCAAATCCCACCTTGATCTCGGCCTTATAGCCGCGCTCGGTCAACTGCCGAAGGTATTCTTCCAGCGAGGCTTTGTCTTCACTGGATTCGCGGTCTTCAATGTCGCTGCCGTATACCATTGCACCGGCCGATTCGTTCACGTGGATCAGGAGGTAGGAGGCTTCCCGGCCACCCTGGGCCACAGCGTTCTGTATCGCCACAGAGTCGATCGGTGAGAAGTCAATGCAAACAGCGATCTTCTGGTAGACGGGCTTAGCCAGGTCAGGGAGCGGGGCGGCAGTTCCGTGCGGCATGGGAGTTTGTTTCTCGGTAATGCGCTTCTCGATCACAGGCCGAACCGTAATGTAGATCAATAACATCCCGGCGGCGAGGCACAAAGGTACTGCGGTTATCCACACCACCCATGCTGAATCGCCGGCATTTGAAATCCAGGCAGCGACTTCGTTGTATACCAACTTTACATTAAGGGCAATGATGACGGTTGCAATCGTCCACGCTACAATTTTTACCCACAGCTTGTTGGCAAATACGCCCATCGTTTGCCGGTCGCTGGTAAAGTGAATGAGTGGGATCACCGCAAAACCCAATTGAAGGCTAAGGACTACCTGGCTGAATACGAGCAAGGCTCCCGTCTGGCTTTCACCGTAAACAACGATGACAATGTAGGCAGGGATGATAGCAATCAGCCGCGTAATAAGCCTGCGCAGCCACGCGGCAATGCGGAGGTTGAGATATCCCTCCATCACAATTTGACCTGCCAGCGTACCCGTGATGGTTGAGCTTTGTCCCGCGGCTACAAGCGCCACCCCAAACAGGAGGGGAGCCCACTGGGTTCCGAGAAGAGGTTCCAGGAATTTGTAAGCGTCTTCAATGTTGCTCACTTCGAAGAGCCCTGCCTTGTAGAACGTGGAAGCGGCGAGCACGAGGATGGCGGCATTCACGAAGAAGGCGGCGTTGAGGGCGATTGCTGAATCGATGAGGTTGTACTTGATCGCTGACCATATCCCGCGTTCGGAAGTATCAATTCGCCGGGTTTGTACCAGGGAGGAATGCAAGTAGAGATTGTGCGGCATCACCGTAGCGCCAATGATGCCAATGGCGATGTACAACGCCTGGTCATTAGGCAGGGTGGGGATAAAACCGAGTGCCAATTCTCCCATCGCGGGTTTGGCGAAAATCATTTCAACCAAAAATGACATTCCAATGATGACGACGAGGGTGATGATGAAGGCTTCGATCTTTCGCATCCCGTAGTTCTGGAGCACAAGCAGTAACAGGGTATCAAGCACGGTGATTGACACGCCCCATATCAAGGGAAGGCCGAACAACAGTTTCAGACCAATGGCCATCCCGAGCACTTCGGCAAGATCGCAGGCAGCAATCGCAATCTCTGCCAACAGCCACAGGATGAAATTAACCCCAGGGTTATACGCCCTTCGGGAGGCCTGCGCCAGGTCCAATTGACGAACAACCCCCAGTCTTGCGCTAAGACTTTGCAAGAGGAGTGCCATCATGTTGGACATCAGCAGTACCCAGATCAGGGTGTATCCGAACTGACTGCCACCGGCGATATCGGTTGCCCAGTTGCCGGGATCCATATAACCCACACTCACCAGGTAGGCCGGACCAAGAAAAGCCACCAGTTTGCGCCAGCCTCGCCGCGATGTGGCGTCGATACTGGCATTTACTTCGCTAAGGGATTTGGACTGAAGGTCTCTCATGACTACTGCGATAAGAGAATATTGCGGGCCACCTCCAGGCTGATGAACACTTTCTTCTTATCAATCAGCACTTCCATGGATTTATCATAGGCTTCGCGACGCACGACCTGGATCTGTTTGCCGGGTTTCGCGCCGATCTTTTCAAGGTATTTGAGGAGCTCCGCGTCAGAATCCTTAACCGAAGTGATCACCGCCTTCTTGCCGGCTTCCACTTCATCCAACCCAATAAGGACGCGTGGTTTGATCTTGCCGTGCTGATCGGGGATGGGGTCTCCGTGCGGATCGGACTTCGGGTACCCCAGGAATTCATCCAGTTTATTGATAAGACGTGGCGATTGGATGTGCTCCAGTTGTTCAGCCACCGCGTGCACTTCGTCCCAGGTGAAGCCCAGCTTTTCAACGAGAAATGTTTCCCACAGTCGGTGTTTGCGCACAATTTGTAATGCCTGCTGCTTGCCGAGGGCCGTGATTTTCACACCATAGTACTTTTCATAGGCCACCAGTTCCTTGGCCGAGAGTTTCTTCACCATGTCGGTCACGGAGGCCGCCTTAGTCTGCATGGCCTCGGCCAGTTCGTTCGTGAGCACCGCCTTCTCGCCGTTCTGCGACAGGTGGTAGATGGCCTTGAGGTAATTCTCTTCCGTAAAGCTGATCATGGCCCAAAAGTAGAAAATTTAGATTCGTCTAAAAAATAATTTAGACCAAAGTTTTGATCGTGGCGAGGAGCTTTGGTTCCTCGGAAGACCACTCGACGTCGGTGATGGGCGAGGTGTAGAATGGGCTGTGGGCCAAGGTGTTAAGGATAGCCTTGGCGTCTGGATTTTCAAAGTCGACGAGCAAAAAGGGGTGGCCATATTCAAACCGGGCAACCCATGACCAATGGGGTTCGGCCAGGATGGGAAGTGAAGCCTGCAGGTATTCAAACAGTTTGGTGGGTACGCAGTTCTCGGTGTGAGGAAACCGTTCGTAGGCGATAATGCCGGCGTGGGAAGCCTGGACGAGGTCAAGGATTTCCGAATGAGGAACCAACGCATCAATACCGATCAACTGGATGAAGGAATGTCCGGAGGCCTCCTTGCGAATGCGGTCTCGAAGATCAGATGTGGAAGCATACCCAGCGATTGTCAAAGTGACTTCCTTGTTCTCACGGTGTAAAGCCTCAGCAAGTTTGATGGCGCGAAAAACACCGGTGCTTTCGGACAAGGTTCCGGAGAAAAGAAGGCGCAACGGATTTCCCTCTCTTTTTGCGCCGCGGACTTGAACAGGCGTTGCCTTGTTCTCCAGCACGATCCATCCTCCGCGGTGGAAACGAAATTCCTTTTCGTATCCCTTTTCTGCAAGAAAGAAATAGTCAATGGCGGGCGCTGTGATTTTCTCCAGGAACCGGACGACCACGGCTAATGGCCATCGCAACCATCGGGGGAGGCCTTCGGAATGGAGGATGTTTCGATAATAGTTTTCCCGGACATCATAGATGATCCGTGTCCCGAGGATCACCTTAAGGAAGATGGCAGGGAAGAGGAGCTCGTAAGTGGAAAAGATGAAAACTTCCGGCCGGATAGCCAGCGAAAGATGAAGGACTTGCCACCGGGCCCACCAGCGGGAGTAGCTGAGCCTTGGGAAAGCTCCAACAGGAACAATATTCAATCCTTCCATAGGTTTGCCCGAAGAGGAATAACCTATCACGGTAACATCATACAACCCGCTTCGGTAAAGTGTGGCCCCTATCTTTTCCGACATTCGTGTGTCATCCGTCGGTTTGAGGATGGAAGCAATGACAATTCTTCTTTTTTCTCTTTCTTGCATCACGATCTAAAATTAGAACAAAATGGAACTCCGTGATCATATTGAGAAGGCCTGGGACAACCGGGAGTTGTTGAAGGAGGAAGAAACCCGCCTTCATATCCGTACGGTCATCGATTTTCTGGACAAAGGCCGCCTTCGGGTCGCAGAGCCTACGGGTGATGGATGGAAGGTCAATGATTGGATCAAGAAGGCGGTGATCCTCTACTTTCCTATTCAGAAGATGGAGACTATGGAAGTGGGACCGCTTGAATTTCATGACAAGATCCCGTTAAAACACCACTATGAATCACTCGGGATCCGGGTTGTTCCGCATGCTGTGGCCCGGCATGGGGCCTTTATCAACCGCGGTGTGATCCTTATGCCTTCCTATGTGAACATCGGGGCTTATGTGGATGAAGGAACAATGGTGGATACCTGGGCAACTGTTGGGAGCTGCGCCCAGATCGGAAAGAATGTACACCTGAGTGGCGGCGTGGGAATCGGAGGTGTGTTGGAGCCGGTACAAGCAGCACCAGTAATCATTGAAGACAATGCTTTTGTCGGTTCAAGGTGCATCCTTGTGGAAGGTGTGCGAGTGGGGCGGGAGGCCGTGCTGGGTGCCAATGTGGTGCTGACCGGAAGTTCAAAGATCATTGATGTTACAGGGCCCAAGCCAGTAGAATACAAGCAATATGTCCCAGAGCGTTCGGTCGTTATTCCAGGAACCATTCCCAAAGAATTTGCTTCCGGGACTTACCAGGTACCCTGTGCCTTGATCATCGGAAAGCGCAAGGAAAGTACCGACAAGAAGACCTCGCTGAATGATGCCCTTCGTGAAAATCAGCTGTCTGTATAAGGTGGCACGCCCTTTGACCTGCTATCGGTAAACCGCTAAATTCGTACCATGCAGCGTCTTCTGGTCGGCTTAGTCATCTTCTTGTTATTCTCAGGGTTTCTCCTGGTGGGTAAGAAGGAGACACCGATTTCCAGAAATGTTAGCTACGGTGTCGGGGAAGAATTGGAGTACCGTGTCCACTTCGGAATGTTCACCGTGGGGAAAGCCATTACACGCGTAGACAAAAGCTACCACACCGTTAGTGCGCGCACCTGCTACAAAGTGGATGCCTATGGTGAAACGAGTGACTGGATTTCCTGGGTAGCCAAGGTCAATGACAACTGGGGTGCTTATGTGGACACGGCCACCTTGCTGTCACACAAGTCCTACCGAAATATCAGGGAAGGTAAATACAGACGAAACGAAGAAGTCCTGTTCGACCATGAGAAGGACAAGGTGGAAGTAAAGGTGAAGAACAACGACACCGGTGCCGTTGAAACGAAAGTCTACGATGTGCCGGACAAGTCAAAAGACCTGGTGGCCGGCTTCCTTTTTTTGAGGATCATTGATTTCAAGCGAGTGGCGATCGGGGATACACTGGTGATCTCCGGATTTCATGAAGATGCTTCCTATGATTTGAAGATCATCTATACCGGCAAAGAAGTCATCGAAACGAAGGTGGGCAAGGTTCAATGCCTGCGGCTGCGCCCGGTCATGCCCAAGAACTCCTTGTTCGATGGGGAGAATTCTGTGCTCTGCTGGATTTCAGATGACCTGAACCGTGTTCCGATCCGCCTCCAGGCCAAGATGTTTATTGGAAATACAGGCCTTGAACTCGTGAAGTTCCGCGGGCTGCGCAACCCGCTGAAAGTTATTTTTTAGTCTCTTTTCCCCAGTTCAACAGCACTTCCGAAAACTGGTTCATGCTGATTGGCTTCTCAATATAGTCTGTCACTTCCGGGATGCTTTTGGCCCGGTTTTGATCGCGCGGATCAATCGAAGAGCTCACCATGTAGATTTTGATATCCTTCGCAAGCCGTGCCTTGAGTTTATGGAATTCATCCAGGAAAGCCCAGCCGTCCGTGATCGGCATGTTGATGTCCAGGAAGATAATGTCAGGCAAGGGTTGATTGGTCTCTGCACTTCCTCTCAGGAAGGAAAGTGCCTCCTGGCCATTTTGAAACTGCAGGATCTGATGAGGCAAATGGGTGGCCTTCAGTGTACGTGACGCAGTGAATTGATAAACACTATCGTCGTCGATAACCGCGATAAGGGGTGAACTTTCTGGAGACATACAGGCGGCAAAATTACCTGTTTTGTTGATACCTGCGTGATTTTCAGGTCCCGACCGCGATAATTTCCTTCGTAGAACGATTTCATGGTTAAAAAGTTCGCTCAATTTTAGAGGGCTGTGTAAAAAGTTCTGGAATTGACCAAGTTATCTTATTTTGTATCCACTAAACTAACTGCCTAACCTATGCTTAAAGAGTTCAAAGCCTTCGCCATGCGGGGCAACGTGGTCGACCTCGCTGTGGGTGTGATCATTGGCGCCGCATTCAACAAGATCGTGAGTTCACTAATCGAGGATGTGATTACTCCTCTTGTGCTGAAACCAGCGCTGGAAGCCGCTAACCTGACTCACCTGGATGAACTTACGCTGTTTGGTACCGTCAAGTATGGAGTGTTCCTGTCGGCGGTACTCAACTTCATCATCGTCGCCTTTGTACTCTTCATGGTTATCAAAGGGATCAATGCTGCCAAGAAACGTGATGATGCCGCTGCCGCTCAAGCTGCTCCGCCCGCGCCTCCGGCCGACATCAAGCTGCTGACCGAGATTCGGGACCTTCTGAAAAAATAGCGGAGGAACTACCTGAAGCGATCGGCGACCACCAGGTCCTTGCTTCCCGGTGTGTATTTGAAGAATCCCTGTCCTGACTTCACCCCGTGATGTCCGGCTTGAACCATATTGACCAATAGGGGACAAGGCGCATACTTTGGATTTCCAAAGCCCTGGTGCAGCACATTGAGGATGGACAAGCAGGTGTCCAGCCCAATGAAATCGGCTAGCTGAAGGGGACCCATCGGATGCGCCATGCCCAGTTTCATCACGGTGTCAATCTCATATACCCCTGCAACACCTTCATACAGGCTGTAGATAGCCTCATTGATCATCGGCATTAGGATGCGATTGGCGACGAACCCGGGATAATCGTTGACTTCGACCGGCACCTTGCCGAGTTTTCTTGAAAGATCCATGATGGTTTGCGTGACCGCGTCACTCGTGGCGTAGCCGCGGATGACCTCCACCAGTTTCATCACCGGGACCGGGTTCATAAAGTGCATGCCGATCACATTCTCCGGGCTTTTGGTCGCCGATGCAATCTTGGTAATGGATATCGATGAAGTGTTTGACGCAAGGATGGTACCGGGTTTAGTGTTCGCGTCCACCTCGCGGAAGATTTTCAGCTTGAGGTCAACATTTTCTGTGGCCGCCTCCACAACCAGGTCAGCCTCTTTGATGCCTTCCGTGAGAAAGGTGGTCGTGGTGATGTTGGCCATCGCCTTCTTTCGGGCCTCATCGGTCAATACACCCTTCTCGACCTGCCTTCCCATGTTCTTGTCGATGGTCGCCAATGCTTTTTTCAGCGCATCTTCGGAAATGTCGATGAGTGACACGGGTATGCCGGCCTGGGACAGGACATGCGCTATTCCATTACCCATCGTACCAGAACCAATGACAGCTGCTTGTTTCATATTTTGGGATTCAATTATCGGGAAGGCTATTTATCGGTGCAAACTAACAAAATTCAATGTCTCGCTGTGCCCAGCGAAACCAGTTGGGCATATCCCATCGCATTGAAACGAATAACCAGTTTCTTGGGCAGTTCTTCCGGATCGGGGCAGTCAGGCCCTGGCGTAACATAGTAGGAAAAAAACTTCTGGTTGCGCTTATACAACTCGTTCTCATCCGGGCGTCCCAGCAAATCAACGATATCCATTTCGGACAGGCCTTTCAACTTGTTCATTTGCTGTGTCAGCGCAGGTTCCATCTCCTGGCGTTTGCCAAAGCATCCGTTCTTGTCGTCCTTCCACTTGCTGATATCCATTCCCTCAAGTGTGGGCAATGGGTTGGTGCAGGAAACCAACACCGCACACAGAATGAAGGTGCTAAGCTTGCGCATACGTCCTTGGGATTCTTGAAAACCATGCCACCGAAATAACCAGGTACACCGCCGCGCCCACCATAACGTAAGAGGGCCAACCTGCCATTACCGCCAGCGCCATCAGCCCGGTTGGGTAAAGGACAATGCGAAGCCATTCAGAAACATATACCCACCTTTTCCCTTCAAACAGGACGCCGCAGTTGACCACCGAGATAGAAATTAAAATTGCAGCCAGTGCCTTTTCCCATAGGGTGTAATGTCCCTGGTTGAACAGGAATACTGCAGTGGCTATAAGGCAGATGACATACTGAAATAGGGCATAATAATTCAAGATGACTGGAGCTGGGGTATCGTACTTGTGATAATGCGCCTTGTCCACCGGAGGCGCAGGCTGATAACCACCGAGGTATGAGGGGAGCCAGCCGGGCTTATGAAACAAATACCGGAGCTTATCGGTGAGGTTGGGAATCTGCTTTAGTTCATGAGCCATCGTGGCGTAGTGACTGAAGTTCGCCCAAACCCCATTCCAGCTGTTGATCGGTTTGGTGATTCCGTAAGTAGGACGCTCTTCTTCTTCCTGGAACGTGCCAAAAAGTTTGTCCCAGATAATAAGGGTACCCGCATGATTCTTGTCTATGTACTTCGGGTCACGGCCATGATGAACGCGGTGATGGGAAGGTGTATTAAACACATATTCAAACCAACCCATCCGGTTGATGGTTTCTGTGTGAATCCAGAACTGATACAGCGTATTCAGCGCGGAGATCAGCAAGAAGTCGGTAGTTTCAAAACCGGCTACCGCCAGGGGGAGGTAGAAGAAAAAAGTCCATACTACCTGGAATGAACTTTGACGCAGGGCCACAGAAAGGTTGTACTCCTCGCTCTGGTGATGGACTACATGACCACCCCAAAAGAGATTGATCTCGTGGCTCATCCGGTGGGCCCAATAGTAAGCCAGGTCCACCAGCAGGAACAAGGCTGTCCAATACATCCAGTTTCGCTCAAGGTGCATGACGGCAAGTCGGGAGAAAACGACCTCGTAAACGCCAACCGCCAGCACCCGGAAGAAGATGCCCGACAGTTGTGAAGTGATTCCACAGCTGAGGTTGGCAATCGAGTCGGGCAAGCGGTAGAGTTTACGGTGAGTAAGCCGCTCAACAACGATTTCAATCCCGATAAGGATGAAGAAGATGGGGATCGACAGTACGATCGGGTTAAGGTTCATAGCATTTTCCGAACAGGGCACAAAATTACGCTAAAATGTGAACCTTGAATTACCTTGATCACCCTGTTCCTGCTACCTTGCGCGCCAAAATTGATACACGATAATGGCAGTCAAAATATTCAAGGCGGTCTGGCTCCTCTCTTTGCTGGCGGCAGTGGCCATATTGCTTTACGCCTATGCTGGCTTTCCGGAAGAGATCCAGGTTCGTGAAGGGGCGGAAGGGACAGGGGAGACCCTGAGCAGGAACCAACTTTTCTACGCGGCCCTGGGCCTACTGGCGATCTTCAATGTCACCGTCTTCATGGTAAACCGCTTTATGGCTGCAGGTGATCAATTCTTCCAGGCTTGGTTTTACGGATTGATCATTTGTTTCAACCTTTTCATGGTGGTCGCCCTGCAATTCTTCAACTTGTATAACAGCCAGGAGAAGTTCGATTACGGCAGCATCGGTTATATCATTTACGGCAGTGTCTCACTCATCGTCGTTTGGGCAACATTGTATCCGGTACGCGCGATCATCCAACGCTTTGTTCCTAAACAACGCGTTACTGATAACTGATATTAAACATTAGTAATCAGTTAGTTAGCAGCGTACTATTCGCTAAAGATTGTAGATGAAACTATCCGCTGAAGTATTGAAATCAGGTCAAAATATTCTTTCTTAGAAAAGGATTTACAGTATCCCGATTTTTTAAGCTGCGTGGAATCCCAATTCCAGTAGATTTTTTCGACGGACTGTAATACGGTTAAACACGAACGAACGGCATGGCTAAGGACAGTATGGAATACAACGAGTCGAGTATTCGGTCACTCGACTGGAGGGAGCACATCCGCCTCCGCCCGGGGATGTACATTGGTAAGCTGGGCGATGGTTCGGCCAAAGACGACGGCATCTATGTGCTCGTCAAGGAGGTCATGGACAATTGCATTGACGAGCACATGATGGGCTATGGCAAGGCCATCGACGTCAAGATTACCGATCAGAAGGTGGTGATCCGGGACTATGGTCGCGGCA
Organism: Cyclobacteriaceae bacterium; assembly: GCA_016787645.1. Taxonomy (GTDB): domain Bacteria; phylum Bacteroidota; class Bacteroidia; order Cytophagales; family Cyclobacteriaceae; genus ELB16-189. The sequence continues at coordinate 212,278 of JAEUUF010000026.1, read as the reverse complement.
TACCCCTCGGCAAAGTGGTGGATGTGGTATCCAAGATTAACACCGGTGCCAAATACGACAGCGGGGCCTTTCAGAAATCAGTTGGATTGAACGGGGTGGGTACCAAGGCGGTCAACGCCTTGTCCAATTACTTCAAGGTACAAGCCTTCCGCGAGGGACAGACCAAGCTGGCGGAATTCAAGAAAGGGGTGATCACCAGCGACCCCAGGCAATCCAAAAGCAGTGAACGCAACGGAACCCTCGTTGAGTTTGAGCCGGACGGGACGATGTTCAAGAATTATCATTTCATCCCGGAATACCTGGATGACCTGATGTGGAACTATGCTTACCTCAATGCGGGCCTTACCATTAATTACAACGGCAGGAAGTTCTTTTCAAAGGACGGACTCCTCGACCTCCTGAAGGGAAAGTCTGACGCCGAAGAGATCCGTTACCCCATCATCCATTTCAAAGGCAATGACATCGAGGTGGCCATTACCCATGGCAACCAGTATGGAGAGGAATACTACTCTTTTGTCAACGGGCAGAACACCACCCAGGGCGGTACGCACCTTGCTGCTTTCCGTGAGGGGGTTGTAAAGGCAGTCCGGGACTTCTACAAAAAAGAATTTGATGCCGCGGATATACGAGCCAGTATCATTGCCGCCATCGCTGTGCGCGTCCAGGAACCTGTATTTGAGTCACAGACCAAGACCAAGCTAGGTTCTATCAACATGGCTCCTGACGGCCCTTCAGTACGCAGTTACGTAGGCGATTTTGTAGCCAAGGAGCTTGAGATCTATCTCCACAAAAACCCCTCCGTGGCCGATGCGATGCAAAAGCGCATCCTCCAATCGGAGCGGGAACGGAAGGAAATAGCCGGTATCAAGAAACTCGCCAATGAACGGGCTAAAAAGGCCAACCTACATAACCGGAAGCTGCGCGATTGCCGGGTCCACTTCGACGACGGAAAAGACGCCCGCAGCAAAGAATCCATGATCTTCATTACGGAAGGGGATTCCGCCAGCGGATCAATTACTAAATCAAGGGATGTGGAAACACAGGCGGTATTCAGCCTCCGGGGGAAGCCCCTCAATTGCTTTGGATTGACCAAGAAAGTCGTTTACGAGAACGAGGAGTTCAACCTCCTTCAGCACGCCTTAAACATTGAAGACGGGCTGGATGGCCTGAGGTACAACAAAGTGATCATTGCCACCGATGCTGACGTGGATGGTATGCACATCAGGCTGCTGCTGATGACATTTTTCCTTCAGTTCTTCCCCGACCTGGTTAAAGCAGGGCATGTCTATATTCTGGAAACCCCCTTGTTCAGGGTACGAAATAAGAAGGAGACGATTTACTGCTATAGCCCGGAGGAGAAGGAAGCCGCGATGAAGAAGTTGGGTGTGAAACCTGAGATCACCCGGTTCAAAGGACTGGGTGAAATTTCTCCGGAGGAATTCGGCAACTTCATCGGGGAGAATATCCGGCTTCAGCCGGTGTTCATTGACAAGGAGAAACACCTGGTTAAGACACTCGAGTTTTACATGGGCAAGAATACCCCCGATCGGCAGGATTTCATTATTGATAACCTGCGCATTGAATTGGATGTCGTTGAGGCGAAGGAGGAAGACGTTGTGGTGGAAGAGTAATTTTTTGAACGAGCATGAGCAAGAAGAAAGCAAGCAAACCGGCAAAAACCAAGGAAGGTGAGGCAGCGCACGAACTGACTTCCATTGACGGATTGTACGAAAACTGGTTTTTGGACTATGCCTCCTACGTGATCCTGGAGCGCGCGGTTCCGCGCATTGAGGATGGCCTCAAGCCTGTGCAGCGACGGATCATGCATTCCCTCAAGGAGATGGATGACGGCCGTTTCAACAAGGTGGCCAACGTCATCGGGAATACCATGCAGTATCACCCGCACAGCGATGCGGCGATCGGGGAGGCCATCGTTAATATTGGACAGAAGGACTTGCTGCTCGATACCCAGGGTAACTGGGGTGACGTTCGGACCGGTGATGGTGCAGCTGCACCCCGGTACATCGAAGCGCGGCTTTCCAAATTCGCCCTGGAAGTGGGGTATAATCCCGATCTCACGGAATGGCAGCTATCCTACGATGGCCGGAAAAAGGAGCCAGTTACGCTGCCTGTTAAATTCCCCTTGCTGCTAGCTCAAGGGGTTGACGGTATCGCTGTGGGACTTTCTACGAAGATCCTTCCTCACAACTTCTGTGAGCTCTGCAAAGCCTCTATCGATATCCTCAAGGGTAAGAGTGTCAAGATTTATCCTGACTTCTTCACGGGTGGCATTGCGGACTTTTCTGAATATGACCAGGGCTATCGGGGTGGCAAAATAAAGGTTAGAGCCAAAATCGAAGCGATTGACAAAAAAACACTGATAATCAAAGAGATACCTTTCAGCACCACAACGGCTTCTTTGATGGAATCCATCGTGAAGGCCAGCGAGAAAGGGAAGATCAAAGTGAAGCAGGTGATCGATAATACGGCCAAAGACCTGGAGATCGTGATTCACTTGCAGCCCGGTCAGTCGCCCGAGATTGCCATGGATGCACTCTATGCGTTCACGGATTGTGAGATCAGCATCTCGCCCAATGCTTGCGTGATCGTCGAGGACAAGCCGAAGTTCATGAAAGTGAACGAGATGCTGAAGTACAATACCGACCTCACCGTCAAGTTACTGAAGCAGGAACTGGAAATCAGGAAAGCCGACCTCATGGAGCGCATCCTGTTCTCCTCCCTGGAGAAGATCTTTATCGAGAAACGGATCTATCGCAACATCGAGGAGTGCGAAACCTTTGAAGCGGTAATCAAGACCATACACAAAGGGCTGGCTCCTTACAAGAAGCAGTTCTACCGTGAGATCACAGACGACGATGTGGTGCGGCTGACCGAAATTAAAATCAAGCGCATCTCGAAGTACGACAGCTTCAAAGCCGACGAGCTTATGAAGGGACTGGAGGAAGACCTCAAGCAGACCATTCACCACCTCAAGCACCTGGTAGATTTTGCAATTTCTTATTACCAGAACCTGCTCGCTAAGTATGGAAAGGGCAGGGAGCGGAAGACGGAAATCCGGTCGTTCCAATCCGTCACTGCCACCGAGGTAATCGCCAACAACCAGAAGCTCTATGTAAACCGGGTGGATGGGTTTGTGGGCTGGGGATTAAAGCGCGATGAGTTCATTTGCGAGTGTTCGGAACTCGACGACATCATTGCCATCCGCCGGGATGGAAAGGCCCTCGTTAGCCGGATTTCTGAGAAAGTGTTCATGGGTAAAGATATTTTGTACTGCGGCGTCTGGAAAAAAGGCGACGAGCGGATGGTTTACAACATGATCTACAGCGATGGCAAATCGGGCAAGTCATTTGCCAAGCGGTTTACTATGCCCGGTATCATCCGGGACAAGGAGTATGCCCTTGACCAGGGTAATCCCAACAGCAAAGTCCACTACCTCAGTGCCAATCCCAACGGGGAAGCGGAGGTGGTCGAGGTCAAACTCAATCCGAGCAGCACAGCACGCAAGAAGGTGTTCGAATTCGACTTTGCTGAACTGGAGATCAAAGGCAGGGGTGCTCGCGGGAACACGATCACCAAGTACCCGGTTCGAAAGGTTGATTTGCTGCAAGCAGGGACATCAACCCTGAGCGGGCTCGACTTGTGGTTCGACCAGGCTTCCGGACGCCTCAACAAAGACAAGCGCGGTAAGGCGGTGGGTAAGTTTGATGGCGATGATCAGATACTGGCCATCACCTCAAGTGGAAACTACAAAATCACCGGCTTTGATCTTACCACCCGGTTCGAGCCGGAGAAGACCATCTTGCTGGAGAAGTTCAATCCCAAGAAAGTAATCTCCGCGGTTTATTGGGACGGGGAGAGCAAGCAGCATTTTGTCAAGCGGTTCAAGATTGAAACCAATACCAATGACAAGGAATTCAATTTCATTTCAGAAGGCATTGGATCCCGTTTGGAATATGTGACCACGTCCGATAACCCCGAGGTAGAGATTGAGGTAGTAAAGGGCAAAGGCAAAGACAAGGAAGTTGAGGTCCTGAACCTGGAGGATATCATCGATGTCAAAGGCTGGAAAGCGATGGGCAACCGGCTCTCCACTTACAAGGTGACCAAAGTGAGACCTGTAGACGACGGTGACACAGGCATGGAAGAAGACGAAGGCGAAGAGGAAGTGCAGCCGGTCAAAGGAAAGGTGACGGAAGCCAAGGGCTCTCCATCGCCAAAAAAAAAATCGGAGGAAAAGCCAGAAAGCCGTCCCCAAAGGGCAAAAGAAGCCCAAGCCGTTCAGGCAAGCCTCTTCGGGGAAAGCCCGCAAAAAGAGGTAAAAAGTAAGCCAGCACCCGGGAAGAAAAAGCCCGAAGGGAAAACGGGGAAACCGGTGGTATTTACTCCAGGGCAGACGATTGAATTGGAGCTTTGACAGCGCGGAAGCGGTCGTTTTTACCGATGAAATAGCAATTTGACGCCCACGGTCATTGGTTTTGCCTTTAATGACCTCCAACTTGCTTGTGAAACTTAACTTAGTCCCGTGTCGACCCGATTCACCGTAGTACTGATCATTTTCCTGGCTGTCATCCACGCTTCAGCCCAGCAGCCCGAGATCATGGCTGAAGGCAAGATCATAGATGGGCTCACCCGCAAAGGGGTCAAGGCCCGGATCGCTTACAAGAGCATCCCCACAGGAAGCATCTTCGGCCGGTTTAACGATAGCACCTATACGTTTGTCATATTCGGCTCATCAAAATACCAGATCGTTGCTTCTGCTGACGGCTACATTGACGGTACCGCCATCGTAGATCCAAAAACGATGGATGCCAACCGCAAGGTGATCCGCGACATTGTCCTGACCCGAAAGGGGGCAAGCATTATCCTGGAGCATCTCATCTTCGCTCAGGGCAAGGCAACCATCAACCCGGAGTCGTACCCGAGCTTGGACGAAGTAGTGGTCATGCTCACGGAGCGGCCCTCCATTGTAATACAGTTGGAAGGCCATACCGACAACCAAGGCAATGAGAAATTGAATCTCAAACTGTCCCAGGATAGAGTAGACAACGTGAAGAAATACCTTGTGTCAAAGGGAGTATCCAAGGACCGTATCAGCACTAAGGCGTTTGGTGGCTCGAAACCGATCGTTCAAGGCAATTCGATGGAAGCAAGGGCGAAGAATAGGAGGGTGGAAATGAGGATCTTGCAGGAGTAGGGGTAGGCGATTGGAGATAGAAGTTAGGAGATAGGAGATAGAAGATAGAAGTTGGTTGTTGGATAAGTTAGAAGGTAGGTGTGGTAAAGGCAAGGAGGACGGTCATCGCTTGCAGTGAGAAATCCCATAAGGATCACTTTGCTTTTTGGGTAGGTTGCCTGCATGAAACGGACACTGATGATCCTGTTGTGTAGTCTAATGGCGACCACGACGATGGGACAAAAGAGAGAACCCGATCGGCCGTTGACAAAAACTGACTATCTCGCCAAGAGTAAGTCCCAAGAACGAACGGCAACGACCTTGCTGGCCTGCGGAACGGCCATGATGATCGTGGGGTATATCGGTTTCAATAACACGTACGACTCCAATACCAACGGTGATACGGATGTATTTGGTTTCCTTGTGCTCGGTGGATTCGCGATGGATGTTGCGAGCGTTCCATTTTTTATCGGTTCATCGAGAAATGCCCGAAAGGCAACCACGATGGTTCGTCTAGAAAACCAACGGCTCAACCTGCCTCGGCAGAATGCCAGTGCAAGTGAGTTTCAGCCGACTGTAACGGTGACTATCAAATTCAGGTAGCCGGGGACTCCTTTTCAAAGTACAAATGATGATGCAGCGTGCAACGGGGGTTAAACCTTGCCTTGCATGATGGACACCTGGTCGGATCTCCAAGATACCTCTCAATGGTATGTTCCGTGCCGCATGCGCCACAGAGTATGGCTACCTCACTCCAGCGTGACCTTGGCCATCGCTCTGCTTTGTGACCTGCACTTTCTTCGTGGCAGGTATGACAGGGGTAATACCGGTTGCAGCAAGGGAATTTGATGGACAGGATGTCCAGTACGGAATGATAGTGAACACAACGTGTCAGTCCGTCAATAGGCCGGCCGTACACCAGTGCTCGTCCCACAGGGATGAAACCCTCTTTGGGCAGTGATCCGGGGCCTTTAGCATCCATTTATTCGCTATCTTTGCAGCCTTAAATATCGAAATTATGCCCGGAACGGAGCTTTTTGGCGCAGAGGAAAAGAAAGAAATTAGTGACGTACTGGAGACCGGCATACTATTCCGGTTCAACCACGAAGCACAGCGAAACAATATTTGGAAAGCGAGGGATTTTGAAGCGGAAGTGAAGAAGATCACCGGGGCGCGTTTTGCGCATGCGGTGTCGTCGGGATCCACCGCCGTATCCTGTGCCTTGGCCGCCGCCGGGGTAGGCGCGGGTGACGAAGTAATTGTACCTCCGTTTACCTACATCGCTTCGGTGGAGGCGGTGATTTTCGCGGGTGGAATACCAGTGTTCGCCGAAATCGATGAAACACTTTGCCTCAGCGCGAAAGGCATCGAGAAAGCCATTACCCCGAAGACCAAAGCTGTATTGCTGGTTCATATGTGCGGGCAGATGGCCGATATGCCTTCCATCCTGGATGTAATAAAGCGTCATAATCTCGTCCTGGTTGAAGATGCTGGCCAGGCATTCGGGGCAAGCTATAAAGGAACAAGCGTGGGACTTTTTGGTAAGACCGGATGCTATTCGTTCGACTTCTTCAAGATTGCCACAGCCGGTGAAGGTGGTGTATTTGTCACCAACGACGAGACCTGCTACCGGCATGCCGACAGCTACAGTGACCATGGGCATGACCATGTGGGGAATGTCCGCGGCATGGAGCAACATCCCATCCTTGGATTCAATTACCGCATCAGCGAATTGCATGCAGCCATCGGTGCAGCCCAAACGCGTAAGGTGCCGAAGATTCTTGCTGCCAATCGCAAGAACAAAACGATACTGATGAACCTGCTCAAGGATGTTCCTGGGTTGAGCTTCGCGAATTTGCCCGATCCTGCCGGAGACTCTTCTACTTTCCTCAACCTGATGCTGCCCGACACCGAGTCGGCCAAACGCACGGTCGATGCATTCAACGCAGCAGGCATTGGCGGATTCAATTACTGGTACATCAACATGTATCACTTCATCAACCAGTGGGGTCATCTCAAAGACCTGAAGGCGGCGGCGCCTCTTCCGGTTCACCACTATGACAAACCACAGGACTACAACAACCTTCAGCTGCCCAAGTCACAGGAAGTGGTAGGGCGCCTGATCTCCTTCGGCATCCGCTGCACGTGGACGGAAGACGAGGTGAAGTCGTTGGCCGGCAAGATCCGCACGGCAGTTGAAAAAGTTACTGCCGAGAAGACGTATGCATAAGAATTTCAAAGGCGTAGAGAAAACAGTGTATGGCCGCGGGGCATTCTCGCAGCTCGGACCCATTGTGGAAGAGCGAAGGGGAGAGAACGACCATTTCATGCTTTTCCTCGTCGACAACTATTTCAAGGGAAAAGACCTGGAGCGTCGAATTCCCGCACAACCGGATGACATTGTGCAGTTTATTGATGTAGATCCGGAAGAACCTACCACCAAGCAGGTTGATGGCATTCGCGATTCGGTGATGGCCAGCATGGGGATCCCATCCGCTGTGATTGGAATTGGCGGCGGAAGCATCATGGATATTGCCAAGGCGGTCTCACTCATGTTCACCAATGAGGGCTCGTCGGTGAAATACCAGGGGCTTAACCTGATCAAGAAACCCGGCATCTACCACATTGGAGTTCCCACGATTTCCGGAACCGGGGCCGAAGTTTCAATGACAGCCGTACTAACGGGTCCAGAAAAGAAACTGGGGTTGAAGTGTGAATGGACCGTGTTCAACCAGATCGTTCTCGATCCGGAATTAATTGCGTCCGTACCGCGCGACAAGTGGTTCTATGCCGGCATGGACACCTACATTCATTGTATAGAATCGCGCGATGGGATACTCAACAACGCCTATAGCACCGCTTACGGTAATCAGGCGCTTGATCTTTGCCGAGAGATCTACCTGGGTGATAAAGCAGGGCAGACCCCGGAGAATGATGATAAGTTGATGGTAGCCTCGCTCATGGGTGGTCTCAGTCTTACGTATTCAGAAGTGGGGATTGTGCATGCTCTTTCCTACGGCCTTTCCAAAATCCTGGGCTCAAAACATTGTATCTCCAACTGCATTGCGTTTCAGCACCTGGGCGATTACTATCCGCAGGGTGTTGCGGAGTTTAATGAAATGATTCGCAAGAACAACATTGTGCTGCCCAGGAACCTGGCCAAAGGCTGGAGCGAAGAAACCATCACCGCGATGGCCAATGTGTCCATCAAGTTGGAGCATATGTGGAATCATGCCATCGGCACCGATTGGAAAAGCAAGGTGACGCTGGATACGGTAAAAGATCTTTTCCGAAGACTTTAAGAAAAACCATGAAGAAGAAAATTGTGAAAGTAGGGGATATCCAATGCGGTGCCGACCAATTGTTCGTCATCTCCGGCCCCTGTGTCATTGAAGAAGAATCGATCATGATGAAGACTGCCGAGAAGCTGAAAGAAGTTTCAGCACGACTTGGCGTTCCCATCATCTACAAGTCATCCTTTCAGAAGGATAACCGCAGTTCAGCGAAGTACTACGATGGCCCTGGACTGGCGAAAGGCGTTAAGATGCTCGCGAAAGTGAAAGAGCAGTTTGGTTTCCCTTTGCTGACCGACATTCACTATCCTGATCAGGCTGCGGCAGCGGCAGAAGTGGTCGATGTCCTCCAGATTCCTGCTTACCTGTGCATGCAGACGACGCTAACCGTAGCGGCGGCAAAGACAGGACGCGTGGTCAATATTAAACACGGCCAGTTTCTCGCCCCCGATAATATGAAACACCCGGTAAAGAAGGTTGAAGAAGCCGGGAATACAAATATCATCCTCACCGAGCGTGGCTTTACCTTCGGGTATAATGACCTCGTTGTGGATCCGCGTAGCTTCTACCACATGAATAACCTGGGGTACCCGGTGGTGTTCGACATTACCCACAGCATTCGGAAGTATGGCATCCCGAGTGCCGATTCAAAAGGTGGCGCCCGTGAATTCCTGCCTGTACTTTCCCGTGCCGGGGTGGCGGCCGGCGTAGATGGCGTGTTTGTAGAGACTCATCCTGAGCCTTCAAAGGCTTTATGTGATGCCGCCAGCCAGCTCTGCGTATATGACCTCGAAGAATTTTTGAAGCCCATTCTTGAACTTCATGCGGTGGAAGTGAAATACCGCGATAAGGAACTTGTATTAGCCTAACCCAATTATTAACCATGGAATTATATCTCGATTCAGCCGATCTCAAGGAAATTGAAGATGCCTTTAAACTGGGCTTCCTCGACGGACTGACCACAACACCGACCTTCATGCACCGTGGCGGTGTTACTGACGTCGATGCGCTCATTGTGAAACTCAGCAAGATGGTTCCTGTGCTTCAGATTGAAGCGCTTGGCAACACGGCTGAAGAAGTAGTGAAGGAGGCGGAACGTCAGCTTAAGCTAGGTCTCGACCCTCAGAAGACCGTTTTTAAAATCCCGGTTTCCCTCGAAGGTGTACGCGCCTGCAAGATGCTCAGGGATCGTGGCCTGCTGGTCAACGTTCACCTGGTGTACACCCTTCAACAGGCTTACATGGCCATGAAGGCAGGGGCTACCTATGTATGCCCACTGGTTGGACGCCTCCAGGACCAGGGACATGACGCGCTTGAACTCGTCTCCCAGTGTGTGTTTGCCGTAGACCACTATGGCTACAATACGAAGATCATGTTCTCCTCGGTGCGTAATGCAGAGCATATCCGCAACGCCATCAATGTTGGTGTGCATACAATCACAGCACCGTGGAAGATTATGAAAGGGCTTACGGACAACAACCTCACTACACTGGGTACAGAGCAATTCATTGAACATACCCGCCTCGTAACCATGCGCGTAAAAGACGTGATCAACCCTGTTAACCCCGTGGTGAACATGAACACGGTACTGACCGATGCCATCGTAAAGATGACGGAATATGGTTTTGGAGCCATCACGATTACCGACAACGACGGGAATGTAAAAGGCATCTTCACAGACGGAGACATGCGCCGGGCACTTCAGAAGGAAGGCCAGGCCATTCTCAAGAAGAAGATGTCCGAATTCAGCTATAATGCGCCGCTGGCCGTTCAGCAGAATGACGCCCTGACAGTGGCGAACGATATCTTCAAGCAGAAGCACGTGGATACTATCTTGGTACTCGATGGCACCAAGCCTGTCGGGATGCTCGACATCCAGGATCTCGCTCAGTAAGCGATGGTGAGCCAAGCTAAACCATGAGCAAGGAGATCGTAGAATTATTTGAATCGGGAGGAGGGGAGTTTTTCACCCCTCCTTCTGTTTTTTTGACTCGGTTGTCCACGGTGCGGGCCATCTTGTTTGACTGGGATGGTGTCTTTAATGAAGGGTTCAAACAGGCTGACGGCGGTAGCTCTTTTTCAGAGGTGGATGCCATGGGGACCAACATGTTGCGCTATGCGTTGTGGAAAAAGCATGGCAAGTTACCGGTGAGCGCGGTTATTACCGGGGAAGAAAATCAATCTGCTCAAACCCTCTCGAAGCGGGAGCACTTTCATGGGGTCTACTTCCAGGCCAAGAACAAGGCGGCAGTATTTGAAAAATTCTGCAAGACTCACTCCCTTCGCCCTGAAGAAGTCCTTTTCTTCTTTGATGATGTACTTGATCTTGAGGTGGCGAGGCAATGCGGAGTGCGTGTGATGATCGCGCGGCCTTCCACACTCATGCTGGCTAACTTTGCGAAATCGAATGGCATGGTAGACTACCTGACGGGATGCAGTGGCGGCGAACATGGATTGCGCGAAGGATGCGAATTGATCATTGGACTCCTGGGACTTTATCATACGGTGATCAGCGAGCGAATGGTGTACTCTGCAGATTACCAACTGTACCTTTCTGAGCGGCAGGCCATTGTAACTGACTTGACTACGGCCAGCGAATAAAGCAGAGAGTAATTCCAGTGCGGTAACACCGGCAATCAGGGCCTCGCACCAATTATCCAATAGCTCCTAACCCAGTGTAGGATTAATAGGTACGGTTTGCCTATTTTTAGATCTATCCCTGATTACTCATGCGCGTTAGAATTGTTTTTGCCTTTGGGTTGATGGCCATCGGCTGTTCACCGAAAAACTCTGAAACCATTTCAAACCAACAGGCGGTTGATCAATTGACCGCTTTTGTCAATGAGATGACCCCTTCCCGAGGACGGGGCCAGGGGTTGGCCCTGAGTGATATGAGTGCCGCCTCTTTCGAAGAGGGTCTTGCACAGACAAGAAAGCAACTGGCTGCCCTGAGAAGCATTGATACGACAAGACTTTCAGGTGATGACCTGATCGATTGGAAGTTCGCGCAGAGTATCCTGATGGGAAGGGAGATCGAACAATCCTTTACCCAGCCCTGGAAAAAGGACCCGCGCATTTTCATGACGTTTACGGGGATATCTGGCGTGCTGAATGCACCGGGTGACCCGGCCAAGAAAATGGAAGAGGTCAAGCAGCAACTCAAGCTTACTCCAATACAATTGGCGAACGGGAAAAGTCAGTTGACCATTTTCGTTCCCCGCTTCCAGGAACTGGCCGTCTTCATGGCAGAGAATGGTTTTGTTCTTTTTGAGAAGGAGATACCCGCCTTTGCAAAATCAGCGGGTGTCTCGGCCGATTCGCTGCTGCTTCTCAATGCGACGGCCCATTCCGCACTGAAGGATTACCTGGAGTTCCTGAAAAAAGAACTGCCCACCCGAACTCCCGGTGATTTTGCCATGGGTGACAAACCCTACAATGAAATGCTCAAAGGTCAATACCTGTTGGGCTACGATGCGGACAGCTTGTACCGCTTTGGACTTGAGCAATTTGATAAGACCGTTAAGGAACTGGAGGAAGTGGCCCGGCGGATTGATCCCAGTAAAACCTGGCAGCAATTGGCTATCGAGATCAAGAATGAGTACCCGGCTCCTGAAAAAATGATTGAAGCTCATCAGCTATGGGTAGATAGAGCCCGGGACCATGTTACGAAAAACAACCTGATTCCGATTCCATGGAAGGAACGGGTGACTGTAGTGCCTCGTGCAGAATATCTGCGTAAAACATCCTATTACGGAAATTTCTCTTTTGCCCGTAGTAAAGATGCCGACAGTACCTATCATTCAGAATGGATGATTAATCCTTTTGAAGAACAATGGGATGCCAAGCGCAAGCAGGAGTACCTCGTTGAGCATGATTGGGGTGTGATTATTGTAACCGCCCCACACGAGACTTATGCCGGGCACCATATCCATGGCTTGTACCAAGACAATAACCCAAGACCATTGCGGCGCAAGTACAGCATCAGCCTGTTCTCAGAGGGATGGGGCCTGTATAACGAACAGCTTATGCGAGAAACCGGGTTTTTACCAAATGACCGTATACTTCTCCGACAGCTGCAGCTCCGCTTATGGCGCAATGCCCGGGTTATTTATGATGTCGGACTTCATACCGGGAAGATGACCTATGAAGAAGCTATTCAATTGATGACTGAAAAAGTTGGATTTCTTCGATGGGCAGCTCAATTGGAAGTGGATGCCTGCTGTGCTTCGCCCGGGTATTTCATTGGCTATTTCACCGGCATGATGGAAATACTGCGAATGAGGGAGGACTACAAGAAGTTGAAAGGAGACGCTTTCACCTTAAGTGATTTCCATGAGAAACTACTCAAAGGCGGAAGCATGCCCACCTCGCTGATGAGAGAAGCATTATTTAATAACTAAAATCTTTGCGCCTTCGCGCCTTTGCGAGAGAATAGTTTCACGCTAAGACGCTAAGTCGCAACTAAGACGCAAAGCAGTGCGGATAATGAGGTAATTAAATAAATCTTTGCGCCTTCGCGCCTTTGCGAGAGAAATAGTTTCACGCTAAGACGCCAAGTCGCAACTAAGACGCAAAGCAGTGCGGATAATGAGGTAATTAAATAAATCTTTGCGCCTTCGCGCCTTTGCGAGAGAATAGTCTCATGCTATGACGCCAAGTCGCAAATAAGACGCAAAGTGTATGCCTATGTTGAGATTATTACTTTTTGGTATGACCGTGGCCATGATGATGAGCTGCGGCAATCAAAAACCAGCCAAAGACACCGGGGAAGAAGCAAAGAAACTAGCTGAATTCGTAAAGGAGCTAACACCCTCCCGGGGAAGAGGCCAGGGACTCGATATCGATTCGATGTCAGCCGAATCTTTCCAGCGGGCGCTGCAGAAAACCAAGGAGCAACTGACCAGCCTCCGGGCTATCGATACCAGCGCTCTCCAGGGAGACGACCTCATTGACTGGAAGTTTGCCCAGAGCATTCTCGTGGGGCGCGAACTGGACCAGGAGACACACCAGCCGTGGAGAATGGACCCGCGATTGTACATGACTTTCACGGGAATTTCCGGGTTATTGAACGGCCCGGGCGAGATGGGCAAGAAGATCGACCAGGTCGAAAAGCGTCTAATGCTGGCACCACTGCAGATGGCGAATGGCGCGAAACAGATCGACCAATTTGTGCCTCGCTTCCAGGAGCTGGCCGTGTTCATGGCGGAGAATGGATTTGTGTTGTTTGACAAAGAGATACCTGAGTTCATCAAGAGCGCAGGTGCTCCTGCCAAGAAATTGATCGGGCCCGCCCGGGACGCCAGAATTGCCTTGGAGAAGTACATTTCATTCCTGAAGGAAGAGCTTCCAAAGCGCGCAGCCGGCAATTTTGCCATGGGGGCAACGACTTACAACGCCATGTTGCGAGGTCAATATCTGCTGCCTTATGGCGCCGACAGCCTCTACGCGTTTGGGTGGCAGCAGTTCAACGCCACCGTGGCTGAGCTGGATGCGTTAGCCAAAAAGATGGATCCATCCAAGACCTGGCAGCAATTAGCCATTGAAATCAAAAATGAATACCCGGATCCACACAAGATGATTGAAGTTCACCAGGAATGGGTGGACAAGTCTCGTGAACATGTGATCAAGCATAACCTCATTCCCATACCGTGGAAGGAACGAGTAATCGTTGTTCCTCGCGCTGAGTACTTGCGCAAGACTTCCTATTATGGGCACTTCAATTTTGCGAGCGCCAAGGACAAGGATAGCATTTACACCTCGGAGATGCACATCAATCCGTTTGAGGACCAATGGGACGACCAAAAGAAGAAGGAGTACCTCGTTGAGCATGACTGGGGTGTGATCATGGTGACCGCACCACATGAAACCTATGCTGGCCATCACGTGCACGGTCTTTACCAGGCCAACAACCCACGACCTTTGCGGCGCAAGAACAGCATCAGTTTGTTCTCAGAAGGGTGGGGGCTGTACAACGAGCAGCTCATGCGGGAGACAGGCTTCTTTCCCAATGACAAGATACTCTTGCGTCAGCTTCAATTGCGTTTGTGGCGCAACGCCCGGGTGATCTATGATGTGGGACTTCATACCGGCAAGATGACGTATGAAGAGGCCATATCCCTGATGACCGACAAAGTGGGTTTTCTTCGCTGGGCTTCGCAGTTGGAGGTAGATGCTTGCTGTGCTGCTCCGGGTTATTTCATCGGTTACTTTACCGGCATGATGGAGATTCTTCGAATGAGGGAAGACTATAAGAAAATGAAAGGCGATGCTTTTACCCTCAGCGAGTTTCACGAGCGACTACTCAAGGCGGGGAGTATGCCTACTTCCCTGATGCGGGAGGCGCTGTTTTTGCAAAAACCTTAACGGAAGGTAAAGCAGCCATGCCATATCTTTGCACCTCCTGGCGCCTTTGCGCCTCTGCGTGATTTCATTTTTTGCTGTAACCTTTTCCAGTTATATCAGTCTTTATCTGATAAAACCTGGTCCTATGTTACAGAACCTCATCCTGACCGCCTGGCGCAGCCTAAGGAAGAACAGGCTCTTTTCCATGTTGAACATATTGGGGTTGGCGGTAGGAATGACGGTTTTGCTGTTGGCTGCTCAATATGTTTATGTTGAGCAGAGTTATGAGTCCTTCTTGCCGAACACCGAGAATGTCTACCGGGTCTATCTCGAAACGTACCTGAATAAGGACCTGGTCACACGCAGTGCGGAGAACTACCCGGGAGCAGGACCCGCATTGAGAGCAGAGTTCCCCGAAGTGCTGGGCTTTGCCAGGCTCTACAACATGGGGTACAAAAACAATGTGATCATTACGAACGAGGAGTCAAAACCTGATGCCATCGCCTTCAAGCACCGCAAGTTCCTTTACGCCGATTCGGCCTTCTTACCCTTGCTGGGGTATCCCATGGTGTCGGGAGACCCGGCAACTGCGCTTGCGCTGCCCAACACGGCGGTGATTTCAGAACGATATGCCAGGATGTATTTCGGTAGCGAGGATCCCTTGGGCAAGTCGTTAAGGTTGCAGGATGATGATTTTAATAATGAACTGGTGAAGGTCACCGGCGTTTTTAAGGATCTTCCTGAAGAGACGCACCTGAAATTCGAAGTGCTCTTTTCCTACAAGACACTTTTTTCTCGTTTTGAACGTGCCCTCGAACGTTATGACCAGTCATGGCAACGCAAGGACATGTACACGTTCATCCGCCTGAGTGACAACACTGATCCGGCGGCATTTGAATCCAAACTTCCCGCCCTCGTCGCCAAATACAAGCCGGGTAACGCTGAGCGCAATCAGGAAGACATACTGAGGCTTCAGGCCCTGAACTCGATACACCTTACCTCCAACCTGGCGGAGGAGCCGGAGACCAACGGGGACAAGCGAATTGTGGATTTCATTTCACTGATTGCCCTGTTTGTGCTCGCCATTGCATGGATCAACTACGTCAACCTGTCCACCGCAAAGGCCCTGGAACGGGCACGCGAGGTGGGAGTAAGGAAAGTGCTCGGTGCAATCCGGGGCCAACTGGTACGGCAGTTTCTTGCCGAGGCTGCCCTGGTCAATCTCTTCGCGATAATTGCGGCTATGGCAACTGTTCTCTTGTTCCTCCCGTGGTTTAATGGGCTTTCCGGATTGAGCCTGGATTTTTCGTACCTGCTCAAACCCTGGTACCTGGTACTTATCCTTTTGCTTTGGTTGACGGGCACATTATTGTCTGGCTTCTATCCAGCCTGGGTTTTATCGTCATTCAAACCCGTTTCGGTCCTAAAAGGTAAATTCACTCAGGGACTGCGTGGTATTGCCCTACGAAAGACCCTGGTGGTTTTTCACTTTATGGCTTCGGTAGCGTTGATTGCCGGAACAGTAATTGTCTACCGCCAACTTTCATTCATGATGAGCCGTGACCTCGGCTTGGACATCGACCAGGTCCTGGTGGTTGAACGTCCCGGGATAGCACCCCGAGACCGCAAGGCATTCAGTTCAGCGGTGGATGTTTTCCGAGATGAACTCAAGCGAAGCGCATCCGTCATGGGGGTAGCGGCATCAGGAACCATCCCAGGCAAGCAGCGGGAGTACAAGGCAGGAATCAAACGCTATGGGGCTCCCGATGACCAGATCGTACAAGTCAAGTTCAATGGTATGGACTACGAATTCCTGGATGTATTCAAGATGAAAGTGGTGGCAGGGCGTACGTTCAGTGAGCAGTATACCAACGATGAGGATACTTCGATGGTGGTGACCGAAGCGGTTACACGGATAATGGGCTTCAAACGACCCGAAGATGCCATCGGCCAAACGCTCGTGGTCCCTGATTTTCGGTGGACAGCTATCATCGTGGGAGTGATCAATGATTACCACCAGGTTTCACTGAAGAAACCCCTCGACCCGACGGTCTTCTATTGCTCCAAATATGGCGGTGAGTTTTATTCCATTCGGATTGCTGGTGGAAAGGAGCAGGAGGCTATTGAAGACGTACGTCGGGCGTGGGTCAAGGCATTTCCCGGAAACCCCTTTGAGTATTTCTTTCTGGACGAGTACTTTAACCAGCAGTACGAGAATGAGCGAAAGTTTGGCTCCCTCTTTTCGGTGTTTGCCACGGTGGCGGTGCTGGTCGGGTGCCTGGGTTTGTTCGGGTTGTCTGCATTCACCACGGTGCAGCGAACCAAGGAGATTGGGATTCGCAAGGCGCTGGGATCCACTGAGCAGGGAATTTTCTTTCTGTTGTCAAAGGAGTATGCCCAGTTGGTGGGTGTAGCCATTCTCCTGGCCTCACCGATTGTCTGGTGGGTGATGTCCGGCTGGATCGAACGCTTTCCTTACCACATTTCGATTTCGGCGATGATCTTTGTATTCGCGGGTGGTATGGTGCTGGTCGTGGCCTTGCTTACAGTGAGTTATCAGACACTCAAAGCTGCCAGAATTAGCCCGGTGGATTCGTTGCGGCATGAGTAGGGGTCTCGCGCAAAGGCGCATAAGGCGCAAAGGAAGACGCGAAGTAAGGCGCGAAGGGACTTAGAGGCCGTTGACAACTCTGTGAATTCCGTCTTTGATAAGTTCTTCGCTAAAGTTGACCAGCAATCCAAGCTTTATTGTGGTCAGTCGGAGGTAGGTGAGTAATATCTTCCGGTGGACAGGCGCAACGGTTTCAATGGACTTTATTTCAATCACAACCTTGTTCATAACGATAACGTCGGTTCGGAAACCCAGATCGAGGTGCACTCCGTCGTAGATGACCGGAAGTACCTGCTGCCGGGTAAAGGGAATTCCTAATTTTGCCAGATCATGGCATATGGCCGCCTCGTAAACACTTTCAAGAAGGCCCGGCCCCAAAGTCTTGTGAATGTTAAAGCAAACGTTAACGATCACTCTTGACAACTCATTTTCACTCATAAAGCAACTTACGGCGTTATCACACCATGAGCCTTATAAGTCACCTGCGGAATCCCTGACTATCGCGATCAGGTTTTCCTTAGCGCCTTCCTTTGCGTCTTCCTTTGCGTCTTCCTTTGCGCCTTACTTTGCGCCTTAGCGAGCTTTGCGCGAAACCTCCTCCAAGCCTAATCCCTCTAATCCCTCTAATCCCCCGCATACAGCTTCTCAATCTGCCCCTTGTGCTTGTCCTGCAACTTTGCCCTTATGGGTTTGAAGGACGTGGTTAATTCCTTGTTCTCCACCGACCACTCTTCGTCAGAGAGAATGAACTTCTTAATCCGCTCATGACTTTGCAGTCCTTCATTTAGCCGGTCGATTTCTTCCTGGTACTTCGCGATGACCTTGATATTATGGACCATATAGGTAGGAGAGGTCCAGTGAATGTTTTGATCTTCACACCAATTCTTAAGTAACTGAAAATGAGGAACTAATATCCCAATTAGGTAGGGTCGATTGAACCCGATTACCAGGCTTTGGGAGATGAACGGCGAAGTGCCCAGGTGATTTTGAACCGCCTGCGGTGCCACGTATTTTCCCGTAGAGGTCTTGAAGATGTCCTTCTTCCGGTCGGTAATGGCCAGGAATCGTTTCGCCACCATTCTTCCTACATCGCCTGTACGAAACCAGCCATCCGAAGTGAAGACCTCTGCATTGAGTTCCGGCCTTTTGAAGTAACCGCTCATGATATTTGGACCTCGAACAAGAATTTCTCCCTCGCCCGCTTCATTTGGCTGATCGATCCTTACCTCGATGCCGGGGACGGGGATACCCACAGTCCCGAGGCGGTTGAGTCCCGGAAGGTATCGGTTTGTGGAGATGAATGGGGAAGCCTCCGTCATCCCGTACCCGGACAACGGCACAATGCCGGCAGCGGCAAATAGCCTTGCAATTTCCGGCCTAAGCGCAGCCGCACCCACACCAATGTACTTGACTTTGCCGCCCAGGTTGCGGCGCCAGCGTCCAAGTACAAGGACCCGGGCGATCATCAGTTGCATACGATAAAGTAAGCCGGTGCCGTCGGCCTGGTATTTCGCACCGACTTTCATGGCCCACCCAATGACGTGGCGTTTGACCAACGCTTTTGATTCCCGTTGCTCTTGCAGGTAGTCATACATCTTTTCCAGGGTACGTGGTACGCAGGTAAAGAAATTCGGCCTGACCGTCAAAAAATCCTCGCGAAGTTTATCAAGTGTGTGGCTGAAATAAATAGAGACGCCGAAGGCCATGTAGCCGTAGCAACTGGCGCGCTCAAAGATATGGCTGAAGGGGAGGAAGCTGATGACTCTATCTCCTGGCTGAAGGGGTAGTAATGAAAGAACGGCCTTGATGGCACTGACCACATTGGCATGCGTGAGGACGGCACCCTTGGGAGTACCCGAAGTACCAGAGGTGTACATGATCGTGAGTACATCCGACGGCAGCACCCGGTCCATGATTTTCAACAACTCGTCTGACTGAGCTCCTTTGCTTCCTATGATTTCCGTGGGTATTCCCTGCTCCAGGTGAAACAAGTAAACCAGGGACGGTATGTCCGATTTCACCGCGCCTACTTTATCGAGCAGGGAACGGTCAGCGGTGACGCACATCCTGGCTTCGGTTTCTTTCAGGATAAAAGCCATCTCTGACTCGCTCGAGGTAGGGTGTATAGGCACGACCACCGCCCCGATCTGCTGACAGCCAAAATCAAACATGATCCATTCAGGGCTGCCCATTCGCGGTATGAAGGCCACATGGTCGCCCTTCTTCAAACCATTGGTGATGAGCCAAGCCGAGACTGAATTGGCACCCTGCCGCACCTGTTCTGTGGAAAGTCCCTTCCACTCCCTGGCCTGTTGCGATGCGAAGGCAATCAACTGCGGATACTTAACCTGCTGATACGAAAGCAAGTCAAAAACACGTGTGAAATCTATGGAAGGTGCGGAGGTCATCCGGAGCGGTCAGGGCAATTTAGGATTTCCCGGGCTCAACGTAGAGGATGTCGTAAAGCAATTCAAAAAATTCAGGGTAATCCGGGAGATCGTTATGGTGGGCACCCTCGATGGGATGGAGGTTTATCTTTTCAGGATATAATGCCTTGAGTTCTTCGCTTTGGCGAAAGGAAACCAGTCGGTCTCGATTGCCATGGATAATATGCACCGGGCAGGTCACTGAGTGCAAGTATTCGTCGGTACGAAGGTCATATCGGAGGAGCCACTTCAGCGGCAGTAGGAATGCAAACCGAACCGCATTGCGATAGAAACTGCGGTATGGCGAATCGAGGATCAACATCCGGGGTCGATTCCACGAAGCGATACGGGCCGCTATGCCCGACCCCAGTGAACGACCATACAGCACGATCCGGTCTTCGGGATACTGAGTACTCAGCCATTTATAGAGTTGTTGCGCATCCTCAAAGAGTTTCGCCTGGGTCCTTTTGCCCCGGCTTTTTCCAAAGCCCCGGTAATCCATCATGAAGAAGTCATAGCCATTGCTTAGGAAGTCTTTAGCGAACTTACCCCAACCTTTGATGCTGCGGGAATTCCCTTTCAGGTAGTAGATGATGCCTCGTGAGTTGGGGACCTTGAAGTGGATGGCGTTGATCCTGCCGCCATCTGCTGTATCGAAATTCAATTCTTCAAATGGAAAAACGTATTGATACTTGAACGTGTGGGACAGTATCTCCGGGCGGAAGAAATAGAGGTGCTGGGTAAAATAGAAAATCAGGCATAACGCAACGTACCCAAGAACAACGGCAAGCACTATTATCTCCATGAGATCACCATTCGATGAAAAAAATAGGAATTAATCTTCAAAGCGTGAAATGACTACGGGAGGAACTTCTCCAGGGCTAGCTGGTATTCAGGAAATGATCCCAGGTTACGGTGCCCACCCTTGGGAATGATGACAAAGTCTTCTGGTGATTGAAGCTGGGACTTGAGTCGCAGGGCAGAACTCAACGGAACCACTTTATCCGCTGTTCCATGAAGAATGAGGACCCTTGATTGAACATCTCGGAGGTTTTCGTAATTGGAGAACTTGTAGCGCAGTGGCAGAAACTGAATTCCGAATTCAAAATAGGGGTCCATTACTCCTCGTAGTTCATCAAATGGAGTTTCGAGAATTAGGAGATCACAAGAAACCTCGGTTGCCAGGTGAGAGGCCACCGCCGAACCAAGTGAACGGCCATAGAGGATCAGTTTTCCTTCCGGATGACGACCGCGAGCCCATTGATATACTTGCCGGGCATCGCTGTAGAATGCTTGCTCTCCGGGTTTACCAGTACTTTTTCCATACCCCCGGTAATCGATCATGAGTACCTCATAACCATGCCGGGTAAGATTCGGCGCATACTGGCCCCAACGTTGCAGGTTGCCCCGATTGCCATGAAAATAAATGATCAGCCCCTTTGACTCTTCCTTCGGTTTGAACGAAAGGGCATTAAGGGTATCTGTGTGTTGGCCGCCGACAGGGATGAAGTATTCTTGAAAATTGAAGTTGAAGCTGTAGACATAGTTACGCTCAAGACTGACCGACTGGAAGATTAGCTTGTCCTGGAAAAGAAAAAGTGCTGACCATAACACCACGAACAATCCGGCAATTATGGCGACCAGCCTCAGGAGAAATTTACGGATCATCACTCAGCTGTCGTCTAAGGTTGCTTCAACCGGATTCTCAGGATCTTCGGTTCAAATACACCTCCTACGAAAAGCTCGTCTTTGTACCGGACCGCGATACTGGATCCTGAAAGTTGTCGGCCATCATCAATCATTAGTTCGGTTACCTGGAATCCCTCCGTATCAATTGGGGTAAGCCGCAGCACTTGCGACGGTGACTTCTTGGTCGAGTCTTTTGCATGACCTACAAAAGCCAGCAATTTGGGATGTGCCGCGATCCAAAGGTGACCATTGGCATCCACATCAATATTATCAACGCCTGTATCCAATTGGAATGTATTGGTGAGTTTGAGAGCCCCCGTCGTTGCGTCACGATCGAACGTCAGGACTTTACGTCCGGTAGTCTCCGCCAGGTAAAGTTGTTTTCCATCATTCGAGATATTTACCCCGTTACCGTAGCGCAATCCCCCGTAGGCAGTAGTGAAGCTCTTGCCATCAAAGTAGAGCAACGAAGAGAAGGGGAGCCGGCCATAGTCCTCCAGGGTTCGCTTGAATCCTTTTTGCGTGCCATGGTCATTGGTGACGTAGCACTGATTTGCTGAAACCGCGACTACATCGTTCGGGCAGCACATCGATGCATCCTCGAGGCTTCTTTGATGCAGCAGACTGTCATTCTTGATAATGAAGACTTCTACAAAATTTCCAGCAGGGTTGTGATTAACCACCCAAAGTTTGGCGGTAGAATCCGTTCGCAAGAAGGAAATGCCATGGGGATGAAATTCACCGGGGTAGTTGGTGGCAAGCCGTCTTGGAGATTGAGTGGAGTCGAGATCAATCACCCATATGCCGTCATCGGCAGGAAGTCCCTGTTGCGTGTTCCATCGGTTAGCGGATGAGATATAGAGTTTGCCCGTCGCCTCGTCAAGGTCCATGTCTTCGGCGCCATAAATGCCAGTGTAGATTTTCTCAGTAATGCCTTCCTGATGGGGTTGAATGCTCTTAAAGGCGCCCGCGACGAAAAGGGTATTGCCAATGAAGTAGATCACCGCAGCAACAACAACGTAAACAGCCCACATCTTTTTCATATCCGTTTTGTGAAGTGGGTAAAGATAAGACTTCAAGCCATCTCATGCCATTCAGCAATCTCCTGTTCCCACCTGATAAGGGGAGATGAAAGACAGAACAAAGTGAATTAATTCGGTGGAGTACTGGCTGAAGTCTAGTCTTGCCCGCCCGTACGAGCGAGACTGCGGGCAGCGGTTGCAGCCAGCATGCGCTCGCGTTTTTCCCTGGCCATCTTATCGGCAACAATGGATTGTTCGTTCTCCCAAGCTTTCCAATGGCGGCGAAGCTCCTTGAGGTCTTCATCGAGGCAAGGATATTGTTCAGGATGCGGAATAGCTGGGAAGTGGCCTTTGGCCAGATCGGAGGCGAGCAAACCACCGGTCCATTCAAAATGGCCGGGATCATACAGCCTGGACCAACGGCCTCCCCAACGCATACCGAGTTGCTCTCCGATCGGACCAATCTTTCTCCACAATCTCAGGTTCTTCCACTGGGGGATACTATCGATGACGGGCACCACATCCACGGCAAGGCCATACTGATGCTTGGAATGTCCAGCTTTGGAACGCGTATAGCGACGGCCCATTTTCTTGTACTCTGTTTGCTTGGCATGTGTTCGATAGGTTTCCACCACGGCAAGTTCAATACCTTTCGACCGGCAGACGCGAATCAGTTCCAACACTTTGTCACGGAAGTAAGGATGGAGCGATTCCAGATCAGCGATCATCGACAAAGAACCGCGGTTAATACCGAAGGAATAATTGTCAACCACTTCCCACTCGCGCCATTCATCGGCCGTGTCCTGGACGATCTCCCAACGACGCAGTTCTATTGGTTGTGAAAAATGTTCAAGTCGTTCGTTGCGAAACCCCTGCTCATCGCTTGATAGCGGAATGTATTGGGCTTGCGCAGCGCCAATCCATAGCATGCAAACGATTGATATGAAGATTATTCTTTTCATTGCTCAAAAACCGGTGCAAAAATACGAAAACCTTAAGAAAGGACCCGTCATCGGCGGCAACATGGTTGGCAGTGCAACGAACTACCGCATCAAAAAGTTGACACAAAGTTATCCAATTATCTTGTTCTTCATCACCATTTCATGCGTGTGGCTTTATTCTAATATCTTCACATGCTTTGATCAACTTAATAACTCGCAGAGTACCTTGCATTTCAATGGAACCACTTCAACATCAACGCCTATTAAAGGAACACTTTAGCCAGTTTGTTTCGGAGCACAAAAGGGAATTCATGGAGCGCGTGCTTGCCCAAAGAACCCGATATATCACCATCGTCCTGGAAGATATTTATCAATCGCAAAATACCAGTGCCGTCATTCGTACGTGCGAATGCATGGGCTTACAAGATGTGCATGTCATAGAGACCAATAGCGAATGGTCAACCAATAAGCTGGTCTTGAAAGGGTCCAATAAGTGGTTGAATATTGTTCGCTACCGCAAGAAGGGACATAACAACACTTCGGAATGTTTCAATGCCCTTCGGCAGCAGGGCTACCGAATCGCGGTAACTGATCCGGCAGGTGGAACTCCGATTGGTGAAGTTCCGCTGGATAGACCCCTGGCGATTGTCATGGGCAATGAACGACATGGGTCCTCGGACTTTGCACTTAAACAAGCGGACCTTGCCGTAACCATACCGATGACAGGCTTTACGGAAAGTATGAACATATCGGTAAGTGCAGCTATTTGCCTGTACACGAGCCTCTCCGGGTTACGTCAGTCAGAAATCTCATGGCAGTTAAGTGAGGAAGAGAAAGAAACGCTCCGATTGCTTTGGTACAAGAAGAGTGTGCGCAATGCAGAAGTCATTGAGCGGGAGTATCTGAAGACAATTCAGTAGTTTTGTCCGGCTTTAATCAAGGGGTACGTATGTCTTTCGCGCGATGGGTGTGGCGGTTGAGTTGGGTGGTTGGAACTTTTTTCATCCTTCTGCTGGTGGCCGCCAATTGGTGGATTGTCCGAAGCACTTCGAATGAGGTTTTTTCGGATTACGATCGTATCCCGTCTAACCCGGTAGGTTTAGTGCTGGGGACGAGCAGTCGTCGTTCGGATGGGTCGCCCAATCCCTTTTTTCACAATCGCATGGAGGCCGCGGCGCGTTTATATGCCATGGGTAAGATTGGCCACATCATTGTGAGTGGTGACAATCGGTCGCGCTTCTACAATGAGCCACTGGAAATGAAACGTGCCCTGTTGAAACTGGGTGTTCCGGATTCGGCCATTACCCTTGACTATGCAGGACTTAGAACCCTGGATTCTGTGGTACGCAGCAAGGAGATCTTCGGGCAAGAACACATCACCATCATTACCCAACCATTCCATTCCTACCGCGCTCTCTTTATCAGCCGCTTCTACCATATTGATGCGGTAGCGCTTGTCGCCAATGAACCATCGGATGAACCGGCGGTCAGCGTTTATGTCAGGGAGTATTTTGCGCGCGCCAAGGCGGTGTTGGACCTCTATGTTTTCAAAACAGGTCCAAGGCACTTGGGGGAGAAGGAGCCCATTGACATGGGCTAAGCCTAGAACGATTCAGCAAGCACTACGTAATAATTCACCTTGTCTCCGTACGCCACATCGAAGCGGAGGTTAAGGTTCTCTCTGGGTAACACGGAAAAACGTATGCCGCCCCCGACTGCGTAATGAAGCCCGGAGAAATTGAATTGAGTTCCGTTATCGGCGACTTGTCCTGCGCTGGCGAATGTGGCAGCACCAAACCTCCAGTACACTGGAAACCGGTATTCTGCCTGGAGGCCCATGAACATCTTGTCGCGGTAGCGGCCTCCATAGTATCCGCGCATCATCGCGTTGCCGCCCAGTAGTGCCAGGTGCCGGTAGGGGACATCACCAAAGGTGAACATACCGTAATATTGAAAGGCGAGGATATTCTGAGGTTTCAGCTGGAAGAATTTCCGGATATCGACATCAAACAGGTGAAAGTTGTAGTCGCTTGCCAGGTTCTTGTTGAAATCGGAGAACTTAACACGAAACAACGAACCGTGGTTAGGGGTGTAGGCGTGGTTTCTTGAATCAAAGGTGATCAGTGCACTCATGCCAAAGACGCTGTATTCTTCCCGGTTGTAAATGCCCAGAACCTGGTCCTTTTCGAAATTTCCTCCAGCCTTGTATTTGATGTTGAACACACTTTGGTATTCGATGCCGACTCCCAGGAACAAATTCCTTCTGATCTTGCGGCTGATGGCCGGGTTGATATAGAACTGGCTAATAGTGTAGGACTCTTCCGCGCTGGAAGGGGTGTTGTTGCCAATTCCCCAGAATTTATCAGGAAACTTGCTAAACGTATTCTCAAAGCGAATAATGTACTTTTCCCTTGGAAGGAAAATGTTGGCGCCCAGGGCGATAAGAATTTGATCCTTTAGCGTGTACAGGATCCCGGATGGCATAGTTGACGTCCGGAGGGTAGGGTCCTTTTTGGAGGTTTTGAAGACATAGGCGTTGGCAATGCCAAACACCCAACTCGTCTCCGTGGAAAGAGCCACTATGGGAAAAACAAGAAGTTTATTCTTGTAGCCAATGTGGGTCGAGTCGATGGATTTCGGAAGAGCGCTGATCTCGGTGGACTTCTCGTCTTCTTGTGCAAATCCTGCCCACGAGCCCAAGAACAAACAAAATGTCACGAAGCACCGAACAACCATAGGGGAGTTTTCGTAGAGGTCATGGATGCAAGCCGGTGGTCATGCTCGATGAAGGCAATTGCTAATTTGATGAATTCATGGCATTTTTGCGCCTCCAAATAAGCTATAAAAACCGTTTTCGTTGAAGATTCTCGTTGGTTTTTTTCGTTTCCTCGCGTTTATTCTTTTCGCAACTACTGCCGCACTAGGCCAGGAAACTATTGTGCGAGGGAAAGTCACCGACGCCAATTCCGGTGATCCGCTTCCTTTCGTCAACGTGGTGTTCAAAGGTACAACCACCGGAGGAACAACGGACTTCGATGGAAAATATGTTATTCGGGCAATCAAAGCCAGCGACTCGGTCGTCGCGAGTTACATCGGGTACCAGGCCCGGACCAAGAAGATCAAGCGCGGTATTGACCAGGTAGTGAACTTCCAGTTGGTCGAGGAGAAAACCAACCTGCAGGAAGTAATAGTGAAAGCAGGCGAAAACCCGGCGTGGGAGATTCTCAGGGGA
This sequence comes from Cyclobacteriaceae bacterium, assembly GCA_016787645.1. Taxonomy (GTDB): domain Bacteria; phylum Bacteroidota; class Bacteroidia; order Cytophagales; family Cyclobacteriaceae; genus ELB16-189. Next base: position 185,528 of record JAEUUF010000026.1, on the reverse strand, counting down.
GTTGTCAGGAACAGGGATCTCAACGACAAGCGTAAGCTGGACGCTTATGAATACGATGTCTATACCAAAACGGAAGTAGACCTCGATCACATCACTGAACAATTCCGCCAGAAGAAGGTGATGAAAAAGATCGCGGCGGTACTCGATAGCGTGGAGCGAATTGTCGGTGAAGATGGTAAACCTGTGCTGCCCCTCTTCATCACCGAAAGCGTTTCAAAGTTCTACTACCGGGAAAAACCCCAGCTCAGTACGGAGACCATCCTTCGAAGCAAGGTCAACGGCGTAGGCATTGACGACGGCACCATGGTAACCCAGTTAGTGGGTTCCACCTTCCAGGAATATAATTTCTACCAGAACTGGGTTCCGATCATTAACAAGAACTTCGTATCGCCCATCGCCGATGGCTGGCGATTGTATTATGATTATGACCTTCTTGACAGTCTATACCTGGGCGATGACTTCTGCTACCGGATTGATTTCTACCCCAAGAGCCCCCTTGAACTGGCCTTCACCGGTTCCATGTGGATCACCAAGAAGGAATTTGCGCTGAAGCAGATTGATGCCTCGATCAGCAAGAGCGCCAACGTCAACTTCATCGACCGCATCAAGATCCAACAGGAACTGGCCAAGACCGAGGATGGTCATTGGTTGCCGCTGAAAAACCGGGTACTGGTCAACATCAGCGAACTGAGTAAGAACTCCATTGGACTGTTGGCCAAATTTTATACGAGCAACCGAAACTTCGTAATTAACAAGCCCCGTGAGCAATCGTTCTATGAGCGCCGTATCAATGTCGCAGAAGATGCCACAGTATTTGAAGAAGAGAAGTATTGGGATACCCTTCGGCATGAACCATTGACTTCTACGGAAAGAAATGTGTACAATATGATCGACACCCTGAAAAACATCCCGGTCGTAAAAACCTACACCGAGATATTCAAGGCGATCGTGGATGGATATTATAGCCTGGGAAAAGTGGAAGTAGGGCCTTACCTGCGCACCTTCACCTGGAACTCCGTGGAAGGATTCCGCATCCAGGGTGGATTCAAGACCAACTCGAAGTACAGCAAAAAGATGATGTACGGCGCCATGCTGGCGTACGGATTTGATGACCATCGGGTAAAGGCCTCCGGGTTTGTCGAACGATTGGTCGATCGAAAGAAATGGACCACACTTAACTTTTCAGCGCGTACGGATGTGGTTCGACTGGGCATTGACGACGACCTGCTTTCGAACAACCAGTTATTCCTCACCGCCGTGCGCTGGGGCCAGTATCGGCGGGCTTACTACTTCAATGAAGTATTTCCTTCCTTCCGCCGGGAGTTCTTCAAGGGATTTTCGCAACGGGTTGGTTTTCGGTATAATACATTTGACCCGACATACCCTTTCGCCTATTACAAAGACCCCAGCGATGCAGCAGTGCCCGGTTCGCCTACCTATGCCAAGTTTGAGACTTCCGAAGTATTCCTGGAGTCGCGGTATGCCCGGGATGAAACCTATATTCAAAACGGGAATGAGCGCGTGAGCCTCGGGTTGAGGAAATGGCCAGCCATTACTTTTCGCTATACCCATGGGATTCAGGGACTGTTTGGCAGCGATTTCACTTACAACAAATTCAGGCTGCAGATCGACAAACGGATCCGAATGGGGCTATTGGGCGTTGGCTTCATGACTATTGCCGGTGAGTATATTCCTGATACGCTCCCGTATCCCTTGCTGGGTGTCCACCTTGGCAACCAGAGCTTCCTTTACAGCCAGTTTGCGTACAACCTTATGAACTTCGGGGAATTTGTCAGTGACCGGTATGTTACGATCCGGTACCGTCAATTCCTTGAGGGCCTTTTTCTGAACCGTATTCCATTGATGAATCGTCTCAAATGGCGACTGGTTGCTACTACCAACATCATTTATGGAGGACTGAGCCAGGAGAACCAGCGACTAATCGCCACCCAGACCCCCGACGGCCAAACAGCTTATCCAACCGGCTACCTGGTGGGCACTCCCTATGTGGAAGTTGGTTATGGTGTCGAAAACATCTTCCACTTTTTCAGGGTAGACTTCGTTCATCGCCTGACGTACCTCAACCGTCCCGATGTCCGGCCATTTGGGATTGTGGGTACCATCCAGTTTAAGTTGTAGTGCAGCCCCTTTGCGCTAAAAGTTGCATATTTGCGCCTCAAATTCGTGTGCTGAATGAGTGAAGTGAAGATCACACTCCCCGATGGTTCATCGAGGACATATCCTTCCGGGGTAACCGGGATGGCAATTGCGCAAAGTATTAGCGAGGGCCTTGCCCGCAACGCGCTGGCCATTGAAGTCAATGGAGAAATCCGTGACTTGTCCCGCACAATTACTGCCGACGCTTCTATCCGGATATTCACCTGGAATGATGCAGGAGGAAAGTATGCCTTTTGGCACTCTTCAGCCCACCTGCTGGCGGAAGCATTGGAAGCCCTTTACCCGGGGGTAAAGTTTGGAATTGGCCCACCCATTGAAAATGGATTCTACTACGATGTTGACCTGGGCACCCAGCCGTTTGGCGAGGACGACCTGGCCAAGGTGGAAGCTAAGATGATTGAACTGGCCCGGAAGAACAGCGTCTATACCCGTCAGGATGTTTCCAAGAAGGAAGCCCTTGAGTTCTTTGGCAAGAAAGGTGATGAGTACAAACTGGAATTGATCGATGGCCTTGAGGATGGGTCTATCACTTTCTACCATCAAGGTGGATTTACTGACTTGTGCCGTGGTCCCCACATTCCAAATACAGGCTTCATTAAGGCCGTAAAGTTGTTGAACGTGGCCGGTGCCTACTGGCGTGGCGACGAAAAGAACAAGATGCTCACCCGCATCTACGGCATTACTTTTCCGAAACAAAAGGAACTTGAAGAATACCTCCATATGCTGGAGGAAGCTAAGAAGCGGGATCACCGCAAACTGGGCAAAGAGCTTGAATTGTTTGCGTTCTCTGAGAAGGTGGGAATGGGATTGCCCTTGTGGCTCCCTAAAGGAACGGTGGTTCGTGAGCGGTTGGAGCAGTTCATGCGCAAGGCACAGATTAAAGCCGGGTATGACCCCGTGGTATCACCGCATATTGGAAGCAAAGCGTTGTATGTCACCTCAGGGCACTGGGACAAATACGGCAAAGATTCCTTCAGGCCTATCACGACCCCGAATGAAGGCGAAGAGTTCTTGCTTAAGCCCATGAACTGTCCGCACCACTGCGAGATGTACAAAGTGAAGCCTCGTTCGTACAAGGAACTTCCTATAAGGTTTGCTGAGTTTGGAACGGTATATCGGTATGAGCAAAGCGGAGAGTTGCATGGCCTGACCAGGGTGCGTGGATTTACCCAAGACGACGCGCATATCTTCTGCCGGCCCGACCAGGTGAAAGAAGAGTTTATCAAGGTGATCGATCTGGTACTTCACGCGTTCCGTTCCCTCGGGTTCGAGAACTATACGGCACAACTGTCCTTGCGCGACCCTGCCGACAAACAGAAGTATATCGGTGAAGACGAATTGTGGGACCGGGCCGAGCGGGAGATCCAGGAGGCCGCTGACGAGCGCGGACTGAAGACCGTCGCCGTGAAAGGAGAGGCCGCGTTCTACGGACCGAAATTGGACTTCATGGTGAAAGATGCACTGGGCCGGAGCTGGCAGTTGGGCACCATCCAGGTAGACTATCAATTGCCCCAGCGATTTGAGCTGGAATACATCGGATCAGACAACCAGAAGCACCGGCCGGTGATGATTCACCGGGCGCCTTTTGGATCATTGGAGCGGTTTGTGGCAGTGCTTATTGAGCATTGCGCCGGCAACTTCCCCTTGTGGCTGACACCGGAGCAGGTGGCCGTGCTTCCCATTTCGGAACGTTTCAATGATTACGCTGCACATGTGCTCCAGGAGTTGAAGAACCGGGACATCCGGGGTTTCCTTGATGACCGGAATGAAAAGATAGGTCGGAAGATCCGTGACGCAGAGGTAAGCAAGGTGCCGTTTATGCTAATTGTCGGAGAGAAGGAGGCATCGGAGAACCGGGTCTCTGTGCGAAAGCATGGAAAGGGGGATGAAGGTTCTGTTTCGCTGGCTGAGTTTATCGAACTGGCTTCGAAGGACTTTGCCATGCCGTTGTAGCCTCAAATGCTAAAAATTACGGCATTTGAGAGGGAAGAATTGTAAAAATGGTGATATTTGCGGCCTTGCAAATGGGCCAGGAGGCCATTTGAAAGGCAAAAGAAGAGATTATTGATGTTAAACTTAAACCCAACGAGTGGCATTTTTTCCTGGAAGTAGTCGTCCTCCGGGGGGCAGTCGCCCGCCAGGAGGCAATCGTCCGTATAGCAGGGGCTTTCGCCCCAGGGTGGTTGAAGAGCCGTATAAAGTGAATGAGCGGATCACCGCTCCCCGTGTGCGGGTGGTAGGTGAAAACATCAAGGTAGATGTCTATCCCATCCAGGTTGCACTGAAGATTGCCCAGGAGCACGGATTGGACCTCGTGGAGATTTCGCCCAATGCTGACCCTCCAGTCTGCAAGGTGATTGATTACTCGAAGTTTAAGTACGAGCAGAAAAAGAAGCAGAAGGAAATCAAGTCGAACGCCCAGAAGACCGTCGTCAAAGAGATGCGCTTCGGTCCGAACACGGACGACCACGATTTCAATTTCAAGGTGAAGCACGCCATCAACTTCCTGAAGGAAGGAGCGAAGGTAAAAGCCTACGTTCATTTTGCCGGACGGTCGATTGTGTACAAGGAGCGCGGTGAGATTCTGCTGTTGAAGTTTGCGACAGCCCTGGAGGAAGTGGGGAAGGTAGAACAAATGCCGAAGCTGGAAGGAAAACGGATGTATATGATGGTGGCGCCCAAACCCGGTGCCTCCAAGAAATAGAATAAGTAGTAGAATTAAGCGATAAGAGTCATGCCCAAGTTGAAGACAAAGTCAGGAGCGAAGAAGCGCTTCAAGGTTACCGGAACCGGTAAAATCAAGCGCAAGCGCGCTTACAAGCGTCACATCCTGACGAAAAAAGAAACGAAGCAGAAGAGAAGGTTAGGCAACAGTGCTATCGTCAAGAAAGTCGATGAAAGCAACGTGCGCCCGATGCTTCCCTATCTGCTCTAGTCCCGAAGGTCGGGACGGTTTTCATGTTTAACCCGGTTCCACGGCTTCAAGTCCCCGATACGTCTGGGCGCCTGTAACCAAAAAATGTAACTATGCCACGTTCAGTAAACCATGTAGCATCCCGCGCCAAGCGCAAGAAGGTGCTCAAACTCGCCAAAGGATTCTTTGGGAGAAAGAAGAATGTATGGACCGTCGCCAAAAACGCGGTCGAAAAAGGTCTCGGCTACGCCTACCGCGACCGTAAAGCCAAGAAGCGCGATTTCCGCTCCCTCTGGATTCAACGTATCAACGCCGGCGCCCGCTTGCACGGCATGTCCTATTCCGAGCTCATGGGCAAATTGAAGACTGCTGGCATCGACCTCAACCGGAAGGTGCTTGCCGACCTGGCCATGAACCACCCGGATGCGTTCTCGGAAGTAGTTAAGAAACTCAAGTAATGCAAAAGGGGCTTCGGCCCCTTTTTTCTTGCTTCCCCAGCCAGGGCATCCGTACTTTGTGCCATGACCCGATCCCGGAAGATATTCCTTATCGCCGCTCTCTTGTTTGCCGCCTTCCTGGTTTTCATTGTCGTTGATATCAGCCGTCGCACTACGTTCCCGGGTTCTAAAAAGAAGGAAAAGGTAGAGCCCGTGGATACCATCAAAAACAGCTCGTCGCCAAAATCAGCAGCTCACCAGCCCTAGCTTCAATTAACCGGGGTCTTATTTTACCCTTTGACCACCCCGGTTATGTTTGTTACAGATTAAAGCCAACTATAGACAGGAGAATCCCCTGGGGTCAAGGACTTTGGGGGATTTTCTTTTTTAAGTGGTTGTCGGGGAGGGGATAAGTGATATTTTTCCAAACCAAATACGTACCCTCCTGTCGCTGCACCAAGTCGATGCCTCCGGCCGGGAATGCCAGCCTGAGTGCAGAACAAATCCAGCTCATTGCGGCTGAGTGGATAATGGGGCAAAGAACAATTGATGCGCGGATTTCTATTTTGGCTAATTCTCGGGTTACCCTCGCTGGGTGTCCAGGCACAAACCTATGTATCAGAACGTGCTACCGTGACCTTCTTTAGGGAGGCAGCGGTTGAAAACCTTGAAGCGACCAATAGTAAGCCTACCTGCGCGTACGACCCAGCATCCGGGGTCATTGCCTTTCAAGTCCCTATTGCCGAATTCCAATTCAAGAAATCCTTGATGAAGAAGCACTTCAATGAGAAGTATATGGAATCCGGCAAGTTTCCTGCAGCCTCGTTTACAGGCCTGCTCCTGGGCTTTTCTTTCAACACGCCAGGCCCCCAGTCGGTGCATGCCAAAGGCAAGTTGACCATTCACGGTGTAACTCGTGAGGTCGATGTCCCGGGTACAGCCGAAATGATGGGTAGCTACCTGGTCATCCGGTCGAAGTTCACTGTGCAATTCATTGACTACCAAGTCCGGATCCCGGAATTGTTCTGGAAGAGTGTCGCTGAGTCGGTGGATGTGTCGATTGACTTTACCCTTAAGTCGTCGGGGAGATGAAGAATCACCCGGCAAATCGGCGGGTAATGGAATTCTCCTATTTTTGCACGAATTGAACCTGTTCGTTGCTCCTTCTTTCCATCATCGCCTACCTCTTCCTCACCGTCCTCATCGGTTATTGGGCTTCGCGTCGGGTAAAGACCGCTGGTGATTTTATGTTGGCGGGCAGAAGCCTGCCCATCTTGTTGAGCTCTTCCGCACTTTTCGCGACCTGGTTTGGATCGGAAACCGTTTTTGGAGCCTCCTCAGAGTTTCTCAAAGGTGGGTTGTACGCGGTGATTGAAGACCCTTTTGGCGCGGCACTCTGTCTGATACTTTTTGGGATTTTCTTCGCGCGAAAACTATACTCGATGAACCTGCTCACCCTGGGTGATTTTTTCAAGCTTCGTTACGGCAGAAGAGCAGAACTCCTGTCCAGTGCGCTGATGGCACCTCCGTATGTGGGTTACATTGCAGCCCAGTTGGTGGCCATGGGCCTCATTCTCAATGTGGTCTCCGGTCTCGACGTGTGGATGGGTGTGGTGGTCAGTGCCCTCGTGGTGACGTTCTACACCTACATCGGCGGCATGTGGGCGATCTCCATAACCGACTTTGTACAGAGCATTATTATTGTTGTTGGCTTGGTGGTTTTGGCCGTTGTCCTGGCGGGAAAGGCGGGCGGCGTTGCAGCTGTATTTGCAGATGTTCATCCGGCGAATTTTCGATTCTTACCCAAACCAGAATGGCGGGAGGTAACCGCCTACCTGGCGGCCTGGTCGGTTTTGGGGTTGGGTTCCATTCCTTCCCAGGATGTATTTCAACGTTCGATGTCTTCGGGATCAGCAAACACTGCTGTAAGGTCCTGTTACTACGCAGCCTTCCTGTACCTTACTGTCGCCATGCTGCCGCTGTTCATCAGCCTGTGCACCAAGCACCTGTACCCGGAACAGTTGACCGGTGATACCCAACTCACCTTACCTGTGATGGTGCTGCAACATACCAACCTGGTGGTGCAAGTGTTGTTCTTCGGTTCATTGCTTTCTGCAATCATGAGTACCACCAGCTCGGCGATCCTTGCACCGGCGGCCATCTTCTCTGAAAATCTCGTTCGGCCTCTGATGAAGGAGCGGCTCAACGATCGCCAGATGCTATGGCTGACAAGAGGCTCCGTACTTTTGTTCAGCGCTCTGGCGACGTTAATGGCCTGCTTACGCAGCAATATCTACGAGTTGGTGGGGGAATCTTCTGTACTGAGTATGGTCACGCTGCTGGCGCCGTTGACGTTTGGCATCTATTGGAGGAGAACCACCTCAGCGGGTGCCATGGCGTCAATGCTGGTTGGTGTGATCAGCTGGGCGCTCTGTGAGTTTGTGATCAGCATTGGCATCCACAGTTTGGTGCCCGCTACCTTCCTGAGTGTAGTTGCCCTGTTGGTGGTTAGCCTCCTGACACCACGAGAGCCGCAGCGGCTCGAACCGATGCACCAGTGATGTCGGTCGGCTGACAGCTACTTGCTTTTCTTCTCAAGGTGATCCCACACGAGGCTACTCGCTCCCAATATCGGCGCCGTCTGATTCTCGAGGCCGGAGGGGATCACCTTCACGCGTCCACGAAACTGGGGCATCAGATTTTTCTCCATGTGGTAGATCGTTGGATCGAAGATCAGCGGGCCCGCAAGGGCGAGGCCACCAAACAGGAAGATGGCTTCGGGATCAGTATGGACAACCGTGTCGGAGAGCTTCATACCAAGAATCCGGCCTGTGTATTCAAAGGCCTCCTTCGCTACTACGTCGCCACGGTGTGCGGCTTCAGAAATCATCTTGGTGTTGAGGTCTTCAAAGCTGATGCCCCTCAACTCACTGGGTTCAAGATGGTCGGCCAGGAGCTTATACACAGTACGTTTGATCCCGGTAGCTGAAGCATAGGTCTCCAGGCATCCCCGTTTGCCACAATTACAATATCGACCGCCTGGGTTCACCGTCGTATGACCCAGTTCACCCGCGATGCCGTTGTGCCCATTGATCAATTCGCCGCCACAGACAAACCCGCTTCCCAGGCCGGTGCCCAGGGTAATGATGACAAAATCCTTCATACCCTTGGCCTTGCCATAGACCATTTCGCCTACTGCAGCCGCATTGGCATCGTTAGTGACGAGACACGGAACATGGAAGTCATCGGTAAACATCTTGCCGAGTGGAAGAATGCCTTTCCATCGGAGATTAACTGCATTTTCGATAGTACCGTGGTAATAGTTCCCATTTGCTGCGCCGACACCGATTCCCACGAGCTGATATCCGGTTGGGGCGGTCTGCGCTGCTGCGCGAATCGTCTTAGCCAGTGAGTTATAAAAGTCCTCAAATTCAACAAAGTCAATCATCGGAAGACTATCCTGATGAAAGACATTTCCTTCGCGATCGGCGAGACCAAACTTGGTGCTCGTGCCGCCGATGTCAATGCCGACAGTAAATGGTGTCATTCGACCCCTTAGGTAGAAAGAATTTTTGCCAGCCGCAAGGCTTCCTGGTCGATTTCATGGACCTGGCCATTCATAATATCTTCAAATGCGTTCAAGACCATTTTTCCATTGCGAGTACCCACCATACAATCCTTCTCACCGCGCAGCAAGCCTTCCACTGCGGCCAGGCCCATCTGGCTGGCCAATACGCGGTCGAAATAAGTAGGAGAGCCGCCGCGCTGCAAGTGACCCAGGATCGTCACTTTGATGTCAAAGTAGTTGGACCGTTCAGCCACCATCCGGGCCAGCTCCATCGCGTTGAGTTTGGCTCCTTCTGCGACAACCACCAGGCTGGATTTCTTGTTGGCCTTTCCGCTCTGCTCCAGTAGTGTATAAAGTTCATCAAAGGTGGTCTGCTCTTCAGGAATGATAACGGCCACAGCGCCCCCGGCGATAGCGCTGTTGAGCGCGATATAGCCTGAATGCCGTCCCATCACTTCGATGAAGAAAAGGCGGTTGTGGGAAAGGGCCGTGTCGCGGATGCGATCGATAGCTTCTACCGCGGTGTTCGTAGCCGTATCGTAGCCGATGGTATAGTCCGTCCCCGAAATGTCGTTGTCAATGGTACCAGGCACGCAAATGGCCGGGATGCCGGAATCCTTGATCAGCTCATGCATCCCACGGAAAGTACCGTCACCACCAATGGCCACCAGGCCATCAATGCCCTGCTTGCGAAGGTTAGCAATGGCTTTGGCCCTTCCTTCCTTCGTTCGGAAGTTGTCGCTCCGTGCGCATTTCAGGATCGTTCCGCCCCGTTGTATGATATTGCCTACCGAGCGTGTTCCCAACTTGGAGATCTCTCCATCAATCATGCCTTCATAGCCACGGTTGATTCCCAGGGATTCAACCTGGTAGTAGTTGGCAGATCGCACTACGGCTCGGATGGCCGCATTCATGCCAGGGGCGTCACCTCCTGAGGTGAACACGCCGATTTTGGTAATAGTAGTCTTGTTCAAGGTTAAAAATGAAAGGCCAAAAATAGGTCAGTAGACAGGCATTTCCATGTTGTGACTCACAGTAGTCCTCTCAATCGTTTGAAATAGTTAATCAGCCCGTTGGTGGACGAATCATGCCCTGTTATAACACCTTGGGTGGATAATTCAGGCAGTATCTTCTTGGCAAGGATTTTCCCGAGTTCAACACCCCATTGGTCAAAACTGAAGATATTCCAGATCACGCCCTGCACGAAAATCTTGTGTTCGTACATGGCGATAAGGGATCCGAGTGTTCGGGGTGTGAGTCTTTCAAATAGAATGGAGTTGGTAGGTCGATTGCCGGCAAAAACCCGGTAAGGTAAATGAAACTCAATGGCCTCTTTTGACATTCCCTGTTGTTGCAGTTCGGTTCTTACCTCTTCAGGTGACTTTCCTTTCATCAGTGCCTCGGTCTGCGCAAAGAAGTTGGACAGCAATTTGGCATGGTGGTCGCCAACCGGGTTATGGCTGATTGCAGGTGCGATAAAGTCGCATGGAACGAGTCGTGTGCCCTGGTGGATCAACTGATAGAAGGCATGCTGGCCATTGGTGCCAGGTTCGCCCCAGATGACAGGCCCGGTTTGGTGAAGAACTGGTTGCCCGTTACGGTCGATGGACTTGCCATTGCTCTCCATATTTCCTTGCTGGAAGTAGGCAGCGAAGCGATGGAGGTATTGGTCGTAGGGGAGGATGGCTTCACTTTGTGCGTCGAAGAAGTTGGTATGCCATATGCCGATCATCGCGAGAAGTACCGGAATGTTCTGTTGCATCGATGCCTCGCGGAAATGTTTGTCCATGGCGTGCGCGCCATCCAGCAATTGTTCAAACGCTTCGAACCCCAGGGTGCAGGCGATGGACAAACCGATGGATGACCACAGTGAATATCTTCCGCCCACCCAATCCCAAAAGACAAACATGTTTTCGGGGGCTATGCCGAACGCCTTGACTGCCTTTTCGTTAGTGGAAACTGCTACGAAGTGCTTGGCTACGTCGCCTTGGTTAGCCGATTGTTCGAGGAACCAGCTTCGAGCTGATTCGGCATTCGTCATTGTCTCCTGGGTGGTAAATGTTTTTGACGCGATAATGAAAAGCGTAGTTTCCGGGTTGACTTTCTTCAGCGTTTCCACCAGGTGGGTTCCGTCAATGTTGGAAACAAAGTGAGGTCGGATGTTTTTGTGATAAGGTCGAAGGGCTTCCGTAACCATGAGCGGACCCAGGTCAGAGCCGCCGATGCCAATATTTACGATATCAGTGATCGCCTTTCCGGAATAACCTTTCCATTCGCCGGAAAGCAGTCTTGAAGAAAAGGCCTTCATCTGGTTTAGTACCCGGTTGACTTCCGGCATTACATCAGCGCCTTGTGCTACTACAGGATTGTTGCTGCGGTTTCGAAGGGCAACATGGAGTACAGCCCGACCCTCCGTCTGATTGATGAGCTGACCAGTAAACATGCTCTCAATGGCGGCGCTGAGTTCACACTCATCCGCAAGCTGAGTGAAGAGGTTTAGAGTTTCCTCGGTTATCGAATTCTTGGAGAAGTCAACAAGAATACCCTCAAAGAAGAGGTGAAACTTGTCAAATCGCTGTGGATCAGTTTCAAAAGCCTCTCGCAGGGAAAAGGCCTGCATTTCCAGAAAGTGGGCCGTTAGTTTGCGCCACGCTTCAGTTTCGGTAGGGGTTATGGCAGGGAGCATAGGTTTCGCGTTAGTTGACAAAAATAGGAATCACGGCCCAGAGTCACGCGCTAATCTTCCGCTCATCCGATTTATTTTGCAGGGCGCGTTCAAGATCATTCTCTTGCATCATGCGTGTCACCCTCTCGCTGGTTGGGCTCTTGGTTTTGCTCTCTGTTCCGTTGCGATCGGAACCGGAAGTGGAACGCCCATCGGTCTCCATCCGGCGTGCCATTGACAAGGTACAGCTCGATGGGGCCCTCGATGAGGAGTCATGGAAAGAGGCCGAAGTAGGAAGCGATTTGTGGCAGCAGTATCCGTATGATACCAGCCGGTCGCTGGTCAACACCGAGTTCCGGGCCACTTATGATGACGAGTTTGTCTATTTCAGTATGGTGGCCCACAACAACAAGCCTGGTGGGTATGTGGTGTCTTCCCTTCGCCGGGATTTCCGTGGTCCGGGGCTGGACGGTGTCGCCGTTATCCTGGATACTTTTCAGGATTTGACCAACGCCTTCTTCTTTGGACTGAGTCCTGCCGGCGTCCAACGGGAGGGATTGATCTCCAACGGCTATGTCATGCCTGATCATTTGGATATGTCATGGGATAACAAGTGGTATAGTGCGGTTAAACAGTATGAAGGGTATTACGTCGCCGAGATGGCCATACCTTACACCACCCTTCGCTTTAAGGCTGGCTCAACACGATGGAACGTCAAGTATTACCGTCAGGACAGCAAAGAAAATGAACGCGCTGTATGGCCATGGACTCCCCGGTATTTTGAAGCCGGGAATCTGAACTATGCAGGGGAACTGGTTTGGGACCAACCCCTTCAGCACCCAGGTTCCAACATTTCGATAATTCCGTATGTGGCCGGGAATGCTTCAAAAGACTTCCTCAACGACAAGCCCTCCGTTTCGAAGGCAACGGTAGGTGGTGATGCGAAAGTGGCAGTGACATCTTCCCTAAACCTGGACCTGACGGTGAACCCTGACTTTTCGCAGGTTGAAGTGGACCGGCAGGTGACCAACCTGGACCGGTTTGAAATTTTCTTTCCGGAGCGACGACAGTTCTTCCTGGAAAACGCAGACCTTTTTCTTTCCTATGGGCATATGAATGCACGACCCTTCTTCTCCCGCCGGATTGGTGTGGCCCGTGATCCCAATACAGGGCAGAATATCCAAAACCAGATTCTTTTTGGCGCACGGCTCAGCGGCAATGTGAACAAGTATTACCGAGTCGGCTTTCTGAACATGCAAACAGCAGAGATTCCGGAGTCGAAAGTGCCGTCATACAACTACACCGTCGCCACGGGTCAGCGCCGGCTGGGAACCAACTCCAACATCCGGGCGATCTTTGTAAACCGCCAGACGTTCAAGAATGATTCTGGCGACTTCCGCATGGAGGGATACAACTACAACCGAGTCCTGGGTGCGGACTACAACTACAGTTTCAAGAACAACCGGTATACAGGTACGGTCTTTTACCATCAGCAGTTCACCCCCAATAACCCGGGCGAGGAATATGCCCAGGGAGCGAGCTTTGTGTACAACACGCAGCCTTTTACGTTTAATCTTTATCAACAGGCCATTGGTCGAAACTACGATCCCGCGGTGGGCTTCGTGCCGAGGGCCGGGTACAAGCGCATCTCACCCTCCGGGGCCTACCGGTGGTTTCCGGCCAACAGCCGGATTAACAACCATGGCCCTGTGCTCGACCTATCTTACATCTGGGATGACATTCACGCATTGTCCGATTACCAGTATGTTCCCGGGTACAATGTGGTGTTTCAAAACCAGGGGATATTGACCTTCCAAGTTCAGCACACCTACACGCTCCTGCTTTTTGACTTTGATCCTACCCGGTCGCCGCCGGAAGACAATCCGGTACCCTTACCGGCATTCACGGAGTATACCTATACCAATGCGTCCGCCAGTTTTCAATCAGATCCAAGGAAATTCTTTACGTATACGGTAGGGGCGTTGCATGGAAGCTACTTCAATGGCACTCGAACCAACCTGACGGCCAGCCTCAATTATCGGTTTCAGCCCTATGGCGTGATTTCATTGGACGCCAACTTCAACCAGATCAAAATGCCGTCTCCGTATACCAGCGCAGATATTTACCTGATCAGTCCAAGGGTTGACTTAACCCTGACCCGCAGTGTCTTCTTCACGACGTTTGTTCAGTACAACAGCCAGTATCAAAATGTAAACATCAATACGCGCCTGCAGTGGCGCTTCCGGCCAGTATCCGATTTGTTTATCGTATACACGGACAACTACTTCTATTCTTTTGATCAGCCGGCTGAGAATTTCATGCCCAAGAACAGGGCGATTGTGGTAAAGCTGACGTATTGGTTTAACCTCTGAGTCAGAATCTGCTATCCACCCACAACGGTCTTCAGTCGTTCAATTAAGCCATCCCACAAATCCTGGAGTTCCTTCATGTCATCGAAATCGGAGTAGTCGAAGACTTTGAGGAACGTCATCTGGGTCAGCTCGTTCACGTCCAGGGTCAGCTCAAAGTAGGAGGGATCCTTTTTATCTTCAGCCGACTCGGGCAGGTACTCAAATCGAACGAAGTGGTTTGTGCGGTGCGAGGCGAGGATAGCCTTGTGTTCTTCCTGGTCCCACACAAAGGTGAATACTTTCTCAGGGCTGATGCGGACATCATCGGCAAACCACTCAGCGAGGCCACTGGCGGTCTGGATATAAGGGTATAGCATCTTAACAGAAGCATGCAACTCATAGTCCGCCGTAAAAAGTTGCTTCTTGGCCATTTTCGTTTCCATCTCTCTCAGATTCGATTGGAAGATATACGAATTTTCCGGACTGTCAAATGACTTGCCGCCGATACAAGAAGATTTCGCGGAGACATAAAAAATCCCCGTAGCGGCAGGCTGCGGGGACTTTCTTCCGGATGGTTCAGTGTGTCTGAGGGCCACCCCGGTGAATGACCACCCAATTGAGTAGCGAGGAGCAGATTTGAACTGCCGACCTTCGGGTTATGAATCCGATGCTCTAACCAACTGAGCTACCTCGCCAAAAGGAGGCGCAAATTTATAAACTTTTGCCATTTGGGGTAATCCTTCGGGAAAGCTTTCAAAATGGCGTTATTTTTGAGACAGGAATCCGCATGCGCAAGATCGATAAACTCATCATCAAGTCATTCGTGGGGCCCTTTATCCTCACCTTCCTGGTGGTGGTCTTTATCCTCCTGCTTCAGCACATGCTCAAGTACTTCGACGACATTATCGGGAAGGACCTGGGATGGGATGTGGTGGGCACTTTGTTGTTCTACTTCGCGGTCTTTATGACTCCCCTGGCGCTGCCGCTGGCGATCCTGCTTTCCTCCCTGATCACCTTTGGCAACCTGAGCGAACACTTTGAGATCACGGCCATCAAATCCTTGGGCATTTCTCTTTCCCGGAGCCTGGTCCCCATCTTTATCATGGTGATCGGGTTGACCGTTTTCGCCTTCTATGTGAACAACACGTGGGTTCCCAAAGCTGCCCTGGAAGCCTACAGCCTGCTCTATGACATCAAGCAAAAAAAACCAGCCCTTGATTTGCAGGAGGGAGCATTTTATGGCGGAATCCCTGACATCAGCATCAAGGTGAACAAGAAATTTCCGGATGGGGCTTCGCTTAAAGATGTAATTATTTATGACCACCGGGGGCAAACCGGAAACAAGAAAGTAACCATCGCTGATTCAGGGCGAATGTATACGATTTTCAATGAGCAGTACCTGAAGCTTGAACTCTATAACGGCTATGACTATACCGAAGGTTCTGAGGGGCAGAATATTGGGCAACAGGTGAGTAATAGTCAGGAAACTCTGCAGAAAACACACTTTGGCAAAATGGAGATTGTCTTTGACCTCTCGTCCTTCGGTCTTGCCCGGACAGACAAACGCTGGTTCCAGGGTAACCGGATCATGCGGAGTGTGTGGCAACTTGACGATGACATCGATTCGCTGAACACCGAGATCAAGCAAAATTACCTGGGGCGCTACAACATGCAGTTTTCCCTCTTCACCTTTCACCGGAAAGGAGATACCCTTGATGTACCCAAGGACCTCATAGCCTTCAAGCGGTACCGTGATTCCCTGAACAAGGTGAATAACCCTTATCGCTCCCCCTTTGCCCTGGATTTTACTCCTGTACCCTCCGATAGTATCGGGGCCGCAACTCGAAAAGTTTCTGATAGCCTGTTCACGTCCGACTTTACGGCGGATGAAATCGCCATCGCGCTAAATCAAACGCGGACCCTCAAGGCGACGTTGCTGAACATGAACACCAATCGGAATACCTATACCCACGAACGCGCGGTATTTCAGATCCAATGGCATAAGATCCTGGCCAACTCGATCGCCTGCATCGTGATGTTCCTGATTGGCGCCCCGCTGGGATCCATCATCAAAAAGGGTGGGTTGGGGGTGCCCGTAATCTTCTCGATCTTTTTCTTCATTCTATTCTACCTGTTTATCAGCACCGGGGAAAAGTGGGCGCTCCAGGAAAAGATAACGGTACCTCAGGGTATCTGGGCCGCAGATGTGATCCTGGCGGCAATAGGCCTCATTTTCCTCAGGCAAGCGCGCCTGGATGCACGGCTGTTTGACTCAGACTATTACCGGGTTGTCGTGGAGAAGCTAAAACGGCGTTTTGGAGCTAAAACGCCAGAACTTCCTGCAGGCTGATGCTTTGACATATTGGCCATTTCCCTTAATTTTGCGCGATTAAAAAACGACCAAAGCAGTAAACTTTAAGCGATGTACCTCGATTCAACCAAAAAGAAGGAACTTTTCACCAAGTACGGAGCGGCCAAAACAGCCAAGGATACCGGTTCGCCCGAATCCCAGATTGCCCTGTTCACCCATCGGATCAATTCCCTAACAGAGCACCTGAAGGGCCACAAGAAGGACTTTTCCACTCAACAAGGCCTCCTCAACCTTGTTGGCCAGCGCAAGAAACTGCTGGGCTACCTGCAGAAAACCAATATCGCGCGTTACCGCTCGATCATTGCTGAACTGGACCTGAGAAAATAACAAACCCATAAGGCGGTCAGGGAACCCTTCCAAGGTTCCCTTTTCGCTTTTGTAACGGCCACGATTGGCCACCCAACTATTATGAAACCAACTCCTATTATTAAGTCCTGCCAGCTTCCTGACGGCAGGGAAATTACCATTGAAACCGGCAAACTTGCCCGCCAGGCCGACGGTTCCGTGGTCCTTCGAATGGCCAATACCATGATCCTTGCCACGGTTGTCTCCAACAAGGAGGGCAAGGAAGGCGCAGATTTTCTGCCCCTTTCTGTTGACTACCAGGAGAAGTTTGCCTCTATGGGTAAAATACCCGGTGGCTTCCTGCGTCGTGAGGGTAGACTTTCCGATTACGAGATCCTCATCAGCCGCTTGGTTGATCGCGCTATACGTCCCTTATTTCCAGATGATTATCATGCCGAGACTCAAGTCATCATCCAGTTAATCTCTGGAGACGAGAAGGCGCTTCCTGATGCACTCGCTGCCTTTGCGGCTTCGGCTGCACTCTCTGTTTCTGATATTCCGTTCCAGGGCCCGATCTCTGAAGTGCGGGTGGCCCGTGTCGATGGCAAGTACATCGTCAATCCTCCCCTGGATATGAAAGAGAAGGCCGACCTCGATCTCATTGTGGCTGCGTCCATCGACAATATCCTGATGGTTGAAGGCGAAGCGAAAGAAGTCAGCGAAGAAGACATGCTCGAAGCACTGAAAATAGCCCATGAAGCTATCAAGGTTCAGTGCCAGCTACAGATCGAACTGACTAAGCTGACCAATAAGACCGAAAAGCGCACCTATAATCACGAAACCAACGACCCCGCACTGAAAGAAGAGCTGTTCAAGCTCCTTTATGACAAGGTCTACGCCGTTGCCAAGTTGCAGACTGCCAACAAGGCCAAACGTTCGGAGTTGTTTTCGCAAGTGGTTGAAGAATACCTCGCCGGTCTCCCGGAAGACTCTACGATTGACAAAGGACTGGTCAAGAAGTACTACCACGACATTCAGAAGAAAGCTTCCCGCGACCTCGTCCTCAATGAACGGGTTCGTTTGGATGGCCGCAAGACCAATGAAATCCGCCCCATCTGGACGGAAGTTGATTACCTGCCCGCAGCGCACGGTTCAGCCATTTTCACCCGCGGCGAGACCCAATCGCTCAGCACGGTGACCCTGGGTACCAAGCTCGACGAGCAATTGATCGACGGAGCTATGTTCTCCGGTTCGAACAAGTTTATTCTCCATTATAACTTCCCGTCGTTCTCCACCGGCGAAGTAAAACCTAATCGTGGACCGGGACGCCGGGAAGTAGGGCATGGCAACCTCGCCATGCGCTCCCTCAAGCAAGTTCTCCCCGCAGAAGATAGCAATCCTTACACCATCCGCGTGGTGTCAGACATTCTTGAATCAAATGGTTCATCGTCGATGGCCACTGTCTGTGCCGGAGCGCTGGCGTTGATGGATGCCGGTGTGCCGATCAAGGCCCCTGTATCCGGAATTGCCATGGGCATGATTTCCGAGAAGGGACGATATGCGATCTTGTCTGATATCCTCGGCGACGAGGATCATTTGGGAGATATGGATTTCAAAGTTACCGGAACCCAAAAAGGAATCACCGGCTGCCAGATGGACCTGAAGGTAGAAGGGCTTTCCTATGACATTCTAAAGGAAGCGTTGCTCCAGGCGAAGGAAGGAAGGCTTCACATTCTCGGCGAGATGAACAAGGCCATCCAGGCACCTCGTCCTGACCTTAAGCCCCATGCTCCGCGTGCCTTCTCCATGGTCATCGACAAAGAGATGATCGGAGCGGTAATCGGACCTGGCGGAAAAGTAATCCAGGACATCCAAAATACTACTGGCGCGACCGTCGTCATTGAAGAGAAAGACAAGAAAGGTCACGTAAGCATTTTTGCGACGGACCAGGCGTCGATGGAAGGCGCGTTGAAGCGGATTCGTGCCATCGTGGCTGTGCCCGAAGTGGGGCAGGTATACGACGGCGTGGTTAAATCGATCATGCCCTTCGGTGCCTTTGTCGAGTTCATGCCAGGCAAAGACGGGTTGCTCCACATTTCTGAGATCAAATGGGAGCGCCTCGAGACCATGGACGGAGTGATGGAAGTGGGCGAAGAAGTCAAGGTAAAGCTTATCGAGGTGGACAAGAAAACCGGCAAATTCCGGCTTTCCCGCAAGGTTCTGCTGCCAAAGCCTCCGAAAAAGGAAGAACCTGCCCAGGTATAGTTGCCAGCGAAGATTTTTGGAACTAATTTTTCGTCCAGACGTTTTCAAAGAAGCTAAAAAGGCACCATGAGACAGCTTAAAATCAGCAAGCAGATCACCAATCGCGAGAGCCAGTCGCTGGACAAATACCTCCAGGAGATTGGCAAGGTTGATCTGCTCACACCCGACGAGGAGGTCGAGCTGGCCAAACGCATCAAAGAAGGCGACCAAATCGCCCTTGAGAAACTGACCAAGGCCAATCTCCGTTTCGTGGTGTCGGTAGCCAAGCAATATCAAAACCAGG
Organism: Cyclobacteriaceae bacterium; assembly: GCA_016787645.1. Lineage (GTDB taxonomy): Bacteria > Bacteroidota > Bacteroidia > Cytophagales > Cyclobacteriaceae > ELB16-189. The sequence continues at coordinate 166,211 of JAEUUF010000026.1, read as the reverse complement.
GACTTTCCCTGGGCGACCTGATCAACGAAGGCAACCTCGGCCTGATCAAAGCAGCACAGCGTTTCGACGAAACCCGCGGATTCAAATTCATCTCGTATGCGGTTTGGTGGATTCGCCAGTCGATCCTCCAGGCGCTCGCTGAGCAGTCGCGTATCGTTCGCCTGCCGCTCAACCGGGTTGGTTCGTTGAACAAGATCTCGAAAACCTTCTCTGAACTTGAGCAGAAGTATGAGCGGGAACCATCTCCGGAAGAACTCGCTGAAGTGTTGCAAGTGACAACCGCTGAAGTGGTGGACACTATGAAGATTTCAGGACGTCATGTGAGCATGGATGCTCCGTTTGTGCAAGGCGAGGAGAATAGCCTCCTTGATGTGCTGGAAAATGACGGTGAAGATACCCCCGACCAGGGGCTGATGACGGATTCGCTGCGCCGCGAGGTACAGCGCGCACTGTCAACGCTTACCCAGCGGGAATCGGATGTAATTGCCCTTTACTTCGGGTTGAATGGCGAGCATGCCATGACGCTTGAGGAGATTGGTGAGAAGTTTAACCTTACCCGTGAGCGCGTTCGCCAGATCAAGGAGAAAGCCATCCGCCGCCTGCGCCACACCTCTCGAAGCAAGGCACTGAAACCTTACTTGGGTTAAGAATAGTCGAAAGAGAATTAAATACAAAGGTCTCTTCGCGGGACCTTTTTTGTAACCAGTAGTTTCTATGGCAAAGGAAAAAGTAAAAGTGCTGATCATCGGTTCAGGCCCTGCCGGGTATACTGCGGCAATTTATGCAGCACGGGCGGGTCTCAACCCGGTTTTATATTCCGGCGGACAACCTGGCGGCCAGTTGACCATTACCGGGGAAGTGGAAAACTATCCCGGATATCCCAAAGGCGTGGAGGGGCCCCAGATGATGATGGACCTTCGCGCCCAGGCTGAACGTTTTGGCACCCAGGTCCGCGACGGCCTTGTCACTAAAGTAGATCTTAAGAAGTATCCGTTCTATTCGGTGGTGGATGACCAACATGAAATAGAATCTGAGGCGATCATCGTGGCCACCGGAGCAAGCGCCAAGTACCTTGGACTTCCTTCCGAACAGCGGCTCATGAACAAAGGCGTGTCCGCTTGCGCGGTGTGCGATGGCTTTTTCTACCGCGGCATGGAAGTAGCAGTGATCGGTGCAGGCGACTCGGCTGCTGAGGAAGCCAGTTACCTTTCCAAACTATGCCCGAAAGTTTACCTCGTGGTTCGACGCGATGAAATGCGCGCGTCGAAGATCATGCAACAACGCGTGAAAAATAATCCCAAAATTGAAATCCTCTGGAATACCGTCACGGAAGAGGTGCTCGGTACCGAAGAAGTCACGGGCATCCGTGTGTTGAATACCAGTAGTGGCGAACGCCGGGATATTCCAGTCAAAGGTTTCTTTGTGGCCATTGGGCACCAGCCCAACACAGGCATCTTCAAGGGTCAATTGGATATGGATGAGACCGGGTACATCAAAGTGAAACCCGGTTCGACGTGGACCAACATTGAAGGTGTTTTCGCAGTAGGTGATGCTGCCGACCGGGTATACCGGCAGGCGGTTACTGCTGCCGGCACCGGGTGCATGGGCGCCCTGGACGCCGAGCGCTGGCTGGCAGCCCGTGAGCATGAGTTAGTACCCGCATGAAACTCGATATCCTCGCCCTTGCCGCCCATCCTGATGACGCCGAATTAGGCTGTGGCGGGACATTAATCAAGCACATCAAGGCAGGGTTGAAGGTCGGCGTAGTCGATCTTACCCGTGGCGAGTTGGGTACCCGAGGAACACCTGATCAACGGGCCCAGGAAGCTGCCGCTTCGGCCAGGCTGATGGGTCTCACCGTTCGAACCAACCTCGGTCTTCCTGACGGTTTCTTCCAAGACATTCCAGAACATCAGCTATCGGTCATTGCAGCAATCCGTACCTACCGACCAGATATCATGCTGGCGAACGCCATTTATGACCGGCATCCCGATCATGGCAAGGGATCTGACATTGCCCATTCTTCCTGCTTCCTGGCGGGGCTATCCAAAGTGGTCACATCAGGCTCAGATGGCAAACCTCAGGACCCGTGGCGCCCGAAGGCATTGTACCACTACATTCAGAGTCAGCATATCACTCCTGATTTTGTAGTAGATATCACCGATGAGTGGGAGCAAAAGATGACGGCGATCCGCGCTTTCAAGACACAGTTCTTCGATCCGGCAAGTAAGGAACCTGTTACTTATATCTCCACACCGGAGTTCATGAAGATGTTGGAATCACGGGCCATTGAAATGGGCCACGCGATCGGCGTGAAATATGGAGAAGGGTTTGTCGCCCGCCGGTGGGTAGGTGTACGCTCGCTAGCCGATTTAATTTAGGGAGCAAGCCGGCTGATGGTCCAGCCGTTTTCAGATTTGCTGTAAAGAATACGATCATGAAGGCGGCTGGTGCGGCCTTGCCAGAATTCAATCCAATGTGGTTCCACGCGGTAACCGCCCCACTGTTTGGGTTTGGGGAGTACGGCATATCCCTCGAAACGTTTAGTGATTTCATTCACTCGTTCTTCCAGGATGTGGCGGCTGGCGATGATGGTACTTTGGGGTGAGGCCCAGGCGCCGATCTGGCTTTCTCGGGGGCGGCTTTGAAAATAGGCGGTAGCGGTGTCTTCGTCGACACGAGCACTAATGCCTTCGATACGTATCTGCCGTTCAAGTTCCGGCCAAAAGAAAGTAAGCGCGCACACCGGATGTTCATCCAACTGCTTGCCCTTGCGACTTTGATGGTTGGTATAGAAAATAAAGCAACCGCTTTCAATACCCTTGAGGAGTACCACCCGGCTGGAGGGTAGACCACTTTCGGTGACGGTTGACAAGGTCATCGCGCTGGGCTCGGGTACTTCGGCGTGCACCGCTTCCTGGAACCACTTCTCAAACTGAACCAGCGGATGTTTTGCCACGTTACTTTCATCAAGTACGTTGAGCGAATATTCCTTGCGGAGATCGGAGAGAGAGAGCATGAGCGTGATAGCGTGATTTACCGCAAAGATGGTGACTTCTTTTGTACGTTTTTCGGCCCCGTATTAATTTTTAGAGCTTCGCTTGGTGGTCTGCCGTTTCATGAGTTTCTTGGACTGGAAAATGGACTTCTTCAAGTACAAAAACAAGATCAAACCGGAGAAGGGAAGGCTGCTGATTTCGGAGCCGTTCCTTCCGGATCCGAACTTCGAGCGGACGATCATCCTTTTGTGTGAAAACAATGAGGAAGGTTCCTTTGGTTTTGTGTTGAACAAGCCTTCATTGGCGATTGTCAGTGATGTAATGGACGATATCAAGAATTTCAATACACCTGCCTTAGTGGGTGGGCCGGTTCAGCAGGACACCTTGCACTACCTTCACCGTCATGAGGGTATCGCCGATGCCGTAGAAATCCTGGATGGAGTGTATTGGGGAGGGAGTTTTGAGCGCATTCTGTTCCTCCTGGAAACAAACCAGTTAGCCCATAAGGATATCAAGTTTTTCCTCGGCTACAGCGGATGGTCGGCGGGTCAACTCGATGAGGAACTGGAGCAGGACTCCTGGATCGTGTCGGACCAGGCCAGTGAAGAGCTGATCTTTGACACGGAACCTGATGATATGTGGAAAAAGACCCTGAAAATCATGGGGGGAAGGTTCTCCATTTACTCAAATTATCCTAAGGACCCAAGGCTGAATTAGCGCCGGAATGGCTAGTTTTGCCATCCCAACTGCAAATCGGAATAGTAACGCCAAATGAATGGAAACTGAAGCGAAAGAAGAAGGGCTGGAGGTGGTGAGCGAAGCTTCCATCAATTCATCAGAAAACCTTGAGCCAACGGGTGAAATCCTGGGTGAGGAAATCCATGAAATAGACTATTCTAAACTCACCAAGAAAGAGCTGGTGGATCTTGTCAAGGAAATGGTGCGGGAAAATGACTTCCTGAAATCGGAATCATCGCTGCGCGAATTGCGGAGCAAGTTTGAAGACCTTCAGCACCAGGAGAAGACCGAAGCACTCAAACGCTTCCTGGAGAATGGCGGGACACTGGATGACTTCGATTATCGCGAGGACGTTCTTGATATTGCCTTTGAGGCTAACTTTAAGACACTCCGACACAAACGCCTTGAGCACTTCCGCGGGTTGGAACAGGAGAAGAATGAGAATCTCCGAAAGAAGAAAGAGCTGCTGGCCAGCCTTCGCGATCTGATAGACGGCAAAGACGACAAGCAGAGCTTCAACAAGTTCAAGGAAATTCAAAAGCAGTGGAAGGAAGTTGGACCAGTTCCGGCAGCGGAGGTGCGGCCAACTTGGGCGAGTTACCATGCACTGGTTGACCGTTTCTACGACAATCGGAACATCTATTTTGAGCTAAAGGAACTTGACCGCAAGAAGAACCTTGAGGCCAAGCTCGAGTTATGTTTGCGCGCCGAGAAACTGGCTGAAGAGCCCAGGGTGAACGTGGCCCTTCGCGAGTTGCATGAGCTTCACGAAGAGTATAAGCACATTGGACCGGTAGCCCGTGAGGAGAAGGAGCAACTGTGGGAGAGATTTAAAAAAGCGTCAGACGCCGTGTACGAGCGCCGCGATGCTGCATTGGCAACCCAGCACGAAGAGTGGGCCAAGAACTTGTCCCAAAAAGAGGAGTTGATTGCCAAAGTGGTGGCGCTCTCAAAGTTTGAATCCGACCGCATTAAGGAGTGGAATCAGAAGACCCAGGAGATACTGGCCATCCAGAAAACGTGGGAAGGGTTGGGAGGCGTTGCACGAAGTCGTTCCAAGGAAATCAACAAGCAATTCTGGTCAGGCTTCAAGGCATTCTTTGCGGCCAAGAGCAAGTTCTTTGCTAAAATGGAGGAGGGCCGAAAGGCCAATCTCGAAAAGAAGCGCGAGTTGGTGAAACAAGCTGAAGCGCTAAAAGCCAATACGGACTGGGACAAGACAGCAACGGCCTTGCGTAACCTGCAGGTGCAATGGAAAGAGATCGGACCTGTACCAGATAAGTTCCGCGAGTCCATTTATGCAGAATTCAAAGCTGCCTGTGATCACTTCTTTAACCAGCGCAGAGACCGCTTTGAGGCGGCCGACAAGGAGCAGGGAGAAAATCTTGTTAAGAAGGAATCCATTTGCGCGGAGTTGGAGCAATTGATCGCGAGCAAAACAGCCACGTTGGATGTGCTCAAGGAACGTCAGCGCGCCTTTCAAGCCATTGGGTTTGTTCCCCGTGCCGCTGCTGGCGAAATCAAAACCCGGTTCACCAATCTTTTCCAGCAAGCGATGGCAACCGTGGAAGTGAGCCAGGCGGATAAAGACCAAGTGATGCTGGAATTGCAGTTGGAGAGCATAAAGAACGACCCGGATGCCGCCTACAAGTTGCAGCAGCGGGAGCAGGGGTTGCGCAAGCGCATCCAGAAGGAGGAAAATGACCTGGCCTTGTTGAAGAATAACCTCGAATTTTTTGGCCGCAGCAAGAACGCCGAGAAAATGAAGGCGGAGTTCGGTGCGAAGATCATTGCCGGCGAGCAAGAGATTGCCAGCCTGAAGGCGCAGTTGAAGCAGTTGCGGGCGGTGCTGCGTTAAGTGTAGCAGGATTTCGGCATTTGAAAGTCAGGTATTCAGTTGGGATGGAATTCTGCCATCTCAAACAGACAACTTCCTTGGGAAGGTTTACCAAATGGGCTGAAATGAGCTCATCTTGAGCGTCAATGACAACCGTCATTGGCAGGCTGAACGTGCGTCATGGGTAACGGACGGGGAAAGGGTTAACTACGTATTGTGGTCTAAAAGGAATTTTTCACTTAAACCCTACCGTTATGATGTGGAAAGAATTCTTGTTGGGCGCCTTGTTCATCCTTGCCGCCATTTTCCCGATCCTGTTTGTGCCACTGCTGCTGCTGACCCTGGCCATCCTGTTCTGGCTGGTTCCTTACTTCGCGAAGCATCATGTGTGGGACAAAACCCCGCAGGATATTGAGGCGGAGAAACACCGTATGGCGCACTGAAGTGGTGTTGAGGTGCTGACGTGTTGACGTGTTGACGTGGTTCACGTCTAGTGTTGTCTATTTGGCATGTCAAGGAGGTGCGAGGGATGGGATGTATTGAGGTCGCCAACCGTGCTAGCCAAACTACATCTCAGAAAAGATTGTTGCATTTATCGCAACTATAGGCGATTCCCGTTCCTGATGCACTCCTCCTTGGCTCATTGAGTTATATCAATTGGTTCTAAATAGGGGAAGGTCTACATTCCTTCAAATAACACACAACCCCTAAACCCAAAACACGATGAGGAAAATTATGGTAGTGCTGCTACTAGCAGCATCAGCGGCAGCTTTTGCTCAAAAAGCTGACCTGGTAACCGTAAGCACTGTTCAACCAAAGAATGGGCAGCGAATGGCCTGGGAGGCTGCTTACAAGGCGCACATCGCAAAATTTCATGCGGCGAGCGACAAGACCAACGTGTATGAGATCATGAGCGGACCCTCAACTGGGTATTATCACTTGGTAGGTCCAGCCGGCACTTTCGCCGACTTTGACAAAACCCGGACCGATGAGATGGCCCATAATCTGGATCTTGACAAAACTTTCTTCCCTTTGCTGGACCAAATCACAGAAGGGACCTATCAAGCCATTGACAGCTGTGCCATTCGACCTGGAGTAATAGCTGATGCATTTGTAGTTACTGTACGTCACTTGAAAGAAGGCCTAAACATCCAGGATTATCGCCGTGAATTGGCTCGCGCAGCCAAAATCAGGACCGCTCAAAATAGCCCATTCTGGCAGGCTCTCTCTACTTCCTATTATGAGCAATTGTGGGATGGTTCAGACCAGGTAACCGTTACAGTGCGCAGCCTCAAAGATGGATTCAAGTCGCTGGCTAACGGCTTTTATCCAGCCGACGCACCTGGTACGCCTTCATTCCGTGACGACTATGTTAAACTCTACGGCCATCAGGCATGGGATGATCGTGTGAAGTTGCTCGATGCGGCTGTTGCAAGTACTCAACAGTACATCATGAAGTTGAGAAGAGACTTGAGCTCCAAGTAACAGGTCACTCAATGATCCGTCAAAGGCCACCTGAGCAGGTGGCCTTTTTCTTTCTTCCACCTCACCCCCGGGCCCCCTCTCCGTAGGGACGGAGAGGGGGTGAGGTGGTAGGCCAGTAGAGTGGAGAACTCCGGAGTGATCAGCATGAGTTGTAGTGGGCAAATGATATATTTATCGGGTGGAGCAATTGGTCTGCAGGAATTGTCAGGGGGCGTTTTCAGGTAATTTCTGTCCGCAATGTGGTCAGAAACATGTGACCATACCATATTCCTTTCGAAGCATTGGTCAATTGGCGGTCAGTAATCTTGATTTCAACCGAGGTTTCTTTTTCACGTTCGCCTTTCTTCTATGGAACCCGGGTAAGGTCACCACGACCTACCTCGGAGGGAACACGAGGAAGTTCACTGACCCTGGCCGATACTTTGTGAGTGTCTTTACCCTCGCGGCAATTGGACTATTCTTAAAGACGTATTTCTGGAGCAGCGCCCTACAACTTGATAGCAATACGCATCAGGCAGCACCGGAGATCGCTGATGCATTAGTTACTTCCTTAGAGCCTTTCCTGGTTTCAATTCCGTGGATGGTCACCGTTGCCATCATGAATTACCTTCTGTTCCGATCTGCCCGGAACGCGGTGGAACATCTGATCATTGCATTGTACTTCGTTCTTCAATTGGTCCTGGTAGCGTTGTTGCTTTGGCCATTGTTTTTCATGGTGGGGTCTTCTATTTTTTCTTTGATGCTCATGTATATGCTGTGGTTTAATTTCAATGTATTCAAAGGCCACTGGGTAGTCAGTATCGCAAAGTCCCTTGCATCCCTTGCCGTGCAAATGGCCTTGATCTTTGGCGTTGGCAGGGTTTTGTTTGGATTGACATAGTCGGCTGACCCGCCTCACCCTCCGGCCCCTCTCCGTGAGACGGAGAGGGGGAGTAAGGAAGTTCTATTTTGGAGATCGCTTGTAAACCATGAACCACTTCCCATTATTCAGCCGGATCACATAGGGATCGGTAATTTCATAACCCGTCGGAGCAGCCAGACGGTCCCCAGTCTCCTGGGTCCAGGTATATCCATCGAGAGCGTGGAGGCTGACAAAACGTACCTGTTGATTGGGACCCTGCGGAAACCCATACATTCGGAAGCTGCCGTCATCGAGCTTGACAGGTTTGGTAACACCAATGTTGCCCGGCTGGAGGTGGTCAAGGTAGGTAAAGGTTAGCCCATCAGTACTGGTTGCCCTCACTGTGGCACCATCGGTGAGGCTGAACACGTGCATGATCCAATCGGTACCGTTCCAGAACACATCCGGGTCGACGAGGCCGTTGTACGTGAACACGGTCGAGGCACGGAAGAAGTTCTTCCCATCGGCACTGGTAGCCACATCCACTGCATGGAGCCCAGTCGAATTGACATCCTGATCCGATGCATAGAAATACAAGCGAATCATGCCGTCATCCATTTTCAATGGGGCAAAGTCAACGGCTTTATTGGAAGTCAGCCCGGTTATTGTGCATCCTCCCCAGTGGTACGTCACACCATTATCCGTTGATATCAAACAACCCAACCGCTCGGGCGAGCCGCTGGAGAAATCAACGAAGTAGACCAGCAATGTTCCGTCATTCAGTTGAACGGCGGCAGGGACGGATGCGTGCAGCACCAGGTCAGCGGCCCGTTCATCCGTCCACGTGAGTCCGTCGGTCGAGGTGGCGGTACGGATGGTGTGAAAATAAGGGCCATTGGTAGGCAGTTGTGTGGGGATAACTTCAAAAGGATTCTTGATGGGGAATGCTGAAGGAGGCTCCGAGGATTCCTTGGAGCAGGCCGGAAGAAGTAGGGCCAATACCAGGATGGGAATATGAGCGCTCTTCATGAGGGGAAGGTAATGAATTAGAGGCACCTCACCCCCCGGCCCCCTGTCCGTAGGACGGAGAGGGGGAGTGGATTAGTGCGCGCACGGAACTGGACTAGTGTATGGCATCGCTGCGGATTTTGAAACTGAAGTGTTCAAACTGAAAAGTAAGTGCTGAGCTATCATCCGGGTGACCAGATTGGGCCCCAGCTACCGGATTTACTTCGCGCCTGATGATCTTTCTAAAGGCAGTCACCAGTTCATGGAGATGGGTCGGATCAGCCACGGGTGTGTTGTGCGCGGGAAAGACCGCCGTCAGTGACGGTGCCAAATCCTCAAACTTTCTGATGCTTTTTTCATAGGCATCAAGGTCGGTTCCGTCGAAGAAAAGCCAGATGGTTGCCTCGTAGTACATGTCGCCGGTCCAGAGATAGCCATTGGCGCGGTCGAGCAGCGCGATGCAGTCCGGGGTGTGGCCTGGAACGCGAAGCACTTCGATTGTGCGTTGACCGAGTTGGATCGTGTCCCCATTCTGGAGAAATCCTTTGATGCGATCTGCGTAGGGTTTGATCGCGTACACTGCCGTGTCCAGCCCAGGGAGCTTGTCCTGGCAAAAGGCATCCATACGGACTTCCTGCCTTACTGATTGATGTGGCCAACCTTTCGTGCTGTTATTCCGTGTGTAGGCTGTATCCACAGAGAGTATGTTATCAAACTCGTGATTCCCGCCGATGTGGTCATAGTGGGTATGCGAGTTGATGACGGTAAGAGGCAAGGTCGACAATTCTGCTACCACATCCTTGATGCTACCCATTCCCATGCCCGTATCAAACAGGATGTTTCGCTCATTGCCGAGGATGAGGTAAGAGATCACCTCCTGGAAGTTGTAAGGTTCAACGATAGCATAAACGCCCTTGCCAACCTCGTAGACCCTGAACCATGGTTGTCGGGTAGGGATCTCGATGTACTGGTTTAGTTGTGACCGGAGCGGTTGACTGCACCATGTAGTTTCGGAGGGTTTTGGAGTGCAATTTGTCAACAGTGCCAAAGCAACAAGGAGAGGGACCGATCGGAGGATTTTGTGTTCCATAGGCATCAAGATATGAAATTGGTTTGGACCCTATGGCTTTTAGAAGCAGCAAGAGGGGGAGATAAGTTTCAATACTTCCGTACGATGAAAAAGTGTGCCCAGTTATCGGGTAATGATCACCCTTCGTCATTTCTTCGACTCGTGATTTACCTTTTGAAGATCATCGCACCTCAGTGAATGTCAACCGGAAGTGTCCTGTGCGGACTGAATTTTGGTATATTTCCCAGGCGGTATTGACGGACCTCCTCACAAAATGACAATTGTGCTAACCGGAATTTTGAAGGCAAGTTTTGGATTACATAGAAACCTTGTACTCTTCCTCGTTGCGGCATTCTTACCGGTTCTGCCGGTCGCCGCACAGCATGCTCCCCTCGACAGCCTGTTGCGGATCGTGGCAGATGGAAATGATTCGGCGCGTATCCAATCGCTCAATGAACTAAGTTGGTACTACAAAAACATCCGGGTTGATTCCGCAGTCCTGCTGGCCCGCCAGGCACTTTCCCTGGCTACAAGAATAAGTGACAAAGCCGGAATAAGTAAGTCGCTCAGCAATCTGGGAAGCGCCAAGCAGGCCATGGGCGAATACGACAGCGCTATCCTATTTATCAAGCAGGCCATCGATGTCAAATTGACCTGGAGTGACTCTTCAGCCTTGGCGAATGAATTAAGCAACCTGGGCATTATTTACGATGAACGCGGCGATTACGATAAAGCACTGCGAAGCTATTTCAAGGCACTTCGCCTGGCGCGGGCTAAGGGTGATATCCGTATGGAGGCAAACACGTTGAGCAATATTGGTGTGGTGTACAAGAAGCAGAAACAGTATGCCAAGGTGCTGGAGTATTACCAAGTGGCACTATCCATCTATGAACAGCTGAAATCGGAGTTTGGAATAACTGTTACATCGGGAAATATAGGCTCGATCATGCTGCAAACCGGCGACTATGAAGAATCACTGAAATACTCCCGGATAGCGAAGGATGGTTATGAGCGCCTGGGTTATATACGGTACATTCCTTATTCCATCGGCAACATGGCGATTGCCAATGACAGCTTGCATCGGTTTCGCGAGGCAGAGGAGCAGTACAACGAAGCGTTCACACGCCACATGCGTTTCGGGAACCGCTATGAGGCCGCTTACACCTGCAAGAATCTCGCTGCCTTTTACCAGCGGCAACATTCGCCTGTTCGCGCGAAGACTTTTGCATCGCAAGCCATTCAGCTCGCCACGGATATTGGGGCCAAGGAGATGCTTCGGGATGCCTTTTTCGTGATGTCGACCATTTGCAATGACCTGGGTCAGTTCAGGGAGGCCTACCTTAACCAGATGAAGTACACCGCGTTGAAGGACAGTCTTTTTGAAGAGCTAAAGACAAAGTCCATCCTGGAGATGCAAGTAAAATATGAGACGGAGACACGGGAGCTGGAAATTTCCAAACAGAAAGTACAGCTTGCCGCCAATGACCTGGAGCTACGAAATCGCCGGAATCAATTTATCTGGCTTTCTTCCGGTTCGATCCTGCTCATTATTGCGGGTGCGTTTGTCATTCAGGGGCAGCGAACAAGGAGGAAAAAGGCCGAGCAGGAAGCAGAATTCCGGCTCAAGCTTGCGACCCTTGAGCGCGAGAACGAGGTGCAGCAAGTGCGTCAGCGGATTTCCAGGGAACTTCACGACAACATTGGCTCACGGTTGTTGTTTCTCACCTCAAGCGCCGATTCCCTGGCTGACAAAGTTGAAGGGGTTGAGCGAGAAAGGGCGCACCAGATGGGCTCATTTGCAAGGACAACTTTGCAGGAGTTGCGCCGAACGGTATGGTTTATCAACCAGGACAACATCGATCTCGAAGCGCTGCAGACGAAGATGCGGGAGTACTTTGGGTTCCTCCATCAGGACCCAGTGGTTCAGTTGGACCACGCGTTGGAGGCGGATCCAGGAATCACCGTGGGCACTTCGGTAGCGGCGGCCATCTTTCGCGTGGCACAGGAAGCGGTAAGTAATGCGCTGAAGCACAGCCGGGCATCACGGATTGCGGTGAAACTCACTTCAGAAAAAGAGTGGATTGAATTGCATGTACATGACGACGGGAAAGGCTTTGATGCGACGGAATCTGCACGGAAGCAGGGGAACGGACTTCGAAATATGGATTCCTACGCCGAATTGGCCGCCGGATCGCTGACGGTACACTCTTCCACGGAGGGCACCACCGTTACGTTGCGAATTCCAATCAAAGCGCAGGGGGAATAAAATCCGCAAGAATGCGTATCCTGAAGCGTATACTGATTGTGTACTTTTAGCCCGATGAAAGCTGTACGATTGGTAGTAGCGGAAGACAACGCTTTTGCGCTGGAAGTGATCCTCGGAAAATTGAGCGCCGATGATGAGTTTACCGTTTGTGCGACGGTGACAACCGGTCGTCAGCTGTTGCAACGCCTACCGCAACTGGGTCGCGTTGACCTGGTACTCATGGACATTGAGATGCCTGACATGAACGGCATCGAGGCGACCCGCGAACTGAAGGCACAGTTCCCCGGGATCAAGGTACTTATCCTGACCATCTTTGATGATGACGAGAATATTTACAATGCGATCCTGGCAGGTGCGGACGGATATGTGCTCAAGGAGGAATCCGGCGACAAGATCCGAACGGCCATCCTGGAGATGTTGGACGGCGGAGCGGGAATGTCGGCCGGGGTGGCGGCCCGGGTGCTGCGGATGATGAAAATGCCAAGGCTGGAGCCGGCGTTACTAGAGGATTTTAATCTCACCATGCGCGAAGTCGAGATACTGGAGAAACTGAAGGCGGGATTCACCTATGAGAAGATTGCCAGTCAGTTGTTTATCAGTTCCGGAACGGTCCGCAAGCACATCGAACACGTATACCGCAAGCTGCAGGTCCACAATAAGGTGGAAGCGGTGCAGAAAGCTTCAAAGGCGAACATCATATAGACCAATGCCGCAAATACGCAACCCTGCGTATTGAGGCAAAAGGGGTGTTGATCCATCTTTAGGTCATTAAATCAAAACCCCCAATGAAAAAGCATATTATTCTGGTGTTGTTAACTGCGCTAATGGTCGGACCGTCATGGGCACAGAACAAGGAAAAATCGGAGGCGGACAAGTTCAAGGTCGATGATTCGAAATTGATCCCGAAAATGAAGCGTTTGGCGCTGGCACAGGTGGCGGTACACTATAAACTGGTGACAACAGCGAAGACGGTTGCGAAGGACAAAGGAAGCAATTCTATCGCGGGTGCACGTGTTTCGGCCTACCTGGAATTTACGGATGCCGAACCGACCCAGCAGGACTATCAGGAGATTACGGATCACTTCTACCGGTATTTCCAGAAGCGCCTGAAGTCCGGTGGCATCGACACTGTAGGTTGGGGCGCGATTACGGCGCATGAGTTCTACGAGAAGGTATCGGATGATGAAGAAAGCGGCGAGAAGAGTGAAAAGGGAGGCAACACGTGGATGACGGCCGTCGCTAACAATGGGAAGATGTTGCACAATGGATTAACCGGCTTTGCCGGGGCAAAGGGAAAGCGGATCGTGACGTTTACAAAGGACTTGGACGCTGTGGCCGGTTTCTTTGAACTGACCGTTGATTTTGCCGATGTGATGGTGAACCTCGATCTGAAAGTTGCCGTGAATGAAAACTGGCTGTATACTACGACAACGACCTCAAAGAAGTACACCTGGGCGGTCAATCCGGAGATGACGGTTAACGTGCCGGATGGTGCAGCTCCGATGCTTCAGGGACCGAAGGGTTGGCCCGAGATGATATTCCAGTGGAATGACATCCAGACGGGGGCGCGTTATGATGCGGCAATGTCGGAGGATCCTTCAAAGGCGAGGGGTGGACTGGCCAAGCAGTTTGCTTTCCGGAAGGAGATTACCCCGGTATTGCTCACAACCACACGCGAGAAATACAAGGCAGCGGCCAAGCTTGCCTGCGAGAAATATGCGGACTATTTCGTGGAGAAGTGTACCAAGCTGAGGGACAAATAGCCCAACTTAATTTATGCCCCTGAGCCCTAATCGCTAACTACGACCCCCAAAAGGAAAGGCCGTTACACGAATGTAACGGCCTTTCATTTGAGCCCCCTGTCGGAATCGAACCAACGACCTACTGATTACAAGTCAGTTGCTCTACCAGCTGAGCTAAGGAGGCTTGGAAGGGTGCAAAAGTAGCTTTTCAAGGCTTCATTGCAAACCCGTAGAGGAGTTTCCAGCAATATTTCAGGGGTTTTCAACGCCATTATTTCCCTATTTTCTTGTCCAATAGGGAACCGGGGATAGGCTATTCCAGGACGGGAAGGTCCTTCCATTGAACCAGTACTTCGATGGACAGATGAGGCCCAACATACTGTTATCGCTTCATGCACATTTTGTAGTACGTGAGGAGCGATTATAGTATTGGGAATTGTACCGCGCGCTGGGTGGTGGATGGCAATAGCTATAGGGTGTTTTCAGGAAGGGTCTATCTCAACCGACTCCAGGGATGAGAGTTATTGGCTATTTTCGCACCATGAGAATTAATGGATTCCTGGCTGTCGTGTTGTTCGTTCTCCTATCGGGCTGTGGCAAAGATTCATCCACGCCTGCACCCGTTTATACATCGGTTGATGGTGTCTGGTCCTATACCACACCAGACAATGCCATCACGGTAGAGTTTGAACTGAAGACCAGCAGCGGAACGCTGGGGATAACCGCAAATAGCATAAAGGTGGGTGGGGTAGCGGGTCAGGCGGCAGGAACACTGATGGGGGTAAGCCTTCCGGCCATCGGCGAGATCCGGGTCAACGCAAACGATGCAGTCCTGGTTCAGCCGTATTTCATCACTTTCGCCAATTGTGCAGTCAGCAGCAACTACGCCACCATTTCGTCAGCGAACGTTTCATACACCTATCCCTGGGGAACGGTAAAAACGCTCTCTGGAGTCGTCATAACCAGGAAGTAGAATGTATCGATGAATCCGTAACTTGAGGTTTCCCTTTTCCCATGAATCTGCTATTCATCCTCCTTTTACTGTTGACTCCCCAGGAAACCCCGCAGCCTCCCCTTAAGGCTGCTGAGGAATTCAAACTTGAACTTCAATATGAGTTCAAAGCGCGCCCGGATACTGAAAACGCCTTTATTGACCTCACTGAAACAGAGCGGGAAAAGGAAAAACGAATTTCCGGCTCCAGTCCATTGCCCTACCTGGTTATCCATATGAGTTTTCTGAAGCTTTCGGATCAGGAAGTCCGTGTACGTTGCGTAGATAACAACAGGAAGAACCGATTTTCCAAGAAAGTTGAATTGGGCAAAGTTTACTCCCTCGACCTTGGTTTCACCGAAGACATGAAAGACAGAGTGACCGCCTATCAGTACATTTTCTACCTGATGTCAGCGGACAAGAAGGACGTATCCCAGGTTAACCTCATCGTGGAGCAGGACGGTACATTCCTGGTCAACGGTGTTCGAAGAGGGAAATTCTAATTTTCAGATAGCCAATTTCTGAATACATTACTTTCTTATTTCACGACTATCAATATGTTGATTCAGCGCAAGTATGGTTTCGCTTTTCTGGTCATCTTACTTCTTGGTGGCTACTCTGCCATAGGGCAATTCCGCCAGCCGAACGCAGCGGCGATTCAATTGAAGTTGAAGAAACTAAACGTGCTCGCTTCCATGCTGTATGTCGCCGCACACCCGGACGACGAAAACACACGTGCCATCACGTACATGGGTAATGATCGGTTGGCTGCAGCGGCTTACTTGTCCATGACCCGCGGGGACGGTGGACAAAACCTGATCGGCCCGGAGCTGCGTGACTTGTTGGGGCTGATCCGGACCCAGGAACTCCTCGCGGCCCGGCGCATCGATGGGGGACAACAGTTCTTTACCCGGGCCAATGACTTTGGCTTTTCGAAGAACGTCAATGAGACTTTTTCGATCTGGGGTAAGGAAGAAATCCTCAGCGATGTGGTGAGCGTCCTGCGTCAATTTCAGCCTGATATTATCCTTACCCGGTTCCCACCAGATGAAAGAGCCGGCCATGGACATCACACCGGCTCTGCGGTATTGGCCATCGAGGCCTTTGACCTTGCAGGCAAAGCAGATTATAAGCCAGACCAGGTAAGTCGTTATGGTACCTGGCAGCCCAAACGGATCTATATGAACACGGCCAGGTTCTTCGACAATACCGTCAATGAGAATACTCCCGGTGTGGTGGCTGTGAATATGGGCACCTACAACAGCCTTTTGGGAAGGTCCTACTCAGAAATTGCCGCCGAAAGCCGCACGCAGCACAAAAGTCAGGGCTTCGGTTCGTCTGGCCGCCGAGGCGATTCGCCAGAATATTTCCTATACCTCAAGGGAGACAAGGCCGACAAAGATTTGTTCGACGGAGTGAACACTACCTGGTCGCGTGTGCCCGGCGGTGAGAAGGTTCAGCCGCTGGTGGAACAGGCTATTAAAGGTTTCAATCCTGAAAAGCCTCATTCCTCCGTGCCGTTGCTGCTCCAAATCAGGAGGCAGATTTCGTCCTTGTCACCGTCAGTGTGGAGAGATCGCAAGCTGGGTGAAGTGAATCAACTCATCCAGGACTGCCTTGGATTGTATACCGAAATAACAACCAACCAGCCATGGATGTCTCCGGGTGAAGTGGTCACGAATAGTTTTGAGTTGGTCAACCGCTCACCGGTTCCGGTGAAGCTTCTCTCGATTCAGGGCCGCAAGGTGGTCATTGACTCCACGATGAACCTGGAATTGAAGGACAACAAACTCGTGCTTTTCCGAACGCGCAAACCTATTGATCCGCAATCGGGATATTCCGATCCCTATTGGCTGCGTGAGGACCACCTGCAGGGAACTTTCCTCGTGCCGGGTCCGGAATACATTGGCAAGCCTGAGAATGGGCCGGCGGCAACTGTAGCGTGTACGTTCGAGGTAAGTGGGGACAGATTTGTATTGGATGTTCCCTTGGTATACAAATGGACCGATCCGGTCAAGGGTGAATTGTCACGCCCCTTCGAAATTGTGCCGCCTGTTTTTGTGAACCTAAGTCAGCATGTGTTTGTGTTCCCCGATACAAAGCCGAAGATGGTCAGCTTATTGGTGAAGTCATCATCCGGATCTCCGGTAAACGGAACGGCTAGCCTGGTACTTCCGCCGGGATGGCGTTCGGAACCGGTATCTGCGCCCGTTACGCTTCCCAAGCGCGGTGAAGAAGTGAAGGTTGACTTCTGGCTATTTCCGGCGGCGACAGGCCAGGGATCGTTCAAGGTTTATGCGCAGGTAGAAGTAGGAGGCAAGGCCTATGATCGTTCTGTTCAGACGATCTCCTATGATCACATCCCATTTCAAACTTTGCTCCCCAAGGCAGAGGCTAGCCTGGTTAGGGTTGACATTAAGACCCAGGGACATGTGATCGGTTACATTGCCGGGGCCGGAGATGAGACACCCGCAGCGCTGCGTAACCTGGGCTACGAGGTCTGGGAGATGAAGAATGAGGAAGTCACTCCAGATAACCTCAAGAAAGTGGATGCAGTAGTGTTGGGAGTAAGAGCACTCAACACCAACGAGCGAATCCGTTTTTTCATGCCCGACCTGCTCAAGTACGTTGAAGGAGGCGGTACCCTGATCACGCAATACAACACGAACAATGATTTGGAAATTGACAAGGATAAGTTTTCACCGTATCCATTGAATATTTCGCGTGAGCGAGTGACGGAAGAAAACAGCGAGGTCAGGGTGCTGAGTCCGGATCATCCTGCATTGAATTTTCCCAACAAGATCACGGCAGAAGATTTCAATGGCTGGGTGCAGGAGCGTGGCCTTTACTTTCCGGATAAGTGGGACCCTAAATTTACCCCATTACTGTCCATGAATGACGCGGGCGAGCCTGCCCGGAACGGCAGCCTCCTGGTCGCACAATATGGCACCGGGTATTATGTGTATACCGGCTTGTCATTTTTCAGGGAACTTCCTGAAGGTGTGGCTGGCGCCTACAAGCTGTTCGCCAATCTTTCATCGCTGGGCAAACAACCCAAGCCGAAGAATGAAAAACTCAAAGCCAAAAAATGAGCGAAGAAACCGCTGAACAGAAGCCACCCGTATTTAGTAGTTGGAAGGGCTGGTATTGGCTTGTGCTGCTGACCATGCTGGCGCAAGTGATGATTTACCTCATGATCACGCAAGCTTTCTCATGAATACCGTTGATTGGATAGTACTGTTTGGCACACTGCTGCTCATCGTAGCCTACGGTGCCTGGAAAACACGTGGGGCGAAGAGCATGCAGAGTTACCTTCTTGGAAACAACTCGCTGCCGTGGTGGGGTGTAGGACTTTCCATCATGGCCACACAAGCCAGCGCCATTACTTTTCTTTCGACGACCGGACAAGCGTACGAGGATGGCATGCGGTTCCTCCAATTCTATTTTGGCCTTCCTTTGGCGATGATCTTCCTGTCGATCACCGCCGTGCCGCTCTATCACAAGCTGAAGGTCTACACGGCCTACGAATATTTAGAGACCCGGTTTGATCGCAAGACCCGTACGCTGGCCGCCTTTTACTTTCTCATGCTGCGTGGCCTCTCGGTAGGGATCACTATTTATGCGCCTGCATTGATCCTTTCTACCATGCTGGGTTGGAGCATCAGCATTACCACCCTCATGATTGGAACCTTGGTGATGTTATACACCGTTTCCGGCGGTACAAAGGCGGTTAGCATCACGCAGAAGTACCAGTTGACCATCATCATGGCGGGCATGATTACCGCAGGGTACATCGCATTCAGCAGGTTGCCCGAGGGAATGACCTTTGGGCAGACGTTTTCCTATGCGGGTGAAGTCGGCAAACTCAACTTGATCAACCTGTCGTTTAATCTTACCGATCGGTATAACATCTGGTCCGGGCTGATTGGCGGTTTGTTCCTCTTCCTTTCCTATTTCGGTGCAGATCAATCGCAAGTGGGCCGTTACCTGGGAGGTAGTTCCATTACAGAAAGTCGGCTCGGCTTGCTGTTTAACGGGCTATTGAAGATCCCCATGCAGTTCATCATTCTGTACATCGGCATTCTCATTTTTGTTTTCTACCAGTTTCACCAGGCACCCCTCGTTCATAATCAGCCATTGTTGAAGCGTGCCATGGAAACAGCCGCACAGGCTGAACTCAGCCAGTTGTCAGGAAGCTATGACGAGGTGTACCAACAACGAAAGGAGAAGGCGCAGGAGTTGGTAGGAGCGATTCAATCACAAGACAGGGGAGAGATTGACAAGGCTAAGGCGGAATTGAAAAGGTTGCAAGCCACGGAGGCCGAGCTGAGGGCAAAGGCGAAGGGAGCCATCGCAACAGCTATGCCTGGTGAGAATACCGTGGATAAGGACTACGTCTTCATCAACTACGTGATGACGTATCTGCCTCACGGTTTGATTGGGTTGTTATTGGCTGTGGTGTTTTCAGCAGCTATGTCTTCCACGGCCTCGGAGCTGAATGCACTGGCGTCAACATCCGCAGTTGATATCTACAAGCGATCCATTCGGCCTGCGGAGTCGGAGGAACATTATGTAAAGGCCTCCAGGTGGCTCACGGTGGGTTGGGCGATATTTGGAATGATTTACGCCTCGCTGGTTAACCAGGCGGAGAATCTCATCCAGTTTGTGAACATTGTCGGATCATTGTTCTACGGCACGATCCTCGGGATATTCTTGTCCGCGTTCTACATCAAGTACCTGAAGTCTACCGCCGTTTTTATTGGAGGTTTGGTCGGAGAGGCGATCATTCTCTACCTGTACTTCAATACCGATGTCGCTTTTTTGCTGTATAACATTATTGGTTGTGCCGCGGTGATTGGGGTGGCGTTGGTGGTGCAGGCCCTCACCCCCAGCCCCTCTCCACTTCGTGGAGGAGGGGAGTAAATACATCTTGTTCGTGTGGGAAAAGAGCAAACAAAAGAGCCTCTCCATTTGGAGAGGCTCTTTTGCTTATTACTTACAAGCGACTAGCCACTAGTCACTAGCCACTATTTCAGTGCTTTCAGAAGTTCGTCGTTCATGCGAACGTAGGCTCCGTCTTTTTGCTTTTCGGCCTCAGCTTTGGAGGCGTTAGCGGACTCCATGGCGCCTTTCTTGT
Source organism: Cyclobacteriaceae bacterium (assembly GCA_016787645.1). Lineage (GTDB taxonomy): Bacteria > Bacteroidota > Bacteroidia > Cytophagales > Cyclobacteriaceae > ELB16-189. The sequence goes on along the minus strand of JAEUUF010000026.1, from coordinate 146,098 downwards.
CGCCGAGGGCTTGCTGAATTTTTGCTTTGGTGTACATGACCCAATAGGCCTGGGGACGGGCTGCTGCGGCGGTAGTGCACCACTCGAGTGCTTTCTTCAGGTCTTTGCCATTCTCCAGATAGTAGCTGGCAGCAGCATACAGGTTATTGGGATTAACGGCTGTGTTCGCGTCAATAGAAGCCTGTACTTTTTTGTCATAGTCAACTACGATTGGCACTTTCACTGACGTGTTGTCCCACATCAACTGGAAGTTGGCGGATTTGCTGTCAGCAGAAAGGTCAGCAATCTCAATCGTGAAGGCTTCCACCTTCTGGGCGAGCGTCTCCGGCTTTACGACCGCGCGGGCCTGGTCGTTCTTTTGATCGTAAGCGGAGACATTGCCACCGAGGTTGATATCCTTGTAGAGGATCACGGTCCATTCAGCGGCTCCGGGGATTGTGAGCACGAGGTACTTGCCTTTGGGCACATCTACACCGCCGAATTTTACATCATCACTGAAGGTGATGGTTGTTCCGGCATTGGCGCCTGTACGCCATACTTGTCCGTAGGGGGTAACAAAGTCAGCGCCTGCGCCAAAGATCTTGCGGCCCTTAGCCTTGGGGCGGGAGTACTCGACTTTCACATCGGTAAGGCCAACGACTGTGGATACCGTAGCGGCCGGGCTGGCGGCTGGGGTAACGACCTGGGCCTGGGCCACGAGGCTTGCTGCCACCAAAAGGAGGATCAAAACTCTTTTCATAAATGTTATTTTTGTTGTGTTTACGTGTATGAGGCCTCAAAAATAGAAGAGTTTCGACTACATAAAAAGTCTTTCATTCCTTGCGCCAGATGCTGCTTCCTGAGGCCTTTTATTATCGCAATGACGTGACACGAATTGCCCGGGACCTGATTGGGAAGGCCCTTTATACGCGGTTGGATGGTGAAATCACTGCTGGCCTGATTGTTGAAACGGAAGCATATTCGTGGAAAGAGAGAGGCTGCCACGCCTACGACAGTCGAATGACCCAGCGGAATGCGGTGATGTTTGATGAAGGGGGCCACGCGTATGTTTACCTCTGTTATGGGATGTATAATCTGTTTAATGTTGTAACCAACCGTAAAGGGAAGGCGGAAGCAGTCCTGATCAGGGCATTGGAACCAATGGAGGGAGTCAACATCATGCAAGATCGCGCTGGAGTTCAGCACTCGAAACGTATCACCTCGGGTCCCGGCAAACTCACTCGCGCACTGGGTATTGACCGCACGCACAACGGGGTTCCCTTGCGGTCCAGGCAAGTTTGGCTGGCGGACGTAGGATATAAGGTGGGCAAGAAGGAAATTGTGGCCAGCCCCAGAATTGGCATCGACTATGCCGGGGAAGACGCACAACTGCCCTGGAGGTTCATATTAAAAGACAACGAATGGGTATCGAAATAAAGCAGACTGTAAACTTCCAGTCACCGATCACCGGTCACTGTTCACCGGTCACCGATCACCGATCACCGATCACCGATTGCCGATCACTGCTCACTGTTCACCGGCCACAGGTCACCAGTTACTTACTACTACTGACCCTTTGTTTCTCAATACTTACCCGTTCACAAGCTCAACATACTTTTACGCAACGCGCGTTGGATGCACCGAACACTATCCATGATGAGCAATCACCGATGATAACGCCGGATGGCAAGGTGATGTATTTCACGGTGGCAGGTCATTCCTCAAATATTGGAGGAAAGAAAGACCTGGGAGATATTTGGTATTCCGTGTGGCTGGGAGACCAATGGGGACCAGCCGTGCATGGCGGAAAGGTGATCAATGATGCGGGCTACGATGCGGTGATCGGGTTTTCACATGATGGAGAACGAATGTTTCTCGCCAACAACTACAATGCCGCCAAGCAGGGCATAGCGCTATCGCGCAAGACCGGAGATGGCTGGTCAGCTCCCGAGTTTATTCGCATTCCCTATTTTCATAATCGTTCTCCCTACACCCTTGCCTATTTCTCGACCACCGTTGAAGCCCTGGTTTTCTCCGGGGAGTCATTCACCACGGTAGGCGCCGAAGACATCTATGTTTCGCTGCTCGAGCAGGGGCAGTGGACAGAACCTATCAACCTGGGGCCTCGAATCAACACGTCGCACCAGGAGTGGGCGCCCAGCCTGAGCGCTGATGGGAAGACCTTATACTTCTCTAGCAACGGTCGGCGCGGTTATGGCAGCTTTGATATCTTTTTCTCTGAGCGGCTCGATGACACGTGGACGAACTGGACCGTACCCGTGAATATGGGTGCCAATATCAATACAGAAGGCCGGGAGTTGTACTATCGCACAGTGCCGGGTGCAAAAATTGCCATTTATACCTCCACACAGAATAGTGATGGCCTTGGCGATATCAAAGTGTTTTCGCCCCCGCCCAACCTCAAGGATTCCCTTATCGCGCAGAAATTGGACACCGTCGTGCAACTGGTGGAGATTGTCCGCGAAAAGCCGATCACCGCCGAAGAGAAACTATTCCGTGTCTATGGAAGGGTGACGGATGCCAAGACCGGTTCACCGCTTCGCGGGGTGTCGATTGTATTCAAGAGCGACAGTACATTCAGCGCCACCACAGGGCGCAACGGGGAGTACGATATCAAGTTTCCCTCAGTGAATGAGTACAGCGTTAACGTGGAAGAGGAAGGTTACATAGGGAATTTCGAGAAACTCGATGTGCGAACTTATGAAATGAATTCGCTGGAGATGAACTTCAAGCTGCAGCCCATTGAAATCGGGGCGACCGTCAACCTGAAAAGTGTGCTCTTCCAACAAAGTACTCCCAACCTGCTGCCTGAGTCCAACGACGAATTGGACCAGGTAGTCAGCTTCCTGAAAACGAACCCGAAGGTGGAAATTGAATTATCAGGACACACGGACAATCGCGGCAACCCGGAGCACAATAAGAATCTTTCTGAGAAGCGGGTGCAGACTGTGAAAGCCTACCTGGTATCGAAGGGAATCAGTTCGAGAAGGATCTCTGGAAAAGGATACGGAGGTACAAAGCCGATCGCGGACAACCGAACGGAGGAGACAAGGAGATTGAACCGGAGGGTGGAGTTTACGATCGTGAAAGATTGAGAATACGCATTTCCCACCGTTGCGCTCGCGTGGGCCTGCGTGTTAGGGTGCTTGGCGTCTAAGTTTCTAAGTGTCTGGTGTCTGGGATAAACCAACTAAGAGATGAAAGTTAGTGGAATGAAGTTTGTTCAAAGTATTGGCGGGTGGGACCTTAAAGTCTTCCTCTTATTGTCGGTGATTTTTACACCATGGGAAGTTGTGGGGCATGATATTCTTAAGGTGCCAGTTTTATCGACGTGGATTGACCAGTTCAACTAACCCAACGCCCATGCTTCGTTCCATCCTTTCCCTCACCGTACGCCATTTTTTCCGCAACCTGTATTTCTCAGTCATCACCCTGGGCAGCCTGGTGGTGGGGATTTCCGTTGTGGTGATTCTTTTTCTTTGGGACCGGTATGAGTTTGGCTTTGACCGGCAGGATCCGGATGCAGCACGTGTGTACACGCTGCTGAGCAATGAAAAAATGGATGGAGCAATCGAAACGGGAGAGGAGTTTAACGTGCCGTTGGCAGATTTCCTGGCACATGAACTACCTGAAGTAGAGGCGACTACGCGGATTGATAATACGGAACAGCAATTGACGGTTGACAATGCCACGGTACGCAAGTCAGGTATTTATGCGGACAGCAGCTTCTTCCGGGTATTCCATGCTCCGCTATTTGAAGGTTCAGGCCTTCAGCCTCTTCCGGGCAACCGGTCCATCGCCATTTCCGAGGAACTGGCCCTTTTACTATTCCGGGATACGCAGGCGCTTGGCAAGCACCTTACACTGGATGGCAAGAGAGAATTCCAGGTCACCTCTATCTTTAAAACTTTTCCCCGCAACAGCCATCTCAGTTATATCCACTACATTTTACCCTTCCACGCGATCCCCCGGCAGCCAGACGAGTGGGTGAACTATTATGTAAAGCTTTACCCTTCTGCTGACAAAGTACAGGTGGAGCACAAGATTGATGGAAAGCTCAAGCAGATTTTTGGCAATGACAAGCTCACTTCCTTCCTGCACGCGCTGACGGACTGGCGACTGCATTGGAATTTTGAAAATGGAAAGCCCACCGGAGGAAGGATTGTTTATGTGATGATTTTCAACATCACCGGGGCCTTCATCTTGCTCATGGCCTGCATCAACTACGTTAACCTGGCTACTGCCCGTGCCAGTCGCCGGGCAAGGGAGATCGGCGTACGTAAAGTGACAGGCGCAACGCAACGCGCGCTGGTAAAGCAATTTCTTGTGGAAAGCCTTACCCTCTCCGGGTTGGCTTCATTGCTCTCGGTTTTGATGGTGATCCTTGTGCTTCCCCTGGTGCGCGAGTTTTTGGGCATTCCTCTCTTCCTCGAATGGTCCGATCCGATGTTACTTGTTGGAATTGTGGTTATTGCCGCGATGACCGGGCTCATCGCCGGCACCTATCCCGCCTTCTTGCTGTCTGCGGTGCGCCCCGCCGTGGTGCTGAAAGGCAATACGTTCAGCACACTGACTGGTGCCGCGGTCCGGAAGGCCCTGGTGACGTTTCAGTTCGCGTTGTCCATCGGGCTGGTCTTTGTGGCGTTGCTGATGTGGCGACAAACCAACTTTCTCTTGAAGCGCGATGTTGGGTATGACAAGCACAATGTGATCAACGTATGGTTTCCGACTGATGTCATACGTCCCCAGGAAGCCTTGAAAACTGAACTGGCCCGCCACCCATCGGTAAAGGCGGTGGCCTTCGGGGGAGCGAGCCCAATGGAGATAAATGGTTACAGCCAGGTGAAATGGCCAGGCATGTCGATGGATAAGCCTACCTATCTTTTTGGGGTGACGGTTGACTTTGATATGATCCCAACGCTGGGGATGAAGCTCGTAGCGGGAAGGAATTTTTCTCCGAGCCGGCCGTCCGACAGCACCAATTTCATCATTAACCGGAAGGCGGCGGAGGTGATGGGACTGGAGAATCCCTTGGGTCAGCAGATTAGTTATAACATGTACAGCGAGCAGAAGGGGGAGATCATCGGGGTGATCGAAGACTTCAACAACGATGACATTCACTTGCCGGTCGCACCGGTTGTGTTTATTCCCGGGAAGTCCAGTCAGTTGTTCAATTTGTTTATCCGGTATGAAGAAGGACAAGCCGAGGCGGCCGTGGACAACCTCAAGAAAGTCTTTGCGCGGCTTTACCCGGGCATCAACTTTACGCATACGTTCCTCGACGACGACTTCGAAATGCAGATGTATCGGGAAATATTCCTGGGCAAAATTTCGGCAGCATTGACGGTCATCGCCATCTTTATTGCTATTCTCGGGTTGCTGGGGCTTACGCTGTTCAGTGTGGAACGCCGTACGAAGGAAGTGGCTATCCGAAAGGTATTGGGTGCCACGGTGCGGCAAGTATTGATGTTATTCTTACGTGAATTCTTTAGGCCGGCTTTATTGTCAATAGTTATTGCCTTGCCTGTGGGCTACCTGATTATCCAGAAATACCTCGAATCATTTGCCTACCGGGTACCCATTACAGCGATGACGTTTCTTTCTATTGCGGCCGGTGCGATGGTCATTATTGTTTCAGTAGTCTCTTTTCACACCTACAGGTCGGCGGTGACGAACCCTGTGGAAGCGTTGAAATGGGAGTGAACGGGTCAAGGTGTCTGTGTGTAAACGTGTCTGCGGACAAATAGGTCAGTATGTAGCGTTTTACCGGATTGCCCAAGTGTAGAGTTGGATGGCCAACACAAATCTGACAATCACAAAAGTCCTATGAGGTTATTATTCACTTTCATTCTGGTATCGATTTGCTTTACGGTGATGGCGCAGGCTTCCGCGGAAAGAAAGTGGGTTGACAGCGAAGTCAGGTACACGGATGCCGCCGGGAAATCCGTTATGGTGCACAGCAGTTTGCCGAAAGGTGGGAGTGTGTACACGGATTCCATTGGAAAGAAGTATGGCTATGTGATATTCTGGTTTCGGGTAATTAATGAATCATCTGCTCCGTTGGCCTTAAGCATTAGATTGCCCGCTGAACCGTTTACCATTTTCCCCTCGCCCGACTCACACATCAGGTTATTTGTGCCCCCGGACACTATGATGCAGGATAAAATCTCCTTAAACGACTATGGCCTGGATTTGCAATCCTTTTTGGCCACTGGTTTCAACAAACCAAGCGTGTTGGACAAAACTGTTCTTCCTAAGAATGAGTGCTTTTTCTATGTCCCTGTACTTTTTTACCAGGCCCGCGGTACCACACGAGCCGCACTAGTGTTGAAAGGGAAGGACCTGTTCTTCAAAATTAGCGTAGCTCCGGATGTTGATTCCGTGTTGATTCCCTGCGGAAAACTAGTATTCGGAAATTAGACATCTGGCAGCAAGGCCTTTTTCAGTCCCTCAATACCCTCTCGCTTCATCATCACTTCGGGTTCGGTCGGCCCCGGCTTCGAGCTTGCCGTTGGGTAAGACCAGGATGGCATCTACACGACCGATGTTGGGCCTGGGCGCAATCTTGTGTCCCATACCGACAAGGGCAAGACTGTCGGGAGTAGCCAGGGCACCGCGTTCGGGAACAATGACATCGGGCAGCCACTGACTGTGCACACGGCGTGCATCCACCGCAGCCTGCATTCCCATGCCGTGTTCAACCACATTGAGGATAACCTGGAAGACTGAGGTGATGATCGTCGAACCGCCCGGCGAACCAACCACCATGTGCAGCTTCCCGTCTTTTTCTACGATAGTCGGCGACATGGCGCTCAGCATGCGTTTGTTTGGCTCAATCTTGTTGGCCGTGCCACCGGTTACGCCAAATACGTTCGGCACTCCAGGCTTGGAACTGAAGTCATCCATCTCGTCATTGAGAAAGAATCCAGAACCTGCTACCACCACCTTGTTGCCAAACCAAAGATTGAGCGTGGTAGTCACCGCCACCGCATTGCCGTCTTTGTCTACGACGGAGAAGTGCGTGGTCTCCTCGGACTCGTACCCTGGAATATTTCCTGCAGCGACTGCTGAACTGGGCGTCGCCTGGTCCGGGTTAAAGGTGGTCATGCGATCAGTGATGTATTTGGGATCAATCAACTCGGCAACAGGAACCTTGAAGAAATCGGGATCGCCCATGAACTTGGCACGGTCGGCATAAACACGACGCTCGGCTTCGACCATAGCGTGGACAGTCTTTGGCTTGTTGAATCCCCAGTCTTTTAGGGGCATTGGCTCGACGGCCTTCAACAATTGCACCACACAGAGTCCACCGCTGGAAGGGGGAGCCATGGAGATAATTTTATAGTTCTTGTAATTGGCTACTACGGGTTCGCGCCACGCAGAGTGATAGTTCTTCAAGTCTTCGAGAGTGATAAGTCCCTTGCCGCGTTGCATCTCGGCAACAATATCTTGAGCGGTCTTTCCTTCATAGAAACCGGCACGGCCGTTGTCGCGAATTCGCTCAAGGGTGTGCGCCATGTCGATCCAGCGGATCGTGTCACCTTTCGCCCAACCCTGACGCATGAGAAATTCAGGACGTACCGTGTTGTACTTCTCCAGGTCCTTTTGCAAGTCGTTGAGCGAATTGGCTTCGCGTTCAGAGACGGGAATTCCATTTAAAGCCAGGTCAATAGCCGGCTGCACAAGATCCTTCCACGGGAGCGAGCCATACTTCGCATGTGCTTCCACCATGCCGTCCACCGAGCCTGGTACGCCGGAGGCAAGGTGACCGGCGAGGCTGAGGCCTTCAATCACATTACCCTCTTTGTCCAGGTACATGTCTGTGGTCGCTGCCGCCGGGGCCTTTTCCCGGAAGTCGAGCGTCGTGGTGCTGCCGTCTTTCAAGCGGATCACCATGAAACCGCCGCCTCCGATGTTGCCCGCCGCAGGGAAAACAACAGCAAGTGCAAAGTGAGTGGCAATGGCGGCGTCGACGGCATTACCGCCCTTTTTCATGATGTCAACACCCACCTGAGAGGCATAGGGTTGCGCCGACACCACCATGGCGGAGTCCGCAATCAGTCCAACAACAGGCTCTTTGGTTTGACAAGCAACGACCAGGACGGTTGTCAGCAGTAAGAAAAAACGTTTCATGGAGTAAAGTTTTGGCTATTTGAGCCTAAATGTATTATTTCCGTCTTAACTACAAATGAGCCTCCGCAAAGAAAAAGCCGCCCGCCTGAAACTGGCCATACTGGACCAGACGCTGAAACTCATTGGCCGGAGACCGTTTGATGACTTGTACGTCGAAGATATCTGCCTGCGGGTGAAGATCTCGAAAGTCACCCTGTTCAAATATTTCCCTATCAAAGAGGATATCCTCGCATACTATTTCCGGGTGTGGTGCCTTCGCCGTACGGTGGAGCTTAAAGAAAAACCAAAAGAAGGTGTGCAGGGTGTATACTTCCTTTTCGACAAGCTGAGTGAGGACTTTGACCAGCACCCGGGTATTGTCCTCAGCCTGGTGGCCTACCTGTCCAGTCCCAAACGTCCGCCCAAACCCTTTCCCCTCAAAGCAGAAGAAAAGAAGCTATTGTTTCCTGAAGTTCCTGACATTGCTTCCGTAGAGATCATGAGCATCGAGCAACTCATGGAGAAGTTTGCGCTGGAGGGGGTTTTCCGGAAAGAGTTTACCAAGACCTCCAACACCCGCGACATCATGCATTTGTTGATGACGTTGTTTTTCGGGTCACTGGTCACACTTCAACTGACGCAAGTGAGTCCTACGAAGCAATTCATGAGGCGTTTGGTTGAGTCGGCGATCAAGGGACTGCAGTAAAGTGGACAGGGGCGAGGGGTCAGGCCTGCCCGCCGACCCTTGGCTCCATTTCAATGCTCCGAAGTAAATTTGTATCAAGCGGAACAAATCGATTCTTTGAGGCAGGCGGGGGCTAGTGGCTTTTGACTGGAGTTTAGTATCTATTGGAGAAAATCAATGATTGTCATCTCGTTTGTTTTCTTGCCCTGCATTAATGCCGGTGCAAGAAAACAGGCTGGGTCATGTTATAGTTGTATTCGTTTGTGCGGCCGCCAACAAGCCCTGAGCCCAATTTTCTGTATCTTCGTTCGTTATTGGTTCATGAAATACCTCGCTTTCATTGGGTGCTTTGTGTTGATCGTCTCCTGTTCGTCGGGGTCGAAGACCTATCATACGGTGCGGGTGCACAAGCCCATTTACCATCACACGTGGTATAAGAAAAGCCGCTGGCACAAGAAGCAGTTGGGGCCATTGCGGGTCGATCTTCATCCATTTGGCGACAAGCAGGGATTGAAGAAAGTGAAGATGAAAGGATAAGCGGGATTCTCCACGAGGTCTTGAGTTTAGCCTCTCTTTTTTTACCTTGATTGCCATGATCAGAAATCGCTCATTTAGCTGGGTGTTTCCAGCGGCCTTTGTTCTTCTTGTCTTCACTGCAGAGGCACAACTTGAACTAAAAGATGGTAAAGTGATCCGTGCCCAGGTGGATGGGCACTCCATGCTGCTTGACCGACCGCTTGTGTCTTTCCAGCTTGGCGACCAGTGGTTTAACTCGGCCACCCCATCACCTTTGAAGATCACCACGGGCAAGGCAGATTCCGGACAGGCTGTGTTGACCATCACATTTCTAAACACATCAAAGGATACACTTCGGCTGCACAATGTTGCGCCACTTGCACCAACGAGTTCAGAGATATACATCACCGGCCAGGGCAACCACCGGCTATCGCGCACACATTTGTTCCGGCCTGGCAAAGTTCCTGTCAATGTGATTGTTCCGGACAATGCCTGGGACCTTGGGTACATCAGTCTCGATCAGCCGGGTGGGGTACACCTCTATGCGCTCACTCGCCGTATCCCCAATTCATGGAAGAATGCCACGCGGCAGCGATTTGTGACGGTGATTAACCCTGGCGGTTCAGTAGTTTATAACTTCTACATGGGGCATTTTGAAGGCGACTGGCAGAATGGCCTTCGACGTTGCTTCCAGGAAAAGAAGTTGTATGACGTAGAAAAGTTTGATGATTCCCTGTTTCACCGGGCCGATCTGCTGTGGATCCGCTACGCCTATGTCATGCACCTGATGGGAGCGTGGGACAAGGATTATTTTGATATCGTCTCAGGCAAGTTTAACTGGGACCGGTTCCAAAGGCGCGGGTCCAGATTGTACGGTGGAGATGATGTGATCTGTCTCTGGCCTACGTGGCCGACCCTGGGACTGGATGAGCGCAACCAGTTCGATATGTACCGGGATTTACCCGGAGGCCTTCCGAAGCTGCGCCAGCTGGCGGATACGCTGAGGAAACATGGCACAAAATTTTTCATAGCGTACAACCCCTGGGACGAAAGTACCCGCAGCGAAGGGCACCTGAACGGGCTTGCCGATCTTATTCGCAATACCTCTGCCGATGGGGTCGTGTTGGATACCAAGGGAGAGTCATCGCGCGAACTGCAGTTGGCCGCTGATGCCGTTCGCCCAGGCGTCATCATGTACAGCGAAGGCATGGCAGTTCCAAAAGACATGCCCGGTATTGTCTCCGGAAGGGTACACAACGCATTGTACTACCCGCCGATGCTGAACCTGAACAAGCTGATCAAACCTGATTTTGCCATCTTCCGCGTGGCTGAGGTTTTCAAGGAACCTATCCAGCGTGAGTATGCTACGGCATTCTTCAATGGCTATGGTACGGAGATCAACCAATTCGGACCTGGTCATCCTGAGTATGAAGAAGAGCAGTACCGTTACCTCGGTAAGACATCGATGATCCTCCGTGAGAACAGTTCGGTCTTTCTAACTTCTGCGTTTACACCCCTGGTGCCTTCCATTCGGGACAGTATCTGGGTCAACTCCTGGCCGTCGGCCGTAAAACATGTGTACACGATTTATAGTCTGAAGCCTGGAGGTTATCATGGTCCCTTGATGGAAGTAAAACATCGGGAAGGGTGGCATTGGGTAGACCTCTGGCATCATGAAGAGGCTGCAGTCACCAAAAACGGAGACAAGCCTACGGTGACGGCATGGCTGGATGCTTTTGACAGCAGGGACCTGGGAACTAACAACGAAGGTCAGGCAGGTTGCCTCGCCGAATTTCCTGTTAAGATCCGGTGGGGTTTGAAAGATGATCAGCTCATGATCGAGGCTAATGTAAAATCAGTGAAAGTGTGGGCTGGAAATCCATCGTATGAAAAGAAGCCGGTTGTGCTGAAAGGAGGATCTAGTGCAATATCCCTGAGGAAATCATTTGGTCGGTATGAAGGAAAATTTGTGATCCAGGCGTTTGATGATGCTGAGTTGGTCGATGAGACGTTTTTCTACATCAAGCCCGGCACCTCGTTGTTGATTTCAAGCAGCCAGCATACAAAGGGGTCACCGGCAGCCCCGGCCGGGATGGTTTCTATTCCCAAGGGCCAGATCAAACTCAAGACTACCCATGGAGATGACTTTATCCCGTACCCAGCCGATCCAGAGGAAGTCATTGAGATCGCGCCCTTTTACATGGACAAGTTCCCGGTTACAAATGCACAATTCGAGAAGTTTGTGCAGGCAACTGGATATAGGCCAACAGATACTGCCAATTACTTGAAGCATTGGAAACAGGGGAGGATTCCCAAAGGGCAAGATCAGCATCCCGTGGTGTATGTCTCTTGGGAAGATGCTCAGGCCTATGCAAAGTGGGCCGGTAAGCGTTTGCCCACAGAAGCTGAGTGGCAATTCGCCGCGCAGACACCTGCCGGAAACGAGTGGCCTTGGAAACAAACCAAGCCTGTAACGCGAAAAGAACAGTATGTGACAGAGACCCTTACCGTTAAGGCTATTGAAGGCATAAGTCCCAAGAATTGCAACCTGGGGGACGGAAAGCTGTACCCTGTGGGCAAGTACCCGGCTGGCTCAAATCCGTATGGACTCCAGGACCTGGTCGGGTGCGTCTGGCAGCTGACCAACGACGTTTATGAAAGCGGGAGTTACCGATACATCATGATGAAGGGAGGCAGCTACTTTAAGCCTTCCTCCAGCTGGTGGTATGTGCAGGGTGGGCCCCGTGAACTACATTACCGCCAGTATTTGCTGCGAGTGTCCCAGGGTTTTGAGCGCAATGCGACTGTGGGATTCAGGTGTGTGGTCGATAAGAATGAGAAGTAATTGACTTTGAAAAAACATTCATTGTCAATATTTTAGCATATTGTTCCTCATTTTTTAGTCGAACTTTAACTTTTTTGATATGAGAGCTATCTGGAAAGGCCACATTCGATTCTCCCTTGTCACCATCCCGATCCGGGTTTACAGCGCCATTGACTCCGCACAGACGCTGAGTTTCAATCTGCTCTCCAAGGACGGGCATAATCCGGTCAGCTATGAGAAGAAAGACAAGGTAACCGGCCAGGTGCTGAGGCAGGAAGATATCGTGAAGGGATTTCAGTACGAACCGGGCCAGTATGTGATTATCGAGGACGAGGATTTCAACAAGGTGCGTCTGAAGAGCACAAAGGTGATCGACCTGGAGGGCTTTGTGAAAGCCACCGAGGTTCACCCCACCTTGTTTGACACCCCTTACTTTATTGGTCCAGATGGCGACGTGGCCGCCAAGACTTATGCTTTGCTGTGCAAGACGCTGAAAGAATCGGGTAAGGTAGGAGTGGGCCGTGTTGTGCTTCGCGATCGGGAGACAGTTGTACTGCTAACCCCTGAAAAGAATGGAATCCTGCTTTACAAGCTCCGCTATCCAAATGAAGTTAAAAGTATAGGTGAGGTACCCCAACTACTTGAAGACGTTAAAGTTGACAAGGAGCAGATCAAGATGGCCAAGATGCTTGTAGACAGCATGACGAAGCAATTCGTGGACATTCCCATGAAGGACAACTACCAGGACGCGCTGCGCAGCATGATCCAGGCAAAGATCGATGGAAAGGAAATCGTGACCATTGCCGAGGAAGAGACGCCCGTGGTGGATATTATGACAGCGCTGAAGGCCAGCATCGAGAAAGCCAAGAAGCCGATGCAGAAAGCGAAGGGTGCCAAGGAAAAGGAGAAGAAGAAGGTGCAGAAGGAGACCAAGGTCAAGCGCAAGGCCAGCTAAGGTTGGATTCCCCTGAATGATGCGGTATCTTTGCCGCATGGCCAAGGTTGTCAAATTTCCTGTACAGCCACCCGAGAAGTTCGGTTTCCGTCCTGTCCGCAAGAAGAGGGAAGCTCCTGCGCCCCGCACAGCCCAGCTTAACCTGTTCACTGGGGCGAAGGTGGTCAAGCTCAACCAGCTCAGTTCGTTCGAAGAAGCACTGCTGTTGGATGAACAAGGCGACCGAGCCGCCAAGGAGCATTATCTCAAGGCCATCAAGGAAGGTGACAGCCTGCCGGACGCGTATTGCAACCTGGGCATCATCGAATCCAAACTCAAGAACTTTCCTAAGGCGATTGACTGTTTTACACTGTCCCTGAAAGAGGATCCTCGCCACTTTGAGTCACACTACAACCTGGCCAACCTGTATGCTGAACTGGGCAACCTGCCGCTCGCGAAGGTGCATTACCAAATGTCCATCAGCATAGAACCTGATTTTCCCAACAGTTATTTTAATCTTGGCCTTACGCTGGCTATGAACCAGGAGGTTGATAGTGCTGTACTCATGCTACTTGAGTATCGCAAGCGTTCAGCGGGTGAAGATCTTGCCCAGGTCGATGAACTGATCGAAAATCTTTTACGATCTTCGAAGTAAATCAATTAGCATATGCGTTTTGTTTTAGCCTTCCTGGTGATCGCACTCGCCTGGCCCGTACAAGCACAAAAGATTGTGATCCTCAAAGACAATTCCCAACGGGAGGTGAAAGAGTTTTTTGTCGATGGAGAAAAAGTTGAGATGAAGCCAATCAAGGGAAAAAAATATTTTATACCGGTCGACAGCATCTCTCGTATTCATGTATTGAATGATGAAACCACCTTCGTGCTTAGGAAGCGTAGAAACGAATTTGGAGTTAGTTGGGATAAGTTTGAAGTTCTGGAAGAGGGTCCTCTTACCTTGCTTTCTGAGTTAGTACCTTATTCAAATACCGCCAGCAGCCGGGTGCTTTATCTTGATCAAGGGGACGTATTGAAGAATATATTGTATAGTTCCAATACAATTTTTCAAGGAAAGTCAAATCGAACAGAGGAGTTGAAAAAGATTGTTCGTGATGATGCGGATTTGGTTAGCCAATTAAGCCAGGAGGATTTTAAGCTAAACGAGGCTTCGGTGAAGCGGATTATTCGCCTTTACAACGTGGCAAGATGGAAGAAGCCAGGCGACCAGGAGCCCAGGGCAACCTTTTACCTTTATCTGAAAGCCAATGGGAAGTTTCCTACCACGGCCACCGTCAGCGTTAACGATGAGGAACCAATCGAAGTATATTCGACTAAAGGTATAATGGTGAATGTGCCAGCTGTGAGTCCTTCAAAGGTATGTCTTGGCAATTATTGTCAAGCCATTCTTCCGAATCCTTACTTCTCTCGTTATTTTGAGATTCAGAAGGAGGAGGATCCTGTTGTGTTTGAACCGGTCGAATCTGACAAGGCCAAGCGAGAACTTCAATACCGGTATCAGAAATCGATTATGCGATAGTTTGGGGATGCCATCTAATCCTCCCGGGGGCAAATAATCTCAATCTTCTTGTTAATGATTAGTTAAGTGGCGGTTTGAAAAAAGCCATTCGGTGGGCATTATGTGCCGTTGGCCGGAAAAACTGACCATGGCTGCAACACCCTCAACAATTGCTCGTTTATCAACTATTGCCCGAACATTGACCTGTGATACTGGAGGGCGGGAGTGCGGCTAATGTTCGGGGTTTGATTACACCCCTCCATGCGTTTGAAATTACTTTGCCTCTTTGCACCTGCCTTTATGCTTTGGGCAGAAGAATCATGGGGTCAAAGTGATTCACTGAAATCGAAACTGGATTCAACTAAATCCTACACTACAGCCCGGCTGGAAGGTGAGTCCCCCAGAATTGACGGGCTCCCGGATGATAAGGCCTGGGACCAGGTTCCGTGGGGTGGAGGAACCTTTCGGCAGCATTCCCCGGATGCAGGAGCACCCGCTTCGGTGCAAACCTGGTTCAAGATCCTTTACGATGCCTCCAACTTGTACATCCTCTTCAAGAACCTTGATCCAGAACCTTCCAAGATCGTCAAGCGCATGTCGCGACGTGATGGGTTTGAAGGCGACTGGGTAGAAATCAATATTGACAGCTACGCCGACAAGCGATCTGCATTTTCGTTCACGAGTTCTGTATCGGGGGTAAAAGGAGATGAATATGTTTCCAACAATGGTGAAGACTGGGACACCAGCTGGGACCCGATCTGGTATTTGAAAACCAGCATCAACGCGGAAGGGTGGATCGCCGAATTGCGGATTCCCTTGAGTCAGCTGAGGTTCACCAACAAACCCGAGCATGTCTGGGGATTCCAGATCACCCGGCGTTTCTTCCGCAACCAGGAGCGCTCCCTGTGGCAATATATTCCACCAACTTCGGCAGGTTGGGTTCACCTTTTTGCCGAGCTGCATGGCATCAAAGGGATCAAGCCCCAGAAACAACTTGAAGTTCAGCCGTACATAGTCACGAAGGCGGAGACTTACCAGAAGGAGGAGGGTAACCCGTTCAAGACCGGTCAGGCCTCTGATCTCGCCATGGGGCTTGACGCCAAGATTGGCATCACCAGCGACATCACCCTCGATCTTACCGTGAACCCCGACTTCGGGCAAGTGGAAGCAGACCCGTCGCAGGTGAACCTGACGGCGTTTGAATTGTTCTTCCGGGAACAGCGACCCTTCTTCATCGAGGGAAACAACACGCTGAACTTTCCGCTCGCCGACAACAACAGTGACAACCTGTTTTATTCCCGGCGGATTGGGCGGGCGCCTCAGGGTTATCCATCCCTTTCGGCCAATGAATACGCCAAGTCAGATGCCCGCACCACCATCCTCGGTGCGGCGAAGCTGACCGGTAAGAATCACAATGGGTTTTCCTGGGGAGTACTTGAGTCCGTCACCTCACCTGAACAAGCTACCATCGATAGTGCCGGAAAAACAAAATATCAGACAATAGAACCTCTAACGAATTACTTTGTCGCGCGCGCTCAGCAAGACATCAATAAAGGCAACACCATCGTGGGCGCGATGTTTACAGCAACCAACCGGAAGATCGAGGACATGTCGTTAGCGTGGTTGAAGAAAGAAGCCTATTCGGGAGGTATCGATGTGATGCACAGCTGGGCTGAGCGGAAATACTTTGTCAGCGCGAAGGGTTTTATGAGTTATGTAGCCGGAAGCCCTGAGTCCATGATTGAGACACAGCGGTCATCGGAACGTTACTTTCAGCGCCCGGACAACTACCATGCTGATGTTGACAGCACCCGTCGGTCGATGCTGGGCACCGGAGGCAATGTTGCCATCGGAAAGCGAAGCGGAAACTTCACCTACAACCTGAGGGGTAGCTGGATGTCTCCTCAACTGGAACTCAATGACCTTGGATACATGCGGCAGACAGACCAGATCCGACAATCTGCTTTTATGCAGTACCGGGTAACAAACCCGGTGGGCATTACACGGTCACAGTATTATAACGTGAACCAGTTGCAGTCGTGGGACTTTGATGGGAGGACGATCTCAAGGGATTATGAGGCCAACGTTTATTATGAACTGAAGAATTTTTGGGAGGTAGGCACTGGGATTTATTACAACGAATTTTATGTATCGAATGCTGATCTGCGAGGTGGTCCAGCTTTGCGGTATCCCGGTGGGATCGGCGGTTGGTTTTGGATATCCAGCGACCGGAGGAAGAAATTCTATGCAGGCTTTGGCCCTAACTGGTTTGAGGGTCACGATAAGTATACCAATAACCAAAACCTTGAGCTAAACCTGGTGTACCGGCCTTTTAATGCCCTGAATATCTCGGTTACTCCGAGCATCAGTCATAACCTCAACCAGATGCAATATGTGACCACCGGCGATGTGAGCGGCACCCCTCGGTATATGGTAGGGGAGATTGACCAATTGACCGTGCGTGCTTCCATCCGGGTCACTTACATGCTTACACCCAACTTGTCCATCCAGTATTGGGGACAACCCTTTGGTACTTCAGGGCAATACACGAATTACAAGTACATCACCGATTCGAGGGCTGAAACCTACCAGGAGCGGTATGTACCCATCCCTTCCGACTGGTTAACGAGTTCCGGCGACCAGATTGTCGTTGACGAAGGGAATAATGGATCGCCCGAATACTCCTTCCACAAGCCCGACTTTAACTTTGGGCAGTTCCGTTCGAATCTCGTGGTCCGATGGGAATATGTGCCGGGTTCAACGGTGTTCCTGGTGTGGACGGAAGAGATGAATGGGGCTTTCTATAGTCCGAAGGATACAACACACTCCGAATACGGTTTCAACTTTAATCAGCAGGCGCACAATGTGTTCTTGCTGAAGTTCACCTATCGTTTTATCTTATAGTGCCCGAAGGCAAGCTGCTGTAGTCGTTTGACCATTTTGATGGGATGGCGACGGATGAGTACCCGAATGCCGTTGATGGAAAGAGTAACCAGTTGAAGAAGTCAGGCTAATTGACCAATTTCGTCAGATAAGAGAATCCATGCACATGAAAATCGCGACGCTAATTCTTGTTGCCTTGCTGACGGTTTCGATTGCCCATGCTCAGTCTGGAATCGAGCCAAAACCCTTTGGCAAGGTTATCCTGGACAACGAGAAGGTGAAGGTTACCGCGATAGAAAGCGAGCCGGGGAAAGACATGTGCGGCATCGGCAAACATAGTCATGGGCCGCACCTGACCGTGTTGTTGACAGAGGCAACGGTGACCGTCACACTGCCCAATGGCAAGGTGTCGACTACCAAATCAGCAGCTGGTACTACCTTTTGGAGCGAGGCTGAAACACATGTGGTGATCAACAGCGGCAAGAACATCGTCAAAGCCCAGATCATCGAATACAAGAAGAAACCTTAGGTATTGGGCATGTTCAAGGCGCTAAAAAGTGATCAGAAACCGATTTACTCGATTCTCGTTGAACTCGTGCTGATCATTGTCGGGGTATTGGCGGCAATCGCGGTTGAGAATTGGCGACAATCCATCCAGGAGCGCAAGGCAGAACATAATTACCTTATCGCCCTTTTTGCCTCGGTGCAGGCCGACACCGCGATGCTGAATCAAGAGATTCAAAAGTGTTATTTGAAACAGAAGGCAGCCCGTACACTCCTCGACTTGGCGAATTCCGGCGGAACCACCGATGACGCCCACTTTGAGGAGATGGTGCAGTCAGTCTTAATGGGTATCGACCCGTTCCACTCTACCTCCGTCTTTGAAGATCTCCGCGCTTCTGGAAACCTGCAGTTAATCGTTGACGAAGGACTCCGAAACGACATCATACGTTATTACATTCGGGTGGAGGCACTAATGAAAATTCATGAATCCGAACGAGGCAATATATCCTACAATGCGGCCTTTACGGATGTACTCACCATAGAGGACTATACTTTCTCTTCTTTGAATCAATCAAGAGTTATGGGGAAGCTTCGTAAGAATCTTCCTGCCCAAGCCTATCTTGACCGATTGGAAAAGCAATCTTACACTGCCTATTCTTCGCTTTTGTTTAACATGCTACCTCAAAGCCTCAGCCTGCTGGAAGAACTTGATGCTGCTATCCACGGAAGCAAGTAGTTGTGCGGCCTTCTCCAGCATGCTAAATCCCCCATTCTTTCACGAAGCCGTAGAGGTGTGGTACGAGATCGGTGATGGCATGGATTCCCATCAGGATCCACAGGTTCCGTGTGCGATGCCACAGGATCCCGAAGAAGATGCCGGTCACCGACTGAACAGCGATACAGTAGCTGATGCAGGTAAGAAGGGAAGGAGCGCCGCCGAGACCTTCGATGACCCCCGCACCCCGGAGGTACATGCCCGGAGCATGGACGACGCCAAAGATGAAGGCGGTAACAAAAATTGATCCCCAAGGCGAGCGAAGAAGTACGGCGAGACGGTTCTGCAATAACCCACGAAAGAAGAACTCTTCACCAAGACCCACCTCCAGGTAATCCCACAGGAACAGGATAGGAATACCGAGGAGTAATTGTTGCCCGGAAAGCAGCCCTTCGCGCAGGGGTCGGGCTCCACTGCCTGCGTAGTAGTTGAAGGCAGCCAGCAAAAAGGACATGCCGAAGAATATCATCATGTGCTTTCGCGAGAAGACCCTTTTCCAGTCGGTGGATAAACCAAAATCAGAAGCGCCAATCCTGTAGAGGAAGCGATAGGCGAGGAAAGGAAAGACAACAAAAGTGGTCAGCTTGCGCACGAGGGTGATAACCGAAAGTTTTGCTTCGGTATCCTGCCAGGAGGCCGGGAGCAACAAGGTCAGTGGCTTATTGCCTGGAATAATCACGAGCATGAAATAAATCACCAGCCCAAGGAGTACCATACGTTCGTTGGTTTGTGCCGGCCGAGGTTCGTCCAGTGGGGTGGCACCACGCGAAAGGAAATGGGCGATCAGGGAAAAGCCAATGCCCATCACGATAAGCACTCCAAGGGCCTCCTCCAGCGGGAAGCCATCAACTGAAGTGGCAAACCAAGTATTGAGGCAATAGACCAGGATGTAACCGGCGACGTAAGGATTCAATCGCTGAAGCATGGGCAAAAGACGAATAAAATGACACCGGGGTTACATTGGGATGACAGCCAGTGGCCAGTGACTAGTGGCTAGTGACTAGGGATCAAAGTGACCAAATGGTCACATAGAAGAGTATGGCCCTATATACTTCCAGGGCAATTTTCAACACGCCAATCATCAGCACGCTTCTGAGGACTAGTTTGAGTCCTGTGTCTTCATAGAACATGATGCCCGAACGGAAGATGAAATAAAGATTTGTAGTCAACAGGATACTACTCAGGATAAATTCGTTGATATATGAACCGAGACCAAAGAGTGCTACGACAAGTGAAAGCACGAGTGCATTAATGAAAAGGTTGAAGCAAACCAGTTCAACGGCCAAACCGACATGATCCGTAAAGTATCGATTTCGGCTTCGATAGATGAGATTGAGGGGGAGTGAAACAAGTATGGCAAATACGATCACCAGCATTTTGGCCAGGCCACCGGTCTTTTGATCGTAGACGAGGGCAAATGAGTTGATATCCCGGATGCCCAGCGCCGTCATCTTGGAAGCGATGGCAGGAACAGCGTACTGCCCATGGAAGGAATTGAGTTGGGTGCGGAGGGTGGCGCTAAAGAGCTGGATGATCGGAAAGATGAAATAAATAAGGTTCAGCAGGAAGAACAAAGACATAGGTCGCAGGTATCTTACCCGTCGACCTTCCGCAAATTCCCTGGAAAGAAAGCCAGGTTTCACTACGACCAACCCGATTGACCGGAAGAATTTGCTGTCAGCAAATGTCAGCGCAACCAGGATACTGCTGAGGAAGGTTCGGAAGGAGCGGTCCTGGGGAAGGATGACCCGCTCACCGCATTGATTGCAGTAAAGACCGGCAAATCGATTGCCGCAACTCTTACAAATGTGCTCTTCCGTACCGGTCATTGATCAAGCCGCACAAAACTAAGGCTTTCTATCCATGGGCCGCTTGATTGTATTCAATTGCTTCAACACCTTCTTTGCACGGCTTCGGAACCCGGGTGAGGCATAGGGTAGCTGATCTTCGATAATGAGTTTCAGCTCGCCTGCCAGATCAGGGACGACTTCCACCAGGTTTAGCAGGACCGACATAGAGAAGATACGGATGGCCGGTTCCTCAGACGGATTGGCAAGGTATCCGAAGCACAAATCGGCAACTTCACCTTGAAGGCTTTTGGGGATATCCAGGAATTGCATCGATCGCACAACTGACCTCCGGACAGAACCGTGGACGTCGGGGTTTCGGAGATGTCTAACCAGCTGTTTAAGATGGGGTCCCGCCAACTCAGGAAACCGTTCGCAGCAATAGCTAAGAGGCCAGGAAGCCCGGATTTGGACATTCCGTGTCCCCTTTAGGAGCAACTTGGTCAGTTGTCCGAATCGGGAAGGGCTGTGGCCCACCCACTTCACTATTACTTCAACGCCGGCCCGGGAATGACAGTTTTCAACGGCCTTCAGCAAGTTCATTATCAATAATTTACTTGATATAATTCAACTTAATTAGCTGACCATTAGGATAATATTGAATTCTATTATAGTTTAGCATCCCACATTAAACGATACGTGTATGATTACATTTTTTGCTATCGTGGCTTTCCTGGTGTTTCAGGTTGGAGTATGCTCGTTGTGCATTTACCTGTCTGGCACCCGGCGTCATAAGAAGATGCTGCAGCGTGGCGGCCTCTTCTCAGCTTTTTAACCGGATAACTTCTTCAATTTCCGGCCCGATCCGTTTTGGCTTTTCGCTGACAGGATCAAGAAGGCACCAAGTGGTTTGTGCAGTGGCCATTACCTTTTGGTCGGATACCCGCTGAATCAATACATGCCGGTTTTGACGAACTCCTGTAGCCGGGTCCACCCAGGTAAACGCCTCGAGTTCTTCCCCCTCTACCGCAGAAGACAAGTAGTTGATTTCATGTCGCAGCACTACCCACCGGCATTGACGGCGCAGCGCTTCAGAGGCGGCCGAATTCCAATGCGCGGCCGCGGCATCCTGAATCCAGCTTACATACACCACGTTATTGACATGGTTGAGGTCATCGATATCTGTCCGATTTACCTTTATCGGCAGTCTGTATACTTGTCGGTCGACAGGAATGGAACTCATGGGACCTATCTGACCTTACGGGCAGCCGCTTGAAAACCTTCTTTTACCATCTTGCGGAATCGAGTGGGAGCCAACCGTTTCCATAGCCAGGCTTTCCGTGCAACTTTAGGCAGGATGATGTATAGTTCTCCTTTGCCCGCACGGACAAGAATTTCGACAGCCACCTCTTTGGCCTCAATACCTGACCGGTCAATAAAGAATTGTGTGGTCTTCTTCACTGTTTCTCCGCCACGGCAGCTTTCGGCAATATTCGTCTTGAAATAGGAGGGCTGGATGCAGGAGACTTTGACGTTGAAATCCATCAGCTCACCATACAGCGTCTCACTGATGGCGACGACCGCTGCCTTTGTCATGTTGTACGCACCCATGGTAGGTGCGCAGCTGATGGCGGCCAGGCTGGCCGTGTTCAAAATATGACCTGACCGTTGCTTCTTGAATGCCGGGATGAAGAAGTAGCAGCCATAGATGACGCTGAATTGGTTCACGCGCGTCATCCACTCCCAGTTATCGAGCGAGTACTCTTCAAACATTCCTCCATCACCAACGCCTGCGTTATTGAATAACAGGTCGATACCACTGGTAGCCTTCAAGAAATCTTGAGCCACTTGACGGTACTGATCACGGTCAGCCACATCGAGCTGAAAGCGGATAGTCTTGGCTCCCAACGACTCAAATTCGGCGGCTGCCACCGCGAGCTTATCAGCGTTGATATCGGCGATTCCCAGCGTCCAGCTGTCTTTGGCCAGTTCAGTGCAAAGGGCTTTGCCGAGGCCGGAGGCGGCGCCGGTGACGAAAGCACGACGGGAGGGATATTGGGTGGACAGGGAATAGATCATGGCCTTTGTATGCTTGAGTTAGTCAGCAAAGATGGGAGATTATGTCGATCCATGCATGGTACGTTTGGTGCGTGTTGTGGAAGTACGGGTGCCTGCCTACCTTTCAGTTTGGCATGATTTCAACTTGTAAGCCATGCGAGGGTTAGCTGTCCTTTTCCTGATGCTGCTGGTTATCCGATGTAAGGATGAACCGACATTGTCGGCACCGCTCGTTCAGACAGGTTTTGTCAAGAACATCAGCGAGCAGGGAATGCAGTTGAACGGGCTCGTGACGTATGTTGGAAAAGGCGACACGAAGGTAGGCTTCGTGTATGACCTGAAAAGCAGTCCTACCCTTGAACATTCTCCCTCGGTTGTGATCAGTCCATTCGATGAAGGCAGCATTCACGCCGAAATTACTTACGATTTGCTCCCCAATGAAGTGTATTATGTGCGGGCTTTTGGTAAAAGCGGTGGTCAGGTAGTATATGGAGATGAGGTTCTCGCTCAATCCCAGGGAAGTCTGCCCTCCGTGATTACATCCATCAGCCCTACGTTCGGATCCAGCGGCACCACCATTATCCTGAGCGGTAGCAATTTTTCAGGTCTCCCTTCGCACGTGGATGCCAGGCTTGGAGGACTTCCCCTTGAGGTGCTGGACGCAACACCCACAGTTCTCCAGGTGAGGATACCGGCGAATTTCCGTTTTTCAGGGTCACTTGAATTGACCGTCAAGGTTGCCAACCGATTGGCTTCATCTGCCCAATTGTTTACTGTAGACGGTTCCATGATTGAGTCGTTCACACCGCATCAGGCCGTTGGGGGAGATACGATCCGTATTTTCGGCCAGGATTTCAGTTCATCTGTTTCCGGCAATACGGTAATGATCGGGCCACATGAATTGACCGTACTGAGCGCATCTCCCACGCAGGTGACGGCCCGACTTCCCTATTATGTTGTAAGCGGTTCACATTTGGTCAAAGTAACAAGCAACCAGATCAGCACCTTCTCACAAACGCCGTTTACTTTCCTTGATCCTTGGACCACGATGATGCCGACAGCGCAGGTGCCGGTTGGCCGCGGTGCAGCGACCGCATTGACCATCGACGGGAATTTCTATTATGGGCTGGGCGGGAATAACTACCGAGACTTCTGGAGATATAACCCGGGTACAAAGCTTTGGACACAATTGGCGAACTATCCGGAAGTTGCGACCGTAGGTTGTTTTGGTTTTAGCATTGGCGGCAAGGGATATGTCGGGTTGGGCAGAAGCAATTTCTCCGGACAGGCGGACCCGGCCTGGCGTGTGGTCAGGGTATTTGATCCGGCTACCGGACTATGGACTCAGAAATCAGATTTTCCGGGAAATGGTCGTGCAACTCCTGCCTGCTTTGTGATCAATGGCATCGGCTACATGGGCCTGGGAACTGGATCCACCGCGTACAGGGACTTTTGGAAATACGACCATGCGAACGACACCTGGACACAACTGAATAACTTCCCCGGAACAGGAGGTGGTGTAACAACGACATTTGCCGCGAATGGTAAAGGCTATTTCTGCAGGGGGAAGGAGTTTTGGAGATATGACCCCTTGGCTGACTCATGGACAAGGATGGCGGACTTGCCCGGGCTAATGAGTGATCCTTCATCGGCAGTCACAGCCGATCATGTGTATGTGTTTGGAGGCCTTACATTGGTGAATGGCTACCCGGAGCTGATAAAAGAGTACTGGGAATATTTCCCGACCACCGACTCCTGGATCAGAAGGCCTGACATCGATGTAGCCCTGGGACTCAGCGGCTCAAAGTCCTTTTCCGTCGGCAATCTTGCCTATCTCTATGGTGGCGTATACAACAACCAAGGCAATGGTTTCTACATGATCGATTTGCTGGTGTATGATCCACATCGTTGACCACGGCAACCCATGATGCGTCACATCATCCTTATAATGTTAACTGGCTACTGCTACTGCGCCGTAGCTCAGCAGATTGTTGACAATAAAATGAGCGTTCAATTGACAGGAGGGCTTACCTACGCACTTGGGAGCACGCAGGTGAAGGAGGGTAGCTATGAATCCCCTTCCTTGATCAACAACTTTCGGCAATCATTCTCCATGGGTCTCGAAGTGACTTACAAGATTCGAAGGCCATGGAGCCTGGGCCTTGAAATTGCGGCGGTCTCGTTTCAATCCTGGGCAAACAACCGATCAGGAAGGTATGATGGCGCCTCGTATTTCCTGTTTTCGGTGACGCCAAAATTCCAAATCAATACTCCCTTTCGGGAAGACGGTTTGTGGAATCTTGTGCAGGGTTACGCGAACCTCGGACCGGCCATTGGGGTCCATTCGGTTCACCTCGAAAAACCACCCTATGGGGCACCCTCTGGTGAATATGACTTTAAGAACAGCACCTTTCTTGCCCCGGGAGTTACACTTTGTCTTGGCGCGCGCCTGAGCGTTAGTCAGCGCATTCAGATAGGTACTTCAGTTGGAATTAGTCACTTCTGGGTTTCATCGGTTCTGTTCGATGATTCATCCGTTGCCTTCAGCACATTGGCCGCCCAGATTGGTTACAAATTAGGCCATAACCGCCGATTCAAATACGCTCCATGATTAATCGATTGATGCCATTCCTTCTGCTGCTCTGCGGGTTCGTCGCGACCCACGCGCAAACTGTGCTCGGTGACCGGCATACGATTGTTCATGACATTGCCGTTCGGGATACCTTGCTTGGAGCGGCGACGGATACCCGCGTCGAGTTATGGAATCTCAATACCATGCGATTGATCAGTGCAATGGACTATGACGGCAACGACAAGTTTTCCGCCATCTGTTTTGGCATCAACCCGGATGAACTGATTACCGGCACCCGCCGTGGAGCAATCACCCTGTGGAAATTGAATCGAAAGGAACGTTCAGTCATTTCTGAGGGCGGTAATTCAGCGACAACCACAATGGATTCAAATCCGGCAAGGAGGCTTTTGGCTGTCGGATATTCCAATCGTCGCTTGTGCATTTATGATCTTGAAAGCTTTCGTTTGGCGTACCTGGACAGTAGCTATTCATCGGATGTGACAGTATCCCGATTTTCGAGAGACGGCAAGGGTCTCCTTAGCGCCAGTGGGGACGGAAAGATAAACTACTATTTGATCAATGGTTTCGCACCTTCCGTCATCGCGCAAAGCGGCGGTTGGGTATGGGGTTTATCGGAGCGAAGTGATTCAGCCGAAGTAGCCATTGCCTCGGATCAGTCGAGAATTTCCTTTATACCAATGCCTGGATCCTCAAAAGCAATTACCCCCAGTTACTTGCACGTTGGTGCTGATCCGGTAACATCCATTGACCACTTTGCCGGCAATTGTGTGGCTTACGCCACCCTTTCAGGGAAAGTCATCATCAATACCTCCGTGGGCACCTATCAGAGCAGGCAGCATAGCCTGATAAGCCAGGTTCGATTTGTTCCCTCGTCCAGCAAGTTTCTGAAACTTGCCGTGGCAACCAAGGGCGCAGGACTGGTGATCCTTGATGCCCGAAACATGAACCTTCATTCACTGCGGTCCAGGAACTATACGCCATAAGCGCGCTGCAATCATCTAAACGGTACCGCGCTCCAGCGCGTTAGCGCCGCGATGCCCGAGGTCCCGGATCACGTGGATCAACTGCCCAAAACGTGGATCCTTCGAATGACCTTGTTTCCAGCGAGCATAGATCTGCTGGGCAATAACCGCATTCTTGAACAAGCCAAACACATAGTAGAAGACGGGGCTTTCTACCGGCCTGCCACCCTGAGCCGTATAGCGCTCTACAACCTCCTGGCGAGTGAGATTACCCGGGACCCAGGATATGTTGAACACCTTGGCTAATTCTCCATCACCAGCTTCACACCAGTAGGCCAGTGTAGCCCCCAGGTCCATCCAGGGGTCGCCGACTGTCGACATCTCCCAGTCAAGGACGCCTGCAATCTCAGGGAGGTGCCCTTCCCGAAAGACGATGTTATCGTACTTGTAGTCATTGTGAAGAAACGCAGGAGGCCCGTCAGGTGGCTGGCTTGCGATCAGCCATCTGCTAAGGTCCTCCATTTCGGTAATGGTGTCTGTTTGTGCAGCCACATACCGTTTTGTCCATCCCTCAACTTGTCGGGAGATGTACCCCTCAGGTTTCCCAAGCTGCACTAGCCCCGAAGACTGGATGTCAATTGAATGGAGTTGAACCAGGTTATCAACCAGTGATTCAGAGAGTTGCCTCATGTCATTCAAACTAAACTGCATCTGCTTCAATAGCGATGGGCGGAGGATAATCCCTTTGATTCTCTCCATTAGGTAAAATGGCGCACCCAGGACTTCGGCATCTTCACAGTAGAGGATGGGCTTTGGCACCCGACTATAATGCGGTCGCAGCAAGGTGAGTACGCGGAACTCGCGGCCCATGTCATGAGCTGATTTGATTGCTGCGCCAAAGGGAGGTCGCCGCAGGATTACTTCACCACGAGTTGTCTCGAGTAAGTACGTAAGGTTAGAATAGCCGCCCGGGAATTGCCGTTGTGCAATGACGTGGCCTACCTCCGGAAATCCAGTGAGGTAGCGGTTAAGTTTGTCCAGGTCAAGCTCTTCGCCCTTGCGCGTTTCCCTGGGCTGGTCAATTTCCATGTATCCTATTTCTTCTTCTTGACATCGAGGCCGTAACCTTTGAGGATATTCCTTGCCATGCTCTGCTTGTGGACTTCATCGGCACCATCGTAGATACGGGCACCTCGTTCATGCTGGTAAAGAGTCGCCAGCATGGTTCCATCCGTAAGGCCCATGGCCCCGTGTACCTGAATGGCGCGGTCAAGTACCTTTAACATCACATTGGCCGTGAAGAACTTGATGCCGGAGATTTGATGTCGGGCTGCAGCGGCTCCCTCTCGGTCAATCATTGCCGCTGTACGGAGCACCAGCATCCTCGCCGCATCGATCTCGACCCTGCTTTCTGCAATGAAACCCTGGATGAACTGTTTTTGCCCAAGCATCACACCTTGTTCGATTTCACGGGTTACAGCGCGTTTGCACATGAGGTCGAATGCCTTTTCGGCAATGCCAATCCATCTCATGCAGTGGTGGATACGTCCAGGTCCAAGGCGTTCCTGGGCCAGCTTGAAGCCGGCACCCTCATCGCTGATCCTGTTGGTAATGGGAACCCGGCAGTCTTCGTACACGACTTCTGAATGACTTGCCCACCCGCCCCCGGCTTCTCCCATAACCGGTATTTTCCGGACATGGTTAAATCCTTTGGTACCGGCAGGCACAATGATCATGCTGGCGCGCAAGTGAACTGGCGCATCTGGATTGGTCACTGCCATCACAATCGAGAACGAAGCACCTTCTTCGCTGGAGGTGAACCACTTGTGGCCATTGATGACGTAGTCGTTGCCTTGACGCACCGCCGTCGTAGCCAGGCGGGTAGGGTCCGAGCCTGCAAATTCAGGTTCCGTCATGGCGAAGCAACTGCGAATCTGACCTTTGGTAAGAGGATGGAGGTACTTCTCCTTTTGTTCGGGCGATCCGAACTTCGATAACAACTCCATGTTGCCGATATCAGGAGCCTGGCAATTAAAAGTGTAATGTCCATAGAGTGGGGCTCTGGCCAGTTGTTCGCTCAACTGGCCAAACTCGCAGAGTGTCAGACCCAAACCGCCCTCTTCTTTGGGCAGATGAATGCCCCAAAGCCCCGCTTTTCTGACCAATTCGCGCTTGGTGTCGAGCAGGGCATAGGTCTCTTTGGGCGACCGGACAAAGTGATCCTTCTCCATAGGGATCAGTTCGGTCTCCACAAACGAGATGACTTTGGGTAGGAGTTCTTGCAATCGTTCGGTGGCGAAAATGGGTTCCATTCAGTTCAAAGTTGAAAGTTCAAGGTAATGCTGGCCAACAGTACTAAATGACGGTGCCGCCATCCGCATAGAATAGGGTGCCGGTGCAATAGCCAGAGACATCGGAGGAGAGGAAGAGTGCCAATGCGGCAATTTCTTCGACTGTGCCCATGCGTCCAAGGGGAACTTGCTTCATGAACCTCTTGAGCATAGTCTCATCCTGCCAGATGGCCTGGGAGAATTTGGTCTTGATCAAACCCGGGCAGATGGCGTTCACCCGGATGTTGTCGGGACCCCATTCTTTGGCCAGGACCTTGGTTAACATATTGAGTGCCGCCTTTGACACCGAATACATACCCAAGCCTGGGTCCGGCGTATCCCCGGCAATGGAACTCATGTTGATTACCGATCCGCCGCCCCGCTGTTTGAGGAAAGGGTAGGCGTACTTCGCCAGTTCGAACGGTGCCTTGACATTAACCGTCATGATTTTGTCGTAGGCCCATTCCGGAGTATCCACCGCAGGACCAAAGGCCGGGTTGGCTGCAGCGTTGTTAACGAGGATATCCAGGCCTCCGTAATGGGCTACCGTCTGGTCGATGAGTGACTTACAAGTGGCTACATCTCCGGCGTTGCCAGCTAGAGCGAGGCACTCACCACCTGCTTCACGAATCATATTGGCCACTTTGTCAATTTCGTCTTGCTTGCGGGAGTTCACCACGACTTTTGCGCCGTGAGCGGCAAGGGTGAGGGCAATTGCTTCACCGATCCCCTTGCTGGCACCGGTGATTAACGCGACTTTGTTCTTCAGGTCTTTCATGGAGTCTTTCTTTTTTCACGACCAACCGAGGATAAATTCTCTTGCTGATCGGATGATGTTAAAAGTATCCCAAAGCGGTAAGAATTGCTATACATTTTTTAGGAATGATCGTACCTTGCCCGGGATATGAAGATGCAACGAATTACTAAAGTCCTGACGCTGGCTGTCTTTGTGATGGCAACCGCTCTGTTGGGTTGTCAAAAGAAAGAAACTACTGCTACCAAACCTCCTTCGCTGTTGAACTGGCAAGCGATCGCAGACAAGATTGTAACCCAGAGTAAGCTCCAGCCAAATGAGAATGTGCTGATTGTCGCCTCGCCGGGGCGGTTTGATTCCCTGGTGGCCGTGTTGGAACAAGCCATAGCAAAAACGGGTGCAACTTACCTTGGCGCTGTGAGCGTAGATAGTGCAAACCAGCCTGCCGCATGGACTACCGCATTTGTTGCCAAGGTCAAAGGAAAGTCAGTCACCGATATGACCGCCCAGTTTGGCGAAGTTGACCTCGGCATCATGTTGCCTGGGGCGAGTCCGACCCACCAACCGTACGCGGCGCTGCAAGAGATGCTGAACATGGGACATGGTCGCACGATCCACTTCCATTGGAGTGGTGCCTATGACTTGTCTGGTCAGCCCATTGAAATTGACTCGGCCATTGACTTGCTTTACCAGCGTGTGTTATTGGAGACCGATTATGATTCACTGTCGTCCGCACAGCGTTCGTTCGAGGCAGCCATGCGTCTTTCCGATGTGCATGTAACGACCCAGGCGGGGACGAACCTCACGTTCAAAATAGGAGACCGACCTGTCACCAAGCAGGATGGCGACGCGTCGCTCGGCCGCACGCAAGAGGCACAAAATCTGATCGATCGTGAGGTGGAGTTACCCGCAGGTGCGATCCGCGTTGCCCCGCTCGAAGAAACCGTCGAAGGGACGGTGGCTTTTCCTGACGGATTATGGAACGGACAGCCTGTTCAAGGACTGGTGCTGACCTTCAAGAAAGGAAAGGTGATTGACATTGCAGCAAAATCAGGGAAGGATGCTGTAAAGGCTGAATTGGACAAGGCTGGAGATGCGGCTTATTCGTTTCGTGAGCTCGCGGTTGGATTTAATCCTCTGTTGACCATTCCGACCGATAAACCCTTTATTCCCTATTATGGTTATGGCGCCGGTATCGTCCGACTTTCATTGGGCGACAACACGGAGTTGGGTGGTAAGGTGAAGGGACCGTACGTGCGCTGGAATTTCTTTACGGATGCGACCGTGATAGTAGGAAAGGACACCTGGATCAAGGACGGCGTTCGAATCAAGTAGTTAGCTGGATGAGAATATTGTTGGTCATACTTCTCTGTGTACCCTCGTTCGTCGGGGCACAGAAGCAGCGGGTACCTGCAATAGAAGTCTATTTTCCAGGACCGGATGCTGAATGGAAAAAGAAGCCGCCAGCCGAGGCAGGACTGAATGCCGACAAGTTGAAAGAAGCGATCGCATACTGTATCAGCCAGGAGACGCCAAATCCGCGGAGCATGGAGCAGAACCACTACCAGACCTTTGGCCGAGAGCCATTTGGTAATGGTATTGGGCCATTCAAAGATCGGGGAGATGTTAGTGGCGTTATCCTTCATAAGGGATACATCATCGCCGAATGGGGAGATCCTTACCGGGTAGACATGACCCATAGCGTCACGAAGAGTTTTCTGTCCACCGTCATTGGACTTGCGGTTGACAAAGGCTTGATCCGAAATGTGAATGACACGGTGTACCGCTATGTGCCTCCGATACTTCCATACCATCCGATCGCAGAGGCTGACAAGGCTGCGCATCTCGGCGAGGCTCAATTGCTCACCCCGTTCGAAACTCCCCACAACCGGAAGATCACCTGGGATCATTTGCTCCGGCAAGTGAGCGACTGGGAGGGAACCCTGTGGGGAAAACCAGAGTGGGCTGACCGCCCAGGCCCGAAACCAGCCGAATGGACAACGAGGCCAAGAAATTTACCGGGTTCCGTATATGAATATAATGATGTGCGCGTCAACGTACTCGCACTGGCGGGGCTTTCCGTTTGGCGTAAGCCCTTGCCACAAGTGTTGAAAGAATACATAATGGATCCGATCCAGGCATCGAACACCTGGCGATGGTATGGTTATGAGAATTCTTACATCGTGCTGGACGGGCAGATCGTGCAATCGGTGAGCGGTGGGGGTCACTGGGGTGGGGGCATGTTCATCAGCGCGCGCGACATGGCCCGCTTTGGGTATCTGACCTTGAACAAAGGACGCTGGAAGAACCAGCAGTTGATCTCCGAAGGATGGCTCAAGATGGCTACTATGCCTACACCGGCTGAACCAACCTATGGTTTCATGAATTTCTTCCTTAACACCGACCAGAAACTCCTACCATCCGCGCCAGCAACAGCGTTCTATCACCTCGGGAACGGAACCAACATGGTTTATGTGGATCGCGAGAATGACCTCGTTGTAGTTGCGCGTTGGATCAATAGCGCAGCCATGAATGAATTCATTGGGAAGATTCTCAACGCGAAAAATTGAAACCCATTAACTAGCCCCTGACCCCCAGCCCCTATATGTCTCCCGAAGAATTCCGCTCCCACGCCCATCAGCTGGTAGACTGGATGGCCGACTATCTTGGCTCGGTTGGCGAATATCCCGTGAAGCCCAATGTAAAGCCTGGCGATATCCGCAAGCAATTGCCCGCTCAACCCCCGGTAACTGCCGAATCGTTCGACGCAATCTTCAAGGACTTCAAAGACATCATTGTGCCAGGGATGACTCACTGGCAACACCCGCAGTTCTTTGCCTATTTCCCTTCAGGATCAAGTGAAGCGTCCATCCTCGGAGAAATGCTGGCCACAACCCTGGGAGCACAGTGCATGATCTGGCTGACCTCGCCCGCGGCGGAAGAACTGGAGCATCGCATGATGGAGTGGCTTCGCGACGCGACCGGTTTGCCTTCCCACTTTACCGGCGTCATCCAGGACAGCAGTTCGTCATCTACGTTGGTGGCCTTGCTTACCGCGAGAGAATGGAAATCAAAGTATGCCATTAACCAATCGGGTTTCAATGGCGATGAGCGGTTTCGAGTATACACTTCTACCCAGGCCCATTCGTCGGTAGACAAGGATGTGCGTATCGCCGGGTTGGGTATTGACAACCTCGTGAAGGTGGGCACGGAAAAAGACTTTGCTATGAGCCCGGAGGAACTGGAAGCAGCGATCATCCGGGATAAAGCACAGGGTTTTACTCCTTTGTGCGTGGTCTCCACGATCGGCACCACCAGTTCGACGGCGATTGATCCCATCAGTGCTATCGGTGATATCTGTGCGCGACATGAATGTTGGCATCATATTGATGCGTCCTATGCGGGCAGCGCACTTTTATGCCCGGAGTTGCGGTGGATGAGCAAAGGAGTGGAGAAGTGCGACAGCTTCGTGTTCAACCCGCATAAGTGGATGTTCACGCACTTTGACTGCTCCGCGTATTTTGTCAAAGACAAGCAGGCGCTGATCAACACCTTCAGCATCATGCCGGAGTACCTGAAAACGCCGGAAGACAAGTTGGTCAACAACTACCGTGACTGGGGTATTCCGCTGGGTCGCCGCTTTCGTGCACTGAAACTTTGGTTTGTCATCCGCAGCTTCGGCCTCGAGGGTATGCAACAACGGCTGCGGGACCACATCGCTTACGGCCAATGGGTGAAACAACAAGTATTATCGACACCAGGATTTGAGTTGATGGCTCCAGTACCCCTGAACTTGGTTTGTTTCCGCATACACCCCAAGGGGATGGAGGATGAAGCAGCGCTGGATGAGATCAACGCCAAACTGATCCAGGACTTGAATGCCAGTGGAAAGATCCTGTTGACGCAGACGAAACTGGACAACAAGTTTGTGATCCGGTTTGTAGCCGGACAAACCCATGCTACGATGGAGACGGTGAAGAAAGGGTGGGAGCTTGTTAGGGAATTTGCTGAAAGAAGTGGAGGGGGTTAAATATCGAATATCGAATATCGAATTTTGAATGTTGAAGTCGGTTCAATATTTGTGCTTTAAAGACTGCACGTTGAAACCAAACTTCATCATTCGACATTTGTTATTCGATATTCGATATTTAGTCCAGTCTCCGAGCGTACTTGGGTATCAATACTTAGCTGGTTGGCCCTTCTTCGGGGTTGACTTCAGGATAAACTCCCGGATATCATCATTGGCCGTAACCAGGTCTTCGGCGCGCAGGTACATCATGTGACCGCTGCGGTAGCCTTTGAAGCTGAAACGGTCTTTCATCTTTCCGCTGGGATCGATTTGCCACATGGTGTATTTCGCATTGAAGTATTGGGTAGCTCCATCATAGTACCCGCTCTGGAACATCACGTTCAGGTACGGGTTCTCGGCCATGGCGAGGCGCAGGTTGCGACCGGTATTGTCGTTGCTGCGGTCCCAGGGATTCACGGGTCCAAACATATTGTACTTGATGTCGGTCTTGTATTTCAATACCTCGCGCAGGTAGTAGTTGATCGCCGGGGTAAAGGAGTGGAGCCATGAAGTCAGCTCAGAATTATAATCGGGCGCAACACCAGCTTCTTTCATATCGATACCCTTGTAGCGTGAATCAAGCCGGCCGATGGTGTAACCACCTTTCTCACGGAGCAATTCTTTCCAGAAGAACTGGGCAGGTACATCCAGGTTGTGCTGCAGGATAATTTTTTCTGACATGCCGGAGTAGCGGGCCATTTTGGCGGCAAGTTCCCTCCGCTTGGTCTCCGTAATGAATCCACCACGGGCCATGCCGGGGATGAGCTCGTTAAGCGTAAATTCTTCCACCTCCGGAAGCATGTCGGTGAGGTCTTTGGCTTGCAGGTCGGGAGGCAACATTTTGTGATACCATGCCGCTGCTGCGAAATAAGGGAGGTTCAAGGCCGCCTCAACAGGTCCACCGCGCTCAATCCCGAGTTCGGTCGGCGAAACCAGGATAACCCCGTTGAGGTACATCCAATGCGCATTTTGCAGCTCCAGCGCCAGTCCGGCTACCCGCGTGGTACCATAGCTTTCGCCAATGAGGTACTTGGCCGCCTGCCACTTGTTCTTGCGCGTGACAAAATTGGTGAGCCACTCTCCGAGGTATTTGATGTCGGCGTTGACCCCAAAGAATTTTTCTTTTGGTGTGTCCTTGATGAGGATGCGAGAATAACCCGTGTTAACTGGGTTTACATAAACAATGTCTGCTACATCCAGAATAGAGTTGGGATTCTCTCTAATTCCATAGGGCTGCACCGGGTAGCCTTCATTGTCGATCTCCAGGATGCGGGGACCGGTGTAGGCGATGTGCATCCATACGGAAGCAGAACCAGGGCCACCGTTGAATGAAATGACCAAGGGTCGTGTTGCCCGATTGGTCACATCGGTTCGCTCATAGTAAGTGTACTCCAATGCAGCAATCGCTTTGCCATCCTCGTCCCATACGGGCTGCGTACCCGTGGATACGGTGTACGGAAAACGCTTGCCTTTCACCGTCACTTCACCGGTGGTGACAATGGTTGAATCGGCCTGAAGTTTACGGACTTTTTGAGCAAATCCCTGTGTGCCTATGATTAGCGCAAGGATGACGAGAACGTTTTTCATAGCAATAAAATGGATAAGTGGTTTTTGAATTTATGAGGGTTTGTGTGCTACAACGATGTAATTAAGCGTGAGCACTTCACTGGGATAGGTTTTGTCCAACCAGATGGCATAGTGATTTCGTAACTGGGTTAAGCGCAAGTCGATGAACAGCATCTTCTTCAGTTTGGACAACAGGCTCTTGTTTCTTCGGAAGGAATCGTACAACGCGTTATTACGCAGCTGGTAGATTGCCGCCCATTTACCACCATTGGGCTTAATGTAGTCGATCGCCAGGCCTGCTTCCGTAAACAGTTCACGCAGGGAATGCGGCGTAAACCGGAAGAAATCGTAAGGCTCTTCATGCAGTTCCCACACAAAAGGTACGGTGAGCAGGATATGTCCACCGGGTTTGAGCACACGAAAGATTTCTTTCATCATGGTATGATGATCGTAGACGTGTTCGAGCACCTGGGTGCAGAGGATGCTGTCGAATTGGTTGCTCTCGAATTTCAGTTCGGTAGCGGGGCAGATCACATCCACCCGGTTGCCGTCGCTTTGCTGAACATCACAACCCGTTTGGCGTTCGGTCTTTGGATTATACAGGCTCTCATAGGGTTTGTTTCCACAGCCGAGGTCCAGGAAGGAACCGCGGGCATATTTTTCAATCGCCTCTTTGATATCGCGGATCAGGAAATAGTAATGAATGTAACTGGGGTCCTTGGTTCGGATATGCCAGTCACTCAGCCTGGTTAGATGATCTTGCCTGCTCATAATGCGCCGAAGATAGGAGGAGAGGTCGGCATTACCTTAGCCTAGGCAAAAGGTTGGTCAACGGCCGGACTCGGTTGCGAGAACCACTTCACGCCTTCTTCGGTCATATAGGCGCAGTCTTCAAGCCGGATGCCGAATTCGCCGTAAATGGAGATGGTGGGTTCAATGCTGAAGCACATCCCGGGTTGAAGCGGTGTCTTGTTGCCGAGCACCATGTTGCCCCACTCGTGGCCATCCATGCCAATGCCGTGACCGGTACGGTGCGGAAGTCCCGGAACTTTATAACCCGGTCCAAAGCCTGCATCGGTGATGACTTTTCGGGCAGCGATGTCGACATTCTCACAAGGGTCACCGAGTTTAGCAGCGGCAAATCCAGCTGCCTGGGATGCCTTTTCCAAGTCCCAGATTTCACGTTGACGTTTGGTGGGTTCACCAAAAACAATGGTACGGGTGATATCAGAAGCATAGCCGTGCACGCTGCAACCTCCGTCCATGAGCACTACATCACCCGGCTGCAACTTTTGCGGCGTGCTGCTGCCGTGGGGGAATGCCGACGCAGCACCGAATGAGGCAAACGCGCCGCCGCGGGCGCCCAATTTACGGTGGGCTTCGGCGATGATCCCGGAAAAATCACCGGGCGACATGCCTTCTTTCAGGAACGGAATAGCTGCACGATAGGAGGCGATGGTGATATCATTGGCTTTCTGCATGAGAGCAAGCTCGGTAGGGCTCTTGAACATCCGGCAGTTGATGGTCACGGGGTCGGCACTGAGGTATTGGAGATGGGAAGCCTCCTGGCGAATGCCGTCATAAAGGAAAAAGCGGACGCGTTCTTCCATCCCGATGCGCCCCGTGCGGATGCCCAGGTCAGTGAAGATGCCGGCAACCAGTTTGTAGGGACTTTCATGCTCTTCCCATACCCGGACATCATTTCCGATAGTAATCAGTTCGCGGGCACGTTCTTCTTCAAAATGAGGGCTGACGTATTTCACTTCGCCCTTGGCGGGAATAATGGCCGCCATCATCCGTTCACTGTTGCCCCAGCGAACGCCGGTAAAGTATTCCATGCTGGTACCCCCGTCGAGGTAGATGGCGTCAATCTTGTTCTCAACCATGAGCCGCTGGGCCTTTTCGATGCGGCCTTTTCGTTCCTCTACCGTGATGGGTTGAACTCCTTCCATCATCGACTGAAGGCTGTCGAGCGGGGATTTTTCAGCTTCCTTGGAAGCGGGGCTTTCGCAGCCCGACAATGAGGAAAGTACAGTGGCGGACCCTGCCGTTACAGCGGAAGCCCGGATGAAGTCGCGTCTTTTCATGGATAAGGGTTTGGACAAAACTAGGGTATTACGAAAAGGAAGACTCATCATTTATATGGATGGCGAACATCAATTCCGTCGATCGCTTGCCGACAATACATTTTCAGTGCCTGACGTCAGGATTTTCCATTACATTAAGAAGTCAAAACAAACCTAACCCATGAAACGACCCTTGTTTTTGTTGTGTGCCCTCGCCCTGGTATGGGAGGGGATGGCACAGGGAGTCACATACAGTTCCATCAAGAGCGCACCTTTTCCCAACGAATTGACGGCGTCAGCCCAGGGCTCAAAGATCGCGTGGGCATTCAACGAAGAGGGTAAGCGGAACGTCTATGTTGCCGAAGGCCCAGATTTCAAGCCACGAAAACTGACGAACTATACTTCCGACGACGGCCAGGAAATCACGAGCCTGAGTATTTCCAATGATGGAAAGTGGGTAGTGTTTGTCCGCGGTGGCGACCATGGCTCCAATTGGGAAGATGGCCTTCCGGTGAACCCGGCTTTTTCTGCCGTGCCGTATAAAGTGCAGGTACTAAGCATCCCCTTTGCCGGGGGCGAAGCCAAGTCACTTTCAGAAGGTGATGCACCGGCGATTCATCCCAAAGGAACGGAAGTAACGTTCATTAAAGGCAACCAACTCTGGACGGTACCGATCGATGGCAGCTCGTTGGCGAAGAATTTATTTACCACGAGGGGTTCTATCAACTCATTTGAATGGTCACCGGATGGTTCCAAGCTTGTTTTTTCGGTGGGCCGTGGCGATCACTCTTTTGTGGGCGTCTACACCAACGCAGACTCGCCCATTCAATGGATCGCGCCCAATTTCAATCATGACACTTCACCCCAGTGGTCGCCCGACGGGACCCGTGTCACCTTTATTCGCACACCCGGGAATGGCGGAGCACCTGATTCCGTACTCACCCGTCGTCATCGCCCGTGGTCCATCTGGACGGCTGATGTGAAGACAGGCAAGGCGAGTCAACTCTGGAAGGCACCCACAACGATTAGAGGTTCATACCCGACCACGCAGGGCACCACCAACCTCCATTGGGCAGCAGGCGAACGAATTACTTTTCTTTCCTATCACGATGGATGGCCTCACCTGTATTCGATCCCCTCTCAAGGCGGAGCTCCGCTCTTGCTGACGCCGGGAAATTTCATGGCTGAGTATATCAAACTCAGCCCGGATGGCAAATGGCTGGTGTTCTGCGCCAACGCGGGTCCTGACAAATTGGATCTTGATCGTCGACACGTGGTGCGCGTCCCGGTGGAAAAGGCGGCCATGGAAGTGCTGACACCCGGATCGGGCAATGAATGGACACCAGCTGTGACTGGCGACGGCAACACCATGGCCTACATCAGCGCCACGGCACAGCGCCCGCCACTTCCAACGGTGATGACATTGTCCAGTAAGCAGGTGAAAGTGCTGGCCCAGGATCTGGTGCCCGCCACCTTCCCGGAGAGGAGCCTGGTCACTCCGAAGAAAGTGACCTTCAATTCGTCTGATGGCCTGTTTATTCATGCTGACTTGTTTGAGCCGACCGGTGGGGCGGCGAAGAAGCCTGCCATCATTTACATTCATGGAGGGCCGCCACGTCAGATGTTGCTCGGCTGGCATTATTCGGATTACTATTCGAATGCGTATGCTTCGAATCAATACCTCGCGAGCCTTGGTTTCATTGTACTTTCTGTCAACTATCGATTGGGTATTGGCTATGGCTTTGATTTTCACCAACCCGCGAACGCTGGAACCAGCGGTGCGGCAGAGTACCTGGACATCAAGGCAGCGGGTGAGTGGTTGGCCAGGCAAGCCAATGTTGACGCTTCGAAGATCGGTGTCTATGGTGGTTCGTACGGTGGATACCTGGTGGCGATGGCGCTGGGAAAAGATTCAAAGCTCTTTGCGGCCGGTGTGGATATTCACGGCGTGCACGATCGAACGGTTGAGCGTACACGAAACATGATTGCACCAGATAAGTATGAGCGCGCTCCCGACGCCGTCAAGGCCCTGGAGGTTGGTTGGGAGTCTTCACCTACGGCGTATGTTGATACCTGGACATCACCCGTGCTCATGATTCATGGCGATGACGACCGAAATGTTCGATTTAATCAAAGCACTGACCTCGTCCGTCGATTGGACCGCAAAGGCGTAGAAGTCGAGACGTTGGTGATCGTGGATGACACCCATCATTGGATGAAGCACGCGAATGCCCTGACGGTTTACCAGGCGACGGCCGATTATTTTGTAAAGAAATTCATGAAGAAATAATGGCGGAGAAAAAAATCACGATTACCGTTTCAAAGACCATCGGGAAAGTTTCCGGGAAAGTCATTGAAGCGACGAAGCCGAAAGCCGTGTTGGTCCTCGCACACGGCGCTGGAGCAGGGATGGATCATCCATTCATGAAACAATTGGCTGAAGCGCTGGCCGAGCAAGGGATATCGACACTTCGGTACCAATTCCCATACATGGAGCAAAAGCGCGGTCGTCCGGATACACCGTTGGTAGCGATCAAGGCCGTGGAAGCCGCGGTGGCCAAGGCAGGGGAGTTGTTTCCCAAACTTCCCATCCTTGCGGGAGGTAAATCCTTTGGCGGAAGAATGTCTTCTCACTGGGTTTCGGCGGCGCAACCCGAAGCAGTGAGGGGGTTGGTGTATTTCGGATTCCCCCTGCACAAGCCGGGGACACCTTCGATCGATCGCGCTGAACATTTGTACGCGATCAATGCGCCGATGCTTTTCCTCCAGGGCACAAGAGATGCTTTGGCTGACCTGACCTCGCTGAAGAAAGTGTGCAAGAAGTTAAAGTCATCTACGCTCATCACCTTTGAGGGAGCTGATCACAGCTTTAAGGCGGGCAAGGAGAACCTGATACCCAAACTGGCCGAAGCCACCCGCAAATGGATCGACGGCTGATGCATAACTGGTTGCTTGTAGCGACCGGGTGCATAAGCCTGGTGGCCGTTGCATGTACCGCCACAAGCCCGGAGGAAGCAGAAATTCGTAGTGTACGTGCAGCGAGCAACGCGGCTATCGTGGCCCATGACACTGCTTCGATTGGAGCAACGCTTACCGAGGATTACCACGTTATTACCTCACGAAATGCTGAATCCGTGGGCCGTTCGGCCATGCTAAAACGCTTTGCCGCCGATGCCCCCGATGTGGTGTATGTCCGGACTCCTGATGTAATACAGGTGTTTCCTGAATGGAATATGGCGAGCGAGACTGGAACCTGGGTTGGGAGATGGTCGGATAAAGGTGACCTGATCGAATTGTCGGGTACCTATTACGCCAAGTGGCACCGCAGGGACGGTCAGTGGCTGATCCGTGCAGAGATATTCACCCCGCTCGCTTGCACGGGCGGACCATTTTGTGAGAAGGGACCACTGAAGTGATCATCCTGCCAGGAATCAACCACATGATTTTGTAATTACCTATTTTGAAGAGAAATCATTCAAAGGCCTTACCGATTCACTTCGGCTTCCGCTTCCATCTCCAAGAGATAGTTGGATCCAATAAGTTCGGCCTTCACCATGGTATTGGCCGGCTGAATTCCCTTGAACCGTTCGCCATGGGCCCGGGCAATGGGCTCCCAGTCGTTAATGTTGCGGATGTAGATCCGTGTTCTCACGACATTGTCCAATGTTCCTCCCAATGACTGTATCGCTCCTTCGATCTTGTCGATGATGAAGTGGGTTTGCGCCGCGGGGTCCTGGCCACCGATGTCGATCATACCATGTGTTGCGGTTGTACCGGAGACGAGAATCCGGTTTCCTTTTCGGACCGCGCGACTGAAACCTGCCAGGTCTTCCCACACCGTGCCACTGAGTGCCTTGGTCTGTCCGTCACTCCCTTCGAGGGTGGGATAGGGTGCCGGCATTGATTCAAGGTGATGACTCAAATCGCCAGATGCGGTCAGGAACGGAGGCCGTCGGTATTCATCACCGCAATCGCCCGGAATGGGCGTTAATGTCGAAAGAGCTTCTCTGATTTTAGCGTGGTCATGAGGATGGAGCGACAACCTGAACAACGACGTCGTATCCTCAATATGCTGGCTTGTACCGAGACGGGCCCCTATAATAACGGCTGCTACGGCAGGTTGATCGAGAATGAAGCGGGAAGCCACATTCGCGATCGACGTTTTATGGCTTACGGCAATTTCATTTAGCACTGCAAGAACTCCCTGCAGTTGTGACCAGCCTCCCGAAGTATCGATGAACCGCTTGTATTTCATTTCTGACCATGTCTTCAGGGCATTGCCCATGGGTTCGGGTTTGTTCAACCAACGGTTGGAAAGAAATCCTCCGGCGAGGGTGCCAAAAGCCAGCAGTTGTACCTCGTTCTCCAGGCAGAGATCTTTCATGGCTCCTGAAGCGCGCTGATCCAGAAGGGAATAGCATACCTGGTTAGCGACTACCGGTATGCCTGAGGCAAGTACGATACGAAGATGCGCGGTATCAAAGTTGGTAAGTCCGAGATGCCCGATAAGTCCTTCCTTCTTCAGCTCGGTAAGGAAGAATAGGCAGTCGAGCCATCTAGAATCGGCGTAGTTCCAGGCATGAAACTGCATGAGGTCGATCTGCTCGGTTTGCAGCCGGGTCAGGGCAAGCTGAACGGCATGCCGCACATCATTCCGACTGATTGGCCCCGGCGTGGGTACCCACTTGGTAAAAAACTGTGCGGGTGTTTTTGCAAACTCTTTACGAAACGTTCCCGCAATGACTTCCGCAGATCCATAGTGGTCGGCCATGTCAAAGGAAGTAAGGCCTGCCTCGGCATACGCGCTCATCGCGGCAGCGGTTGTTCTTGCATCCAGCGTCTTGCCGTCGCGCTCCAGGTCGGCTATTTGCCAGAGGCCTGTAACCACACGGGAGATATTGAGGCCGGGGGCAAGATCAATGCGT
Source organism: Cyclobacteriaceae bacterium (assembly GCA_016787645.1). GTDB lineage: Bacteria > Bacteroidota > Bacteroidia > Cytophagales > Cyclobacteriaceae > ELB16-189. Next base: position 104,242 of record JAEUUF010000026.1, on the reverse strand, counting down.
TCGGTAGTCATGTCAGGACGAAGTTACTCGGGGGGAAGGGTGGAAAACAATTTCTTTTGATCTACGCCGGCGGCCGCCAGCTTCTTCCGCTCGCGCTGGTAGAGTGCAGATCCAATAAGCATAACGATGATCCATATTGGCGTGGAATGGTAGTACCAGTCGTCGATATCAGCTGAAAGATCCTTGCTGATGTGAATTACCAGGAACCCACTCAGCATAACAATTCCTAACCCCGACAGGATGCGCTGGTGCGTTCGGTTCCGGAGCACAGTTACCTGAGCCGCAAGGGACGGGTTGCGCTTTGGAAGCGTAATCACGGCAAGGCACATGAACAGGAAGTTTACCAACATGCTGGTAACGAGAATGTCGATCCCGAGGAAAAAATCACCCGCAAAGTGGCTGCCCAGTATACCCAGGCTGGCCATGATGCCGCTGAGTATCAACGCGACATGGGGAGTATGAAAGGAGGGATGGACCCGGGTAACCTGTCTTGGGAATATCCCATCTTCTGCCCAGGCAAACATGAGCCGGGACACGGACAGCAACATGGCGGGAAGGTCGTTGGTAAGTGCAACCGCAGCGCCGGCGACGATGGCCACACTCCAACCGGGGCTAAGCAGTACGCTCATTAGCCCGGAAGCGGTGACATCAGATTTCATCGCTTCCTGTGCTATGTAGGCCCATGGCACTGCATGGTACACCGCACCGGCAAACAAGAAGTAGAAAGCGCCGACGATAACCACTGCCAGGGCAATGGCGAGCGGCAGGTTGCGTCCTGGGTTTTTGGCTTCACCGCCTGCCTGTGCAATGCTGTCGAAACCAATGAAGCTGGAGAAAAGAACTGCTGAAGCAGACAGAAAGATGTAAGGATTAAATTCGGAAGATCCTCTTGGAAGCGTCATTCCTTTCGTGGAGAGGGCCTCGGCAAAAGCGCCGGGACCTGTGCTATAACCAAATACGATAACGACGGCGCCCAGTGCAAACATCAGGATCATGAGGGGTATGAGCGTCAGTTCATAGAGCTTTATACCGCGTATGTTAACCCCAACAAAAGTCCAGAGGATTACCAAGGAAGCGAACAGTCTTACCATGCGGTCTTCCAGCGTCGCAGCCAGGGTGTTGAATTCCAGGGCCATCGCGATATCGCGCAGGAAGGGGATGATCACATACGAAACCACACCGATCGCGATGGAAAGCCCGAACCATTGGGAAAAGCTGGCGACAAACCCCAGGTAGGGATGAAGACCCCGGCTGGCATATACATAGCTTCCACCGGCTCGTGGCATGGCAGACGCGAGTATTGCATAGGCAAAAGCCGCCAACAGTGCAGGCACGGCAGCAAAAAGAAACGCAGGCAACACATAAGGTCCAATGCCCGGAACGTTGCGTTGGATCATGAAGGGAACAACGTATACCGAAGCGCCGATCATAGAACATATACCGGTCGCGGTAAGTCCAAGCAAACTGATTTGCCGGGCAAGCCCTGTTTTGGTGGGTGGTGAGTTGGTTGTCGTACTTGCCATGACGGGCAAGTTCTGGAAAAAGGAGAAGGGTAGGAAGGTTCGCAATCAATTTTGTGTGTTGAGGTTGACCTTGTGGCGACAATCGGGAAGCCTTGTCGGCATTTCAAGGGTATTAAAACAAAATCCTCCTATATTCGCCCCGCATACATCAACAACCAACATTCCATGACGGAGGTACTCAAGGAGAAGGCAGAGGGGAGTTATGAATGGATTGATATTACGGCACCCACCAAGGAAGAACTGAACTTGATGGCTAGCCGGTATGGGCTTCCTGCCTCGCAGGTAGAGGATTGTCTGCAGCCTGAGCATTTGCCAAAGCATGAAGTAATTGGCGACAGCCTCTTCGTAATCTTAAGGACCTTCAGCATCAATGCCAGTGACGAAGCCGATACGATCCAGGAAGTGACCGATAAGATCGCGGTGTTCTTTGGGGAAAATTTTATCGTCACGGTTCACCGTCCTCCCTTTGCCTTTCTGACCCAAATCAAAAAGGATCTGGTGGATCCCGGAAAGTGCGGCACGCCATTTCATCTCCTGTTCCACATCTTTGCCCATTCCGTGCTTTCATTTGATGCCCCGCTTACCAAGCTGGTGGCGGATATTGATCAATATGAGCCCAAAATATTCCTGGAGAAAAAGACACCGGGTTTGCTGAAGGATCTTTATTACATCAAGCGCAGGGCCTCGGTGATGGATACCATCATTGAAATGTCCAAGACCATTCATGAAAGCCTGAAGGGAAAGATTTCTGCCCAGCAGTACAATCACCTCAAGGATGATTTTCTGCGCCTGCAAACGTCCACCCGGCAAGTCGTCGACAATGTCACCAACTTGCTCAACATCTATATCTCGCTATCATCCCAGCGTACCGGTGAGGTGATGCGCGTCCTTACCGTATTTTCCGTATTCTTCATGCCTCTGACGTTCATCGCCGGTATCTACGGAATGAACTTTGATGTAATGCCGGAGTTGCGTTGGCAGTATGGCTATGTCTGGTCGATTGTGCTGATGACGAGTGTGACCCTGAGCATCTATCTGTGGTTCAGAAGGAAAGGGTGGATGTAGAGGCCGGTCATTATGACCCGTGACTTTTGTCATGGGGAAAGGGCAGGAGGGATGTTTACCTTGCCGCAAATGACCCGGCATGTTCTTCAAGACCGATCGTCAGTCTCCAACGCAAGCAGGCCAGCCATTTCCGATTGGCCCCACCTGCATAGACGGTGGAGTTAACTTCAGCATTTTCTCTCGGAACGCCAGGAAGGTTGAATTGCTGTTCTTTCAGTGCCCGAACGATACAGGACCTTCTCGGACGATATCACTGGATCCGTTTACCAACCGAACTTATCATTATTGGCATGTCTTTGTCCCCGGAATCCAACCGGGCCAATTGTATGCCTACCGGGTTGATGGCTTGCACGACCCCGCCAAAGGGCACCGGTTCAACCCGGAGTCGATCCTGTTGGATCCTTATGCCAAGGCAATTTCTTTTCCCAAGGACCGCAAGAAAGGTACGATACCGCTCAAGAGTGTGGTTTGCGACCTGTCCAGGTTCAATTGGGAGGATGATCAAAATCCGAGAAGATCATTTGGGCAAACCGTCATTTATGAGATGCATGTCAGTGGCTTCACGAAGCATCCCAATTCCGGTGTTGCGCCTCCCCGGCGAGGTACTTATGCCGGATTGATCGAAAAAATTCCGTACCTCGTCGACCTCGGCATCACGACATTGGAATTGCTGCCGGTATTCCAGTTTGATGATGCACCACGTGAGGATGGAAGAAGGAATTACTGGGGCTATGATCCCATTTCCTTTTTTGCACTGCACCAGCAATACAGCAGTAACAGTGATCCGCAAGGCGCCATCGATGAATTCCGTACGATGGTCAAGGCCTTGCACAAGGCAGGGATTGAGGTCATTCTGGATGTAGTCTACAATCATACCGGGGAAGGGGGCGAGCACGGACCTACCTACTCGTTCCGCGGCATTGACAACAGCATTTACTACACCCTGCAGAAAGACAAAACCAAGTATGCCAACTTTTCGGGCACCGGCAATACGTTAAACGCCAATCATGCCATTGTCAGAAGGATGATCGTCGACAGCCTCCATTATTGGGTCCAGGAGATGCACGTGGATGGTTTTCGTTTCGACCTTGCCGCGATTCTTTCACGGGATGAAAATGGAAATCCCATCGAAAACCCGCCGGTGTTGTGGGAAATCGAATCAGATCCTGTCCTGGCCGGCACCAAACTTATCGCTGAAGCCTGGGATGCCGCCGGACTTTACCAGGTAGGCACCTTTGTTGGCGACAGCTGGAAGGAGTGGAACGGTAAATTCAGGGATGATGTCCGCTGTTTCCTGCGCGGTGACAACGACATGGTGCGGAGCTTTGTCACCCGGATGGTGGGTAGCCCTGACCTCTATGAAAATGATGAACGGGAACCTGAGCAAAGCGTCAACTTTGTCACCTGCCATGATGGATTTACCCTCAATGACCTGGTGACGTTCAACAACAAGCACAACGATGCCAACGGAGAGGAGAACCAGGATGGCAGCAACTATAATTTCAGCTGGAACTGCGGCGTGGAAGGGCCTTCTGACAATCCGGGTATCGAGGCGCTTCGCAAGAGGCAGATCCGGAACTTCTTTGCTGCAACCCTGCTCGCCGTAGGCACGCCGATGTTGCTGATGGGTGACGAAGTGCGCCGCACGCAACGGGGGAACAATAATGCGTATTGCCAAGACAATGAGATAAGCTGGTTTGACTGGGACCTCGTGAAGAAGAACCAGGACCTCTTCCGCTTTGTGCAGCAGCTCATTCGCCTGCGACTCATGCGTGACACCGCGCAGATGAAGTATTCCCTCAGCCTGAGGGAACTGCTCCAACAACGGCTGATCGCCTGGCATGGAGTTCGGCTTAATGAACCGGACTGGTCAGGCAACTCACACGCCATCGCCTTCACCGTGACCAGCCTGACGGGGCATACCCGGGTGCACTACATGGTGAATGCCTGGATGGAACCACTGGATTTTGAGTTGGAAGAACATCCCACGATGCCCTGGAAGAGATGGATCGATACGGCTCTTCCATCACCCAAGGATATTGTGTCTTGGGAAGATGCGCCACTGGTGACGACCAGCTCGTGCCGTCTGAAACCCTACAGCATTGTCGTGTTGATTGCTTTGCGGTAGTCTCCTCGACGTGTGGTCCTACTTGTTTGAACGATAACCAGACTGGTATATGAAAAGCGCTGATCATAGTTCAGTCAATTTTCACGGGCCAGGAGTGGCAGTGAAAAGGGTCTCAGCAATCTTGATACTCCTTCTGATTCTGCTTTCTATTCATCATCCTGTTAGAGGCCAGGCAACTATCGACACGTCAACCAAGCTGCCATGGCCCAACGATCTCTCCTTCAGCTATTATCGGATGAATATTGACCGAATTGCCCCGCAGGATGCATTCGGGTTCAATGCGGAATACTATATAGGAAACCGCTGGGGAATCGAGTGGTCATTTGTGGTGTCTGAGCAGTATATTCAATTCGGAGGAGGATCGTTCTTTACCCCAATTGCTATCTGGTTTCATAACAAAAATATTGTCCGGAGCGGAACGCTATTTATTTTTTCGATGGCGTTACTCAGCGCACTTGAGCACACTAATTACCATATCCCCCTGGCCCGGGGTATTGAACTTGTCCCTTACGTGAGCGTACTCAAAGGACTTTATCAGTCAAAGGATTACGACGCAGAAATCGCCGGATTCTGGTCTGGGGGATTGAGATTGTCCTTCATCGTGCGTCGCACCGTGTTTCTGAACATCTCTGCCGAAGGCGGTAAACTTTACGAACCAGGAACGCCAGCCATTGTCCAGTATGGCATAAACCTGGGCTATATCTTCAGGGGGCGAGAATTCGATCTGTAATTTTGTAGCTTTTGAAACTGAAATGAACCGAAATGGCTGAAGAAATAAACCCACCTTCTGAGGATCAACTGGTAAGCCCGATTCCTGGCCTGAGCAATCGCCTTGTCCAGATGGGCACTGCACGAAAATTTTCCGAAGGTGACGTAATCCTGGACGAGAACATGAGGATACGAGCCATCCCGGTGGTAACCAAGGGCAGCGTGCGGGTGATCCGACGAGATGAAGACGGCCGTGAGCTGCTCCTTTACAATATTCGCTCAGGTGAAAGTTGCATCATGTCTCTGTTAGGCGGCCTCCACAATGATACCAGCAAGGTGGTGGCGGTGGCCGAAGAAGACACCGACGTTTTGTTTATCCCCATCGACCAGGTGAGCGCCCTGATCCGGGAAAACCCCGAATGGCTCAACTATATTTTCCGGCTTTATCATAAGCGTTTTGAAGAGCTCCTTGAAGTGGTCAATGCTGTGGCTTTTAAGAAGGTAGATGAGCGCTTGCTCGATTTCATCAAAAAGAAGTGCGCGATGACAAACAGCCGCACTTTATTGGTTACCCACGACCAATTGGCTCATGAACTGGGCACCGCCCGGGTAGTGGTTTCCCGGTTGCTGAAGCGAATGGAAGAAGAAGGGATTGTCAACCTCGGGCGAAACAAGATTACCCTTGTGTAACTTTAGTAGCGGTGCGGGAACGACTTATGTGTTAGGTTTGTTCATATATCGCTAACCAAAAACCAACTGAACTATGAAACCAAACATGGGTACGATTGACCGGATTGTGAGGATTGCAGCAGCCATTGTTGTAGCCGTCCTTTATTTTCAGGGTGTCATTTCCGGAACGCTAGCCATTATCCTGCTTGTCGTAGCCGGTATCTTCATCGCCACCAGCCTCGTGAGTTTCTGCCCGTTGTATACCCTCATCGGGTTATCAACCCGGCCGAAAGAGGACCAACCCAATTCACCGGCACAGCCAAAATAAAGAACATTCATCGTTTGTAACTTAGGTAGCGGTGTCCATGAGGCGCCGCTATTATTTTTGCACCCGTATTAACCCAGAACCCATGGTCATTCATCAATTTGAAGACAAGAACCTGGCCCATTATTCCTATGCGATTGTCAGTAATGGCGAAATGGCCGTTATCGACCCGGCGCGAAATCCGCAGCCGTACTATGACTTTGCGATTAGCCAGAAGGCCAGGATCACCGCGGTGATTGAAACCCATCCGCATGCTGATTTTGTCAGCAGTCACCTGGAAATCCACCAATCTTCCGGTGCAACCATCTATGTGAGTAAATTGCTTGGGGCGGAATACCCGCACCAGACCTTTGATGAGGGCGAGGCCATTGTGCTGGGTGGAATCACCCTGAAAGCATTGAACACACCGGGTCACTCGCCCGACAGCATCAGCGTCGTGGCGCTGAACGAGGATGGGAAGGAGCATGCAGTGTTTACAGGTGATACGCTCTTTATTGGCGATTGCGGTCGCCCTGACCTGCGCGAATCTGCCGGAGCCATCACTGCCGCACGCGAAGAACTAGCCCGACAGATGTATCATTCTTTGCGTGACAAATTATTACCGTTGACTGACCAGGTCCTCGTTTATCCGGCACACGGAGCGGGCAGTTTGTGTGGCAAAGGGCTGAGCAAGCAAAATGTAAGCACAATCGGGGCAGAAAAGCTGACCAACTGGAGCCTGCAGAAGATGTCAGAAACTGATTTCATCAAAAATCTGCTGGCTGACCAACCTTTCGTTCCAAAGTATTTTCCATTTGCTGTGGGCATCAACAAGCGAGGCGCAGATCATTTCCGCGACTCGATCCGTAAGGTCAAACGTGCACCGTTGCCCGAATCTACCAACGTCACCATCATCGATGCGCGCCCCGAACGACTATTCAAGAAAGCCCACCACAAAGGGGCGATCAACCTCATGCGGGATACCAAGTTTGAAACCTGGCTGGGGAGCATCGTCAATCCCGGCGAACCTTTCTACCTGATTGCAGAAAGCGAAGAGGTGCTCAATGAACTTATCGAGCGCATTGCGCGGGTGGGATACGAATCACAAATTCAAGGGGTGTCTGTCGAAGACGCAGGCTCGCATGAAATGAACATTTTTGACCCGGAATTGCTTCGTAAGACCGAAGATGCCTTCACGATCATCGACATCCGGAATCCCTCGGAAGTAAAGGCTTCGAAGATTTTTGAGAAGGCGATACACATCCCGCTCTACGAGCTTCGTGAACGGGTCAAAGAAATTCCGACGAATAAACCTGTCGTAGTCCATTGTGCAGGCGGATACCGCAGCGCGGCGGGAAGCACCATTGTGCGATCGGCGTTACACGGGAGCGTGCCGGTATTCGACCTGAGTGAAGCGGTAAAGACGTTCCAGGAATGAGTTTTTTAATTAAACATAAACTGACCTTGCTGGGAATCCTGGCAGGGGCAGCAGGTGGATACCTGTATTATCACTTCATCGGTTGCACCACGGGAACCTGCCCGATTACTTCAAGACCGGTAAACAGCACACTCTATGGGGCCATGATGGGCTGGCTGCTCTTCACCTCATTCAACAAGGAAAAACCAAACAGAAACCATACAACTGAATAAGCAAAATGAAAACAATTGTAGACGTACGCACACCGGGTGAATTTGCCGGTGGACATGTTCCCGGAAGTATCAACATTCCACTCCATCAGGTCGTGGAACGCCTCGACGAGATCAAACAACTCCAACAGCCGATCATCCTATGCTGTGCCAGCGGTAATCGCAGTGGCCAGGCTACTCATTTTCTCCGCGCGCAAGGTGTGGAGTGTGAAAATGGCGGGAGCTGGACGGCAGTTCGGTGAACGGTAAACAGTGACCGGTGACAAGTAAACGGTGACCGGCAGAGGGTAAACAGTGAACGGTAAACAGTAAACAGTAACCGGTGATCAGTGAACGGTGATCGGTAATCAGTAATCAGAGTAGTTGCATTAACCAGTAGTAAAGTCATAATAATGTTCAGTTTCATTTCAAATCTCTTTGGTCCCAAGGTGGATCTAAACCAATTAGTAGCCGATGGTGCGGTGATTGTCGATGTAAGGACAAAGGGCGAGTACCAGCAAGGGCATGTGAAGGGCGCCATCAATATCCCGTTGGGCAACCTGCCCAGCCAATATCAGCGCTTGCGCAAGGACAAACCGGTAATTACCTGCTGTGCTTCCGGCATGAGGAGTGGACAGGCGAAGTCTTTCCTGAAAAGCCAGGGGTACGCCGAAGTCCACAACGGAGGCGGCTGGATGTCGCTGGAGCGAAAGATCAGTAACCGGTAACCGGTCACTGCTTCACGGCAGCCCTATATTCCCCAAGCACTTTCCACGCTTCAGCTTTTAGTTCATCGTACCGTTGGTACAGATCCCTGCCTGGCCGTTGGTCAGCCTGGTCGAGTTGCTGACGGAGGTAGTTTAACTGGTCGATGAGACGTGGTGTCTCGTAGGCACCTTCCTTCGTAACCAGCAAATCCTCAATTCTTAAGAGGCTGCGATCCAGCGCAACCTGGCTGTCCGAAGCTTTTCCAGCCTTAACCAGGCTGGCGATTTCCTTGCGCTGCTTCTTGATCTTGTCAGCCACACGTTTCGTGCTGTCGAGGACAACGTTGACTTCAAAGACCAGTTGCTCCTGGGCCTTCATGTCTTCTGTTGAAACTTTTCCCTTTACACGCGGATCGGCGAGAATAACCAACGGCTGAGAAAAAACTTGCTGATCAACCGTCAAACGCACTTCATACGTACCTGGGCTCACACGGTGGCCGCCACGCTTGTTCCGGGCCGGGTCGCTGTCCCACGGTCCTTCATGGGTCATGTCCCAACGGAAGCGATTGGCCCCGCTGTTCTTGGTAAGATCGGCACGGGTATTACGACTGGTAAAGTTGGTGGCCATGTTGCGCGTCGCGGCATTAGTTGTATCACGTGGCGGAACCGCGCTCGTAAATGATCGGATGACTTTCGTACCGGACAAAATCTCCAGTTTGATATCAGTTGCGGGCTTTGCTTTCAGGTAATAGTCAATGATTGCGGAAGGAGCCGGGAAATAGGGGACTTCACCGCGGCCATTACCCCGGTACCGGTACGCATACGTGTCTGCAGGCTTAAACAGGTAAGCTGTTTGCTGCTTGGCTTTTGCCAACTGATGGAGCGGAGTAATGTTGTCGATGACCCAAAATGAACGACCCATCGTGGACAACACCAGATCGTTGCGATAGACTTTGATATCCGTGATGGGAGTCACGGGCAGGTTCTGCTGGAACCGCTGCCAGCTGGCGCCATCGTCGAGTGAAATGAACATGCCATATTCGGTGCCCGCATAAAGGACACCTGGAGCACCTGGATCTTCCCGGACAACGCGCACGGGAAAATCGGAGGGTATACCATTGGTAATCAAGTTCCAGGTTTTCCCGAAGTCCAGCGTCTTGTAGATATATGGTTTCCAGCCGCCCAATTGGTAACGCAACGAAACGAAATAAGCCTTGCCTTCGGTGTGCGGTGATGGTTCAACACAGTCGATGCGTCCACCCGGTGGAAGTTCTTTGGGGGTTACGTTGGTCCATGTTTTGCCGCCGTCCTGGGTGACATGAACTGGGCCGTCGTTGGCGCCAACCCAGATCAGCCCTGCTTTGAGAGATGATTCCTTGATGTCATAAATGGTGCTGTAAAATTCCTCGCCGGTGATGTCGCGGGTGATCGGGCTTCCCGAAATGATTTGCCTGGAGGGCTCATTGGCCGTAAGGTCCGGAGAGATAATTTCCCACGTCATCCCATCATTCATCGTCTTATGAACGTACTGTGACGTATGGTATACCACGTTGGGATTGTGTGGTGACACATGAATGGGAGATACGCGCTGAAAGCGGAACTTCAGTTGATCGGGATCATGGCCATACATGTTTGCTCCACCGACGACAAAAATTTGTTCCTGCCCGGTGCTCTTGTCGTACACGCTGAACCGGCCTTTGCAATTCGCGTAAATAATATTGTGGTTTCCGGGCTTCGGTACGGCCGGCCCGGTTTCGCAGCCGCCAGTGGCCATCAGGAAACTGGCGGGTCCCCAGGCCGGGTCGTAAGGCGGGAGCGTGGGCACGGCCACGGTGGTATTGTTGTCTTGCTGACCGGCGTAGAGCCAGTAGGGATACTGGTCATCCACATCTACCTGGTAGAGTTCTGAAGTGGGCTGGTTGTTTTGGGACGACCAGGACTTGCCGCTGTTGGTGGTCACGTTGGCCCCGCCGTCATTCGATTGAATCCAGATCGAGGTATCGCGCTTGTTGATCCACAGGTCATGGTTGTCGCCGTGGGGAGTGGAGACCGACTTCCATGTTTTTCCTCCATCGGTTGATTTCCAGAAGCTGGTTGTCATCGCAAAAAGAATATCCGCATTCTTCGGGTTAGCTTCAATGTTGCAATAATAAAAGGGCCGGTCGATCAATTCTTTCTTGTCCACAACCTGTTTAAAGTTTTCACCCTGGTCATCGGAGCGATAGATGCCCCGTTCACCTTTCGGGGCTTCGATCAACGCATAGAGTCGTTTGGGATCTGCATCGGAAACGGCCAGGTCGATTTTTCCAATCAACCCGTTGGGCAGCCCCTGAGTGAGTTTCTTCCAGGTGGTACCACCATCAACGGATTTGTAGATACCGCCGGCTTGCTTGCCGCCACTGATGATCGTCCAGGGTTTCCTTTCTGCGCGCCACATGGTGGCATACACTATGTCCGGGTTGCCGGGAGCAAACTCCAGGTCGGCAGCGCCAATGGTATCAGAGAGATAGAGCACTTGTTCCCATGTCTTTCCACCGTTGCGGGTGCGGTAGACACCACGCTCTTTGTTGGGGTTGAACGGTTGACCGATGGCGGCCACGAACACGGTATCGGCGTGTGTGGGGTGGATTTCAACGGCACCAATTTGGCCTACCTTTTCCAGGCCGACATGTTTCCATGTCTTTCCGGCGTCAGTTGATTTGTAGACTCCTTTGCCAACAATCACGTTGGAACGGATGCCATCGGAGCCGGTGCCGACGTAGACAATTTTTGGATTCGGTTGAAATACGTTGATGTCTCCAATAGAGGGTGTTGCAAAGAACCCGTCAGAGACGTTCGCCCATGTGATTCCATAGTCTTCCGTTTTCCAAACTCCGCCTCCGGTGGCGCCCATATAGAAAGTGCCGGGCAGTGTTTGGATGCCAACCACAGCCGTAACGCGGCCACCTTGCGTAGGTCCTATGTTTCGGTAAGTCAATGACTTAAAGAAGGCGGTATCGAGGACGGGAGTTGGAAGTGGAGCCGGAGCTGCTTTCTTTTTCTGGCCCAACGCGCAGAAGTTCAACAGCAATAAGCACACGCAAAGGAAAGAGATCTTTCTCATGGATTTAGGTTTGAAGCGGGTAAAGTAACAGAAAAGTTGGCTGTGGTAAAATCAGATTCCATGGATGACTTAATGTATCTTGAGTGATCAAAATCAGCGGCGCTTCACACGCGGCAGCTTAAATTGTTCCAGTCTCCTTGAAATGAAATCCTTGTTCAAACCTTCCATATACTGGCTGCTGGTGTTTGTACCCGTTGCGCTTTTCCTGGATTACAGCGGGGCACGTGCACCTCTTGTCTTTTTTTCAGCGGGTCTTTCGATCATCCCCATCGCCCGGTTGATTGGCCTTTCTACAGAGCAATTGGCCGCTTACACCGGAGACGCGGCGGGAGGCTTGCTAAATGCCACTTTCGGAAATTTGCCTGAGTTAATCATTGCGCTGGTAGTGTTAAATGCTGGCCTTCACGAGATGGTTCTCGCCTCGTTGGCCGGCGCCATCCTCGCCAATCTGTTGTTGAAGATGGGAGTGGCCTTCCTGGTAGGCGGACTCAAGTTTCACAGCCAGGATTACAACGCCAACAGTATCCGGGTTTATGGTTCGATGATGCTCATTGCCACAAGCAGTATGTTCATACCCAGCGCATTTCACTCCTTCTTTGGAACCAGTTTTGCCGCCAGTGAAAATACCCTCAACATCGTCCTTTCCGTTACGCTGCTGGTCAGCTACATTCTGTACTTGATCTTCATGCTGAAGACGCATGCGGAAGCTTTTAAAAGTCAAGGTGATGGCGATGATGAGAAAGAAGAAAAGTGGACACTCTACCGGGCGCTGGGCACCTTGATTGTTTCCGCAGTGGGAGCGGCCTTCATGAGCGAAGTGCTCGTCGGTGCGGCAGAAGCCACCGGAAAGGCAATGGGAATGACGGGCTTGTTTATCGGAGTGGTCTTCCTGGCTGTTGCGGGCGGCGCCGCAGATCTCATCACGGCGTTCAGCATGGCCTCCAAGAACAAGATGGATCTTTATATTGGTATTGTGATGGGGAGTTCGATACAGATTGCCCTGTTTGTAGGACCCATTTTAGTCCTCTGCAGTTTGTTTATAGGGCCAGCTCAGCTAACCCTTTCCTTCGTCCCCTCGTTGCTGGGCTCCATGTTCTTTGCTGTACTGCTAGGTATTATGGTGGCCGGCGATGGAAAATCAAACTGGTACAAGGGTGTACAACTGATCCTGTTCTACCTTATTTTGGCCATCATGTTTTACTTTATCCCTGTTCACTGATGCGCACTGATTATTGGAAAGCCCGCATAAGCGAAGGAGCGGTACTGAGTCCTGTAGACCGCATTTCCGAAGTGCTGTTTGGCTTGATCATGGTACTGACCTTCACGGGCGCGATCAGCGTCACCAGCGATGGCCGGGAAGAAGTCCGAAGTGTGCTATGGGCAGCACTGGGCTGCAACCTGGCGTGGGGAATTGTCGACGCGGTCATGTATTGGATGAATGTACTGTTGGAGCGTGGTCATGGCCTGAAGTCGATTCAGCAAATCCGCAGCTCCAGAGATCCACAAATGGCCCGTGACCTCTTGCGGGCAGAAATACAGCCGGTCATGGCTTCGCTGCTCACCGACCAGGAAGTTGATCAACTGACTGAGCGGATCACAAAACTTCCTGAACCTGAGCCAAAGCATATACTGACGGCAAGGGATATTCTTTCGGGGGTTCAGATATTTCTGCTGGTATTTCTCTGCACGCTCCCTGTTGCATTGCCTTTTGCCTTCATCTCCGAATTGCCCCGGGCCATGAGGGTGTCCAACGGCATCGCGCTGCTGATGCTCTTTGTGGGGGGATATAAACTTGCCTGGTACGCGGGATTTCGGCCATGGCTCACCGCTGTGGCGTATGCTATTATTGGTGTCGTTTTGGTCGGACTTACGATGGCTTTGGGTGGATGATATGAAGAAACGGTGGATATTGCTGGCCATGGCATTCACCGCATTATACGAGGTGCCGGTCATTGCCCAGGAGCAAGAAACCAAGAGTTGGGCTTTTGATATCGAAGCAAACTCCTATTTTTTCAAGGGTGGTGACTACATCTTTCTTCCAGTAGTCAAAGCAGACAAAGATTGGCTTCATACAGAGGTCAGGTACAATTACGAAGATCTCAAGACTGTCTCTGGCTGGGCAGGTTACAACTTCAGTGGTGGAGAAAAGACAGCCTATGTAATTACTCCCATGGTGGGTGTATTAACCGGCCAGACCAAAGGCGTTGCTGCAGGCCTGGAGTTTTCACTAGCCTTTGGAAAATTTGAATTCTACAGTGAAGGTGAATATGTCTGGGATGCGGCAAACCCGGAATACAACTTTTTCTACAACTGGTCGGACATTACTTACTCGCCGCAGGATTGGTGGTGGATAGGCTTTAGCGGGCAACGAACACGCTTGTTCACAACCGACTTGGCGTATCAGCGGGGTTTCTTAATTGGGGCGTCCCTGAAGCAATGGGCTTTTACCGGGTACTTATACAACCTCGGTTATGGTGAACCTTTCTTCTTGTTTACGATTGGTGTGGAGTTTTAACTTTGACTGAAGCCCAGAACCACTAAGCCATGCTCGAACACCCCGTTTTCCTGATTACACTTGGGCTGATTCTGCTCTACGGCTTCCTTTCAAAAAGGCTCGAGGCTTCTATGTTAACGGCTCCCATGGTGTTTGTTACAGCGGGAGTAGCCTTGTATTTCTTCCTACCCTCAGAGGTGCGCACCAACATCGAAGCACCCTGGGTGAAACTGGTGGCGGAACTCACGCTGATCCTGGTCCTTTTTGTTGATTCGTCCACCCTCGATCTCCGCGAACTGGCCAAACATCGTCAATTGCCTGTACGCCTGCTGCTGATTGGGCTTCCGCTTACAATGATAGCGGGCATCTTACTGGCTGTTCCACTATTTCCCGGAGAAAACATTTGGCTGATCGCATTGATGGCACTTATCCTTTCGCCCACGGATGCAGCGCTTGGCCTGGCCGTAGTGACCAGTGAACGGGTGCCCATGAAAATCAGGCAGACCATTAACGTCGAAAGTGGTCTTAACGATGGTTTTGCACTGCCGCCTATTCTCGTATGCCTGGCTGTCCTGTCGGGGACTGAGCATTCAACCGATGGGTTTTCGTACTGGGCCTTGTTTACGGTAAAGCAATTTGTCTTCGGTCCGTTGATTGGCGGTGCGGTGGGCTGGATCGGCGGAGCACTGGTGGAACGTACATCGCAAAAAGGATGGATGAATGAGACTTTCCAGCGACTGGCTTCACTCTCGATTGCCGTACTTGCCTACGCGGGTGCTGAGGCGCTCCAGGGCAATGGCTTCATCGCGGCCTACTTTTCCGGGATGATGCTGGGCACCAAAACGCATATCTTCAGAGAAAGGATCCATGGGTTTGGTGAGTCCCTCAGCCAGGTAATGGTCCTGCTAATCTTCCTAGTAACCGGACTTATCATCGTTCCGATTGCATACCTCTATTGGGATCTCAACACCTGGATCTACGCGCTCCTGAGTCTTACTGTAATCCGAATGATACCCGTTGCCCTTTCGCTCATCGGGACAGGGCTCGACCGGAAAACGGTTACGTTTATCGGATGGTTTGGGCCGCGGGGAATAGCTTCTGTTCTTTATCTGCTCATGGCCGTCATCCAACTCAAGCTCGCCGGCCATGAACGATTGTTTGCCGTGATCGCCCTGACCGTTCTGCTCAGTATCTTCCTGCATGGTATGACGGCAGTGCCGTTCTCCAAACTCTTCAGTTCGCCAGAACCCGCAACTGCATCGAAGGAATAGGCTGAATATGGTTCAGGCTGCTATCTTTGCAGCCCATTTCACATGAACTACCTATCCGCTGAACTCATTTCTAAGGCCTTTAATGATAAATGGCTCTTTAAAGACATATCCCTGGGTATCTCGCAAGGGGAGAAGTTTGCCCTAGTGGGCAACAACGGTGTAGGCAAATCGACGCTTTTGAAGATCCTTACCGGTGAACTCTCTTCCGACACTGGCAAAGTCGTGGTACGCGATGGTATCCGGGTCGGTGTGCTTACCCAGCAGCGCGAGGTGAGCGGCCAAACCCCGGTAAAAGACATTTTGTTTGACACCTCCAATAAGGTGGCAGCGGCAGTGAAAGAGTACGAAGATTGCCTTCATCATCCCGAAGTCCCGGCTGAGCGCATGCAGGCAGCACTGGAGAAAATGGAAGAATTCAACGCCTGGGACTACGATGCCAAGGTGCACGAGGTAACCACCAAGCTCGATGTGCCCGATCTGGACAAGACGTTCAATCAGCTTTCCGGCGGGCAGAAGAAGCGAATCTTCCTGGCGCAGCTGCTCCTCGCCAACCCGGATCTCATTATCATGGACGAGCCGACCAACCACCTCGACCTGTCGGCAATCGAATGGCTGGAAAATTACCTCGCGGGCCCCACGATCACATTGATCATGGTCACCCACGATCGCTATTTCCTGGACAACGTAGCCAACGAGATCATAGAACTGGACCGCGGGCAACTGTTTCGTTACAAAGGCAACTATGCCTATTTCCTGGAGAAGAAATCCGAGCGGGAAGAAATGCTCAAATCGGAAGTCGCCAAGGCACGCAACCTGCTGAAGAAAGAACTCGAATGGATGCGACGTCAGCCCAAGGCACGGGGTACGAAGGCCAAATACCGGGTGGATGCCTTTTATGAACTGAAAGAGAAGGCTTCGCAGGAGCTTCGCAAGGATCGGCTGGAACTGGATATCCGCGAGTCCCGTCAAGGAGGGAAGATTCTCGAAGTAGAGAAGATCGCAAAGAAGTATGGTGACCAGGTTATCATCCGGAATTTCTCTTACGTCTTCAAGAAGTTTGACCGGATTGGCATTGTCGGGAAGAACGGGATTGGCAAATCTACTTTCCTTGATATCCTTACCCGGAAAATGAAGCCAGACGCAGGTGAAGTAATTCCCGGGGTGACCACCAAGTTTGGATATTTCACGCAGGACAGCATGAACCTGAATCCCAATCACCGAATCATTGAAGAGGTGAAGGAGATTGCCGAGTTCATTACCCTTTCCGACGGCAGCCAGGTGTCCGCCTCCAAGTTCCTCGACAATTTCCTTTTTCCTCCGGAGAAGCAGTACACGTATATCGAGAAATTATCCGGAGGGGAAAAGAAGCGGCTGCAATTGTTGAAGCTGCTGGTGACCAGTCCCAACTTCCTCGTGCTGGATGAGCCAACCAACGATTTTGACATTGATACCCTCAACGTACTGGAAGATTTTCTTGACAAATTCACAGGATGCCTGTTGCTGGTTTCTCATGATCGTTACTTCATGGATCACCTGGTGGACCAGTTGTTTGTGTTTGAGGGTGACGGCGAGATCCGTGTGTTCAATGGCAACTACACCGACTATCGTGACTCGTTAGCCGACGCAGAAGCTGAGGAGAAGTCTGAACCGGCACCACAGGTGAAAACAGAGGTCCCGCGTGTCGAGCAAAAGAAGGTATCGGGTAAAGTGAAGCGCGAATACGAAGAGCTTGAACGGGAGATTGCCAGACTGGAATCGGAAAAAACTGCACTGGTCGACAAACTGAACCAGGGCTCGACGAGTCATGAGCAATTGACGGAATGGTCAAAAGCCATCAAGGCACTGACTGATCAGATCGAAGAGAAAAGCGCTCGCTGGCTGGAATTGGCCGAGTTGATTGCCTGAACTTGCAATAAAGCAGCTTCATTCTCGTCTTTGAGTCAAATGAAATCCCAATGACGCCGAAGAGTTTCGGTCAATTGCCCAGTGGCAAAAGACTTTCACGTATCCAGTCGTCGCCCAACTACAGGGACAAGGCCTTTCAGAATGTTTATGAGACGCCGATGATGGCTCCGGAGGCTTCGTATCCCAAATTGCTGCAGCGGTTCTTCTTTGAGAAACTTCCCAACCAGGAACCCGAAGTCGTGCTCCCGTCTGTTCGCGTAGACCTCGGCAAAGTGTCCCGTGAAGAACCAACGATCACCTGGTTTGGTCACTCTTCCTATTTGCTCACGCTTAACGGCAAGGTGATTTTGGTTGACCCGGTCTTCAGTGAGCGCGCATCCCCTTTTCAGTGGATGGGCAGCAAAGCATTTGAGACTTCGCAACCTTATACCCTTGAGGATTTGCCGGTTCCTGACCTTGTCATCCTGACACATGACCACTACGATCACCTGGATTACCTGGCCATCCTGAAACTTCGGGCACGCACACCACTTTTTTGCACTTCGCTGGGTGTTGGCGCACACCTCGAACATTGGGGTGTTGAGCCATCGAAAATACGGGAGTTTGACTGGTGGGAGAGTGCTGAAGTAATACCAGGGCTTGAGTTGACCGCGATGCCCGCGAGGCATTTCTCGGGGCGCGTGTTTACCCGCTACCAATCCCTATGGTCTTCGTTTCTCCTGAAGTCAGGCGGATTGAAAGTGTTTGTCGGTGGCGACTCAGGTTACGACGCTACATTTCTGAAGATCGGCGAACAAACAGGCGGAGTTGATTTTGCTATCCTGGAATGTGGTCAATACGACGCCTGGTGGCCGAACATCCATATGATGCCGGAGCAGACGATCCAGGCAGGAATGGATTTGCGTGCAAAATTTATGATGGCGGTGCACTGGGGTAAGTTCAAGTTAGCCAATCACACCTGGACGGATCCGATCGAACGCGCTCATTCCGCAGCAGCGAACCTAGGGGTTCCACTGGCCACGCCCAGGATCGGAGAACGGATGAGAATGGATCAACCGGTCACCGGCAACCGATGGTGGGAGACGTTGTGACCTGTGAGAGTGCACATGGTCCTCAAAGCCATATCTTTGTTTTGAAATGAAGCCAGCCTCCCTGAACGAAA
This sequence comes from Cyclobacteriaceae bacterium, assembly GCA_016787645.1. Classification (GTDB taxonomy): domain Bacteria; phylum Bacteroidota; class Bacteroidia; order Cytophagales; family Cyclobacteriaceae; genus ELB16-189. The sequence goes on along the minus strand of JAEUUF010000026.1, from coordinate 85,577 downwards.
TCAAACGTGAACTAGGCACGGTCGGCGAGGAAAAGCTTATCGAGCTGAACCTCCGGTTGGCGAAATACAAAACAGAGAACAAAGAACTGATCACTTACCTGCTGTATGAAGCCAGCGATGAGGCCGCCTTCGTCACGGGTGTAAAACGCGACATTACTGAAGCCTTTCAGGCCATTCCCAACACCAACCTCTACTACTTCAAAAAGAGCGTGCGTAAAATCCTGCGCCTGGTAAACAAGCATGCCAAGTACTCCGGAATTCCACAAACCGAACTGGAACTTCGCCTTCACTTTTGTCGTGCGCTCAGGGAGTCGGGAGTGACCTTTGAGAAGAGTCCTGTGATTCTTAACCTGTTTCGTCAGCAAGTGGACAAGGTGGACAAGCTTTGCTCGGCCTTGCCGGAAGATTTGCAACTTGATTTTGAGGCGGCGCTAAAGGGCTTAGAAAAGTAAGCTGTATCTTGCAGTAGTCAATTTCGGTATGAAGCGGCTGTTCATTTGTCTCCTTGTCACCCTGATGGCTCAAGGGTCAGTATGGGCACAAGACGAAGAACCTCGACCGCATTCCAACTGGGTCGACCTGATGATTGGAGTTGGGAATGGGCAAACCAATGTTTCCACCTCCTACCAGCACGCCTGGAAGTTTGGTGCCAGGAAGAGGTTATTGATGGGAGTAGGAATGAGGCTGAGCGGGTTCTTCGCCAGCGACAAGTATTTTGTGACGGCTCCGGCAAAGATCGTAAAGGGAGAAGGTGGCCCGGGCGCGCTATTCAAGAAGCCGATTGAAGAAAACATGGACTCGGTTCACTTCAATACCGCCAACACCTACGCACTCAACTTCATGCTGAATATCCGGTATTCCTTTACCGACCGGTTCAGCGCTGGTTTTAATATTGACTTGATCGGTGTTTCTTTTGGCAAGCAGCAGTCGGGTACCTACATCAATGGTAATGATCCAAGTGGAAATACGTCGCAACCCACCGCTGGTGCCCCCACCGGCTTCAACCTCCTCCTGATTGCCGACAATGACCTGGGTAGCCTGAATTCGGAGTTCTTCGTGGGATACCGGATCAACGAACGCTGGTCTGTCAAAGCCGGAGTGCAGCACATTTTCATGGAGTTCACAACCACCACCAAAGTGCAGCAATTTCCAGAATCGAATGATCGCTTCCGGATCACGCCCACTACGGCCTGTGCAGGTGTAGTATACACCATTCACTAAGAAGGGCTGCCGATTCTAAGGAATCACTTCAAAGAGAAAGAACTGTGTCTTTTGAAAGGATTGGAAGTTGTTGTCCGTGACGAGGACAAGACTTTGATGGCCATTGGCCAGGCGAGGCCCCCAGGTGACTCCTTCAACGTTGTCAACATGAATACCCAGCGTGTCCATATTCAACAACAGCTTTTTGGAAACCGGTTTGATCGCTGTATTGCCCTTGAGCCCGCCAATCTTGCTGACTTCTGTACCGCTGCTCATATCGGCCAGAAATATCTTGACCGTACAGGGGAGACGGCCAGTAGAGAAAGATCGTTCGATGACGATCAGTTTGTTGTCACCGGCGTCAAGGATATCGGTGATTCCATTCACACGAAATGCAGAGGATAGGATCGGGGCATAGGCGACGGGGTCAAGGTCGTAAGCATATTCGGCCACCCGGTCGCGGCTGATGGCATCATATTGAATGAATCGGCACAGTGCCGGACCATCCTCGACGTCCGCCCGCGGACCATCCTGGTAAAGTGGTTCCTCGAGGGCTACCCAGAGTGTCTTGAAGTCATTTGCAAACGTGAGTGCCTCAAACGATCCGTTCTGACGCGCCCCGAGCTCGCGCAGGCGCATGGCCACTCCGTCAGGGATAAGGAAGTTTCCGGCATATTTTCCTTTACGGGTGATAATAATGGCGGGATCTACCAGGACAGTATCTTTTGAGGTGACGATGCGCTCACCTTCACTCAGCCACACCAACTCTCCGGTTCGTGAATTGTATCGCAACCCTTCGGGATCAATGGTGTGGTGAGCATCGGCGCGGAAAGAAGGGTAGGGCTTTCCATCTTCTGCGATCAGATCCACTTTCTCCTTGAAGATGACGGTGTCGATGCCCTTTTTGGAAAACCTAATGCTGGCGGTATAGTACCTGGCCGACTGCAAGGCTGAGCGATCATCACAAATCAGATAGAAGGTATCCGCAATAGGGTCGTAGTCGATGCCCGATAAACCTCCCACTTGTGTTTCCTGGAAACGAAATTCATTGGGCACAGTGTATACCCCACGGAATTCAAGTTTTCCGGGAGCTAGCTGCCCGGTGGAAATCAACGGAAGTAATAACAAAGCCATCACGGTCAAATGCCCGGAAGGGATGGAGTTAATGAAACGGCGCATAGAGTGGTTAGGGGTCCAAATCATCGCAAGAAGTATTCCATAAATTACGACCTTTGAAACGACACCCGTAAGCAACCCCCAGGACTTTTTAGCACATGCAGGCAACCGAAACCAAAATCACTGGCCAGGTGGTTGATATTTTGAATCGCCGGATAGTGGCCAGTGAGCTCACCATCAAGGAGGGTAAGATTGCCGCAATTCAACCAACGCCAACTGCTGAGAACCGGTTCATCCTTCCCGGTTTCATCGATGCCCATGTCCATATAGAAAGTTCCATGCTGGTTCCCAGCGAGTTTGCGCGACTTGCCGTTGTCCATGGCACGGTTGCAACTGTTTCCGATCCGCATGAAATCGCCAACGTGCTCGGGATACCCGGGGTGGACTTCATGATCAAGAATGGGAAAGAGGTTCCTTTCAAATTCTATTTCGGAGCACCCAGTTGTGTTCCGGCCACCACCTTTGAAACGGCCGGAGCTCACCTTGGCCCCTCGGAAGTGGATAGTCTCCTTAGCCGTCCCGAAATTCGATACCTCGCCGAAATGATGAATTGGCCCGGAGTTATTCACGGCGACCCTGAAGTGTTGGCGAAGATTGCTATTACTTCAAAATATGGTAAAACCGTGGACGGGCATGCACCGGGACTGAATCGGGAACAAGCCGAAGCGTATATCCGGGCAGGAATTCACACCGACCATGAATGTGTATCGCTGGATGAAGCGCTCCACAAACTCGCGCATGGGATGAAGGTGATTATCCGCGAAGGTAGCGCCGCCAGAAATTTCGATGCACTGATTGATCTGCTTCCTCGTCACGAGGATGCGGTGATGTTCTGCTCAGACGACAAACATCCCGACAGCCTGGAAGAAGGGCACATTAACGTATTGGTCAAGCGTGCAGTGGCAAAAGGAATTGATGTCTTCAGTGTCCTTAAGGCTGCATGCCTGAATCCCATTCACCATTATGGCTTGAACGTTGGGCAACTCCGTGCCGGAGACCCTGCCGATTTTATCGTCGTGGAAGACCTTGTAAACTTCCGTGTCAAACATTGCTTCATTGATGGCGTGATGGTAGCCAAGAACGGCAGATCTTTGATTCCCTCCGTACCCGTTTCTACGCCCAACTATTTTGAGGCAAAGCCACTTCAGCCGAGCGACTTTGCCGTGAAGGCCGGACGGGGAGAACTTGAAGTCATGGTGGCGCATGACGGCCAATTGATCACTTCTTCTGAGCGGGTTAGACCACTCATTCAAAGCGGATTTGCCGTGACTGATTTGGGAAACGACATTCTCAAATTGGCGGTTGTAAACCGGTACAATGAGGACTTGCCAGCCCTTGCATTCATCAAGGGATTTGGTTTGAAGTCAGGTGCCCTGGCCTCATCCGTAGCTCACGACTCACACAACATCATAGTAGTGGGCACCAGCGACGAGGCTATGGCTCTCGCAGTCAATGCCATAATTTCAGAAAAAGGGGGGATCGCCGCAGTTCAGGATGGAAAGGTGGAGATCTTGCCGCTGCCCGTGGCGGGCATCATGTCCAATGCCGATGGCTTCAAGGTGTCCAGGCGATACCGGGAGCTGGATGCTATGGCCAAGCAGATGGGATCGCGCCTCGGTGCTCCCTACATGACCCTTTCATTCATGGCACTACTCGTAATTCCTTCACTAAAACTCAGTGACAAGGGTTTGTTTAATGGAAATTCGTTCTCGTTCACCCGGATGTGGGCTGAATGAGTAACCTTTTTTGCGGTTGTGAGTTAATGGAAAGATAAGCCCACCTAACACCGCCCCATGATTGCCAATTACCTCCGGATTGCTATTCGGCACATCCGTCAAAACCCGGTTTATGCATTGATTAACATCCTTAGCCTCACGCTAGGTCTGGCGGCATGCATGGCCATCTACCTTTTCATCAACGATGAACGGAGTTTTGATGCCTGGCATTCCAAGCGCGAATCAATCTATCGCGTTAACGAGGTTCAGAATTTTACGGGGACAAAAAGGCAATTAGTGGCATTGACGGGTGGTCCCTTCGGGCCCGTGATGAAAGAGGAATTTCCGGAAATCGCCAATTACACGCGGTTCTGGGGAGGCGCCCGCAGGGTTATCAAGCAGGGTGAAAAGCAATTCCTTGTCGAAAAAGTGGCGACGGTTGACAGTTCCTTTCTTTCCATGTTTGACTTCCCTTTGCTGCATGGTGATCGCGCCACCGCGTTGGATGAGCCGAATAGCATGTTGATGACCGAGGAGACTGCCCTGAAATTTTTTGACCGGGCTGAAGACGCACTCGGCCAGACGGTGACGAAGCGGGATCGCGAGTTCAAAATCACCGGGATTCTCAAAGATGTCCCTGAGAATTCTCACCTGCAATTTGATGCCCTGGAATCATTCGCGACCTACTTCAGCGTTGATACGACAATCAATACAGATTGGAATGGAAACTACCTGGTGACCTACCTCCAATTGGTGCCCAAGGCCGATTATAAGACACTGGAGGCAAAATTTCCCGAGTGGTTCATCCGGTGGACGGGCCAACCCGATGTCAACAATGAGACATCGCTGTACTTGCAGCCTTTCACTGAGGTGCACCTCGGCTCATCGGATGTGGAGCATGACTACCAGAACTACCGGAAATTTAATGGCAAGTACCTGGGTATTTTCCTGATCTCGGGGCTATTTATCCTCTTGATTGCTTCGGTGAATTTCATGAACCTGACCACGGCCAGGGCATCGCACCGATGGAAGGAGATCGGTGTTCGCACTTCGGTGGGTGCACGCAAATTTCAATTGTTCTATCAATTCATTATTGAATCCTTGATGTTGGCCGGAGGGGCACTTGTAGTGGCGTTGATGCTTGACTTCCTGTTACTTCCCCTCCTCAACCAGGCAATCGGAAGACACCTGACGCTTCAAACCTTGCTGACCAACCCTTGGAACCTCGGGGTTCTGTTGGTGATCACCGCACTGTTGGGCTTCCTCACGGGTATTTATCCTTCCCTTTACATGACTTCGGTCAATGCAACCCAAATCCTGAAAGGGGGCAAGGGTGGAGGGAAGTCGGTCTTCCAGAGTTCATTGGTGGTGGTGCAGTTCGGCCTGGCGATGGGCATGATCGTCAGTACCGGAGTTGTTATACAACAATTGTACTACATGAAGCATAAAGATGTTGGGTTCACCACCGAACGTATGGTGTTGGTATCATTGGATCGGGGAGCCAACGCCCAATACAATGTCTTGAAGAATGAAATGCTGCAGCAAGCCCATGTGCTGGGCGTCACCGCCTCCGGACAACGACTGGGTAACAATTTTCACCAATGGGGGTTCAAGGTGAAATCAGATACAGGTATCATCAACATGGCTCCTTCCAATGTCAATGTCGATCCTGACTATCTCTCGGTTTATGGAATTACGCTGAAGGAGGGTAGAGGCTTTGGCCAAAACAATCCCAAAGACAATGCAAAGTCTTTCATCGTTAATGAAGCGATGGTGAAGCACCTGCGGTTGAAGAACCCGGTGGGGACCCAGGTTGGCCACGGTTGGGATGCGGATGATTCACTGGGGACGATCATTGGGGTGGTTCGGGATTTCAATTTCAATTCGCTGCACCACCAGGTCAACACACTTTCCATCGTCAGCCATGTCAATTGGGGTTTTGAGGAAATGACGATCAAAATCGATGGATCTGCTACCGCCGAAACACTGGCATCCCTCCAGGCGGTGTGGGACCGCCATGTTACGAGTTATCCGTTTACCTACACTTTCCTTGATCAGCACCTCGACGAATTGTATCGAACGGAAAAGCAAATGAGCGCCGTGGTATCCATCATGGCAGTCCTCGCGATTTTGATCTCTGGCATGGGACTTTTTGGCCTGGCCATGATCACCACCGAACGCCGTACCAAGGAAGTGGGCATCCGCAAAGCGCTAGGAGCTACTGAATACCAGATCACCGTACTCATTTCGGGACAGTTTGCCCGGCTCATTGGTATCGCGTTTATCCTCATCACGCCCATCGTTTATTTTTTGCTAAGCGGTTGGCTGAACACGTTTGCCTATCGGGTCAACCTGAACCCGGTAATCTTCCTGGCCGGTGGCATGCTGGCTATGTCGATCGGCTTGCTGACGATTGCATACCATACCATACGGTCAGCACGATCCAACCCGGTCAAGGCGCTCCGGTATGAGTAAAAGACGGCGCCAGACCTGATGCAGGTCATGGTTTATGTTCTTGGGATTGCCCATCTTTGAATGCCTGCAAAAGCGAGCTGGCGTTTCATGGAAAAATTAGTCACCATCCTGGTACCCACCGATTTCTCTGCAGCAGCAAAGGCGGCTGGACGATTTGCAGCCAGCCTCGCTGTCCCCGTGAAGGCTAAAGTAGTTTTGTTGTCCGTGGTGGAAATGGACACTTCCGAAACGGTTCTGCATAGCTGGAAAGTCCTCGAGAATCAGAACAAGGCCTCCGCATTGCGGAACCTGGAGAAACAAGTCAAGGAGATACAGGCTTCGTTTAAAACCCCACCCCAGATAAGCACTGACCTCGTCGTAGGTATGCCGAAGGAAGATATGATTGTGCAGCGTGCCAAAGAGATCGGCGCCGACTTGATCGTTATGGGTACGAAAGGTGCTTCCGGGTTAAAGAAGATATTTAGCGGCAGCAACACGGCGAGGATCATCCAATTGAGCCATATTCCAGTGGTGGCCATTCCGGCCAAAATCACGTTTTCGCAACTGGCGAAGATTGTATATGCGAGCGACCTGAAGAATGTGCACGCGGAGACCAAAACACTGGCGAAGATCGCTTCCTTGTTCAATGCGCATATCATGGTACTCCATGTTGTGGCCAAAAAGGAGCCGGCCAGGATTGACCGTAACCTCGAACCAGAACTGATCGAGAAATGCCGCTATGGTGCCATCTCGTTTCACCAGGTGGAAGGAGATGCCGTCGACACAGCCATTGCGGACTTCATCCAGGAACAGCGCGCCGATATGCTGGTCATGTACACCCACAAGCTGGATTTTATCGATCGAGCTATGGGGAAGAGCGTGACCCGCTCGCTTGCGTTCCGCAACCAGGTGCCTCTGCTGGTGTTTAAGAAAACATCACCGCAAGGTTAGCTTTCCCTTCCCGGCTTCATACGTGGATTCCCTGACCCATATCGTCCTTGGTGCCTGCATCGGTGAGGCCATTGCCGGTAAGCAAGTCGGCAAGAAGGCGATGATCCTTGGAGCGGTTGCGCAAAGCTTGCCCGATATTGATTTCGTCGCATCGTTTTGGCTGAATCCAGCCAATGATCTGCTCGCACACCGAGGGTTTACACATTCGTTTCTGTTTATGGCGTTGATGGCCCCGGCGCTGGCATTGACGTCTGACCGATTCCTCGCGCCCAGCGCAATGACCCTGCGCAAATGGATGCTCTTCTATTCAGTCGAAGTCTTCGTCCATATCTTCCTGGATGCCTTCAATGCCTATGGCGTAGCATGGTTTGAGCCATTTGCACACGTACGCATTTCATTTAACACGTTGTTTGTCGCCGACCCGTTCTTATCACTGCCCTTGGCCTTCGCCTTCCTGTATCTTGTTTTTTCCAGCATGGATAACCCGCGGCGCAGGATGGCGGCTTTGCTAGGAATTGCCTGGTGTGTGGTCTACCTGACCTATGGCGTGGTGAACAAGTTGTCGGTTGATCGCAGCGTGAAAGAAAATTTTGCCCTGCAAAAGATGCCGGTTACCCGGTATTTCTCTACACCAACTCCTTTGAATAACTGGCTTTGGTATGTGGTGGCCAATACGGCTGAGGGAAGCTATGTGGGCTATCGCTCGGTTTTCGATTCATCGGATTCTATCGGCTTTGAATTCTTCCCCCGTTCCGAAGAACTGTTGAAACCAGTGGCCGATCATGAAGACCTCCAGCACCTAATCCGGTTCTCCCAGGGTTTTTACACAGCCGAGCAATGGGGGGACACACTGGTCTTCAACGACCTTCGCTTCGGCCAAATGATGGGGTGGAGAAACCGGCGAGGGCATTTTGTTTTCCATTATTACCTCAGCCATCCCGATGACAATGAGATGGTGGTGCAGCGCGGGCGGTTTGCCGGGTGGGACATAGAGACAACGCGCTCCTTGATCCACAGGATTCGCGGCAATTAGGTCATCGTCCTCTTGCTTCCTGCCGGAAATAGAAAGTGAACAGATAAAAAATCAGCCGGATAAGTTCAAAGGCGATCCGGTGCCACGCGCGTGAAAAGATACTGGTGCCGCGCGAAAAGCGGGACCGGGTGATTCGCGTACAGTCGTCGTAAATAATCTGGTCAAGCGCATCTTCTACGGAGGAAGCAAATGGCCGGTTATACACGTCTACGTTAAGTTCTATGCTCGCATAGGCGCTGATGTTATTCACATTGTACGAACCAATGGTAGCCCACTGGCGGTCATAGGCCGCTATCTTTCCGTGCAGCACGGTGTGCCGGTACTCATAGATCTCTATGTTGCGATCAAAGAACCAGGGATAGAGGTAGCGTTCGGCCGATTTGGACAGCTTGACATCTGACCGTCCCGTAAGGATGATCCGGATCACCACACCCCGTCGAGCCGCATGGTTCATGTGTTTACGCAGGATCCGACCGGGGAGAAAGTAACTGGACATGATCGTGATCTGCTCCTGGGCGCGATGAAACATCTCCAGGTAACTTCTTGAAATCTGGTTTTTGTTTCTTACCCAATCGTTGATACGGATTCGCGTAAAGGCCTCTTCCTCGGGCGCTACCACGGACCGCCAGTTGAAGAGCCCATGGAGGCCGATCTTGCTCCACAAGGACTTCGTCCACATTTCAACGCAACGATTGAAAAGCTCAACGGACGCTTCGCCATCGATGCGAATGGCCCAGTCCAGCCACGCCGGTTGCCCCGGCAGATCGTTGTAGCGGTTGCTGACGTTTACGCCGCCCACGAGGCTATGAAGGCCATCAACCACAAGGATCTTGTGATGCATGCGCCTCCCCACATAAAAATGGCGTCCCTTCAGAATGGGTTGAAACCATCGAAAGTGGATGCCAGCCTCATGAAGCGATTCAACGAGCCGGGGATCCAGATCGGCGGATGCATAGCCGTCGAGGAGGAGGTAGACCCTGACATTCCGGAAGGCCGCGCGCCGCAAAGCGGCTGTCACCCGTTGCCCGGTTTCATCATGGTCCATGATGTACATCTGGAAATGAACAGAGTGTACTGCGTGGTCAATTAGCTCCTCCAACAGGTCGAAATACTGGGCACCGCCCCGGATCAGGGTAACCCGGTTATGACTGGTGTATCCCGATGATATGGAGTCCAGGTCCGGGGTGTGATGAACTGCCGCCATACTACCCAATAAGGATGATAATTGTCATTCGATCAAGTGACCCACGTCCGCAAGGATACACGGATAATTCTGCACTTTGGGTAGTCATTCGAAAAGTTTTACAAACCGATGAAAAAGATACTTTGTCCGGTCGACTTTTCAAACGCCTCGAAGAACGGGGTGGACTTCGCGGGAAATCTCGCCGCTCAACTCATGGCCCACCTCACGCTCGTTTATGTTCGACCTACCATTTGGCCCGAAGCAGTGCAATTGGCTGAGGAAGCTGCTCAAAGCACGGAAGAAATTACAGAAGACCTCAAATTGCTCAGCGATCAGTTGGAGAAGGAGTTTGGCATTACGTGCGGGGTCCAGGCAGTTCCGACCACCGATACCATTGAAACCTCCATTTCAAGAATCGGGGCCGATTTTGACCTGATTGTCACCGGTACCAATGGAGCAGATGACTTCTTCCAGCTGGTATTTGGGAGCCACAGTTATAATGTGATCCTGCATGCCATGTGCCCGGTATTACTTATCCCTGACAACTGCTCCTACAAGCCGATCAAGGAGATCGCTTATGCCTTCGACCCGCATACCAATCCGATCTTCCTGGTGGAACAACTCCGTACGTTCGCGGCGTCACTTGGTGCCTCGGTGAAAGTCCTGCATGTGCTGGAAGGAGAGAAGTCGGAAGCAAACGACAAGAAGATGGAGCACCTCAGCCAGGTGGTCATGGCCCGTACCTACAAGGACATCCCGTGGAGTTTTGAAGGCCTTTATGGCGACGATGTGGCGTGGACGCTGGAACACTTCACCGTGTCACATAAAATAGACGCATTGGCCTTGTCCTATCACCACCGTACACTTATGGACATGTTGTTCCGTCAGAATGTAATCAAACGGATCAGCATGACGGCCCAGTTTCCGGTGTTTACGTTTTGGAGGTAGGGTTATTCCAGCTCTTCATCATTGACCGACAGGCGGACTTTCCCATTCTTAGCCTTCGCTTTGGGGGATAGCCTGGTTTTGCGCTTGCGGAGCTGCCGTTCGAGATCGAGGCAACTATTTTCAGCCGCTACTTCAAACTTGGCCGCTGTCTCTTTAGCGAAGAGGTCATTGCCCGGGATTACGAGTCTTGCCTCTACTGTGCAGTCTTCTGCGGTGGCGCTTTTTTCCTTTTTAAGTACCACTTCGCACCGGATGATGCGGTCTGTTATCTTTTCCAGTCGCTCAAATTTCTCGAACAGGATGCGTTCAATGCGGCTGCTAATGCTGAGACGAGGAGATTTAATTAGTATATCCACAATTGATTTATTTAGAAGTGAATGCCTTGTGTAAATGTTCATAGGCCTCGGACAGTTCGTGGCGCACATGGTTCCAGCGCTTCTCCAAGCCTTCTTCCGATTGCCCGACCAACTGACGCAATTCATGGACTTTCCCTTTGAGATCGAAGCGGGCGTCCATCACCACTTCCTTCATTTTCATCGTGCCCAACTGCACCTTGAGTTTAAGGATGGCCAGTTTGATCTTGTACCGGTAGATGCGGTCATGAATCCGACCGAGGGAGAGATCATAGAAACTCAATGATCCCAGGTACGCCACGATGTCCTCCATGATTGCCTTCATACGGGTAAGCTGGTGTACCATGTCGCTTTCGGTAAGTCGATCAGACTGGATCACCAACTGTTCTTCGAGGAGCGCGAGTTTTTGCCTTAAGGTTTCGGCAATGTCTTTTGCCAGGATCTTGTTGTCATGCACCATCTCTTTCATCTGGGCGACAGCACGCTGCATTTCTTTCTTCAGGGCTTCGTAGCGATCCCGCACGTTGACGCTCTCTTTGCCGAGCTCTTCCCGGAATTGGTCCAGGTCAGTTTTTGCGGATTCCAACAAGTCCACGACGTTGGGCTTGATTTTGGGCATTATTTCGGTGTTCATACCATGGTTGGTTTGCCTATCTAAATCTCCCTTCGGAAGGCGAAATTTCCCATGATAATCGTCACGGCCAATGGTAACAATTGAGGCTGTGCTTTGATCTTATTACGTAATATTGGGCATGTCATTGGGTAGAAAAATTGCGCAAGTCGAAAGGTTGGCCAGGCAGCTTGAACCTTCTGCGGCAACACGGAAAAAGGTTCGACAGGAGGTCGTGGATTACTCAGAAGACTTCCTGGAAAAGCTGGCGAAAGGAAAAGCCTACGAGGCGCACAGTGATCGGGGCCTTGGCCTATTGAAGTCGCCGATAAGCGATAAACCGACCCCGATTTCCAAGGTCTTGAAATTGCTCAAGAAAAGTGTCGATTTCCCGGCGCTGAACCCGGCCTCGGGCGGGCACCTCGGGTATATCCCCGGCGGAGGTGTGTACTATGCCGCTTTGGGCGACTACATGGCCGATGTGACTAACCGGTATGCCGGCGTCTTTTATGCCGGACCTGGGGCGGTACGCATGGAAAACATGCTGATACGCTGGGTAGCAGGCCTGGTAGGGTATCCAATCTCCGCGGGTGGCAACCTTACTTCGGGTGGGAGTATTGCCAACCTCATTGGCATATGTACCGCCCGCGATGCAAAGGGGGTTACTGCTGATCGAGTAAAGCGATCGGTCATCTACCTCACCCGCCAAGCTCATCACAGTGTTGAAAAAGCCATACGAATTGCAGGACTTAAGGAATGCATTCATCGCTATGTGCCCATGGATGAATCCTACCGAATGGATGCCGGTGAATTGAAGAATCTGATTGAGGCAGATATGCGTAACCAGCTGACTCCATTTCTTTTAGTTGGATCAGCAGGAACTACCGATACAGGATCTGTTGACCCTTTGCTCGAAATTGGTGCCTTGGCCAGGAAGCACGGACTGTGGTTTCATGTGGACGCAGCGTATGGTGGCTTCTTTGTACTTACACGTGAAGGGAAATCCAAATTGAAAGGGATGGAGTTAAGCGATTCATTGGTGATCGACCCTCACAAAGGGCTCTTCCTGCCCTACGGGGTGGGTGTTGTATTGGTTCGCAACCAAAAGGCGATGAATGCCACACACTACTACCAGGCCAACTACATGCAAGACGCGCTTGAGGCGATGGAAGAACCTTCCCCTGCAGACTTGTCACCCGAGTTGACCAAGCACTTCAGGGGACTTCGTATGTGGCTGCCACTTAAACTGCTTGGGGTGCGGCCGTTCCGCGCCTGCCTCGAAGAGAAAATGCTCCTGGCGAAGTACTTCCATGCGGAGGTTCAGAAGCTTGGCTTTGAAACAGGTCCTCCGCCTGAGTTGTCAGTGGTGACTTATCGGTATGTTCCCTCAAAGGGAAGTGCAGATCTATTCAACAAGAAGTTGCTAAAGGCAGTACAAGAAGATGGCCGTGTGTTCATTTCCAGCACTTTGCTCAATGGTCAATTTATTCTGCGATTTGCGTGCCTTAGTTTCAGAACACACCGGGAGACAGTCGATACCCTTTTGTCCGTGCTGCAACGGGAAGTGAAGAGGTTAACGCGCTGATCCCTTCGCCGCTCCTCAAAAAATGCTATGCGTGCTATGGGCGTGATCTTACCTTGGCCGTACGCCAAACCAAACTAACATACAATATGAGAATTTGCCTTTCCCTGATATTCATCCTGGGCCTGACAATTGGTGCCCTTGGCCAGGATCCTATCGTGAGCGCTATTGTAAAAGAAGCCAACGAAAACTCACAATTGGAGAAGCTGGCTCACGAGTTGTTTGACGGGATCGGACCCCGCCTGGTGGGTACACCCCAGATGCAAAAGGCCCATGACTGGGCCGTCTCCAAGTATTCAGGATGGAGCATAACAGCCCGCAATGAGAAGTGGGGAGAATGGAAAGGGTGGGAGCGTGGAGTCTCTCATATCGATATGATTTACCCAAGAGTTAAGACGTTGGAAGCCACTCAATTAGCTTGGTGCCCTTCTACTAATGGAAAAGGCATTGTTGGTGAGTTGGTTATCCTGCCTGATTTGGCTGATTCAATCGCTTTCCAGCAATGGCTTCCGGCGGTTAAGGGCAAGTTCGTAATGGTTTCAATGCCGCAGCCGACCGGGCGGCCAGATTACAACTGGAAGGAGTTTGGAACACCGGAATCTTTTGAAAAGATGAAGGCGGACCGTACGGCGCAAACTGATGCCTGGGCGAAGCGAATAGAGAAGACGGGAAAGACCAACCGGACCTTGCCAGCGGCCCTGGAAAAGGCAGGAGCATTGGGTATTGTCACTTCGAATTGGTCCAGGGGCTTTGGCGTTAACAAGATATTCCAGGCACGTACCGTGAAGATCCCAACCATTGATGTAGCCCTGGAAGACTATGGGACGCTTTACCGCCTCAACGAATCTGGCGTGAAACCGAAGATCAGCGTGCGGACTGACTCCAAGGACCTGGGCATCGTTCCGGCCTTCAACACCATTGCAGAAATCAAAGGGACCGAGAAGCCCGATGAGTACGTGATGCTGTCCGCACACTTCGACTCATGGGATGGCGGAACGGGCGCGACCGACAATGGCACGGGCACGATCATGATGATGGAGGCGCTGCGGATTCTAAAACAGGTTTACCCGAACCCGAAGCGCACGATCCTCGTGGGTCACTGGGGAAGCGAGGAGCAAGGCCTGAATGGTTCACGGGCCTTTGTTGAAGATCACCCTGAAATTGTCAATAACCTCCAGGCCCTGTTCAACCAGGACAACGGCACAGGCAGAATCCGCGAGATCCAGGGCCAGGGATTCCTGAATGCATACGAAGTGATTCAACGATACCTCACCAAAGTTCCGGAGAATATCCGCACCGGCATCGAAACACGATTCCCGGGCACACCCTCCGGCGGCGGTTCTGACAATGCTTCCTTCATTGCGATGGGCGCACCTGGTTTTTCACTGAGCGCAACCAGTTGGTCATACGGCGATTATACGTGGCATACCAACCGTGATACGTATGACAAAGTGGTCTTTGATGATGTCCGCAGCAATGTAATCCTTGCAGCTATCCTGGTTTACCAGGCGTGTGAAGACCCGGTTCGCGTTTCCCGAGACAAGAGCATTCTTCCGATTGATTCAAAGACAGGTGAACGTATCAAATGGCCTGAACAGCGGAAGGCGACGAGGAAGGGACCGGTTAATTAGTAACCGGTGACCGGTGACCAGTGAACGGTAAACTGTAAGAAGTAAATTGTCTTAAGTGGATACTATGTATCGATTCGTTCTGCTTTTATCATTCTTGTTCTCTTGTACCTCGGTCTCGCAAGGCCCGAAGGGTACATTAATCATCATTGGCGGAGGGTCAAGGCCGGAGACCATCATCAACAGGATCATCGACGAATCCGGGCTGCGCAACGGTGGTTACGGCGTGGTGTTGCCCATGTCCAGCGCTACGCCGGACTCGTCGGTATTCTACGCCACAGAACCTTTTGTTAAAGCGGGCGTGTCTACGCTCAAGGGTTTGATGTTCAAGAAAGGTGAGTCGCCGACTCCGGAACGCCTTGATTCCATTCGAAACGCTAGCCTCGTCTACATCGCCGGCGGAGATCAAAGCCGGTTCATGGATGTCGTGCGTGGTACACCCATTGAAGCAGCCATCCGTGATGCCTTCCAGGCTGGAAGCGTGATTGCAGGCACGAGTGCAGGCGCGGCAGTCATGTGTGAAAAGATGATCACGGGCAATCAGCTGAGGGATACAACTTACACGTCCACCTTCAAGACCATTGAGTCAGGAAACCTGGAAATCACCCCCGGCCTCGCCCTCGTGAAGGGTGTCCTGATCGATCAGCACTTTCTTATCCGAAGTCGCCATAACCGGCTATTGACCGGCGTCATTGATTTTCCGGACCACCTGGGGATCGGCATCGACGAATCGACAGCCGTGGTTGTCAAGGGAAAGCAGGTAGAAGTGATCGGCAACTCACAGGTTATACTCATCGAAAATCCAAAACAGGCAAGGCAAGAACGTGAAGGGAAACTGGGCGCCAAAGGCCTTGTCACGTCGATCTACTTGCCCGGCGAGTCATTTCAGCTGCGCTGAGTTGCCCCCTGACAAATACCGCGCTTTCAATGAAACCATCGCGGGCATGGTTCTTTTCGATCCACCCGTTGTCCCTCAATGAGGCCTTCCAGTCTGGCAGCGACTTGGCGGAAATTCCGGTGGTCACCCGAAAGAACAGGTACATGATTCTCTCCAGCCAACGTTGCCCGATCGTAGTGGGTGAATAGAAATCGGTGACCAGCCATTTCCCGTGAATGTCCAAAGTCAGACCTACATGCTTAATCACTTCCCGCAATTGATCTTCCGGGAACATGTCCAGGTAGAATGGCGTGATTACAACATCATACAAAGCTCCAGGTGGGATGGATTGTTCTGTGCCGTGTATGAATTCAATGCCCGCCAACGCTTTATTTCTATCCTTGGCCCGTTGGAGCATGGCCTGAGATGCTTCGATGAAAATTACCCGACAGTCCGGCTGCACACGCTTTAGTGCACCGATTATCTTTCCTGTACCGCCCCCTAGAATTAATACCCTGGAGCGTGGAAGTATTTGAGAAAGGTAAATCTCCTGGGCACGGGTCAGCCGTTGACCGAAAACAAGCCGGGCAAGCCCGTCATAAACCGCTGCAATCCTGTCAAATTGATTCAGTACCATCATCAAAGCAGCAGGTACAATGCCGGAAGCAGAAAGGCCAAGTCACCGACAACACGATACCGGTCCTTTTGACTGAAATAGCCTCGGAATTGAAACGGAATGAACAGTAACGCATTCATAGACAGCAAAAAGATTATCGGCCAAATGAAAGTTGGATCCAGGAAAATGGTGAGCGTGCCGATCACGGTAATGACCAGGAAGGTGATCATGAGTATTTTTCCCGTTGTTTTTTGTCCCAATACGGTAGCCATGGAGACGTGACCATCCTGCTCATCGTTAGACTGGTCAAACCAGGAATAGAGCAGAAGATTGGCGAACGCGGTGAGCATAAACAATGCGATGAGACTCCATTCAGCTTCGATCAATGGTCGCGTCAGCAGCGACAAGGGTGCCACCAGAACACCAGCGGTATATAACAGGGCGCCCGTCAACTCCTTGAACATCTTTAGCCTGGCCTGGAAGAAGAGGTAGACGATGACCACGATGCCCAGTCCAAGCCCCGCAACGAGCACAGGTTTTCTCACATAGAAGGCTTCAATACCGACGAGAATGGAGGCCAGCACCACTCCGGCTTTCAAAGGAATACGCCAGCGTTTGTGGAACCGGTGGCGTTCCGTCGAGGGCTCGCCCTCACTTCGGTTGGCGTCGGCCAGGTGATCTACGGTGTAAATAATCCAAACGATCAACCCCAGGGAGAGGAGTCCGTGCGACAACAGGACAATGCCGAACAAGTGGGCAAAGAAGGCGCAACCGGTCATGGCGCCAACCGCGATGTCCAGGCTCAGGATGTTAATGTATCGCCATACGCGCATGGCACAATTTAGTGCATCAGGACACGGGATTAGTGGTTCCCGATTACTTACTTTGAGAGAATTAATTATTTCTAAACAACATCATGAGTATTACCAAGCGGCTAGGTCTTCATGTACTGCTGTCCTCTATCCTTGTACTTCCCGGATGTGAGCAGCGAAAAACAACATTCGCCTCGTATGATGAATATCCGGCTTACAGTGGTGAAGACCTTGGATTAAGTTATTCTCCTCAGCAATCCACTTTCCGGCTTTGGTCACCGGTGGCCAAACGGGTAACGGTGAACCTCTATCGCACCGGCGACGGCGATGACCGTACGGAATCCCTGGATATGTCTCCTGAAAAAAATGGCTTGTGGCAACTCACGATCAAGCGTGATCTGAAGGGAATGTTCTACACCTTCCAGGTAACTGTTGACAGTCTCGAACTGCATGAAACACCCGGCATCTATGCCAAGGCAGTCGGCGTGAACGGAAAAAGAGCGGCCATCCTGGATTTGAGCGAGACCAACCCCGAAGGATGGGAACTAGACCAACGACCTCCGTTGGCCGCGGTGGGAGATGCGATAATCTATGAAATGCATGTTCGTGACTTCACCATTCACCCTAGTTCAGGCAGCAAGTATCCCGGGAAATATTTGGGACTCACCGAAAGGGGCACCAGGAGCCCGAGTGGCCAATCCACCGGAATTGATCACCTGCGTGAAGTGGGGATTACGCACGTACACCTGTTGCCCGTGTTTGACTACCGTTCGGTCGACGAGGCAAATTTGGATTCTCCGCAGTTCAACTGGGGTTACCATCCAAAAAACTACAATGCACCCGACGGATCATTTGCTTCGGATCCATTTGATCCGGCTGTTAGGATTCGCGAGTTCAAACAAATGGTAAAAGCTTTGCATGATGCAGGGATTCGAGTAGTCATGGATGTAGTTTACAATCATACCGGCGAGACGGAAAACTCCAACTTCAACCTTGAAGTACCGGGCTATTACTATCGTCACAACGAAGACGGCAAGTGGTCGGATGCCGCAGCCTGTGGCAATGAGACGGCCTCAGAACGAGCCATGATGCGGAAGTACATCATAGAGTCCTGCGAGCATTGGGTAAAAGAATATCACATCGACGGCTTCCGGTTCGACCTGATGGGGATACACGATATAGAAACCATGAACCATCTCACCGACCGGCTGCTCAAGATCGAACCTTCCCTAGTGTTTTACGGAGAGGGCTGGACGGCCGGCAAAAGCCCGCTGCCCGATAGCCTTCGTGCACTCAAAGCAAACACGGCCAAGCTCAATCGCTTTGCCGCTTTCAGTGACGATTTGCGTGATGGTCTAAAAGGATCTGTCTTCGATGAACATGCCAAGGGATTGGTAAATGGTGGAACAGGAGCGGAGCAGAGCATTCGTTTTGGCATTGTGGCCGCTACCCAGCATCCTGGGGTTGATTACAGCCAGGTGAACTATTCCAAGGCGCCCTGGGCCCGCGAACCGTGGCAGTGCATCAATTACGTCAGTTGTCATGATAACCACACCCTCGCTGACAAACTGAAAATATCCGGTGAAGGGAAATTCACTTCAGGCCAACTCCAGCAAATGGACAAGCTGGCCAACGGCATCGTACTCACCTCACAGGGGATTTCTTTCTTGCATGCCGGCGAGGAAATGATGCGTACCAAGGATGGTGTCGAGAACTCATTCAATAAACCCGACAGCATCAACGCCATTGACTGGTCATGGAAAGACAAATACCCAGACGTATTGGCACACTACAAGGCTCTTATTGCGCTGCGCAAGTCGCATCCTTTGTTCCGATTGCCATCCGCCAAGGATATTGCCGAAATACTTGAGTTTATCAGCACCCCACCGAACATGGTTGCCTACACAGTAAATGGAACCACAGTGGGGGATAGCTGGGGAAAAGCACTTGTGATCGCGAATGGAAATACGGTGGCCAAAGAGCTGGAGTTACCTCAAGGCGAGTGGACTGTTCAGTATCGGGGCAGCTGGCCCAATGCGCAGAATAAGGTAAAGGCTGTTGCTTCAGGACGTGTGAAGATTGAGCCACTTACGCTGGTCATCTTGTCGCAAACATCCGCCCACTAATTGCGGACGCAGGGATTCGTACTTTTCCTATTCGTCCCTCAAAACCGTGGCGGGATTCACTTTGACGGTCGTGAGGATTTTGTGTGCTACCGTGATAATGGCGATGCCCACCATTACGGCAACGGAAATCACAATCGTAAGCCCCGTGGTCTTTTGATAATATTCCCAGATGCTGCCCATAAGCATGCCGGCTGTCCAGCCACCGGCAGCGGCGCCGGCAATGACTGACAAGCCCAGCACTAGAAAAAACTCTGCGTTGATCACCCGGACAAGGTTGGCCGCCGAAGCGCCAAACACTTTGCGCACGCCGATCTCTTTCATCTTTTTGATGATGCTCAGCGATACGAGCGTAAACAAACCTGAGGTGGAAAGCAGGAGAGCCACCAAACCCGTAAAGAGGAACATGGTGAGAATATTATTGTTCACTTCCGTGGCCTGGACCACTACCTCTTCCATCAGCCGAATACGGGCAATGCGATCCGGGAAGAGTTCACGGTGAATGGCTTCCAGGTTCTCCCTGACGGACTTGATTTTTGTCAACGGAGCGCTCACCACGATGAACTGGGTGTTCTTTCCCCCTGAATAGCGCAGCATCATCGGCTCCACCTTTCTCCACAATCCCTGGTTGAAAACGGTCTTGATCACACCCACGACAATGTACCGGGTGGTATCCATCCAGCGAATCTCTTTCCCGAGAGGTTCTTTCCATCCCAATTGTTCAGCGAGCGTCTCGGTAACGATGATCGATTCACGTTTATCCGTTTCAGAATCTTTGATAAAATCCCGGCCACTAATGAGCGTGAGGCCAGCCGTCTTCAAATAATCATCGCCCACGTCAAAGATATCCACCTCGATTTCCTTGTCTTCGAACTTGATGGGGTCGTTGATGAATGAGGTGCCCACATGATGGGTGGAAGCGGCAATGGAAGTGACGTCCGGATTTTGTAAAAGGCGATTGCGGAGTTGCTCAAATTCGGCATGGTTTCGCACATAGGAGTAGGCGATTCCATATTGGTTGAACCCGAGGTCGTAATCGCGCTGGAACCGGGCGTTATCGACAAAGGCGATGCTGCAGACAATGGCGATGATGGAGATCGTGAACTGCATCGCCAGAAGGACCCTCGAGAACATGGTCGTCCCGCCAAACTTTAATTTCCCTTTGAGGATGGTGGTAGGTTGGAACTGGCTGATGTAAAGCGACGGATAGCTTCCGGCCATCAGCGCGACAAACAGCAGTCCCACGCTGGTGAAGATCAGGAACGCTGGTCGGCCAAAGTAGTCGGGGTCGAGTTTCATACCCGTCCACAAGGCGTTGAACCCGGGCACAAGCGCGAATTCTCCAACCGCTATTCCGAAAACCATCGCAAGTAAACAGATGAACAATGTCTCGCTCATGAACTGTCCGATCAGGTGGAAGCGGGAGCTACCCATCACTTTTCGTATACCAATCTCTTTCAATCGGCGGGAAGAAACCGCAATGGCTGTATTGGTTAGGTTGAAGCAGGCGATCAGTACCACGAGGAATCCCATGACGGCCGTTCCGTAGGTCATGCTGGCCGGAGCGGCGCGGGCAGTCCAAACACCCGGCACCGAGTTAAAGGAATCCCGGATGCCGATGCCTTCAAACGGTTCGACGTCAAACTCACGAATAATAAAGTCTTCACGCACCTTGTTGTTGTTCGCCGCATACGACTTGAGTTGCTGTTCGATTGCCGGTATTCGGGAGGCATCAGTGACCTGAACATAGAGCGTGGTGCGCAGCTTCCAATTGTTCTCCTCACGGGTTGCCAGGCCGGCATACTGGCTTTCAAAAGGCAGGAATGCCTCCTTATCGAAACTCGAGTTGTTGGGTTGTCTCCGGAATACACCGCTCACCATGAATTCACGGGTCTTTCCGCTGTCGAGCACCTGTGTCAGCATCTTGCCAACGGCGCTCTCGTTCTTGAAGTACTTTGCAGCGACCTCTTCGTTCAGGACCAGTTGGTTGATATTTGCCGGGGGCGTCCCTTCCATCATATCGATGGTGAATACCTTGAAAAAATCAGCGTCCACGTAGGCCATTTCGGTGTTAAACACCTCGGTGCCCAGCCTGAAATCAACACCATAGGGATTGTAGCGCACAACCCTGTCGACCGAAGGCACATTCTCACGAATGGCATTGCCCAGTGCAAGTGGCGCGTAGCCATAGCGGGTCACTTCATTTTGAAACTCACGCATGGAGCTCACCCGGTAGATCGTAGGCGCCTGCCGGTGGTTGCTGTTGAAAGTGATGTTGTAATCGTAGATGTAGTAGGCGATGAGGCAATTGCCGATGGCAAGGCCCATACCTACCACGTTCAGGATGATAAAAACCTTGTTTTTCATCATGCTGCGCAACGTGACCAGGAAGTAGTTGGGAAGCATAGGTCAAGGGGATTACCAATAACCAACGTAAATAAAAGTGCTGGGTTGCGAGGGTTGAAGTTAACAGGGATACTGCAATCCGGATATGAGGAAGGTCAGTTGTCGATCCAATTCGGGCTAAAAAGTGTACTTTCAGAACTTCAACAAAATCAAATGAAACATCTCCCCATCCTGGCATTTCTATTCCTGTTGTGGGCCTGCGCCGAAAAGCAACCCCAGGGCGTTTTTCGCGCCGAAAATTCAGATCTAAAAGTAGGGGAGGCTACCCCGGTCAGAACCCTCAAGCAACATGTGGCCGATACCTTCCGACTGGATCTGGACAGCGGGGCGTTTGTTTATGGTTATGCCGACCAGCGTACCGTCGATGTAGCCCTGGAGATATATGGCCCGGACAAAGTGCGGGTAGCCAATTTCGACAGCCCTGCCCGTGGAAAAGAATACTTCATGTTCAGGACGGTCAAAAAAGGTATTCACCGGATGGTGGTTGCTCCGTTTGAAGAAAATACCGGAGAGTACAGCATGATGCTTAATGGTGCGGAACCTACGGCGAAAGATGCGGAAGGCACAGCGGACCAATACATGCGCGCCATGCTAGGTCCTGATCCGAACACACCGGGCGCTACTGTGGCTGTAGAAAAAGACGGCAAAATGATCCTGAGCAAAGGATACGGTTACGCTGACCTGGAGAGCGACCGGAAGAATACACCCACTACCATTTTCCACATTGCCTCTGTATCCAAGCAGTTCACGGCCTTTGCCATAGCGATGCTTGCCGACCAGGGCAAATTGTCGTTGGATGATGACATCCGCAAGTACTTGCCGGAGCTGCATGATTTCGGCACGGTGATTACCATCAATCACCTCGCTCACCACACCAGTGGTTTGCGCGACCAGTGGAACCTGCTGATGATGGCGGGCTGGAGGCTTGATGATGTGATTACCCGCGAGCAGATCCTGCGGCTCATCAGCAAGCAGCGTGAATTGAATTTCAAACCAGGCGATGAATATCTCTATTGCAATACCGGCTTCACCCTGATGGCGGAGATTGTGAAGCGTGTGACCGGCGAGAGTTTTGCCGATTGGACCCGGAAGAACATCTTCGATCCCCTGGAAATGAAGAACACACTCTTTTATGACGACCACGAAAAAGTGGTGAAGAACCGGGCGTATTCCTATTACCGGGCGGGAGGCATCAACGACCATGATCCCTATAAGAAGAGCGTGCTGAGTTATGCCAATGCTGGTGCGACGAGTTTGTTCACCACCGTAGAGGACCTGACTAAGTGGGCTGACAATTTTGAGACCATGAAGGTGGGCAATGCCAACGTCATGAAGATGATGGCCCAGCGGTTTGTGTTGAACAAAGGGGACACCATCCGGTATGCTTTGGGGCAGGCCTACCAGAAATACAAAGGACTTCCCTCGTGGAGTCATGGCGGGGGAGACGCCGGCTATCGCACCTACCTGTTGCGGTTCCCGGAGCAGCACCTGTCAATATCTGTCTTCAGCAACCTCGGCCAGTTTGATCCCGGGTCGTTGGCATACCTACTCGCCGACGCCGTGTTGGCCGATAAGCTGACACCGGACAAGCCCTCCAATGTTCCGCCACCACCTCCCGGGCCAGCGAAGGTGCCCTTCGACCCGAAGACGAAGCTCACGGATTTTGAAGGAACGTTTTACAGCGAGGAACTGGAAACGACCTACACGTTCAAGGTGGAGAATGACACCTTGCGTTCCCACCACCAGCGGCACGACGACCAGAAGCTAAAACCTGACACCAAGGACGCCTTCACCATGAACTACCTCGGCACGGTAGTCTTTGAGCGAGACAAAGCAGGGAAGGTTACCGGATTCAGGGCATCCAATGGGAGGGTGAGGAATTTGGCTTTCAGGAAGCACGGATAGGACAATCACCACAGCATGCAAATACAGTAGGCCGGGCACAACCACCCGACCCACTGATTACTGGTTACCGGTCACTGTTCACGGTTCACTTCCCCGCGTCCTCCCAAAGCCCAAACACATTCCCTTCCGTATCCTGGAAGTAGGCAAACGCGCCGCCCTGGATCTGCGTTTTCGCTTTCAGCAGTTTGCCTCCGGCCTGCTGTATCTTCACCGCGTAGTCGTCGATAGACGGAACGTGCACCGTGACGTTAGGTGTCCGGGAAACATTGTTGCGGAGAATCATGCCGCCACTGATTGCTCCCGGTTCTTTCGGGATGTGCGTAACCGGGTCGGCATCCACGGTACGGCAGCCCACGTACACCGAACCGTCCGGCATCGGCCAGTCCTGCATCTGCCAGTCGAAAATGCTGTAAAACTTCTTCGCCCGTTCCATGTTGTCGGCCGGAATTTCAAAATGAACTACTTTCTTCATGTGATGTGTGTTTTGTGTAATGGGGGCAAGAAGGAGGGAAACACTGACAGACGTATGTCAGCAGGATTAATCAAGCATAATATTTTGTTGTTAACCTCCCCTCGATTGGGTAGCTTCCTCCTCACTTTTTCCACCATTAACCGTCTCCTTATGAAAAACCTGCTGTTTGCGGCCCTGTGCTTGATGACTTCACTTACCCTCGCCCAGTCGGCGTGGACACCGGCCAACATGATGTCCTATAAAAGACTGGGCGCCGTTGCCATTTCCCAGGACGGGCGTCACATCGCCTTTACAGTGGCTGATGCGCGAATGAACGCTGATCAGTCCGATTTTCTGACGCATGTATGGGTGTCCACCGCGGGCGGCCCGCCGGCACAATGGACCTTCGGGGACAAGTCATGTAACTCACCACAATTCTCGCCCGATGGGCAATACCTTTCTTTCCGCTCTTCGCGAGACACGGAAGGCGCCAGCCAACTCTACCGGGTAAGGCTGACAGGCGGCGAAGCGGAGCAATTGACCAAAGAGACAGACAACATCAACGACTATGCGTGGTCTCCCGATGGCAAGTCCATCGCCTTTACCATGAACGACTCCGCTGCTGTGCGGATCAAGAAGGACAAGAAAGAAAAGACGGACTGGCAAGTGGTGGACAAGTTCGACAACGCGCAATTGTTTGTGCTGAGCCTCACGAAAAACAAAGAGGGAAAGTATCCCGTGCGGCAACTGACCAACGGTCCCTACCATGTTACCGGCATGGCCTGGTCACCGGACAGCCAGACGATCGCTTTTGCACACCAGGATGGCAGTTGGGCAAACGCCTGGCCGAGCTCGAACATATCGACAGTATCGGCCAACGGCGGTCCCATTAAAGCACTGGTGACCGACGCCGGGTTGGATGGTGGTCCTGTCTATTCTCCCGACGGGCTGAACATTGCATACCAGACCTCTCGTGGCGATCTCGATTGGGCGTCCAAACAAAGTTACCGGGTGATCCCGGCGCAAGGAGGGAAGCCAGTGGATATAGCAGCCAGCTACGACGAGTCACCGACGGGTGGCCCCTGGTGGAGCGCTGATGGTAAAAATCTCCTGTTTACAGAAGGCTACCATACCAGCTCACATCTGTATTCCGTGCCCTCAAGTGGCGGTGGCAAGCCTGTTAAACTCAGCACCCACGCCAAGGGGCTGATGTCCGCCATGAGCGTGAGCCGCAAAGGCGACATTGCCTACATCTTCCAGGATACGGAGACTCCGGCAGAAGTATATGCGGCCAGTGTCACTGCCATGCAGGGAAAGAAGATATCTAATGTTCATGGGGACTTCATGGTCAACCAACCAGTGAGCAAATCAGAGGTAATTAGCTGGAAATCAAAGGATGGCAAGTATAGTATTGAAGGGATAGTTACCTATCCGCAAGGCTACCAAAAGGGGAAGAAAGTGCCGCTGATTCTTAATGTCCACGGTGGACCGGCCGGTGTTTTCACCGAAACGTATACAGGGCAGTCCAGCCCGTATCCCATACAGGCCTTCGCGGCCAATGGGTATGCGGTGCTTAGGGCAAACCCACGTGGCAGCAGTGGCTATGGCACCGAATTCCGTCGCGCAAACCATCGTGATTGGGGATTCAATGATTATGAGGACCTGATGGCGGGCGTCGACAAACTAATCAACGATGGCGTGGTGCATCCTGACAGCCTCGTGGTAACGGGCTGGAGCTATGGCGGGTATATGACGAGCATGATCGTCACGAAGACAAACCGTTTCAAGGCAGCTATGGCCGGAGCGCCCGTCACCAACCTCATGAGTTTCAACGGCACCGCGGATATTCCGGATTTCCTGCCCAGCTATTTTGATAAGGAGTTCTGGGATGACCCTGCTGTCTATGCTAAACACAGTGCCATGTTCAATATCAAGAATGCCGTGACACCGACCCTGGTGATCCACGGATTGAACGATGAACGCGTTCCGCCGGAGCAGGGCTTTCAATTACATCGCGCACTGCAACGGAGAGGTGTTCCGACGCAGATGGTGGTGTATCCTCGTCAGCCCCACGGTTTCCAGGAGCCTAAGTTCATCCAAAACGTTGGGGACCGGACCATGGGCTGGTTTGACCAGTACATGAGGAAGAGGGTGAGTCCACCGAAAGGGACAACGCTGGAGTCAAAGCGATAGGTGTGGGGGTAATTGCTGAAAGCTGAAAGCCAAAAGCTTAAGGCTAAAGTTATTGGCTGAAGGTTATTGGCCTGTGAAGGGGTTGAATTTCCAGTAGCCAAATAGCATATAGGCAGTTGGATCGATTATAGGCAAAGTTGCCGATTGGTCAAACCCGACGTTGGTGATGAAATACGGCAAACCAGCCTGCCGTCCATTCTCCTGGGTTAGCCAGAGTTTCTCCAGTTCGGAACGGAGTTTGGGCACCTGGGAACCGCGGTCGGTAAGGGTGGCGGTGAGCGACAGTTGGGCGCTGATTTCCACGTTGATAAATGATTCACCCGAGAAAGCGCTGTAGGCTTCTATCGGGATATTATTGTAGACCCAGGTTTCCGTCCGCTGGAATTTGTCCACATGATCAAAACCTGTCAGGTTGTTGAATACCAGTGCACCTCTTACCGTATGATCAAGCACCTGCGCGTAGTCAACCGTAGCTTCGAAACATGCCTTCAGGTGCGTCAACGCCTGGGCGACAGCCGGGTCCGAGGAATGCGGGATGAGCGCCGCGTACATGTTGGCCGTTCCTTCGGCAACAATCGTTTCACACACCATTGACCGCTGCACCAGCCAACTGACCAGTTCGCTGCGCAGTTGTTTGTACTTGGTGGTGTTGTGTGAGACGCTGGAATGGTAATTCAAGGCGAGCAACAAGAACGCATTGTCACCTTCCCAATAGTTCTCATTAGTCGGTTCTCCTGTGCACGCATCCCAATCCTTTGGAAACCCGCGGAACGGGAGCGGGTTCATCATCATACTAAGTTTGGTAAGGTATTCGTCAAATCGGTCGAGTATGGCCTCCGCAGCGTGGTGATTCCCCTGGTGCAAGAAAACCATGGCCGCCAGTGAGTTCTTGTAGACGGTGGTAAAGCATTCGCCTGGTCGGCTGGCGACGAGCCCGGATGCGGGATTCACCAGGCTTGTGACAAAATCAACGGCCCGTTGCTCGTTAGGTGAAGTTGGGGCTTGCGGGTACTGATCGAGACAACTGCCTAAGGTCAACGAAAAGAAGATGATCAGTACTCGACTCATAGGCGCACTCATTCATACGGCCGTACAAAGTTAACTCTTTGCCCCACTAAGCCCGGCACGTAACATGACGGTTGCCGTGTAGATAATCACGCCGATGACCAGCCAACGCATGGTGTCCAACGGCAGCGATTTGACCACAAACGCCGCAATGAGCACGGCTATCAGTCCAGTGAAGCTGATGATAAACGCGGCACGACGGTTATAGGCGCCTTCCTTGATGAATCGTATCGACGCCAGCGGCATCAGCACCGCACAGGAACCCATCATGATGGGAAAGGCGACGGCCGGCGACATACCGAGCGCAAAAACAAGTGCCATGCAAGGGGCGTAGAGTCCGATTCCTGCCGTCATCAAAGCGCCGAGTGCGAAGTTGACAGCGACGCCGAGGACAAGTTTGTATCCTTCCAATCCGATGGCATTGCCACCTCCTTCGATCCAGTTGAATTTTGAGGCGACCATGAAGAAGCTCGTGATCAGCAGCGCGACCCCCATAGTCAGCCGGATATTTCGCTCGGGGAGTTTCGCGACCACGCCAGCACCCAGGAGGGCGCCAAGGCCGGACGCAAGCAGCATCGTCGTGAGGGTGAGCGGCTCGACTTCCACAATTTGGATGAAGATGATTCCCTGCGCCAGCGTGGGAATGGCATTGGCAACGTTCAACGTGCCCGGTATCAGCCGGTCCTCGGTCTGCTTCGAGAACTTGAACAAAGCCGTCTCGATGGCGAATGATCCGATGCCCAGCGTATCAAAGAAATTTCCAATGAAACCGATCGTACCGGTCTTCCACCAACTGTTGGCTTCCAGGTGGTCTTTGTGCCTGAGGTAATCGCGATACAAAAGGATGGCAATCCAGATGCCCAACAAGGTGAAACCGATCCAAAAAGCTGTTGTCATGAGAAATGAGAAAGGGTTATAAATACCTACATTCGTAAACATATCAAAAAATGCCCGTCGATGAACTCCTATCCCAGCATATTCAATGATGTCATAGGGCCTGTAATGCGGGGACCATCCAGTTCCCATTGCGCAGCCTCGTTGCGGATCGGTCGACTTTGCCGCGATTTGATGGACGGCGTCATCCGGGAAGCCTACATCGAGTTTGACCCCAATGGTTCGCTGGCAACCACGCACAAGGGCCAGGGTTCCGATATGGGACTCTTCAGCGGATTTTTAGGGTGGGAAGCCTATGATGAACGTCTTCCCGACTACTTGCAGGCCATCGATGCCGCAGGGATCAAGGTCAAGATTGATATTCATTCCATAGGAGCAACGCATCCGAATACGTACCAGATCACGCTGAAGAACGAAAACGAAACCCGTAAACTCATTGCCCTCTCCACCGGGGGAGGGATGATCCAGGTGATTTCCATTGATGGCGCTGCCGTTGATATGGCAGGCGACTACTATGTCACGCTGATTTACGTCAAGTCAGCGGAACGTGTGGCGGAATTTCTACAACGCTCAGCCAAGTATGACTACCTCGAGGTGCATCGGGGCGACATAACCTACATCGAAATAAAGTCCAACCAATTCTTCACCAAGGAGATGCTGGACGAGATCCGCGGCTTCGATGAGGTGTTGTTCATCCGACAATTAAATCCAGTGCTCCCGGTACTTGCACGCAAAGATTTGGCAGTTCCTTTTATCACTTGTGAGGAAATGCTTCGG
Source organism: Cyclobacteriaceae bacterium (assembly GCA_016787645.1). Classification (GTDB taxonomy): domain Bacteria; phylum Bacteroidota; class Bacteroidia; order Cytophagales; family Cyclobacteriaceae; genus ELB16-189. Next base: position 56,625 of record JAEUUF010000026.1, on the reverse strand, counting down.
TACAATGAAGGCAAGAATCTCGCGTTGTGGGAACTGGCCGTACATTATGAAGCGCAGCGCGGAAGCATCTCCCATGAGGAAGTCTTTGAAAAGATGCGCGCCATCGTAAAGATCATGGAGAATGCCATTGACCTGGGGTTGAAAGGAACAACCTACAAGGATCGCATCCTGGGGCCACAGTCGGTAACTTTCAAGAAAAGATTCGATGCTGGTGCCTTGGTTGAGGGCGATGTGATGAACCATGTTACCATGTTTACGTCAGCCATGATGGAGGTGAAGAGCTCGATGGGCGTGATTGTCGCCGCACCCACCGCAGGTTCTTGTGGTGCGCTTCCTGGTGCTCTGATTGGAACAGCCCGGGCATTGAAGATTTCAGAAGATGAACTGGTGAAGGCCATGCTGGCCGCCGGCATCATTGGTGTCTTTATCGCTGCGCACGCTACGTTTGCCGCTGAAGTTGGCGGCTGTATGGCCGAGTGCGGATCAGGTTCCGGGATGGCAGCGGCGGGCATAGTCACCTTGAAAAAAGGAACGTTGAACCAGTCGTTGGCCGCGGCCTCCATGACCCTGCAGGCATCCCTTGGCATGGTCTGCGATATGATCGCCGACCGTGTGGAAGCGCCATGTCTCAATCGCAATGTGATGGCCGCCAGTACGGCGATCTCTATCGCGAACATGGCCCTATCTGATTACGATCACCTCATACCGCTCGATGAAGTCATCGAGACGATGAAACGCGTAGGCGATGCAATCCCCAACACACTCCGTTGCACAGGCCTTGGTGGGCTGGCTATTACCAAGACGGCTAAGAAAATCGAGGCGATGCTGGCAGAAGGCAAACCGGTGCAAACCGATGGAGAGAAGAAGTTCTTCAAGGTGTGCTGATCGGGGTGAGAATCAGTGATCGGTGATCTGTGATCAGTTATCGGTAATCGGTAATTGGATAGATTGTTTCAATTCTTTTTTAAGCATGAACAGTAGAAAAATTTTGGCGACCTGGATCCTGGTCAGTATTTCGTATGCGGGATTCGGGCAACAGCCGTTGTCGCCATTGGCGAAATCCTATAGTGATCACCTCCGGCACCAGCAAGAAACTCCCTTCGGGTTGGAGTGGATTCAATTAGGTCCAACGAGTAACAGCGCCCTGGTTGAATCTTTCCAGGTAGACACACAACATCCGGGCACTATTTACCTTGGATTTGGATCGGGCAGCTTGTGGAAGACCACCAATAATGGGTTGACCTGGAAACCCATATTTGATAACCAACCTTCGTATGGTATCGGCGATGTGGCGCTGGCGCCTTCCAACACGAACATCATTTACGTTGGAACCGGAGAAACGCTGAAGAAGCCCCGCAACTTCACCATGCCCGGAACCGGGATGTACCGGTCAGATGATGGTGGAGAAACATGGAAGCATATTGGACTGGATGATTCCTGGCACATCGGCAAAGTCACCGTTCATCCTTCCAACCCGGATATCGTGTTTGTGGCCGTGGTCGGGCACTTGTGGTCCACCAACAAAAACCGCGGCGTGTTCAGGACCCTGGATGGCGGTAAGACCTGGGAGCATGTGCTTTTTGTCAACGAACGCACAGGTGCGAACGATGTGGTGATCGCTCCAGGCAATCCCAACCTACTCTACGCTTCTGCCTGGGAAACTTACCCGGGTGTGAGCGGCATGAACAGTGGCATATACAAGAGCGCAGATGGTGGCAAGACATGGGCTAAGTCGGATGTAGGACTGCCGAATGATGCCGGCAAGGGGAGGATTGGATTAGCTGTTTCTCATCAAGATCCCAACAAGGCCTATGCCCTGCTCGATCACCGGGACAAGCCGAAAGGGGAGGGCCCCGCTCCCGGCGCCGCAGAGGTTTATCAAACCCTGGATGGAGGAAAGACCTGGAAGCGAACACATTCTGAGGAGCTCATGATCTTCTCCACCATCGGCTGGTACTTTGCAGACATCGTCGTAGATCCGCTCAACGACAACGAGATCTATGCGCTGGGGGTCCGGCTCGCTCATAGTGTCGACGGTGGAAAATCTTTCAACCTGGTGGGTGGAGATGTATATCACCTGTTCCCGAATCCCGCCGAACCGTTGCACCTGGATCAATGCGAGCTGTGGATCAATCCATCCAATCCGAAGCACCTTGCGCTTGCCAACGACGGCGGATTTTACATGAGTTATGATCGCGGCACCACATGGATGCACTTCAACAATCTTCCGACCGGTGAATTCTACGACATTACGATCGATCACAAGAAGCCCTACACGATTTATGCCGGAGCGCAAGATGATGCGACAGTCTATGGCCCGGGCAATGAGTGGATTCCGAAGCGATATGACAATTGGAAATACCTGTGGATCGATCCGTGGAGCGGTGGTGACGGTTGCATCACGGTGGTGGATCCACTGGACAGCAACACAATTTACTACAGCTCGCAGGAGGGAGGCGTCCGCAGAATGGACCTTCGTACCCGTACCTCTGAGTCAGCAGCGGTCAGCGAAGAACAACGAAAAGCACTCCGCTTCAACTTTATCTCGCCGTATTTCCTATCCGCACATACACGGTCACTTTATCTCGGTGCAAATAGTGTGATGAAGAGCGATAACCAGGGCCGCACCTGGACGGCTGTTAGTCCCGACTTGTGCGTAGGGAAGGACAAAAGCAAAACCTCGCTGGCCATTGGGGCTTTGGTAGAGTCGCCGCTGAAGCCCGGGTTGTTGTATGCGGGCACGGACAAGGGACTATTCTGGGTGACACGCGACGGCGGCACAACTTGGTCAGAGAATTCAACTGGGTTGCCGGCCGCCTACGTGCGATCCATAGCGCCTTCGCGCTTCCGCGAGTCACGTGTGTACGTCGCGTTGTCGGGTATCAATTATGATGACTTCAATACGTATGTCTACAAGTCGGAAGACTATGGAAAGACATGGGAGAAGATCGTGGGTAATCTGCCTTCCGAAATTGCTTACGTGATCAAAGAAGATCCCCAGCACGAGAATGTGCTTTATTCAGGGTTATACCGGTCAATGTATATTTCTATTGACCAGGGCAAGAGCTGGGCGCAGTTTGGGACAGGAATGCAAGCAGCGGCCATTTCAGATATTGAAATTCACGACCCCAGTAGAGACCTGGTAATTAGTACACATGGCCGCGGGTTGTACAAAGTTAACTTGAAGCCATTGGATGATTGGATGGCAACTGCACGCACTCAGACTGACAAGTTGTTTATCCCGACGAAGTTACACGTGCCCAATCCGGACAAGTTGCCCGACGATACCAATAGCATGCCGGTAGACCGGGTGTCCTTGACCGCCTGGCTGGCGCAGGCAGGTGAGGTGAGCATTGAGGTAGTCAATGATTCGGGTTTGGTCGTTTGGTCTGTGAAACTGGCGGGTCGCCGTGGGTTCAACCAGTACCGGTGGGATCTTGTGGTTAGACGGCAGACCAGCCCGCTACCGTACTTTATTGGCTACACCGAGTTTCTGAAACCCGGACGGTACAAAGTTAGGTTAGGTGGACAACCGGCAACTTCTGTTGATTTTGAAGCACATGACTGAGGTAGGGGTACTTGTGCCGTTGGCAACCCAACCCTTGGCCTCAAATTGGCCCATAGACGGGTCATCAGGTCAAAAGTCATATTAACATAATATAAATTATATAACGCCACGGCCCATTGAAAGACGGGCCTGTCGACAGTCTTCGGGTATATAGCCTAGTATCGGCGCCTGCTATATTTGGCGTTTCTTTATCGGGCTTCCATGCGAAATTTCACCCTTGCCTTTGCGATCACCCTCGGATTTATTCCCACCAGCTGTGATATCATCAGCCCCCAACGTACGTTCCGCTTTGCCGTACCCTCGGACTACTACTATAACCTGATCACGTCACAACTGACACCAATCCTGACGGCGAATGGTTACCGTATTGAAACGGTCCAGGCCTCCAGCGGCATTGAAGCCAACCGCCTGGTGGCCAACGGCCAAGCCGATCTGACGCTGGCCTTTAATCACAGCATCATCATGGCCCATGAACTGGGACCAGATGTTGGCAAAGTCCGCACTGTTTTCCCGCTGGTTTCCTCCGTGCTCTTTGCTTTTTCAAAGACACCCGTGACGCCGAGACGACAGCAATGGAACTGGTATCCGGCAAACGGATCGGCATCGAGTTCCTGAATGGAGAAACCCAGGCCAGCTTTGACCGGATGCTCGCCTTAAGTGAAATATCCGGGTACACCTTTGTAAGCCTCGAGGATAATCCCGACGTCATTTTCTATTGGGGAACCTTCTATGGGAAGCGGGCCAAGAAATATATGGATGCCGGCTGGTACCCGTATTCGTTCCGGGAGAATTGGCTCCAATTTCAGACCCTGAACGAACCCGCACTCACTCCCATTACCCTACCCGCCGTCCCTGGCAATTCCAATTCCATCGTAATCAATACACTGACGAGCAATGTGCTACTGGTGACCAACGAATCCATCGGCGAGAAGGCGATCTATGATTTGTCCAGCCTGTTGATGCGAAAGAAACTCGAGCTGGTGCATACCGACATGATGTACCGGACCCTCAGCGAAAACATTGACCGGCAGACCCTGCTCTTCCCCCTGCATGAAGGTACTTACGCGTATCTGCGACGCGATGAACCAACTTTCCTCGAACGGTATGCCGATGCCATCGCGCTCATCATCTCCATAATAGCGGTGATGTATGGCGCTTTCCAGGCGATTGCCAACAAGTTGGCAAGGCTGAAGAAGGAACAGTTGGACAAATATTTCCTGGAGTTCCTGGACATCCGGTCAAAACACCAGGACAATCATGAACTTCAGCTCACTGAACTCGATACGCTTTTCCAGCGTGCCGTTAAGCAGATGACCAACGAGAAGCTGGAAAAGTCTGATTTTCACATCCTATCGAGGCTGATTCAGCAAGAGATTGCCAACCTGCGCGCCAAAAGGTAAGCTAGCCGAGTCGTTACGACCGCATCTCAATCAACTCATCAAGGTTTGCCTCAAACATTCTCCGGTACTCTTTGCTGTACCAGTCGAGGGCATCCGGTTTGTCGGCTGCCAGGTTGGCACTCTTGGTGGGAGCCTCATAGGCATTGTAGCGTGCCGCGGCATACATGAACGCAGCGCCGATGCGCTCCCGGGCCTGCGTTTTGCTGAATTCGTTGGCGAGGGCTATGAAACGGTCGGCCATCTCTTCGCGGGGGATTTCCATAATTGTACCATTTGAAACTTCTAAAGATAGCACACCGGGCCGTTGATGCTCCCAAGATTGTTTTCGGCGAGGTTCCATTATCTTAGCGGTTTTTAATCTGCCAGGAATCACCTCATGAATCGCTTTCGCAGTCTACTTAATGCAGTGCTGCTTATCTTCCTGGCCAACGCAGCAGTTGCCCAGGAATTACGTACCGATACGGTAGCTGCCCGCAACCTGCTGGAGGCTGCCAAGCAAGCCATCAGTACTCCCTCAAGGGCAGATTCACTCGCCATGGCCGCCTATTTTCAAGCGGGTTCAAACCTCGCCATCCGCGGCGAAAGCGCTTACCTCATCTGCTTCGTCAACGCTCCCCTAAATTTCGAACGGGCCCAACAGTGGGGCGACTCGGCGATGGCCAGTTTCCAGAAATCCGGTAATGAACGATGGATGGGATACACCCAGCGTGTCCTCGGCGTCAGGTCACAGCGTCTTAACAAGAACGACATCAGCCTGCGCTACTTCCAAAACTCTTGTGACCATTTTGAGCGATGCCAGGATACCGTGATGCTGGCCCAGAACTATGTTAACCTTTCGCTGCTGTACCACAACAATCTCACAGACTATACCAAAGGCCTCGAGTATGGCCAGCTTGCTCTTCAGCTTGTCGAACAGCAGAGTAGTGATCAGCCGGTTTTACTTTGGAGAACCCTCAACGCCATTGCCATCAACTATGACGACGCAGGTGACTTGGATCGGGCGATTGCTTTTCATCGTCGCAACCTTGCTTTCAAAGACCCTGAGTACCTGAACAGCAGCCTGAATAACCTAGGTAATTCGCTCCGCAAGAAGAAAGAATACAAGGCCGCGGAGAATTACTTCCTCCAGAGCCTGGCGCTCGTCCCCCCTACCGATCACTACATGCTCGCCACCGTTTATCTGAACCTCAGCCAGGTCAGCGAGGATCTTGGATTGCGATCACGTGCGCTGAAGTACAATGATTCATCGATTCACTACGCCCTGAAGTCCAATCACAGTGAGAAGCTCCGGGACAGTTACGAATTTGCTCATCGGCTGTATCGCTCCAATGGTGAGCCCGTGAAGGCGTATGAGGCCCTGAAGCACTACATGGAAATCAAGGATTCGGTGTTGAGCAAGGAAAAAGCCCAGGTCATATATGAGATGGAAAGCAAGTTTCAGTCCGCGCAAAAGGAAAGGCAAATTGTGCAACTCCAAAGCGAGACACTTGCCAAAGATCTCACGATCCAACAGTCGCGGTTTCTGGTTTGGATAAGCTTTGCCGGAGTGGCCATCCTCGGGATGGGCGCGTTCTGGTTTTTCAAACGCCATCAGTACAAGGCCAATCTTCAGCATGCCCGTGAACGGGAACTCCAGCAACGGCAACGGTTCAGCGCCGTCATTGAGGCCGAGGAAAACGAGCGCTCCAGGGTGGCCAAGGAACTACACGATGGACTTGGACAATTAATCTCTACTGCCAAGTTGGGCCTTAGTGCCATTGACCTGCCTACTGGGGAGCAACCTTCAAAATTACTTGCGAACTCAATCCATGTTCTTGACCAGGCCACGCAAGAGGTTCGGTCGATCGCGCACAACCTGATGCCTGTGGCGCTGACAGAGCGGGGATTGCTCCCTGCACTGGAAGATATGGTCCAGAAAATCAACCTGGCGGGCCTTCTTGATGTTCGCCTGCAAGTCAGCCTGGGTGAAGGGCGCCTTGTCCCCACGGTCGAAGTGGCGGTATATCGGGTGATCCAGGAGGTAATCAACAATATGCTCAAGCATGCGGCGGCCGACCGTATCTACATTACCCTTCGACGGGATGGAAATGCGGTGTTTCTTTCCATGGCCGACAACGGTGTAGGATTTGACCAGGCCCTCGTGACACAGAGTAAGGGATTGGGCTGGAAAAATATCTTTTCGCGCATTGCCATGCTGAACGGGAACATCGATGTACAGACGAATCCTGGAACGGGCACCAGCATCAATATCCAGTTTGCCATATCATGAGCGAGCAACTTTCCATACTCGTAGTCGATGACCACCGGATTTTTGCCGAGGGCCTTGTGGCCGTCTTACGCTTGCAATTTCCTAAGGCTGGATTTGAGATGGCCCGATCCGGAGAGGAAGCCTGGGAGATGATTCAACGAACGCCGTCATTCCACCTGGTAATCACGGACATTTCCATGGCCTCCATAAGTGGGCTGGAATTGGCGAGTCGCATCAAAAAAGAATATCCTGCCATTCCGGTTCTTATCCTTTCGATGCACGACGAGGAAGCTATGGTTAAGTCGGCAATGAACACAGAGGCAGAGGGGTTTGTGCTCAAGAGTGCCAGCGCACAGGAAATCGGGCAAGCCATCCGGGATGTAATCGACGGGAAGACGCACTACAGCCGGGAGGTCATGGCGATCTATCTCCAGGAAGTCAGAAAAGACAAGAAGCGAGAACAAGTACAGGTGGCGCTGACGGAACGGGAGCGGGAAGTACTCAAGCTGATTCTCGATGAGTACTCGAGCGAAGCTATCGCCGAAAAGTTGTTTATCAGCCGCCGCACCGTCGATACGCACCGGGCCAACATCCTTGAGAAAACAGGATGCTACAACCTCATCGCCTTGTACAAGTTCGCCACCCTGCACCACCTGGCGGATCGGTAATACTACCTGGTCAAATTCGGTAGTTCTACGGATTTCTACCCCCCTTCCTCCTGCTGACTTTTGTTGAAAAACAAAACCATGAAAAAGACACCCCTTGTCATAGTCTTACTGGCCGCGCTGGCCGGTTGCAGCGAATTGGAAAGCAAGAGCAACCAGGAGAAAACCATTGATTTGCTGGCCGCCGGTACCTGGAAGGTAGATTCCCTCGTCTACACCGTGAAATCCGAGTCCCCAGGTATGTCTGTCATAAATTTTGACAGCGTGTACCTGAATGCCGGGACATGGGAATTTAAGAAGCCGGGCGACAGTGGTCCAGGATACAATACAGGCTACCTGTTTCACCATTACATGGACGGCACCACACCGAAGACCGATACGCTCGCCTGGACTCCTTACAACTTCGACTCCCCCAGCAGTGACATTGATCAATTGACCATCTTCATCCCCGACACCACACTGCTGGTTCGGCAGATTGTATTGAACGATACGAAGAACATCTTCCAGTACCTCAAGAAGGAGACAGCGTCTGTGCGCATTGAGGGTGGTTTTGGCTTTGATGTCGGGTCCGGGGCAACGCGGGTAAGCCATCAACGTCGCTATCATCTGACCCGGTAAACTTCTTGTGGCCTTCTGTCAGCGGGAATGCAATTGGTTCTTTCCTCGCTCGCCCCAAAATTCCCTAATTTCACCGGCGCTGCCCTACCCAAGGCAGCGTCGTTGTATTTATGTGCATCACCCGTTTTGTAAGTATAGCCTGGATTCTCGCATGGGCAATTGCTGGTCAGGCACAGCCCAAGCTGCCGTATAAAAACCCGTCCTTACCGATTAATGCCCGGGTGAATGACCTCCTTACCCGGATGACTCCCGAAGAAAAATTCTGGCAACTCTTCATGATCCCCGGCGACCTGAGCGATGGGAAGGAGAAATACAAGAATGGGATCTTTGGACTCCAGGTAAGAGCCTCTTTAAGTCAGGATGCCGCCGGGCAACTCATCACGTCCAGTCAGGCGCTCAATGCGCGGGAGTCGGTCCAAAAGATTAATGCCATTCAGAAATACTTTGTGGAGCAAACCCGGCTGGGTATCCCAATCCTACCGTTTGAGGAAGCCCTCCATGGGCTGGTGAGTCCTGGATCTACGAGCTACCCAGTTCCGATAGCACTGGCTGCAACGTGGGACACTTCCTTGATACATCGCGTCGCTTCCATGATTGCGGGAGAAACCAGGAGTCGCGGCTTCCGGTATGTGTTATCGCCAGTCGTTAATGTCGCTCCCGATCCGCGTTGGGGAAGGACAGAAGAGACGTATGGCGAAGACCCTTTTCTCAGTGCGGAAATGGGCGTGGCCTTTGTTTCGGCCTTCGAAAAAACAGGCATCGTCACCTCGCCGAAGCATTTCCTGGCCAACAGCGGCGACGGAGGCAGGGATAGTTATCCCATCAACGCTGACGAACGCTTCCTGGAAGAGTACTACCTCCCACCCTTCCGGGCTGTCATTGAGCGTGGCGGCGCAAGAAGCATCATGACGTCTTATAACTCCATCGGGGGCAAGCCCGGCTCGGCCAACGGTTGGTTGCTGAATACCAAATTGAAAGGAGATCTCAAGTTTCGGGGATTCATCATCTCCGACGCCGGGGCTATCGGCGGAGCCAACGTCCTTCATTTTACCGCTGCGGATTATGAAGATGCTACGGTAAAGGCCATGCAAAACGGTGCCCACGTTATTTTTCAGACGTCGTATGATCATCACAAACTCTTCATGTCACCCTTCCTCGATGGGCGCATCGACCGAAGCCTGATTGACAGCGCCGTGGCCCGAGTTCTGAGGGTGAAGTTTGAGTTGGGATTGTTTGAAAAACCTTACGCTGATGAAAATGGAGTAGCAAAGTGGACCGCGAACTCAAGTCAAAAAGCCACTGCGAAGGAGGCCGCGTTGAAATCAATTGTCTTGTTGAAAAATGAGAACCACGTACTGCCACTCGGAAAGGAGCTGAGTTCATTAGCCGTGATCGGCATCGACGCTGTGGAGGCGAGATTGGGAGGCTATTCTCGGCCTGGTAAGGCTGAGATCTCTATCCTGGATGGAATTAAGGGCAAGGTGGGTACAAAGACTAAGGTTACTTATAGTCCAGGCTGCGGTCGCACCATAACCGAATGGGTTCCAGTTCCTTCCTCAAGTCTTTATTCGATGGAGAACGGCAAACGAGTGAATGGCCTGAAAAGTGAATACTTCAGCAACATCGATCTCGGTGGTGAACCAACGCTCAAGCGCACCGACCGGGAAATAAACTTTCGCTGGACACTCTATTCGCCGTATCCTTCGATTCCGTTTGATTTCTTTTCTGTCCGCTGGACAGGAAAACTGAAGCCCCCCATCAGTGGCACCTTCAAGATCGGTTTTGCCGGCAATGATGGTTACCGCCTATACATCGATGGCGATCTCATCATTGATCACTGGAAAAGCCAGGGCGTGAAGACCACACTCGCGAATTTCACTTTTGAGAAGGACCGAGAATACGATTTGCGCGCGGAGTTCTTCGAGGCATCCGGCGTATCGTCGATCAAATTGGTATGGAACCTGGGTGTGGAAGACATGGGCAAGGCTCGGATCAACGAGGCGGTTGAGGTTGCTTCCAAGGCAGATGCTGTTGTGGTGGTCGCTGGCATTGATGAAGGCGAAGGCCTTGACCGGGCATACCTTAATCTGCCCGGCTACCAGGAGGAATTAATCAGGCGTGTTGCGGCGACTGGAAAGCCGGTAGTTGTTGTTCTCGTGGGTGGCAGTGCGATAACCTTGAAGGGATGGCTTGATCAGGTGCCCTCCGTGCTTGATGTTTGGTACCCGGGTGACCAGGGCGGGGAAGCGGTAGCCGATATATTGTTTGGTGTTCACAATCCTGCAGGCCGTTTACCCATTAGCTTCCCGGTATTCGAAGGTCAACTGCCTTACTCCTACAGTCATAAACCTACTGGCCGAAATGACGACTATGCCGATCTCACCGGTCTACCCTTGTTTCCCTTTGGGTTTGGCCTGAGTTATTCTTCGTTTGAGTATTCTGGATTGAGATTCGACAAGAGCACGATTGGAGCCGGTGAAAATACTATGGTGCGATTTTCGATCCGCAATACGAGCAAGCTGGATGGAGAAGAAGTCGTGCAGCTCTACATTCGCGATGAACTGTCCTCGGTAGCGCAACCGATCAAATTGCTCAAGGGCTTTCAGCGCGTTGCTTTGAAAGCGGGGGAAGCCCGGGAGCTTTCATTTGTCGTTACTCCAGAATTGCTCAAGATCCTGGATGAGCAGATGAAATGGGTTGTTGAACCCGGGGAGTTCCGGATCATGATCGGCGCCTCGTCGAGGGATATTCGGTTGAGGGCAATCCTCACGGTGGCCCGGTGAAAGATTTCCCGGCAGGTGCCGCCCTACTCATTCCTGAGTGAGTCCACCGGGTTCAAGACGGCCGCTTTTGCTGAACGGGCGCTGATCGTCGCCCAAGCCACAGCGAGAACAAACATTGTGGCGGTGATGAAGATGAGTGGATCCAACTCAGTGTGGTAAGCAAATGCCGACAGCCATTCATTCATGAAGTAGTAACCCGCTGGGATGGCAATTACCGATGCGATCAGGATCAGCAGCAGGAAATCGCGCGAGAGCATCATGACGATGCCAGAGACCGTGGCACCAAGAACTTTCCGGATGCCAATCTCTTTGGTACGGCACTCGACGCTATACGACACCAGGGCAAACAGTCCTACACAGGCAATAGCCAGCGACAAGGTTGAAAAGATCACAAAGATCCTGGAGAACCGCTGCTCGGATTCATATTGGGAGTTCAGGGCCTCATCCGCAAACTTCGTATCAACGATGGTGTTAGGAAAGTGCTTCTTCCACGCCATCGTTACTTGCTCCCTAAGCGCCGGCATGTTGCCATCGAGCCTAACCGTTATGGCGGAGAATCCACCACGGAGCAGGTACATGCAGGTTGGGTCGACATTGTACTGCAGGGATCGTGAATGAAAATCCTTGACTACACCAATCACCGAGCCGTACCTGCCCTGGAAGCGAAACTTCTGCCCTACCACATCCTCGGGTCTTTCGTAACCAAAGAATCGGCTCATCGCTTCATTGATGACAAACCCTTTCGTCGAGTCAGCGGCGTTGTCCTCCTGGAAGAAGCGGCCAGCCAGCAGGGTCATCTGGTATACGTCCAGGTAATCAAAGTCCGTGCGCAAGCGATAAACGGTGGCGTCCCGGTCCTTTCCTGATGCGTCTGTCATGGTACCCACCGAATTGCCAAGGCCCCCGGCAAGAATGGTATTACTTCGCGCCACGCCGTACACGCCAGGAATTTGGTTCACTTCATTCGCGAAAGCAGCGTAATTGCTGATCACTTCGCGACTGCCATTGACGCCCAGCAGCAAGAGGCCGTTCTGCTTGAACCCGAGATCCCTGCTCTGCATAAAATGCAGTTGACGTTGAACCACCAGTATCCCAATGACCAGGAGCATCGTCACGGAATATTGAATCACCACGAGTGACTTCCTAAGCCAGTTCCCACCGGCATCCGTCATCTGCCTGCCCTTCATGATGGCGGCAGGTCGCAACGAGCTAAGAAGGATGGCCGGGTAACAACCGGAGGCAAGGCCAACAAGGGTTGTCATACTCACGAGGGCCACCAGGGTTTTCCACTCGTAGAGGTTGGCGACGGGTTTTCCTGTAATGCTTTCAAACAGAGGTTTGGCAAGTTCAATCCATCCAAAAGACAGGAGTAAGCTAATGACCGCAATCCACCACGACTCAGCGAGGTATTGGCCAACCAGTTGATTTCTGAAAGCGCCCATTGCCTTTCGTATGCCCACCTCCTTAAGGCGGCGGGTGGCGAAGGCCGTAGCCATGTTGACGTAGTTGATACATGCCAAAAGCAACACCATTAAACCCACGGTCCCAAAAACAATTACGTAGGTCAGGCTGCTGGTTTCCCGGATTTCATACTTCAACTTGGAATGAAGATGAATATCGGTAAGCGGTTGGGTAAAATAGGTGTAGCTGATTTTCCATTCCCGGTTTTGCTTGCCCATGTATTTTTCGATCAGCCCCGGCAACTTAGATTCAAGCGCAGCACGATCACTTCCTTCCCGCAACAACAAATAGGTATAGTAGCCATTGTTGTACCAGTCATATCCTCTTGGATCAGCCGGGTTATTTACGTCAAAGGTGGCCCAGGAGATCAGGGCCTGGTAGTTGAAATGAGAGTTGACCGGGCAATCTTCGATGATCCCGGTGACCGTGTATGCCTTTCCCCTGCCTTCCGGATCCTGGAGAAAAACAGTGAGCGGTTTGCCCAGCGGATCCTCATCACCGAAATACCTTTTGGCCATCGATTCGCTCAGGACGATGGAATACGGTTCATTAAGCGCCGTGCGGCGATCGCCCGCTTTCAGATCAAAACTAAACACGTCAAGGAAGGCAGGGTCTGTTAACAACAGGTAATCTTCCATGAACTGCTTGTCGCCATTTTGGACTATGGCATCGTTGTTATCAATAATCAAGGCGTTCTCTACTTCGGGTAAGTCACTGATCAAAGCTTTGCGAAGCGGCACAGGAGTTACCGCCTGTTCCATGTTGTCTGACTCCGAATGGAAAGTACCAGCCACGCGGTAGATCCGATCAGCTTTTTCATGAAAGCGGTCGAAGCTCAGTTCATCCAACACCCAAAGGCCAATCAGCGTAAAAGAGGCCAACCCTATCGATAACCCAAAGGCATTGAGGAGGGTGTATCCTTTCTGTTTCAGGAGATGACGAAAGGTGGTGACGAGATAATTCTTGAGCATGCACGGTTGGGTTGGTTGCTGAGTGGCCTGGAAGCCCTACTCCATAAGACAGGTAAACTCAATTGAGCCTGCAGGGTTACAAAGCAGCCTGTCAAATGCGTGATTCGCCTCAGAATACCCCGCCAAACAAGCGGGTGCTGTGGCCTGGTTTGCCCGGGGCTTCCTTCCCTGCGCTTCCGAAATCGCGGTTCACCTAAAACTCCAAAATGAACTTCGAAAGATTCTGGTGGGTTTCTAATTTGAACTTCTTGCGCAGCCGATACCGGGTCACCTCCACACCGCGCAGGGAAATACCCATCAGGTTTGCTATTTCCTTGGTATCCATCTTCAGTCTCAGGAACGCACACAATTTTTGTTCTCCCGGGGTAAGCTCGGTAAACTCGCTAGTGAGTCGTTTGAGAAAATCTCCATGCACCCGGTCAAAGTGAATCTCAAACTGCTTCCAATCCTCCTGTACTTTTAAGGTAGTATCAATTTCCTTGATGATGCGCTCCAGCGAACGCCCTTGATCTTCCGCTTTGTCCGCCAGCTTTACGTGGCGGATCTCTTCCTTGATATTCTCCATGAACTCATTCTTAACCACCAGGTTCATGGCGGAGGCCGCCAGCAGGCTGTTCAAATGACCCAATTCACTTTTAATCTGTTCTTCCTTGAGTTCCTGAAGTTCCTTCTGTTTCTGCGCCAGCTCTTGTTGCCTGGCCTGCTCCAGTTTCGCTTGCTTGGCGCGGTAATATTGGCGTTGGAAGCGATAGATTTGGTAAAGGATGAGGCTGGCCAGCACGAAGTAGAACATCCATGCGGCTCTGCTTTTATAGAATGAAGGCTCCACTTTGATCACCAGGGGCTGGCTGGTGATGATTTCACCCCGATAGTCGAATGCCTGCGCATAGAGGGTATAGGTTCCGACAGTCAGGTTAGTGTATTCCTTAAGATTTGCCGTCGTCCAGGCCCCGTACCCCTCATCAAAACCACTTAGGTGGTAACGGAACTGCTGATTGTTCACGTCTTTGAATTTGAAAGATTCCACGACAAATTGAAGGACGCGTGTGCTTTCGGATATCCGTATCGGTTCCATTTTTTCAGGCCTGACCTGAAACGGATTCCAGGAATACAACAAACTGTCTTCCGCCACGCTGTACACCCTGCTAATGATAGGTTCCGTATGGATGGAATTTCCGTCTTCCCTTTCGGGGATATATTGAATGAACCCCTCGTTCGCATTAAAAAGCACGCCCTGATGAACATTGCGCGAAACGCACAAGAGGTCATTGTTGAATGATTGGCGCAGTTGAAACAGGGAAGAGGGCACATACAGATAATTGCCTGGGCTTACGGGCTTGAACAATCCCACCAGGTTCTCGGAATAGACATACACGTTCTGCTGTTTGTCCTGCGCAAGGAGGTAAACCCAGTTATTCCCGATGGTCTTGCTGAATATGTCCTCTTGAATGACCTTATCATTCGTTTGATCCAGCTTGAAGACCCCTTTTGATGTGCAGATGTATAACTCATCGTCAATACGACTCAGAAAAATGTACTGTTGGATGGGGAGTGCATGGGAATCAGAGACCTTCTCAACGGTTGCTTCCTGGAGCGAGTCCGTTAATGTGATCAGGTACAGCCCTTTGTAGTACTGGCCTACCCAGATTCTTCCTTTCCTATCTTCTTCAAAAAACCGGCTTGACTCGTTGAAGCCGGCAATCTTATGCGCATCACGCAGTTCTCCCTTTGCGTCCATTCGAAAAAGATGCAGACCTGAATAGGTGCCTCCAATGGCATACAGTGGATTGGAACTTAACTGCTTGACTTGCCACAGCCCATCGCACGAAGCACGCCGGACCGCCCCTCCGTTTTCCAACAGGAATAAACCCGTATGGTGCCCTGCATAGAGTTTGTTATTTATCCATTGCATGCCGTAGGCAGGACCTTCCGTTCCGGTTAGAAACTTGCTCTTTACTGCGCCGGCCGGAAGAAAATAGATGCCATTGGAGGTGGTATAATACGTGCCCTCACTAGTCTCGTATGCCTCATAGCCGCTCCCCTGCAGCTCGATATCCTGGCTGACCAGTCGCACGGGCGAGTTGATATCGATCAAGGCAATCCCATTTTGCATGCCTACCCACAGGTTGCCGCTGTAGTCCTGGAAAACGCGTAGGCAAGCATTGGAAATCAAGCCTTCGGCTACTGAAATGTGTTCAATTTGATTCGTGAGGTGATCATAGAGAAAAAGTCCTGCCCGTTGCGTGGAGATGACCAGCCTTCCATCTGAAATCTGCAACACATGGTTTACGTAGTTCCCGGAAAGCAAGTGGATCAGGTCTCCAAATCGATTTGTTACCCCAGGTGAGCCGACGAGTTCAATTTGCCCCGAATTGTAAATGATCACATACCCGGATTCACTTCGTATTACCCCTGCCACCACCTGGTTCAAATGGCCATTCCGCGACAACGGAACCAACTCACGACCTTCAATCTGAAAGAGATCACCGGTAGAAGATTGGGTCAATAACCTGTTTCCGGCAATGAACGACCGATTAAAACCACCTGGTCGCCGGATTGCCGAAACGGAATCACCTTCAAGGAGGTAGATTCCCTGAAACGTGCAGAAATACACTCGGGAATCCAGCAGGTAAACATCCCACACCTCATCAAAATCCCTGAAACGCTCAGGAATCTTTTCCAGCAGAGAGACATAGCGCCAGTTGCCTTCGAAGTAGCCGAACTCTCCTTGCGCTCCCACATAGAGTCGGTTTGAGTGTTGATCAAAGGCCAGGGACCGCTGCTTTTTGCCCGTGTTGAGCGCATGCTTGTTCCATGCAATTCCATTAAAAGAAAGAATGCACAGGTTATTGGCCACAAAGAGGCTCATATCCCGGTTCTGGGCAAAGCCAATATTCTGAATCCCTGCTCCGTAATCTGCTGGAGCGAAGTTCCTGATCGGGTATTTACCGGAAACAGCCATGGACGAAGAGAATCCCAAGGTCCAGGTAATGAGAAAAAGTGCGAACGACCTAAAAAAACCCTCTGTGTGTACCATGTGCAACAAATATATTCATTTCGGTCACTTTAGGAGGTCAATAATGAAGTTTTGTAGTAGCCCAAAAGTAGTATTGACGTAGTCATTTTCTATGGTATTTCCTTTCAACTGAGGTATTTGCAATCGTTTCCGACAAAACTTAGTGAACCATCGATTGTTATTCGGCAAGGGCAAATCAAATCCACTATGAAGAACCACTACCTATTTCTCTTCCTACTCCTATCCTGGAGTGCCTATGCACAACCGGCTCAAGTAACGGTCATACAAAATGACAGTGGAATGAAACTGCAGGTGAATGGGCAGGACTTCATGGTCAATGGTATGAACTGGGACTATTTCCCTATTGGAACCAACTTTTCTTATAGCCTGTGGAGCCAGCCCGATGACATCATTCAAGCTGCATTGGATGCCGAAATGCCCCTGTTGAAGAATATGGGCGTAAATACAATCCGGCAGTACACCGGTGTACCCGCCCGCTGGATAAAGTACATCTATGAACGCTATGGAATCTACACCATGCTTAACCACTCCTTTGGCAGGTATGGCCTGACCTTGAATGGCGCGTGGGTTCCCAATACCGAATACTCCGATCCGCGCGTACGCCAACTATTGATGGCGGAAGTGACACAGATGGTGAATGAGTACAAAGACACGCCTGGGCTTCTCCTCTACTTGCTCGGCAACGAAAACAACTATGGGCTTTTCTGGGAAGGTGCTGAAACAGAGGACATTCCGGTGCAAGATCGAAAGTCAACTGCCAAAGCCTACTCGCTCTATAAGCTGTTCAACGAAGCCACGGTGGCCATGAAGGCTGCGGACAGGACGCATCCGGTGGCCATCTGCAATGGCGATTTGCTCTTCCTGGACATCATCAAACAAGAATGCAAAGACATCGATATCCTGGGCACCAACATGTACCGGGGTGTTTCCTTTGGCGATGCCTTTGAGCGTGTGAAAAATGAGTTGAACAAGCCACTCCTCTTTACTGAGTTTGGTGCGGATGCCTTTGATGCACTGTCGAACGCGGAGGACCAGCAAACGCAAGCCTATTACATGGTGGGCAACTGGAAAGAGATCTATGAAAACGCGGCCGGCCTGGGCAAAGCCGGCAACTCGTTGGGTGGCTTCACTTTTCAATTCAGTGATGGCTGGTGGAAATTCGGCCAGACCAAGAACCTCGACCTACATGACGACAATGCCTCTTGGTCAAACGGAGGCTATCGGCAGGATTTCCAGGAAGGAGAAAATAACATGAATGAAGAGTGGTTTGGCATCTGTGCAAAGGGTCAGACTACGCCCCGGGGTTTGTATTCCCTATACCCGCGTGCCGCCTATTATGCACTCCAGGAAGCCCATTTGTTGAATCCCTATAAAGAAGGAGTCACACTGCAAGGCGTTGAGGATCATTTTGCGGGCATCCAACTAATTGATGCCGTACTCAAGGCCCGTGGTGATCAGGCGGCGCTGGTGGGAGAACAATCGGCCAAGATCCGTGTCAGCGAACTTCGGGCGGAGTTCACCACCTTCAACACCGGCGGAAAACTCATCACCACGCCTGACAAGCCTGATCCAAATAAGGTGAGTTACCCCAACCAACTGGGATTTGATCACCTGGAATCCTACTTCGTGGGGATAGAAGGAAAACCAGCTTCCAATGTTCGCGCCAACGTTGTCTTCAACGTGCTGGGCAATGTGCCCCTGAACCCCATCAACGAGATCTTTTACGAAAACAGGGGACGACCGCTCAATGTCATGACGCCGACCGGGGCGCAAGTACTCAATGCCCTCAACCGCGTGGCGGTGTATCGTGCCGACTACTCGTGGAACCACAAATACTTCGACTTGCAGGGTTTCTTCCGGACCGGCCATTATCACTGGGGCTATGAAGGCGACTTCTTCGGCCTGTACCCGGAAGCTAACTATGGGCCCAACATCGACATCTACAACGGCAATGCCCCGCAAGGAGTTGAGATTGCCGGCAAAAAGGAATTGAAAGGTCTGAAATTGGCCTTTGGCCGGGAACTGTGGTGGGGAGCCAACCCCGCGCTCTTGTTGAAGTACAACCGGGAAGTGGGCAAGTACAACATTACTGGAATCTACCATGAAGACCTGGATGACCCGGGGCAAGCGATAAGCTCCCTGGCCGTGCCCCAACCGCGAACACGAAGGGTAACGCTGCATGTCTCAACGAAGTTGTTCGATAAATTCAAAATTGAAGCAGGTGGTATCTGGGGTGGCCAGCCACTGGTAGGACGGAATTTTCAATACGTCAAAGGCCAGGAAGGCAGCTACCAGGTGTATGTGGATCAGGTGAAGATAACCGATACCTGGGGAGGTAAGGTCAAGGTGACTTACTCTTCGGGAAGAATAAACTGGTATGCACAAGCGGCTTCGCAAGGACTGGTAGCAAACGGAGGAGCGGATTACACCAAGACATTTACAGGCTGGTACCTCAAAGACAGCGGCAGTGGAAACAAGAACAACTTCTTTACCGGATTCACCTATGGCATAGGCAAGTGGCAGATAGCGCCCAATTTCATGTGGCAGAAACCGCTGGTCGGTCCTGTCCCTTCCGGGCTTGGTGGCCCTGCCCGACCCAGGAATATTCTGGATGATCCTTTTGTCGTTCGGTCAAACCGTGAAACGGTGGGCGGAGAACTCTTGCTCACTTATGATCCTACGCCTGCAAGCTGGATGTACGAGTGGGACAATGACCGGACAGAAGATTCGAAGTTTGCGGCAAGCCTGGGCTTTGTGTACCGGCACCTGCCCACTACACAGGATGCTGCTGTAATATTTCCAGGTACAGGCCGGACGCCAGTGGCCGCCTCCGGTGCACCCCCGGCATTGGATCTCTGGGAAGTCAATGCGCGACTTGTATCCAAGCTCAACCCCTCCTTCGGCATCATCGCCAACTTGTATGGAGGAAATGGACAGGCCAATGGCCCCGATACAAGAACCATTCAGCGATTTGGCGGCGAAGTGCGGTTGATCTATAAAAAGATGAAGCTAACCTCTCATCTTAAATTCAATGACTGGGGTCCCTTTGACTACCACCGTGACTTCAACTTAACGTTCCCCATCCAATCCCTGGTTGATATATCCACTTCGGTCGGAAAGCCGGACTGGTTCATACTACCCAGCACCTCGATTGGTATACAGTTTATATGGCGCTCATTGAACAAGTACTCGCCCCGATACCTGCCGAATGCGACGGAAGAATTCGCCACCTCACCCATTATAAGTCCCGTAGGATTCCCGGATGGGAATGAGTGGGAGCTTAGAACCTATTTGCGTGTAAGTGTCGGGAAATAAAAGCAGAGAATGAACATGAAAACGAACAACCTCATCCACGCAGTCCTTCTAGGATTCATCTGCACCATTTTGCCGAGCTGCGAACGCGGACTTTCCGGCGATGCGGACTTTGCGACCTACCCCAAGAACCCAGACGTGTTTATCGACGGCTTCAGCAGCGGGCTTGAGTACCGTCCTTTTGCAGGATCAAAGTTCACTGCCTTCACGGTAGATAACCAAACCAAGTACGCAGGTTCCGCATCCATGCGTTTTGATATCCCCAACGTAGGCGATCCTTCCGGGGCCTTTGCGGGTGCTATCTTCCCCGACAACGGCGGGCGCGACCTGTCGGGATTCGATGCCCTTACCTTTTGGGCAAAAGCTTCACAGGGAGCAACCCTCAACGAAATTGGTTTTGGAAATGATTTCGGCGAAAACAAGTACCTGGTTGCGTTGAACAACATGAGGATAAGCACCGCGTGGACACAGTATACCATTCCGATCCCTGATCCCTCCAAACTGACTTATGAAAAAGGTTTGTTCTGGTATTCGGAAGGTCCAGAAGGCGGAAACGGATACACCATCTGGATTGATGAGGTGAAGTTCCAGAAGCTGGGTACAGTGGCTCAACCTCGGCCTGCAATTTTTGACGGGCAGGACAAGAGTCAGCAGACTTTCATCGGCGTCAACAGCACGGTGACAGGGTTAACGCAAACATTTAACCTGGGTTCAGGGGAAGATATTACCGTGGCGACAGCCCCCTCCTACTTCACCTTCTCTTCCACCAACGTGGATGTGGCACGGGTAAGTGAGAAAGGAGTTATATCCATCGTTGGAACCGGCACGGCCAAGATAACGGCCATTTTGAATGGCGTCAAAGCCAAAGGTTCCATGACGATTGAATCATTGGGTGCCTTTGTAGCCGCGCCCACCCCCCCTGCGCGCACTCCGGCCGACGTGATCTCTGTGTTCAGCGATGCTTATACCAACATTCCTGTGGATTTCTATAATGGCTACTTCGCGCCTTTCCAAACCACGCTGGGCGGAGCCGATCTTACCATTAATGGTGACAATATTATTCAGTACACGGCGCTCAACTTTGTCGCCACCGAGTTCAAAAATCCCACGGTCAATGTTTCACAGATGACTCACTTGCACGTGGACATCCAGATCCGCGAGGCCATTGATCCGGGAGATTTCATTTCCATTGAACTGGGCGATTTTGGTGCCAATGGCGCATTTGGAGGAGGTGATGACTCCAGTGCAAGAGTACAATTCACAAGCGGCAGCTTAACCAGTAATCAGTGGATCAGCCTGGACATTCCCCTGACAAGTTTTGTGATGGCCAGCAAGAGTAACATGGCCCAGCTGTTCTTTATATCCGATGCCACTATTTCAACCATACTGGTTGACAACATGTACTTCTACAAATAGAAATTAAAGAAGACAAAAATGAAGAGAGGAAATCAATCGGAAGCCGGATCACGTTTCGTGACCGCCAGGCGTATACTTCTTGCCACCTTGTTCGCGGCGATGCTGAGCTGCACGGACGATACACAGACGGTAGCCAAGCTCAACACACTGGTTATGGCGGATGAATTCGACACACCGGGTGCGCCGAACTCAACTTTATGGAATTACGATATCGGAACAGGGCAAAATGGTTGGGGTAATAATGAACTGCAATTCTATACCGACCGTGCAAGTAATGTCACCGTCCAAAACGGATACCTCATTATCACCGCCCAGAAGGAGTCATACAACGGATCTTCCTATACCTCCGCCAGGATTTTGACGAAAGGGAAATTTGAGCAAGCCTACGGCCGGTTTGAAGCCCGCATGAAGTTACCCTGGGGTCAGGGAGTATGGCCGGCGTTCTGGATGCTGGGCGCTGATATTGATTCCGTGGGTTGGCCGACCACCGGGGAAATTGACATTATGGAACTGCGTGGGCAAGATCCCACCGTCCTCCTGGGAACCATTCATGGTCCGGGCTATTCGGGAGGACAATCCATTTCCAAGAGCTATACGCTAAAGAACGGACGGTTTGATACTGATTTTCACGTATTCGGCATTGAGTGGGGTCCATCTTACATCAATTTCTACGTGGACGATGTGCTTTATAATCAAATCACACCGGCGAATGTTCCGCAAAATTGTGATCCTGAATTATTCAACTTGAATCAATCCTGCTGGGTTTTTAACAAGCCCTTCTTTATCCTGATTAACCTGGCCATCGGTGGCAATTTCGTGGGCGCACCCAACGGCAATACCGTATTCCCACAAACCATGCTGGTGGACTATGTAAGAGTCTATAAATAATTCTCGCAAAAAAGTAATCCCTACGATCATGAAAATACTTCTCAACTTATCCAGGGTCATCATGCTTCTCATGGTGGCCATATTTTTCAAGGCATGTCTTAAGGAAACAGATGAAGTACCTAAAGTGGTTGCCGGTTTCACCTATACGGTAACGGAAGCCGGTACGGTTACCTTTCTGAACACCTCATCAAGGGCAACCCGGTATGCCTGGGCTTTTGGTGACGGCGAAACCAGTTCCGAAATCAACCCCATCAAGACGTATGTACCCGGGACGTTTATTGTAAGCCTCACGGCATCCAATTCGGCAGGAGCGTCCAATACCTTCTCGGATACCCTGAACATCATCATCAAAGACAAGATCAAGTTGCCGATTACATTTGATGACTCCAATGTCGACTACAAAGTCACCACCTTCAACGGAGCTTCCTTCGCCATCGTGAATAATCCAAGCGAATCTGGAACCAACAATAAGGCAACCAAAGTCGGAGCCATCACCAACTCGGGCGTTGCCTACGAAGGAATCTTTATGGACCTCGGAACGCAGATAGACCTCGCCACCAAGAAGTCAATTGTCATGAATTTCCGAGCCAGTGCGCCGATCAGTGTCTTAATGAAACTCGAAGAAGGCACCAGCGGTCCGATCGAAACAACTGCTTTGCACGGTGGAACCGGATGGGAGAAACTCTCCTTTAACTTCACCTCCTCGGCCAAATATTCAAGGCTAACCTTGTTTGTAGATGGCCCGGGCACAACGGCAGGGACGTTTCAACTGGATGACATCGACCAGGAAGTAACTCCCGCACCCACTTCCCCTCCCACCGCCGCGCCAACTCCTCCCTCCCGTGCCGCCGGTGACGTGATCTCCATCTTCAGCGGAGCGTACACCAATATTACCGGGGTGGATACCAATCCCAACTGGGGCCAGTCAACCGTGACCACCACGATCGATATCGCGGGTAATGCCACGCTCAAGTATGCAAACCTTAACTACCAGGGTACCGATTGGTCTGGCAACGCGCAAAACATATCTGCCATGGGTTTCCTGCACATTGACTTCTGGACTGCCAACTCCACCGCTCTGAATGTTTTTATCATCAGCCCAGGAGCAGAAAAGGCAAAGGCGTTGACTGTTCCCACTGCTGGCAACTGGACCAGTGTGGACATTCCGCTGACGGATTTTGCACCTCCTGTCAATCTCTCCAATGTCATCCAGTTTAAGTTCGATGGCAATGGGACCATTTTCCTGGACAACCTCTACTTCTATAAAACGGGAGGCGGCGCGACCGTGCCCACCTCCGCTGCACCTGCCCCTCCTGCCCGTGCAGCCGGCGACGTGATTTCTATCTTTAGTGGGGCGTACACCAATATTACAGGGGTTGATACCAATCCAAACTGGGGGCAGGCTACCGTAACCACCACCATCGATATTGCAGGAAACTCTACGCTCAAATACGCCGGGCTCAACTACCAGGGCACGGATTGGGCCGGCAACGCACAAAACGTTTCGGCGATGACACATTTACACGTCGACTTCTGGACCGCCAACTCTACGGCCTTGAATGTGTCTGTGATCAGTGCAGGACCACTGGAAAAAGCAAAGGCGCTCACCGTTCCAACGGGTGGCAACTGGACCAGCATCGACATTCCCCTCACCGATTTTGCACCTCCCGTCAACCTCACCAACGTCATTCAATTCAAGTTTGATGGTAACGGCGATATTTATCTTGACAACCTGTATTTCTACAAGCCAGCGGGTGGCGGCGGCGGTGCAGGAACGGACATTGCTTTGAATGGCACCTTCGAGACAGGCACCGACTCCGGCTGGATCAGGTTTCAAAATGGCGGCACTGCTGCATTGGACAATACCGTGAATAACGGCGGAACGTGGTCGGGAAAACTGGCTACGAATGGCGCCAGCAACCCGGCTTTCAAACAGGAAAGAATCGGCGTTGGCACAGTGGCGGCAAACAAGACCGTTCAGGTTCAATTCGACCACAAAGGGGCATTTGGTGGAGCAGGTGGCGTATTCAACGTACTCCTGTTTGGAGAGGGCGCCTCCGGTGCTTCGTTCACGCACGTCTTTAACCCGGGGCCCAGTTTAGGAGGAAGCTTTGCCACGTTTACCGGTAGCTTCACCATCCCTCCCGGAACCGATGTGTCTCAAGGTGTTTCGTTGCTCATTGAAGCCGTATGCGGCGGCGTCCCTGGCTGCAGCGTCTCGGCCAACATCGACAATGTGAAAGTTATTGTGAATTAACCCCTCGCATCCCACGCCCAGAATTGTAGGCCGAGCTTCATGGACTCGGCCTATTCTTTAACAAGCTGAAATCTTCCCCACAGTGTGCATCGTATGTCGCAGGAGTTGAAACGAAACGAGCAGATCGTGCTTACCCAGGAGCGGATAGATAACGAAGTCTACTACAAGATTTCGAACGTGGATAAGATGCGTCCCTTCTTCATGAGCATCCTGAGTGCCTCGAATCACTGGCTATTCATTGGCAGCAATGGTGGTTTGAGCGCTGGCAGGAAAGATGCTGAACATGCCTTGTTCCCCTACTATACCGACGATAAGATCATTGAATCCGCCGAGCGCACAGGCTCAAAAACAATCTTGCGGATTCAAAAGGAAGGTAAAGCGTATATATGGGAACCATTCGCTACAGAATACGCCAATCTTTATGACTTGCAGCGAAACCTTTACAAGAGCGCCTGCGGCAACAAAATACTGTTTGAAGAAATCAACCCGAACCTGGGTCTGACCTTTCGATACCAGTGGAGTACCAGCGAACGCTACGGGTTTGTGAGGAGCAGCACACTAATCAATTCAACCGCCGCGGAGATGAGTCTCTCGCTGCTGGATGGCATTCAGGATATCATGCCGTCTGGTGTAGGCAGCGCGCTCCAAAGCCAGCGAAGCAATTTGGTGGATGCGTATAAAAGGAATGAACTCGATAAGGAGAGCGGTATCGGAATCTTCTCGTTGAGCGCCATCATCGTGGATAAGGCAGAGCCAAGCGAAGCCCTGAAGGCCAACATCGCCTATGCAGTCGGTTTGGAAAGCCCCATGCATTTGCTCTCCGCAACACAACTGGGCCGGTTCAGGATGGGGCTGCCGTTGCACGAAGAGAAGGACGTGAAGGCAGAGAAAGGAGCCTATTTCATCCACGCCAATATTTCGCTTGAATCCAAAGGCAAGAAAGAATGGATGATTGTGGCCGATGTGAATCAGAGCGTATCCCAAATTGTCGGTCTGTCGAAGTCACTCCGCAGTGACAGGCACCTGGGGTTTCGGGTAAAGGAAGACGTGGAGTCAGGTACCCAGGAGCTTTTACGTCTTGGGGCTCTTGCCGACGGGCTGCAACTGACGGCAGACCGCCTGAAGGATACGCGGCATTTCTTCAATGCCATGTTCAACCTCATGCGCGGAGGAATTTTCGATGACCATTATACTATAGGAAAAAGCGACCTGAGCGCTCACCTGGCTAAAGCAAATCAGCAAGTCGCTGAACGTCACCGGGCACGCTTCGAAAAGTTGCCCGCCCATCTGTCCCTCTCCGCCCTGAAGGCACTTGCGCAGGAGTCAAATGACCCAGACCTTATTCGCCAATGCCTGGAATACCTGCCGTTGCGGTTCAGCCGCAGACACGGCGATCCCAGCAGGCCATGGAATCATTTTTCCATCAACATCCGCAACGAACACGATGGATCCAAAGTCCTGGACTATGCGGGAAACTGGAGAGACATTTTTCAGAACTGGGAGGCTTTGTCCCTTTCCTTTCCGGAATTCCTGGATGGGATGATTTTCAGGTTCTTGAATGCCTCGACGTTCGACGGGTATAATCCATACCGCATTACCAAAGATGGGATTGACTGGGAGCGAATTGAGGCTGACGATCCCTGGTCCTACATCGGGTATTGGGGCGATCATCAAATCATTTACCTGCTCAAGTTCCTGGAGCTTTCCGAACGTTATGAGCCTGCTAAACTGGATCGCTATTTTGATGCAGCGGTCTTTGTTTACGCCAATGTGCCCTACAAGATAAAGCGGTATGAAGACATCCTGCGAAACCCAAAGGACACGATTGAATTTGACCATTCCCTCGATCGCTCCATAGAAGAGCGCCGGGCCGCCTGGGGTGCCGACGGCGCCTTGCTGCAAAACCAGGCTGGCGATATCCATCACGTCAGCTTCATCGAGAAAATACTTGCTACCGTACTGGCCAAAGTATCGAACTTCATACCCGAGGGCGGCCTGTGGATGAATACACAGCGGCCCGAATGGAACGATGCAAACAACGCGTTGGTCGGCAACGGTGTCTCCGTGGTGACCCTTTGCTACCTACGGCGGTTCCTGAAGTTCCTGATCGGGATGCTCGAACGCAGCAGCCTGCGGGAAGTGAGGATCTCGGAAGAGCTGGCGATCTTTTATGAAAGCTGCCACAAAACACTTCATGAATTCGAGCACGTGCTCAACGGCTCCATTTCCAACAAGTATAGGAAGTCAATTATGGATGGCTTGGGGACTGCCGGCAGCAACTACCGGTGGAGGATCTATGCACATTCGTTCAGCAACCAGCGAAGGGTATTGCAAATAGCGGATCTGGTTGAATTCAGTGCGTTGTGCCTCCGCTATCTCGAGCATACCATTCGGGCCAATAAGCGAAGCGACCAGCTATACCATGCTTACAACCTGATGACCGTGGAGAACGATTTGGAGGTTTCCATCGCTCACCTCAGTGAAATGCTCGAAGGACAGGTGGCCGTGCTGAGCTCCGGTTATTTAACAGCAAAGGAAGCCCTGGATACGCTCGACGGCTTGAAGACAAGCAGTTTGTTCAGGGCCGACCAGCAAAGCTACTTGCTTTACCCCAACAAGGAACTCCCCGGTTTTCTCAAGAAAAACAATGTGCCCGCCACGGATGTACGAAAGTCAGCGTGGTTGACCAACCTGTTGAATGAAGGCAATCGGAAGATTATTGAACAAGATATCAATGGGGGATTTCACTTCAACGGAAGTTTCCGGAATGTGGCAGATCTACAGAAAGCACTCGAGGAACTGGAAGGAAACGGTATCCCGGTAACTGCCGCTGACAAAGAAGAAGTACTTAGGTTATTTGAAAAAGTATTTCACCACAAGGCATTTACAGGAAGGTCAGGTACATTTTTTGGCTACGAGGGTTTAGGATCCATTTACTGGCACATGGTTTCCAAACTGCAAGTGGCCGTGCAGGAATGCTGCCTGAAAGCCATAGAAGAAAATGAGAGTGAAGCCCTGGTGCAGCGGTTGATTGGGCACTACGATGAGATTAATGAAGGAATTGGTGTCCACAAGTCGCCTATGCGCTATGGCGCATTCCCAACCGATCCCTATTCGCACACTCCGGCCAACAAAGGCGCGCAGCAACCCGGGATGACCGGGCAGGTAAAGGAAGACCTTCTTTGTCGTTTTGGGGAATTGGGTGTCCGGGTAATTGAAGGACAGCTGCACCTTGATCCCCGCATGCTCCGGTGCGCCGAATTCCTATCAAAGAAGCAGGTCTTCACCTATGTCAACCTGCAGGGAAAATCGATGGAGTTGCCGCTGGAAGGAGATTCATTGTGTTTCACCTATTGCCAGGTTCCTGTGGTCTGCCAACTAGCCAATGAGAATCACCTGGAAGTCATCCTCGCCGATGGCGGTGTGGTGCGACGTGAACAACTTAGCATGGACCCGGCGATGAGTAAGAAGGTGTTCGGCAGGACCGGGGAAGTGGTTAGGATAATGGCCCACATTAATCGCGCGATTCTTCGGTGATGCTGCATCTATGGAAACGTTTGATCAACCCCCTTATATGGTTATGCCTCTCTTCTTCTTGTAACCAGCCGATGAAAGAAAAAGTCAACAACGATAGTGGTATCGAAGAGCGTGTGGAATCGCTGCTTTCACGGATGACCCTTGAGGAAAAGATCGGCCAGATGACGCAAGTACGGCATTTTGATGACATCACCACGGAGGATGTGAAGAACAAGTTCATCGGCTCCGTAATCCATACCCAGGGCCCCTTGCCGGGAAATGATGCGGCCGGATGGCAAGCGCGATTCATTGAACTTCAAAAACAAGCATTATCCACCCGACTGGGTATACCCTTGCTGTTTGGTGTTGACGCCGTACACGGTCAAAACACGTATGAGGGGGCGACGATTTTCCCGCATAACATTGGCCTTGGCGCAACGAGAAATGCAGACCTGGTTGAAAAGGCAGCCGCTATTACCGCCATTGAGTCGAGAGCGACCGGGTTCAATTGGGTCTTCTCACCGTGCGTCGCCATCCCATTCAATGAAAAATGGGGACGAGTATACGAAGCGTTCTCCGAAGACACCGCCATAACCTCCGATCTGGCACGAGCCTCTGTCCGTGGTCATCAAGGGGCGTCCTATGCACACAAGGTAATGGCTACCGCCAAGCATTTCATTGGTGACGGAGCTACTGACTTTGGCGTCGAGGGCGGTAATTGTTCACTGAATCAGAAAGACCTTCACCAGCGGCTTCTCCCACCCTACCGGGCTGCCATTGAAGAAGGTGTTGGCTCCGTCATGGCCTCGTTCAACAAACTGGATGGTATTTCGATGCACGCTCACAAAGCGATGATCACCGACACGCTGAAGGGCAGTTTGAAATTTGACGGCATTGTAGTGTCGGACTGGAAAGCCTACTCACGGTTTGGCGAAACGGACATCATTAACGCCGGTATTGACATGGTGATGGCTGTGGACGGCGATCTCAGTTCGTTCCAGGAAGGTGTTCGAAACGGCGTGCACCAAGGGGCCATCCCCCAGGCGAGAATCGATGACGCCGTTCGGCGGATTTTGCGCCAGAAATTTCGGCTCGGCCTGTTTGACAATCCCTTTCCGGACCAAACACTGATCAGCCGTATAGGCGCGCCGGCGCATCGCGATGTCGCGCGACAAGCAGTTAGGGAGTCACTCGTACTTCTTAAGAATGAGCGCCACGCACTCCCCCTGAAAAAGGATGCGAAGATTGTGGTGGTAGGAGAATTCGGAGACAATGCCGGCCTGCAATCCGGCGGATGGACCGTGAACTGGCAAGGTAGCGAGGCGAATTACGAAGGCGCCACGACCATCCTGCAAGGCATCAGGAAATACGCCACCGGAGAAGTGCAGTATGATAAGGATGGAACAGCTACCCCGTCCAGCCCAGACGTAGCGGTGATTGTCGTTGGCGAGACCCCTTACGCAGAATTCTTTGGTGACATCGGAGGTGAGATGAACAAGTACCAACTGACCCTTTCGGAAGCTCACCAGGAATACATACGTGCCTATTCGGAAAAAGGAATCAAGACGGTTGTCGTGTTGATTTCGGGAAGGCCGCTGGTGGTCACTCAACAGATTCAGCAAGCCGACGCGTTTGTAGCCGCCTGGTTGCCCGGATCTGAAGGAGCCGGCATCGCCGATGTATTGTTTGGCGAGCATGATTTCCAGGGAAAACTGCCCCACTCCTGGCCACGGGCCGTGGAAGATTTCGCAGGAAAATACGGACCTAATTTTTGGGATGGCAGCATCGTGCCGCTTTTCCCCATCGGATTTGGACTTCACTATGGTCGGTAGACTTGAATGGACGCTTGGATGATGTATGAACAAACGACAGCACGATGAATTCGATCCTACGACTACTTTGTATTGGGATAATGGCGGCGACCATGTCCGATAGCCACGCACAAAAAGCAGGAAATCCAGCACACACCATGAAGCAGAAAGAAGTGACAGCAAAAGATATTTTGGGAAACCCGGATTACCAGGCCATCGCGTACGAGGGTTATCGTCAAAAGTCAAGGGAGATCCAACCCACTATCGGTCAACTGAAGGAGGATCTGCGGATTTTGTCGGCTATGGGAATCAAAATCCTGAGGACCTATAACGTTCGGGATACCTTGCCCCACGCTTCCAATCTGCTCAGGGCCATTCGGGAATTGAAGACAGCTGACCCTGGCTTTGAAATGTATGTCATGCTTGGTGCCTGGATTGACTGCAAGAATGCATGGACAGACCAAGCGCCTGATCACTCGGTTGAAAGCGAACATAATGAGGCGGAAATAGACCGGGCCGTAGCATTGGCCAACCAGTATCCGGATATTGTCAAGATACTGGCAGTGGGTAACGAGGCCATGGTCAAATGGGCGACTAGTTACTATGTGCAACCTGCGGTGATCCTGAAGTGGGTGAATCACGTGCAGTCACTCAAGGCAGCCGGGAAGTTGCCAAAGGACTTGTGGATCACCTGTTCAGATGATTTCGCCTCCTGGGGCGGAGGGGATGTCAGCTACCATACGGAAGACCTGGGGAAATTGATGAAGGCGGTGGATTACATCTCCATGCACACGTACCCCTATCACAACACCCATTACAACCCGGAGTTTTGGCGAGTACCCCTTGGAGAAGAGTCGTTGTCGACACCGGAGAAAGTAAACGCTGCCATGTTGCGTGCCCGGAACTTCGCCCGGTCGCAATATGAGGCGGTGCAGAAGTACATGAGAAGCCTTGGGGTAGACAAACCGATTCACATTGGCGAGACGGGATGGGCCTCGCTCTCCGACGGCTTCTATGGACCGGAAGGATCACGAGCCACCGATGAATACAAGCAGGGAAAATACTACAAACTCATGCGGGATTGGACAAATGCCGCCGGGATCTCCTGCTTCTTTTTTGAAGCCTTCAATGAGCCATGGAAAGACGCGGTGAATCCGCAAGGCTCAGAAAATCACTTTGGCATTTTCGGAATTGCGGGTGAAGCGAAGTACGCGGTGTGGGATTGGGTGGACAAGGGTGTCTTCAAAAACCTAACCCGCGATGGCCATCCCATTGTCAAAACATATAACGGTGATGTGAACAAGCTGCTGGGTGACGTGATGGCACCCCCGGCGAAATCCGACACCGCGAAACAGTAAGCAGCGAAACAATCAATCTTTTGCACAGTCACCAACCCTTCAGCCATGTCCACCTACGCTAGCAAAGTTCCGTTCGGTCAAAAAGTAGCATTCGGTGTCGGAATGCTCGCCAACCAGATGTTTCCGGCTGTGCTGGGTATTTTCATGGTCGTGCTGGTGCAGGACCTTGGCTTTCCGGGTTGGATGTGGGGAATCATCTTCTTTCTGCCGCGCATCTTTGATGCTGTCACCGACCCGATCATGGGGTATATCTCCGACAACACGAAGTCGCGCTGGGGCCGGCGCAGGCACTACGTGTTCATGGGGGCTATTCTCATGGGCATTTCATTTGTAATCATGTGGCAATTGTACAGGGACAACGGTGTCACTTACAACTTCTACTTTTTCATGCTCTGGTCTTTTGTTTTCTATTTGGGGCTCACGCTCTTCAGTGTACCCTACGTTGCCATGGGGTACGAAATGAGCAACGACTTTCATGAGCGCACCAGCATCATGGCCGTGGCGCAGTGGATCGGCCAGTGGGCATGGATCATTGCCCCGTGGTTTTGGGTCGTGATGTATGACAAGAATTGGTTTGAATCGGCGGATGTGGCCACCCGGACCCTGGCGGTGTGGGTGGGCGTTGCCTGCAGCATATGCGCCATGGTCCCCGCCCTGTTCATCAAGGGCCAGTCGTCACTTCATGAAAATTATGCTCCGCTCAACCTCCGCACCATCGGCGGCAGCCTGAAAGAAATACTGCTGAGCTTTAAAGAAGCATTTGCCTCCGAACCGTTTCGTAAACTGTGCATCGCCACCTTCTTTATTTTCAATGCATTCAACACGATTGCCAGCTTCTCTTTTTTCATCGTTGTTTACTATTTGTTTAACGGAGACACCGGTGCGGCTGGAGTCTGGCCAACACTCTTCGGCAGCTTAGGGGCAATATCCACCACGTTTCTGGTAATTCCCATCGTGGCCGGAATGTCAAAGAAATTGGGCAAAAAACGGGCGTTTGTCTTATCGCAAGGCATCTCTGTGATCGGCTACATCATGCTCTGGTTCCTGTTCGTGCCGGGCAAACCGTATATGTTCATCTTCGCACTTCCGTTCTTTTCGTTCGGTATCGGCAGCCTCTTCACGCTAATGATGTCGATGACCGCCGATGTAATTGATCTGGATGAACTGAAAACCGGAAAAAGACGGGAAGGAATTTTTGGGGCAATCTACTGGTGGATGGTGAAGGTGGGGTTTGCCGTTGCGGGTTTGTTGAGCGGGGCCATCATGACGCTGGTTGGATTCGACGCGACCGCCGCGGCGCAGCCGGAAGGTGCAATCGAGGGTCTCCGCATGTTCTACTCCGGCATACCCATTCTCGGAACCCTGGTAGCCATGTATGTCATGCGCAACTATGACGTGACCGAAGCTCGCTCCAACGAGATACGCGCACAACTGGAGGCTCGCAAGGGGCCCAAAGAAACGAAGTACGCTTCCTACTACCAAAAGGAGAAGTTCTTGAGTGCCCCGGGGATTCCCGCTCTATCAACCGACATTGACTTTACCTCCAAGTCGGGCGCCGAAGTAAGGCAGATGTTCCGGCGTACACTGGACACAGGGCTTCACGGAATTTGTTTCAGTCCATATATGGAAGGACAAAACATCGGCGACAAGCTCACGGAAGAGCAGATTAAACGCCGTATGAAATTGATTGCACCCCATACAACATGGGTTCGCTCATTCTCCTGCACCGACGGGAATGAGTTCATTCCAAAAACCGCCCGTGAACATGGGTTGAAAACCATGGTCGGTGCATGGATCGACAAGGACAGAGCGAATAACGAGAAGGAAATAGAAGCGTTAATCAGCCTGGCGCAGCAGGGACATGTGGATATCGCCGTCGTTGGAAATGAAGTGCTCCTGCGCAATGAGTTAACTGAAGAGGAGGTGCTTCAGTACGTCCGCCAGGTGAAGAAAGCGCTGCCCAACATCCCGGTGGGTTATGTGGATGCCTACTATCAGTTCAGGGATCGGCCCGCGCTGGTGGCGGCGTGCGACCTTGTCCTGGCCAACTGCTACCCCTTTTGGGAAGGCTGCCGTATCGAACAGGCGTCCGCATACCTGAAACAAATGTACTCCGTCACCCAAGCGGCTGCGCATGGGAAGAGAGTCATCATTACCGAAACCGGGTGGCCCGACCAGGGCACAACGAACTACGGCGCACAGCCATCGGAAGACAATGCCATGCGCTATTTTATCAATACCCAGCATTGGGCAAAGCAGGAAAATGTAGAGATGTTCTATTTCTCCTCCTTCGACGAGTCATGGAAAGTTCGTCATGAGGGCGACGTCGGACAACGTTGGGGATTATGGGACAAAAATGAGAACCTAAAATACAACTAACCCTATGTCATCGAAGTCAAAAAAGGTCCTGGCACTGGCTGGTTACGACTACCAGGGAGTTACCGAGGATGAACTGGTGGAGCTGTACCGGCAAACCCTGAAAAACGGGATGCATGGAATATGCTTCAGCCCCTATGTTGAAGGACAAAAGCCAGGCGATCAGCTTTCGGAAGCGCAGATACGAAGGCGGATGGACATCATCCGACCCTATACCAAATGGGTTCGATCGTTCTCGTGTACCGAAGGCAATGAAATGATTCCAAAAATCGCGAAAGCGTATGGCATCAAGACGTTGGTGGGTGCCTGGCTTGGAAAAGACGACAAGATCAACCAGCAAGAAATAGAAAACCTGATCAAGGTCGCGAAGGAAGGTTATGTCGACATCGCCGCGGTAGGAAATGAAGTCATGTATCGCGGTGATCTTACAGAGGACCAACTGCTTGCATTTATCGATAAGGTGAAGAAGGCCCTGCCCAACATTCCCGTAGGATACGTGGATGCCTATTACGAATTTGAACACCGTCCCAGGATTACCGAGGCATGCGATGTGATCCTGGCCAACTGCTATCCCTATTGGGAAGGGTGTCATTGCGACTATTCCTTGCTCTACATCAAGGACATGTTCAACAAAGCGACGCGGGCGGGCAAAGGCAAACGGGTGATTATCTCCGAAACCGGCTGGCCAAGCCAGGGCACCAGCCTTCGCGCCGCAGAGCCTTCTGACGAAAATTTCATGAAATACTTCATCAACATTCAGAAATGGTCGAAAGAAGAAGGCATTGAAATACACTATTTCTCTTCCTTTGATGAATCGTGGAAAGTAGGCGCCGAAGGAGACGTGGGCGCTTATTGGGGTTTGTGGGATAAGGATGAGAAACCTAAATACTAGAGCGGACGAAAGCGGCGCCTAATTTATGCAAACGCCGACAACCAGCGCCAGTCTCCTGTCACTTGCGATGCTGCGTAAGCTGTATTGGTTTTTCACATCCTACCTGCTCGAGCACTTGTTGTAGTTGGGTCTTGAGGATGGCCATGGCGTGATCTCCTCCCCGATTTCCAAGTGCTGCCACAGAATACATGAAAGTTCTTCCCAGGAAGGCGAATTCGGCCCCGGCCGCCAAAGTTCGGGCAATGTCGGCGCCGGAACGAATGCCACTGTCCATCATAACCGTCATTTTTCCCCTGTAGCGATCCGCCAAATATTTCAATGAGTGAATGGCAGACTCGCCCACATCGATTTGCCTACCACCATGATTGGAAACGAGGATGCCATCGAATCCAAGTTTTGCCGCCAGCGCCGCATCGGCTTCACCCGCAACGCCCTTTAATACCAGTTTTCCCTTC
This sequence comes from Cyclobacteriaceae bacterium, assembly GCA_016787645.1. Classification (GTDB taxonomy): domain Bacteria; phylum Bacteroidota; class Bacteroidia; order Cytophagales; family Cyclobacteriaceae; genus ELB16-189. The sequence goes on along the minus strand of JAEUUF010000026.1, from coordinate 21,593 downwards.
CAGCGATCACGGATAGGCGCAATCCGCTCTTCATCCAACCTGCCGCTGAAAGTTTGGCTCATGAATAGGCCAAGGGTCTTCATACTCATTCCTTTCGGCATGTAGGGTTTCATCGTGGCAAACTGCGGCGTGCCGGCCAGCAAGGTTTCCATTGCCCACCGGGGACGCCCCAGGATCTGCATCATGTTGCGCACGGTCATTTGAGGCGGCATAGACAGGCCGTTTCGTATGTCGCGGGGACGAAAGCCAAAGGAAGGAACGTCGCAGAGCAATACCAGCACCGGGCAGCCCACAGACTCATGTCGGCGAAGTATGTCGTCGCGCAATTCCGCTTTGGCCGGATGATAAAGTTGAAACCAGGCTTTACCCTCAGTGATTTCTGCTACGGTTTCAATGGATGCCGTAGTCACTGTACTGAGGATGAAGGGTACATTGTGCGTATGGGCCGCTTTGGCCAGGATCTCGGATGCCTTGGGCCACATCAATCCTTGCAATCCTACGGGGCAGACGCCAAAAGGCGCATCATACGTATGACCAAACAATTCCGTACGCAGATCGGCGCCAGGATATTTCTTGATGTAATCGGGAACGAGCTCAATCGCGCGGATGTCGCTTGTATTCTTGTGCAGGTTGATATCTTCATTACAACCCCCATCGAGGTACTCGAATGCGAACCTGGGTATACGCTTCCTGGCCCGTTCACGGAGGTCATCTACCGAAGGGTAACGGCTGTCAAATTCCCATTTCATATCATTGCACGCTTTGGGTTGGATGGCACTTTCGCCAGGCGTACCACCCGATAAAGATAAAACTCACCAAGGGTACATAGTATCCCATCCTGATGTCTCCAGCGAGGTCTGAGATATAACCCATGAGTGGTGGGAGCAACGCACCTCCGACAATTGCCATGATGATGAAACTGGAGCCAGTTTTCGTTTCCGAACCAAGTCCCCTGATACCCAGCGAGAAGATCGTGGGGAACATAATGGACATGAAGAAGGCTATTCCGATTAACGAATACACGATAAGTATGCCTTCAGAATAGATCGATAAAACGCTGAGCAATAGATTAATAACTGCATATATAGCAAGTAACCTATCAGGGGCTATAAACCGCATAAGGAACGTCCCGAAAAACCTTCCGGACATGAAGGCCAGGCCATAACCAAGACCCAGGTAAACGGACGCCTCCTTTTCGGTAATCCCAGCCTTGGCGGCAGCTACGTTGATGAAGAAACTGGATACACACACCTGTGCACCCACATACATGAATTGAGCGGCAACGGCCCAGCGCAAATGGGCATGACGAAGCACATTACCGGAGCTTCGATCTTCACCTGGCTCCTTAACGTCGGGCAACCTGATCAGCATGAATATTACAGCCACGGCAAGGATGAACAGGCCAAGCACCAGGTATGGTCCCTTAACGGTTGCCGCCTCGGCCGCCAGGATGTTGTCCAATTCTGCGGATGAAAGGTCCGCCGCGTTGATCTCACGCCCCGTTAGAATGAGTTGGCCTCCCATAAGGGGAGCGAGTACCACGGCAAGGCCATTAAAGGACTGGGCAAAGTTTAGTCGCTGTGTCGCCGTCTCGACAGGGCCCAGGATGGTCACATACGGGTTGGCGGCAGTCTCCAGCATCGTCAGCCCACTGGCAATGATGAACAACGCGCCGAGGAAATAGATGTACTCGCGGGTGTCGGCGGCAACAAGGAAGAGCAACGATCCAAACCCGAACAAGAGCAAACCCAATACAATCCCCATGCGGTAGCCATGCTTTCGCATAAACATGCCGGCTGGCAGCGCCATCACGAAGTAGGCAATGAATACTGCCGAGTCTACGAGGGCGGACTGCAAATAGCTCAGCGAGAATGCTTTTCGCAAATGGGGAATCAGGATGGGATCAAGGTTATGCACAAAGCCCCAGAAGAAGAACAGGCTCGTGATCAGGATTAGTGGGACGCGATACGAAGTCATCAGAGGCTTCGGTCGAGGTGAACATAACCTCCGTCAACATGAATCAACTGGCCGGTGGTATGACTGGAAGCATCCGACAGCAGGAAGGCCACTGTGTTGGCGATCTCTTCCGCGGTGGTCATTCGTCGTCCCAGCGGAATCTTGTCGGTTATGGACCTCAGCTTTTCTTCCGGGTTGGGAAAGGTGCTTATCCAATTCTGGTACAGTGGGGTGAAACTCTCTGCGACAATTACTGCGTTTACGCGGATCCCATAAGGCAACAGTTCAACAGCCCATTCCCGGGTAAGGGCGTTGCGGCCTCCGTTCGACGCCGCATAGGCTGATGTATTTCCCTGGCCGGTCTCAGCCACCTTTGAGCCAATGTTGACAATAGCACCTTTGCTTTTGATCAAGCTGGGAAGTGCATAATGGGCCATCAGGTAATAGTGGATTAGGTTCTTGTGGAGCGATGTGAGGAATTCAGCATAACTGCCTTTCTCCAACCCGACGCTGTCATTGATGCCGGCGTTGTTTACCAAGCCTTCAATGCGTCCAAATTTCTTGATGACCGCGTCAATCGCCAGTCGACATGCCTCGTCGGAAATCAGGTCGGCAGTGACCGCAAAAGACTTTCCTCCTGCTACCGCAATCTCTTTTATCGCCAGTTCATTATCCTTTCCATTCCGGCCCACGATGACCGGGATAGCGCCCTCTTCAGCCAACTTTAAAGCAATCCCCTTTCCAATGCCTTTCGCGCCACCAGTAACTACAATGACTTTATCGGTGAGGTGTAGATTCATGCGTTCAGCTCAAAGATACATGACATCAATTGCCATTTTTCTCCAGGCTTTGTACCGGGTAATGGCTGCTGAAACCGCCACATTAATTTCTCCCATGCCTGCACGTCTGGATTATCCTTATCCTTTGCCATTTTTTCATCCAGGGAGAAAGTATCGGTGGTTACCATAATCATGAAAAGCCGGTTTTGCCAACGGTAAATCTCCATGCTGAGGATGCCGGCGCGGGTAAGACTTTCGTGAATGGGCTCCGGGATCTGGCGATGGTATCGCTCGTACTCGGCAATGAGATTGGCGTCATCTTTCAGATCAAGGGCCAGGGCAAATTTTTTGGGCATGTGTGGGATTAGATAATTCAAGCTGTGGCTGAGCAAGTACCTTGGGTTCCTAAAGTTCCTTGTGGTTCCAGAAGTTCCATGGGTTACCGAGGTTAGAGGCCGTACATAAAGCTAACTCAATTTGTGATTTTGTAGAATCTCATTGCCGTGGTGCCCATGATCTGTTGCTGCTCGGCACGACTCAACGTCACGATGTACTGTTCAACGGAATGCAACACCTGACCGTAATCTGCGGCCAGCAGGCACACGGGCCAATCGGATCCGTACATGACCCGTGAAGGACCAAACGCTTCCAATACCACTTCCATATAGGGACGCAGATCCTCCGGTTTCCAATGTCGGAGATCTGCTTCGGTCACCATACCGGAGAGCTTGCAGAAGACATTGGGGCGCCGGGCGATATCCTGCATCTGTTTCCTCCATGGGTCCAAAAGTTTTTCGCGAATCCTGGGCTTGGCGAGGTGGTCGATAACAAATAGCTGCTTTGGAAAAGCATCAACCAGTGATGTCGCCGCCTCGAGGTGCTCGGGGAAGATAAGAATATCGTAGGTGAATCCACGTGATGCGAGCTCCGCAATGCCCCGCCGAAAAGCAGGCTGCTCCATTTTTTCAGGTGGCTCTGCCTGGAGGATGTGGCGAAAGCCGGCGAGGCGATCGTGCTCTCCTAACACGTCGAGTTTTTCTTCGAGGTTCTCAGCGGTCAAATCAATCCATCCAACTACCTTTTTGATAAAGGCATGTTGCGAAGCCAACTCCAGGAGGAACAAGGTCTCCTGCTCGGATTGATCTGCTTGCACAGCTACACACCCTTCGATCCTGTTTCGGCTCAGCAAAGGCTCGAGGTCCTGCGGCAGAAAATCATGTCGGATCACTTGCATAGTCTCATCGATCCATGCATCACGGACCGGGTCGAACTTCCAGAAGTGCTGGTGGGCGTCGATTCTCAATTACGGTTCAGCTTTAAGCGTACGCACGTACTTCCTGCCTCGAAGTGCCCAGCCCATCAATGCCTAATTCAACCACATCGCCGGGTTTCAAGTAATGTGGCGGCTTCAACCCCATCCCCACTCCCGCGGGTGTTCCTGTTGAAATAACATCACCGGGCAGTAAGCTCATATATTGGCTGATGTAACTGACCAGCTTCGGGATACCATGAACAAGATCAGAGGTATTGCTGTCTTGCATCTTCTCACCGTTAACACTGAGCCAAAGTCTTAGCTGGTGTGGATCAGGAATCTCATCGGTCGTCGCCAGCCAAGGCCCGAGGGGCGCGAACGTGTCGCAGCTTTTCCCTTTTACCCATTGTCCTCCGTGATTGAGTTGAAAATCGCGCTCACTTACATCGTTGTGCAACACGTAACCGGCCACGTACTCCATCGCATGGTTCTCGTCCACATACAGCGCACGCTTACCAATTACGACGGCCAGTTCTACTTCCCAATCCGTCTTGATAGAGTTGCGCGGAATGACAATATGGTCGTTAGGTCCTACCAACGATGAGGTGGCTTTCATGAAGATCACCGGTTGTGGAGGTACTTCCATCCCTGATTCCCTGGCATGTAAAGAGTAATTGAGACCTACACAGATGATCTTGGAAGGCCGTCCGATGGGTGGACCCAGACGGGTCTCGCTTTTAACCGTTGGGCATTTGGATTGGTTGACAGTCAGCCATTGACGTAGCCGGTCCAGCCCATTGGTTCCGAAGAAGGACTCATTCCAATCTTCGCCAAATGTGCTGCAGTCCAAGAGAATTCCTGCTTCTGTGCGGATCCCCGGCTTTTCGGCCCCGGGCATTCCAAAGCGAATCAGTTTCATGTGCTTACATTTTCAGTCCAATGAAGCCGCCGTCGATGGAGTAATTGCAACCGGTGAGGAACGAGGCTTCATCGGAACAAAGATATAACGCCATCGCAGCCACTTCTTCCGGAGTTCCCATACGTCCGATGGGCTGAGAAGCCGCCAGCTTGTCGTACATCTCTTTCTCCTTGCCCGGGTAGTTCTTCGTGAGGAACCCATCCACAAACGGTGTATGAACCCGGGCAGGAGAAATCGCATTGCATCGGATCTTCTTGTCGATGTAATCCCTGGCGATTGACAAGGTCATACTAAGTACTGCTCCCTTGGTCATGCTGTAGGCAAAACGGTCCGGAATTCCGACAACGGCAGCCACAGACGCCATGTTGAGAATAACTCCGCCGCCTTGCTTGACCATCTGGCCAATGACAGCCTTCGTGCAGTGATAAACTCCCTTCACATTGATTTGGTAAAGTCGATCCAGATCCTCAGCGGTTGTCTGTTCCACATTGCCCACATGAGCCACACCCGCATTATTCACGAGGATGTCCGGATGACTGACGTGAGCCACAGCACTGACCACACTACTATAGTCCGAAACATTGCAAGGAACAAACTTCACTGAGTGTCCTTCTTTACTCATCAAGCTGGCTACTTCCTTACCGCTGTCCGGGTTAATATCCAAAATGACCACGTCAGCTCCGGCGGCGGCAAACTTTCGCGCGATGGCCAGGCCAATGCCGCTGGCGCCACCGGTGACAATACTGTTTTTTCCTTTGAGTGATGTCATGGTTTGGTATTCTTTAACTCTTCCCGCCAAACGGGGCCATCGGGAAAGGCATATTCTTCCATGGATTCCTTTTTCATTTCAATACTGTAACCCGGGCGGACCGGTGGCATATATCGGCCTCTGCGAATCATCACGGGTTCGATGAAGTGCTCGTGCAAGTGATCTACATACTCGATCACCCGGCCATCCATGCTGCCGCTGATGCAGAGGTAATCGATCATCGACAGGTGCTGCACATATTCGCAAAGCCCCACACCGCCAGCATGTGGACAGACGGGGATGTTGAACTTGGCGGCCAGGAGTAGAATGACCAGGTTCTCGTTCACACCGCCTACCCGGCAACTGTCGATCTGGCAAATGCCAAAGGCGTTTGCTTGCATCAGCTGTTTGAAGATGACCCGGTTCTGACAATGCTCACCGGTGGCCACTTTGATGGGATGAACCGCTTTGGCAATCGCGGCGTGACCCAGGATATCGTCGGGGCTCGTGGGCTCCTCAATCCACCAGGGGTTAAAGGCAGCCAGTGACTTCATGTTCGCTATGGCCTGGCCCACATCCCACTTTTGGTTGGCATCCATCATCAGGAACATATCATCACCAATTTCCTCCCGGATGATCTTCGCTCTTCGCATGTCGTCGGCAAGGTCACTGCCCACTTTCATTTTAACGTGTGTCCATCCTTCTTTCCTCGCCTGCCTGCAAAGGCTGCGAATCTGGTCGTCGCTATAGCCCAACCAGCCTGCTGAAGTAGTGTAGCCTGGATATCCGTGATCAAGCAGGTGATTCAGCCGCGATTCTTTTCCTGGTTGTTGGGCTTTGAGCAGTTGAATGGCTTCGGTTGGCGTAAGCACATCCGTCACATAACTGAAGTCCAGGCAACTGACCAGTTCTTCGGGTGACATGTCAGCAATGAGTTTCCAGAGTGGCTTACCTGCGACTTTTGCCTGCAGGTCCCACACCGCGTTGACCAGGGCGCCGGTAGCAAGGTGTACCACCCCTTTCTCAGGTCCGAGCCACCTGATTTGGCTATCGGTGGTCAGTAGGCGCCAGAAGCCTCGCCAATCGGAAGTGATCGATTGGAGTGACTTGCCAATGATATGGTGTGTAAGTGCCTGAATGGCTGCGCAACAAATTTCGTTTCCCCGGCCAATGGTGAACGTGAGGCCATGCCCCTCCAGGCCAGGTCGATCCGTATGCAAAATGATGTACGCGGCTGAATAGTCTGGGTCGACGTTCATGGCATCCGAGCCGTGCTTGTGTTTACTGGTGGGAAAGCGAATGTCTCTGACTTCGGCAGATGTGATGGTAAGCATGGGCGAGAATCGGCGCCAGAAGATACAAAGAGTTCCGGGTTTTGGATTAAAGATTTACTCCGGCTCTTGCTTAATTCTTGCGAGATCCTCAGCAGAGGGTAAACAGTGAACGGTGAACAGTGAACAGTAAACGGTAACTAGTGGAAGGTGCTGGTGCTGAGAAAGCGAATTGTTTACCTTCAATGTCCTATTTAAAAATATGAAGAAGCTAAAATACCAGCTCCTCGCGATTTCCGTCATTCTTTCCAGCGCCAATCTGATGGCCCAGGAAAACACATACGTCCCTGACCCCAACCCTGCCATCCAACAACGGCTGGAAGAATGGAAGGACCTCAAGTTTGGCCTGCTTATGCACTGGGGTGCCTACAGTCAGTGGGGCGTTGTCGAGAGCTGGAGTATCTGTCCGGAAGATGTGGGTTGGGCCGTAGGTGGACAGAAACCGGGGGTGGCGGATAGCTACATCGAATACCTTCGGAAATACGAAGAGCTTCCCAAAACTTTTAACCCAACCAAGTTTAACCCTGAACGCTGGGCAGCCGCGGCCAAAGAGGCCGGTATGAAGTATATGGTCTTCACGACCAAACACCATGACGGCTTCGCCATGTTTGATACCAAGTATTCGGATTATAAGATCACGAACACACCCTTCGCCAGCAACCCGCGCAGCAACATTACCAAAGAAGTCTTCGATGCTTTCCGCAAGCAGAACTTCTGGATTGGCGCCTACTTCTCCAAACCGGACTGGCATTCCGATTACTACTGGTGGAAGAAGTTCCCGCCCACCGATCGGAACTGCAACTACTCCATCGCCAAGCACCCTGACCAATGGAAGAAATTCGTGGATTACACCCATCACCAAATCGATGAACTGGTTTCCGACTATGGAGCTATCGATATCCTCTGGTTGGATGGCGGCTGGGTGCGAAAGAAGACGGACGAAGAAGTAAAGAACGAGTTGGTAGATGTCTACGACGGCAGCCGCTGGTTCCGCAACCCCCAAAGCCAGGACATCGATATGGCGAGATTAGTGAGCGAAGTGCGGTCCAAGCAGCCCAAGCTCCTGGTCGTCGATCGTGCGGTTCCCGGCGAACATCAGAACTATCTTACCCCCGAACAACACATCCCCGATGAAGGACTACCCTACCCATGGGAGACATGCATGACGATGGCGAATAGCTGGAGCTATGTTCCCAAGGACAAATACAAACCAGCTAACGAACTCATTGAGAAACTTGTTGACATTGTGAGCAAGGGCGGAAACTATTTGCTCAATATTGGTCCCGGCCCGGATGGTGAATTTGATCCAACAGCCTATGAGCGGCTCAAAGAGATCGGCGCATGGATGAAAACAAACGGCGAAGCCATCTATGGTTCCCGCAGGTACAGTGTCTTCAAAGAGGGTGATGGTGTTCGCTTCACGCAAAGCAAGGATGGCAAGGTCACTTACATTTTCCTCTTCGATTTCCCCGATGGCCATCAGACACTCTCCAAATTGAATTTGCCCAAGGGTACTCGCCTTACCCTGCTGGGTAGCAACTCCTCGCTTTCCTGGAAATCAGTCGATGGAAGCACACAGGTCAAAGTCCCGGCCTCAGCAAAGGCAGTTTCAAACCATGTTTGGGTGATTAAAGCGACCCTCGGTAGAGGTAAATGACACCGCTCATCATCAAATCACCGAATCACCGAATTATCTAATTCTTTCAGCAATCGACGCCGAAAGGCCTGGTAATTTACTGTTATCGTATGCCTCGGAGTTTTCACTTGTTTAAAGTCAGGGTGTGTAACCTCGTGCATGGCCTTTTCCATCAGGTTCGATGGACGTTTCCAGGTGCCAGCCAGTTCGCGTGCCATAATCTTGCTCTGCAACTCTGCACCAGGCCAGATACAGCCCAGCGGTTGAAATAGTCCGATGAAGTACAAGTTGTTTATTTGTGGATGCAGCATTCGCAAGTACAGTGGCACATCTCCGTGTGAATAGTCTATGAACTTCGGGTCAAAGAAAGGATGCGAGATGTAATAGCCGGTGCACGCCACCACCACATCGTATTCACCGATGCTGCCGTCCTTGAAGTGAACCTTCGCTCCATCATATCGCTCTATATCGGGCCGAGGCCGGATCTTGCCATGCCGAATGAAGTAAAATAATTCACTGTTCAAGGTGGGATGATGAAAACCAAAATCATCTTCAGGCTCCGGCAGACCATAGGATGAATTTTTTCCCTGGACCATTTTAATCATCAGGCCGGTTGCCTTGCGCCAAATGAATGACGGCAGGTATTGCATCAACCCTCCCACCGTATCGCTCGGTTTTCCGCCAATGAACTTCGGCACCACCCAGTACCCTCTTCGCCAGCTGATATCCGTGCTGGCCGATACACGGCAGGATTCTACCGCGACATCGCAGGCAGAGTTACCGCCACCAATCACCAGGACCCGCTTGCCCGCAAACGCGGAAAATCGTTTCACGTCGTGGGAGTGCATCATCGTTCCGGTTAATGCACCGGGATATTCAGGGTAACGCGGCTTCCAATGATGGCCGTTGCAAACGGCCAAGGCATCGAAAGACTCCGTCTTGGTGACACCTGACTTTCGGGTGGTCACCTTCCATTTGCCTTCGGCATCCCGTTCACATTTCTCAACGAGTGTTTCAAACTCGATATGGTCATACAACTTGAAATGTCGGGCGTAGTTTTGGAAGTAGGCAGCTAACTGTTGGTGGGAAGGATAATCAGGATAATCCGGAGGCATCGGGAAATCATCGTACTGCGACAGTGTCTTGGAACTGATGATGTGGGTGGTTTCGAATACGCTGGAGTGCGAAGGGGCGTCACTGAAGACCCAGTTCCCTCCCACTTCTTTGCCGTAGTCGTAGATCACCACCTCCATTGATTGATCAAGCAGGTTCTTGGCAGCGGTGATTCCCGATGGACCTGCTCCTATTACACAGACTCTTTTCTTCCCAGTCATCAGAATTGCATTGAGATAATCATTGCGCTTTTTCTTTGGCTGAAATGATCGCATCCAGCATACCCTTGCTTGGTTTGTCGAGCGACAGTTCCCAGAACATAATGCCTTCCAGCTTCTTATCGATGGCGTATTGTGTCTTCAGGGCAATAGAGCGCTCATCGTCAAAGGTAGCGTAGAGTTGATGCGCATGGTCATATCGGTATGGTGCCTTGGCCACATCGTCCCAGTACGCATCAAAGCCCTGGAAGCCTGCATCCCAGTCCCGGTAGTCCAGCGACTGCTTGAAGACCCCAGGCTGATAGAGTCCGTTATTAATGTCAGGTACCTGTTCCCAGATTCGGGCATAGAATGCCCCGCCGATGACCATCTTGTCTCTGGGCACCCCGATCTTGATCAGGTACTGGACAGCATTGTCCGTGGACTCCCTTTGCTGTGGCGTGCTGTAAAGCGGCGTGTGGTGGCCGGTAACCGTAGCATAGCCACCCACGAGGTCGTAGCTCATGATGTTGACCCGGTTAACGAGCGGCATTACCTCGTCCCATTCTATCGCCTCTTCGAGGTACCGTTGAAAGCCACCTGCCGCAAAGCTGATCTCGTACCCAGGGCCCATGACTTGCCTGAGCGCTTTGATAAGTTCAGTGAAACTAGTCTTATCATCTAACTTGAAGTGATGACCTGGAAAACCCTCTATTACAGGGTATTCCCAATCCAAATCCAGTCCATCGGTCGAATACAATTTGTTCAGTTCCAGGGCCGACTGGGCAAACTCCTGTCGTGCTGAATCGGTTGAAAAGACATCGGAACATGGCTCGCATCCACCCCAGCCACCCAGACTGAGAACCACTTTGAGGTTGGGATTCCTTGCCTTCAGCCCAACCAGTTTCCGGATTGTAAGCGAGTCCTCCGCATCGTCGACAGCAAGTCGGTTGCCTTGCAAATGGCAGAAGCTGTAGATGATCTGGTCGAGTTTCTCTACCGGCAACCCGTCCACCTTGTTAGGACCCGCGCTATAATAAGCGATGATCTTGATGCCCTTCGACGGAGGCCCGCTGCAATTGGCCATTCCCATGAGTGCAAGGATGCAGGCCAGCGACACCCGCAGGGATCTGAATCTGTACATGGGATTCAAGTTAATGATTAGCCCGCATGACAAGGAATACGGTGCAAAAAATGATTAGCGGCTGGAATTCGATCCCTATCCATTGTACCTTCATCCACCCTTATGCCAGGTTCCGCACTTCAGACCGAGAACAAATTGGAAACCTTTTTCAAGGACATTGGTGAAAAGATTATCGGTCATGATTACACCTTTGATGGACCCTCAGGAAGGCGTCATCTGATCTACGCGGACTGGATTGCATCGGGAAGGCTGTACGCTCCCATCGAGGATCTCCTTACCCGCAAGTTTGGGCCCCTTCTGGGCAATACGCATTCCGAGTCAAGCATCACGGGCGAGGCGATGACGTTGGCCTATAAGGAAGCGCAGCGGATCATCAAGCATCACTGCAATGCAGGTCCGGATGATGTTATCATCACCCAGGGCAGTGGTATGACTGCCGCTATTGCCAAGCTGCAGCGCTTGCTTGGCCTGCACGTTCCTGAACGCATCAAACCCTATTATCAACCACCTGCTTCTGAACGGCCTGTTATCTTCATCACGCACATGGAGCATCACTCCAACCAAACTTCCTGGCTGGAGTGTGAAGCGGATGTCGTGATTGTGCCTCCTGGCGATGACATGTGTGTGGATCCGAGTCGCCTCGAGGCCGAGCTGGCCAAATACAAAGACCGTAAGAACAAAATTGGCGCGTTCACCGCTTGCAGCAATGTGACGGGAATTTTCACGCCCTATCATCAGTTGGCTAAGATCATGCATCAGCATGGAGGTTTGTGCTTCGTCGACTTCGCCGCGTCAGCCCCCTATGCGGATATCAACATGCACCCAGCCGATCCGGAAGAAGCTTTGGATGCCATCTATTTCTCGCCGCATAAATTTCTCGGCGGCCCAGGAAGTCCGGGTGTGCTGATTTTCCACAAGAAGCTTTACAGCAACAAAGTACCCGATCAGCCCGGCGGCGGCACGGTGCTATGGACGAATCCCTGGGGAGAACATCATTACCTGGATGATATCGAGTTGCGTGAAGACGGTGGCACGCCGGCTTTTTTACAGACTATTCGTGCCGCGCTGGCCATCCGCCTCAAGGAGCGAATGGGTACACAGCGCATGCGTGAACGCGAAGCGGAATTGCTTCCGGTCGCCTTTGCCCGCTTAAGCAAGGTCCCCGGCCTGCATATCCTTGCCCCCAATGTCAAGGAGCGGTTGGGCGTGATTTCCTTCTACGTAGACAAGATTCATTATAATTTTATTGTGCGCGTGCTTAGTGATCACTTTGGGATTCAAGTCCGTGGTGGCTGCTCCTGTGCCGGCACCTATGGGCATTACTTGCTGCATGTCAATCCCGAGTATTCGCACCGCATCACGTCGATGATTGATTCCGGCGATCTGTCCGAGAAACCCGGCTGGGTGCGGTTGTCACTCCACCCGGTGATGACGCGCAAGGAACTTGACTATACCCTGGATGCCATCGAAGAAGTCTCGACAAACCCCGGGAGATGGCAGAAAATGTATCGGTATGACCTCCATACCAATGAATACCTGCCTTTGGTGGAAGACCCTTCCCTGAAACAATCGATTCGAAGCTGGTTTGGAGAAGACCCGGACTAGCCGATTTTAACTACGAATACAACCAAAAACCTACCTATGACCTCCCGAAGAAAATTCCTTTACCAAACTGCCGCGCTAATCACGGCCCCTATCATCCTGCGGGGCAGCTTTCCCGTTTTCGCAGGATCCAATAAAGAGTATTCTACACGTGCCATTGACTTGATGAAGCAGGCCACGGTGATTGATATGTTGGGGCTATTGAGTTTGAACTTCCCTCTTATGGAGAAGTGGGCCGCTAATCCTGAGCTGTTTACGGCCGCTGATTTTGAACGCTATCGCCAAAGCGGTATCAACATCTTCCATATCGCGGTGGGGACAGGTGGCCCTGATGTCTGGCAATCCACCAACGATTTTGTGAATGGCTGGAACAGTTTCCTCGCGGGAACTGATCAATACTTCATGCGGATTGATTCTCCGGGCGACCTGGACAAAGTGAAAACATCGGGCAAGGTGGGTATCCTTATCGGCGTGCAGAATTCAGAACACTTCCGGACCCTCGACGATGTCGACCGGTTCTACAAGATAGGTCAGCGCGTCTCGCAGTTGACGTACAACGCCCGGAACATGATCGGCAACGGGTCAACAGAGCGCCGAGATGAAGGGCTCAGTGATTTTGGGGTAGCTATTGTAGAGCGCATGAACAAAGTGGGTATGGCTGTGGATGTTTCGCATTGCGGAGACAAGACTTCCCTTGACGCCTTTGAGGTTTCGAAGAAGCCAGTGCTAGTCACCCACTCCAATGTCCGTGCCTTAAACCCGGGCCACCCGCGCTGCAAACCCGATGAAGTCATCAAGAAGGTGGGGGAAACAGGAAGTGTGATGGGCATCACCGGGGTGCGGATGTTTGTGAAAGGTAGTGAGCCCACCACCGTGGAAGACGCGCTGAATCACTTCGACTACGTGGCCAAACTAATTGGTCCAGACCACGTGGGCATTGGCAGTGATATCGATCTGGATGGTTACGACGACATGCCCCCCGAAGAAGCCAAGCGGTTACGAGCCGGCTATAAAGGCAGCTACGGTTTCCGGGAGAAGATCGACATCGAGGGCATCGACCATCCCCAGCGGATGTTTGATATCACCGAAGGATTGATCCGAAGAAAATATTCCAATGAACAAATTCTAGGTGTGCTGGGGGGGAATTTCAAGCGTGTGCTGAAACAGATTTGGTCAGTTTAACAACCATTTATGCTTAAGAAACCAATCACCTTGCTGCTTTGTATCTTCATGGCAGCTACGCTCGCCGCCCAAACCCAAATCGACCCCAAGTCCATCAAAGACAAAATGCAGTGGTTCGCCGACGCGAAGCTGGGGATATTCATCCACTGCGGCATCTATTCAGTCAATGGAATCGATGAGTCGTGGAGTTTCTTCAGCCGCAAGATTAGCTACACCGACTACATGAAGCAGCTGAAGGGCTTCACCATGAAGAACTATGACCCGGCGGCGTGGGCCGACCTGATCCAGGAATCCGGCGCACGGTACTCCGTCATAACCACCAAGCACCACGATGGTGTTGCCCTGTACCCCACCAAGCTGAGCACCCTCAGCGTGGTCGCCCAAACACCGGCCAAACGCGATATCATCAGCCCCTTCTTCGCTGAGTTGCGCAAGCGCGGAATTAAGACAGGCACCTATTTTTCGCTGCTGGATTGGTCACACCCTGATTACCCCGCGTTCATCCAGGACAGCGCGCGCTATTCCGTTTCCAACGACTACAACCGGTGGAACAAGTTCAGAGCATTCGCCCAGGGTCAGCTCATGGAAGTGGCCCGGACGTTCAATCCCGACATCATGTGGTTCGACGGCGATTGGGAGCATTCGGCGGAAGAATGGGAAGCGCAAAAGATCCGCACCCTCCTGCTCGCCAACAATCCAACCGTGGTCATCAATGGCCGGCTAAGGGGATATGGCGACTACGTCACGCCCGAACAAAATGTACCGGTTACCACGCCTGCCTATCCCTGGTGGGAACTCTGCATGACTATCAACAACAGCTGGGGATACCAGGGCCGCGATCAGCAATTCAAGACACCGTTTGAAATCATCACCATTTTCATCGATGCGGTTTCCCATGGCGGCAACCTCTTGCTGGACTTCGGACCCAAGGCCGATGGCACCATCCAGGACGAGCAGGTGCATGTGCTGAAAGAATTGGGTGCCTGGAACAAACGGAACGGCGAAGGTATCTTCGGTACCATCGCCGGAATTCCTCCCGGTCATTTTGCTGGACCCACCACGCTTTCGAAAGATTCAACCACGCTCTTCCTCTTCCTGCCTGGCAAGACCAGTGGACAGGTCATGATAAAGGGACTGATGAACGAGATCAAGGAAATCAGCATGCTGGGCTCCAATGCCAAACTGAATCACAAAGTTGTCGGCAAGATTCAATGGAGCCACGTCCCCGGCCTGGTCTACATCGATGTACCAGCCTCAGGCCAGGATCAATATGTAACTGTTCTGAAGCTTAAGCTGGACAAACCGGTGAAGCTTTATCGTGGAATGGGTGGATTTGAATGAATTGATTACTGGCTGCACCAACCTTCAACTTTAAACCTTAAACCTTCGACTTTATAGCCACCCCGACTTCCGGAATTTGTAGAACATGAACAAGCAAATGGCCGCCGTACTGCCCACCACAAGCGGGTAACCGTACTTCCATTCCAGTTCAGGCATGAATTTGAAGTTCATTCCGTATATCCCCGCAATCATGGTTGCTACCCCGATGATCGCCGCCCACCCGGCAAAGCGTTTGCCCACTTCGCTCTGGGTGATGGTAATCATCGACAAGTTGGCCTCCAACGCCGTACTCAGGAGTTCGCGGCAGTTGTCCACGTTTTCGTTAATCCGAATGGCGTGGTCATAAACGTCCCGGAAGTAAGGCTTCGTTTCCTCGTCAATGACTTTGAGGTCAAACCGCATGAGGCGGTTACAAATGTCAATCAAGGGCGATACCGATCGCTTGACTTCGAGAATCTGCCGCTTCAATTTGTAAATACCGGCTGTAGTATCGCGGCGATGTTTTTCGTGAAAGATTTTCTCTTCAATGGCGGATACTTCCATCTCCAGGGAAGTCACCACGGGGAAGTACTGGTCCACGATAAAGTCCATCACGGCATACAAGGCAAAGGCCGGACCTTTGCGCAGCAACTGGGGTGAGGACTCGCAGCGGGTACGTACGTCCTGGTAGCTCGTCGCCGTCTTATGCCGGATGGTAATCAGGAAATTCATGCCGAGGAAGAAGTGCGTCTCGCCCAGCTCCACCCGTTTGCCTTTCAATTGAACGGTCCGCAGCACGATAAACAGCGTATCGCCGTAGGTTTCAATCTTGGGTCGCTGGTGAGCGCGGTGGGCATCTTCAATGGCGAGGTCGTGCAGGCCAAATTGTTTCTGGATCTGCTTCATGGCCTTCTCGTCCGGGTCCTTCAAGCCGAGCCACACAAACCTTCCTGGCTGGCTAAGCTCTACACCCAGCGACTCCAGCCCGGGTTCAGACACCCGACAGCCATCAACATATACAGCGGAATTAATAATCATGCCCTGGACCTACGCTGGCCCGGCGAAAGGTAAGCAGATTCGTCAATTGGCAAGCAAACTATGCCTTGTACAACCGATCATAATACTCCTCGAGCATCCGCTTTACCGCAAAGGTGTCACGGGTGCTTTGAATGCTGGCCCGCATAATGCTCACCCACTTGGTGCGGTCATTGTAATAGGTGGGAATCACTTCGTTCAGCAGTACCTGGTACAATCCCTTGCGATCATTGGCATCCAGCTTCTTGTCATCCTTGCTCTCGTAGCCGTTGCCGAATTGCCAGCCATTGACGCCATGGTCACAGGCTTCCGGCCACCATCCATCAAGGGTACTGAGATTGGGAACGCCGTTCATGGCCGCCTTCATGCCCGAGGTGCCGCTGGCTTCCTGAGGACGGCGGGGGTTGTTCAACCAAATGTCGGAGCCGCGTACCAGCATGTTGCCAATGGTCATGTCATAGTTCTCCAGGAACACTACCGAAGTGGGATACCGGCGGGAAATGGCGATGATGTTCTCCACAATTTGTTTGCCCTTGTCATCCAGCGGGTGTGACTTGCCCGCAAATACAATCTGCAGCTTCCCGCTATTAAAGAGCGCAGCCACTTTCTTCTTGTCACTGAAGATGAAATCACTGCGCTTGTAAGGAACAGCCCGGCGCGAAAAGCCGATGAGCAATGAATCTTCCTTCAGCATCACGCCATTGCGCTCCTTGATGAAGTTGAGCAACTTGCGCTTGTTGTCCTGGTGGATGGTCCAGAGGTCGCCACCTTTCTCCGCGGCATCGAGCATGCGTTGATCAACCCACGTAGGCCTATGAATGGCATTGGTGATGGCAATGATCTCCGAGCGTCCTTTAACACCTTTCCACATCTTATTGGCGGTGACGCCATGAAGCTGCGCTACGGCATTAGATTTCTTTGAAAGCCGAAGTGCACCCACCGTCATGTTGAACGGCTTGCCTCCCAGGGCTTCCAGTTTCTTTTCATCAAACACACCATTGTCGGCACCCATGTACATCAGTCGGGAGATGTAATGAGATTCATTCCCCTGTACTACTGGTGTGTGGGTGGTGAAAACGATCTGGTCGCTTGTCGCCTTCAAGGCCTTGGCATAGGGCATCCCTTTCTTTACCTTTTCGCGTACCAGTTCAAATCCGGCGAATAGTGCATGGCCTTCGTTGAAGTGGTAGACATCCACCTTGATCCCGAGCGCACGCAGCGCGCGAACGCCGCCGATGCCTAGCACCATCTCCTGCGCCACCCTCTCCTCTCCAAACCAGCCATACAACTGGCCGGTGATCCATCCGTCTTCATTGCCGGGTACATCGGTATCCAGCAGGTAGAGCGGTACGGTACCGTGTGAACGATCCAGCCATACCTTACACTTCACATCGCGCTGCCGAATCTTGACCGTGACGGTTACCCCCGTGTCTTTTAGGAAGGGATATCGGTTAATTGGGTAGGTATCTACCACCTTGTCTTTTTTGGTAATCATCTGGTCGCCATAGCCTTGTTTCCACTTGATTCCAATGCCCACCATGGGATAACCATGGTCACTGGCACCTTTCATATAGTCGCCGGCCAGGATGCCCAGGCCACCAGCATACAATTTGAAATCAGACTGAAGCGCATACTCCATGCAGAAGTAAGCGACGCGGGGAAGTGATGATTTTTTTGCCATGTTGGAAATGAATGTTATTGGGTAAAAATACTCAAACAGGCCGCATTCCCCAGTGATTTACGTCATGTTTCACCCTTGGCATCAATCGCTCACCATGCCTTCGTGCTCTTCCTTTCAGCCGAGTTATTGTCCGATCCTTTGCACTGAGTACTTGAGTCACCAATCTATAACCTGCGGAGCGAAAACAGCCACAGGTTCCCTTTTTGATTATTTTTGTATTTATTATTGGAAACACCCCTCATGACGCAGAAGGCTCTATTGGCCCTGGCTGGACTTTTACTTACCGTCCAGTTAAGTTTTGCCCAAAACACAGTAACCAGTGGCAACTGGTCGGACCCGACGGTATGGTCTGGTGGTGCAGTTCCGGCAGCCGGTGGGACGGTAAACGTGAACAATCCCCTTACGATCGACGCCAGTCTTTCCCCTACCGGGGTATGGACATTCAATTCCAATTCGACGGACCAGCCAGGTGGTACCAAGTACACGTTCAACCCCAATGCGGGAACAAACGCGCTTACCATCATCGCCGGTGTGACGGTGACATTTGAAGGAGGGACGGCCGGTACCCCCAATATTTTCAATAGCGGAACCATCGAAGTGTATGGAACCCTCATTCTTGGTTATACAGAATTAAGAAATGATGTCAATCTCAATATCAACGTAAGACCTGGAGGTACCCTGATTATCAACGGAGATCTTACCAATAAGAACAACAGTGGCACACTGGTGGTCGGTGGTGCCGTGCAGATCAACGGGAACTATGATGGTCAAACCGGAAGTACCACGCTTTCTGGTTCGGGAACGATCAACACAACGGGTACCATCACCACCAATGGTGGTTCCACCGTGTTTGGATTCACCAATGATTGTTCAAAGGGACCCTGTTCCGGATCAACGCTGTCTTGCACCTTCGACAATTACATTTCTCCGACCGCCGTTACCCAATGCAGCGGCACTAGTGGCGTGGTCTTCACTTCTAACCCACTGGGTGGCGGTAACCTTCCCGCGTCACCGGCTTATCAATGGGAAAGCAGTACGGACAACATCACCTTTGGAAATGCCTCGGGTACAAGCACCAATGCTACCTACACGACCCCTGCCTTGGCCGTCACCACCTATTACAGGCTCAAAATTGTGTCAGGCGGGTGTACCAGCAGGTCAGCCGCCGCGGTGATTACTGTCTTAGGTTCAGGAGGTTGGATCGGAGCCACCAGCAACTGGGCCACTGCCAGCAACTGGTGCGGCAATAGCGTACCGACCAGCACTACCGACGTGGTGATCACCAATGGTGCCGGCATTAGCGCCATGCCGGTGATCAATGCGGGGACGGCTGCCGCGGTACGGAACCTGACGCTGTCCAATACGAATCCATCTTCCACCGTAACCATTGCTGCCGCCGCCAATGCCTCCCTGAGTATTTACGGCAACTTTACCAACAATGGCGGATTGACGGATAACTCCACGGCCTCGACCGCCGGAGTAATCCTTGCGGGCTCCACGCCGCAAACGCTCGATGGACTTTATCCAACAACATTCAACAATCTCACTGTGAACAACACCTCCGGTGCCACCCCGGCGGTTACACTTAGTTCCAACAATCTTAAGATCAGCAGCAACCTCACCTTGACAGCGGGCAAATTCAATCTCAACGGGTTCACAGCCACCCTTGGTGTTTCTGCGGCCAGTGCGGGAACACTGACTTATACGGCCGGACAACTTTACGGAGGAAATATCGAAAGATGGTACCCGACGACGGCTGTCACGATCGGTACCACAGCCAGCCTCTTTCCTATCGGTACGGGCACAGATTACCGGCCACTATATTTCGGCAGTACAGGTCTCGGCACAGGAGGTACCATTAAAGTGCGTCACACCAATGTGGCGAACTCAACCGTTGTGGCATTTTCAGATGGGGCCACGCCCATTCAAAAACGTTCCAACTCCTTTTGGACGGTAACCACCGGCAACGGAATTGCGAGCGGTGGAACACCCCTGTCTTTGCGAACCGAAGGTACCGGTTTCGGAACAGTAGGAGACGTTGCAGACCTCCGTATTACGCTGTCCGGTGCAGCATCTCCCGGATCGGACGGCGCACATGCTGGCACAACTTTGAATCCCCAGGTCAACCGCACCGGGCTTTCCCTCGCAAACATCTCCAACAGTTTCTATTGGGGCTCCATCAATGGTACACAAACGCCACTCCCGGTCGGGCTGTTGAAATTCACAGGTGAGAATATCCAAGGGCATGTGGACCTCTCCTGGACAACCGCCAGCGAACTAAACAATGACCACTTCACCGTTTTCCATTCGAAGGATGGAGAATCCTTCCAACCGATATCCAGTATCAAGGGCAAGGGTACCACGGCGGCGCAATCCGACTACCGATTGACCCACTTCAGCCCTTCTGTGGGGTCGAACTATTACATGCTGCAACAGACGGATTTCAACGGCCATTCAACTGATTTGAAATTGATCATGGTCAAGGTGTTGCAGGGAGAACCCACGATTCAGGTATTCCCCAATCCGGTGAATTCGCGTGACTTGTTTTACCTGGCCCTGGATAACTTCCTTCCTGACTTTGCTACAGAAGTCCAGATTCTGAACATCCAGGGGCAGGTTGTCAACGCTTTCAGGATTCAAACAGGTTCCAACGGTCAGGCTAACTATGCTCTAAAATCGGAGCTTTCACCAGGAGTCTACATACTCAAAGTAGGCGCATACCAAATCCGAATAGTCGTTCAATAGCCTGCTCTGGCTGCTCCCCAGGAAAATGAGTAGCCAAAATTCCTCGTTTTTATCCTTCCGGGCTAGGTTCAATATATTGCACCTATCCCAGCCTCCCACAACTTCTTCGTGTAAGCGGGTACCTCGGTTTCCATAATAGCCTTGCTCCTCGCCTCCAGGGCAGCCCAATCCTTTTCCAGTTCGGCGCGACGGTCACGGTTGGGTTTGTTTACCCGGGGAATGTCACTCTCCGTCTGGTTGATCAGAAACATATAATTGGCCGTGAACTTGTTTTCATAGTTATCCACGTCATCGTACGCCTTGGCTTTCCGCTGGAGCATATCATCATCCCAGGCTGTCATCTTCTTGACAAGGGCCTCTGCCTCCTTTTTGAGGGCAGCGTACTTTTCCTGAGTGCCCATATCCTTGATCACTGCCTCCAACTGGTTGCGGGCCTTCAGCATGGTCGCTACCTGGCGGTGCATGGTGTTCAGGTTACTCTCCATTTCCGACATGAAGGTGTGGTACTCCTCATACTGCGCCGGTGTAGTCGGGTAATGAGGATTGGGCAGAATCTTAAAGTCCGCATTGCTCTCCGTGCTGCCGTATTTAACCGTCACGGAATAGGCCCCCGGCGATGCCTTGTGAGCACGGAAGCTTGATTCAATATAAACTTTGGGAGCGCCCATCATGATGGGATACCGCATATCCCACACATGCCGGTTAAGTCCCTTGCCCTTCATCAATGTGGGGTTGGCGGGAGGACCGCCAGGGTAACCTTCATACTTCTCATCTGCTTTTGATGAATAGGTCCGCACCACTTTGCCGGCGGCATCCTTGATTTCCATCTTCACTTCAATGGAGTCTGCCAGTTTGGGAAGTTGATAGTAGATCACAACCCCGTTTGCCGGATTGACTCCTTCAAATTCGCCCATGCCTTTGAAGTCAGCAATGTTGGATCCGCTCAAAGGGCT